>NZ_JANHLK010000099.1 GCF_028682635.1 Pseudomonas putida | reverse complement strand
GCAGCCGGCCAATGCTGTCGCGTTCGAATTCGGTGCGCCGTTGTGGTCGTTCGCCGCGTTCGCCATAGCCGGTTTCGTCGACCTGGGTCAGATGCCCACCGAGGTTGTAGCTGAAGTGCCGGGTCAGGTTGTCGATGCGTTTTTCTTCGATCAGCCGGTCGCACGCATCGTAGGCGAACTGGTACGCCGCGTTGTTTTCGTTGATCAGCGCGGTCAGGCGAATGGCCGGGTCGTATTCGTAGCGGATGCGCTGGCCCTTGGCGTCCTGGCGACTGCTCGGCAGCCCACGGGCGGTGCGCAGCAGCCGGGTGGTCTGGCCCTTGCCGTCGGTGTGCGTCAGCACCTGGCCGAGGGCATTGTAGGTGAACGACTCGGCGCTGCCG
>NZ_JANHLK010000098.1 GCF_028682635.1 Pseudomonas putida | reverse complement strand
CGTGGGACCACGGCCAAACACCAAGTTGAGCACGCCAGCGGGGAAGATTTCCGACGCCAGTTGTGCCAGGCGCAGGGCGGTCAACGGTGTCTGTTCCGACGGCTTGAGCACCACGGTATTACCGGCGGCGAGGGCCGGGGCGATTTTCCAGGCGACCATCATCAGCGGGTAGTTCCACGGCGCGATGGAGGCGATCACCCCCACCGGGTCGCGGCGGATCATCGAGGTGTGGCCGGGCAGGTACTCGCCACCGGCCGAGCCGCTCATGCAGCGGCTGGCGCCGGCGAAGAAACGGAACACGTCGGCAATCGCCGGGATCTCATCGTTGAGCGCGGCGCTGTAGGGCTTGCCGCAGTTGTTCGATTCCAGCTTGGCCAGCTCTTCGCCGTGGGCCTCGATGGCGTCGGCGAGC
>NZ_JANHLK010000097.1 GCF_028682635.1 Pseudomonas putida | reverse complement strand
ACTCGCCGACGCCATCGAGGCCCACGGCGAAGAGCTGGCCAAGCTGGAATCGGACAACTGCGGCAAGCCCTACTGCGCCGCGCTCAACGACGAGATTCCGGCGATCGCCGACGTGTTCCGCTTTTTTGCCGGCGCCAGCCGCTGCATGAGCGGCTCGGCCGGTGGCGAATACCTGCCCGGCCACACCTCGATGATCCGCCGCGACCCGGTGGGGGTGATCGCCTCCATCGCGCCGTGGAACTACCCGCTGATGATGGTCGCCTGGAAAATCGCCCCAGCCCTCGCCGCCGGCAACACGGTGGTGCTCAAGCCGTCGGAACAGACGCCGTTGACCGCCCTGCGCCTGGCACAACTGGCGTCGGAAATCTTCCCCGCTGGCGTGCTCAACCTGGTGTTTGGCCGTGGTCCCACA
>NZ_JANHLK010000096.1 GCF_028682635.1 Pseudomonas putida | reverse complement strand
GGATTTGTGTCGCACCCAACAATCCGCGTGCAGCCCAAAATCTGTAGGAGCTGGCTTGCCAGCGATGGCGGCATAACAGCCACCACCGAATCGCCAGCAAGCCGGCTCCTACGGATTTGTGTCGCACCCAAGAATCCGCGTGCAGCCCAAAACCTGTAGGAGCTGGCTTGCCAGCGATGGCGGCATAACGGCCACCACCGAATCGCCAGCAAGCCGGCTCCTACAGATTTGTGTCGTACCAACAATCCGCATGCAGCCCAAAACCTGTAGGAGCTGGCTTGCCAGCGATGGCGGCATAACGGCCACCACCGAATCGCCAGCAAGCCGGCTCCTACGGATTTGTGTCGTATCAACAATCCGCATGCAGCCCAAAACCTGTAGGAGCTGGCTTGCCAGCGATGGCGGCATAACGGCCACCA
>NZ_JANHLK010000095.1 GCF_028682635.1 Pseudomonas putida | reverse complement strand
TAACGGCCCGCTCGCGCCATGGGCGGGCTTTGAACTGGGGCCTGCGGTCCTGCGCTACGCGTCGAAAAACAGGTTCAGGCCGATGCATTTTTCACCTCACCAGCCTGGGCATGGAACGCTTCCCACAGCGCATCGATGTCTTGCATGGCCTGGACCAGGTGCTTTGCGTCCAGCGGTTGCGCGGCACCGTCAGGTCCGGCATTCGAGTTGGTGCGCGCCAGCACTTCACCGTTCTCGCCATACAGCGCCAGGTCGCGACGGCCGGCCTCGCCGAAAAACACCATGCGTTCGCCGAAGTAGCTGCCGAACGGCTCACGTCTCAGTGTGTACATAAACCAGGCGCGGGAATCGTGGACCTGATCGTCGAACAGCGCGCGCAACAGCCCTTCGGGTTGCGTGGCGTTGCGGCTTTCGTCGACATTGCCACGG
>NZ_JANHLK010000094.1 GCF_028682635.1 Pseudomonas putida | reverse complement strand
TGGCGCCGAGCACAAATGCCGGGTGCGCTGGAGATCCCCTGTGGGAGCGGGCTTGCTCGCGAAAGCGGTAAGTCAGGCGATATCTCTGTCAACGGGTCGGCCGTTATCGCGAGCAGGCTCACTCCCACATTTTGATCGGTGTCATGCACAAGATCTGTGTTCGCTGCAGACCCCCTGTAGGAGCGAGCTTGCTCGCGAAAGCGGTGGGTCAGGCGACATTTCTATCAACGGGTCGGCCGTCATCGCGAGCAGGCTCACTCCCACATTTTGATCGGTGTCATGCACAAGATCTGTGTGCACTGGAGATCCCTTGTAGGAGCAAGCTTGCTCGCGAAAGCGGTGGGTCAGGCGACATTTCTGTCAACGGGTCGGCCGTCATCGCGAGCAGGCTCACTCCCACATTTTGATTGGCGCCGAGCACAAATGCCGGA
>NZ_JANHLK010000093.1 GCF_028682635.1 Pseudomonas putida | reverse complement strand
GGAACGCCCATGGCCGCGAAGTTGTAGTCGTAGCGCGCCTGCCAGGACTGTTCGTCCTTGCTGGCGAAGTCGCCGATCTGCACGAAGTTCACCAGGAACGCGTCGGCACCGTTGATGTAGGCGAAACCGGTGTCGCCGCTCATGCCTTGATAGCCCAGGCCGAAAGCATGCCCGCCGAGGCTGTAGGTGAACATGGCGCCGATCGCGTTGTTGTCGACATTGCTGCCGCCATCGTCGCTGGAACGGGCGTAACGCAGGTCGGTCTTCAATGACTGGCCGGTGGTCACCGGCAACAGGTAGGTCAGGTTGACCATGTGCTGGTCGTAGAAATTGTCGAGATGGCCGTAGGCGTAGCCGGTGGCGAGGTTGCCGGTCCACTTGTAGTTCAGGCTGGCGAAATCGAAGCTGTCGCTGGTGACATGGCGGGACGTGATGCCCTTGGC
>NZ_JANHLK010000092.1 GCF_028682635.1 Pseudomonas putida | reverse complement strand
GGGCGGTCGGGGTCGCCCTGTTCGAAGGCGATGGCCACTTCGGTGCCGCAGATCAGCGGCAGGTGCAGGCCATGGGTGTCGCCGGCGTAGGGGCGTGCCTGGCGGAGCCACATGCTTTCCTGGCCGAGCTTCCAGGGGTCGCGATCGAAGAGGAAGTTGACCTTGTAGCGGCCCTCGAGGTCGATTTCGGCGTAGGGATCGTTGGCTTTGCCGCTGGTGACGCGGGCCGGCAGGGTGCCGGCGATGATCGGTTTGGGCGGTACCGGCGGGCGGAAGCAGACCATTTCCGCGTAGGGGATGGCCTCGAAATTTACTTCGATGCTGCGGTCGCGGGCGGCGCGGGTGTGCAGGCCGGTGATCACCGCGCCGGGGGCAAAGGCCTGGGGCGCGTCGGCGATTTTCAGCACCTGGCCCGGCGCCAGGGTGGCGCTGCTGCTGGCGCCGCTGAGGTGGGTCTGATC
>NZ_JANHLK010000091.1 GCF_028682635.1 Pseudomonas putida | reverse complement strand
AGGCGTGAGTTTCGTTCATTGCGAAAGGCCAGTTGTTCAATGGTCTGGGTCGCGTGCTCCGCCTCTTCGCGGGCCTTGAGGATCACGCCGTGTTGAGGCGACTTGCTGCACACCGGGTCGGCGTTGCTCGCGTCACCCGTGAGCATGAACGCCTGGCAGCGACAGCCGCCGAAGTCCTTTTCCTTCTCGTCGCATGAGCGGCACGGCTCGGGCATCCAGTCGTAACCGCGAAAGCGGTTGAAGCCGAACGAGTCGTACCAGATGTGCTGCATGCTGTGGTCGCGCACGTTGGGAAACTGCACCGGCAGCTGTCGGGCGCCGTGACAGGGCAGGGCGGTTCCGTCCGGCGTCACTGTCAGAAAAATACTGCCCCAGCCGTTCATGCAGGCTTTCGGGCGTTCTTCGTAGTAGTCCGGCGTGACGAAAATCAACTTGCACGGATGACCTTCGGCTTCCAGTTTGGCGCGGTA
>NZ_JANHLK010000090.1 GCF_028682635.1 Pseudomonas putida | reverse complement strand
TGCTGATCACCTTGTAGGAGCTGGCTTGCCAGCGAAGGCGGTTTGTCAGGCGAGGGAGATGTTGGGTGTGCTGGCGTCATCGCTGGCAATCCAGCTCCTACAGGTTTATTGGGTGTTCCCGGGATTTGTGTCTGGTGGTGATCACCTTGTAGGAGCTGGCTTGCCAGCGAAGGCGGTTTTTCAGGCGAGGAAGATGTTGGATGTGCCGGCGTCATCGCTGGCAAGCCAGCTTCTACAGGTTTATTGGGTGTTGCCGGGATTTGTGTCTGGAGGTGATCACCTTGTAGGAGCTGGCTTGCCAGCGAAAACGGTGTGTCAGGCGAGGGAGATGTTGGATGTGCCGGCGTCATCGCTGGCAAGCCAGCTCCTACAGGATCATTGGGTGTTGCCGGGATTTGTGTCTGGTGGTGATCACCTTGTAGGAGCTGGCTTGCCAGCGAAGGCGGTTTTTCAGGCGAGGAAGATGTTGGATGTGCTGACGTCATCGCTGGCAAT
>NZ_JANHLK010000009.1 GCF_028682635.1 Pseudomonas putida | reverse complement strand
GTACATGGCCAGGCCCTTGGCGTCGAGCTCGTTGAAGTGCTCCCAGCTCGCCCAGTGCGGTACCAGGTTGGAGTTGGCGATCAGTACGCGCGGGGCGTTGGCGTGGGTCTTGAACACGCCGACCGGCTTGCCGGATTGCACCAGCAGGGTTTCGTCGTCGTTCAGGTTGGTCAGGCTTTCGACGATCTTGTCGTAGCACTCCCAGTTACGTGCCGCACGACCGATACCACCGTAAACCACCAGTTCTTTAGGGTTCTCGGCGACTTCAGGGTCGAGGTTGTTCATCAGCATGCGCAGCGGCGCTTCGGTCAGCCAGCTCTTGGCGGTCAGCTTGTTACCGCGGGCAGCGCGGATTTCAACGTCACGAAATTTAGTCACGAAAAGAACTCCTCAGCAATCAATCCAAAAACCAACCCAGGCAGTGGGCGAGCAAGCCAATGGGCATCAGTGCACACCGGCAAATCAGTGGACGATGGTTGAGTCCTCGTGACTCATACGCATACGTCTTTACTTGTACATACAAGCATATGCAATCAAGCGGCCAACTTGTTGGATGAGCATTCAAGAAAAATTCTGAAAGGGCTGGAGAGCGCCTGGAATAAGGGTTCTGGCGTGGATGAAATTTTTCTGGGGGGATTTTTGTGGCGAGAGGATTTTGTTACTTAGGCGAGGTTTTGCGCCACGCTGGGGCGTTCGGTAACAAAGTGGTGCGCTGTGGGAAACGTAATCCGAGAGGGGAAACGACATCGCGAGCAAGCTCTCCCCAATGTAGGAGCGAGCTTGCTCGCGATGGTCTTGAACGATAACGCGTAAAACCAGATGCTCCGCGACGTCCTTGGGTTTTTCGCGAGCAAGCTCGCTCCTGCAAGGGGATCAGCGCGTTGTCAGTTCGATCACGCAGCAGGCGCCATTGCTGGATACTTCCAGCAGCCCGGCGTTACCGTCGAGCTGCAGACAATCATGCCGACCAAGCTGCGAGACGGTGTTACCGGTCTTCACTTCCAGCGCATCACTGACACTGAACACCAGCACAGTCCCAGCCTCGCTGAAAAACCGCTGCTCACCGCTCAACCACTGCAACCGCGCCGCGTAACGTTGCGGCGCATAAATGAGGTTGAAATCGCGAATCGGCCCACCCAGCAATGTGCAGGACACCTTGCTTTCACCACTGAAGGCAAACGGGTCCAGCGGTAACAGTGGCCGAGCGTCCTGGCCATCCACCGTCAGGGTCATGCCGTCACCCTGCAAAACGGTGATCACCCGCTCGTAACCGGCAAAGGTGGAAAACCCGCCCGACTCGCCGATATCGGCAATCGACAAGCGCCAGCCGAACCCATCCAGGCCGGTACCGGCATCGCGGGTAATTTCTTCGGTGCTGCCGCCGCCGTTCTTCCACGGCATGCACGGGTAATCTTTGGCGCGTAAAACTTTCAGATCATTCATTTGTGGAACCGACCTTCCAGACGATGACGGGAACCAGGGTGGATCAAGCGAGCGGCGGTCACCGGCTGACGACCAGACCAGGTGCGGCGACGGATCAGCAGGCACGGCTCGCCTTTTTCAATCTGCAGCAACTTGCATTCGGACGGCTCGGCCAGGATCGCCTCGACCACGTGCTCGCCTTCGGTCAGCGGCGCGACCTGGTTCAGGTAGGCGTAGGGCGTTTGCAGGGTGAAATCCTGCTTGAGGTACTCAGGCGCCACCAGCGCGTTGACGAAACGATCTTCGATTTGCACCGGAATGTCGTTTTCGAAATGCACGATCAGCGAGTGGAAAACCTTCTGGCCTTCGCGCATGTCCAGCGCCAGGGCGCGTTCGGAGCCCGCAGCTTCCTCTTCAAGGGTGATCACCTTGCAGGTGTGGCGATGGCCACGGGAGGCGATTTCGTCGGCGATGTTGTGCACTTCGAACAGGGCGGACTGGCTCTTCGGCTCGGCAACGAAGGTGCCGACACCCTGCATGCGCACCAACAGACCGTCGGCGGTCATTTCGCGCAAGGCGCGGTTGATGGTCATGCGGCTGAAACCCAGCTGGCTGACCAGCTCGCTTTCCGACGGAACGCGGTAGTGCGGCGGCCAGTTACCGCTGTCGATTTGCTGGGTGATCATCTGTTTGACGCGAGCGTACAGGGGCGCCGGACTGTCGCCCATGTTCGCGGCCAACGGAGAGACTGGAGGCGGAGTCGGCACGGTTAATCCTTGGTCGTTTGGTTGATGTCGCTAGCTTGCCGGAGTTTACCGGGCAGGCAAACGTCTGTATATGTATATACAAATAACACACGATGGGGTGCTGAACCATGTCCGCCTTCTTTGCCGAACGCGCGCTGCTGCCTAACGGATGGGCCAACAATGTACGTCTTGAGGTCAGCGCCGACGGCGTCTTGACCCATATCCAGGCCGATTCTCATGCAGATGACGCCGAACGGTTGAGCGGTCCGCTGCTGCCGGGCATGCCGAATCTGCACTCCCACGCGTTCCAGCGGGCCATGGCCGGGCTGGCGGAAGTGGCAGGCAATCCGAACGACAGCTTCTGGACCTGGCGCGACTTGATGTATCGCCTCGTCGGAAAAATCAGCCCGGAGCAATTGGGCGTCATTGCCCGCCAGCTGTACATCGAAATGCTCAAGGCCGGTTACACCTCGGTGGCGGAATTTCACTATGTGCATCACGACATCGATGGCCAGCCTTACGCAGATCCAGCCGAACTGGCCCTGCGGATCAGCCAGGCGGCCAGTTCTGCGGGTATCGGTTTGACCCTGCTTCCCGTGCTCTACAGCCACGCCGGTTTCGGCGGTCAAACGCCAAATGACGGCCAGCGCCGTTTTATCAACAGCACTGAAAACTACCTCAAACTGCAATCGCGCCTGCAACCGTTGCTGGCGCAGCAACCGGCTCAGTCCCTGGGTTTGTGTTTCCACTCATTGCGCGCGGTCACGCCACAACAGATCAGCGAAGTGCTGGCGGCCAGCGACAAGCAATGCCCGGTGCACATCCACATTGCCGAGCAGCAGAAAGAAGTCGACGACTGCCTGAGCTGGAGCGGCCGTCGTCCACTGCAATGGCTGTACGAAAACGTCGAAGTCGACCAGCGCTGGTGCCTGGTGCACGCCACCCACGCCAACCCGGAAGAGGTCACGTCGATGGCCAAGAGTCGCGCCATCGCCGGCCTGTGCCTGACCACCGAAGCCAACCTCGGCGACGGGATTTTCCCGGCAGTGGATTTTCTCGCCCAGGGCGGGCGCATGGGCATCGGTTCCGACAGCCATGTGTCATTGAGCGTGGTGGAAGAGTTGCGCTGGCTGGAATACGGTCAGCGCCTGCGTGATCAACGGCGCAACCGCCTGTATGGCGCGGACCAGCCGATGGTCGGCCGCACGCTGTTTGATGCGGCGCTGGACGGCGGCGCCCAGGCACTCGGGCAACCGATCGGCGCACTGGAAGTCGGCAAGCGTGCCGATTGGCTGGTGCTGGACGGCAACGATCCGTACCTGGCGACCGCCAGTGGCGACGGGATTCTCAATCGTTGGTTGTTTGCCGGTGGCGATCGCCAGGTGCGCGATGTGCTGGTCAATGGCCAGTGGGTCGTGCGTGACGGGCGGCATGCCGGGGAAGAGGAAAGCAATCGCGCCTTCACCCAGGTCCTGCGCGATTTGCTCGGCTAAAAGCAAAAGATCGCAGCCTGCGGCAGCTCCTACATGGGCTTGATGTTTACCCTGTAGGAGCTGCCGCAGGCTGCGATCTTTTTAGTTCGAGGTCTTCGCCATCTGCGTATCCGACGCCCGCCAGATCAGCCGCGTGGTGTCATAACCCTGCTGACGCGCCTTGCTCAGCAATTCTTCACGCACTACGCCGTTGACGGTCGGGGTGCGCGACAACAGCCACAGGTAACGACGGCTCGGGTCGCCGACGATGGCCGTCTTGTAGTCATCGCTGACGTACAACACCCAGTATTGACCCTTCGCCACGCCCGGAATCAGCCTGGAAAACCAGGTATCGAACTCGACCCACAACTTGTCGCTCTTGCCTGGTACTTGCGGGTACGCCGTGCCCTTGACCTCTTCCCATTGCCACTGCGCCGTCAGGCAGCGATTCAACACCGCGACGTTACCGTCAGGCTTGAGCGTGTAATGGGCTTCGGATTGCGCGCAATCGCGCTGGAAGTACATCGGCATTCGCGCCAGCTCGTACCAGGTACCCTGGTAGCGCTTGAGATTGACACTGTTGACGGTCTTGGGCGCCAACGGATCCTGGCCAGAACTGGCACAGCCGGCCAACACCAGGCCGGCAAAAAGCATGATCAATAACCGCTTCATTGTTTTTCTCCCGTGGGCGCGTGGCCCCGGTTTACTTCAGGCCTTGGCCGGAAAACATCAACACTTTGTCACCGGCGAACTGCACGCTGATAAAGCTATTCTTGTCGCCCCATGTGCAACTGGACATGCCGAGCGCGCCTGAGCAATCGGCGGGTTTACCCAACAGGGACTCAACCTCGGCCTTGGCCATTCCTGACGACAGCTTCGAGTAGTTTTCCTGATTGACCTTGCTGCACGCAGCCAGCAACACGCAAAACGACAGCAGGGCGATGGATCGCAGCGACATGTAAAACTCCACGGACGAAGGGATTGGCATGACTGCCAAGCTGAACCTTAGAAGAGAAAACCCCTATCTGGTTCCCTGCCCGACGGGCTATTTGTCAGGCCACTCGTCTACCTTTGCGCGAATTATCAGCCGCTTCGTATGGCTGTCGGGTATTTCGTCGTTTTTTGCTCATAGTGCCTAATCTTTGGCGCCGCTCAGTCGACATACAAGCAACGCAAAGCCACGTCCGTGGCCTTTGCCCCCCTTTTGTCGACCCGATCTCCTGCGGTAGCCCATCCCATGACCAGAAACATGAAATTCAGCCACAAGATCCTGTTGGCTGCCGCCCTCGTGGTGGCCGTCGCATTCGCTTGTTTCATCCTGTTCAACGACTATCGCCAGCGCCAGACCTTGCGTAGCAGCACCGAAGCTTCGATGCAGGAACTGGGCAGCCTGACCACCAGCAACATCCAGACCTGGCTGGAAAGCCGCATGCAGTTGCTGCAATCAATGGCCCAGCAGGTCAGCGCCGACGGCAATGCCCCCGCCAGCCTGAAACGGGTCATCGACCTGCCCGCCTACACCGGCAACTTCCAGCTGAGCTACTTCGGTGGCGCCGACGGCGTGATGTTCTCCGTCCCTGCGGGCAATCGCGCGTCAGACTACGACCCGCGCACCCGCGGCTGGTACAAAGCGGCCAACACCGCGCAACAGACCATCGTCACTGAACCCTACATCGCCGCCTCCTCTGGCAAACTGGTGATCACGGTGGCAACGCCGGTCCAGCGCCAGGGCCAGATGATCGGCGTTGCTGGCGCCGACATCGACCTGTCCAGCGTCAGTGCAATCATCAACTCGCTGAACTTCGGCGGCCACGGCCATGCCTTCATCGTGGGCGCCGACGGCAAGATCCTGATTCACCCGGACAGCAAATGGGTGCTCAAGAACCTGAGCGATGCTTACCCCAACGGTGCGCCGAAAGTCAGCCCGGGCATGAAAGAAGTCGAGATCGACGGCAAAAGCCAGTTCATCTCCTTCACCCACGTCAACGGTGTGCCATCGGCGGATTGGTACGTAGCGCTGGTGCTGGATCAGGACACCGCGTTCTCGATGCTGAGCGAATTCCGCACCTCGGCGATCATCGCCATGGTGATTGCAGTGCTGATCATCATCACCTTGCTGGGCATGCTGATCAGCTTCCTGATGCAGCCGCTGCTGACCATGGGCCGTGCCATGCACGACATCGCCGAAGGCGAAGGCGACCTGACCAAACGCCTGGCCATCCATGGCCATGACGAATTCGGCGCACTGGGTCTGTCGTTCAACCGTTTCGTCGAACGCATCCACACCTCGATCAGCGAAGTGTCTTCGGCCACGGGCCAGGTCAACGAAGTGGCCCTGCGCGTTGTCGCCGCCTCCAACTCGTCGATGTTCAACTCCGACCAGCAAGCCTCGCGCACCAGTAGTGTGGCTGCGGCGATCAACGAGCTCGGTGCCGCCGCCCAGGAAATCGCCCAGAACGCCGCCCTCGCCTCGCAGCATTCGAGCGATGCGCGCGCGTTGGCCGAAGAGGGTCAGCAGGTTGTGGATAAAACCATTTCGGCCATGCACCAGCTGTCGGCCAAGATCAGCGACTCGTGCGGCAACATCGAGACGCTCAACAGCAACACCGTCAACATCGGGCAGATTCTGGAAGTAATCACCAGCATCTCCCAGCAGACCAACCTGCTGGCGCTCAATGCGGCGATCGAAGCCGCTCGTGCCGGTGAGGCCGGACGTGGATTTGCGGTGGTTGCCGACGAAGTGCGCAACCTCGCCCACCGCACCCAGGACTCGGCACAGCAAGTGCAGAAGATGATCGAGGAACTGCAAGTCGGCGCCCGGGAAGCGGTCATCATCATGACCGACAGCCAGCGCCAGAGCGAAAACAGCGTCGGCATCGCCAACCAGGCTGGCGAGCGCCTGGGCAGCGTGACCCAGCGCATCGGCGAGATCGATGGCATGAACCAATCCGTGGCGACGGCGACGGAAGAGCAGACGGCCGTGGTGGAGTCGATCAACGTCGACATTACCGAGATCAATACGCTGAACCAGGAAGGCGTGGAAAACCTGCAGTCGACCTTGCGCGCGTGTGCCGATCTTGAGCAGCAGGCGGCCCGGTTAAAGCAGTTGGTGGGTAGTTTCAGGATCTAAGTCGCAATTTCCGGCCCCTTCGCTGGCAAGCCAGCTCCTACAGTGATCGGCGGTGCGACAAAGATCCCTGTAGGAGCTGGCTTGCCAGCGAAGGCAACAGTCAATACCGGAAGAAATCGAGAAGCTGAATCTCAGCCAGTATCGACAGATCCTCTCAGGAATGAAAAGAGTCATTTATGAGGTTCGCGAACAGACAGTCTTCGTCCATATCATTGCCGATAGGCGAAAAAGTCTGTCAGCATTACTGATGAAGCGGCTGCTTCAAGACAATCCGTAGGCAGCGTTTAGAAGCGCGACCCGGGTTTCGAAAGAAACACCAATTCCTCAGCCGTACTCTCGCGCCCCAACACCGCATTGCGATGGGGAAACCGTCCAAACTGCGCAATCACCTTCTGATGCCGCTCGGCAAAATCCAGGTAATCGGCAAACAAGGCCCGATCAGTCTCCGGCTGCTGCGCCACCAGGTCGATGTAGCGCGAGACGCCTTCGTTCTGCACCGCGAGGTTCTCGCTGTGCTCGAACACCAGGTAGATGAACACTCGCTGAATGGGTGTTAACTGCCGATCAAAATCCGCGGCAATGCCTTGGGCGACCAGTTTCTGGGCCCGCAGATCACCGGAAAAGGCTTTGGGAGAGTCGCGAAAGATCATGCGCGGGAGTTGATCGAGCAACAGCACCAGTGCCAGCCAACCTTCGGGACGTTGCATCCACTCGGTCAATCCGCCGGTCAGTGCCTGCTCGACCTGGGCCCCGAAACGCTCACGCGCCTCGAGGTCCTGGCTGTCACGCTTGCCGAACCACAACTTGCCCTTGTCAGCCGCGATTGCCCTGGCTGTTTCGGCTGTACCGAACCACCAATCGAGCAACGGCTGCCAGGGCGCGTCCATGGTTTATTCCTTGTGGTAGGCCGTCACGCGTGCGACTTCTTCTTTCGAGCCGAGGAACACCGCTACGCGCTGGTGCAGGCCTTCAGGCTGGATGTCGAGAATGCGCTGGTGGCCGTCGGTGGACGCGCCGCCCGCTTGTTCCACCAGGAACGACATCGGGTTAGCCTCGTACATCAGGCGCAGTTTGCCCGGCTTGGAGGGCTCGCGGCTGTCGCGCGGGTACATGAACAGACCGCCACGGGTCAGGATGCGGTGCACGTCCGCAACCATCGCGGCGACCCAGCGCATGTTGTAGTTCTTTTTCAGCGGGCCTTCATCGCCTGCCAGCAATTCGCCGACATAGCGCTGTACCGGGGCTTCCCAGTGACGCTGGTTGGAGGCGTTGATGGCGAATTCCTGGGTGGCTTCAGGAATGGTGATGTTCTCGTGGGTCAGGACGAAACTGCCCATTTCACGGTCCAGGGTGAAACCTTTCACACCGTCGCCCAGGGTCAGGATCAACATGGTCTGTGGACCGTAGATCGCGTAACCGGCGGCCACTTGCTGGGTGCCTGGCTGCAGGAAAGCCTTTTCATTCAAGGGCTCGTTCTGGCTCAGGTATTCGTTCGGGCAACGCAGTACTGAGAAGATGGTGCCGACCGGGGCGTTGATGTCGATGTTCGACGAACCGTCCAGCGGGTCGAATACCAGCAGGTAGGCGCCTTTCGGGTATTTGCCCGGGATCTGGTAGGCATTATCCATTTCTTCGGACGCCATGCCGGCCAGGTGACCTCCCCATTCGTTGGCTTCGAGCAGGATCTCGTTGGAGATCACGTCGAGCTTCTTCTGCACTTCGCCCTGGACGTTTTCGGTGCCCATGCTGCCCAGAACGCCACCCAGGGCGCCTTTGGACACGGCGTGGTTGATCTCCTTGCAGGCACGCGCCACCACTTCGATCAGGAAGCGCAGATCGGCAGGAGTGTTGTTGCTGCGGGTCTGCTCAATCAAATAGCGACTCAAGGTAACGCGGGACATGGAAGGCTCCGGTGGAATGGGGGACTAAAAACCCGCGCAGTTTAACGCGAGTCGGGGCGCATTTCCTCCTATCAGACGTGATCGACCGAAGAGAGTTCATGCGCGGGGTTCAGCGTAGTAGGAAATGGGATGAATGTGAGCCTTTGATGGGTCACAGGTTTCGCTATTTTTTGGCTGCTGGCAGACCGCATTCGCGAGCAAGCCCGCTCCCACATTTGATCTGTAGCGCACACATAATCCATGTCATGAAGCAGATCCCGTGTGGGAGCGGGCTTGCTCGCGAACTGGCGCGCAGCGCCAGCCATTCTCAGGGATTGGCGGGCGGCTTGCGCAGCAGACTGAAGGCCATCGTCGCCAGAAACAAAACACTGAGCAGCAGCACCGCCCACAGGCCGAATTTCTTCCAGTCGGAGCCCGTCGATACCGGCCCTGTAGACACAGGGGTAACCGACACCCCGCCATCCACCGACGCCCGGCCCAACGTCGCCAGCTTTGCCGGGCTGTAATCGGGGATCAACGTCGACAACGGCAGACTCGCCGCCTTCACCGTCGCATTGCCCAGCACCAGCGTATAGGGCCCAGGTCCGCGCGCCAGAAACACCAATTGCGTCGCGCGCACGGCGAACTTCACCGTTGGCGCCTGCGCGCCGAGGCCACCGCCGCGCTCGTCCACCGTCAGTTTCAACAGCTGCACGGCCTGCCCCGGCAACTGCAATTCGTTTTGCACCACGTCCTCGCCACTCTGGTTCAGGCGATAAAGCAGGCCACTGCTCAACGGTTGCCACGGCAAGGTGCTGTCGCGACGCCCGGAAAGGATGACCGGCGCCAGGCTGTTGGGTTGGCTCAGTTCGATCTGCAAACGCTCGACGTTCAGCACCCTCGGCAGTTGCCAGGTGTATTCGCCCGCTTTCACGCTGCTGCCGGCCAACGCGTATGACCAGACCAACGGCAGCGGCAAGTTGCGCACACTTTGCAGTTGCGCCGATGTCAGTATCGGCGCCGATTGCGGAATATCCCACAGTAAACGCAGATAGCGTGCCGACTGCCCCGGGAGGCTGACCTCATGCTGCTCGACCCGCTCATCGGCAAACGTCAATCGCGCCAGTTGCCCCTCGCCCCACGACTGCCAATGCTGCAAATCGTCGCTGGCTTCGATGCTGAACCGCTGGAAGCCATCACGCTCACTGGTCCAGTCGAGAATCAGCTGCTGCAACGGGGCCTTGATGGCGCTGGCATCCAGAAGCCAGCCACGCAAAGCTTCTTCGCCCACCTCCAGCTCAGTGGAGGGCTGCACCTGGACCAAAGTGCCATTGGCGCTCGATTGCACCTTAACGCTCGGGGCATGCCCGGTGGCGTCCGCCGAGTCGTACAGCGGGAACCATTTGACGTCGGTCAGCATGGGGTCGTCGTCAGCTTGCGCGGATGCCCGTGACAGGGCATAGGCTTGCGGTTCGCCAGCGGCGTTGAACACGCGCACATCACTGAGGTCGGTCTGCCGAGCGCTCAGTTGCACGGCCAGGGGCAGCTCAAGGCGATACCATGGACCTTCACCACTCACGGACAACGGCACTTGCGTGGCGAAGTCCGCCGGTGTTTCCTGAGCAGTAGCCGTCAGTACCACGCCCATTGCAACGACGCCCAGCCAGACCAGGCTCAACTTCTGACTCAAGACGACACTCCTTCGGTTTGCGGTGCCGGTTTCTCGGTGTCCGCCACGGTTTCGACGCGCCTGGGCGGCAACGGGGCGAAATAGCCCACCACCAGCAGCAACACGCCAACGCCGATAAACGACACGATCCGCGCCAGCCCGCCACGGTTGCTCAATTCCACAAAGAACAGTTTCGCCACCACCACGCCGATCAGTGCCGCACCGATCAACCAGACTTCACGGCGATGACGCAAATGGCCGCCGATCATCAAACCCAGCGCCATCAGGGTCCAGACGATGGACAGGCCGGCCTGGACCAACATGGACTCGAGCAGCGCGTCGAGCTCGAACGGCACACCGCCCCAATGGTGCGCCGCGCGCATCACCAGTGCGGTGAAAAATGCGAACAGGGACACGCCAGTGACCGCTTGCATGGCGTATGCGGCGTAGGCCTTGGGAATCGCCAGTTGCGTCAAGGCGCTACGCGACCACACATAAACGCCGAACAGCGCGAACAACAAACCCAACTCCAATGGGTTGATCAGTGGCACGTAAGGCAGCGGCTCGGCGGTGCCGTCACTGACGCTGTTAGCTAGCCAGAACCAGCCGAGCATCAACAGTGCCAACGGTGCAGCGGCATACACGCGGTACTCGCGCGGATAAGCCGATACTGGCCAAGGCCAGGCACGCGGGGACGCCATCAACAACAGATACAAGCCCGGCAGAATCGCCCAACCCAACCAGCGCCAGGCGTTGTACTGCTCGGACAACAGCAGCAGGCCGTAACGCGACTCCAGGGCCAGCACACCGATCAGCAACCAGCAACCGACTACATGCGCGGCACCCAGCGCGAGCGCCGGCAGCATCGGCGCCAGGCGCCGCAGGGAAATGAAATGCACCACAAACACCGTCGGCCACAGCAGCCAACCGAAATGGGCCGCCGGGTGATACCGCGAGTGCCAGGCCGCCAGCAACACCAGCGCGGCAGCGGGCATCAGCAAGGTGCAGAGCAGCCCGAGCGACGGCCATTTCAGGCGCAATGCCAACACCGCCCACAACGCAACACTCGTGGCCGCGACAGCCAGCAGCAATGTCGCTTGCAGCGGCAAGGGTGCAAAGCGCAGTACTTCGCTGAGCCACGCCAGCGCCCACCAACCCGCGCCCCACGCTAGCCCGACCTGGGACAAACGCTGCACGTTCAATCCATCTGGCGCCTTGGTGGAGTTACCGAGCTGTAATCGCCAGGCCCCGACCAACGCAGACAGCCCCAACACCAGCGGCGCCCAGAATCCGCCATGGGCCAACGGCCGCAGCTCATCACTGAGGGGTGGCCCGGCCAACAGGAATAACCCACCTGCCAGCAGCTGTACGGCAACCGCGGTGAACAGGAACGTGCGTGATGGCAGGCGCAGGCCGACCCACAACGTCACCAATCCGGCCAAAGCCCAACTGATCGTCGTGCCATGACTGAAGAAGAACAGCGGCGCCAGCAGATACAGGAACGTCAGGCCGAGACAGGCGAGCACCGGCAAGCCCTTGCGCTCCCACGCCTGCGTTTGCTCGGGCGACGCTTTGCGCAACTGGTAGAAACTGAACAGCAGCGCGCCGCCGAGCAACAACGCGCCCAAAGGCACGCCGCTGATCAGACTGGTTTCTGCGCGACCCAACTCGCTTAGAAATGCCAGCGCCGCACCCAGTTGCAGCAGCAAGGCAAAGGCCCGGGCCACTGGCCGTTGCTGACGCAGGCCGAGCCAGCAGATGCCCGCGCCTTCCACCGCCCACGCGGCTGTGGTCCAGCGCGCATCGAGCCCCAACGGAATCGCCAGGCTGGTGAAAATCACGCCCAGGGCCAGACAGGTTTCCCCCAGCAGCAACGCTCGACCAGGCATCAGCAGTCGTGCCAGGCCCATATAGATCATGCCCAAGGCCAAGGCGCTGAACGCGGCGGCGAATTCCAGATGCTGAACCAGGGCGAACTGCAGCCCGAAGCCCACCAACGGCGGACCGAACAGCAGCGTGCCGTCAACGTAGTCACCCTTGCGCGCAGACCAGAGCAACAGCGCTTCACGGCCGTCAGCCTCGGGCGCGTCGCTCATTTGCAGCAGTTTTCGCCGAGTGAACAACAAGCCGATGGCCAGGTACATCACGAAGAACAGAATCAGGAACGGCTCGGTGCTCCACAGCAACTCTGGCGTATAAGAGCGCAAGCCCCAGGCGACCCCGATACTGAAGGTGCCGGTGAAGCCGATGACATTCAGCAAGCGCCAGGCCTTGAACCAGGCGATGACGAGGATGCCGGCGTTGAGCAAGGCGAAATAGCTGAACAGCGCGACGTGGCTACCGGCACCCGTGGACACCAGCAGGGGCGCGGCGAATCCACCCAGCGCCGCGGCGGCAGCCAGGCCCAGGGCATCCTGGGTAATGGCGAGAATCGCCGAAAACACCGTCACCGCCACCAGCAGGCCAAACGCCGCCGAGGGATCGAGCAACGGATGCAGGCGCATGGCGGCAAACACCGTCAGGTACAGCACGGCGATGCCGGCTCCTTGCAGCACCAGGGCGTAAGCGCTGTTACGCGTTCGCAGCCACCAGCCGAGGCCGAGCAAGCCCAATGCAGCAGCCGCGACACCGGCGTAGCGCAACTCGATCGGCACCACCATGCCCTCGGTGGCGTAGCGCAGCAGGAAGGCCAGGCCGAGGAACAACAGCAGCACACCGACCCGCAGCACGGTATTGCCGCCCAACAGCCACGCACGTGTAGCGTTGATGGCGCGCTCGATGAGGTTGGGTTCAGAGGGCTTGGCGGGCGCTGATTTCCAGGCGTCGAAGGGCTGCGCTGTCGCGACCGGTTCAAGGTCAGGCGGCAGCTCCCAGATCAGCTCCGGGGTTTCGGCGGGGGCTTGAGCGACAACAATGTCGGGAGCTGGAACGGCTGCGCTGGATTCAGGCGCCTTGACCCCAGTGGATTCCAGCATGGCCAAGCGTTGCTCGACCGCCTGCAGTGCAAGTTGCGCCTGCTCAAATAGACGGCGTTGCTCGTTGGCCTGCGATCCCAGCCTGCCGATGTGAACGGCCTGGCCGATACCCAGCCCGAGCAGCGCGCCCAGCAACGCATCGCTGAACGACTCGTCGAGTATCCAGCCGAGCACCAGGCCCACAAGCATGAACATCCATTGCATGGTCGATATCCCTAAGCGCAATCCAGGAAGATTAGCGCAGCCAGCTCCAAAAAAGATCGCAGCCCCCGGCAACCCCTAGCTGTAGGAGCTGCCGAAGGCTGCGATCTTTTGCAGCCGTCAGTATATCGAACCGCTGGCAGCGTTACTCCAAGGCCTTCCAGATTTCCGTGGCGTACTCGCGAATCGTCCGGTCGGACGAAAACCAGCCCATGCGCGAGGTGTTCAACACCGCCGAGCGCCACCATTCCTGGGAATCGTGCCAAAGGGCTTCGACGCGCATTTGCGCATTCCAGTAGGAATCGAAATCGGCACAGACCAGGAAGCGGTCATACTCAACCAGCGAATCGATCAACCCGGTGTAACGGGACAGATCGTCCGGCGAGAACACCCCGCCGCGAATGGCTTGCAGCACATCGTTGAGTCGATGGGACCCGGCAATGTCCGGCACCGCGCTGAATTCGTGGTTCTGCTTGCGCGCTTCAACCTGCTGGGCGCTAAGACCAAAGATGAACATGTTCTCGACGCCGATACGCTCGGACATCTCCACGTTGGCACCGTCCAGCGTGCCGATGGTCAATGCACCGTTGAGGCCGAATTTCATGTTGCTGGTGCCCGAGGCCTCAAAGCCGGCGGTAGATATCTGCTCGGACAGGTCAGCGGCCGGAATGATGCTCTCCGCCAGGCTGACGTTGTAGTTGGGCAGGAACACGACCTTGAGCAACCCGCGTACGGTCGGGTCGTTGTTCACCACCCGGGCGATGTCGTTGGTCAGCTTGATGATCAGCTTGGCCTGGTGATAACTGGCCGCCGCTTTACCGGCGAAGATCTTCACCCGCGGTACCCAGTCGATTTCCGGTTCCGCACGGATCGCCTGGTACAACGCCACGGTGTGCATCAGGTTGAGCAGCTGGCGCTTGTATTCGTGGATCCGCTTGACCTGCACGTCGAACATCGCCGCCGGGTTGACCGCCACCCCCAAGCGTTCATGAATCAGGTAGGCCAGGGCCTTTTTGCTGTGCAAGCGCTGTTCGGCAAACGCCTTGCGGAACGCCGGCTTGTCGGCGAACGGCTGCAGCTCGAGCAAGCGCTCCTCGGGATTGTCCAGCAGGTCCGGGCCGAGGGCATCGACCAGCATCGAGGTCAGTTCCGGGTTGGCCTGGTACAGCCAGCGGCGGAACGTGATGCCGTTGGTCTTGTTGTTGATCCGCTGCGGATAGAGCTTGTGCAGCTCGGAGAACACCGTCTTGCGCATCAGTTGCGTGTGCAAGGCCGATACGCCGTTGACACTGTGGGAGCCGAGGAACGCCAGGTTGCCCATGCGCACGCGGCGGCCGTTGTCTTCCTCGATCAGACTCACCGCGCGCAGCACGTCGAAATCGTGGATGCCCTTGGCCCGCAACGAGTCGATATGCTGGGCGTTGATCAGGTAAATGATCTGCATGTGCCGTGGCAGCATGCGCTCCATCAAGCCCACCGGCCAGGTTTCCAGCGCTTCGGGCAGCAAGGTGTGGTTAGTGTAGGACAGCGTGTCGACCGTGACCTGCCACGCCGCATCCCATGCCACGTCGTAGACATCGACCAATTGGCGCATCAACTCGGCCACGGCGATCGAGGGGTGGGTGTCGTTGAGCTGGATCGCCGCGTGATCGCCCAGGGTCAGCACCGAGGTGTGCATGTTGCGATGGCGACGCAGCAAATCCTGCAGGGACGCGGCGACGAAGAAGTATTCCTGGCGCAACCGCAGTTCCTGCCCGGCCTCGGTGCTGTCCGCCGGGTAGAGTACCCGCGAGATACTTTCGGCCCGGGCCACTTCGGCCACCGCACCCAGGTGGTCACCGGCATTGAAGCGTTCCAGGTGCAAATCCTCCATGGCCCGTGCGCGCCACAGCCGCAACGTGTTCACGCTCGCCCCGCGCCAACCGACCACCGGCGTGTCATAGGCAATGGCTCGCACGGTTTCCGCCGGGTGCCAGACCTGCTTGGACTTGCCGGCTTCATCGGTCACGGTCTCGACACCGCCGCCAAAGCCGATCGTGTAAACCACTTCCGGCCGCTCGAACTCCCAGGGGTTGCCGAAATCCAGCCAGTGTTCGGTCTGCTCCTGTTGCCAGCCGTCGACGACGGCCTGACGGAACAAGCCGTGTTCGTAACGAATGCCGTAACCGTGACCGGCGATGCCCAGGGTCGACATGCTTTCCATGAAGCACGCTGCCAGTCGCCCGAGGCCACCGTTACCCAAGGCCGCATCGGGCTCCAGCAAGCGAATGCGTTCAAGGTCGACGCCGAGTTCGGTCAGGGCTTCGCGCGCGACGTCGAGCAGGCCGAGATTGCTCAGGCTGTCGTAGAGCAGCCGGCCGATGAGGAATTCCAGGGAGAGGTAATAAACCCGCTTCTGTCCTTTGCGGTAGATCTGCCGAGTGTGGTCCATCCAGTGCTCGACCATGTGATCACGCGCTGCCAGGGCAATGGCTTCGAACCAGTCATGGTCGAAGGCGTGATCCGGGTCTTTGCCCACCGCGTAGGTGAGTTTGGTCAAGACGGCGTCGCGGAATGCGGCCACCTCTGCTTCGCGAACAAGTGGTTCTTGAGTCATCGATAGGACCTCGAGCGAGCTTGGAATTGTCTGAGACTAGACGGTCTGACAGACGGTATAGACTCTGGTTCGGCAGTTTTTCCTGTTAATGCGCGTCAAGCCGGCAATACATTGTCATGTGCCTGAATCAATGCAGGGGCCGTGCCGGATTAACGGTGCAACTGGATGCTCGCGAAAAAAACTGGCGAAAGGTTGTTCAAAAATCCACCAGTCCCGGTATGATCGCGCGCCCTGATGCACACGCTGGTAACAACCGATGATGAAGCCCAACCTGATCGCCGCCGCGGAGATCGACCGACTCGATACCTGGGCCAAGTACTCTGCCCCGATGTGCGGCTCGTGCATGTCCAGCTGCTGCACCCTGCCCGTCGAGGTCAAGATCAAGGATCTGATCCGCATCGGCGTGGTCGATGAGTTCGAGCTGGGTGATCCACCGAAGAACATCGCCAAACGCCTGCAAAAGGAAGGTCTGGTCGAGCGCTTCAATCAGAAGTCAGGAATCTTCACCCTCCAGCGCATGAGCAACAACGATTGCCTGTACCTGGATCGTAAGAGTCGTCTGTGCACTATTTATGATAAGCGCCCGGATACTTGCCGTAACCACCCGAAAATCGGCCCGCGGCCGGGGTATTGCGCTTACAAGCCGAAAGAAGTGGTGCGTGAAACCAATTCGCGGAGCATCGAGCGGTTCTGATCATCTCTGATTTTGGCGGTGGCTGATCGGCCGCCTTCGCTGGCAAGCCAGCTCCTACAAAGCGTACGACACGAAACCCTGTAGGAGCTGGCTTGCCAGCGAAGGGGCCAGCACAAACACCCCCTAAATTGCAGACAAATAAAAACGCCCCCGATCTCTCGACCGGGGGCGTTTTCGTTCAGCCTGGGCTAAATCTTATGCCTTGGCTTTCTTGGCAGCGCGGGTACGCTCGCTTTCGTCCAGGATCTTCTTGCGAAGACGGATGGACTTAGGCGTTACTTCGCACAGCTCGTCTTCCTGGATGTATTCCAGAGCCTGTTCCAGGGTGAAGCGAACAGGTGGAACCAGAGCGATGGTTTCGTCTTTACCCGAAGCACGCATGTTGTCGAGCTTCTTGCCTTTGGTTGGGTTTACACCCAGGTCGTTGTCGCGGCTGTTCTGACCAACGATTTGACCGTTGTAGATCTCCTGGCCGTGTTCTACGAACAGCTTGCCACGAGCCTGCAGGGTTTCCAGCGAGTAGGTCAGTGCCTTGCCGGTTTCAACCGAAACCAGAACGCCGTTCTGACGGCCGGACATGTGGCCCGACTTGACGGTGTCGTAGCGATCGAAGATCGAGGTCAGGATGCCGGCACCGTTGGTCAGGGTCAGGAACTGGTTACGGAAACCGATCAGACCACGAGCAGGGATGTTGTATTCCAGGCGAACACGGCCTTTGCCATCCGGCACCATGTTGCTCAGGTCACCCTTACGCAGACCCATCTCTTCCATGACCTTGCCCTGGGATTCTTCAGGGATGTCGATGGTCACGTTTTCGAACGGTTCCTGCTTCACGCCGTCGACTTCGCGGATGATCACTTCCGGACGGCCCAGGGCCAGCTCGAAGCCTTCGCGACGCATGGTTTCGATCAGTACCGAGAGGTGCAGCTCACCACGGCCGGAAACCTTGAACTTGTCAGCGGTGTCGCCTTCTTCAACTTTCAGGGCAACGTTGTACAGCAGCTCTTTGTCCAGACGATCCTTGATGTTACGGGAGGTCACGAACTTGCCTTCTTTACCGCAGAATGGCGAGTCGTTTACCTGGAAGGTCATGGAAACGGTTGGCTCGTCAACGGTCAGAGGCTTCATCGCTTCTGGGGTGTCCAGCTGGCACAGGGTGTCGGAGATGAACAACTCGTCCATACCGCTGATGCACACGATGTCGCCCGCAGCCGCTTCTTCAACGTCGATACGGTGCAAACCGTGGTGACCCATCAGCTTCAGGATGCGACCGTTACGCTTCTTGCCGTCGGCGCTGATAGCGACAACCGGGGTGTTCGGCTTGACGCGACCACGAGCGATACGGCCAACACCGATAACACCCAGGAAGCTGTTGTAGTCCAGTGCGGAGATCTGCATCTGGAACGGACCGTCACGGTCGACTTTCGGCGGCGGAACGTGGTCGACGACCGCTTGGTACAGCGGGGTCATGTCTTCAGCCATTGCGGTGTGGTCCAGACCGGCAATACCGTTCAGGGCCGAGGCGTAGACGACTTGGAAGTCCAGCTGTTCTTCGGTGGCACCCAGGTTGTCGAACAGGTCGAAGATCTGGTCCAGAACCCAGTCCGGACGCGCGCCTGGACGGTCAACCTTGTTGATGACCACGATTGGACGCAGGCCGGCTTCGAAAGCCTTCTTGGTCACGAAACGGGTTTGCGGCATAGGGCCGTCTTGAGCGTCAACCAGCAGCAGAACGGAGTCGACCATCGACATTACGCGTTCAACTTCGCCGCCGAAGTCGGCGTGGCCCGGGGTGTCCACGATGTTGATGTGGTAGCCGTTCCAGTTGATGGCGGTGTTTTTCGCCAGAATGGTAATACCGCGCTCTTTTTCCTGGTCGTTGGAGTCCATCACGCGCTCGTCGTTGAGCTCGTTGCGCTCCAGGGTGCCGGATTGACGCAGGAGTTTGTCTACCAGGGTGGTTTTACCATGGTCAACGTGAGCAATGATGGCGATGTTGCGTAGATTTTCGATCACTTGTGTATCTCGATCAGAGGATTCGGTGCGCTGACAAGTCTTGGCAGCGATTTACAGTAGAGTCAGGCCTTGCCGTTACAGCTTGACGGCGGCGTCGGGGGGCCGGTGACGCAAGCCACAGGCAAACAGCCCCGGGCACTTAGCTCGGTCGATAAACGCGCACATTGGCATGCCCCTCACTGAGCAAATGGTGGGCATGCAGGCGACTCATCACGCCTTTGTCGCAATAAAGCAGGTACTGGCGAGTAGGGTCCAGTTCCTTGAAACGAGCGTTCAGTGCATAAAACGGCATCGTTTGTACCTCGATGCCAGCGAGGTCCAGCGGGTCGTCTTCAGCGGCATCCGGGTGACGGATATCGATGACGATCTGACCGGCCAGCGCTTCGCTGACTTCTTCAATTTGCAGATCCTGGCCCAATTCGTCGATCACGCGATCGATCGGTACCAGTTTGGCGTTCTCGAGTGCACGCTCGAGGACTGCCATGTCGAACTCTTTCTCTTCGTGCTCCACGCGATAGCGCTTGGCAGCGGTCTTGGGGTTCACCGAGATGACCCCGCAGTACTCCGGCATGTGCCTGGCGAAGTCGGCAGTGCCGATTTCGTTGGCCAGGTCGATGATGTCCTGCTTGTGACTGGCGATCAGCGGACGCAAGACCAGCTTGTCGGTCACGCAGTCGATCACGGACAGGTTCGGCAGCGTCTGGCTCGATACCTGGGAGATCGCCTCACCGGTGACCAGTGCTTCGATGTGCAGTCGATCGGCAATCTGGGAGGAAGCGCGCAACATCATACGCTTCAATACTACGCCCATATGACTGTTATCGACTTTTCCGAGAATTTCTCCCAGCACTTCCTCGAACGGCACACTGACAAATAACACGCGTTGGGAGCTGCCGTACTTCTTCCAGATGAAATGCGCGACTTCCATGACGCCCAATTCGTGGGCACGTCCACCCAGGTTGAAGAAGCAGAAATGCGCCATCAGGCCGCGGCGCATGATCTGGTAGGCCGCGACGGTGGAGTCGAAACCACCGGACATCAGCACCAGCGTCTGCTCCAGCGCACCCAGCGGATAACCGCCGATGCCATTGTGCTGGCTGTGGATCACGAACAACCGTTGGTCGCGAACTTCGATACGAACTTCGATTTCAGGCTTTTTCAGGTCGATTCCGGCGGCACCGCACTGGCGGCGTAACTGGCTGCCGACATATTTCTCGATATCGATCGAGCTGAACGGATGCTTGCCGGCGCGCTTGCAACGTACCGAAAAAATCTTGCCAGCCAGTGCATCGCCGTAGTGCTGCTTGCACTTCTCGACGATGTCATCGAAGTCACCCAGCGGGTACTCGTCGATCTGCAGGAAATGCGCGATGCCCGGCATGCAGCTCAGGCGCTCGCCCATCTCCTTCAGGGCCTTGGGCTCGCTGACGCGGGTTTCCAGCTCGAGATTGTCCCACACACCGTTCACCACCACAGCCGGGTCCAGGTCACGGAGCACGGCACGGATGTTCTTGGCCAACTGACGGATGAAACGCATCCGTACCGGGCGGCTCTTGATGGTGATCTCGGGAAAGACTTTTACGATTAATTTCATGGAAACAGCGCGCGCAGGGCCTGCCGAAAAAGGGGGGCGCGGATTATAGCGGAAATTGCTCAAGGTTTAACCAGTTAATGTGCAGAAGGTTTTTAGCGCACCAAAACAGGTCATTTATTGAAATGAACGCCACATTGTAGGGCGCATTATTAGGCTTTAATGTGCTTTTCCGCCTGACAGGCGTGAATTTGGGGCAAAAAACCCATGGTGGGGCACTGGCATGCAATTTGCTCCCTTGTGAGGCAGGTTGCCTTGGCAGAGTATTCGCGCCGGCATCACCAACTATTAAGGGCATCCACTACCAGCCCTAAGCCACCCGGAGGACACTATGTCGAAGTCGGTTCAACTCATTAAAGATCATGACGTCAAGTGGATTGATCTGCGCTTCACGGACACCAAAGGCACTCAGCACCACGTGACCATGCCGGCTCGCGACGCGCTGGATGATGACTTCTTCGAAGTCGGCAAGATGTTCGACGGTTCGTCCATCGCTGGCTGGAAAGGCATCGAAGCCTCCGACATGATCCTGATGCCAGACGACTCCACCGCTGTCCTGGACCCGTTCACCGAAGAGCCGACCCTGATCCTGGTCTGCGACATCATCGAGCCTTCGAGCATGCAAGGCTACGACCGCGACCCACGCGCGATCGCCAAGCGCGCCGAAGAGCACCTGAAATCCACCGGTATCGGTGACACCGTATTCGCCGGTCCAGAGCCAGAGTTCTTCATCTTTGACCAGGTGAAGTTCAAGTCCGACATTTCCGGCTCCATGTTCAAGATCTACTCCGAACAAGGTTCCTGGATGTCCGACCAGGACATCGAAGGCGGCAACAAGGGCCACCGTCCAGGCGTCAAAGGCGGCTACTTCCCGGTTCCACCGTTCGACCACGACCACGAAATCCGTACCTCCATGTGCAACGCACTGGAAGAAATGGGCCTGACCGTCGAAGTTCACCACCACGAAGTGGCAACTGCCGGCCAGAACGAAATCGGCGTCAAATTCAACACCCTGGTGAAGAAAGCCGACGAAACCCAAACCCTGAAGTACGTCGTGCACAACGTTGCCGACGCCTACGGTCGCACCGCTACCTTCATGCCTAAGCCGCTGTACGGCGACAACGGCTCGGGCATGCACGTGCACATGTCCATCTGGAAAGAAGGCAAGAACACTTTCGCTGGCGAAGGTTATGCCGGCCTGTCCGATACCGCCCTGTACTTCATTGGCGGCATCATCAAGCACGGTAAGGCCCTGAACGGCTTCACCAACCCGGCTACCAACTCCTACAAGCGTCTGGTTCCAGGCTTCGAAGCACCGGTAATGCTGGCCTACTCGGCTCGCAACCGTTCCGCTTCGATCCGTATTCCTTACGTGTCGAGCCCGAAAGCCCGCCGTATCGAAGCTCGCTTCCCGGATCCGGCTGCCAACCCGTACCTGTGCTTCGCCGCACTGCTGATGGCCGGCCTGGACGGCATCCAGAACAAGATCCACCCTGGCGATGCAGCTGACAAAAACCTGTATGACCTGCCGCCTGAAGAGGCGAAAGAGATCCCACAAGTTTGCGGCAGCCTGAAAGAAGCCCTGGAAGAGCTGGACAAAGGTCGTGCGTTCCTGACCAAAGGCGGCGTTTTCAGCGACGACTTCATCGACGCTTACATCGCCCTGAAAAGCGAAGAAGAAATCAAGGTACGTACCTTCGTACACCCACTGGAATACGAGCTGTACTACAGCTGCTGATCCGGTAGCGCTGCGACACGCGGCGTGACAAAAAAGAGGCCTCCTTCGGGAGGCCTTTTTCATGAGTCAAAAGATCGCAGCCTGCGGCAGTTCCTACAGGGTGCACGCCATTCCCATAGTAGGAGCTGCCGAAGGCTGCGATCTTTTGATCTTGATTCACTTGGGACAACCCCCCCCCCCCTGACCTATGCTGCACTCCAACGCTTTCGCTTCCGGTCGATTTCATGCCTCGTGGCTTTCTCCTAATCCTGCTGCTGATCGCCCTGCCCGCCACAGCGCAGATCTACAAGTACACCGACGCCCAAGGCAACACGGCGTATAGCAATCAACCACCCGATGGCGTCACCGCGCAGCCGGTCGAACTGCCACCGCTCAATCGCGCTCAGCCCCAGCCCACGCAAGCACCTCCCACCCCCACCCAGTCGCAAGATCAGCCGAAGATCGCCTACAACGTACTGGAACTCACGGGCCTGCCCACCACCGAAGCCCTGCGCGCCAACAACGGCACCTTCACCGTCAACGTGCTGATCGAACCGCGCCTGCAAGGCCCGCATCTACTGCAGCTGTTGCTGGATGACCAGCCTTATGGCCAACCCAGCAACGTACCGAGCCTGCAACTGGTGAACATCGACCGTGGCCTGCACAGCCTCGCCGTGCAGGTCGTCAGCGGCGAAACCATCGTGCAGCAAAGCCCTACCGTCACCTTCACCGTACAGCGGGTGCACAAGCGTTGAAGGACTTCTTACCTTGTCCCGGCTTGCGCACTATATTGGTGCGAATGGTTGCACCCCGCGCACATTGCAGCCCATTTTGGTTCGAAATTACCCGCTGAAGCTGGCAGAACGCCACGCAATCGAGCGTTAAACACCCGTTTCAGGGGTTAAACGCTTCTTTTCGGAGCCTTGGTTTGGTTTTTGCATTTTCCTCGTATCAGCGCTTTATTCATGCGCGCGCCCTGCTCCAAAAGAGGTCCTGAATGACCATCAGTGACGCACTGCATCGCTTGCTTCTCGACAACCTGACCACCGCCACCATTCTGCTCAACGCCGAACTGCGCCTTGAGTACATGAACCCCGCGGCGGAAATGCTCCTGGCCATCAGCGGCCAGCGCAGCCATGGGCAGTTCATCAGCGAGCTGTTCACCGAATCCACCGAGGCGCTCAATTCATTGCGCCAGGCGGTGCAGCAGGCGCATCCGTTCACCAAGCGCGAAGCCATGCTCACCGCCCTCACCGGCCAGACCCTGACGGTCGATTACGCGGTAACGCCGATCCTGAGCAATGGCGATACCCTGCTCCTGCTCGAAGTCCATCCCCGCGACCGCTTGCTGCGCATCACCAAGGAAGAGGCCCAGCTGTCGAAGCAGGAAACCAGCAAGATGCTGGTCCGCGGCCTGGCCCATGAAATCAAGAATCCGCTGGGTGGTATCCGCGGCGCGGCGCAGCTGCTGGCACGCGAGCTGCCGGAAGAAAGCCTGCGCGACTACACCAATGTCATCATTGAAGAGGCCGATCGCCTGCGCAACCTGGTCGATCGCATGCTCGGCTCGAACAAGTTGCCATCGCTGGCCATGTGCAACATTCACGAAGTGCTGGAGCGCGTCTGCCATCTGGTCGAGGCCGAAAGCCAGGGCTGCATCACGCTGGTGCGCGACTACGACCCGAGCATTCCTGACGTCCTGATCGATCGTGAACAAATGATCCAGGCCGTGCTGAATATCGTGCGCAACGCGATGCAGGCTATCAGCAGCCAGAACGAGTTGCGCCTGGGCCGCATCACCCTGCGCACCCGGGCCATGCGCCAGTTCACCATTGGTCATGTGCGCCACCGCCTGGTGACCAAGATCGAAATTATCGACAACGGTCCGGGCATTCCTGCGGATCTTCAGGAAACCATCTTCTTCCCCATGGTCAGCGGCCGTCCGGACGGTACCGGGCTGGGCCTGGCCATTACCCAGAACATCATCAGCCAGCACCAGGGCTTGATCGAATGTGACAGCCACCCCGGCCACACCACGTTCTCGATCTTTCTGCCACTGGAACAAGGAGCCACATCGACATGAGCCGTAGTGAAACCGTGTGGATCGTCGATGACGACCGTTCTATCCGTTGGGTCCTGGAAAAAGCCTTGCAGCAGGAAGGCATGACCACGCAAAGCTTCGACAGCGCCGATGGCGTGATGAGCCGCCTGGCGCGCCAGCAGCCGGACGTGATCATCTCCGACATCCGCATGCCCGGTGCCAGCGGCCTGGACCTCCTGGCGCGGATTCGCGAGCAACACCCACGGCTGCCAGTGATCATCATGACCGCGCACTCCGATCTGGACAGCGCTGTCGCGTCCTATCAGGGCGGCGCATTCGAATACCTGCCCAAGCCGTTCGATGTCGACGAGGCGGTCTCGCTGGTCAAGCGCGCCAACCAGCACGCCCAGGAACAGCAAGGCCTGGAAGTCCCGGTCGCATTGACCCGCACCCCGGAAATCATCGGCGAAGCGCCGGCGATGCAGGAAGTGTTTCGCGCCATCGGGCGCCTGAGCCATTCCAACATCACCGTGTTGATCAACGGCGAATCGGGTACCGGTAAAGAACTGGTGGCCCACGCCCTGCACCGCCACAGCCCACGCGCGGCTTCGCCGTTCATTGCACTGAACATGGCGGCGATCCCAAAAGACCTGATGGAATCCGAGCTGTTCGGCCATGAGAAAGGCGCCTTCACTGGCGCGGCCAACCTGCGTCGCGGGCGTTTCGAGCAGGCCGATGGCGGTACGCTGTTTCTTGATGAAATCGGCGACATGCCGGCCGACACCCAGACCCGTTTGCTGCGCGTACTGGCCGACGGCGAGTTCTACCGTGTCGGGGGTCACGTCCCGGTCAAAGTCGATGTGCGGATCATCGCCGCGACGCACCAGAACCTGGAAACCCTGGTGCATGCAGGGAAATTCCGTGAAGACCTGTTCCACCGCCTCAACGTGATCCGCATCCACATACCGCGCCTGTCGGACCGTCGCGAAGACATCCCGACCCTGGCCAAGCATTTCCTCAGCCGCGCCGCGCAGGAACTGGCCGTCGAGCCGAAACTGCTGAAGAGCGAAACAGAGGAATACCTGAAGAACCTGCCATGGCCGGGCAACGTGCGCCAGCTGGAGAACACCTGCCGCTGGATCACCGTGATGGCTTCGGGTCGCGAAGTGCACATCGGCGACCTGCCACCGGAGCTGCTGAGCCTTCCGCAGGATTCGGCGCCGGTGACCAACTGGGAACAGGCGCTGCGCCAATGGGCCGACCAGGCCCTGGCTCGCGGTCAGTCCAGCCTGCTGGACAGTGCGGTGCCGACCTTCGAGCGGATCATGATCGAAACCGCCCTCAAGCACACCGCCGGCCGCCGCCGGGATGCCGCCGTGCTGCTGGGCTGGGGGCGCAACACCCTGACTCGCAAGATCAAGGAGCTGGGGATGAAGGTTGATGGTGGGGATGATGATGAGGGGGATGAGGGTTAAGCAGGGCCGATGGTTTACACCGAACAATGTGGGAGCGGGCTTGCTCGCGAAGGGGCCATCAGATTCAACATCAATGTGGACTGACACACCGCTTTCGCGAGCAAGCCCGCTCCCACATTCAGATCCGCGCGCACCGACTGAATGCACAGTGACCCGCAATCGCGCACGGCAACTGATCTGAAATCACCCCTGCGTTCGCAATCGAACCCCTATCGAAAAAACACGAAAGCCTCGGATTGCGGGGCTTTTGACGCTTGCGGGCAACTTTCTGTTTCAACTTGTTAAAAGCTGGCACGCCCCCTGCAATAGTCTCATCAGTGATTCAGATCACTACCCAGTTTCGGGGACCTTGGTACAGGCAGGCCGGGGATTCCCCTCTTTACACCGGGCTCACACCGCACAAGCGACGAGCCCCCCCCAGTTTTGGGGTCCTTGGTACAGGCAGGCCGGGGATTCCCTCTTTACACCGGGTTCAGGCGCGATGCGCGAACCCTCCCGTTTTGGGGACCTTGGTACAGGCAGGCCGGGGATTCCCCTCTTTTATTGCTCCCGGAGATGGATCTCCAGCCGCCAGCGGTCATCGACCTCGCTACCGGTCCACTCCCCCTGCAGGGGCCGGGCCGCCACCAGCGTCAGCAACAATCCCCCATCACTTTTACGCACGCGCCAGTTCACGTCCTTGTCATGGAGCTTGAGCTGGCCCTTCTGCGCCCTGCCCTCAGCCTCGAACAGCAGCGCAACGCTGCCATCGACGATCTCACCGTGGGTCTTGGGTTCGTTGTTGAACCACACCACCAGCCCGTCACCGGTGACCTCGACCTGCTGCAATTGACTGGGGTCGGGAGTGGTCAGGCGACCGATCATCAGCCCCACCATGACCCCGACGATTGCCAGTGAAGCCATCACACGCGGGAATAGTTTCGAACGAGGGTCGGCTTGCGGCGTAGAATGCCGCTCATCTTTACCTTCGGAGCCGTGCATGTTTCACGTCATCCTTTTCCAACCAGAAATTCCGCCGAACACCGGCAACGTTATCAGGCTGTGCGCCAACAGTGGCTGCCACCTGCATTTGATCGAACCGCTGGGCTTCGAGATGGACGACAAGCGCCTGCGCCGGGCCGGCCTCGATTACCACGAGTATGCCACCCTGCAACGCCACGCGGACTTGGCCAGCTGCCTGGAAAGCCTCGGTCATCCGCGGGTGTTTGCCTTCACCACCAAGGGCTCGCGACCGTTCCACGACGCCAGCTTCGAACCGGGCGATGCGTTCCTGTTCGGCCCGGAAAGCCGTGGCCTGCCCTCCGATGTGCTCGACGCCCTGCCCGCAGAACAACGCTTGCGTCTGCCGATGCGTGAAGGCTGCCGCAGCCTGAACCTGTCCAACACTGTCGCGGTGGCCGTGTACGAGGCCTGGCGCCAAAACGATTTCAAATAACACCACCGTCCTTGTAGGAGCTGGCTTGTCGGGTCGCCGCATCGCAGCGAAAGCGGTGTATCGGCCAGCTCAAAGGTTGAATGTTATGGCCCTTCGCTGGCAAGCCAGCTCCTACTCGAAGGTTTCGTTTGCTCCATGAAAAAAGCGCCTCTGAATAGGCGCTTTTTTCATGGAGCAAACGAAGCTTTTATTGAACGGTCGGCGTCTCGCCCGCTGCCTGCATGCGTTGCAGTTCTTGCGCGTACAGCGCGTCGAAGTTCACCGGAGCCAGCATCAGGGCCGGGAACGAACCACGGGTCACCAGGCTGTCCAGCGCTTCGCGAGCGTACGGGAACAGGATGTTCGGGCAGAATGCACCCAGGGTGTGGCTCATCGAAGCGTCGTCGAGGTTCTTGATCAGGAAGATACCCGCCTGTTGCACTTCGGCGATGAATGCCACTTCGTCACCGTTCTTCACGGTGACCGACAGGGTCAGCACGACCTCGTGGAAGTCGCCTTCCAGAGCCTTTTGACGGGTATTGAGATCCAGACCGACACTCGGCTCCCACTGCTGGCGGAAGATCGCCGGGCTTTTCGGGGCTTCGAAGGACAAGTCACGTACGTAGATGCGCTGCAAGGAGAATTGCGGTGCGGTTTCTTCTTCGCTGGCTGCAGTGTTCTGTTGGTCAGTCATCTCAGATCCTTTCTGATCTTGGGCTTTTATAGGGTATGGAATTTCAGGCCTTGAGCAGCGCGTCGAGCTTGCCGGCGCGCTCCAGGGCAAACAAATCATCACAACCGCCAACGTGGGTGCTGCCGATCCAGATCTGCGGCACGGACGTGCGTCCGGCTTTCTGAGCCATCGCGGCGCGCACCTGCGGCTTGCCATCGACCTTGATCTCTTCGAAGGCCACGCCTTTGTTCTCGAGCAGGTACTTGGCTCGGGAGCAATAAGGGCAGTAATCGCTGGAATAGACGACGACGTTGCTCATATCACTTCACCAGCGGCAGATTGTCGGCTTTCCAGCTGGACACACCACCGGACAGCTTGGCGGCGGTGAAACCTGCCTTCACCAGCTCGCGGGCGTGGGTACCGGCCGTCTGGCCCATGGCGTCGACCAGGATGATGGTCTTGGCCTTGTGTTTTTCCAGCTCGCCGACGCGTGCAGCCAGTTTGTCGTGAGGAATGCTCAGCGCGCCTACAATATGACCGGCGGCGAAGTCCTTGGTCGGACGAATGTCGATCACCACGCCGGCATCCTTGTTGACAAGGCCAGTCAGTTCGCCAGTGCTCAGGCTACGGCCGCCGCCCTGCATCTGATAGGCGATCAGCAACGCCAGCAGTACGACGAAGATACCGACGAGGATGTAGTGGTTAGTGGCAAATTCAATCAGGTGAGCAACCATCGAAGGAGGTTCCAGGGCGTTAAAATGTCGGCCAGTATACACAGCCACTATGGTGGGCCAAACCCCGTCCGGCGGTGACGTGGCCGGAACTTCGCTTTAAACTGCCACTCCCTTTTCCATCGCCCTCTTTTAATTTAGCCACGAGCGGACTCCATGACTACCACGCCTAAACCTTTGGTCCTGATTATTCTCGACGGCTTCGGTCACAGTGAGAGCCCTGAATCCAACGCCATCTTTGCGGCGAAGAAGCCGGTACTGGATCGTTTGTGGGCCACCGTGCCCAACGGCCTGATTTCCGGCAGCGGCATGGACGTTGGCCTGCCGGATGGCCAGATGGGCAACTCCGAAGTTGGCCACATGAACCTCGGCGCCGGCCGCGTGGTGTACCAGGACTTCACCCGCGTGACCAAATCGATCCGCGACGGCGAGTTCTTCGAGAACCCGACCATCTGCGCCGCCGTGGATAAAGCCGTCGCCGCCGGTAAAGCCGTGCACTTCATGGGCCTGCTGTCCGATGGCGGCGTGCACAGCCACCAGGATCACCTGGTCGCCATGGCCGAACTGGCCGCCAAGCGCGGCGCTGAAAAAATCTACCTGCACGCCTTCCTCGACGGCCGCGATACCCCGCCGAAAAGCGCGCAATCGTCGATCGAACTGCTGGACGCCACCTTCCAGGCCCTGGGCAAAGGCCGCATCGCCAGCCTCATCGGCCGTTATTTCGCCATGGATCGCGACAACCGCTGGGACCGTGTATCCCAGGCCTACAACCTGATCGTCGACGGCCATGGCGAATTCAACGCCGCCACCGCCCAGGAAGGCCTGCAGGCCGCGTACGCGCGTGGCGAGAGCGACGAGTTCGTCAAAGCCACCTCCATCGGTGAGCCGGTGAAGGTCGAAGACGGCGACGCCGTGGTGTTCATGAACTTCCGCGCCGACCGCGCCCGAGAACTGACCCGCGTGTTCGTCGAAGACGATTTCAAGGAATTCGAGCGTGCCCGTCAGCCAAAACTGGCCGGCTTCGTCATGCTGACCCAATACGCCGCCAGCATTCCTGCACCTTCGGCCTTCGCTGCCGGCAGCCTGGAAAACGTGCTGGGCGACTACCTGGCGAAAAACGGCAAGACCCAGCTGCGCATCGCCGAAACCGAAAAATACGCCCACGTGACCTTCTTCTTCTCCGGCGGTCGTGAAGAACCTTTCCCGGGCGAAGAGCGCATCCTGATCCCGTCGCCGAAAGTCGCCACCTACGACCTGCAGCCGGAGATGAGCGCTCCGGAAGTCACCGACCGCATCGTCGACGCCATCGAAAACCAGCGTTACGACGTGATCGTGGTCAACTACGCCAACGGCGACATGGTTGGCCACAGCGGCGTGTTCGAAGCGGCGGTCAAGGCGGTCGAGTGCCTGGACCTTTGCGTCGGCCGCATCGTCGAAGCGCTGGATAAAGTCGGCGGCGAAGCCCTGATCACCGCCGACCATGGCAACGTCGAGCAAATGTCCGACGAGGCCACCGGCCAGGCCCATACCGCGCACACCACCGAGCCGGTGCCCTTCATCTATGTCGGAAAGCGCGACCTGAAAGTCCGCGAAGGCGGCGTGCTGGCGGACGTGGCACCGACCATGCTGAAACTGCTGGGCCTGGAACAACCGGCGGAAATGACCGGGACTTCGATTCTGGTCTGACCAGGATTTCCCGAACACCATAAAACCCTGTGGGAGCGGGCTTGCTCGCGAATGCGCAGTATCAGTCGACATCGTCGTCGCCTGACCCATCGCATTCGCGAGCAAGCCCGCTCCCACATTGGTTTTAGGGTGTTTTTGGGTCCAGTCATCACACAGTCAGAAATGGGCATTTTTTTTGCTGCGCTTGGCGGGCATACTAGGACGTCCCTTTCCCTGGTGTCGCCCGCCTCTATGCTCCGCGTCCTGATAGCCCTTGCCCTGACTTGCCTGCTCCAACCGGCCTTCGCCGACGAGCGCGCGCAAACCCAGCAACAGTTGGACGCCACGCGTCAGGACATTGCCGAGCTGAAAAAACTGCTGGGCAAGCTGCAGCAAGAAAAGTCCGGCGTGCAAAAAGACCTCAAGGGCACCGAGACCGAGATGGGCAAGCTCGAGAAGCAGGTCGAAGCCCTGCAAAAAGAGCTGCAGAAAAGCGAATCCGAGTTGCAGCGACTCGATGCGGAGAAAAAAAAACTCCAGAGCGCGCGCACTGAACAGCAGCGACTGATCGCCATCCAGGCCCGCGCGGCTTATCAGAACGGCCGCCAGGAGTACTTGAAACTACTGCTCAACCAGCAGAACCCCGAGAAGTTCGCCCGCACGCTCACTTATTACGACTACCTGAGCCAGGCCCGCCTGGAGCAGCTGAAGAATTTCAACGAAACCCTGCGCCAGCTGGCCAATGTCGAAAAAGACATCGGCCTGCAGCAAGCGCAGTTGCTGGTGCAACAGAGCAGCCTCGAAACCCAGCGTGGCGAACTCGAGAAGGTTCGCCAGGAGCGCCAGCAAGTCCTGGCCAAGCTCAACGACGACGTGAAGGCTCGCGACCAGAAACTGGCAGCCCGTGAGCAGGATCATGCAGACCTGTCTAAAGTCCTTAAAACCATTGAGGAAACCCTGGCCCGCCAGGCTCGTGAGGCAGAAGAGGCGCGACAGAAAGCGCTGATTGCCCAGCAGGAAGCCGAAAAAAAGCGTTTACGTGAGGCCCAGGCGCAGGCAGATGCCAGCGATGACGCCCCACGCAAACCCGTTAAATCAACACCCGGCGCATTGGTTTCAAGCTCAGGCGAAACTTTTGGCGGTGCATTTGCGTCTACCCGCGGCAAACTTCCGTGGCCGGTTGATGGTCGACTGTTGGCACGCTTCGGTGAAAGCCGTGGCGACGATACCCGGACCAAGTGGGACGGCGTGATGATCGGCGCTTCTGCCGGCAGCACCGTGCACGCGGTGCATGGCGGTCGCGTGGTGTTCGCCGACTGGTTGCGCGGTGCCGGGCTGCTGGTGATTCTCGACCACGGTAACGGTTTTTTGAGTCTTTATGGTCACAACCAGACACTGCTCAAGTCTGCGGGTGACGTGGTAAAAGCCGGTGAATCCATCTCCACTGTCGGTAACAGTGGCGGGCAGGACACACCAGCGTTGTATTTTGCGATTCGTCAGCAGGGTCACCCGAGTGATCCGGCGCAATGGTGCCGCGCGCAAGGATAGGCGCTGAGTCACCTACATTAGGAGTTCGTTCGACATGCTGTATTTGTCCCGCCTTACCTCGCTGGCCCTGACGATCGCCCTGGTGATCGGCGCGCCTCTGGCGTTTGCCGCTCAGCCGGCCCCGGCAGTCGCGCCTGCGGGCACTGCCGCGACCACCAAGGCGCCATTGCCGCTGGAAGAGTTGCGCACCTTTGCCGAGGTCATGGATCGGATCAAGGCCGCGTATGTCGAACCGGTAGACGACAAGACCCTGCTGGAAAACGCGATCAAGGGCATGCTCAGCAACCTTGACCCGCACTCCGCCTACCTGGGCCCTGAAGACTTCGCTGAACTGCAGGAAAGCACCAGCGGCGAGTTTGGCGGCCTGGGCATCGAAGTCGGCGCCGAGGACGGCTTCATCAAGGTGGTGTCGCCGATCGATGACACGCCGGCCTCCAAGGCTGGCATCCAGGCGGGCGACTTCATCGTCAAGATCAACGGCCAGCCCACTCGCGGCCAGACCATGACCGAAGCCGTGGACAAGATGCGCGGCAAGATCGGCCAGAAAATCACCCTGACCCTGGTCCGCGACGGCGGCACCCCGTTCGATGTGACCCTGGCCCGCGCCATCATTCAGGTGAAGAGCGTGAAGAGCCAATTGCTCGAGTCGGGCTATGGCTACATCCGCATCACCCAGTTCCAGGTCAAGACCGGCGAAGAAGTGTCCAAGGCCCTGGCCAAGCTGCGCAAAGACAACGGCAAGAAACTCAACGGCATCATCCTCGACCTGCGCAACAACCCGGGCGGCGTGCTGCAAGCGGCGGTGGAAGTGGTCGACCACTTCATCACCAAGGGCCTGATCGTCTACACCAAGGGCCGCATCGCCAACTCCGAACTGCGCTTCTCCGCCACCGGCAAGGACGAAAGCGAAGCCGTGCCGATGGTCACGCTGATCAACGGCGGCAGCGCCTCGGCCTCGGAAATCGTCGCCGGCGCCCTGCAGGACCAGAAACGTGCGGTGGTCATGGGTACGCCGAGTTTCGGCAAAGGCTCGGTGCAAACCGTGCTGCCTCTGAACAACGAGCGCGCCCTGAAGATCACCACGGCGCTGTACTACACGCCAAACGGCCGCTCGATCCAGGCCCAGGGCATCATCCCGGACATCGAAGTGCGCAGGGCCAAGATCACCAACGAGCAAGACGGCGACTACTTCAAGGAAGCCGATCTGCAGGGTCACCTGGGCAATGGCAACGGCGGCGCCGACAAGCCGAGCAGTTCCGGCGGCAAGGCCAAGCCGATGCCGCAGGACGACGATTACCAACTGGCCCAGGCCCTGAGCCTGCTCAAAGGGCTGAGCATCACGTCCGGCCGCTGAGATGCTATTGCGGTTAGCCTTGGGGCTGTTGTGTTGCCTGGCGAGTGTTGCTCACGCAGCGCCCGCCCCGCAAAAGGCCTATATCACGCTGATCATCGATGACCTGGGGCAGAGCCTGCCCCGGGATCGCCAGGTACTGGCCCTGCCGGGCCCTGTGACTGCGGCGATCATGCCTGACACCCCCCACGCCACCGAATTCGCCCGCGAGGCCCATCGCGCCGGCAAGATCGTCATCCTGCACATGCCCATGGACCCGGCCACCGGGCCGTTCGCCTGGCGTCCTGACTTGCCCATCGACGAGCTTGAGAAACGCCTGAACGCCGCCCTTGAGGTGGTGCCCTACACCGCCGGCATCAATAACCATATGGGCAGCCGCATGACCGCCCAACGACCGGCCATGGCCTGGTTGATGGCTGACTTGCAGCGTCGACACAAGCTATTCCTGGATAGCCGCACCAGCGCACAGACGGTGGCCGCCGCCGAGGCGCAGAAGATCGGATTGGCGAGCGTTTCGCGTGATGTGTTCCTGGATGATGAGCGCACTGAAGCGGCAATTTTCACCCAGTTGCAGACAGCGATCAGCCTGGCTCACAAGCAGGGATCAGCGGTGATGATCGGGCATCCGTATCCGCAGACCCTGGCGGTGCTGGAGCGCGAGTTGCCGAAGTTGAAAGCCCAGGGGATCGAGTGGATTGATATCAAGCAGATGATCAGCGTGCGCGGTAATCGCGCGACGGCTGCGCATGGAAAGGATGGGGTTTACCGCTGAAAAGATCGCAGCCTGCCGCAGCTACAACAGGCGGCGATCTTTTGATCTACCTTACAGATACTGCGCCATGATCTCGTCCACCTTGCCTTCCTTGCGCATCTGGTCCAGCGCCGCCTGCAGTTTGGCCACCGTATCGTCCGGCACATCCTTGTTCAACGCCAGATAGAGCTCGGCGCTGTTGAAGCGCAGCACTGTCTTTAGCCCGCTCACGCCTTCCAGACGCGCCAGGTAGCGTCCGGCCGGATCACCGGTGGCCCACAGGTCGATCTGGCCGTTGACCAGTTTCTTCGCGTTGTCCTGGTCGCGCAGCACCACCACCGGCTTCAAGCCTTGTTTGGCCAGTGTCATGGCAATGGCGTCGCCCTTGTACGCGCCAATCCTGTACTTGCGCGCGTCTTCCAGCGTTTCGAGGGAGATTTTGCTGTCGGCCTTGGCCAGCATGATCCAGTCATCCGGACCGATCGGCCCGACCCACTTGAAGAGCCGCTCGCGGTCCGGCAAACGCGCCATCACGAATGCACCGTAGCCGGGATTTTCCAGTGCCAGCTTGTAGACCCGCTCCCACGGAAAACGCAGGGTCAGGCTATAGCTGATATCGGCGCGCTTGAAAATCTCACGGACGATGTCCACGGCGATGCCATTGATGTTCTCGTCCTGAGCGAAGTTTTTGCCGTTCCTGGCCATGTTGTAGGGCGGGAAGTTTTCCGTCAGCAACACCAGCTCTGTGGCGGAGCTGTCTGCCGCGCGCGCACTACCTAGGAGCAACAAGGAAGCGCTGGCGAGGACAAGAAGAATGGTTTTAAACATGTCTGGCTACCGAAATCCATGGCGTGCTCAAGAGTGCCCTGAGCCCGCCATGATGTCCACTGGCCTGCAGCGGTTTGTTCAGCGCATCACAATCCCGCGGTGGGCCATGTATGCCTTGGCTTCCTGAACGGTGTATTCACCGAAGTGGAAAATGCTCGCTGCCAATACTGCGCTGGCGTGGCCTTCGAGAATGCCGTCGGCCAGGTGCTGCAGGTTGCCGACGCCACCGGAAGCGATCACCGGAATGCCCAACGCATCGCTGATGGCGCGGGTGACGCCCAGATCGAAGCCATTTTTCATACCGTCCTGGTCCATGCTGGTCAGCAGGATCTCACCGGCCCCCAGGCCTTCCATCTTCTTCGCCCACTCAACGGCGTCGAGGCCGGTTGGCTTGCGACCGCCATGGGTGAAGATTTCCCAGCGCGGGGTTTCGCCAGGTCCCGAGACCTTCTTCGCATCGATCGCGACCACGATGCATTGCGAACCAAAATGCTGCGCCGCTTCGCCGACGAATTCCGGGTTGAAAACGGCCGCCGTGTTGATCGAGACCTTGTCCGCACCGGCATTGAGCAGGTTGCGAATGTCCTGCACGGTGCGCACGCCACCGCCCACGGTCAGCGGAATGAACACCTGGCTGGCCATGCGCTCGACGGTATGCAGCGTGGTGTCTCGACCGTCAACGCTGGCGGTGATGTCGAGAAAGGTAATCTCGTCGGCACCCTGCTCGTCATAGCGACGGGCGATTTCCACCGGGTCACCGGCATCGCGGATGTTCTCGAACTTCACACCTTTGACGACCCGGCCGTTGTCCACGTCCAGGCAAGGGATGATGCGCTTGGCTAACGCCATAGACTTAATCTCCGATCAAGAAGCTTCAAGCTTCAAGCTGCAAGAAAGAGCGGATCACGATCGCGCTTTTAACTTGCAGCTTGCAGCTCATGGCTTGGAGCTGGCCGCGTAGCCATCACAAAAAGCTTGAGCCTCAGCAACATCCAGAGTGCCCTCATAAATCGCGCGGCCGGTGATCGCGCCGATGATGCCTGGCGCCTTGGCGTCGAGCAGGGTCTTGATGTCACCCAGGTTGTGGATGCCGCCGGAAGCGATCACCGGAATCTTCGTGGCAGCGGCCAGCGCGGCGGTGAACGGCACGTTGCAACCCTGCATCATGCCGTCTTTGGCGATGTCGGTATAAACGATCGAGGACACGCCGTCGGCTTCGAACTGCTTGGCCAGATCGATCACCTGGATGGTGCTGATTTCGGCCCAGCCGTCAGTGGCGACGAAACCGTCCTTGGCATCCAGACCCACGATGATTTTGCCCGGGAACGCACGGCAGGCTTCGGCAACGAAGGCCGGATCCTTCACGGCTTTGGTGCCGATGATCACGTAGCTCACGCCCGCTTTCACGTAGTGCTCGATGGTTTCCAGGGAGCGGATACCGCCGCCGATCTGGATCGGCAGGTTCGGGTAGCGCTTGGCAATCGCCGTGACCACTTCGCCGTTGACCGGCTGGCCTTCGAACGCGCCGTTCAGGTCGACCAGATGCAGACGACGGCAACCGCCCTCCACCCACTTGGCAGCCATGCTCACCGGGTCATCGGAGAACACTGTGGAATCTTCCATGCGGCCCTGGCGCAGACGAACACAGGCACCGTCTTTGAGATCGATAGCGGGAATAATGAGCATGCTTTTTCCTTCGTCAAAAGAGCTGCAAGCTGCAAGCTATAAGCTGCAAGCAGGCACGCGTACTAATTCTTGCAGCTTGAAGCTTGTAGCTTTCAGCTGCCCTTTTCGAGCGCCCACAGGTCGCTTTCGATGCTTTCGAACCTCTCTTTGAGGTGCGTCTGCACATCGAAAATCGCCCTGTTGTAATAGTGCGGAGCAATTTCACGGGTAAACAGCTCAAGAATCTCGGCCGCCTCGAACGAACCGAGGTCGAGCTCGAAGCGATCTTCCATGAAACGCTTGATCTTGCGATTGGCCTCGCTCTCCTGCTCGGGAGTGAGGGTCAGGATCGGCGGCTTCTTCTTGACGGCCATTTACCAGCGACCGTCCCACGCGGCGAAGTTCTGCAGCAACTGCAGGCCATGGGTATGGCTTTTCTCCGGGTGGAACTGCACGGCGAAACGCGAGCCTTCGGCCAGCGCTGCGGCAAAGTCGACCCCGTAGTGACCGCCACCGACCACCTGCCGGGCATTGCCGGCGGCGATGTAGTAGCTGTGCACGAAGTAGAAACGCGCCAGGTCCGGAATGTCATGCCACAGCGGATGACTGACCTTCTGCTTCACTTCGTTCCAGCCCATGTGCGGGACTTTCAGGTGCTCGCCATCCTCGACCAGATCCTTGCCGAAGAACTTCACCTGGCCCGGGAACAAGCCAATGCAGTCGACGCCGTCGTTCTCTTCACTGCGCTCGAGCAAGGCTTGCATGCCCACGCAGATGCCGAGGAACGGACGGTCCTGGCTGACTTCACGCACCAGCGAATCGAAACCCAGGCGACGGATCTCCGCCATGCAGTCGCGAATCGCGCCAACGCCGGGGAAAACCACCCGGTCGGCTTCGCGAATCACGTTGGCATCGCTGGTGATCAGGACCTTGCCGGCACCGACGTGCTCGAGGGCCTTGGCCACCGAGTGCAGGTTGCCCATGCCGTAATCGATAACCGCGACTGTCTGCATTACAGGACGCCCTTGGTCGAAGGCATTTGCCCGGCCATGCGGTCATCGAGCTCCACAGCCATGCGCAGCGCGCGGCCGAAAGCCTTGAACACGGTTTCGATCTGGTGGTGGGTGTTGTGGCCACGCAGGTTGTCGATGTGCAGGGTGACGTTGGCGTGGTTGACGAAGCCCTGGAAGAATTCCTGGAACAGGTCAACGTCGAAGCCGCCGACGGTGGCACGGGTGTACGGAACATGCATCTGCAGGCCTGGGCGGCCGGAGAAGTCGATCACCACGCGCGACAGCGCTTCATCGAGCGGCACGTAGGCGTGGCCGTAGCGACGGATGCCTTTCTTGTCGCCGATGGCTTTGGTGAATGCCTGGCCCAGGGTGATACCGACGTCTTCCACGGTGTGGTGGTCATCGATATGCAGGTCGCCTTTGCTGACGATATCCAGGTCGATCAGCCCGTGACGGGCGATCTGGTCCAGCATGTGCTCAAGAAAAGGGACACCGATATCAAATCGGGCCTTTCCGGTGCCATCCAGGTTGATCGAGGCTTTGATCTGGGTTTCCAGAGTGTCGCGCTCGACTGACGCCATACGTTCGGCCATCACCAGCTCCGCAAAATCATTGGGCGAAAAAGGCAACCATTATAGGGGCGCGGGCGCGAAACAGAAACACGGGAGGTGATATCGCTGACGGAGTGAATCCACTACGGCCAATGGTGTACATGTCAGTACAAGCAGTCGAAACGCGGTATTTGCGTCCAGTGGGGATCAAATGTGGGAGCGGGCTTGCTCGCGAAAGCGGATTTTCAGACACATGAATGTTGACTGACACACCGCTTTCGCGAGCAAGCCCGCTCCCACATGGTTGGGTGTTAGTGGAAGAGTACCGCCGTCTTCTGCAGCGTCACCCAAACACCCCACGCCAACGGAATGCCCACCACCAACCACGCAGCAAGCGCCAGAGGCTTGGTACCCGCCGCCGCTTTCCACTCCAGCGACGTACTGCTGTCAGCCCCTTTGTCGTGACCCAGCGCCTGTTCGGCAGCCAGTTCGGCGTCGGTCATGAAGTACTTGTCGGCCACCGGACGAACCAGCAGGTTGCACAGGAAGCCCAACACCAGCAGGCCCGCGAGGATGTACAGGGTGATGTCGTAAGCCGCGGCCCGTTCAACGCCGATGCTCAGCTGATACTCACGCAGGTAGTTCACCAGCACCGGACCCAGCACGCCGGCAGCAGCCCAGGCCGTCAGCAGACGACCATGGATCGCGCCGACCATTTGCGTACCGAACAGGTCCGCGAGGTACGCCGGGACAGTCGCGAAACCACCGCCGTACATCGACAGGATGATGCAGAACGCCGCCACGAACAGCGCAACGTTGCCCAGATGACCGAGGTTCGGGATCAATGCATACAGCCCGAAACCCAGGGCAAAGAACACGAAATAGGTGTTTTTACGGCCCAGGTAATCCGAGAACGATGCCCAGAAGAACCGGCCACCGATGTTGAACAGGCTCAGCAAACCGGTGAAACCAGCGGCGATCGCCGCAATCGAGGCCAATTGCGAGGCATCCAGCTGGCCAAATGCCAGGCCGTTACCCAGCAACTTGCCGGCAAACACCTCCTGCAACAGAGGCGAAGCCATGCCGAGGATTCCGATGCCCGCCGATACGTTCAGGCACAGCACCAGCCATACCAGGCGGAATTGTGGCGTTTTCCACGCCACATTCACATGCACATGACGGTGGGTGATCATCGCGTTCGAGGCTTTTTTCACAGGTGCCGTCCAGCCTTCAGGTTTCCAGCCGGTAGGCGGTACACGATAGGACAGCGCACCGCCGATCATGAACACGAAATAGATCGCGGCCATGACCAGGAAGCTCTGCCACACGCCGACACTGGTCGGTGAAGCGAAATGGCTCATCAACGCCGCCGCCAGGGGGGCACCGACCATCGCGCCACCGCCGAAGCCCATGATCGCCATGCCGGTCGCCATGCCGCGTTTGTCCGGGAACCACTTTATCAGGGTCGACACCGGCGAGATGTAACCCAGGCCCAGGCCGATACCGCCAATGACCCCCGAGCCGATCCACATCAGCCAGATCTGGTGGGTATAGACCCCCAGCGCGGAAATCAGCAGACCGCCGCACCAGCACAGCGCCGAGACAACACCCGCCTTGCGTGGCCCGGCGTGTTCCAGCCAGCCACCCCAGATGGCTGCCGAGCAGCCCAGGAAGATGAAGAACAGGGTGTAGATCCAGCCGAGCATCGAAATCGGCCAGTCGCATTGCGAAGAAAAGACCTGGGCGATGAAGCCCATGTCCGGTGCACAAGCCACTGGCGCGGTGATGCCCAGCGCCTTGGACAGCGGCAACCAGAACACCGAGAAGCCATAGGCCATGCCGATGCACAGGTGGATGGCCAGCGCGGCCGGTGGCACCAGCCACCGGTTGAAACCGGGCTTGGCGATGATGCGTTCCTTGGACAGGAACGCGGGCTGGCCGACTTGAAGGCCGTCCGCCGTGATGCTCGTGGTCATTGTGTATCCCCCAATTATTATTCAGGTTCGCCAGCCACTCTTCTCCCTCAGCCTCAATGCACGCAGACATGACCGTTCTTCAGGGAAAAGCTGTTTTTTTGTGCGACATCATGCCGCGCAGGGACGGACGAACGGGTGAAGAGTAGCATTTGCCAGCGAGCGAAAAACCAAACTGACATCATGACTTCTATGTTGTCTGTTTTCCTGCCACTGAAGGAACCTCCCTTCCGGGCATTGTCGAACGGCTGAACAACTTCTTCGGTACTGCGCCGAATTTGTAGGAAAAAATTACTTTTTGCCTGGATGCTCGACGCTCTGTCATGTGATCTGCCCGGTCGCTTGCGGCGGAGCGCTATACTCCCCGGCTAAATTTCGAATTCGACTAACTACAAGGACTCGCCCATGAAAGCGTTCGGCAAAATCCTGGGTCTGGTACTTCTCGGGCTGTTGCTGATCGTAGTGGCGCTGGGCTTTGCCCTGACCCACCTCTTCGATCCCAACGACTACAAAGACGAGATACGCCAGATAGCCCGCGACAAGGCCCACATCGAGCTGACGCTCAATGGCGATATCGGCTGGAGCCTGTTCCCGTGGCTGGGCCTGGAGCTGCACGATGCGGCGGTCGCCACCCTGGCCAAGCCCGCCGATCCGTTCGCCGACCTGCAGATGCTCGGCCTGTCGGTCCGTGTGCTGCCGTTGCTGCGCCGTGAGGTGCAGATGAGCGACGTGCGCGTTGAAGGCTTGAACCTGCGCCTGAACCGCGACAAGGATGGCCACGGCAACTGGGAAGACATCGGCAAGGTGCCCAAGCCTGCAACCACGGGCACACCTGCCGAGACCACCGGCGAACCTGAATCGCCTACCACCGCCCAGGTGGAAAAACCGGCCCAGCCGATTCGCCTGGACATCGACAGCCTGACCGTCAACAACGCCCGCGTTGAATACAGCGACGAAAAAACCGGCAAGCAATTCAGCGCCGAAAGCATCCAGCTCAGTACCGGCCCGGTGCACGATTCCACCAATATACCGGTCAAGCTCACGGCATTCCTGGGCACCAACCAGCCGGTTCTGCGGGTGCGCACCGAGCTCGCCGGCGAACTGCGTTTCGAGCGTGCGCTGCAGCGCTACAAGCTCGAAGACATGAAGCTGTCCGGCGAAGTCGCCGGCGATCCGCTGCAAGGCAAGACCATGACCTTCGCCGCCCAGGGGCAGTTGCTGCTGGACAAGGCCGCCAACGTCGCCGAATGGACCGGGATCAAGGTCTCCGCCAACCAGCTGCGAGCGCTGGGTGAGCTGAAGGTCAATGACCTGGACAAGACCCCACAGGTCAGCGGCGGGCTGTCGATTGCCCAGTTCGACCTGGCGAAATTCGTCGACAGCATCGGCCAGAAACTCCCGGCCATGGCTGAAGGCAGCCTGAGCAAGGTCGAAGTGGCCACGCGCCTGGCCGGCACGCCTTCCAGCCTCACGCTGGATGACCTCAACCTGAAAGTCGACGACAGCACCCTCAGTGGTCGCATCGCCGTCGAAGACTTTGCCAAACAATCCCTGCGCGCGACCCTCAAGGCCGACACCTTCAACGTCGACCGTTACCTGCCGCCGAAATCGGCCGAGGCCAACAGCGCCAAGCAAGTGCGCCAGGCCGAAGTCGCGAGCACCGAAGCCGATGCCATGGCCGGGGCCGGCAGCACACCGCTGCCGCAATCCCCGACCAAGGAAGCATGGAGTAACGAACGCCTGTTGCCGGTGGAACGCCTGGCCAAGCTGGATGTAGACGCCGACCTGACCTTCGGCCAGTTGACACTGGAAAAGCTGCCGATCAAAAACGCCGTACTCAAGGCCAACGGCCAGGACGGACTGTTGACCCTGACGAGCCTGCGCGGTGACCTGTACGAGGGCAACTTCGACGCCAAAGGCACCCTCGATGTGCGCCAGCAGGCACCTGTGTTGAACATGCAGACGCAAATCAGCCGGGTGCCCGCGGAAAAAATCCTCGAAAGCCAGGGCAAGGAACCACCGGTCAAGGGCCTGGTAACGCTCAACAGCACCCTCACCGGTAGCGGCAACAGCCAGAAAGCGTTGATCGAAACCCTCAACGGCAACGCCAGTTTCGTCATCAACAACGGCGTGCTGCTCAATGCCAACCTCGAACAGCAGTTGTGCAAAGGCATCGCCACACTCAACCGCAAGTCCCTTAGCGGCGAGCCGCGGGGCAAGGACACACCGTTCCAGGAGCTCAAGGGCAACCTGACCTTCCGTAACGGCGTCGCCAGCAACCCGGACCTGAAAGTGCGTATCCCGGGCATGACCGTCAACGGCGACGGCGACGTCGACCTGCGCGTCCTGGGCATGGATTACCGCGTGGGCATCATCGTCGAAGGCGACAAGAGCGACATGCCGGACCCGGCTTGCCAGGTGAACGAGAAATTTGTCGGCATCCAGTGGCCGCTGCGTTGCCGCGGCCCGCTGGAGCTTGGCGCCAAGGCCTGTCGCCTGGACAACGAACGCATGGGTCAGGTCGCGAGCAAACTGGCGGGCGAGCGCATTGGCGAAAAAATCGACGAGAAACTGGGCGACAAGGTCAGCCCGGAACTCAAGGACGCACTCAAGGGGCTGTTCAAGCGATGAGAGCCGAGCAGTTTTCATCGGCGGTACTGGAATGGTTCGACCGCCACGGCCGTCACGACTTGCCCTGGCAACAGGGCATCACCCCGTATCGGGTGTGGGTCTCGGAAATCATGTTGCAGCAAACCCAGGTCAGCACCGTGCTGAATTACTTCGACCGGTTCATGGCGTCGCTGCCGACGGTCGAGGCCTTGGCCGCGGCGCCCGAGGACGAAGTGCTGCACCTGTGGACGGGTCTTGGTTATTACACCCGCGCGCGCAATCTGCAGAAGACCGCGAAGATCGTCGTCGAGCAGTACGGCGGTGAGTTTCCACGTGATGTTGAAAAACTCACCGACCTGCCCGGCATCGGCCTGTCCACGGCCGGCGCGATCGCCAGCATCAGCATGGGCCTGCGCGCGCCCATCCTCGACGGCAACGTCAAGCGCGTGCTGGCACGCTTTACCGCACAAGAGGGCTACCCGGGCGAGCCCAAGGTGGCTAAACAGCTCTGGGCAAACGCTGAGCGCTTTACGCCGCACGATCGGGTCAACGCCTACACTCAGGCGATGATGGACCTGGGCGCCACGCTCTGCACTCGCAGCAAGCCGAGCTGCCTGCTCTGCCCGCTGGAAAAGGGTTGTGAAGCGCACATGCTCGGCCTGGAAACCCGCTACCCGATTCCCAAACCACGCAAAGCCATCCCGCAGAAACGCACGCTGATGCCGATGCTCGCCAATGCCGAAGGTGCGATCCTGCTTTACCGTCGCCCCTCCACGGGCCTGTGGGGCGGTTTATGGAGCTTGCCGGAACTCGATGACCTCGACGACCTGCAACACCTCGCCACGCAGCACTCGCTGGCGCTGGGCAACCAGCAGGCACTGCCGAACCTGGTGCACACCTTCAGCCATTTCCAGTTATCCATCGAACCCTGGCTGGTTCAGGTCCAGGAGGCCGGCCATCACGTGGCCGAGGCCGACTGGCTCTGGTATAACCTCGCCACCCCGCCGCGCCTGGGCCTTGCCGCCCCGGTCAAGACCTTGCTCGAACGCGCGGCCGTCGTATTGAACGCAGGAGAGTCGTCATGACCCGCACCATCATGTGCCGCAAGTACAAAGAAGAATTGCCCGCCCTGGAGCGTGCTCCATTCCCGGGTGCCAAAGGCCAGGACATTTTTGACCACGTCTCGGCCAAGGCCTGGGCCGACTGGCAAAAACACCAGACCCTGCTGATCAACGAAAAGCGCCTGAACATGATGAACGCCGAAGACCGCAAATATCTTCAGGGCGAGATGGACAAGTACTTCTCCGGCGAGGAATACGCCAAGGCCGAAGGCTACGTTCCGCCTGCGGAGTAAGCCCTTGAAATCGGGGGCCGGATCGTAAGCGACGGTAATAATTAAATATTTCTTGATAACTTGCTTGACGACCCCCTGAAAAACCAGTTTAATGCGCCCCGTTGCCCAGATAGCTCAGTCGGTAGAGCAGGGGATTGAAAATCCCCGTGTCGGCGGTTCGATTCCGTCTCTGGGCACCACCTTCCGTTTTCAGGTGATGCCAAGCACACCTGAAAGCACACAAAAAACCCGCCTGGTGCGGGTTTTTTGCTTTCTATGGTTTGCTCCCCTGTAAGCCCCCCGTGAAAGCCTGGTCGGCGATCACGAGGGACGGCGGGCGCAGTCCGGCCTCTGCGCTCCGATCACTCCGCCATCTGCAACTCCGGCAGCTTCACCCGGAACCCACGCGTTACGCCCAGCAAACAAAGCAGCCCCAACCCCATCCAGCACAGCCCAATCACGAACGACATGCTGGACAGGCTGGTCCACAGCCAAATAGTGCTGAGGAACCCCAGGGCCGGTACTACGCCGTATAGCAGGCAGTTGCGGGTGCCGCGCAGCTTCTGGTCGACCAGATAATGCTTGATGACCGCCAGGTTCACCGCCGAGAACGCGAAGAGCGCGCCGAAGCTGATCATGTTGGCCACGGTATCGAGGGTGATGAACAGGGCAATCAGGGAGAACAGGCTGACCAGCATGATCGCGGTGGCCGGCACGCGCTTCTTCGAGACCAGCCTGCCGAACACCCGAGGCAGCGCGCCATCGCGGCCCATGGCGAACAGCACCCGGGAGACGCTGGCCTGGGAGACCATCGCCGAGGCAAAACAGCCGGCCACATAGGTGGCGGTAAAGGCGGTCACCAGCAGTTCTCCACCCACGCGGCGCATGACGTCCAGCGACGCCGAGTCCGGGTCGGCAAAGGTGTTCCATTGCGGATAGACCATTTGCGCGAAATACGAAACCAGGACAAACAGCAGGCCACCGAGCAGGCTCACCACCATGATCGCGAGGGGGATCAGGCGCCGTGGGTTGGGTGTCTCCTCGGCCATTGTCGACACGGCGTCGAAGCCGAGAAAGGACAGGCACAGGACCGCTGCGCCGGTCATGATCAACGGAACGCTGAAGCCTTCATGATGGAAGGGTGCGAGCAGCGAAACCGGCTCTGTTTGATCCCCCAGGTTGTGGATCGACAACGCAACGAACACCACGATGAAGACCAACTGGACAACCACGAGCAACAGGTTGACCCGGGTGATGGATTCGATGCCGATCAGGTTGAGGAAGGTCACCAGGGCAATGGAGCCGAGCACCCACACCGCAGCGGGAACCGCGGGGAAGTATTCGGACATGTAGATGCCGATCAGCAGATAACTGAGCAACGGCAGAAAGATGTAGTCCAGCAACAAGGTCCAGCCGGCCATGAAGCCAAAGTAGCTGCCGAACGCCTTGCGCGTATAGGAGTACACGGACCCCGAATACGGATGCGCCTGCACCATGCGTCCGTAGCTGTAGGCGGTCAGCAGCATGGCGGCGAGGGTCAGCAGGTAGGCGGTGGGCAAGTGGCCCTTGGTCATCTGGGTCACCAGGCCATAGGTGGTGAACACCGCCAGCGGGACCATGTACGCCAAGCCGAAGAGGACCAGGGCGGTAAGACCCAGGGATTGTCGAAACCTGCCGGGCGAAACCGATTCCGACGGGGAATGATGGGAAGGAGTATCGGCCACGCTTGTTATTGTATTCATTGCTGACTCCTGAAAATTTGAATGCAGGACGCTGCGGTATCCGAAGAACGGATACCGTGAGTGATTGGTCTGCTGAAGGGTGGGCTGCCCAGTGTCGGGCAGCCTCTTGTTCAATCGATAGGCACGCAGGCTGATGTAACGCTGTCGATCACCAACCCGCTCACAGATGACTTCAGAGCTTTCCCGCGATCCGTGCGGTGCGGTCTACCGCGATGCGGGTCTTTTCCACCAGCTCGTCCAGCTCTGTGCGCGTTGCCACGAGTGCCGGCGCCATGATCATGCGGCCAAGCGTCGAGCGAATGATCACGCCCTCTTCAAAACCAAAGGTGCGACATTGCCAGGCCAGGTCGTTTTCGTTGGCGAAGCGCTTGCGTGTCGCCTTGTCCTCGGCGAACTGCAAGGCCGCGACGAGGCCCGCGCCCTGGATCTCGCCGACCATCGGGTGGTTGCCGAACACCTCGCGCAGAATCTGCTGCAAGTACGGCCCGGTATCTTCCTTCACCTGGCGAACGATGCCTTCATCACGCAGCGCTTTCAGGTTGGCGAGCGCCACCGCAGCCGCGACCGGGTGTCCGGAATAGGTCAGGCCGTGGGCGAAGACACCGCCCTGCTCCACCAGCGCGTCGGCAATGCGCTTGCCCAGCACCAGGCCACCCATCGGCACGTAACCGGAGGTCAGGCCCTTGGCGATCGACAGGGTGTCCGGCTCGAAACCGAAGTGCTCGTGGGCGAACCACTCGCCCGTGCGACCAAAGCCACCGATCACTTCATCGGCACACAGCAGCACATCGTATTGACGGCAGATGCGCTGGATTTCCGGCCAGTAGCTCTCAGGCGGGAAGATCATGCCGCCAGCGCCCTGGAAAGGCTCGGCGATAAAGCCTGCGACATTCTCGGCGCCCAGCTCAAGAATCTTCTCTTCCAGCTGCAAGGCACAGCGACGACCGAACTCGGTCGGGGTCAGCTCGCCGCCCTGGGCGTACCAGTAAGGCTCATCGATGTGCGCGATATCCGGAATCAGGCCGCCCATCTCGTGCATGAACTTCATCCCGCCCAGCGCAGTGGCCGCCAGGGTCGAGCCGTGATAACCGTTCCAGCGGCCGATCATGATCTTCTTCTGCGGCTTGCCGACCACCTGCCAGTAACGGCGAACGGTACGGATCAGCACCTCGTTCGCTTCGGAGCCGGAGTTGGTGTAGATGACGTGGCTGTAGTGGCCCGGCAGGAGGCTGAACAGCAGCTCGGACAGCTCGATCACCGCTGGGTGGGTGGTGTGGAAGAACATGTTGTAGTACGGCAACTGGTTCATCTGCGCAGCCGCCGCAGCGCTCAGGTCCTTGCGACCATAACCGAGCTGGGTGCACCACAGGCCCGACATGCCGTCCAGGTAACGCTTGTCGTCGTTGTCCCAGAGATACAGGCCCTCGCCGCGGACCATCACCCGAGGACCTTCGGCATTGAGCGCCTTTTGATCCACAAACGCATGGATGTGGTGGGCGGCATCGGACTTCTGGTAATCCTCAGTCTGCCGTTTCGGTTCGAAGGGTGCATTCATGGCTTTTTTCTCTTTTGTTGGTAGTCACGCGAGGGGTAGCAAGTCCGCTCAGCGGGTCTTGCTCATGTAGCTTTCAAGAGGGTCTTTGCTGAGCACGCCCTGGGCTTCGGCCAACGAATCGATAAACAGTGAAAACAGCTCCGATTGCGTGCCGATGTCGAGCTTGCAGTAGACGTTCTTGCGATGAGACTTGATGGTGTCCTCCGACACCCCGAGGCGCTCGGCCAGGGAGCGGGTCGAATGGCCACGCAGGATCAGTTGGGCGATGCGGCATTCGCGCTCGGTCAGGATCGACGAACCGAAGTTGTTCAGTGCCGAGTGGATGCGCTGCTCCAATTGGTTTTCAAATCGAGCGCCGCGCGTGTCCAGGCCGACAAAATGCTTGCCCAGCAAGGTCAGGATCCAGGGCGTAATGCACTTGAACTGCTGCGTCGTAGCCGCGTCGAGCTTTTCCGTGAACGCCAGTGAGACAGCCAGGCTCAGCCCGGGAGCAGACTGCAGGATGTAGTTCAACTCATCCTGCAGGTGCGAGTGCCGATAGAACGACTGGTAGTACTCGCTGAGTTCGAAGTGGTCGGGAGCGACGTCAGCGAGGTCGTAGCAACCGGAGCTGACGCCTTCCACACAGGCACCGTAGAACGGATCAAGCAGATAGAATCCGGACAGGTACTGGCGCACATTGCCTTGCGGCAGCCAGGGACCGTCCAGTTCGAACAGCGCGCTGGGCATACCGCCATGGGGATACAGGTACAGCGTCGTCGCCTGAATGGGCCAGATACAGCCCAGGGTTTCGAACAGCGTCGCGGCGAATCCCGGTTGGCCGATACTCTCGGTCACCTTGGCCATCTGTTCGAACCATTGCGCAGAAAAAAACCGATCGTTTTCCACTTCAAAGACTCGCCGAAAGTACGATTGGGAGCGACACGAGGTGACTGGTGCCGGGGTTGAAATGATGTTCCCACGCTCGCAAAACTGCCGATATCACCCGTTAGGGTGAGTCGACCAATGGGTGCTGAATGACCGCTCCAGCGGCCCCACAAGCATGAAAAGCACGCCACCCCGAGGGGTGCGTGCAGATGGGTTTTCCCTGCCACGCCTTGCGACGTGGTCGGTCTCAACGAAGCTGGAACCAGGTGGTTTTGAGTTGCGTGTACTTGTCGAACGAATGGAGGGAAAGATCGCGCCCGAAACCGGACTGCTTGCCGCCACCAAAAGGAATGGCGACATCCAGTGCATCCATGGTGTTGACCGAAACAGTCCCGGCCTTCAATGCCCGGGCCACCCGATGAGCGCGGTTCAGGTCATCGCTCCAGACTGAAGCGGCCAGCCCGTAGATGCTGTCGTTGGCCAACTCAATCGCCTCTTCTTCGGAGTCGAAGGCACTGATGGCCAGCACCGGACCGAACACTTCATCACGCGCCAGGCTCATGTTTCTACCCACGTCAGCGAAGATCGTCGGCTGGATGAAGTTCGAAGACCCATTGATCGTCAGGCGATCGCCGCCTGCCAGGAGCTTCGCACCTTCACCCCGTGCCTGCTCGATCGCCTTCATGATGCGGGTGGCTTGCTCGCTATCGACGATCGCACCTGCCCTGCTTTGTGGGTCCAACGGATCACCGGGCATCCAGGTCCGAGCCTTGGCGATCAGGCGCTCGACGAACTCATCGTAGATAGAGCGTTGCACGTAAAGCCGGGAGTTGGCCGAGCAGACTTCGCCCTGATTGAAGAAAATGCCGAACGCGGCTTTTTCCGCGGCCAGATCCAGGTCCTGGCAGTCTTCGAAGACCAGGTTCGGGCTCTTGCCGCCGCACTCCAGCCAGACCTGCTTGAGGTTGGACTGCGCCGAGTACTGCATGAAGTACTTGCCAACCTGGGTCGAGCCGGTGAACACCAGGCAGTCCACATCAGGATGCAGCCCCAGGGCCTTGCCGGCGCTTTCGCCCAGGCCCGGGACAACATTCAATACCCCTTCCGGTATGCCGGCCTCGAGCGCCAACTGACCCAGGCGCAAGGCGGAGAATGGTGACTGCTCGGCGGGTTTGAGGACCACGCTGTTACCGGCGGCCAATGCCGGGGCGAGCTTCCAGGCCGCCATGTCCAGCGGGAAATTCCATGGCACCACGGCAGCAACCACCCCCAGGGCCTCGCGAGTGATGGTGGCGAGGGCATTGCGCGCGGTCGGCGCAACCTGGTCGTAGAGCTTGTCCAGGGCTTCACCGTACCAGGCGAACACATGGGCCGCGCCAGGTACATCGATGTTGTAGGCATCCATGACCGGCTTGCCCATGCTCAGCGAGTCGAGCAGTGCCAGCTCCTCGCGGTTGGCCAGCAGCAGTTCGGAGAGCCGGATCAGGATCTTCTTGCGTTCCACCGGGGCCATACGGGCCCACGGCCCCTCTTCGAACGCCCGGCGAGCCGAGCGCACGGCAAGGTTCACTTCGTCCTCGCCGCAGGCGGTGACACAGGCCAACAGCTGGTTGGTCGCCGGGTTGATCACCTCGAAAGTCGCACCCGAAGCGCACGCAACCTGCTGCCCTGCGATCAAGGCATTTGAAATGAATGTTTGCCGGGCAGCCCGCTGCTGCCAGTAGTTGAGATCGAGCACACGCTACTCCCATGCCGACCGCTGAAACGGTCAGTTATTATTGGTTTCGCTGGATCATGCTCGACTCTGGCGGCGAGGAAAAATAGTAAAAATATGCTCGGTTCCCAAGAAAAAGCTCGGTAGTGCCGGGGGGTGTGGAGCAGTAGGCCACGCGTCGTAGCGTCCGAACGAAACTCATAAGTCAGTAACCCCCCACCTCCCTATCGCCACGCCAGCAAGCGCCTTAACGCTTGCGAGGCCGAGAAGTTTCAGGTGTGGTCATCGGCCATTTTTGCCAGCCTCACGAGTCTGTCTGAACTCTCCGTCTGATTTAACGGAAATGGACGACATACCCTGATCATGAAGCTGAGCAGAATCGGAAGCGGAGCTGCCTGAACGAACAGTCATGGGATTAATGGGCAATAACTACAAGGAGGGAATGTAATGTCTTGGGATGTAATTGACATGTTGGCGCTCGTTGCTTTTTGCGCCGGCTTTTTTGATGCAATTGCCGGCGGTGGCGGGCTGATTACTTTGCCTGCCTTGCTTTTAGCCAGTGTCGATCCCATCAGTGCGATAGCCACCAACAAATTCCAGGCGGCTTCGGCGACCATATCGGCAACAGTTACCTTTGCCCGCAAGGGAATGATCGAATGGAGAGAAGGCCGCTTCCTGGTTATCTGCGGATTCGTTGGCGGTGCCAGTGGTGCCTTGCTCGTCAGCTCTATCGATAAGCGCTATCTGGAAGTTTGCGTACCGATCATGCTGATTCTGGTGGCCATCTATTTTGCGCTATCTCCAAAGCTGGCCAACGAAGATCGACGCAAGAGAATTGGCATTCTGCTTTTTTCGTTTACCGTGGCGCCGATACTGGGCTTTTACGACGGCATATTTGGTCCCGGCGTGGGCTCGTTCTTTATCGTCGGGTTCGTTCTTCTCTGCGGCTTGGGCATGATGCGAGCCATGAGCTTTACCAAACTTGCCAATGCCTCCTGCAACTTGGGTTCGCTGTCGGTGTTCATTACCAAAGGGGTGATCATCTGGCCGATCGCAATCGCCATGGCCCTGGCGGCCTTTATCGGCGCGCAATTGGGTGCGCGCGCCGCTGTTCGGGTCGGCCCACGGCTAATCAAGCCCATGTTGATCGTGGTCTGCTGTGCGCTGGCTATCAAGCTTCTGAGCGTGGAAACCAATCCCTTGCGCGTTGCCTTCACGCACTTGGTAGCCTCGCTCTGATCGCCGGCCTTCACTGAGTGAACGAAACCCTGAATTGCGAGATTCAGGGTTTTTTATGCCCGGGATTTAACCAAATTCATCGCAAACGAAAATTCCTACGCCTACAAGGCACTACTTCCCTAGATTTGTGCCAACTCTTCATACAGCGCTCTAGGATCCCTCTCATAGAGGGCACACGCTTACCCGGTGAAAATACTGCAGCAGCCAATCTGCCTGCATGCATTCACGTTTAAACGTAAGGAAGCAGCTATTGAACACGCTTTTGAAGTTCCTCGCCCTATCGACAATCATTGCCACCGCCAGCGGCTGCGTCAGCTACAACAACAGCCAGCCGTCCTCGCCAATCGACAGCACCGTCAAAGCCGACCTGAAAGCGGACATCGCTGTCGGTGACGCGATCTCCGGCCAGTCTTCGGTCAACGTTCTGTTCGGTTTCCTCAAATTCGGCGGCGATTCCCAATTTGCCGACGGCGTCAGCTATGGCGGTCAGAGCGGCGCCTTGAGCGGCCTTGGTCTGGATCCCGTCAGCGCGGTTAAATCTGCTGCGGCCTACAAAGCGGTCAAATCTTCCGGCGCCGACCTGATCGTCGCCCCTCGCTATGAAGTGAACGAAGAAAACTACTTCATCTTCAAGAAAGTATCCGTCACCGTAAAAGGCAACAAAGGCAACATCCGCAGTATCCGCTAACTCCATCCCCCAGGTGTTTGTTCAGCAAACCATCCATCGCACGCCGGCAAACCGAAAACTCTAGCGCGCGATGTTCCGCAAACAGCAGTGAAAGCTGCTGTTTGCGGATTTGAACGCTGACGAAATCGCCTCACGCCTACACTCGGCTAGACATCACCATTCCAGTGAAATACCAGATTGCGCGCGGTTCCCGTGCCAACATCCGTGGTATCACGCCGCTGTTCGCCAGCACGGGTCGCAACCACCGTGTACTTGCCAGGAGGCAGCTGGACGTAAACCAGCGGACCCGCTTGAGTCAGGGTCAACACGCTCTGTCCCTGCGCGTTATGAATGACTACATCGACGTCCGGAATGTATTTGTTCTCGACGCCGACAGAGAACGTCATATGCAGGTTGTAACCGGTGGTTTGCTGGATCGCTTTCGCCTCATCCTCACCGATACCGCCAGACAGGTAGGTAATTCCGTTTTGTTCCTGCCGTTGAACCTGCACGCCCGAACTGTCGATCGGCTCGAGGCTGGCAGCGTGCGGTGCAATCGGAAACATCAACACACCGATGGCGACAAAGGGAAGGAACAGTGACTTCACAGATTTCATGATGACGACTCCCGGGCTCCATGGAACCCAATCGTTACTCAATTTTGATTTCCGGCGCCGTCGTCGTGTTCTAGAACGATTTGTACTTGGAGCCACTACGAAACGTACTACGTGAATCGCTCCGTCACCCTTCACGCCTATCAGTCCGGTCCTTCGGTCTTTTCAGCTGCGCCCTGCAGCATCGACCCATGCTCTCTTGCCATTCTCTTCTGCCTGTTCAGCTTATTGCGGAAGACTCCATGAGCGCCCTCGTACCCGATGACACACAAGACCCACAAATCACCTCACTGCTTGGCAATCTTGGTGAGCTGATCCGCCAGGCACGACAGAAGGTATTGCGCGCGGTCGATACCATTCAAGTGCAAAGCTGCTGGCAAATCGGTCGGCATATTGTCGAATTCGAGCAGGAAGGAGCCCGGCGGGCGGGGTATGGAAAACAATTGCTTTCGACCTTGGCCAAGGTACTTACAGCGGAATTCGGCAAGGGCTTCGACGCCTCCAACCTTCGGTATATGCGCCTGTTCTACCAAGCGTTCCCAATTTGTGACGCACTGCGTCACGAATTGAGCTGGACCCACTACCGCAGGCTGCTAAGAGTCGACAACGAAAACGCCCGCCTCTGGTACATGAACGAGTCTGCCACCCAAAACTGGTCAAGCCGAGCGCTGGAGCGCCAGATCAATACCCTGTACTACGAACGTCTTTTGGCGAGCCGCGATCGCTGCCCCGTCATTCAGGAAGCAACCACCAATATTCAGCAAATGAAGGCCAGCCCTCGGGACTTCATCCGCGATCCGGTTGTGCTGGAATTCCTTGGCCTGCCCAGTGCCGGCAGGCTTCAGGAAAGCGAGATCGAACAGGCTCTGATCGAACAGTTGCAGGATTTCCTGCTCGAACTGGGCAAAGGCTTTGCTTTCATCGCCCGGCAACAGCGCATCAGCACCGAGAGCAAGGACTTCTACATCGATCTGGTTTTTTACAACTACCTGCTCAAGTGCTTCGTCATCTTCGATATCAAGCGTGGTGAACTGACCCATCAGGATGTAGGCCAGATGGACATGTACGTGCGCATGTACGACGACCTCAAGCGGGGAGAAGAAGACGGCCCCACTGTAGGCATCATTCTCTGCGCGCAAAAGGATGAGTCCGTAGTGCGCTACTCAGTGCTGGAGGGCAACGAACAATTATTTGCCAGCAAATACCAACTGGTACTGCCGAGCGAGGAAGAGTTACGCGCGGAACTGGATCGAGAGCGGGCAGTGCTTGAAGAGCGACTTCATCAGGAACCGTGATGGATTGTTCATACGCGGCGTGAAGACTATTGTTGTCAGCTACCCGCAAAGGTCCGACGCCAATGAATGTGCAGGACATGGCATCCCTCGCCCCCACTCAAATCGAGCTGCCGCTAACGACTGGCGCTTCGGGCGAACCGTTCAAGCAACCCGCCGCCGACGGTTTCGTCCTTGGCGGCTTCACCTGGCGGCATGCGGAGCCGGACGCTTCCCGGGCAGTCGTCATCATCAACGCCGCCACATCGGTGCGCTGCCGACACTACTCGCGCTTCGCCGATTACCTGTTTGCCAACGGCTTCGATGTCATCACCTACGACTACCGCGGCATCGGCGAATCACGGCCCGCATCGATGAAAGGACTGAAGGCGTCCTGGTCCGACTGGGGGGCCCTGGACTTCGAGGCGATGCTCAAGCGCGCACAGCGTGAGTTTCCAGGTCAGCCGATCGATGTGGTCGGTCACAGCTTTGGTGGCTGTGCAGCGGGGCTGGGAGCGTCCGGACAGCTAATCCGTCGCCTGGTGACGGTCGGCGCGCAATTCGCTTACTGGCGCGACTATGAACCCGCTCATCGCTGGCGGATGTTTGGCAAGTGGCATGTGGTGATGCCGCTGGTGACGATGCTCTGCGGCTACTTTCCCGGCAAACGCCTCGGCTGGCTGGAAGACACGCCAGCCGGTGTAGTGCGCGACTGGAGCACGCCCACCGCGCGTTACGAGAAGCGTCCCAGCGGCCAGGACATTCATGTCAGACACTTCGCTGCCGTCACCGCGAAAAACCTGGCGATCAGCCTCAGCGACGATCCCTACGGCACAATCCCGGCCATCGAACGCCTGCTCGGCTACTTCACCGCCAGCACCAACACTCACCTGCGCATTACCCCCCAAGACATCGGCGAGCAGGAAGTTGGTCATTTCGCCTTTTTTCGCAGCGCATACCAAGCCACACTATGGCCCATTGCACTGTCCTGGCTGCAAAACGGCGAGCTGGCCCCCGACACACCCGGGCGGACAGTGCCTCGCCGCTGAGTCACCTGCCCTTTTAATCGAATTACGGAACGACGCCCATGGCCTCCGCCAACAAGCAACATAAACGCGCCTCCCGCGCCAAGGCCAAGGCCAAGCAGAACCGCACCCAGCGAGCTGCTGCGCCGGTCGAGCTGGACCCGAACGACGATCGCATCGACTTCGAGTCGGTGGACCTGACCGAACTGTTCAAGAAAATGATCGACGCCGAGAAGCTCAGCCAGCAGGCCATGTGCACGGCTTTCCTCGAAGACCCGCTGCTGGAGCTGGTGTACGAGCAGGAAGGTGAAGAAGGCGCGATGGACTTCATCCTCGCCGCGCTGATCGAATATCGCCAATGGTCCACCGAAACCGACGAAGCCGGCGCTTTGGCGTGGATCGAATCCCCAGCCTTCCAGGCTGACTACGTGGCGGCGTCCGACGCCATTGCTGCGCAAACCCAACAGAAACCGAACTGAGTTCCCATGGCCTCCCTGAACAAGCAACAGAAACGCGCCAAGCGCGCAAAAGCCAAAGCCAAGCAGATCAACATCCACGGCCGCAAACCCGCCGCGCTGGACGATGACCTTGGCCACCTCGCCGAGCCGATCCCGGAATACACCCTGGCGATGTTCAGCAAAATGCGCGACGCGGAAGCCGTCAGCCGCAGCGAAATGCTCTCGGTGTTGCTGACGAACCTGGCCTTTATCATCATCGACCATCCAGAACTGCTGGACATGGAAAACGCCGACGACGAAGGCATGGCCGCCACCCACCTGGCCGCCGACATGCTGATCGACTACCGCATGTGGGCCGACGGCATGGACCGCGAGACCGCCCAGGCATGGTTGAGCGAGCCACAGTTCATCACCGATTTCAGCGCTGCACTGGATGTCTACCGCGAGTCGCTGGAAGCGCCGGAAGAAAAAGCCGAGTAAAGGTTACGACTCAAACAAAAACGGCCGCCTGTCATCACTGACAGCGGCCGTTTTTGGTCCTGAATCGAGCGCACTCCTTCCGTCAGCCACAACGTATATCCCATTGACATATCCAAAACAAAACCTATCCTTTGGACTTATTGCGCCAGCAAAAGCGCAGGAGGCCCAGATGGAACAGACAACTCTTTTCATGAGCAATCGAAGCCAGGCGGTTCGCCTGCCGAAAGCTGTAGCCATGCCGAACGACGTGAAACGAGTCGACGTCGTCGCCGTCGGTCGAAGCCGCATCATCACGCCCGCTGGTGAAACCTGGGACAGTTGGTTCGATGGCGAAAGCATTACGGCAGACTTCATGGCCGATCGCGAGCAACCCGCCGATCAGGAGCGTGATTCGTTCTGATGATCAAGTACATGCTCGATACCAACATTTGCATCTTCACCATCAAGAACAAGCCACAAATGGTACGGGAGGCCTTCAACCGTCATCACGGCCAACTGTGCATCAGTGCGGTCACGTTGATGGAGCTGATTTACGGCGCGGAAAAATCGGCAGCCCCCGAAAGAAACCTGGCGGTCATCGAGGGATTCGCCGCCCGACTTGAAGTCCTTCCCTTCGACAAGGAAGCAGCAGCACACAATGGAATGATTCGATCCGAACTTGCAAAGGCCGGCAAACCCATAGGTCCGTACGACCAGATGATTGCCGGGCACGCACGCTCGCGCGGGTTTATCGTGGTCACCAACAACTTGCGGGAGTTTGAGCGCGTTTCGGGGTTACGCGTAGAAGACTGGGTTCATGCCAAATGAACACAAAGCAATCGACACAAACAAAAACGGCCGCTTGTCATCACTGACAGCGGCCGTTTTGCATTACGCGGTACGAATCAGCTCAGCACTACCGCGCCACGCTTCTCCAGTTTGCGACGACGCGCTACCAGCAAGCCGGCAGCGACGACCATAACGGCCAGCAGGCCGGTCGCGAGGATCTCCACGCGGTGAGCTTCCTGGAACAGCATGATGGTCAGGGCCGCGACGATGAACACGATCACCGCGTAGGTCAGGCCCGGGAACAGCCACATGCTGAACACGATTTTCTCACCGCGAGCCATGCGCTGCTTGCGCATGCGCAGTTGCGAGATCGCAATCACCAGGTACACCAGCAGCGCAATGGCGCCGGAGCTGGCCAGCAGGAATTCGAACACTGCAGCCGGAGCCACGTAGTTGGCGAACGTGGCCAGGAACGCTGCGCCAGTAGACAGCATGACTGCCCAGTATGGCGTGCCGCTCTTGTTGGTGCGGGTTGACATGGCCGGTGCATCACCGCGCTTGCCCAGGGAGAACAGCATGCGCGACGAGGTGTAGAGCGCCGAGTTCAGGCAGCTGGTCACGGCGACCAATACCACGATGTCGACAATCATCTTGGCGTTCGGAATGCCCATGCGCTCAAGCACGGTCTGGTAGGAGCCGAGGCTGGCCAGGACCGGGTCGTTCCATGGCACCAGGGCCACCACGATGAAGATCGAGACGAGGTAGAACAAGCCGATCCGCCAGATCACCGAGTTGGTGGCCTTGGAGATTTGCTTGCCTGGGTTCTTCGATTCCGCGGCCGCGATGGTCACGATCTCGGTACCCATGAAGGAGAACATGGTGGTCAAAATGGCACCCAACACCGCGCCCATGCCGTTTGGCAGGAAGCCTTGGGTATCGAACAGGTGGGAAACGCCGCTAACCTGGCTGCCAGGCAGAAAACCGAAGATCGCCATGACGCCGAGCACAATGAAACCGATGATCGCCAGAACCTTGATCAGGGCGAACCAGAACTCGAACTCGCCGTAGTTCTTCACGCTGAACAGGTTGGTCACGGTCAGCAGCATGGTGATGACCAGGGCGAAGGCCCAGATGTCCACGCCAGGGAACCAGGCATGCAGGATGGTGGCGGCAGCGTTGGCTTCCAACGGGATGACGAGCACCCAGAACCACCAGTACAGCCAGCCGATAGTGAAGCCGGCCCAGTGACCGATCGCGCGATCGGCATATGTCGAGAAGGAGCCCGTGTCCGGCGAGGCGACAGCCATTTCACCGAGCATGCGCATCACCAACACCACCAGCATGCCGGCGGCCGCGTAAGCCAGGAGCACGGCCGGGCCTGCTGCAGCGATGGCGTGGCCCGAGCCAACGAACAGGCCGGCACCGATAACCCCGGCAATCGACAGCATGGTGACATGCCGCGGTTTGAGCCCCTGTTCGAGGCCGTTAGAGCTTTGGGTACTGCTCATTGAAACTACCTTTGTAAGGAAAAGCGAATGCGTGCATCCCGCTTGTGTTCCTTCTTGTAAAAAGAAACAAACGGGGCGTTCCGGAATCTGCACGCAATATTTGCGCCAAAATGTTTCAAACCCTTCTAACCCGGGAATTTCGCCCGGACCGGACAGTCATCGCAAGCCATTGATATTAATGGCACTTTGCCAGAACGTTACCCTGCGACTCACTTTATGGACGAACCAGCGCACCGGAAACACACCCCAAAATCCCTCGACGCACAATAAAAGGGCAGATCCGCCACCTTTGGCCGGTTAGCGCTTCCAACCCCCCGCCAAAGCTGGCAACATCGCGCCCTTTTTTACGCGACAGCCACCACGCTTTTATCTGAAAGCAGGGTTCAAACGGCTGTTCGGTTGTTGATGGGGCGACAGTCTGCTGCGCCGATGCGACAACCTGCCACATGCCACCCGTTTACTGCCCGTAGCGCTGTTGGCTGCCTTTGAAACGCTATGCTAGCTTGGCCGCCTCGCCAGGAAGGCGACCAACAGCAGGAGCGAATACACAATGAGGAACGCACATGGCTGAGGCCACGCCCGCGCTTGAAATCCGCAACTTGCACAAACGCTACGGCTCGCTGGAGGTGCTCAAGGGCATCTCGCTGACCGCCCGCGACGGCGACGTGATCTCGATCCTCGGCTCCTCCGGCTCCGGCAAGTCCACGTTCCTGCGCTGCATCAACCTGCTGGAAAACCCGCACCAGGGCCAGATCCTGGTGGCCGGCGAAGAACTCAAGCTCAAGGCCGCGAAGAACGGCGAACTGGTCGCTGCCGACGGCAAGCAGATCAACCGCCTGCGCAGCGAAATAGGTTTTGTGTTTCAAAACTTTAACCTGTGGCCGCACATGAGCGTGCTCGACAACATCATCGAGGCCCCGCGCCGCGTGCTCGGCCAGAGCAAGGCCGAAGCCATCGAAGTCGCCGAAGCCCTGCTGGCCAAGGTCGGCATCGCCGACAAGCGCCACGCCTACCCGGCGCAGTTGTCCGGCGGCCAGCAACAGCGCGCGGCTATCGCCCGCACCCTGGCCATGCAGCCCAAGGTCATCCTGTTCGACGAGCCCACCTCCGCGCTTGACCCGGAAATGGTCCAGGAAGTACTTAATGTCATCCGCGCACTGGCCGAAGAAGGCCGCACCATGCTGCTGGTCACCCATGAGATGGGCTTTGCCCGTCAGGTCTCCAGCGAAGTGGTGTTCCTCCACCAGGGCCTGGTAGAAGAGCAAGGATCGCCACAGCAGGTATTTGAAAACCCGCTTTCGGCGCGCTGCAAACAATTCATGTCCAGCAACCGCTAACGGAGCTAACCGCATGCAGAATTTCAAGAAGGTCTTCCTGGCCGCCGCCGTTACCCTGGCGTTCAGCGCCGGTGCCATGGCTGAAACCCTGAAGATGGGCATCGAAGCGGCCTACCCGCCGTTCAACAACAAAGATGCCAGCGGCAATGTCGTCGGCTTCGACAAGGAAATCGGCGACGCCCTGTGCGCCAAGATGAAAGTCGAGTGCACCGTCGTGACCTCCGACTGGGACGGCATCATCCCGGCCCTGAACGCCAAGAAGTTCGACTTCCTGATCTCTTCGATGTCGATCACCGACGAGCGCAAGCAAGCGGTGGACTTCACCGACCCGTACTACTCCAACAAACTGCAATTCATCGCGCCTAAAAGCGTCGACTTCAAGACCGACAAGGACTCGCTGAAAGGCAAAGTGATCGGCGCACAGCGCGCGACGCTGGCGGGTACCTGGCTGGAAGACAACATGGAAGGCGTTGAAGTCAAACTCTACGACACCCAGGAAAACGCTTACCTGGACCTGACTTCCGGTCGTCTGGACGGCATCCTGGCCGACAAGTACGTCAACTACGAGTGGCTCAAGAGCGACGCCGGCAAATCCTACGAGTTCAAAGGCGACCCGGTGGAAGAAAGCGACAAGATCGGTATTGCTGTCCGCAAGAACGACCCGATCCGCGCGAAGCTGAACCTCGCACTGAAAGAAATCGTTGCTGACGGCACCTACAAGAAGATCAACGACAAGTACTTCCCGTTCAGCATCTATTGATCCTGACCTGCCTGACCGGCGCCTGATGGCGCCGGTTCACGGTATTGCCTGCCGCGATTTGAAAAGAAATCCATGATTATCGACCTCTACGGATTCGGCCCGGCGCTTGCCGCTGGCGCGCTGATGACTGTGAAACTGGCACTCTCGGCCCTGTGCCTGGGGCTGGTGCTCGGTCTGCTCGGCGCCTTGGCCAAGACTTCCCCGTACAAGCCGTTGCAATGGCTTGGCGGCACCTATTCGACACTGGTTCGCGGCATCCCGGAACTGCTCTGGGTACTGTTGATCTACTTCGGCACGGTCAACCTGATGCGCGCCCTGGGCGAGTTTTTCGGCAACCCTGACCTTGAGCTCAATGCCTTCGCTGCCGGTGTGATTGCACTGGGCCTGTGCTTTGGCGCCTACGCCACGGAAGTGTTTCGCGGCGCGATCCTTGCCATCCCCAAAGGCCACCGTGAAGCCGGTGTGGCCCTGGGCCTGTCGAAATTTCGCATCTTCACCAAGTTGATCATGCCGCAGATGTGGCGTATCGCCCTGCCCGGCCTGGGCAACCTGTTCATGATCCTGATGAAAGATACGGCGCTTGTTTCGGTGATCGGCCTGGAAGAAATCATGCGTCACGCGCAAATCGGCGTGACCGTGTCCAAGCAACCGTTCACCTTCTATATGGTTGCTGCGTTCATGTACCTGAGCCTGACCATCCTGGCCATGACCGGCATGCACTTCCTGGAAAAACGCGCCGCTCGCGGCTTCGCGAGGAGCACTCAATGAACTGGGAAGTCATCATCAAGTGGCTGCCGAAACTGGCTCAGGGCGCAACCCTGACCCTGGAACTGGTGGCCATTGCCGTCATCGCCGGCCTGCTGCTGGCGATTCCCCTGGGTATCGCGCGTTCCTCGCGCCTGTGGTGGGTGCGGGCGTTTCCCTACGGCTACATCTTCTTTTTCCGTGGTACGCCGTTGCTGGTGCAATTGTTCCTGGTCTATTACGGGCTGGCACAGTTCGACGCGATCCGTACCAGCGCCATGTGGCCTTACTTGCGCGATCCGTTCTGGTGCGCCACGGCGACCATGACCCTGCACACCGCGGCCTACATCGCCGAGATCCTGCGCGGGGCCATCCAGGCGATTCCACCGGGCGAGATCGAAGCGGCGCGCGCCCTGGGCATGTCCAAAACCAAGGCGCTGATCTTCATCATGCTGCCCCGTGCCGCGCGCATCGGCCTGCCGGCCTACAGCAACGAAGTGATCCTGATGCTCAAGGCCAGCGCCCTGGCCAGCACCGTGACCCTGCTGGAACTGACGGGCATGGCCCGCACCATCATCGCCCGGACCTACCTGCCGGTGGAGATCTTCTTCGCCGCCGGCATGTTCTATCTGTTGATGGCCTACGTGCTGGTACGCGGCTTCAAGCTGCTGGAGCGCTGGTTGCGCGTCGATGCCTGCCAAGGGCGTTGATCCCCAGGTGCTGACGGGCGAGGAACTGCTCGCCCGTTTCACTGCGCTGGATACTTTTCTGACAGCGCATCAGGCGCTGTGGAAACCACGGCCGTTCACTCATCTGCAGCTGCCATGGGAAACCTCCTACCCCGAACTGGCCACCTGGCTACGCGGGCGGTCGCTGGACGAGGCGGAAGGCGCTCACAACCACCCTGCCCTTGTGGATGCGCCGCAGCCTTTTGCTTCGCTGGCGGCCATGTCACTGGCGCTGTGTGTGGTGGATGAATTGCCTGCTTATGCGCTCGAAGCGCCAGCTCATCGACTGAATGTGGATGTGCCGGGGCGCAAGTGGCAGCAAATCGAAGCCTTTGCCAGCCGACTGCACTTTGACGATACCGCCACGCACTGGCTGGACTGGTGCTCGGGCAAGGGACACCTGGGTCGACGCCTTCTGCAAACTGGGCAGCAACTGACCTGCCTGGAATACGATCCGGCGCTGGTAACCAGCGGTCAGGCCCTCAGCCTGCGGCATCGACTGCACGCGTTGCATGTCGAACAGGACGTACTGACGGCCGATGCGGCGTTGCTGTTGGAAGATCAGCACACACCCGTCGCTCTGCACGCCTGCGGCGATTTGCATGTGCGACTGATCCGGCTCGCCAGTGCAGCCGGTTGCAAGCAACTCGCCATCGCCCCTTGTTGCTACAACCGGACCAGCCTTGGCCGGTACTCACCGATGTCCTCAGCCGCCGAACGCTCTGACCTACAGCTGTCCCTCGACGATCTGGGGCTGCCGATGAGTGAAACCGTCACCGCCGGCGCTCGCGTAAGACGCCAACGCGACATCTCGATGGCCCGACGCCTGGGTTTCGACTTGCTGCAAAGACAGCTGCGAGGCGTTGACGAGTACCTGCCGACCCCATCCCTGGCCAGCGCCTGGCTGGAAAAACCCTTTGCCGAATACTGCCAACACCTGGCCGATCACAAGGAGTTATCCACAATCGGCGCCCAGGATTGGCCCGCACTCGAAGCCGCCGGTTGGCAGCGCCTGGCCCAGGTCCGCAATCTAGAGCTTGTGCGCGGGCTTTTCCGACGCCCGCTGGAGCTTTGGCTGGTGCTGGATCGGGCATTATTCCTACAAGAGCAGGATTACACCGTTCGCCTCGGCACCTTCTGCGAAACCTCGCTCACACCGCGCAACATTCTTCTGCTGGCGGAACGTTCTTAACGCCACACAGCCTGTGGATAACTCTGTTGATGAAATATTCATGGATCCAATCTTTACAGCTGTTTCAGCCCTGATACGGCACTGTTCAGATTTCATACAAAGAATAAAAAACCAGAAAAACAGGCATTTGCGAGCTAATGAGAACGGATCCACAAAAGCACTGTTAACCGGGTGAAGCGCAAATCCCGTTGTGCATAAGCATTCGAACAAAAGACATAAACCATCGACAGATGGGCAACAGCACACGCATGAAACAGCGGCTCTGGCACATCGTTTTGCACCCCGTCATGACGCTCGGCAAGCATTGGAAACACTCGATCAAGCACCGCGCAAAAATAGTCTGAATTCAGGGGTTTACAGAACCTTCCCAATCGCTATAATCGTCGCCCTGACATGCCGGTATAGCTCAGATGGTAGAGCAACTGACTTGTAATCAGTAGGTCCCGGGTTCGATTCCTGGTGCCGGCACCATATTCAAAGCCCCGCAATGCGGGGCTTTGTCGTTTCTGGGGTTATGCTTTACTCCTTTTCATTGCTTGGCAGTGTCCACAAAGCGTCCACACCTCAATCCAAAATTGCCTGGAGCAGCTGCTGGGCTTCCTCTCCAGACAAGTTGATAGCGTCCCGGTTACCGTTGATTGTCTGCTTAAGGTACACAGCAGCTCCATGTTCGAATTTTCCTTTAACCTTCGGCATGACATGAGAAATCATGTCGGAATTGAGCACCCAATGCTCTCCGCTTATATCTTTCAAGTACACGAAAGCCATACTGCTTTTCCTTTTTTTATTTCCTAGGCCCAGACGCCAAAGGGTTGAGGTTAACCACTTCCGCCAGGTGTCCCGGACTGAAGTGGGCATAACGCATCGTCATCGCCAGGGATGAATGTCCCAGGACACGCTGCAATGTAAGAATATCCCCGCCATTCATCATGTAATGACTCGCGAAGGTATGACGCAGAACGTGAGTCAATTGCCCCGCCGGCAGCTCCAGCCCGATCGCATCGACCGACTTCTCGAATTTTTTGTAGCTCACAGGGAAAGGCAGCTCCCCTTTGAGCAAATTGGCCAGGCTGTCGGAGATTGGCACAACTCGATTTTTTGAGGACTTCGTGCGAGTGAAGTGGATGCGCTTATCGCGTACCTGGTTCGGTTTGAGACCTTCTGCCTCCGACCAACGCGCCCCAGTCGAAAGACAGATCCTGGCGATCAAGCCTGCTGCCTTTGAACTCGAGTCGAGGTTGGCGAGCAATGGAGGAATTTGCGCTGCACTCAGATAGGCCATTTCCGTTTCGTCGAACTTCAACGCCCGCATCTTCCCCAGCGGGTTATCCCCCTGCCATTCCCCAAGCCGCTCAAGCTCATTAAATACAGCGCGCAGGTAAGCCAGTTCGTGGTTCAACGTATTTGCGCTGACGGGTTTCGCCTCTTCACCCTTCTTGCGACCACTGCCAATCTTTTCGCGGTTGTATTTGCCAGCCAGGCGATCGGCCCGGTAAGTCGTAAAATGGCTGGTGCTGAAATCTGCCGCACATGGATCCCCCATCCGCTCAGCCATGCTCTGCAGCGCACGCTTTCGCTCTTCACCTCGTTTCAGCGTGCGGCCATGGCTGTCAAACCAGAGCGTTATCAGCGCGGACAACCGCCGCTCGTCTCGCTTCTGCTTTTTCTCAAATTCCCCCCTGGCACCGTCCCCCATGATCCGGTTCTGATAATTCAAGGCTTCGTTTTTGGTACGCAGGATCTTCCGAATTCTAGGACCATTACGCCCTTCCGGCCGGCAGTCTACTTCATACCGGCCGTCTTCAAGTTTCTTGACCGTCATAGCCGAGCCAGCACCGCGACATCTCTGAGAGTCCCAGTCGCTGTCAACGATAGCCGTGACTTTGAAACAGTCATCAGGGCCCTTGCGGACTGCGGGTATGTGGGATTTTGGCGAGTGCTTAATGCTCAATATTTCGGAGTTCCCCAGCAACGTCGCCGAGTATTCCTGGTCGAAGGTTATCGAAGAATGCCCCCCATCGAGTTCCTGGCTGACGCCGCGCCAGTGGACGCAATACCTCCAGCGTCTCGCTCGATCCAGTGGCCACGGCCAGCGGATGCCTGGGCTACCAATACTCTATTGGCAAACAAAGCCGGATCTCAGATCACTATGGGCTGTACCACTTTCGTCGCTCACCCGCACGGATGGGATCAGATGGCTGAGCGGCAGCGAGCGTCTGAAGATGATGGGTTTTGTCTCAGACTGGATGCGGCCAACCTTGCGGAAGCTTTCGCTGCCGGAAATGCCGTTGTTACGCAGGTTGCGGAGTGGGTTGGGCGGGGGTTGATTAGAGTGGGTTGAATCTTTGATCGAGAAAACCGCTTCAGTCAAAGTTGGAGCGGCTTACCGGTGCATACGTGCCTTAAGGAAACAGACGCCAATCGTTGTCTGTGAAGCGCTGGGCTAAAGGCCTTGCTTGATTAATTTGCTTCGTAGCCACCACCATCGGCGCTTGAAAAAACCGACATCGCTAAAAACTTTTCCTTTGCTTCCAAAGAAATTACCACCTGCCATTCTGAAGTACGTACCCTCTCGACCGAAATTCATCTGCACTAACGTTCTGGCTATCGTGGCAAATGTTTTAGGCTCGAATTTGGCAATATCTCGCGCATCAAGACGATGAGGCAGAGGCAAGCTGTAATCTTCACAGTCAATTGGTTCGAAGTTGCCTGCTGGAGTTACTACCCCAAACTCTATAATGGTAACCGCATGCGGACTGTTATGAGTAATTGTGACTGAATCGGTCGATTTCTCTCGAAAAACAGAAATAGATGTTCCGGTTCTAATTAAGCTGATCACAGAAATAATGACTGCGCACCCAGAGAAAACTAGAGCAACGATATCTTTCATGCTGATTTCCATGCTTAACGCCATCAGAGCTTATAAACCTGAACTTACACCTTTCATTTTTCGCGACCGCCACTGAGGCCTGAAATATATGACAAAGAAGACATTCACTCGATGCTCCGATCACGACACCATTCGAATACTGGCAACAAAAAAGGCGCCATAGGCGCCCTCAACGTAAAAATTGCCAATTAGACGGCAAGCTCTCGCAACGCTGCTGTGGCCAAAAAACCTGAACGAGAAGAGTAGCGGTGATCTTTGTTAACTTTTTCATCGATACGTAACAACAGATTTTCAGGCAGAGAAGCGTTAAATCTAACTGACTTACCAAGATATGGAGTTAGATCGAAATCGACCACTGCCCATACACCACCTTCGTAATCTGGATTATCTAAGTGCGCATCTACTTCCTTTCCTTGTGGTAGAGCATCACCGTCAGCAACCAACCCTTCTAAATGTAGCGCCAGTGCTTCGTGTACATTTTCGAGTGCTTCCGAGAAGGTGCTACCGGACGAAAAGCATCCAGGCACGTCGGGAATAGTCACCCCGTAATCAGAATCAGCGTCTTTATGTAATACGACTGGAAATTTCATTAGTGCACTCCCTTGAGTTGCAAGCGTGCTATACGCTTTTCAATCTGTTGAGCCAGAGCAAGCGTCCGTCTAAGGACAGTCACTATTACCTAACCGATCCACCGAAAGCCCCATCTGCAGGGCTTCAGGCGGTTCGTTCGGCCTCATTTGAGGCCGGCGGACTTCAAAATACTATGTAGCGTTCCTTTAGCAATTTCAGACTTGGGGTGTGGAACTGTCACCCGGCCTGGCTTGGTGGGATGCTTGAATTGGTGATGGCTGCCCTTTACGGCCACCTCCTCCCAACCATCCGCCAGCATCAAATCAATCACCTCTCTACTCCGCATCCTGTCCCTCCCCTTGCTCCGATGTTGTGTATAGTACACACGAATGACAAATCAGTCAATGTCGAATACACACAATACACACAGAGTCACCTTCGTCAGTTAGATCCGAACGATCCAAAGAAAAAGGGAGTGAGAACGCACTTTTCCCCCTCCCGCCGACGGGCCTCGCATCCGTTTTTTGTGCAACGCAGCAGGAGGTGCAATCAGGGCTCCGGAACAGGCAGGCGTTGGGCCGGAGGCAGGAAAGAGGTATTTCACTCATTGAAGGTCTATGTAGGTTTGTGAAAGCGGGCCAGCCTTGGAACGTCCACATTCCGTCCACACCCATTAAGAATACTTGCTGAACATCGTTGAAATAATCACGGAAAATGCAGGTTTCGCAGCTTTTTCTAATGTTCATTGCGCAACTGCATGGACTTGTAATCAGTAGGTCCCGGGTTCGATTCCTGGTGCCGGCACCATACAAAACAAAGGCTCGCAGCGATGCGGGCCTTTTGTTTGTCTGCGATAAGCTCACCTCATCTTTCGTGCAGATGCTTTTTCAAGAACGACCGGGTTCGTTCGTGGACCGGGTTCTGCAAGATCTCTGCTGGCGCCCCTTCCTCTACTACAACCCCACCGTCCATAAAGACAATCCTGTCTGCCACTTCGCCTGCAAAACGCATTTCATGCGTGACGATCAACATGGTCATATGCTCGGCCGCAAGTTGCTTCATAACCAGGTTGACCTCCTCGACGAGCTCAGGGTCCAGTGCCGAGGTGGCCTCGTCGAACAGCATGACTTTCGGCCGCATGGCCAGTGCCCTGGCGATGGCTACGCGCTGCTTCTGTCCCCCTGACAGCCGAGAAGGATACTCGTCGAACTTGTTGGCCAACCCGACTTTTGACAAGTATTCCATTGCCAGCTCACGTGCTTCCTTTTTCGTGAGCCCTTTGAGTTTTATCGGGCCAAGGGCGATGTTTTCATACACGGTCAAATGCGGAAATAAATTGAAGTGCTGAAACACCATGCCCATCTGCTGGCGCACAGCATTGATATGCTGTTCAAACGCACGACCTTTCAATGGCCGATTGACTTGCTCACCTTCCAGCCAGATCTCTCCGTCGTTCAGTGCTTCCAGGTGGTTGATTGACCGCAGAAGTGTGCTTTTGCCGGAACCACTGGGGCCGATAATGGCGATTATTTTTCCGCGAGGTACGCAAAGATCGATGCCCTTGAGTACTTCAATTGCTCCGTAGGCCTTGCGAGCGCCCTTCACCTCAACCATGAATTCATTTTTGGTCATCGTGACATCTCTACCTTTCTTTCGAGAAGATGCAGGCCGGCCTCGAGAACAAGATTGGCTGCATAGTAAATAACCGCGACCGTCAGATAGAACTCAAACGGGCTATAGGTCTCGCTCACGGCAAGTTGCGCGCTATACACCAACTCGGCAATACCGATGATGGAAACCAGTGATGTGTCCTTTAACAAGACAATCAGGTTATTTCCAAGCGGCGCAATAGTACTACGCAGCGCTTGTGGCACGATGATGTAGCGCTGAGTCTGCCCGCGACTGAAACCAATGGACCGGGCACCTTCGATTTGACCAGGGTCTACTGACATCACGCCAGCCCGAATGACGTCGGCATTGTAGACGGCGAAGTGCAGGCTAAGGCCTATGATGCCTGCCACCAGTGCAGGAATATCGATCCCCACTTGCACAAGACCGTAATAGATCAAATACAACTGCAGCAGGAGTGGAGTTCCCATGAGCAGCCAGGTAATAAAGCGCACGGGTAGCGCCAGAAGCTTAGGCGCATAAAGAACGATGAGTGCAAAGGCTACCCCGGCGATCAAACTCAATATGCTTGAGCTTAAAAACATTACGACTGTCCACCAGAGGCCCGTCGCCAGCAATTCGGAATAGGGAGTAACGATACTAAGATCCAGGTTTTGCATCTGTATGCTCTCACCTTGCCGCGAAGCGATTATCGAGGTAGTCAACAACAAATCTGACCGAATAGACCATCACGATATAAAGCAGTGCAGACACCATGAAAATCTCAAAAGGCTTGTACGTTGAACTGATAAAGCGTTGCGCGGTATATGAAAGTTCAACCACGGAGATCGTCGACACCAATGCAGAACCTTTGATAAGCGCGACAGCATTTACGCCCAGCGGCCTGATCATCAGCTTTGCCGCTTGTGGCAGCTTGATGTGCCATAACGTCTGGCCCCGCCCGAAACCAATTGAACGTGCAGCTTCTTCCTGGCCAGGATCGACGTTGATGATGGCGCCACGAATGGATTCGGCCATGTAGGCCGCGATGTTCAGGCCCAAGCCGATCACGCCTGCGGCAAAGGGCTCCAATTCAACCCCGACCTGCGGCCCGCCAAAGTAAATGATGAACAGCTGGACCAGACAGGGAGTGCCGCGAAAAACGCTGATGTAGATTCTTGCGAGGCTGCGAAAGATGAGAAAAGTGGACAACCGCGCAGCGACCAGCACGATGGCGACCAGGAAACCCAGTAGCAGTGCAAGTACCGAGATTTGCACCGTGATCCAGGCCGCTTCCAGAAAAAACGGGAATGTGCGCTGTATGAGTGTCAGATCCATGGAAACGCTCAGAAAAGGCCGATTGACTGGCCCGATGAAAAAGTCGGGCCAGGCTAAAGATGAATTAGCGGATATCGTTGCCAATCCATTTCATGGAGATCTTTTCGTAAGTGCCATCGGCGAGCATTTCTTCAAGCGCCTTCTGCATCGTCGCCTTGAGCTCAGGGTTATTCTTGCGCAGTGCAATACCCATACCTTCAATGCCACCATCGCTCTCGGGTGGAGTAATGATGCGAACCTTCTGCCCGGTTTCCTTGACGGCGACCAGCACCGGAACACTGTCCATCACCAGCGCGTCGATACGACCGGCATCCAGATCAACCAGCATTTCCTGAAGACCCTTGTACGATCTCACCTTCAGGTTGCCGCGAGCCCTGGCCCATTTATCGTGGGCATCCCCCAGCGTGACGCCAACCACAACATCCTTGAGATCATCAAAACTTTTGATCGAAGAGCTGTCCTTCACCACGATCGTGCGGCCAGCGTGGTAATAGGGCCCAACGAAATCCACGGCCTTCTGGCGTTCCGGCGTAATGGTCATGGACGCGATGATGGCGTCGTATTTTTTCGCCAGAAGACCGGCAATGATCCCGTCGAACGGGGTCGTGATGATCGTCACTTTTACCCCCATCCGCTCAGCTAGTGCCTCGCTGATGGAGGCGTCGAATCCGACAACCTGGTTATTCTCGTTAACAAAGCTGAAGGGAACGTATTGCCCGCTCATCGCAATACGAATCTCTTGGGAATCCTGAATTGACTTCAAATCATCAGCGTGAACAGCGGAGGTAAAAACCAGTGCCGCCACCACCACAGTGGAAGCGACAATCAAGTCCTTGAGCCTGTTAGTTAGCATCGGATGGCACCTCGGAAGAATTATTATTTATTGTTTTGGGGCTCTTCACCCAGCCTTCAGGAAAATCTTTGCATAGGCTATTTTGGAAAGCACCCAGCAAGGTGCCAGCCTGCCTGACACATTGCCGGAGTTGACCGACACTATGCCGGGAAGGCAGCGTGCGAAGAGACTGATCAACCAGGACCCTTGCTGCACGCCCCCGATTTTGACCCCTTACTGGAGTGCGGCCTTGAAGCTTTCGTCCAGGACTTCAAGGAGGAAATCAGCATTCTTCTGACTGAAAATCATCGACGGACGCATTTTCAGGACATTGTCATAGGGGCCTTCAGTACCGATCAAAACGCCTCGCTCCCTGGCACCATCGGCTACTTTTTTCGCCAGCGCCGTGGCTGGAATTTTCGTTTTGCGATCGGTGACAAGTTCTATTCCGAGAAAAAGACCCAGCCCGCGCACATCGCCTATTGCATCGTATCGCCGCTGTAACTTACTGAAGCCGTCGAGCAGATAGTTGCCAACGGTCAGTGCGTTGAGTTTCAAGTCATCGCGCTCAATCACATCGAGTACCGAGAGCCCTACAGCACATGAAACCGGACTACCGGCGAAGGTATTGAAGTACTCCATGCCATTGTTGAAGCTGTCTGCCATTTCGCGCGTAGTAACAACCGCCGACATGGGATGCCCATTGCCAATGGGTTTGCCCATGGACACTGCGTCGGGAACGACGCCCTGGGTTTCAAATGCCCACCAGTGGCTGCCAACACGACCGAAGCCGACCTGGACTTCGTCCGCCAGGCAAAGACCACCCTCTGCGCGAACCATTGCATAGACTTCTTTCAAGTAGTTATCCGGGAAGAACAGTTGCCCGGCGACACTTGGAATGGACTCCGCCAAAAAGAATGCCGGGGATCGACCTTGCTTGCGCATGAGCTCAATCTGATCCGCCACACTCTCAGCGAAACGCTTGCCGAGCTCCTCGTACGGCCAATCTTGCTCAGCTCGATAAGCATCCGGGACGACCGCTTCGAACACATGGTCTGCACGTCCTTTACCGGCCTTGCGCTTATATTTGTAAGGGCTGAGATCGATCAGCTCCTGTGTCGTGCCGTGGTAGGCCCAATCCAGCACAATGGCGTCGTTACGACCCGTGTGATTGCGCGCCATCCGGAGCATGAGGCTGTTGGCTTCACTGCCTGAACAGCCGAAGGAAGCGACCGCCAAACCTTCAGGTAACGTCGCGGTGAGCCGCTCTGCGTACTCCACGATATTGTCGTGCAGATAACGCGTGTTGGTGTTCAGGCGTGCGGCTTGGCGTGAAAGCGCTTGCACCACATCTGGATGGGAGTGGCCGAGATGGCACACGTTATTGAAGCAGTCCAGATACGCTCTGCCGAAGTTATCGATCAACCAAACCCCATCACCGCGTACGAACTTGATCGGATCTGAATAGGAAATCGACAAGTTTGGAAGCAGCAGTTCCTTACGCTTGGCAACGATCTCAGCCTTGGTGCAGCCGTCCTGGCTGTAGGTTTCCGGAGGAATCCCGGCGAGGGTCGATGCATCGGGAAAAAGGTCGGCCCAAACCTCAAGATAAGCCCGCTCACCGACGCCAATGAACTCGCTGGCTTTCAACCCGGTGTCCGTGGACATCTGAAAATGTACATGGGGGATCCACCCACCGTTTTCCGTATCCGCGCCCATGTATCCAACCAGCGCGCCAGCCTCAAGTCGGTCGCCGGGTTTAAGTCGCGCCAGCGCTTCATGGGCCATGTGACCCCACAGGGTCAGGAAGGGAGGGCAATCTTCAGGCGAGTGCTCGAGCATGATCAAACCGCCATAGCCAAGCGGCTCAGGCTCGACCTCGACGCTCTGCACCACACCGGCAACAGGCGTATAGAGAGGTGTGCCGGCGGGCATGATCAAATCGACACCGACGTGAATGATCCGACGCTGCCCTTCAATGAAGCGCGATTCGAATGCCGTGTCGGTGTAGATGGTCCTTTCCTCGCCCCAGGGTCCGATGCCGAGCGGCACCTTGTGCTCGGCAGAAAACTCATTCCACCACTGGGTTGCCTGCGCTGGACGCTGCTCGGCCGAGGCGATCGTCATTACGTGCGAAGCATCCCCGAATGGAGCGATCGCCTTGTTCATGGTCGCCGCAGATGGACGCACGATATCCGCAAAAGACTTACTGTTTTCAGCCACCCAGCGGCGAACCGCACCGGCGCCTTCGATCGCGTCAAAACCACAGGCTTTGCGCAGGATCGCCGTCGCCAGTCGAGGGTTCATGCGATCCATCCTCTCCAGGAGGCGCCAGGCCGGCGCTTCGCTGATGGCAAGGTAGGGATTGTCTTGCGTCTGGCCGTATCGCAATGCCGACAACGTGACGCTCGTGACCAGGCGCATCGCAATGAGATTGAAGAGGACGTCGACCTCCTCGGGATGCAGAGGGTACTTCTCATGGAAACCGGCCGTGAGGGCAGCGGCCGCGCCGATTGGATCTTCCATGTCGAGGATGGAATAAGCACAGGTGATGGCTACTTCGGCAATCAGGATCGTATGGACGGCATCGCCGAAATCGATGATGCCCGAGACTTTCTGATGGTTGCAGGAATCGACGAGGATGTTCCAGTCATTGCCGTCATTGTGTATGACCTGTGTGCGCAAACGCGCAAGCTTGGGTTGAACGGTTCTTTCGAACCTGTCAATGAACCGTTCCAGAATCGCCCTTTTGTCCGCGTCTTTCACGAAATGCAGGCGTGAGCGCGAACGTGCGGCGTGACGCAAATCCCAGTCGAGATCACGTACCGCGCCCGGATGAATGAAGCCCTGAAGTGCACGATCTACCTCTGCGAAAGATTGACCGAGGCTGCGCATCAATTCGAACGTACGAGGGACCTCGGCAAGTGGCGTTCCGTGCAACCAACCGACCAGGCGAACCGCATGGGTTTCGCCAGAAGGTGCCACTGTCGAGGCGAGGAAATCACCCGCCAGGCTTTTCTTGAGAAAGGGCACGGCAAGCTCTGGGCTGCAACTGGCAAGGTGACTGAGAATGGCCGTCTGAAACTCGCTTTCAACACGCGGTTCCGTCGAGTTGACGACTTTCAGAATCCACCCCGCATCGGTGCCTGTCCTCAACCGATAGTTGCGGTCTCGTTCACCGTCCAGTGGCGTGGCTGTGCCGATAACGTCGAAAAGCTGCTCACCGAGGTTTTCGGCTTCCGCCGTCGAGAACTGGGGGGCGGGATGGGAAAGATTAGTCATGGTAATTGTTTTCCAGGCCATTTTTTTCAGATAGCTTGGCACGCGGAGCCTTGGACGGCAGTAGGTATGCGGTCGGCTTTGGCCTGCATATTGTCGGAATCGACCGGCACAAATTCGGTAACAAAATTAGGGAGTTCTGATGCGCGACCTGGACACGAAAGATCGCGAAATACTCGAAATCCTGTCCAGAGAGGCGCGCATTGCCCTGAAGGCCCTGGCCGCGAGAATTGGACTGTCAAGAAGCGCCACCAGCGAGCGCGTCATCAACCTTGAACGCAATGGTGTGATCCGGGGCTACCGGGCTGATATCGGCGAAATCGACGCCAACGTGATTCGCGCCATCCTGCTTGTGAGCCTCAAGCGCACACCGGCAATAAGCCTGCTGGACCTGCTTGCCCAGAACTCCCAGGTACGACGCGTCTCCTCGGTCAGTGGCCAGCTTGATCTGGTCATCGAGATCGAATCGCGAACGATCGATGATCTGAATCGGGTTAGAGACGCAGTAGCCAGTCACGAAACCGTTGAAGACATCACCACCGCTGTCGTGCTTCGACGCGATATTGATCGGCAGACTTCCTGATGCGGCCCTAAAAACAAAGCCCTTGTAGCAATACAAGGGCTTTGTTGTTTGCGCAGTTTGAAAACCCAGGACTCAGTGACCCGCGCTCTGCCCACCATCTACATGGAGGATCTCGCCAGTAACAAACTTGGCGCCGTCCAGATACACCACTGCCTGCGCAATATCATCGATCTCGCCCATGTGCCCGACCGGGTGCAGTGCGCCCAGTGCGGCGTGGGTTTCTTCGCCGTGCATCGGGGTCTTGATGATGCCAGGCGATACCGCGTTTACCCGAATGCCGCGCTTGGCGTATTCGATGGCCAGGGAACGGGTTGCCGCGTTCAGGCCGCCTTTGGTCAGCGAGGCCAGTACCGATGGCACGCCGTCGATGGCGTGGTCGACCAGGCTGGTGGTGATGTTGACCACGTGGCCGCTGCCCTGTTTCTCCATCTCGGCGATGGCCAGTTGGGTGATGTAGAAGAAGCCGTTGACGTTCACCGACAAAACATTGGCGTAATCTTCAGCGGTGTACGCGGTGAACGGCTTGGCGATGAAGATCCCGGCGTTGTTGACCAGGGTATCGACACGGCCGAAATGGGCGATCGCTTCACGAATCACGCGCTGTGCAGTTTCTGGCTCGCCGATGTCACCGGCCACGGTGAGGATGTCCGGATCGGTGGATGGCTTGATCGAGCGCGAGGTGGCGACGATCTGGTAACCGAGCTCGCGGAAGACCTTGACCATGCCGTCGCCGAGACCTTGGGATGCGCCAGTGATGACAACGACTTTTTTCGAATTGCTCATGATGAACCTCTACTGATAAATGATGATTTAAAAATTTGGTAATCAGGCTTGTGCCATTTGTCTCAACATCTGTTCGTAGTACTCGACCGATTGCGAGCCGGACACCAGGTGACGACCGTTGAGCACCAGGGCCGGGACCGAATTGATGCCGTGCTGTCGATAAAAAGCTTCAAGCTCACGTACCTCGTCGGCAAAGGCGCCTGACGCCAGCACCTTGCGCGCACGGGCCTCGTCCAACCCGGCTTCACCCGCCAGGCGCACCAGCGTCTGCTGATCACTCGGGTTCTGGCCTTCGCTGAAGTAAGCGCGCAGCAGGATCTTCTTCAGCGCCACCTGGCGGCCTTCTTCCAGCGCCCAGAGCAACAACCGGTGAGCGTCGAAGGTGTTGTAGAAGTGCGTGCGCTTTTCCAGATCGAACTTGAAGCCGATGGCCTCGCCGCGAGCGATCTGCATCGCCTTGCCAGAGGCGACGTCCTCGGCGGTGCGCCCGTATTTGCGCATCAAGTGCTCGACGGCTTTCTCGCCTTCAACCGGCATGTCCGGGTTCAGCTCGAAAGGCTTGTAGGTCAGCTCGACCGCCACCTCACCCGCCACGTTCTCGATCGCCTGCTCCAGCGCCGTCGCCCCCAGAGCACACCATGGGCACACCACGTCGGAAACGAAATCGATGGTCACCGACGCCGTCATGACTTCCCCTCCTCCGCCAGTTGTTTGCGGTACTGGGTGGTGGTGATACCGGCATAGCCCCAGTTATCGGTGTCGACTTCCTCGATCACGATATGGGTCAGCTCAGGGCGTTTGTTGAGGACGCGTTCCAGTGTTTCAGTGATCTCGGCAATCACCTGAGCTTTCTGCTCAGTGGTAACGCCATCGCGGGTGATGCGTACGCTTACAAAAGGCATGATCGAAACTCCAGTGACCTTCCCGTCGGAATGATGGGAGAGGCGTTGGAGCTCAATGTATGGAGTTAGCTGGAGGGGATAAAGGTGGGGGCGGGAACTTCATTAGTTACGTGAGGTAATAAGCCAAGTCAAACTTCAGCGTATCGAGATGCGGTGTTTATCCAGTCTCGGAACATGTCGCCGCGGACGACGTTCTCAAGACGTGTTCCCGATATCGCCTTTTGACGACATGAGCCAACAAGCACTCACAAAAAAACCCCGAACCAGTCGGGGCTTCTTCTTTTTCTCAGCCTTACATCAGGCCTCGATACCGCAACCCATCATCAGAAAATGTTGATCGGGTAGTCCACGAACACACGCACTTCGTTACCGCTGACGTTGTACTCGCTCGACTTCTGCGACACGCGCAGGATCGAGCTGCGCAGCTTCACGCTCAGGTCTTTGGCCGGGCCGCTTTGTACGACGTATTTGAACTGGTTGAAGATCTCGCGCTCGGTGCCGCCTTCGCTGGTGGAGGTGGTGATGTTGTCACCGCGTACATAGGCGAAGTTGTAGCTCAGGCCCGGCACACCGAAGGTGCTGAAGTCCAGGCCGTAGCCCAGTTGCCAGCTGCGTTCGTCTTCGGCGTTGAAGTCGGACCAGTAGGAGTTGGCCAGGTAGATGGTGTTGCCACCGTCGCCGACGCGGTTTTGATCTTTCTGGTAGCCGCCGTAGGCGTAGCCCAGGTTACTGTCACCGGTGCTGCGCTGGTGCGCCAGGGTGAACGAGTGCGGGCCGGTGGCGAAGGTGGCTGCCAGGCTCCAGATCTTGTTGTCGTCGCCGGTAATACCGTTGTCACGGACGTAAGAGTCGTCCAGTTTGGTACGGTAGCCGTTGAAGTCCAGGGTCAGGGACTGATCCTTGTCGAACGGGAACACGTAGTTGGCGTTCACGTATTGCTTCTTCAGCACGTCTTCGACGTCGGAGGCATATAACGCGGCCTTGAATTGTTCGGTGAACTGGTAGCTACCGCCCAACACGTTGATCGACTTCAAGCCACCGCTGTCATGGCCTTCAGCGCTTTTGCGCGATTCGGCGGTGAAGCGACCGGCGTTCAGTTCCAGGCCCTTGATCTCCTTGGAGGTGATCAGGGTACCGGTGTAGCTTTCCGGCAGCAGACGACCGTTGTCGTAGCTCAATACCGGCAGCACCGGCATCTGGTCGCCGTAGGTCAGCGTTGTGCTGGACAGACGGAATTTGACGGCTGCGCCAGCTTTGGCCAGGTCGTCAGCCGGTTCGCCGCTGGCACCCTGTTTGAAAAAGTCGATGCCCTGGGCGCCGCTGCGGTCTTCATTACGCTCCAGGTTGAGCGCGTACAGCCCAAAGGCATCCACACCCACGCCGATGGTGCCTTGGGTGAAGCCGGACGAGAACGTACCGATGGCCGCTTGGCCCCACTCGGATTTATCCGGGTTGCCGTCTTTGTAGTCACGGTTCATGTAGGCATTGCGCAGCAGCACTTTGAGGCTGCTGTCTTCAACAAATCCCTTGGATTCGGCCTGGTCGTTAGCCATGGCCTGTGTAGCGCTCAAAATCCCCAGAGCGATCAGGCTGATTCGCTTGTTCAACATGTTGTTTTCCTTATTACGGGTTGAAACGCGCTGTGTTCAACGGCCGAAACGGCGCTATCGCGCTCTTTTTTCATCCCACAAACAAAAAGGCCCGCCCACGATCTCTCGCGGCGGGCCTTTTAATTATTTTTCGGTCATGGCGGTCTGCCACAGGCGTTGGGCCGGATCGTAGCCGCGGCCTTAACGATGTGTCAATTTCATGAATCGTCTATAACCCGGCGAAATTCGTCTAAGAAATGAGTTTGCTTGGCAGAAAACCTCAACGGACGCGCAGTCTTATCGACTTCAAATAACGTTGAAAAGGCAAAAGTAACAATTGCGACACAATTGGAAACAATCAAGCAGAGCACCTTCTCAGGAATAATTAACACAAGTAAATAGCAAGCATTATCATTCGCGCCGCTTTAGTTACACCCCTAAAAATCCTACGGATGCGTTCTTCAATGCCTGCCCCTTTTCGCCTTACGCCCTTCAGCCTTGGGCTTTCTGCTCTGATATCTGCCGGTTTTTCCTACGCTGCGCCTACCACCTTACCTGCCACGTCCATCAGTGCCGAAACCGAGGCCGATGACCCACGTGTGAAGGAAACGAATACGGCGACCCGCACCAACACGCCGGTGCGCTACGTGCCTCAAGCCATCGACTCGATCAAGACCGCCAACGTTGTCGATTACGGCACCAACGACCTGGGCAACGCACTCAGTGGCATCCCCAACGTCAGCAGCGGCGCCGACACCCGCTTCGACAGCCTGCGCATCCGTGGTTTTGACGCAAGCAACGACTTTTATCTCGATGGCATCCGTGACGACAGCCAATACGTGCGCGACCTGCACAACATCGAACGCATCGACGTGCTCAAAGGTCCGGCCGCCGTGTTGTACGGCCGCGGCAGCCAGGGCGGGATCGTCAACCGGGTGAGCAAACTTCCGGAGTTCGGCCGCCGCTCGACCCTCGAAGCCCAGGGCGGCAGCGATGATCTTCGCAGCCTGTATGCCGACCTTAGCAGCGATCCATCCGAGAACATCAGCCTGCGCCTGAATATGGGCAACATGGACCAGAACAGTTTCCGCGATGGCGTGAGTGGTAATCGCCAGTTGTTTGCACCCTCGATGAGCTGGCAGCTGACGCCGGACCTGAACTGGCTGGTGCAGTACGAATACAGCCGTTACAACCGTACGCCGGATCGCGGTGTCCCCGGGGTCAACGGCCGCCCGGCAGACGTCGGACGCGACACGACCTACGGCAGCGAGCACGATTTCATCGACGACAAGTCGCAATCGCTGCGCTCCAAGCTCACCTACGAGCTCAGCGACAACTGGCAACTGCGCCAGACCCTGGGCGTGTTCAAGCTCAACAGCGATTTCGACAACACCTACCTGACCGGCTACAACCCGACCACCAACCAGGTCACGCGCCAGCACTGGCAACAGGACCTGACCACCCGCAACGTCTACAACAACGTTGAACTGGAAGGCGGGTTCGATACTTTCGGCCTGGAACATCGCCTGCTGACCGGCATCGAGATCGGCAGCCAGCGGCGCGATCCGACCTTGTACACCGCCGCCACCTCAGGCCCGGGCAGTTCACCGGTGCCGCCGCTGGACCTGAACAACCCCAATCGGGATTTACGCCACACCGGTCGCATGCAGGTCTCCAGCAGCTCGCACACCGAGGTCGAAAGCCGTGCGGTGTATGTGCAGGATCAGCTGCAACTGAACGATCAATGGCAACTGCTCGCCGGCTTGCGTTACGACACGTTCGACATCGAGTCGACCAACAAGCTGCGGGACATTTCCGAAGACCGTGACAGCCACAGCACCAGCCCTCGCGTAGGGCTGGTGTGGACGCCGCTGCAGAATCATTCTTTCTATGCCTCCTGGTCGAAGACGTTTTCGCCGGTCGGCGGTGGTTTGATCGGCATCACTCCGGGTGCGGCCGGCAATACCAACGACCTGAGCCCGGAGCTGACCAGGCAGAAAGAAATCGGCGTGAAAAGCGACTGGCTCGACGATCGCCTGAGCACCACGCTGGCGATCTACGAACTGGAACTCTACAACCGCCGCACCAGTGATCCGAACAACCCGACCATTACCTTGCTGACCGGTAAACAACGTTCGCGTGGGATAGAGCTGACCGCCACCGGCAAGATCACCGGCAACTGGTATGTGCGCGGTGGCGTAGGTCTTCAGGACGCGACCATCGAGGAAGACAACAATGGCTTTGAAGGAAATCGCATCAGCAACGTGGCCAAGCGTAACGGCAGCCTGTTCGTGACCTGGAAACCTGAAATGGGCTGGTATGCCGAAACCGGGTTGACCCTGGTTGGCGATCGTTATGCCGACAACCTCAACACCACCGTGCTGCCGGGTTATGGCCGCTGGGATGCGTTGGCCGGGTTCAGGCAGAAGGATTGGGATCTGCGCGCGGCGCTGAACAACATCAGTGACAAGACGTATTACTCGTCGGCCACCAGTGCGGCGCAGATTCAGCCGGGTGAGCCGCGCAGCGTTGTGGTGACCGGGACTTACAGTTTCTAACACCATCACCCTGTAGGAGCTGGCTTGCCAGCGATGGCGGCGTTTCATCCGATATCAATGTTGGGTGTGCTGGCCTCATCGCTGGCAAGCCAGCTCCTACAGGGGGGCGGGGTAATTTGCTACAACTTGTCGCCCATAAAAAAAGCGCTGCCATCCCGGCAGCGCTTTTGTTTTATCAATCCGTTGTTTTTCTTCTTATCCTTCCATCACATCCCACAACGCATCCAGTTCCGCTTCGCTGAACAAGCCAGCGGGGTAGCGCTCGATCATCGTCCGGCGCGGATCACTTTGTGTGATCTGACGCGTTCCATTGGACTTTAACCAGTGCGCCAGGATCTGCAGCGACTCGCCATTAACTGCCAGGGGATGCAACGCCCGCTCACTTGCCACATTCACTTCGGCGTTCATTTCAACGCTCTCTCCCGGTTTTTGAGCGGCTAACTTATCCAAGGTTTATGACAGAACAACTAAGTTCTCCCCCTCCCGGCATTACACCTTCGCAGATACAAGAGCTATGCCAAGGCGTGCGCGCTGTCGACAAGCGGATACAAAAAAGCCCGCAGTCCTTAAGGGCTGCGGGCTTCCCACAAAGTTGCGCGCGAAAACGTTTGCCTGTCTGATTTCGCTACAAACTCAAGCTGTTACAACTGCACTCACTCTTTGTACGGTGCTGGCTGTTGTTGGGTAAGGCAGTGAATGTTGCCGCCTCCCAGTAACAGTTCACGGCCAGGCACCATGACCACTTCATGCTGGGGGAACAGGTTCTGCAAAATTTCTTTTGCAGGACCATCGAGCGGGTCGTCGAAACTCGGGGCGATGATGCCGCCGTTGACGATCAGGAAGTTCACATACGAACCGGCCAGACGCACGCTCGGATTGCGTTCCTGGGTGCCATGCACCGGGTCGACACCTGCGCATTCTTCCTCGGTCGCATACAGCGGCCCTGGAATTGGCATCTTGTGCACCGTAAATGGGCGACCTTTGGCGTCGGTGCTGTTTTGCAGCACTTTCATCGCGGCCTGGCAGCGTGGGTAGTTCGGGTCCTGTGGATCGTCGGTCCAGGCCAGCAGCACCTCTCCCGGACGCACGTAGCAGCAGAAGTTATCCACATGGCCGTCGGTTTCGTCGTTGAACAAGCCGTCCGGCAACCAGATGATCTTATCCACAGCCAGATGCGCGCTGAGCACCGCTTCGATTTCCGCACGGTTCAGGTGCGGGTTGCGATTGCGGTTGAGCAGGCACTCTTCGGTGGTGATCAGCGTGCCTTCGCCATCGACATGGATCGAGCCGCCTTCAAGCACGAAGCCCTCGGTGCGGTAGCGTTGGCTGCGCTCGATCTCGAGGATCTTGCCGCCCACCTGCGAGTCGCGGTTCCACGGCGAATACAGGCCACCGTCAAAACCGCCCCACGAGTTGAAGTCCCAGTTCACGCCGCGGACTTCGCCGTTGTTGTTGATGACGAACGTCGGTCCTGTGTCCCGGACCCAGGCATCGTCGCTGGACATCTCGACCACGCGGATATTGGGTACGTCAAGGCGGGCACGGGCGTTTTCGTACTGGCCGGCGGACACCGCCACGGTGACCGGTTCGAAACGGGCGATGGCCTTGGCCACCGCCATGTGCGCGGCTTGCGCCGGCTTGCCGCCCAGGCGCCAGTTGTCCGGACGCTCGGGCCAGATCATCCAGGTCTGGGTTTGTGGTGCCCACTCGGCCGGCATGTAGAAGCCGTCTGCGCGAGGGGTGCTGCTCAAAGTGGTCATGTCGATCAGGACTCCAGGGAACCGTCGAGGGTTTTCAGCGCGCTGTACAGGTTCGGACGACGGTCACGGAACGAGCCCCACGCGCTACGGATGTGTTCCAGTTGGTCGAGGTCGAAGGTGTGAACCAGGATGCCTTCTTCGGTTTCGTTGAGTTCCTGCACCTTCTCGCCGAACTGGTTGGCGATGAACGACGAACCATAGAAGGTAATGTCGTAGCCGTCTTGTTCTTCGTTGCCGATGCGGTTACTGGCGATCAGCGGCATCAGGTTAGCGCCGGCGTGGCCCTGTTGCACGCGTTGCCAGTGATCACGGGACGAAATGGTCTTGTCGTGCGGCTCGCTGCCGATGGCGGTCGGGTAGAACAGGATTTCCGCGCCTTGCAACGCCATGCTGCGCGCAGCCTCGGGGAACCACTGGTCCCAGCAGATGCCCACGCCGATTTTCGCGTAGCGGGTGTTCCACACCTTGAAGCCGGTATCGCCCGGGTTGAAGTAGTACTTCTCGTGGTAGCCAGGGCCATCTGGAATGTGGCTTTTACGATAAATCCCGAGATTGCTGCCGTCGGCGTCGATGATCGCAATGCTGTTGAAACGCGCACGGCCTGCCAGTTCGTAGAAGCTGATCGGCAGCACTACTTGCAGTTCCCTGGCGACTTTCTGGAAGTGCTTGATGGCGACGTTGTCTTCGACCGTCGTCGCCAGTTGCAGGTAATCCGGGTTCGGCTTCTGGCAGAAGTACGGCGCTTCGAACAGTTCCTGGATCAGGATGATCTGCGCGCCCTTGGCGGCGGCTTCGCGGACCAGCCTTTCTGCGACCTCGATATTGCCTTCAAGGTCCCAGGAACAGGCCATCTGGGTGGCGGCGACGGTAACGTTACGGCTCATGAATCATCTCCGGGCAAGTGCGTGACGGTCGGGCATGGTTGATCCACACCCTGGCATTGGCGACTTTATAGCCGATAAATATCGGCTTTAGAAGCGACAGATAAGCAATGCGTCTAAAATTTCACACTTAAACCCGATAACAATCGAATTAACACCACCACTCCCTGTAGGAGCGAGCTTGCTCGCGAAAGCGGTCATTCAGACAAGAATTCGTGGCTGACACGGCCTCTTCGCGAGCAAGCTCGCTCCTACAGTGAGTATGTGTTTACAGACCCTCCGCGAGCACCTTCGAGAGCATATCCACGAAGAAATCCACGCTCTGGCGCGTAGTGACCATCGGTGGCTTGATCTTCAGCACGTTCAGGAAATCGCCAGTCGGTTGCATGAAGATCCCCAGCTCGCGCAAGCGATCGCACAACGCCGTGGTTTCCTCGGTGGCCGGCTCCAGGGTTTCACGGTTGCGGATCAACTCCACCCCCAGATAAAACCCGGAACCATGCACCGCGCCGACCAACGGATGAATATCGATCAGCGCTTCAAGACGCTCCTTGAAGTACCCGCCGACCACCTGGGCGTTTTCCCAGAGCTTTTCCTCTTCCATCACATCCAGCACCGCCATGCCGATCTGGCAACTGACCGGGCTGCCACCGGCAGACGAGAAGAAATAGCCCTCGGCCTCCAGCGCTTCGGCAATTTCCCGGCGGGTGATCACTGCACCCAGGGGCTGGCCGTTACCCATGCCCTTGGCCATGGTGATGATGTCCGGCACCACGCCCTGCTCTTCGAACCCCCAGAAGAAATCGCCCATGCGCCCGTAACCCACTTGCACTTCGTCGGCGATGCACACGCCGCCTTGGGCGCGGACCATTGCGTAAACCTGCTGCAAGTACCCCGGCGGCAGTGAAATACCACCGGCATTGCCGTACACAGGCTCGCAAATGAAACCGGCCAGTTGACGCTTTTGCTCGGCGATTTTCGCCAGGTTGTGTTCGACGCTGCGCACGTAGTCCGGCGTGCTGTCAGGGCCGCGGAATTCGCCGCGATAGGTATTCGGCGCGATCACCGGGTGCACCCAGTCCGGACGGCTGCTCAAGGCCTTGGGGTTGTCGGCGATCGAAGTCGAGACCGCATCCGCGCCTACCGTCCAGCCGTGATAGGCCTCCAGCACGCTGAGCATGTCGCGCCCGCCGCTGTAGGCCCACGCCAGGCGAATGGCCAGGTCGTTGGCCTCGCTGCCGCTGTTGACCAGGAACACCCTATCCATGCCCTCTGGCGACAGTTTCAGCAAACGCTCGGAGAATTCGGCCACCGCCGCATAGTTGAACCGCGAGTTGGTGTTGAGCAACGACCACTGACGGCTGGCAACCGCCGCCATGCGCGGATGGCCGTGGCCGAGTACCGCAACGTTGTTGAGCATGTCGAGGTAGGAGCGGCCCTGCATGTCGATCAGGTGGTTGCGCCAGCCGCGTTCGATGCGCGGCGGGTCGACGTAATAGTGTTTTTGCGTACGGGCGAAACTGGCGTCGCGCCGAGCCAGCAAGGTCTGCGAATCGAGTTCTTCCTGCGCATCGCACGCCAGGCCCAGCAGCGTCGCCGGCGACGGGCAAAGCGCTTGCCAGGCGGCGGCGCGCGAAGGTGTGCAGAACAGCGGCGCACTGATCGACGCACTTCGGCACAACTGCACGATCAACGGCCCGCTGACCGAGCCCAGCACCTGGCCTTTTACTAGCGCCGCACCGCTGTGCAGCGATGGCGTTACGCCCCACAACCGCACACTCAGTTGCGGACCATCCAGTTGCAGCACCCCGGCCATCGGCTGGTGCACCACCCCGGCAAACGGCGCTTCGACTGCCGTGCCATGGGGCACGCGCAACTCGACGTGCAAGGGACAAGTGTCCGGTTCGCCGGCAGTGTCCGGGCGCGTGCGCGACAACCGATATTGCCCATAACGACTGGCCGCCAGGCCGTGGGCAGCGGAGGCTTCGTCCAACAGGCGCTGATCGATGCCTTCCTGCTCCCAGTTACCGGCCTCGAAATGCGGGCTGAGCACGCCCAGGTCGATCAACGCAAACTCGCGCCCCACCAGACTCGGCAGCAGCGGTGCGAAACCGTCGCTGCCAATGTCCGGCAGGCGCTGTCCGACGGCCGACAGGATGGCCGCTTCCATCAGCGCCAACGGCACCGAGGTGGCCACACGGAAAATTTCCCACTCGTGGACCAGGTTGTCGCGGCTATAGGCATTGCCCGGATCGATGCTGACCTGCTGTTCGCCACTGAGCACCAGTACTGCCGCGCGGGCGACGATCAGCGGCCACAGCGCCAGCAGTTCTTCGTGTTGCAGCGGATTGACCGCGTGATAGGCCTGCACCGTCGGCAAAATGCAGAAGGGATCGCCTCCGCCATGATGCAGCAACGCGGCACAGGTCACCGACAGGTCGGTAATGCGCCAGGTGCGGATCAGGTCACCGAAATCGATCACGCCTTGCAACTGCCAATGGCGTTGCGCATCGCGCTGCCAGACCACGTTGTCGTCGGTGATGTCCATGTGAATGGCTTGCACGGGCAACTTGTCTTGCAGTGGCAACAAATGGCGCTCTGCCTGTTCGCACGCTTCAACGATCAAGCGGCGCTGGGTTTCATCCTTGATCACCGGCAGCAAATGGGCGATCAGCGCATGGGCGTGGCGCGCGTCCCACTGCAGGGTGCGCACCAGCCCCGGATGGTCAAAATCCGCCAGTGCGAGGTCCATTTCACCGCACAGCCGCCCGAAACCGGCCACCACCGTGCGATTGAAATGTTCGAGGTGCGTCAGCGATTGTCCTTCGATGTAATCCAGCAGACGCACATGCACCGCTTGGCCTGCGACCTCCAGGGACAACAGGTCCGCACCGTTTTTCGCCGCAATCACCCGCGGCACATGGACGTCAGGATGCTCAGCCAGGTGCTTGAGCCCGGCATGCTGGGCTTGCAGCTCGAGCGCCGAATAGTCGCCCCGGCAGATTTTCAGGACAAACCGCCCCTGATCGCTGTCGACGCGAAAATTCAGATCCTGCTGGCTGCCCAGGGGCTGTAATCTTGCGCTAAGCCCGTAATGCGCCTGCAGCAGCTCTAGCGCTTGCTCCGCTGACACTTGCGGGCTGGGCAAACTGGCGCGATGAATCAACGTGGCGAGCGGCATACAACGACCCCTGAAATTTTATTAGGCGCCTATATCGCCACTGCTCAAGGCGATACGCAACCCCCTTGAAACGGCTGGCAAGCGGCTGGATCGGTCAACTACCAAGAAAAAAACCACATGACACTCGCCCTTGCAGGCACTCTAGGCAAGAATGGCGACCATCAATGCCCATCGTTGGAGAAACCCATGAATGTTGTGACCACCGACCTGCCCGGTGTTTTGATCATCGAGCCCAAGGTTTTCGGTGACGAACGGGGGTTTTTCTACGAAAGTTTCAACGCCAAGGCTTTCAAGGAAGCCACTGGCCTGAATACGCAATTCATTCAGGACAACCATTCGCGCTCGCAACAAGGCGTGCTGCGCGGGCTGCATTACCAACTGGAGAACACCCAGGACAAGCTGGTTCGGGCCTGCGCCGGGGAAATTCTTGATGTCGCCGTCGACGTGCGGCGCAGCTCGCCGCATTTCGGCAAATGGGTGGCCGTACGCCTTTCTGCGCAGAACAATCGCCAGCTGTGGATCCCCAAGGGTTTCGCCCACGGTTTCCTGGTGTTGAGTGATTTCGCCGAGGTTCTCTACAAAACCACCGAGTACTACAACCCGGTGGCCGAGCGCAGCATTCGTTGGGATGATCCGGACCTGGCCATCGAGTGGCCGCCGCTGGATACAGCGCCGCAACTGTCGGCCAGGGATCAGGCCGCCGCATTCTTCAAGGACGCCGACGTCTTCGACTGAAACGGCGGCGCCCTTTTCAGCGCGCAGACTGCGTCGGCAAGCCTAGGCATAATGCACCTGTACCCCCAGGCGCTCGATGCTCATGACTCCGACCCTTCCCCGCAGACCCCGCTGGCGCAGCCTGGCCCTGCTCGCGTTGTGCCTGGCGCCCTTGCTGTGGCCGCTGGAGCATCTGGCCGAGCGCTATTACCGTAGCGAACTGGCCGGGCAGAATCGCCAGACCCTCGATCTCTACGTCGCCAACCTGCTGGGCACCCTGCATCGTTATGAAGTATTGCCGCAGATCCTCGGCGACCTGCCAGCCCTGCGCGCCGTGCTTGGCGCGCCGGACGATGGCGTCACCCAGGGCAACGCCAACCGTCTGCTGAAAAACATCAGCACCCAGACCGGCGCCGAAGTCATGTACCTGATGGACACCACGGGCAAGACCCTGGCCGCCTCCAACTGGGATAAGCACGACAGCTTCGTCGGTCGTAACTTTGCCTTCCGGCCGTACTTCAGCGAAGCCATGGCCGGTCGACTCGGACGTTTTTTCGGCCTGGGCACCACGTCCGCCAAACGTGGCTACTTCTTCGCCGCTGCCGTGCGCGAGGGCGAGAAGATCACTGGCGTGCTGGTGGTCAAGGTCGACCTCGACCACACCGAAAGCCTGTGGGGCAAAACCCCGGAGCAACTGCTGCTGACCGATCACAACGGCGTGGTCATCCTCACCTCGCGCCCCGAATGGCGCTTTCGTTCGACCCGTGAGTTGAGCGAAGAAGAGCGCAAGGCAATCACCGCGATCCAGCCCTACCCCACCCGCGAACCCAAGCCGCTGAAGCTCAATCCCAACGCCTGGTTGACCCAGACCCAGGCGATCGCGGAAACCGGCTGGAACGTCAGCATCCTCGCCCCGCGCACCCTGATAGATCGCCCGGTGCGCACGGTGCTCGCCATCGGTGGCGCGACGCTGCTGGTGTTGATGCTGTTGCTCGGCCTGATGATGCAACGCCGCCGCCACTACCTGGAACGGATCGCCTTCGAAGCCAAGGCCCGGCGCGAACTGGAAGGCCGGGTGGCCGAGCGCACCAGTGATCTTGAGGGCCTCAACCGTCGACTCAAACAGGAAGTGCTGGAACGCGAACAGGCCCAGCAAGAACTGGTTCGCGCCCAGGATGACCTGGTGCAGGCCGGCAAGCTGTCGGCCCTGGGCACGATGTCGGCAAGCATCAGCCATGAACTCAACCAACCCTTGGCGGCCATCCGCAGCTACGCGGAAAACGCCGAAGTGCTGCTCGACCACCAGCGCACCGACGATGCCCGCGGCAATCTCAAGCTGATCAGCGAATTGACCGGCCGCATGGCGTCGATCATTGCTCACCTGCGCGCCTTTGCCCGGCGCGATCGCCATGCCCCGGAGAGCGTCGCCCTGCAACCGGCGCTGGACGATGCCCTGGCCTTGCTGGCCAAGCGTCGGCGCAGTATGGAAGTCGAGTTGATCCGCGACTTGCCCGCCGCCACTTTGTGGGTAGAGGCCGGAGAAACCCGCCTGCGCCAGGTGCTGGGCAACCTGCTGGCCAACGCCCTGGATGCCCTGACGGAAAAAGGCCCGCCGCGAAAACTCTGGTTGAGTGCCCAATCCACGGCCGATGGCGTCAACCTGTACATTCGCGACAACGGCCCCGGTTTCTGCCTGGAGGCCCTCGGCCGCGCCAGCGAGCCCTTCTACACCACCAAGACCCGCACCCAGGGCCTTGGATTGGGGCTGGCGATCTGCGAGACCCTGATGCGCGCCTTCGGCGGCGAACTGTCGTTCGCCAACCACAAGGAAGGCGGCGCCCTGATTACCCTTAAACTGCGCGCAGGCGCACCGGGTGTGAGCCTGCAACCGTCCGAGGACCGAAGTGCATGACCATCGACAACCGCATCCAGGTCGTGTTGATCGACGACGATCCCCATCTGCGCCAGGCCTTGAGCCAGACCCTGGACCTGGCCGGCCTGAAGATTCTGCCGCTGGCAGAAGCCAAGGGCCTGGCCGCGCAACTGGAGCGCGACTGGCCGGGCGTGGTCGTCAGCGATATCCGCATGCCGGGCATGGACGGCATCGAACTGCTGACCGAACTCCACGCCCAGGACCCGGAACTGCCGGTGCTGCTGATCACCGGCCACGGCGATGTGCCGCTGGCGGTGCAAGCCATGCGCGCCGGGGCCTATGACTTTCTGGAAAAACCCTTCGCCAGCGACGCCCTGCTCGACAGCGTTCGCCGCGCCCTGGCCCTGCGCCGACTGGTGCTGGACAACCGCAGCCTGCGCCTGGCCCTGAGCGATCGCAATGAATTGAGCACACGCCTGGTCGGACACTCGCCCTCGATGCTGCGCCTGCGCGAGCAAATCGGCGCCTTGGCGGCGACCCGGGCAGACGTGTTGATCCTCGGTGAGACCGGGGCCGGCAAAGAAGTGGTGGCCCGCGCGCTGCATGACCTGTCGAATCGGCGCAATGGTCCGTTCGTGGCGATCAATGCCGGGGCGCTGGCCGAGTCGGTGGTCGAAAGCGAGTTGTTCGGCCACGAGCCAGGCGCTTTCACCGGTGCGCAGAAACGCCGCATCGGCAAGTTCGAGTTTGCCAACGGCGGCACGCTGTTTCTCGATGAGATCGAAAGCATGAGCCTGGACGTCCAGGTGAAATTGCTGCGCTTGCTGCAAGAGCGGGTGGTCGAACGTCTGGGCGGCAATCAACTGATCCCGCTGGACATCCGCATCATCGCCGCCACCAAGGAAGACCTGCGTCAGGCCGCCGATCAGGGGCGCTTCCGCGCCGACCTGTACTATCGCCTGAACGTCGCGCCCCTGCGCATTCCGCCACTGCGCGAACGCGGTGAAGATGCGCTGATGCTGTTCCAGCATTTCGCCGATGAAGCCAGCGCCCGCCACGGCTTGCCGCCGCATGAACTGCAACCCGGGCAACGCGCCCTGCTGTTGCGCCACACTTGGCCTGGCAACGTGCGCGAACTGCAAAATGCGGCCGAACGCTTCGCCCTGGGCCTGGAACTGGCGCTGGATAACAACGAGGTGCAAGGCTCGGTTGGCACGACGGTAGACATGGTCAGCGGCGGGTTGAGCGAGCAGGTGGAAAACTTCGAAAAAACCCTGATTGCCGCGGAACTGGCGCGCTCGCACAGCTCGGTACGCAGCGTCGCCGAGGCGCTTGGCATTCCACGCAAGACCTTGCATGACAAATTGCGCAAGCACGGCCTGAGCTTTGCCGACAGCGGCACCTCCACCCATGGCGACGACCTCGATTGAGCTGCCGCCCACTCATCCACTACAAACAAGAGGCCCCTGAATGAGCCGCGACAGTCGTCAACTGGAATCCGTCCTCCACCACGACATTCCCCTCACCCGGGACATGGGCCTCAAGGTGCTCGACTGGCACGATCAGCAACTGCGCCTGTACTTGCCGCTGGACGCCAACGTCAACCACAAGAGCACCATGTTCGGCGGCAGCCTGTATTGCGGCGCGGTACTGGCCGGTTGGGGCTGGCTGCATTTACGCCTGAAAGAAGAAGGGATAAGCGACGGGCACATCGTTATTCAGGAAGGGCAGATCAACTACCCGCTGCCAGTGACAGGCGATGCACACGCCATTTGCCAGGCGCCGAGTGCGCAGGTGTGGAAGAAATTCCTGGCGATGTATCAGCGGTACGGACGGGCGCGATTGAGCCTGCATACGCGAGTGGTGAATGCGGGTAGCGATGAGGATGCGGTGAAGTTTGTCGGGCAATACGTGCTACACCGCTAACGCAAAAATCGCAGCCATACGAATACCCCTGTAGGAGCTGCCGCAGGCTGCGATCTTTTGATTTTAACCTCGAGCCAACGCCAACAACTGCTCCCGCCAAGCAGCCTTGGCCGGCAGCGCCAAAAAGAACTCATTCAAAAGCGACTCCCGCGCCGGATAACAGAACGGCGCCCCCTTCAAATCGAGCACCTCGCCACCCGCCCCTTCCAGCACGCCTTGAGCCGCTGCTGTATCCCACTGCGAAGTCGGCGCCAGGCGTGGATAACAATCCGCCGCCCCCTCGGCCAACAGGCAGAACTTCAGAGAACTGCCGATGTTGGCCAGTTCCAGTTCTCCCAGGCTGGCGCTCAACCCAGCCAGCAAGCGTTCCTGCTCTGGACTGGAATGGCGACGGCTGGCAACCACGGTGAACGGCTGACCGGGGGCCGGAACATCACGCACCGCAATCGCCACGGGCGTGCCACCTTGATCGCCACGCCACGCGCCGAACCCGGCACCACCGACATAGAAACGCCCGTTGGTCGGCATCGACACCACGCCAAATACCACGCGCCCCTGCTCGATCAACGCGATGTTGACGGTGAACTCTTCGCTGCCGGAAATGAATTCCTTGGTGCCGTCCAGCGGGTCCACCAGCCACCAGCGCTGCCATCCGGCGCGTACGCTCTGGGGGATGTTGGCGTCTTCCTCGGACAGCACCGGGATGCTCGGATCGAGTGCCGTCAGCCCGGCCAGGATCAGATGGTGAGCGGCCAGGTCTGCGGCCGTCACGGGTGAATCATCCGCCTTGGCGGTCACCTGCGTGCCGGTGCGCCAAAATGGCAGGATCGCATCGCCGGCCTGCAACGCCAGCTCGACCACCGGCGCCATCAATGGGTGGGGAAAATTCATGGCTGGAACACCCCGCGCTGGGTCAACAGGTCACGGGCCAGGTACAAGGCTGCCAAGGCCCGGCCTTCGGTGAACTTCGGGTTCTGCGCCAGCGCCGACAACTCGCGCAGGTTGACCTTGTCCACGCCCATCGGCTCAGGTTCGTCACCTTCCAGGCGTTCTTCGTACAGGTCAGTGGCCAAGACCACCTGGATTTTCTGGCTCATGTAACCGGGGGACAGCGACAGCTCGGTCAAATGCTCAAGCTGTCGCGCGCCAAAACCGGCTTCTTCCTTGAGCTCGCGCTCGGCTGCCGCCAGAACGTCCTCACCTGGCTCGATCAAGCCTTTGGGCAGCGAGAATTCGTATTCATCGGTACCACCGCAGTATTCCTCGACCAGGACAGCATGGTCCGCATCGAGCATCGCCACGATCATCACGGCGCCATAACCTGCACCCTTGCCGACCAGCCGCTCATAGGTGCGCTCCACGCCATTGGAAAAACGCAGCTTCAGTTCCTCGACGCAGAACAAACGGCTGGTGGCGACAATCTCGCGGGCGAGGATGGTGGGTTTCTGGCGCATGAGCGGCTCCTGGGCGATAGCGGGTTACTATACCCGGCCTATCCTGTTTGTTGTCCCCGGATACCTTTTTTTACCGCTGGAGAAGTTTTTATGTCCCTGCTGCCCTGGCGCGATATCGATACCGTTCTGCTGGACATGGACGGCACGCTGCTGGACCTGCACTTCGACAACCATTTCTGGCTGGAGCACCTGCCAAAGCGCTATGCCGAATGGCACGGAGTGAGTCGGGCCATGGCCGATATGGAACTGCAGCCCCTGTTTGAACGCAATGCTGGCCAGCTGCAGTGGTACTGCCTGGATTTCTGGAGTGCCGAACTGAAGCTGCCGGTGCGCGAGCTGAAACTGGAAACCGCTCATCTGATCGCCCTGCGCCCGGATGCGGACACCTTCCTGGCCGCGATCAAGCGTGCAGGCAAACGCGTGGTGCTGATCACCAACGCGCACCGCGATTCGCTGTCCTTGAAGCTGGAAAGAATCGAACTGGCACCCTATTTCGAGCGCCTGATCAGCTCCCACGATTACGGTTTCCCCAAGGAAAACCCGCAGTTCTGGGATGCCTTGCAGGCCGACATCGACTTCGACCCGGCGCGCAGCCTGTTTATCGACGATACCTTGCCGATCCTGCGCAGTGCGCGGGATTTTGGTGTGGGGCATTTGCTGGCCGTGAAAGAGCCGGACAGCCAAAAGGGGCCCAAGGACACCGCTGAATTTGCCGCAGTGGGTGATTATCGGGATTTGATAACCGGCCTTTGATTCCCTGTAGGAGCTGCCGAAGGCTGCGATCTTTTGACTGTGATCTTTAAAAACAAGATCAAAAGATCGCAGCCTGCGGCAGCCCTACAGAGCCTCACATTATTCGGGAATCCGCAACGATTGCCCCGGATAGATCTTGTTCACATCCTTGAGCATGGGTTTGTTGGCCTCGAAGATTTTGTTGTACAGGTTGGCATTGCCATACACGCGCAAGGAAATGGCACTCAGGGTGTCGCCCTTCTCGACCACAACAAACTTCGCCGCCACGACCACAGGTCCAGTAACAGTGATCTCGTCTTCAACACCGCTGACACCTGCCACATTGCCCAGGGCCAGGAGGATTTTCTCCTTCTCTTCCTGCGTATTCGCTTCGCCGCTGGCGATGACCTTATCGCCCTCGACCTTGACCTGAATCTTGGAAGTGTCGATCCCCGTCAACGCACTCTGCACATGCTTGGTCAACGCCTCGCTGTTGGCTTCGGCTTTGTCCGGCGTCAACGCATCGAGGATTTTTTCACCGGCTTCTTTTAGAAAACTGAACAGGCTCATTGTTTCGCTCTCCTTGGGTTTCGGGTTCCAGACGCAAAAGCCTAGACCACGGCAGTCATTTGCCAATCCAAACCGACCAATGACGCCGCTTGCGATAGAATCGCCCCTTCCCGCCTCCAGGAACGAAGATGGACATCAAGCAGCTGAAATTCCTCATCGCTCTGGACGAAACCCGCCATTTCGGCCAGGCCGCCGCGCGCTGCCACATTACCCAGCCGACCCTGTCCATGCGCCTGCGCAGCCTCGAAGAAGAACTCGACCTGCCGCTGGTCAATCGCGGCCAGCGCTTCGAAGGCTTCACTGCACCTGGCGAGCGGGTGCTGGCTTGGGCGCGCACCGTTCTGGCGGCCTATGATGGCCTGTACGCCGAGGCGGCCGCCTGTCGCGGTAACCTGGTCGGCACCCTGCGCCTGGGCGTGGTGCCGCTGTCGAGCTTCGATCCCTTGCCGCTGCTGCAACGCCTGCACACGGAACACCCGAACCTGCGCTTCGAACTCTCGGCACTGAGTTCCGAGCAGATCCTCGAACAACTGGCGAACAATCGCCTGGACCTCGGCGTGTCCTACCTCGAACGCCTGGATGCCGAGCGCTTCGATTCCCTGACCTTCAGTGAAACCCGCATGGGCCTGCTCTACGATCAGCGTTTCTTTACCTTTGGCGATACACCGCTGAGTTGGGAGTCGATGATCGAATTACCGCTGGGCATGCTCACCAGCGGCATGCACTTTCGCCAGTCCATCGACCACAACTTCCATAGTCGAGGGCTCAACCCGCAGCCTTTGTTGCAAACCGATGCCGTTCATCAACTGTTACAAGCTGTGCACGGTGGCTTGTGCTGCGCGGTGATGCCGTTGGACGGAGGCCTGGAAGGACTGACCGATCATTTGCGCCTGCAACCGATCGAAAACGCCCAGACCCTTGGCCGGCTGGGGCTGATCATGCGACGCAGCGCGCCACGCTCGGCCTTGGCGGAGGCCTGTTTTGCGCTTTATCAACAATCGTTGATCGGCGCTTGATCGACGGCATCTATCGGCAGATCAGTAATAGCGATTAGACGTGACAAGTTGCCGCGCCTAGTCTTAAAGCTGATCAAACCCTCGGTGATGCCATGAACGCCAAGCGCCCAGCCTGCGCGGCGCCTGCCCTCGAAACGCCCGCGCCCGACGCCAGCCAAACGTACAGCTACAGCAACCTCGAACATTCGGAGTCGGCCAGCACCGCGCTGGCCGAGGAAGTCGCACTGGCGATTGCCTATAACGGCATCAGCCAGGCGGTGATGCTGGTAACGCCCACGGACCTTGAAGACTTCATCGTCGGCTTCAGCCTGGGCAGCGGCATCATCCAGGACGCCACGGACATCTATGACCTGCAACTCAGCGGCTCGGGCTCGGCGCAGTACGCGCAAGTGACCATCGCCAATCGCGCGTTCTGGAACCTCAAGCAACAGCGTCGGCAACTGGCCGGTACCAGCGGTTGCGGGCTGTGCGGCGTGGAAGCGGTCGAGCAGGCATTGCCGGACCTCCAGGTATTGCCCGGCGCCCCGCTGCCACCCATTGAATGGCTCGATGGCCTGCGCCAGCGCATTGGCGCGTTCCAGCCGCTTGGCCAGCACTGCGGGGCGGTGCACGCGGCCGTGTTCATGAACGATCAGGGCCAACTGTTGCTGGGCCGTGAAGATATCGGCCGGCACAACGCCCTCGACAAATTGATCGGTGGCTTGATCCGGCAAAATATTCCGACGGCAGGCGGGCTGGCGATCGTCACCAGTCGCTGCAGCCTCGAATTGATCCAGAAAGTCTTGCGCGCCGGCATCCAGACCCTGGTCAGCCTGTCATCTCCGACAGGGCTCGCCGTGCAATGGGCCCGTCGCCACAACCTCAATCTCATCCATCTGCCACAAAAGAATGCGCCGCGGGTCTACAGCCCAGCGTTGGAGAACCAAGCGTGAGTCAACACCGTCAAGCCGACCAGAAACCTGTCCCTCGCTACAAACCCTACACAGGCCCGGCCGGAGGTTGGGGCGCACTGATCAGCGTCGCCCAGGCCTGGTTGACCAGCGACAACGCGCTGAAAAACCTGCGCATGATGCTCAAGACCAACAAGAACGGCGGCTTCGACTGTCCCGGCTGCGCCTGGGGTGACTCCAACGAAGCCGGCATGGTGATGTTCTGTGAGAACGGCGCCAAGGCGGTGAACTGGGAAGCGACCAAACGCCGCGTCGACGCCAGTTTTTTCGCCAAACACAGCGTCACTTCGCTGCTGGAGCAAAGCGACTACTGGCTTGAATATCAGGGCCGGCTGACCGAGCCGATGAGCTATGACGCCGAGACCGATCGCTACAAGCCGATCAGTTGGGACGCTGCCTTTGCGCTGATCGCCAAACACCTGAACGGCTTGGCGAGCCCGGACCAGGCCGAGTTCTATACTTCCGGCCGGGCCAGTAACGAAGCGGCTTTCTTGTACCAACTGTTCGTGCGCGCCTATGGCACCAACAACTTCCCCGACTGTTCGAACATGTGCCACGAAGCCAGCGGCGTTGCGTTGTCACAAAGTGTCGGCGTCGGCAAAGGCACCGTGACCTTCGACGACTTCGAACACGCCGATGCGATTTTCGTCTGGGGCCAGAACCCCGGCACCAACCATCCTCGGATGCTCGAACCGTTGCGTGAAGCGGTCAAACGCGGCGCGCAAGTGGTGTGCATCAACCCACTTAAAGAGCGTGGCCTGGAGCGCTTCCAGCACCCGCAACACCCGATCGAAATGCTCACCAATGGCGACAAACCGACCAACACCGCGTACTTCCGTCCGGCGCTGGGCGGCGACATGGCGATCATGCGGGGTATGGCGAAATTCCTGCTGCAATGGGAGCGTGATGCACAGAATGCGGGCGAGCCTGCGGTGTTCGATCACGCATTCCTCAATGAACACAGCGTCAATGTACTGGACTACCTGGCCGCCATCGACGAAACCCCATGGGAGCAGATCGTCGAGCAGTCCGGCCTGCCCCTGGTGGAAATCGAGCGAGCGGCGCGCATGTACGCCAAGGGCAAGAACGTCATCATGTGCTGGGCCATGGGCATCACCCAGCATCGCCATTCGGTCGCGACCATCCAGGAAATCGCCAACCTGATGTTGCTGCGCGGCAACATCGGACGGCCAGGCGCCGGCCTGTGCCCGGTGCGTGGCCACAGCAACGTGCAGGGCGACCGGACCATGGGCATCAACGAACGGCCACCCGTGGCGTTCCTTGATGCCCTGGAGCGTCGCTTCCAGATCAAGGTTCCGCGGGAAAACGGCCACAACGTGGTCGAGGCGATTCATGCCATGGCCGAAGGCCGGGCCAAAGTCTTCATCGGCCTGGGTGGCAACTTCGCTCAAGCCACCCCGGACAGCCCGCGCACCTTCCAGGCCCTGCGCAACTGCGACCTGACCGTGCAGATCAGCACCAAGCTTAACCGCAGCCATCTGACTCACGGCAAAGACGCCCTGATCCTGCCGTGCCTGGGCCGTACCGACATCGACATCCAGACTGAAGGCGCGCAAGCGGTGACTGTCGAAGATTCGTTCAGCATGGTCCACGCCTCCAACGGACAGTTGCAGCCACTGTCGAACCAGATGCGCTCGGAACCGGCGATCCTGGCCGGCATCGCCGCCGCGACCCTGGGCAGCCATCCGGTCGACTGGAACTGGCTGGTTGCCGACTACAGGCGCATCCGCGACTTGATTGCCGATACCATCCCAGGCTTCAAGGATTTCAACGAAAGGGTCAAGCACCCAGGCGGCTTCTACCTGGGCAACAGCGCCGGCGCGCGCAAGTGGAATACCGCATCCGGCCGGGCCAACTTCCGCCCGAACGCGCTGCCCAGGGATCTGGTTCACGAACGTACCCGCGCCACCGGTGTGTTGCCGGACCTGATCATGCAATCGATGCGCTCCCACGATCAGTACAACACCACGATCTATGGTCTCAATGACCGTTACCGCGGGGTTAAAGGCCAACGTGATGTGCTGTTCGTCAACGAAGCTGACATCATTCGCCTGGGCTTCAAGCCGGGGCAGAAGGCGGACATCGTGTCGATCTGGGATGATGGCCTGGAGCGACGGGTAAAGGGCTTCACGCTCTTGGCGTTCGATATCCCGGCGGGGCAAGCAGCGGCGTATTATCCGGAAGTGAATCCGCTGGTGCCGCTGGAGAGCACCGGGGATGGCAGCCATACACCAACGTCGAAGTTCGTGGCGATCCGGTTGGAAGCGGCGAGTGAGACTGGGTTGATCATGGCCAGGTCGGCCTGATTCGGCGTCTGGACTGGCGTCTTCGCGAGCAAGCCCGCTCCCACATTTGATCTTCAGCGAACACAGATTTTATGTACGCCTGGTATTCAATGTGGGAGCGGGCTTGCTCGCGAAAGCGGTGGATCATCCAACAAATAATCCGGATGAAACAGTTTCCCAACGCCCACAAAAAAGGCCGTTTTTCACAAAAACGGCCTGTCCGAAGTAACTAAAGACCGGCGAAAAACCATTAAGTTCCGCCCAAAAAACAGCAACTTATAGAAATGTGCTCAAGTCGTGTTACTCGTCGGATTTCGATTGTCACGCCCATGACACAGCCTCAGGATCGCGTCGTCATCCCCTTGAGGTTCCTCCATGAAGTTCTCCTCGATTCTCTTGTTGTCCCTTGGCCTGGTCAGTGGCATGGCCTCTGCTGGCGGCACCACCGAAGCAGGTGTGGGCGGCGCATTGGGCGGGGTTTTGGGCTCGGTCGTCGGCCAATCGCTGGGCGGCAATACAGGTTCCACCATCGGCGCGGCCCTGGGCGGCGCGGGTGGTAGCGCAGTCGGCGCAGACAAACGCAGCCGTGGCGAAGCCGCCATTGGCGGTGCGTTGGGCGCAGCAGGCGGTAACGTGGTTGGCCGCAGCGTTGGCGGCACCACCGGCAGCCTGATCGGCTCCGCAGCAGGCGGCGGTGCCGGTGGCGCGCTGGGTAACTATATGGGCAACAAAGCCGATGATGATGACGATGATCATGACGGTCGTCGATATCGCGGTCATGATGATCGTCGTTACTACCGTGACGGCCATCCAGGTCGCGGTCATGCGTATGGCCACCGCAAGCATCACAAGTACTATCGCCATCGTGACTGATCCCGGAATACCAGGCGGTTCACTGATAGATAAAATCGCAGCCCAAGGGCTGCGATTTTTTTTGCCCGTTTTAAACTACCAGGCGCTCCATCGCTCTGCGCAACCCGAGCGGAATCGCCACCGGCTGATTCGATGCCCGGTCGACGAACACATGCACGAAGCGCCCCGCCGCACAGGCCTCGTCTTCCCCTTGCTTGAACACCGCCAATTCGTACTGCACCGAGCTGCTGCCCAACTTGCCGACCCGCAAGCCGATCTCGATCCGATCCGGGAAGGCGATGGAAGCAAAGTAATCACAGGCCGAACTCACCACGAAACCCACCACCTCGCCATCGTGGATGTCCAGCCCACCGACTTCGATAAGGTAGGTGTTCACCGCCGTGTCGAAGTAGCTGTAGTAGGTGACGTTGTTGACGTGACCGTAGGCATCGTTGTCGTGCCAACGGGTGGTGATGGGTTGCAAGTGCGGGTAGTCGGAGCGTTGGGGCATCAGCGTTGATTCCTGGGGTTGGATGACCAATTTAAGGCGAAAAACCGGGTTATCGTTCTTCGCGAGCAAGCCCGCTCCCACAGTGGAACGCCTTCAACTGTGGGAGCGGGCTTGCTCGCGAAGGCGCCGGAACAGGCGCCATATCAATTACTTGTCGGCAAACCCTTTCCGCGCCGCCGCCAACTCACCAATCAACCGCGCCGGGCTCCAGTGATCGCCCTGGCGGGTCTCCAGTGCCAACAGCCGCTGATGAATATCCGCCAACCCCTGCTGATCCGCCCAGGCCATCGGCCCGCCCTTGTCCGCCGGGAACCCGTATCCGTTGAGGTAAACCAGATCGATGTCATGGGCCGATCCGGCGATGCCTTCCTGAAGAATCTTCGCGCCCTCATTGACCAGCGCCAGCAGGCAGCGCTCCAGGATTTCTTCCTGGCTTATCTCGCGACGATGGAACCCCAGCCCTTCGCTGACTTCCAGTACCAGCACATCGACCTGCGGGTCGTGCTCAGCCTGACGACTACCCGGTTCATAGTGGTAGAAGCCATCGCCGCTCTTCTGGCCAAAACGACCCAATTCACACAGACGGTTATCCACCTGCACCTCTGGCGCATCCTGCCCAACGCCGGACAGTTGCCGGGCACGCCATTGCAAATCGACGCCTACCACGTCGAACATGCGGAATGGCCCCATGGCGAAACCGAAACCTTGCAGCGCCGCATCCACCTGGTAAGGGTAAGCACCCTCCAGCAGCATTTTGCGCGCCTCCAGCACGTAGGTATTGAGCATGCGATTGCCGATGAAGCCGTCGCAATTGCCCGACACCACGCTGACCTTGCCCATGCGTTTGCCCAACACCAGTGCGGCCTCAAGCACCGCTGGTGCAGTCTGGGCACCACGGACAATTTCCAGCAGCTTCATGATGTGCGCCGGACTGAAAAAGTGCAGGCCCAGGACTTGTTGCGGACGGCGTGTAACGGCAGCGATGGCATCAATGTCCAGTGCTGAAGTATTGCTCGCCAGAATGGCTTCAGGTTTGAGCAGGCCATCCAGTTCGCGGAAGATTGACTGCTTGAGCTCGAGGTTTTCGTAAACGGCTTCGATCACCAGGTCGACGTCACGGATGGCCGCATAATTGGCCGCTGCCGTGACCCGCGCGATACGGGCATCGGCCTCGGCCTGATCGATGCGTTCTTGCCGAACACTATGGGCGTAGGTGTCCGCCACGGTGACCAGTGCCTGTTCAAGCATCTGCGGATTGTTATCGACCCATTGCACCGCCACCCCGGCGTTGGCCAGGCACATGACAATGCCACGGCCCATGGTGCCCGCGCCGATCACGGCTGCGCGCTGAATATCGAACGGTGTCTGGCTCATGTTCTGTTCTCTTGTTGGCGATCCGAAGACAGCCCTCACCATAGTCAGCCGCTGCGCTTTTTTGAAATTTATTCCTGTGATGAGCAACATTCAGCGGATGGATGCGCCCACACACGGGTTAGAGGTGTGCCTCGGCCCACCCTCGAACCTCGGCATACGGATAATCTTCCAACACCGCAAATCCCGAAATCGTCCGCACCTTGAGCTTGGTAAACAAGGGCACACTGATCCCGCACAGAAACCGCGTCACACGCTCGGCCGACGGCAAACTCCCCGTGTGTTGTTCATGCTTGTGGATAAAATCGCTACACAGCGCCTCGAAATTTTTATCCACAAGCGCAGGCAACTCCGGGGGTGCTGGCAGTCGTGCGACTTGCCCGTGACAAACCGAACAATGCCCACACTGACGGGGCACATTTTCGTCGCCGAAATACTCGGCCAGGCGATAACCCAGGCAGCGATCAGTGGCGAACAAATCGAGCATGGCATGTATCCGCGCAACCTCGGTCTGTTCATGCCGAGTGAAGCCGGCGTGCAGCTCTGCACTCAACTCGGCACTGTCGAAATCGGTTTGCAGCAGGCTGTAGACCTCGGTCATCAGCTTGCTTTCAAGCTCGACCCAGCCCTTTTCCTGGAAATAATCCAGCGCCTTGACCACCCGACTGCGCTCGGCCTGATGCTGTTCGTACAGCGCATCGAAATTCACCGTGGCCCAGGTACGCGCGCGCGGGGACGTCTGGATGATCGCCGCGACGAAATCCCTGCGTTCACCCTCGAAGCGCGCCAGCAATTGCTCGGGCTCCTGCAGATATTTGAACCGGTATTCGGCGTAGTAGGCATAACGCGGAGCGATCAGACCACGAAGCTCCAGCTGAACCAGCAAGGTCTTGAGCGGCAGCTGGCGAATGTTGCTCTGGTCCGCCAGTGGCCCCAGCAGAAACTCCCATTGTCCCTCGGGCGCGGCGGCCTGCATCTCGTCGAGCACGCAGCGGATACCGTCCAGTTCAGGCGTGTCGCCATAGACGAAGTTTTCCAGCACGTTGAGGCTGTCGCGGTTGGCCAGCACCAGGCAGTCCGATGGCAACCCGTCACGCCCGGCACGGCCGATTTCCTGGCTGTAGTTTTCGATCGATTTGGGTAGGTCGAAATGCACGACGTTACGGATATCGCTCTTGTCGATGCCCATGCCGAAAGCGATGGTGGCGACGATGCAATTGGACTGCCCGCCCATGAAACGCCTCTGGATGCCCTCGCGCTGCTCGTGAGGCAGACCGGCGTGATAAGCCTCGGCCTGAATGCCATGGCGCTGCAGATGTTCGGCAATGTGCTCGGCGGTTTTCTGCAGGGTGACGTAGACGATGCTCGGCTGGCCGGGTCGCTGGCTCATCCATTCAACCAGGCGTCGGCGCTTGTCCTGGCCGCGAACCGGCTCCACCCACAGATTGAGGTTCGGCCGATAGAAACCGGTGGTCACCACGTCGCCAGGTTCGATGGCGAATTTCGCCTGCATGTCGGCGATCACTTTCGGGGTCGCGGTGGCGGTCAGCAACAACGCCTGGGGGATATTGAACTGGCGCTGATAGTCCGGAAGCTTGAGGTAATCCGGGCGAAAGTTATGCCCCCATTCGGAGATGCAGTGCGCCTCGTCCACCACCAGCAACGAGATTGGCACCTGCTGCAGGAAATTACGAAAGCGCTCGTTTTTCAAGCGCTCCACGGAGACCATCAGGATTTTCAGTTCGCCGGACTTGGCGCGGGCCATGACATCGCTGGCGTCATCGCGGCTCTGGGCCGAATCGATACTGCCCGCCGCAATGCCGTGGCGTTGCAGGAACGCCAACTGATCCTGCATCAACGCCAGCAATGGCGAGACCACCAACGTCAGGTGCGGCAGCAATACGGCCGACAGCTGATAGCAAAGGGACTTGCCGGAGCCAGTGGGGAAAATTGCCGCCGCCGATCGCCCCGCCAGCACTGCGCTGATCGTTGCCTCCTGGCCGGGCCGAAACTGTGGATAACCGAAAACCTGTTCCAGGGTGTTGTGCATAAGCTGTCACTCCGTTGACTGCTGCGATGAGCAAAGCCTAGCCGGCGATCGCAGCGAGTCGAGAAAAGGTCGGGGGCAAAAACGATACGGGATGATACAGCGGATGGCTTGGGAGTGCGGCGCCTGGCAAATCGCCTTCGCGGGCAGCGAAATTCGAAATGCCCTACAGCTTCTGCGGCGTCTGTAGTCCCTTTCCTCAATAACCGCGCAAAACCCTACAACACCTGTCGATCTCCGCCGTCTTGTCGCACAACACCACGCCCTTCTATAGTTTCCGGCAAGGCTGAAAAACCGTGTCTGGGCTTACCGGGCGCACTTGCCGATTTCGCACAGGACCCACCTCGATGATCCGCCCCGACCCACTGACCGACCGCTATCGCCCGCTCAAATCCAGCAACAGCGAATCCCCGGTACTGGTGATCGACACCGAGGCCGATCCCCTGGAAATCCTCGACGCCGCCCGCCAGCGCATCCGCGCCGCCAGCGACCTGCTGGAGACCTTGTATTGCCTGTGCTTCAAACAGGCCGACACCCGCGATATCCCCAACATCGTCAATGCGCTGTACCTGCTGACCCAGGACGGCAACGACCTGCTCGACATCGCCCGGCAACGCCTGCCGAAACTGACCGGCTGAAGAACAATAATGGTCGCAACTGAAAAAGCGGAGGTCATTCAGGACCGCCGGCACTGCCAAAAAGTAAGCCAATGGCGTACATTACTGATGATTTTTATTGAAACCTCAATCTTCACTCGTCGAGCCAAAGAATTATTGGATGACGATGCCTACGCGATATTACAGAAGCTGCTGGTGTCGAACCCTTCAGCCGGCGACGTTATCGAAGGGACAGGCGGGATCCGCAAAATGCGGGTCGCAGCGAAGGGACATGGTAAACGAGGCGGAGCTCGAGTGATTTACTATCATTTCATCTCGGCATCGCAAATCGCTTTATTGATGATCTACCCTAAAAATGAACAACAAGATTTGACCGCCGATGAGCGCAAAGCGTTGAAAGCAGTCATTGAACACTGGAGATAACCATGAGCAAATTTTTTGATGAGCTGATGGAAAGCGTACAACAGATGGACGAGATTGTACGGGGTGAGCGGCGACCTTCCCGCGAATTTCAAGTAGTTGCGTTGCACGTCAAAGAAATCCGTAAGGCCACTGGTTTAACTCAAGCCAAATTCGCAGCATTGATCGACGTCCAACTTGGCACTTTGCGAAATTGGGAGCAGGGCCGTCGCGAGCCAACGGGGCCGGCTAAGGCTTTGCTGAAAGCTATTCATAATGACCCTGTCCATGTATTGAATGCATTAGCCACCTGAAGCAACGTTATAGCAAGCTAACGCTCAAACAAAAACAGTCGTATTACGAAAAGGTCAGCCGCTCAAACATCTAGCAAGCTTGCGTTTTGCAGGATTCAACACGTCGCCGGCAGATCTCGAAAAACCACTGTCCACTCGAGAAAAAGCCATCGCCAAGTACATGCAAAATGCTTCGCCGCAATCTGCTCCCGCCCTTCCCATCCTCTCTGACGAACAATAAGATTTGCCCAAGTCAAACCCTGGAAGACCACTTCGCCATCGATTTCGTGGATTACGACAGCTATCGCTATTTCCAGCCTGACGGCTACGATGTATTCCTTAAGCGCAAAGCCAAGGGTCGTGGCGACAAGGTGCCTTTGACCATCGGCATGCTCTACCGGGCCATCAATGCCCAACGCTGGGACACGGATGAACTTGAAAGCCTGTAGCGTCCCCGGCGAATAACGATAAGGACATTGCGTGGACGTTCTGATGGGCTTGTTGGCCGCCGTGCTGTGGGGCGGCACGGATTTTCTGGTGGGCTTGAACGCCCGCGCGGTTGGCGTCAAACGTGCCGTGTATTTCGGTCAGGCGCTGGGCTTTACCATCATGAGCCTGCTGTTGGTCGCCTTCCCGGTATTCATTCTGCGGTCCTTGGCCGCCCCGCTGGAAACCTGGCTATTCGGCCTCGCCGCCGCCGTGTTGACGGTGTCCGGCGCCTTGGCCTTGTCCAAGGCCTTCGCCCTGGGCAAAGCCTCCATCGTCGCCCCGCTGGTGACATCCTATGGCGTGGTGACCACGCTGTTGTCCTGGGCCGGCGGCGAACACATCAGCCTGATCCAGTTGCTGTGCATCGGCCTTTGTGTGCTCGGTGTGGTTCTGTCCAGCATTCACTCCGACCCGAAGGTACCCCACACCACACAAGCCAGCAGTTCCATCGCCTACGCGTTGCTGGCGGCAGTGTTCTACGGCACCAGTTTCTGGCTGCAAGGCCGCTTCGTCCTGCAGACACTCGGGCCGGTAACGATGCTCTGGCTCGCGTATCTGGTGGGCCTGATAGTGCTGGTGGTGATCGTGCTCAGGATCGACGACGGCTTGAAAATCCCGCCGCTGAAAAACTGCGTGACGCTGACCGGCGCCAGCCTGATGAACCTCGGCGGGTTTTCGTCATTCGCCTGGGGCGCAGTGGCCGGGTCGGTTTCGGTGGTGACGGTGATCAGCACGTTGTCGGGGGGGATAGCGGCTATTCTGGGGTATGTATTTTTCAAGGAACGGCTGGGGAAGGTGCAGGTACTGGGGGTAGTACTGGTGTTGGTCGGCGCGTTTGTCTTGCACCTGAAAACCTGAAACGTCGCCCACAAAAAAGCCGCCCCGAAGGGCGGCTTTTTCATTGCGTCAAACCAACACTTACAACTGAGGACCGGCAGCCTTGATCGCGTCGCTCACTTCGAACTTCTTGAAGTTCTCGATGAACAGGCCGGCCAGTGCTTTGGCGGCTTCGTCGTAGGATGGCTTGTCGGCCCAGGTGTTGCGTGGGTTCAGCAGGCCAGTCTCAACGCCCGGTACGGCCAGTGGCACGTCGAGGTTGATGGTGTCCAGGTGCTCGGTTTCGGTACCGATCAGCGCGCCGCTCTGGATCGCTGCGATCACCGCACGGGTGGTCGGGATGTTGAAGCGCTTGCCGACGCCGTAGCCACCACCGGTCCAACCAGTGTTGACCAGGTAAACCTTGGAACCGAAGCCGCGGATGCGCTTGATCAGCAGCTCTGCGTATTCGCCAGCTGGACGCGGGAAGAACGGTGCGCCGAAGCAGGTGGAGAAGGTCGACTTGATGCCGCTGCCCGAACCCATTTCGGTCGACCCCACCAGAGCGGTGTAGCCGGACAGGAAGTGGTAGGCCGCTTGCTCTTCGTTGAGGATCGACACTGGCGGCAGTACGCCGGTCAGGTCGCAGGTCAGGAAGATCACAGCGTTCGGCTCGCCACCGAGGTTCTTCTCGGAACGCTTGGCAACGTGCTCCAGCGGGTAGGCGGCACGGCTGTTCTGGGTCAGGCTGACATCGGCGTAGTCGGCGTGCTTGGCATCGTCGATAACGACGTTTTCCAGGACCGCGCCGTGCTTGATGGCTTTCCAGATGACCGGCTCGTTCTTCTCGGACAAGTCGATGCACTTGGCATAGCAACCGCCTTCGATGTTGAACACCACGCCCTCGCCCCAGCCGTGTTCGTCGTCACCGATCAGGTAACGGCTTTCGTCGGCGGACAGGGTGGTCTTACCAGTGCCGGACAGACCGAAGAACAGGGTCACGTCGCCTTCTTCGCCGATGTTGGCAGCGCAGTGCATTGGCAGCACGTCGGCGGCCGGCAGCAGGAAGTTCTGCACCGAGAACATGGCTTTCTTCATTTCACCGGCGTAGCGCATGCCAGCGATCAGCACTTTCTTCTGCGCGAAGTTGAGGATCACGCAACCGTCGGAGTTGGTGCCGTCACGCTCAGGCACGCACTCGAAGTTGGCAACGTTGAGCACTTGCCACTCTTCACGGCCAGCCGGGTTGTACTGAGCCGGGTTGATGAACAGGCAACGGCCAAACAGGTTCTGCCAGGCAGTCTGAGTGGTCATCTTCACGGCCAGGTAGTGATCTTCGGCTGCGCCTACATGCACGTGGGAAACGAAGTGCTCTTGCGCGTTGTTGAACGCCTCGACGCGATCCCACAGGGCATCGAACTTGTCGGCCGGGAACTTGCGGTTGATCGGGCCCCAGGCGATGGCGGCCGAGGTGGACGGCTCTTCAACGATGAAACGATCGACTGGCGAACGGCCGGTACGGTGACCGGTGCGAACAACCAGTGCGCCGGTATCGGCAAGCTCGCCTTCACCGCGGTTGAGGGCTTCTTTAACCAGATCATCAACACTCAGATCGGTGTACACGGCGTTATTGGCTTGCGTCATGAGGTTCCCCGTCGGCCAGTGGCCGAGTGCTCCAAACGTTTTGTAGTAGAAAGTCGTGCACTACTACCGCGAAAAAAGTGGGCCGGATTATGCCAGAAAAGCCCAAAAAGAGTAGGGCCCTCCCGTCGTAACGGCGCTATTACGCCACTTTCCAGTGAATTTACCTGCGCTGAACCGTTTTAGTGCCGGGTATCTGACGGCGTCTCGACACCCGCTCCGGCGAACAATTGGGTGACATCGGCGGCGTCGAACAGGTACTGCTGGTTGCAGAACTGGCAATCGATCTCGATTTTTCCACCGTGTTCGACCACCAGGTTTTGCGCGTCTTCCATACCCAGACTGACCAACGCATTGGCCGAACGTTCGCGCGAGCAGCTGCAACGGAAGCGCAGTTTCTGCACATCGAACAGACGCACCTGCTCTTCGTGATAGAGACGATGGAGCACGGTTTCGTTGTCCAGGCCCAGCAGCTCATCGGCCGTCAGGGTGGTCGCCAGCGCAGTGAGGTGTTGCCAGCTGGCGGCGCGCTCTTCTTCGTCTTTCAGGCGATCGGCGGGCAGTTGCTGCAGCAACAGGCCACGGGCGCGGCGGCCATCGGCGCAGAGCTTGATGCGCGTACCGATCTGCTGGGACATGACGAAGTAGTTGGTGAAGCAGTCGGACAAGGTTTCACCGTCCAGATCGACGACGCCCTGGTAGCGCTGGCCTTGCTTCGGATCGATGGTCAACGTCAGCGAACCATCCGGCATCAAGTCGGCCAGGCTGGCATCGGGGGCGATCCGGTCCGCTTCGTAACGGGCCAGGCCACGGATGTCGCGCTCACTGGAGCACTCGATCATCAGCAGCGGAATCGGGCCTTCGGAGCGGGCCTGAAGAATCAGCAGGCCATCGAACTTCAAGGTGCCGACCAGCAACGCCGCAGCCGCCATCAGCTCGCCGAGCAGTTGCGCAACCGGCTCCGGATAGGCGTGCTTGGCCAGGACTTCAGCGTAGCTGAGCTCCAGCGAAACCATCTCGCCGCGGGTGTCGCTGTCATCGAAGATGAAGCGTTGGGTGAAGTCGTTATCCGGTAAGTCGGTCATAAGTCTGGTATCTGAATAGGTGACAAAAGTGTTTACAGAACGAGGTTACGCCTTGGCTATAGCGTATGGCTGCCTGGTTATGGCCTGCAGGCCAGTGGCTGTGCGCGCTTTACGACGAATGGCACAAACACGGCAGACTAATTACCTCATATGGCTACGCACAGGCGCAATTACAAGTCCTGGCCTGATTGGCGCGATCGGTGGCTCCGGTCAATCACTCGTTGCTGCTGCCACGAAACTTGAACAGATCGCGCCGCTGTTTCTTGCTCGGCTTGCCATCGGTACTCACGCCCAAGGCACCTGCCTTGCGCTCGGCCGCGGCATTCTCGCGCTTGGCGATGCTGGCTTCGGTCTCGGCATACAGCGTCTGTGCTTCGGGCGCACCACGGCGCACGATCGACAACGCCTGGACCACCACCGTGCGCTCCTCGAAACCGGTACGGATCACGAATTCGTCGCCAATACGCGGCTCCTTGCCCGGTTTGCAGCGCTCGCCCCGGCAGTGCACCTTGCCGCTTTCGATCGCCGCCTTGGCCAAGGCACGGGTTTTATAGAACCGCGCTGCCCACAGCCATTTATCGAGCCGGACTTTGTCATCCTCTTCGTTTTTTTGTGCCATGGAATTTCCTCATCCTGAAATATTGATGAACTGTACTACCGTTTCCTCGTACCAAGAATTAAGCCGTCTCGGATTACAATGCAGTCATTCCAGAACTGCCTCGCGGGGCTGGAAATCCGGGCCGTAGATATCTGTCGCCTTTTAACCATTATTCTGCGTGAATACCGCGAATTCTGCCGCTTGCGGCCAGAGCGGTTTCTACCGGTTGAGCAAATTTGAAGACATTTGACCATTTGACCGTTGTCGGTCTGCGCGAGTGGGTGGCGCTCCCGGATTTGGGAGTCGCGGGCCTTCGGGCAAAAATCGACACCGGCGCCAGCACCTCCAGCCTGCATGCCACCGACATCGAAACATTCGAACGCGACGGCGAGCAATGGGTGCGCTTTACCGCGCACCTGGGCACGGTGGTGCAGTTGCGTCACCGCCGCTGCGAAGCGCCCCTGGTGACGAGAAAAACCATTAAAAGCTCCAACGGTCATGCGCAGGTGCGATACGTGATCAGCACCACCCTGGCCCTCGGCGACCGGGTCTGGCGGGTCGAGTTCACGCTCGCCTGCCGCAAATCCATGCGTTATCGCCTGTTGCTCGGCTCCAAAGCCCTGATTGATGGCCAGCTGGTCGTCAATCCGGGCATCAAATATGTACAAGACAAGCCGGTGTTCCCGGTATCTACCTCTTCCACAGGTGTTGCATGAAGATCGCTGTGCTGTCGCGGAACCCGCGTCTGTATTCCACCCGCCGCCTGGTCGAAGCCGGTACCGAACGCGGCCATGAAATGGTGGTGGTCGATACCCTGCGCGCCTACATGAACATTGCCAGCCACAAGCCGCAGATCCACTACCGCGGCAAGCCGCTGGAAGGCTTTGACGCGGTGATCCCGCGGATCGGCGCGTCGGTCACGTTTTATGGTTGCGCGGTGTTGCGCCAGTTCGAAATGATGGGGGTGTTTCCCCTCAACGAATCGGTAGCCATTGCTCGCTCGCGGGACAAGCTGCGGTCGCTGCAATTGCTGTCACGTCGGGGTATCGGTTTGCCGGTCACCGGGTTTGCCCACTCGCCGGACGATATTCCCGACCTGATCGCAATGGTCAACGGTGCCCCCCTGGTGATCAAGGTGCTGGAAGGCACCCAGGGTATCGGCGTGGTGCTGTGCGAAACCGCCACGGCGGCGGAGTCGGTGATCGAGGCATTCATGGGCCTCAAGCAGAACATCATGGTCCAGGAGTACATCAAGGAGGCCGGCGGCGCCGACATTCGCTGCTTCGTGGTGGGCGACAAAGTCATTGCAGCCATGAAGCGCCAGGCCAAACCCGGGGAGTTCCGCTCCAATCTGCATCGCGGTGGCAGCGCCAGCCTGATCAAGATTACCCCGGAAGAACGCATGACCGCTTTGCGTGCGGCGAAGGTCATGGGACTGGCCGTGGCAGGGGTGGATATCCTGCGTTCCAATCACGGGCCGCTGGTGATGGAGGTGAACTCGTCGCCGGGGCTTGAAGGGATCGAGACCACCACCGGCAAGAACGTGGCGGGGATCATCATTGAGCATCTTGAGAAGAATGGTGGGCCGAATATGACTCGGACCAAAGGGAAGGGTTAAACGCCGAATCTTTTGGTGGCAGGGAAGCCGCCTTCGCGGGCAAGCCCGCTGCCACAGTGATCTTCAGTGGACATGAAATTTGCGTTCAACACGATCATTGTGGGAGCGGGCTTGCTCGCGAAGGGGCCATCAGCTCCACTGAAAAATCGGGTTTTAAACAGCGTCCCGCGGCAACATCAGCCCCAACGGCAAGCGCACCCGCGCTTCCAGGCCGCCCCCCGAACGGTTGCGCAACTCAACATTGCCACCATGCATCGAAGCGATCCGCTTCACGATCGCCAGTCCCAAACCAGTACCCTTGCCGCCCCGAGCGCGGTCACCCCGGGTGAACGGGTTGAAAATTGCTTCCAGCTCGGATGGATCTATCCCGGCGCCACGGTCCATGACGCTCAGGACAACATAAGGCGCACTGGTATCCCCGGACACATAGGCCGCCACCTCGACCCCGCTGCCTGCATGATTCAAGGCGTTGCCAATCAGGTTGTTCAACAGCCGCTTCATCGACACCCGCCGCAACGGGAACGGCTGGATCGGCTCCAGGCGCAGTTGTACTTTCTCTTCGTTCTGGTTGTACGGTGCGGCGACCTCGCGGACGAGATCGCTCAGGTCCACCTCCTCCACCGACTCGTCACGACCATCGCGAATGAACGCCAGGAACTGATCGAGAATGGCGTCCATGTCCTCGATATCGCGCACCATGGCGTCCGTCAGGTCGTTATGGTCACCCATCAGCTCCAGAGACAGGCGCAACCGGGTCAACGGCGTGCGCAGGTCATGGGAAACCCCGGCCAGCATCAGTTCGCGCTCGCGACCGGCCTGCTCGACGTCTTCGGCCATCTGGTTGAAGGCGCGATAGACCTCGGTCATTTCACTGGGCGTATCACTGATCGGCAGGCGCACGCTGCGCCCCTGGCCGAGTTGCCGCGCGGCATACACCAGGCGTTTGAGGGGCTGATTGAGCTGGCTGACGAAGATCCACGCCGAGGCCGTGGAAAGCAGGCCGATGGCGAGGAACCAGCCAAGCACATTCCAGATTTTCTGGCCACGCAACGGGTGCGGATACAGCGGCACTTTCAGCCAGCCATCGCCCAGGCTGGGCGCCCGAACCCACAGCGCCGGTGGCGAGTGCATGCGCAAGCGCACCTCGGTATCGGCCCCCAGTTCGTCTTGCATCTGCCGCTGATAGATCTCGCTGTAGGGCCAGTGTTGTTCGCCCTCCGGCACACCGGCGCCCACCACCCGGATCAGGGTTGCCGCATCGGCGATCTTTTCGCGATTTTCTTCATCGGCGGCCCAGTAGGCGCGCAGCGTCAGGGCGACGCCATGGCTGTACTGGCGGTCCACCAGCACGTCTTCGTTCATCAGCAGATAAACCAGGGTTAGCGCCTTGGAAAACAGCACGACGATCAGCACCAGCCAAAGGGTGCGGGAGAAGAAACTCTGGGGGAACCAAACCGGGGTTTTCATGGGTAACCGTTAAACACGTGCAGGAGCGAGCGATGCTCGCACATTGCCGGTCGCGAGTCTGCGGGCAAGGCCATCTTGCCCGTTGCCCGCACAAACCCGCGCCTACAAATCGTCGATCACTTGGTGGCGGCGCCATCCGGAACGAACACGTAACCCACACCCCAGACGGTCTGGATGTAGCGGGGCTTGGACGGATCGGGTTCGATCATCCGGCGCAGGCGGGAAATCTGCACGTCGATGGAGCGCTCCAGGGCATCCCACTCACGACCACGGGCCAGGTTCATCAGCTTGTCGCGGGTCAATGGCTGGCGGGCATTCATCACCAATGCCTTGAGCACCGCGAATTCGCCGGTGGTGAGCATGTGCACTTCTTCGCCACGCTTGAGTTCGCGGGTGGCCAGGGACAGCTCGTAGTCACCGAAGGTCACGCTTTCGTCTTCGCTGCCCGGCGCGCCCGGCACTGGAGCCGACTGACGACGCAGGACGGCTTTTACGCGGGCCATCAGCTCGTCCGGGTTGAACGGCTTGGCCAGGTAATCGTCGGCGCCCAGCTCCAGGCCCTTGATCCGGCTCAGCTCATCGCCCTTGGCGGTCAGCATGATGATCGGGATTTGATTGTTCGCGCCGCGCAGGCGGCGGCAGGCGGTCAGGCCGTCTTCGCCGGGCAACATCAGGTCGAGGACGACCAGGTTGAACACTTCGCGCGCCAGCAGGCGATCCATTTGCTCAGTGTTCGGTACGGCGCGAGCGCGGTAGCCCTTGCTGACGAAAAAACGTTCCAACAGGCTGCTCAGCCCTGGATCGTCGTCAACGATAAGAATTTTTTCGCCTTCAGCAGTTTGTGCAGTGCTGCTCATTGGATGCTCCTTTGATCTCGGCGCGCATTATGGCGTAGCTGCCGTTATACGCACCGTGTGCATTGTTAGCAGATTTTTCCTTTATCGCCAGAAATCCGGGGATTATGCCTACAACCTGTGATGTCCCCGAAGGACGCAACGCTGGTTATAATGCGCGGCCTTTTGTGTCAGGCAACGTCTGATCGTTACGCCGGCCAGCTGCTTTTTATTTTCATGGCGCCGGCAGTAATTGTTCGATTTCACGGGTCAACGGGATACCTTTGATCCAGGTAGCGGCGCAGGCCAGGCCGCTCAACCAGACTCGCCAGGCCTTTATCTGCGCGCCTGCGAGCCTGCTTTCACAATTTGTCAGGTGGTTTTATGGACAGCATCAACAGCCGCATCGCCGAGGAACTCGGCGTACGCCCACAACAGGTCGAAGCGGCCGTCGCGCTACTCGATGAAGGCTCCACGGTGCCCTTCATCGCCCGTTACCGGAAAGAAGTGACCGGCAGCCTCGATGACACCCAGCTGCGTCATCTGGAAGAGCGTCTGCGCTACCTGCGAGAACTCGACGAACGGCGCATCAGCATCCTTGCCAGCATCCAGGAGCAAGGCAAGCTGACCCCGCAACTCGAACGCGACATCAAGCTCGCCGACACCAAGACCCGTCTCGAAGACCTTTACCTGCCGTACAAGCAGAAGCGCCGCACCAAGGGCCAGATCGCCCTGGAAGCCGGTCTCGGCGAATTGGCTGACGGTCTGTTCAACGACCCGACCCTGAGCCCGGAAACCGAAGCCTCGCGCTTCATTGACGCCGAAAAAGGCGTGGCCGACGTGAAGGCAGCCCTCGAAGGCGCCAAGTACATCCTCATGGAGCGCTTCGCCGAAGACGCCGGCTTGCTCGACAAGTTGCGCAGCTACCTGAAGCAGGAAGCCACCCTCAGTGCCCGCGTGATCGCCGGCAAGGAAGAGGAAGGCGCCAAGTTCCGCGACTACTTCGAACACGACGAACCGCTGAAAAGCATGCCGTCGCACCGCGCCCTGGCGATTTTCCGTGGCCGTAACGAAGGCATCCTCAGCTCCGCGCTGAAGGTCGGCGACGAATTGCCGGGCACCATGCACCCGTGCGAGGGCATGATCGGCCAGCAGTTCGGCATCCAGAACCAGAACCGCGCCGCCGACAAATGGCTGGGCGAAGTGGTGCGCTGGACCTGGAAGGTCAAGCTCTACACCCATCTGGAAACCGACCTGCTGGGCGAGCTGCGCGACGGCGCGGAAACCGAGGCGATCAACGTGTTCGCCCACAACCTGCACGACTTGCTGCTGTCGGCACCGGCCGGCCCGCGCGCAACCCTGGGCCTCGACCCGGGCCTGCGTACCGGCTGCAAGGTTGCGGTGGTCGACTCCACCGGCAAGCTGCTCGACCACGCCACGGTTTACCCGCACGTGCCGCACAACAAGTGGGACCAGACCATCGCGATTCTTGCCGCCCTGTGCGCCAAGCATTCCGTGGACCTGATCGCCATCGGCAACGGCACCGCCAGCCGTGAGACCGACAAGCTGGCCGCCGAGCTGATCAAAAAATACCCAGCCATGAAGATGACCAAGGTCATGGTTTCCGAGGCGGGCGCTTCGGTGTACTCGGCGTCTGAACTGGCCTCGAAGGAATTCCCGGATCTGGACGTTTCGATCCGTGGTGCTGTTTCGATTGCCCGCCGCCTGCAAGACCCGCTGGCGGAGCTTGTGAAGATCGATCCGAAATCCATCGGGGTCGGCCAGTACCAGCACGATGTGTCGCAGCTGAAACTGGCCCGTGGCCTGGATGCCGTGGTCGAAGACTGCGTGAACGCCGTGGGCGTCGACGTCAACACCGCCTCCGTGGCGCTGCTGGCGCGGATCTCCGGCCTCAACGCGACCCTGGCGCAGAACATCGTCAGCCACCGCGACGAGCACGGCGCATTCAAGACCCGCGCGGCGCTGAAGAAAGTCGCGCGCCTGGGCGAAAAAACCTTCGAGCAGGCCGCTGGCTTCCTGCGCGTCATGAACGGCGAAAACCCGCTGGATTCGTCCGCCGTGCACCCGGAAGCCTATCCGCTGGTACAGCGCATCGCCGCCGAGACCGACCGCGACATCCGCTCGCTGATCGGCGATGCCGCGTTCCTCAAGCGCCTCGATCCGAAGAAGTACACCGATGAAACCTTCGGCCTGCCGACGGTCACCGACATCCTGCAAGAGCTTGAAAAACCTGGCCGCGACCCGCGTCCCGAGTTCAAGACCGCCGAGTTCCAGGAAGGCGTCGAAGACCTCAAGGACCTGCAGCTGGGCATGATTCTCGAAGGCGTGGTCACCAACGTGACCAACTTCGGCGCATTCGTCGATATCGGCGTGCATCAGGACGGTTTGGTGCACATCTCCGCACTTTCGGAGAAGTTCATCAAGGATCCACGGGAAGCGGTCAAGGCCGGTGATGTGGTCAAGGTCAAGGTCATGGAAGTCGACATCCCGCGTAAACGCGTGGGCCTGTCGATGCGCATGAGCGACACCCCGGGCGAGAAAATCGACGGCGCCCGTGGTGCGCGTCCGGGTTCGGCGCCACGCCAATCCCAGAACACCGCACCGCGCAAGGAAACCACGGCCGCAGCGCCGAGCAACAACGCCATGGCGTCGCTGTTCGCCAACGCCAAACAGTTGAAGAAGCGCTGATGGACGTCCCTGCCGGGTACACCGAAAGCGCATTTTTCAAGCTGCTGGGCTGCCGTTTGCACAGCCTGGAAACCGGGGTGGCGCAAGTCGCCCTGGTGCTTGAGCCACAACTGCGCAATCGCGCCAACAAGCTGCACGGCGGAGCCTTGTTCAGCCTGGTGGACATTGCCATGGGGCTGGCCTGCTCCAGCACCCACGGCTTTGACCAGCAGAGCGCGACCATCGAGTGCAAGATCAACTACATCCGCGCCGTCGCTGACGGCGAGGTGATGTGCACGGCCCGGGTGATCCACCCGGGTCGGCGCACGCTGGTGGTCGAAGCCGATGTGATGCAAGGCGACAAACTGGTCGCTAAAGCACAAGGCACGTTCGCTGTCCTGTAGCTAGATGTCATCGATTTGAGTTAATTTCGGCGCTGTGACCACAGCGTCGGAATTTCCTGTGGGAGCGCGCTTGCCCGCGAAGGCGGTGTGTCAGGTAATTATCTGTTGGCTGACACAACTTCTTCGCGAGCAAGCCCGCTCCCACATCGATTGCGGCGAGTTCCAAAACCAGGCGAAAACGCCAGTTTTAACTTCACCCTTGTAGACCGTCTTGCCCACCCCCATATTGGGGCGACTGACGCGTGAAGGAATCCAACTTGAGCGAACTTCTCAACCGCCGCCTGGCTCTGCTCGGCGAGCGCGCAAACCTCTCTCTGCTCGAACAGTGCCTTCACGGCATCGAACGTGAATGCCTGCGCGTGACCGATGAAGGTCGCCTGGCGCAAACGCCGCACCCGGAAGAATTGGGTTCCGCGCTGACCAACGAACAGATCACCACCGATTATTCCGAGTCGCTGCTGGAGTTCATCACCCCGGCCCTGCCCGACCCGGCCGATACGCTGGCGAGCCTGGACAGCATTCACCGTTTTGCCTACAGCAAGCTCGGCAACGAGTACCTGTGGAGCCCCTCGATGCCGTGTCCGCTGCCGGCCGAGGAAGATATCCCGATCGCCTACTACGGCACGTCCAATATCGGTCAGCTCAAGTACGTCTATCGCAAGGGCCTGGCCCTGCGCTACGGCAAGACCATGCAGTGCATCGCCGGCATTCACTACAACTTTTCCCTGCCGGAAAAACTCTGGCCGCTGCTCAAGCAGGCCGAAGGCTTTGTCGGCACCGACCGCGACTATCAGTCGTCGTCCTACATCGCGCTGATCCGTAACTTCCGCCGCTACAGCTGGCTGCTGATGTACCTGTTCGGCGCATCCCCTGCGCTGGACGCCGGGTTCCTGCGTGGTCGCTCGCACCAGTTGGAACAGCTGGACCCGGATACCCTGTACCTGCCGTACGCCACCAGCCTGCGCATGAGCGACCTGGGTTACCAGAGCAACGCCCAGGCCGGCCTGACGCCGTGCTACAACGACCTGAACAGCTACACCGACAGCCTGCGCAAAGCGGTGGCGACACCCTATCCGCCTTATGTCGAAGTCGGCACCCATAAGGACGGTGAGTGGGTCCAGCTCAACACCAACATCCTGCAGATCGAGAACGAGTACTACTCCAACATCCGCCCGAAACGCGTGACCTACACCGGCGAGCGGCCGATCCAGGCGTTGGTGGCCCGCGGCATCCAGTACGTCGAAGTGCGCTGCCTGGACATCAACCCCTTCCTGCCGATGGGCATCGACCTCACCGAGTCGCGTTTCCTCGACGCGTTCCTGCTGTACTGCGCGCTGAACGACAGTCCGTTGCTGACCAACACCAGCTGCGGCAATGCGACCTCCAACTTCCTCAGCGTGGTCAAGGAAGGTCGTCGCCCGGGCCTGCAATTGCAACGCGACGGGCAACCGGTCGACCTGAAGGAGTGGGCCGGCCAATTGCTGGAGCGCATTGCCCCGCTGGCCGCGCTGCTGGATCAGAGCCACGGCGGCGACGCCCACAGCAAGGCGCTGGACGCACAGATGGCCAAGGTCCAGAACCCTGCCCTGACGCCATCGGCCCAGGTGCTGGCGGCCATGGCCGAGCACAAGGAAAGCTTTGCCCAGTTCTCCCTGCGCCAGAGCCGGGTACACGCGGAGTTTTTCCGCAGCGAGCCGTTGCCGGCCGAGCAACAGGCGAAGTTTGAAGAGCGGGCGCGTTCGTCGCTGGCTCAGCAAGCGGAGCTGGAGCAGAACGAAGTCGGTGATTTCGATGTGTTTGTCGGCTCGTACCAGGCGAGTATTCTGGCGATCAGCAATTAATCGAAAATCACGCAAAACCTGTAGGAGCTGGCTTGCCAGCGAAGGCGGTGCAACCGTCACACCGCGCCGCCTGGTTCGCCAGCAAGCCGGCTCCTACAAAGAGACTCTTAGAATTTTCCGCTCATAAGCTCATTCGAAAAAGTTATTTATTTTCGGATTCTTATATCATTTAGTCTCCTTTTCACGCCGACTCTCGGTCGCCTGACAAGGAGCTTCTCGATGAAACTGAATTTCCCTCTTCGCTTGCTGGCGGCCGCCTCCCTGGCTGCGGCGAGTCTGTTTGCCCAGGCGGCTGACGTGACCGTCGCTTACCAGACCACGGTAGACCCGGCAAAAGTCGCCCAGGCCGACGGCGCGTATGAAAAAGCCACCAAGGCCGACATCAACTGGCGCAAATTCGATAACGGTGCCGACATCATCGCCGCCATCGCCTCGGGTGACGTGCAGATCGGCTACCTCGGTTCCAGCCCGCTGACAGCCGCCATCACCCGCAAGGTGCCGGTGGAGACCTTCCTGATCGCCACCCAGATCGGCGCCGCCGAAGCCCTGGTGGCCCGCGACGGTTCCGGGATCAAGACCCCGCAGGACCTGATCGGCAAGAAAATCGCCGTACCGTTCGTGTCCACCGGCCACTACAGCCTGCTGGCCGCGCTCAAGCACTGGAACATCGACCCCTCGAAAGTCACCGTGCTCAACCTCGCTCCACCAGCCATCATTGCCGCGTGGAAACGCGGTGACATCGACGCCACTTACGTGTGGGACCCGGCCCTCGGTGTAGCCAAGGAAAACGGCAAAGTGCTGATCACCTCCGGCGAACTGGCCAAGTTCGGTGCGCCGACCTTCGATGCCTGGATCGTGCGCAAGGACTTCGCCGAGAAGCACCCGGAAATCGTCACCGCGTTCGCCAAAGTCACCCTGGATGCCTACGCCGATTACCGCAAGGACCCACAAGCCTGGCTGGCCAATCAAGGCAACGTCGACAAGCTGGTAAAACTCTCCGGTGCCAAGGCCAGCGACATTCCGCTGCTGCTGCAAGGCAACGTCTACCCACTGGCGGCTGACCAGGTGATCACCCTCGGCGCGCCGACCACCAAGGCCATCACCGACACCGCCGCGTTCCTCAAGGAACAAGGCAAGGTCGACGCTGTGCTGCCGGACTACGCGCCGTACGTCAGCGCCAAGTTCATCACGGATTGATCGGGAGTTAATGACGATGGCTTTGCTACAGCTGGAGCGCATCAGCGCACAGTACCCCGGCAGCCCTGCACCAGTGCTGGCGGATATTTCCCTGACCCTCGGCCCCCAGCAGTTGCTGGTGGCCCTCGGTCCGTCCGGCAGTGGCAAGACTTCGCTGTTGAACCTGATTGCCGGTTTCGTCGAGCCCAGCGCCGGGCGCATCACCCTTGACGGCGTGCCGGTCAAAGGGCCGAGCGCCGAACGCGGCGTGGTGTTCCAGGACGACGCCTTGCTGCCCTGGCAGGACGTGCTGGCCAACGTCGGTTTCGGCCTGGAATTGGCCGGCGTTGCCCGGGACCAACGCGAAGCCCGCGCAAGGGAAATGCTTTCGCTGGTGGACCTTTCCGGCTTCGAAAGCCGCCGTATCTGGCAACTCTCCGGCGGCCAGAAGCAACGTGTCGGCCTGGCCCGCGCGCTCGCTGCCGACCCGCGTGTGTTGCTGATGGACGAACCCTTCGGCGCCCTCGACGCCTTCACCCGCGAACAGATGCAGGAGCTGCTGCTGCAAGTCTGGCGGCGCACCGCCAAGCCGGTGTTCCTGATTACCCACGACATTGAAGAAGCGGTGTTTCTCGCCACGGATCTGATTCTGCTGGCGCCGAATCCCGGGCAGATCGTCGAGCGACTGCAGCTGGATTTCGGCCAGCGCTACGCCGCGGGGGAATCGGCACGGTCGATCAAGTCCGATCCGCGCTTTATCGAAACCCGCGAACACGTACTCGCCAAAGTGTTCTCCCAACGCAGCGCCGCCCAGCGGCAGGAGCGCGCATGAGCAGCTACGAAATTCCCGCCGCAGCGGTTAAACCAGGTTCCACGGTCACGCCCCTGCGCCGCAGTTTGAGCACTCGCTGGATCAGCGTGCTGACCCTGGTCGCGCTCGTTGCCATCTGGTGGGCGGTCACCGCCACTGGAATGATCGAACCACTGTTTCTGCCGCCACCGTCCGCCGTGCTGCAAAAAGGCTGGTTGCTGGTCACCAGCGGCTACATGGATTCGACCTTGTGGCAGCACCTGGGCGCGAGCCTCAGCCGCATCGGCCTGGGCCTCGGCTTCGCGGTGCTGACCGCCGTTCCGGTAGGCATCGCCATCGGTGCCAACCGGATTGCCCGGGGCGTGCTGGATCCTTTGATCGAGTTCTACCGCCCTATTCCTCCGCTGGCTTACCTGCCGCTGATCGTGATCTGGTGCGGCATCGGTGAGTTGTCGAAAGTGCTGCTGATCTACCTGGCGATTTTCGCCCCGATCGCCATCGCTACAGCGACCGGCGTGCGCACGGTAGACCCGGCGAAATTGCGCGCCGCGCAGTCACTGGGTGCGACCCGCGCGCAGTTGATTCGCCATGTGATCCTGCCCAGTGCCTTGCCGGATATCTTGACTGGCGTGCGCATTGGCCTCGGAGTTGGTTGGTCGACACTGGTGGCCGCCGAACTGATCGCCGCCACCAGCGGCCTGGGTTTCATGGTGCAGTCGGCTGCGCAGTTCCTGGTCACCGATGTGGTGGTGCTGGGGATTCTGGTGATCGCGCTGATTGCCTTCGCCATGGAGATGGGCCTGCGCGCCTTGCAACGCAAACTGGTGCCATGGCACGGCCAGGCTCACTGATTTTTAAATGTGGGAGCGGGCTTGCTCGCGAAAGCGGTGTGACAGTCACTTTTTGTTGCCTGACAGTCTGCATTCGCGAGCAAGCCCGCTCCCACAAAAAGCACGCCCCGGATTGAAGAGAACCACCATGAGCCACCTGACCATCGTCCCTCTAAGCTCGGCCCTCGGCGCGCAAATCAGCGGCGTCGACGTCAGCCAGCCGCTGAACCTGGAACAACGCGACGCCATAGAGCAGGCGCTGCTCAAGCATCAGGTGCTGTTCTTCCGTGACCAGCCGATCACGCCGCAGCAGCAGGCGCGATTCGCCGCCAATTTCGGCGACCTGCACATTCATCCGATCTACCCGAACGTGCCGGATCAACCTGAGGTACTGATCCTCGACACCGCCGTCACAGACGTGCGCGACAACGCCATCTGGCACACCGACGTGACCTTCCTACCAACCCCGGCCATGGGCGCGGTGCTCAGCGCCAAGCTGCTGCCGGAGTTTGGCGGCGATACCCTGTGGGCCAGCGGCATCGCGGCGTATGAAGCCCTGTCGGCGCCGATGAAAACCCTGCTCGAAGGACTGACCGCTACCCATGACTTCACCCGTTCGTTTCCGCTGGAGCGCTATGGCAACACGCCTGAAGCGCTGGCCCAATGGGAAGAGGCACGGCGCAAGAATCCGCCGCTGTCGCACCCGGTGATCCGCACGCATCCGGTGAGCGGGCGTCGCTCACTGTTCGTCAACGAGGGCTTCACCTCGAAGATCAACGAGCTATCGGACACCGAGAGCGAGGCGATCCTCAAGTTCCTGTTCGCCCATTCGACCCGGCCGGAATTCACCATTCGCTGGCGCTGGCAGAAAGACGACATCGCGTTCTGGGACAACCGCGTGACCCAGCATTACGCGGTGGATGACTATCGCCCGGCGCGGCGGGTGATGCAGCGGGCGACGGTGTTGGGGGATGTGCCGTTTTTTTAAGATCAAAAGATCGCAGCCTGCGGCAGCTCCTACATGGAAATGCGTTCCCCTGTAGGAGCTGCCGCAGGCTGCGATCTTTTGCTTTACAGCTTACTCAGCGGTAGAAGGCTTCTCCCAAAGATTGATCCCACCCTCCTGGGCAAACCGGTCAATCTCCGCCAGCTCCTCAGCACTGAAACTCAGGTTCTTCAACGCCCCGACGTTCTCGATGATCTGCTCCGGCCGGCTGGCACCGATCAGCGCCGAGGTCACCCGCGGGTCACGCAGGGTCCAGGCCAGCGCCAGTTGCGCCAGGCTCTGGCCACGACGCCTGGCGATCTCGTTGAGTGCACGCACATGCGCAATGTTGGCCTCGGACAAGTGCGAGGCCTGCAACGAACCACCGCCAGGACGGTTGACCCGCGCATCCGCCGGCACGCCGTTGAGGTACTTGTCCGTCAGCAAACCCTGGGCCAGCGGTGTGAATGCAATGACACCGGTGCCGAGTTCATCGGTGGTGTCCAGCAGGTCCTTTTCCACCCAACGATTAAGCAGGTTGTAAGCCGGTTGGTGAATCAACAGCGGTACTTTCCACTCTTTGAGCAACGCCGCCATTTCACGGGTTTTCACCCCGGAATAAGACGAGATGCCGATGTACAGCGCCTTGCCCTGTTGCACCGCCGTGGCCAGCGCGCTGGCGGTTTCCTCCAGCGGGGTGTCGGGGTCGAAACGGTGGGAGTAGAAAATATCCACGTAGTCCAGGCCCAGGCGCTGCAGGCTCTGGTCGAGACTGGCAAGCACGTACTTGCGCGAGCCGCCGCCCTGACCGTAAGGGCCGGGCCACATGTCCCAACCGGCCTTGCTGGAAATGATCAGCTCGTCGCGGTACTGCTTGAAGTCTTCACGCAGCAAACGGCCGAAATTGATCTCGGCACTGCCGTACGGAGGGCCGTAGTTGTTTGCCAGGTCAAAATGGTTGATCCCAAGGTCGAAAGCCGTGCGCAACAACGCGCGCTGGGTATCGATCGGCGTGCTGTCGCCGAAGTTGTGCCACAGGCCCAGGGACAGCGCCGGCAGTACCAGACCGCTGCGGCCAACGCGGCGGTAGGGGATGGAGTCGTAGCGGTTTTCGGCAGCGGTGTAAGTCATCGAATCCTCTCTTGTCTGTCTTGAATCTGGTCTCGACTGCTTTGCCAGTCGCCCAGCATACGCCCAGACAAACGCCAGAAAACCTGAGACTCGAAAAATGGCTGAAACGTTTCACATTTTTCCATTCAAACGGCCCCCGCAAACACCTCCCCCAACCAATCCACAAACACCCGAACCCGTGGCGACATGTGCCGGTTGTGCGGGCACTGGATCAGGCCCAGTCCGGCGATCGCTGAGGCGACATAAATTTCCGCGGCCGGATTCGGCTTGGGTCAACGGGCAGATTCTGCGAGTGAATGGTGGGTTGGTTTAACTATGCTCAAACCGATATCGAGGTGACCCATTCGCGAGCAAGCCCGCTCCCACATTGATCCCGGTTGCTCACAAGATTAATGTTCAAAGGAGATACCCTGTGGGAGCGGGCTTGCTCGCGAAGGCGGCCGACCAGTCAATACACATCCGGCAGGCAAAACACACCATGCACACCACCATCATCATCACTTTCGGCCTGATCCTGCTCGCCCTGATGCTGTACATCGGCGAAAAGATCGGCTTTCCCCGCCAGGTCCTCGCCTACAGCTTCATCGTGCTGTGGCTGGCCCTGACGCTGATCAATGGCGCGGTGGGCATGGTGCATGCCGGCCAGCCGTTGGGCACGGAGCTGGTGGTGGGCAGCGCCGTGTTCGGTATCCCCGTGGCGGCGCTGGTGTTGTTCATGGTGATGACCACCGAGGCCTAGACCCGCTCAACGCACCAGGTGCAAGAACTGCATGTGCCGTTCGTACTGGTCAAGGATGTCGTTGATGATCTGTTCCTTGGTGTATCCCACCAGATCGTAGTTCTGACTGCCCTCGCTCAAATGCACTTCGGCCCGGTAATAGCGCCGGTTGTTGAGTTCCTTGGAGCCCATGCCGCCGCGGGCGAATGACGGCGTAAAGTAGCCGCGCATCTGTACCTGATAGATGAACGGGTGTTCGTCGCCGTGACCGATTTCCAGGCTGACGCTGTCATTGACCGGCTCAGGGTGAGTCACGACCTTCAGGCCCTTTTCGATAAACACCGCCGACACCTCTTCGATGGCCGGGCGTATCGTCGAATCGAGGAAGCGATAGACCTCGTCCCGCGACGGGAAATGCACCGCCTGACTCAAGCGCTGGCGCCAACCACCGCGCCGCGAACCGGACACCGGCGCCAGGGAATGCATCTGCGCAATCTGCTTCTGCGATTCCAGATAAAACGCTTTATGCAGGCCCCACATCATCAACAGCAAAATCAGCGAGAACGGCAGCGAAGTCAGGACCACGGCGGACTTCAACGCATCGATGCTGCCGGAAAACAGCAGCGCACTGGTCACCAGCGCAGTCATTGCGCCCCAGAACACCCGCAGCCATTTCGGCCCGTCTTCATCCGGGTTGCCACCCTTGGCGGACAGCGTCGACAACACCACGGTGCCGGAATCGGCAGAGGTGACGAAGAACACGAAGCTGATGAACACCGTGACCGCGATCACGGTCTTGCTCCACGGGTAGGTTTCCAGCAGCAGGTAGAGGGTCATCGACGGGTTGTCGATGGCCGACATGCCCAGCGCCGTCATGCCGTGGTTGAGCACCTGATCGATGGCGCTGTTGCCGAAGATCGACATCCACGCCAGGGTGAAGCCCAGCGGAATCAGGAGCACGCCGAAGACGAACTCGCGGATGGTGCGGCCACGGGAAATCCGTGCAATGAACAGGCCCACGAACGGCGACCAGGCGATCCACCAGGCCCAGTAGAACACCGTCCAGCCACCCAGCCAGTCGCTAGGCTTGTCGTAGGCGTAGAGGTCGAAACTCTTCATCGGCAAGGCGCCGAGGTAGTCGCCGACGTTCTGGATCAGGGTATTGAGCAGGTGCTGGGTGGGCCCGGCGAACAACACGAACAGCAGCAGCGCACAGGCCAGCAGCATGTTGATGTCGGACATGACCCGCACGCCCTTGTCGACGCCGGACACCGCGACGATGATCGCCGCGCCCATCATCAGCGTGATCAGGCCGACCTGGATCCACTGGGTGTGAGCAATGCCGAACAGGTAGTCCAGGCCCGAGTTAAGGTGCAACACGCCAAAGCCCATGTCGGCACCGAGACCGAACACCGTGGCGATGATGCCAAAGCCGTCCACCGCGTAACCGATGGGGCCATTGATGCGCTTGCCGATCAGCGGGTACAGCGCCGAGCGCAAGGCCAGCGGCAGGTTATGCCGGTAGGCGAAGTAGGCCAGCGCCATGCCGACAAAGGCGAACACGCCCCAGCCATGCAGGCCCCAGTGCAGGAACAGGATCTGCATCGCCTGCCGCGCCGCATCCGCCGTGCCGGCCTCGCCCTGGGGCGGTTGCAGCATATGGGTCAGGGGCTCGGACACGCAGAAGAAAAACAGCGTGATGCTGATCCCGGCGGCGAACAGCATGCCGGCCCAGGACAGATAACTGAATTCGGGCTCGTCGTGGTCGGCACCGAGTTTTATCTTGCCGTAGCCCGATAACGCGGTGACCACCACGAAGACCAGATACAGGGTCATCGCCAGCATGTAGTACCAGCCAACCGTGTTGGCCGCCCAGTTTTGCGCCGCCAGCAGCCAGGCGCCGGCCTGTTCGGGCATGGCAATGACCACGATGCCGAACAGCAGAATGAAGGTCGCCGCGAAGTAGAACACCGGCGGATTCATGCGGACCAGGCCGCTTGGGGGAATGGACGATGCACTCATTGCAGGTGCACCTCGAAGGGGTCAATCGTGGCTGTAGAAATCGGACTCAGCAAAGGCAAGCCTCCTGTTGTGAGCGGGCAGCGAACCACCGGTTTAACTTGAATGAACGTTCAAGTTAAACATGAATAGGGGGCTAAGGACTAATTCCAGAGCTCGGCGGTCATGCTTTTGTAGGAGCTGCCGTAGGCTGCGATCTTTTGATTTTGGTTTTGCGGAGCGCTTAAAAGATCGCAGCCTCGTTGCACGAGACAGCTCCTACACAGCTCCTACTTCTGAGCCCCGTCATCCAGTTGCAGATTGGCCTGGGTCAGGTTACTGCCCGCTGGCACACTGCGGGTCAGCCAGACATTGCCGCCAATGGTCGAGCCCTTGCCGATAGTGATCCGCCCCAGAATCGTCGCCCCGGCGTAAATCACCACGTCATCCTCGACGATCGGATGCCGCGCCTGGCCCTTCTGCAACTGGCCGTCTTCATCCGCCGGAAAGCGCTTGGCACCCAAGGTTACCGCCTGATAAATCCGCACCCGCTCGCCGATGATCGCGGTCTCGCCGATCACCACACCAGTCCCGTGGTCGATGAAGAAACTGCGACCGATCTGCGCGCCCGGGTGAATGTCGATGCCGGTGGCCGAATGCGCGATTTCCGCGCTGATCCGAGCCAGCAAGGGCAAGCCCGCACGATATAGATGATGAGCCAGGCGATGGTGAATCACCGCCAGAATGCCGGGATAGCACAGCAACACTTCATCGACGCTACGCGCCGCCGGATCGCCGTGATAAGCCGCCAGAACGTCGGTGTCCAACAGGCTGCGCAGCCCAGGCAACGCGAGGGCGAAGTCCTGGATGATCTGAATGGTTTTGGCCTCGACCTCGGTGTCGGCCTGGGCGCTGTGACGGGCGGCATAGCGCAATTCGAGCCGCGCCTGCGCCAGCAATGCATTCAACGCCACATCGAGGGTGTGGCCCACGTAGAAATCCTCACTCTCTTCGCGCAAGTCTACCGGCCCCAGGCGCATAGGGAACAGCGCCCCGCAGAGTGCTTCGAGAATGTCCGCCATTGCTGCCCGCGACGGCAATTCGCGACCACCCTGCTCACCGCTGGCGCGGCCGTTTTGTGCACGCCACTGCTCACGTGCCGTACGCAGCTGGCTGACGATGGTTTGCAACTGCCAATGGCTGGAACGCTCACTCACGGTAAAAACTCCTCACGGGCGGCCGGACAGTCTGGCCGCACTGACGGCGATTACTTTACGGCAAGGCCCGCAAGCAAAATTAAGAACCAATTGTGCTGTCGTAATTACAATCGGCTATAAGCGATTCACGGTTGCCCCGACAAAGTGGCGTGCCTATAGTCCAGAGACCTTCCACCGCCAGTACGGACCCATGATCAAACAACAGCTTGCCCGCTTCAACCGTCTAGACCTGCTGGGCCAACCGACCGCCCTCGAAAAACTCGAACGCTTGTCGGCCTGGCTGGGGCGCGACGTCTACGTCAAACGCGATGACCTGACCCCACTGGCGATGGGCGGCAACAAGCTGCGCAAACTCGAATATTTGGCGGCCGATGCCCTGGCCCAGGGCGCAGATACCTTGATCACGGCGGGAGCGCTGCAGTCCAACCATGTACGCCAGACCGCTGCCATTGCGGCCAAGCTGGGTCTGGGCTGCGTGGCCCTGCTGGAAAACCCCCTGGGCACCGACGACGCCAATTATGTCGGCAACGGCAATCGGCTGTTGCTGGATCTGTTCGATGCCAAGGTCGAGCTGGTCGAAAATCTGGATAACGCCGACGAGCAATTGCAATCCCTGGCTGCTCGCCTGCGCAGCAACGGCAAGAAGCCGTATCTGGTGCCGATCGGTGGCTCCAATGCGCTGGGCGCCCTGGGTTACGTGCGAGCCGGTCTGGAACTGGCCGAACAGATCAAGGACACCGGACTGAATTTCGCCGCCGTCGTCCTCGCCTCGGGCAGCGCCGGAACCCACAGCGGCCTGGCATTGGCGTTGAGCGAAGTATTGCCGGAATTGCCAGTCATCGGCGTCACGGTTTCGCGCAGCGATGAAGACCAGCGGCCAAAGGTCCAGGGCCTGGCTGAACGTACCGCCGAGTTGCTGGGGGTGACGTTGCCGGAGAGTTTCAAGGTCGAGTTGTGGGACGAGTATTTCTCGCCACGTTACGGCGAGCCCAATGCCGGCACGCTGGCAGCGGTGAAGCTGCTGGCCGGCCAGGAAGGCCTGTTACTGGACCCGGTCTACACTGGCAAGGCCATGGCGGGGTTGCTGGACGGGATCGGACGTTCACGTTTCGATGAGGGCCCGATCATCTTCCTGCACACCGGCGGGGCGCCAGCGTTGTTTGCCTATACGAGCTTCTTGTAAGAACCAAGATCAAAAGATCGCAGCCTTCGGCAGCTCCTACAGATGTACGCAATCCCCTGTAGGAGCTGCCGAAGGCTGCGATCTTTTCATCAGACAACTCATATTCCTTTAAGAAATAAGAAAAATAGAATTTATTATTTTCTAATCTAAAAGCACCATCATATAGTCACGCCGCAGGCGAATTTGCAGCGAGACGCATACGCTGCTTTAGGGCAGGATATCGCAGTCGTCCAAATCCCGAATTTGCCAACTTTCCTTAAGCGTCTTCCATAAGAAAACACAGGGGCTTGTCATGAATTTTTCCGCACTACGTCGAAATCTGCTGGTGGGTTCGCTGGGCCTGGCCCTCAGTGCCGGCCTGATTGGCCAGACAGTGGCCGGTGAGCAACTGCAACAAATCAAGGACAAAGGCGTGATCAACGTCGGCCTGGAAGGCACCTACCCACCGTTCAGCTTCGTCGACGCCGACGGCAAACTGACCGGCTTCGAAGTCGAATTCTCCGAAGCCCTGGCCAAAGAGCTGGGTGTGAAGGTCAAGCTGCAACCGACCAAATGGGACGGCATCCTCGCGGCACTGGAATCCAAGCGCCTGGACGCGGTGATCAACCAGGTGACCATCTCCGAAGAGCGCAAGAAGAAGTATGACTTCTCCGAGCCCTACACCGTTTCCGGGATCCAGGCGCTGGTACTGACCAAGAAAGCCGCCGAACTGAACATCAAGTCCGCGGCCGACCTGGGTGGCAAGAAAGTCGGCGTGGGCCTGGGCACCAACTACGAGCAGTGGGTCAAGGCCAACGTGCCGACCGCTGACGTGCGCACCTATGAAGACGATCCGACCAAGTTCCAGGACCTGCGTGTCGGCCGTATCGACGCCATCCTGATCGACCGTCTGGCCGCCCTGGAATACGCCAAGAAAGCCAAGGACACCACCGCTGCCGGTGAAGCGTTCTCCCGCCAGGAGGCCGGCATTGCCCTGCGCAAAGGCGAGCCTGAACTGCTGGCAGCCGTGAACAAGGCGATCGACAAGCTGCGCGCCGACGGCACGCTGAAAAAGCTTTCGGAAAAATACTTCAGCGCTGACGTCACTCAATAATGGAAGAAGCTTTTCAACTCGCACTGGACTCCCTGCCCTTCCTGCTCAAGGGGGCCTACTACACGGTCATCTTGAGCCTGGGCGGGATGTTCTTCGGCCTGGTGATGGGCTTCGGCCTGGCACTGATGCGCCTGTCGCGCTTCAAGCTGATCAGCTGGATCGCCCGCATCTACGTGTCGTTCTTTCGCGGTACGCCGTTGCTGGTGCAACTGTTCGTGATCTATTACGGCCTGCCGCAATTGGGCATGGAACTCGACCCGCTGCCGGCGGCCCTGATCGGCTTCTCGCTGAACATGGCCGCCTACGCCTGTGAAATCCTGCGTTCGGCGATCAGTTCCATCGAGCGCGGCCAGTGGGAAGCTGCTGCCAGTATCGGCATGACCCGCGCGCAAACACTGCGCCGGGCCATCCTGCCGCAGGCGATGCGCACCGCATTGCCGCCACTGGGCAACAGCTTCATTTCACTGGTCAAGGACACCGCGCTGGCGGCCACCATTCAGGTGCCGGAGCTGTTCCGCCAGGCGCAGCTGATCACCGCCCGTACCTTTGAAGTCTTCACCATGTACCTTGCCGCCGCGCTGATCTACTGGGTCCTGGCCACGGTGCTGTCGCACCTGCAGAACCAGCTGGAAGCACGGGTCAACCGGCACGACCAGGAGTCCTGACCCCATGATTGTCGTGGAAAAACTGACAAAGCAGTTCAAGGGTCAAGTGGTGCTCAACGGCATCGATCTGCAAGTGAAGGAAGGCGAGGTGGTGGCGATCATCGGGCCAAGCGGCTCGGGCAAGACCACCTTCCTGCGCTGCCTGAACTTCCTCGAAGAACCCACCAGCGGCCGGATCAAGGTCGGCGACATCGAGATCGATACCAGCCGCCCGCTTAACCAGCAACAGAGCCTGGTGCGCCGTTTGCGCCAGCACGTGGGCTTCGTGTTCCAGAACTTCAACCTGTTCCCCCACCGCACCGCCCTGGAAAACGTTATCGAAGGCCCGATCATCGTCAAGAAGATCGCGCACGCCGAGGCCGTTGCCCTGGGTAAAAAGCTGTTGGCCAGGGTCGGCCTGGCAGGCAAGGAAGACGCTTACCCGCGCCGCCTTTCCGGTGGTCAGCAACAGCGTGTGGCGATCGCCCGCGCGTTGGCGATGGAGCCGGAAGTGATCCTGTTCGATGAACCGACCTCGGCGCTCGACCCGGAGCTGGTGGGCGAAGTCCTGTCGACCATTCGCAGCCTGGCCGAGGAGAATCGCACCATGGTCATCGTCACCCACGAAATGGGGTTTGCCCGCGACGTGGCCAATCGCGTGGTGTTTTTCGACAAGGGCGTGATCGTCGAACAAGGCGAAGCGAAGGCGTTGTTTGCCAACCCCAAGGAAGAACGCACGAAACAGTTTCTCAGCAAGTTCCTGAACAACGCCCACAACTAAACCTCTCGTAACATCGGTCAACTTCCATGGATGGAAGTGCCACCCTCCCCGCACCAAACTCTTACTCTTACATAATTAAATGTACGTGCACGACAAGCACATCTTGTCAGCGCACTCGATACATATATGTATTGCGCAACAGTTTTGCCGACTGGACATCCAAGCGCATCGTGAACCCATATAATGCGCCAGCCCCTCATAAAACGGCGCCTTGAGCAGGTAAAGTCGACTCATCGGAACGGCTTATTAACTTTAACGCGTAGGAGTTTTCTGAATAACACCCAGCACTTCATTTAACTAGCCCACTCTATTGACACTGAATCCAGCGCACTCTTATCTAGTCTCCTGCCAGCGGCACTGATCACGCCAAATCATTATTTCAAATCAAAGTAATGAACGGTTTTGCTGTTGTTTTCCGAAACGGACTTCATTGCAAAACATCAAGGAGACTTCCATGACATGCACCTCAAGTAAAATCGAACTTGCCGCCCCGACACTGGCGCAGTCCCACAAGGCCGGGATCAACCTCGCCTCGGCCGCGCACTTGCTGATCGAGGTGCCACCCTACCCCGGGATGGACGAAGGCGACCTGATCGAACTGTTCTGGGACAACTGCTACGTCGCCTCGAGGGCCCTGAAGGCCATTGAGATCGGCCAACCCGTCCAGCTACGGGTACCCGAGAGCTTTATCGCCAGTGGCGCTTCTCGCGTTCACTATCGAATCATGCAAATAGGGCAGGCCCCGATCGTATCGCCCGCCCGGCGGCTGCAGTCAAAACTCGAGTGCCCCGGTGGACAGCCTACTGCGCTGACTGGCGACGAGAACCAGAGCCTGGCACCGGTAAAACTTCCCGGAACGATTTGCCGGCAGGGGGTGAATCCCAACCAGATCAAGCGCGGCGTGCCAGTCACTATCGAGCCGTACCTGAACATGGCCGCCGATGACGAAATCACCCTGCGCTGGGGCGATGCCCGCATGGATTTGCCGCCACTCAAGGAGAGTGATGTGGGCCAGCCGATTCAGATCTGGGTGCCACCGGCGATCATTCTCGAAGCCGGCGAAGACCTGCGCCTGGAGGTGACTTACTGCATCCTTGATCGTGTCGGCAACAATTCGCGCTGGGCGCCAGCACGGGCGTTGAAGATTGGTTGTGCCAATCCCTATCTCAAGGTGCCGAAAAAAGAACACCTCAAAGCCGCCGAACGACGAAAGTGATGAGGCGCAGCTTGACCTTCTATACATATTCCTAAAAGTTAGTTCAAAAAACATTTATACACGTTTAGGGTATATAAACCGGACCACCGGACATTCTTGTTTTCGTTCGCCGCACCCCGCGGTGTTTCCATGAGATGTGAGGTAGGTATGGTCCGGAACACAATCACCCCAGTGCAGATCGCCAGGGCATTGCGTGTAGCCAAGGAGTGGCACTGATGTCCAGTCTGGCTGATGCAATCGTCCAGAGTGACCTGGACATCGCCCCCTTGTTGTTGCCCGCGCAAGTGCTGCGCAACGATGCCCAGGCCATCAAGGCCGCCCATGAGCTGGCGCAAGTCGCTCGCCTGCAGGCAGCCCGGCGCGACCAGCAGCGCAAGCTGCCGTGGTCGGAAATCGAACAATTCACCCGCAGCGGCCTGGGCAGCATCGCCATTCCCCGCGAGTACGGCGGCCCGCAGGTTTCATTTGTCACCCTGGCCGAGGTGTTCGCGATCATTTCCGCGGCGGACCCGGCCCTGGGTCAGATTCCGCAGAACCAGTTCGGCATTCTCAACCTGGTGCTCGGCAGCGCCACCGAGGCGCAGAAAAAACAGCTGTTCAAGAGCGTCCTGGAAGGCTGGCGAATCGGCAATGCCGGGCCGGAACGCGGTGCTAAAAACACCCTGGAACTCAAGGCGCGCATAAGCGCCGACGGCGATGGTTTTGTCCTCAACGGGCAGAAGTTCTATTCCACCGGCGCGCTGTTCGCGCACTGGGTCGCGGTCAAGGCGCTCAACGACGATGGCAAGCAGGTGCTGGCCTTCGTCCGTCGCGGTACGCCGGGGCTGCGCATCGTCGATGACTGGTCCGGTTTCGGCCAGCGCACCACCGCCAGCGGCACCATTTTGCTCAACAACGTGCGGGTCGATGCCGAGCTGGTGGTGGACAACTGGAAGATCAATGAAAAACCCAATACCCAAGGCGCCGTCTCGCAGCTGATTCAAGCCGCCATCGACGCCGGTATCGCCCGTGGCGCCATCGACGACGCCATCGAATTCGTCAAAACCCGCGCCCGGCCATGGGTCGACGCCAACGTCGAACGGGCCAGCGATGACCTGTACGTGATCGCCGACATCGGCAAGCTGAAAATCGAACTGCACGCCGCCGAAGCACTGCTGCGCAAGGCCGGGCAGGTGCTCGACCAGGTGAGCGCCGCGCCGCTCACCGCCGAGTCTGCCGCCCGCGCCTCGATTGCCGTGGCCGAAGCCAAAGTGCTGACCACCGAAATCTCGTTACAGGCCAGCGAAAAGCTCTTCGAGCTGGCCGGCAGCCGCGCCACCCTCGCCGAATTCAACCTCGACCGCCACTGGCGCAACGCCCGGGTGCACACCCTGCACGACCCGGTGCGCTGGAAATATCACGCGGTGGGTGCCTATTACCTGAACGGCACTTTGCCCGCTCGCCATTCCTGGATCTGACGACCAGACATCTGGAGAAACACATGACCCTTTCTCAACACGTCGCGGTCATCACCAGCGATGAGCAAGCCCTGATCGTCGCCAGCGACCTGGCCGAAGATTTCAAACGCGACAGCGCCCTGCGCGACCGCGAACGCCGTTTGCCACACCCGGAACTGGAAGTGTTTTCCCGCTCGGGCCTGTGGGGCATCAGCGTGCCCAAGGAATACGGCGGCGCCGGTGTTTCCAACGTCACCCTGGCCAAGGTCATCGCCCTGATCGCCCAGGCGGATGGCTCCCTCGGGCAAATCCCGCAGAACCATTTCTACGCGCTGGAAGTGCTGCGTGTGAACGGCAGCGATGAGCAGAAAAAACGTCTGTACGCCGAAGTATTGGCCGGTCAGCGATTCGGCAATGCCCTTGCCGAACTGGGTACCAAAACCGCCCACGACCGCGTCACCCGCCTGACTCGCGATGGTGACGGCTATCGCATCAACGGTCGCAAGTTCTACGCCACCGGCGCGATCTACGCGCAGCGCATCCCGACCTCGGTGATCGATGAAAACGGCGTGCAGCAACTGGCGTTCGTCCCGCGCGACAGCAAAGGCCTGACCGTGATCGACGACTGGAGCGGCTTCGGCCAGCGCACCACCGGCAGCGGTTCAGTGGTGTTCGAAGATGTCTTTATTGCCGCCGAAGACGTGATCCCGTTTCAAAGCGCGTTCGAGCGCCCGACCCCGGTCGGCCCGTTGGCGCAGATTCTCCATGCCGCCATCGACACCGGCATCGCCCGCGCGGCCTATGAAGACGCGCTGCATTTCGTGCGCACCAAGACCCGGCCGTGGATCGACGCCACCCATGAAAAAGCCACCGACGACCCGCTGACCATCAAGAGCTTCGGCCACTTGAGCATTCGCCTGCACGCCACCGAAGCCTTGCTGGAGCGCGCCGGGGAATTCCTCGACAAGGCACAGGCCGACACCAATGCCGAAAGCGTCGCCGCCGCGTCGATTGCCGTCGCCGAAGCCCGGGCCATCAGCACCGAAATCTCCCTCGCCGCCGGCACTACCTTGTTCGAACTGGCCGGCAGCCAGGCCACGCTGGTCGAGCACGGGCTGGATCGCCACTGGCGCAATGCCCGGGTGCACACACTGCACGACCCGGTGCGCTGGAAGTACCACGCGGTCGGCAATTACTACCTCAACGATGAAAACCCGCCGCTGCGGGGGACCATCTGATGGCCGACGCGAAAAAGAAGATCCTGCTCAACGCGTTCAACATGAACTGCATCGGGCACATCAACCATGGCCTGTGGACGCATCCACGGGACACCTCGACCCAGTACAAGACGATCGAATACTGGACCGAACTGGCGCAACTGCTCGAGCGCGGGTTGTTCGACGGCTTGTTCATCGCCGATATCGTCGGTGTTTACGACGTGTACCAGAACTCGGTGGATGTGCCGCTCAAAGAGTCGATCCAGCTGCCGGTCAACGACCCGCTGCTGCTGGTCTCGGCGATGGCTGCCGTGACCAGAAACCTCGGCTTCGGCCTCACTGCCAACCTCACCTACGAACCGCCGTACCTGTTCGCCCGGCGCATGTCGACCCTGGATCACCTGAGCCGCGGTCGGGTGGGCTGGAACATCGTCACCGGCTACCTCGACAGCGCCGCCAAGGCCATGGGCCTGAGCGAACAGGTCGAGCATGACCGCCGCTACGACCAGGCCGATGAATACCTGCAAGTGCTCTACAAACTCTGGGAAGGCAGCTGGGAAAACGGCGCGGTGCTCAACGATGCGCAGCAACGGATCTACGCGCAACCGGAAAAAGTGCACAAGGTCGAGCACAAGGGCGAGTTCTATCAGGTGGAGGGTTATCACCTGTGCGAGCCCTCGCCGCAGCGCACCCCGGTGCTGTTCCAGGCTGGCAGTTCCGATCGCGGATTGCTGTTCGCCGGGCGGCATGCCGAATGCGTGTTCATCAGCGGGCAGACCAAGGCGTCGACCAAGGTACAGGTGGACAAGGTCCGCGCCAGCGCCGTCGAGGCCGGGCGCAATCCCGAGGACATCAAGGTGTTCATGGGCTTGAACGTGATCGTTGGCGCGACTGAAGAACTCGCTTGGGCCAAGCACGCCGAATACCTGGGCTACGCCAGCGCCGAGGCGGGAGTGGCGCATTTTTCGGCCTCCACCGGGATCGACTTTTCCGAGTACGCCATCGACGAACCGATCCAGTACGTCAAGAGCAACGCGATCCAGTCCGCCACCAAAAACCTGCAGAACAACGACTGGACCCGCCGCAAACTGCTCGAGCAACACGCCCTCGGCGGACGTTACATCACCCTGGTCGGCTCGCCTGAACAAGTGGCCGATGAGCTGGAATCGTGGATCGCCGAAACCGGGCTGGACGGTTTCAACCTGACGCGGATCGTCACGCCGGAAAGCTATGTGGATTTCATTGAGCTGGTGATTCCGGAGCTGCAACGGCGCGGGTCGTACAAGACCGCCTACGACAACGGGTCCTTGCGCGAAAAGCTGTTTCATGGCGAGGCGCATTTGCCTGGCCAGCATACCGGCTCTGCCTACCGACGCTAAAAGCATCGCCAGCAGGCTAGCTCCCACATTTGGAATGCATTCCCACTGTGGGAGCCAGCCTGCTGGCGATGAGGCCTGACCAGACAACACAAAACTCATGCACTGACTGGAAAACTACCATGACCAAAAAACTCCTGAACCACCCAGTCAAAGCACTGGCCCTGGCCCTAGCCCTGTTCAGCTCGGCGCTGTTCGCCGCCGACGCCCCACTGAAGATCGGCACCACCGCCGCCTTCGCCATTCCTCTCGAAGCGGCAGTAGAAGAAGCCGGCAAACAAGGCCTGAAAGTCGAACTCGTAGAGTTCACCGACTGGATCGCGCCCAACGTCAGCCTCGCCGCCGGCGACATCGACGTGAACTACTTCCAGCACATCCCCTTCCTGGAAAACGCCAGGAACGCCTCCGGCTTTGACCTGGTGCCCTTCGCCCCGGGGATCATCAACAACGTCGGCCTCTACTCGAAGAAATACAAAAGCTTCGACGAGCTGCCGCAAGGCGCCAGCGTGGCCATCGCCAACGACCCGATCAACAGCGGCCGAGGCTTGCAGCTGTTGGCCAAGGCCGGCTTGATCACGCTCAAACCGGGTGTCGGCTACAAGGCCACCGAAGAAGACATCATCGCCAACCCGAAGAACATCAAGATCCTGCAGGTCGAAGCCGTGCAACTGGTGCGCGCCTATGACGACGCTGATCTGGTCCAGGGCTACCCGGCCTACATCCGCCTGGCGAAAACCTTCGACGCCGGCTCCGCCCTGCTGTTCGACGGCCTCGACCACAAGGAATACGTGATCCAGTTCGTGATCCAGCCGAAAAGCAAAACCGACCCGCGCCTGATCAAGTTCGTCGACATCTACCAACACTCGCCGGCCGTTCGCGCAGCCCTGGATAAAGCCCACGGCAAGCTCTACCAAGCCGGCTGGGAGAGCTGAGCATGACGGCAGCCACGCAACGGCGACTGGACATTCCAGCGCTCAAGAATGCTGACCAGACCGAACTGCACCCGGCGCTCAATCGGGCCCACGTGCGCTTCATCGGCCTGGGTAAAACCTACGACGGCAAGCAAGGACCGGTGGCGGCGCTGCAAGGCATCGACCTGGCGATCCAGCGCGGTGAGGTGTTCGGCATCATCGGCCGCAGCGGCGCCGGCAAGTCGTCGCTGATCCGCACCATCAACCGCCTCGAACAACCGACTTCGGGTCGCGTGCTGATCGATCAAGTGGACATTGGCGAGTTCGACGAAGACCGCCTGGTGGCGCTGCGTCGGCGCATCGGCATGATCTTCCAGCACTTCAACCTGATGTCGGCCAAGACCGTCTGGCAGAACGTCGAGTTGCCGCTGAAAGTCGCCGGAGTGCCGAAGGAAAAACGCGAGCAGAAGGTGCGTGAACTGCTGGAACTGGTCGGCCTGCAGGGCAAACACAAGGCTTACCCGGCGCAGCTTTCCGGCGGGCAGAAACAGCGCGTCGGCATCGCCCGCGCGCTGGTGCATGACCCGGCGATTTTGCTGTGCGACGAAGCCACTTCGGCACTGGACCCGGAGACCACCCAATCGATCCTCGGCCTGCTGCGTGAGATCAATCAGCGCCTGGGCCTGACCATCATCCTGATCACCCACGAAATGGCGGTGATCCGCGAGATCTGCGATCGCGTGGTGGTCCTGGAACATGGACAAATCGTCGAGCAAGGCCCGGTCTGGGAAGTCTTCGGCAACCCTCAGCATGAGGTCAGCAAGACCTTGCTCGCGCCACTGCAACACGCCCTGCCGCCCGAGCTGCAAAGCCGCCTGCATCAACAAGCGCAGTCTTCGGAGGATGCCGTGGTGCTGCGCCTGCAATTCACCGGAACGGCCCATGCCGAACCAGACCTTGCCGCGCTGTTCGCTGCACTCGGTGGCCGCGTGCGTCTGTTGCAGGGGGGCGTGGAACGGATTCAGGGGCACGCGCTGGGGCAACTGCTGCTGGCGGTGACCGGCTCGCCTCTGGGCGCCGATGAACTGCGTCATCGCGCCGGCAACTGGGCGCAACAGGTAGAGGTGTTGGGTTATGTGGTTTGATCGCTTGCTGCAAGGCTTCATCGACACCTTCCTGATGGTTGGCGTGTCGTCGTTGATCGCACTGCTGGCGGGGATTCCGCTGGCGGTGATCCTGGTCACCAGCTCCAAGGGCGGCATCTACGAAGCCCCGGCGCTGAACCGCGCACTGGGTGCCTTCGTGAACCTGTTCCGCTCGATTCCGTTCCTGATCCTGATGGTGGCGCTGATCCCGTTCACCCGGTTGATCGTCGGTACCACCTATGGTGTGTGGGCGGCGGTGGTGCCGTTGACCATCGCTGCCACGCCGTTCTTTGCACGCATCGCCGAGGTCAGCCTGCGCGAGGTCGATCATGGTTTGATCGAAGCGGCGCAGGCCATGGGCTGCCGACGTGGGCATATCGTCTGGCATGTGCTGTTGCCTGAGGCGCTGCCGGGGATAGTCGGGGGCTTCACCATTACCCTGGTGACGATGATCAACTCATCGGCCATGGCCGGGGCGATCGGTGCGGGTGGCTTGGGGGATATTGCGTACCGGTATGGGTATCAGCGCTTTGACAGTCAGATCATGCTGACGGTGATTGTGTTGCTGGTGGCGTTGGTGGCGGTGATTCAGTTGGGTGGGGATAGGTTGGCTCGGGGGTTGAACAAACGCTAGATCAAGATCAAAAGATCGCAGCCTTCGGCAGCTCCTACAGGGAATGTGTACACCCTGTAGGAGCTGCTGAAGGCTGCGATCTTGGCGATATTTCGTACAAGAAAATCGGCAATTCTGAAGGCTAAATCCCTTTCCTTTGCAGGACGTTTCCTAGATTATTCCGCTCGCTTGCGCCTGCCAAATTCCGTGGTTAGTCTCGGTCCGTCACTGCTCATCAGTGATCGGGTTTAGTAGCCCGGAACAATAGGCGCATAGCGTTTCCATGCTCATGTCGGCACTTTGCCGCATGCGGAATATGGTGGCTGTGCGTGGGGCACCTTCGGGTGCACCGGTTTTCCTATTGACCGGCCTACTAACCTGCGTACAGCCGCCACCCAATCGTTTAGTAGGCGATACGTAAGGCCGCCATCGCTGGCAAGCCAGCTCCTGCAGATGACCGACGCGATCATTGTAGGAGCTGGCTTGCCAGCGAATGGCTGCGCAGCAGCCCCAGGCTTGATGGCGTATATTCGGCAAATCCCTATTGCCTGCGCAGCCAACCATGAAACAGACCCCCGACGACCTCGAACAGATCACGTCCACCACCCTGGGCCATTACAACTCGGTGGCCGAAGGTTTCCGCGAAGGCACCCGCGATCACGATGTTAGCCAGAACATCGACGCGCTGTTGCGGCATATCCAGGGTAAAGCGCCGTTCGACATTCTCGATTTTGGCTGTGGTCCCGGTCGCGACTTGCAGACGTTTACGCGAATGGGCCACACAGCGGTCGGTCTCGACGGATCGGAGAAGTTTGCGCAGATGGCCCGGGAGGACAGCGGTTGCGAAGTCTGGCAGCAGGACTTCCTGAAGCTGGATTTGCCGGACGAGCGCTTCGACGGGATTTTTGCCAATGCGGTGCTGTTTCACATCCCGCGCCAGGAGTTGCCTCGGGTGTTGAAGCAGCTGCGCGCGGCGTTGAAGCCGGGGGGTGTGTTGTTCAGTTCCAATCCCCGTGGCGAGAATCAGGAAGGCTGGAACGGGCCGCGGTATGGGGCGTATCACGATCTGCAGGCGTGGCAGCAATTGCTGACCGAGGCGGGGTTTGTGGAGCTGGAGCATTACTACCGGCCGGCGGGGCTGCCGCGGGAGCAGCAGCCTTGGTTGGCGAGTGTGTGGCGCAAGCCTGCGTAGCCAGTGCGGACGCCATCGCCAGCAGGCTGGCTCCCACAGTTGATCGCATGCCCCTGTGGGAGCCAGCCTGCTGGCGATGAGCGCGCAGCGCTCGTCTTACTGCACTTCTTTCTTCGGCTCTTGGATCCTGTACCAGGCCACATACAACGCCGGCAAAAACAGCAGCGTCAGCAAGGTGGCGACAATGATCCCGCCGATCATCGCGTAGGCCATCGGCCCCCAGAACACCTCCCGGGCGATCGGGATCATGCCCAGGCTCGCCGCCGCGGCGGTCAGCAGGATGGGCCGGCGACGATGTTCGGTGGCTTCCACCACGGCATCCCAGGGTGACGACCCTTGCGCCACGAACGCGTCGATCTGGGTCACCAGGATCACCGAGTTGCGGATGATGATGCCGATAAGCGCCAGGATGCCGAGGATCGCCACGAAGCCCATCGGCGTGCCGGTCGGCACCAGCGCCAGCACCACGCCGATCAGGCCCAGTGGCGCGACGCTGGCCACCAGGAACATCTTCTGCACGCTGTGCAGCTGGATCATCAGGAAGGTGGCCATCAGGAACACCATCAACGGTACGACCTGGTTGATCGGCCCCTGGGCCTTGGCGCTCTCCTCCACCGTACCGCCCGTGGCGACCTTGTACCCCGCCGGCAACGAGGCGGCGAATGTGTCGATGTCCGGCTTGAGCAGTTTCACCAGGTCGGTGGGCTGGATATCACCGATCACCGCGGTCTTGATGGTGATCGTCGGCTTGCGGTCACGACGCCACACCAGCGGTTGCTCCAGCTCGTAACGCACAGTGGCAAACGCCAGCAGCGGAATCGAGGTGCCGCCCGGGGTGAGGATCTGCAGGTTCTGCAGGGTTTCCGGCGAACCCCGTTCGGCGTCCACCGCGCGCCCGACCACGTTGATCAGGTAGATGTCGTCGTCGACCTGGGTCACCGTGGAACCGCTGACGATACTGTTCATCAGGTTCGCCACGTCTTCGGACGACAAGCCAAGCTGGCGCGCCTTGTCCTGGGCGATGTCGATGCGTAGCACCTTGCCGGGCTCGTTCCAGTCGTAAATGATCTCGCCGATGTGCGGGTTCTTGTCCAGCACGGTTGCCAGATCGATGGCGTGCTTGCGCACCTGGTCGATGTCCGGGCCGCTGACGCGGTACTGGATCGGCCGCCCCACGGGCGGGCCCATCTCCAGTGCCTGGACGAAACTGCCGATGCCGACGAAGTCTTTGCGCAGGCGCTCACGCAGGCGATCGCTGAGGGCTGTGCGCGTCTCGAAGTCCTTGGCGACGATCACCAGCTGTGCGTAGTAAGGGTTCTGCAGTTGCTGGTCGAGGGGCAGGTAGAAACGAATCGCGCCCTGGCCGATGTAGGTACTCCAGCGCACGATGTCGGGGTCGCCCTTGAGGGTCGCTTCCAGCTTGTCCACGGCTTTGCGGGTTTCATCGATGGAGGCGTTTTGCGGCAGGTTCAGGTCCACCAGGATTTCCGGACGATCCGAGGCCGGGAAGAACTGGTTCTGCACAAAGCGCATGCCGACAACCGACAAGGCGAATATCAGCATGGTGATGCCAATCGCCAACCAGCGATTGCGCATGCTCCACAGCAGGCCGCTATTGAAGGCCCGCCCCAAGCGCCCTGGCTCGGCCGAGTGCGGCTTAACATTGACGCTGAGGATGTGCACGCCGATCACCGGGGCGAACAGCACCGCCACCACCCACGAGACCATCATGGCCACGGCGATCACCGCAAACAGGGTGAAGGTGTATTCACCGGCCGAGCTGCCATTGAGGCCAATGGGGACAAAACCCGCCACCGTCACCAGGGTGCCGGTAAGCATCGGGAACGCGGTCGAGGTGTAGGCAAAGGTCGCGGCCTGCTCCTTGGTTTCGCCCAATTCCAGGCGCGAGACCATCATCTCGACCGTGATCATTGCGTCATCCACCAACAGGCCCAACGCGATGATCAGCGCACCGAGGGAAATCCGCTGCATGGTGATGCCGCTGTATTCCATGAACACAAACACCATCGCCAGTACCAGCGGGATCGAGCACGCCACCACCAGGCCGGCGCGTACGCCGAGGCTGATGAAGCTGACCACCAGCACGATCACCACGGCTTCGAACAAGGCACTGGTGAACCCGCCAACGGCGGCTTCCACCACCACAGACTGATCGGACACGTTGTGCACGCCGACGCCCACCGGCAGATTGGCCGTCAGCTCGCTGATGCGCTGGTGCAGGGCCTTGCCGAAGTCCTGGATGTTGCCGCCCGTTTGCATGGCAATGGCCAGGCCAATGGCGGGTTGGCCATTGAAGCGAAACTCCGGCGTCGACGGGTCGACGTAGCCACGCTGGATGTCGGCAATGTCGGCCAGGCGATAGAAGCGATCATTAAGGCGCAAATTGACGTTGGCCAGATCCTTCTCGGAAATGAACTGCCCGGACGTGCGCACGGAAATCCGCTCGGGACCGGCTTCGATGACCCCGGCCGGGGTCACCGCGTTCTGGGCCTGCAGGCTTTGTACGACTTGCTGTTCGTCGATACCCAGCGCCGCCAGCTTGCGGGTCGAGAAATTCAGATAGAGCACTTCGTCCTGCTGGCCGACCATTTCGATCTTGCCCAGGCCCGGCACACCGCGAATCTCTGCGCGCGCCTGCTCTACGTAGTCGCGTAACTGACGCAGCGACAGGCCATCGGCGGTAAAGGCGTAGATCGAACCGAACACGTCGCCGAACTCGTCGTTGAACGACGGGCCCTGGATGCCCTGGGGAAACGAGTAGCGAATGTCGCCGATCTTCTTGCGCACCTGGTACCAGATTTCCGGAATGTCCTTGGCCTTGGTGGTGTCGCGCAAGTACACGTAGACCGTGGATTCGCCGGGACGGGTGTAGCTTTTCACGTAGTCGAGGGAATCAAGCTCTTCGAGTTTTTTCTCGATACGGTCGGTGACCTGCTTGAGGGTTTCTTCCTGGTTCGCACCCGGCCAGCGGGTCTGGATCACCATGGTCTTGATGGTGAACGACGGGTCTTCCTCGCGTCCCAGGTTGAGGTACGAAAACACGCCCATCAACAGTGAGACAAACATCAAATACCAGACGAACGACTGATGCTTGAGGGCCCATTCGGATAAGTTGAAACTCCCTTTCATTGTGGGCTGCCCTCGTCGACTTTCACTTTTTGCCCCGGCTTGAGGCTGTTCACACCGGCACTGACCACTCGCTCGCCGGCCTTGATATCGTTGGCCAGCACCACCGTGCTGTCCGTGCGTCTGACGATGCTGACATCCCGTGGGGAAACGGTTTGCGTCTGCGCATCGATGACCCAGACGCGGTTTTTACCATCGACCTCCTGCAAGGCGCTCAGGGGCAGTTCGATGCGCGGCTTGACCGCGCTCTTCAAGGTCACGCTGATCGCCGTGCCGAGACGAAATGCGGGCGGCGTCTCGGTCAGCGTCAGGCGCGCGCGGCGTGTGCGCGTTGCGCTTTCGGCCTGGGGCTCGATTTCACGCACGGTGGCCGTGGTGGTAATGCTCGGGTTCAGTTGCGAGGCGACCTGAAACACCACGTCGGCGGGCAACTGCTCGATCAGGGTGTCGGGCAAGTCAATCACCGCTTCCTTGATGTCCGGCTGCGCCAGGGTCACCACCTGCTGGCCCGCGGTGACGACTTGCCCGGCTTCGGCAGCCCACGCCGTGACCACGGCCTTGTGATCGGAGCGCAACTCAACGTAGTTGAGCTGATCCCTGGCCTGGCTGACCGCGGCCTTGGCCTGGTCGAGCGAGGCCTGGGTGGTTTTCAGATCGGTAATTGCACTGTCGAGTTGCGCCTGTGAGCCCACCCCGCGATCGAACAGTTGTTGCTGGCGTCGGGCGCTGGCCTGGGCATTGATGAGCTGCGCCTGGATACTCGCCAGGTCGCCTTCGGCCGAACGCAACTGGTTCTGCTGGTCGGTGGGGTCGAGCGTGGCGAGCAAGGCACCTTTTTCGACTTCGGCACCGACATCGACGCTGCGACTGGCAATGCGCCCCGGCACGCGGAAGCCGATGTTGCTTTCATAGCGGGCCTGGATGCTGCCAGCGAATCGCCCCAGGTTTTCTTCGTCGAGGGCTTTGACCTTGATGGACAGCACCGGACGCACTGGCTCCGGAGCGGGTTCTTCTTTCGAGCAGGCCGCCAGCATCACACTGGCGAACACCAATAGCAGGCGCTTCATGGCTGAGCCCCCGCAGTCAGGTCCTTGTAGGTGTCTTCGGCGATTTCCACCTTCACACCGGGGTGCAGCAACTGGCCCCCGGCGATCACGACTTTTTCACCGCCGGTGAGCCCGGCGCTGATGATGACTTTACCGGTCAGGTAGCGGCCCACCGTGACGTTGTGCAGTTGCGCCTTGCCTTCGCCATCCACCAGCCACACCGCCGGCTGGCTGATGTTTTTGGTCAGCGCCGACCACGGCAGCTCCACGGCGGATTTGCCCCGGGTATTGGCGGTGGCACTCACCACCGAACCCAACTGCATGCCTGGCGGCAAGGCGTCGAGGGTGACCTTGACCTGCACCGTACCGGTTTGCTCGGAGACGGCCGGGGTCACTTCGCGCACGGTCCCGGTGGTCTTGATCGCCGGGTTATCCAGCAGGCTCACCACCACCGCTCGATCCGACGGCGGCTCGGCCAGCAGCGATTCGTAGACGTTGAACACCGCATCGCGGTCGCCGTCCCGGGCCAGGCTGAAAATCGGTACCGTGGCCTGCACCACCTGGCCAACCTCGGCCTGGCGTGCTGTTATCACGCCCGGCGCGTCGGCAATCAACGCCGTGTAGCTCAGCTGTTCACGGGCGTTGGCCAGTTGCGCCTGGGCCGCCGCCAGCGAGCTTTGGGTGCTGCGCAAGGCCGCCTGGGCGGAATCGTATTCGCTTTGGCTGGTATAGCCCTTGGGCAAGAGTTTTTGCTGGCGCACGAAGGCGGCGGCGTTCTGTTTGACCTTCGCCTGCTCGGCGACCACCTGGGCCTGGGCCGAATCCACGTTGGTCTGCAGGTCCTTGGGATCGAGCCTGGCAAGCACCTGCCTGGCCGAAACCCGGTCGCCGACATCCACAGTACGCTGGATGATCTTGCCCCCGACGCGGAACGACAGCTCGGTTTGCACCCGGGCCTGGACATCGCCGGTCAACGTGATGTTGACGGCGTAGTCGGCCAGCTTGACCTCCTGCACGAAAACCCGTGGCCGATCCTTCTCGACCGGCTTTTCTTTGTCGCAAGCACTCAGCAAAGCCAGGAGGCTCAAGCCAAGCGCTATTTTCAATCCGGGAACAGCCATGCAGACTCCTTTGCGTTTAACGGGCGCGATTCGTCTGTCAGCTTAGAACAGGGTTTAATCTTCGCCTACGCAATAATCATCATTTCCACTGCAGGAGCTGCCGCAGGCTGCGATCTTTTGCGTTTGAATGATAAAGATCAAAAGATCGCAGCCTGCGGCAGCTCCTACAAGGTCACAGGGAACGTCCTTCATGCTAAAAACCCTCGCGGTGGCCAATTACCGCTCGATCAATAAACTGGTGATTCCGCTGGGCCGGCTGAACCTGATTACGGGCCCCAACGGCAGTGGCAAATCCAATCTCTACCGCGCGCTGCGCCTGCTGGCGGAAACCGCCCAGGGCGGTGTGGTCAATGCATTGGCCCGCGAGGGGGGACTGCATTCGACCTTCTGGGCCGGTCCGGAAACCATCAGCCGGCGCATGCGCAATGGCGAAGTGCCGATCGAGGCGACCGTGCCACGGGGCGTGAAGCGCCTGCGGCTGGGATTTTCCGGGGAAGACTTCGGTTACTCGATCAGCCTCGGGCTGCCCGACTCCAACGGTCACTTCATGCTGCCCGGGCACAGTACGCCTATTCCGTCGCGGTTCAGCCTCGACCCGCAGATCAAGCGCGAGTGCCTGTGGGCCGGGCCGTTCTATCGGCCAGCGAGCCTGCTGGTGGATCGCGACGGCCCGCTGATCCGCGCTCGGGCCAACCGCAGTTGGGACGTGCTGGCTCAACACACGCCGAATTTCGACAGCCTGTTCGATCAGGTCGGCAGCCTGCGTACCTCGCCAGAAGTGCTGGAAATGCGCGAGTTCATCCGCCGCTGGCGCTTCTACGATCACTTTCGCAGCGACGCGGACGCCCCGGTGCGTCAGCCACAACTGGGCACCCGCACCCCGGTGCTGCACCACGACGGCAGAGACCTGGCGGCGGCGTTGCAGACCATCATCGAAATCGGCGACCCCGAGGCATTGCGCAACGCGATCAGCGACGCCTTTCCCGGCGCGCGCCTGCACATCGAGCCGCTGGCCGGCGGGCGTTTTGCTATCGAGTTTTATCAGGAAGGACTGTTGCGACCGTTGTCGGCAGCCGAGCTGTCGGACGGCACCTTGCGGTATTTGCTGCTGGTGGCGGCGCTGCTGACGCCCAGGCCGCCGACGCTGATGGTGCTGAACGAACCGGAAACCAGCCTGCATCCGGATCTGCTGCCGGCGCTGGCGCGCTTGATCATCCGCGCGTCCGCACAGTGTCAGGTGTGGGTGGTGTCCCATGCGCGGCGGTTGATTTCGGCGTTGCAGGAAGATCCTGAATGCAATTGCATCGTACTGGAGAAGAATCTCGGGCAAACCGGGATTGTTGGGCAGCGGATGCTGGATGAGCCGGCGTGGTATTGGCCGGATTGACCGGCCAACCTTTCTGATGTGCCTTCAGATAGAGCGACGAATGTTGGCCGCTCTGGGAGCTGGTTGCTGCGCAAGGAGCTCGATAGAGCTCGAAGGCACCCGCCCCTTGTTCGTCACAAAACTCATCAAGGCAGCTTCAGTCCCGGGCTTTTTCACAGCCCAATAAGTCCCCACTCTCGATGCTAACGCCAACGTTGTCAGCCCTAAAGTGACATACCCCAGTATTGCGCCTGCCTCAGGTTTATCGGCGATTGCCACAGCGGCACTTGCAACCCCCACCAGACCTGTGGTGAGTATCGCGTTACTGGCCGTCACCGTGCTCGCTGCCGCAAAGGCCTGTCTGGCCGGTAATTTTCTCAATGCACCCAATCTCAAGGCATCCTTGGCCAAGTTATAGGCGGGGATGGGACGGGACATGCCCAGTCGCACATTCAACACACTCATCATGCTTGCGATCAATCGGCCTATTTCGGCAAACCGCCCCGTCGGATCACTGAGATTCACCGGATCCCCCAAACAATACGCATACGAATTCAACTCGCCCTGCCCAAACGGACTCAGCCGGTCAGGGCTGTTGAAACGCATCAGCACCGGGTTGAACGCCCGATGCCCGTTACCCAGCAAATAATACCCGGTCACCGGGTCAAGACGTTCGCCGTTAAAGCCGAGAAGACTGCTCAGACCGCTTTCCACCCGATGATGACCATAAGCTGTGTAGACCTGTGGCAACGGCCCCACCGAATCAATCAGCTGCAACACGGAGCGCTGTTGATCGGTGGCCAGCAACTGGCTCTTGAGGGTGTCGTTCTCGCTCGATTGCACGGCGAGCAGTTGCTCGCCGTGCTGAAATACAGAATGACTGGTCTGTCCCTGCCTTTCCGTTACCAGATGCTGATGACGATAGAAGCGTTGCACGCTGGCCTGGTCGGCGCACTCGAGCCCTGTGATCTGGTCCAGCGCGTCATAGTGATACCGACACATAGGGGTAGGTACAGCTGTCATCGCGGGAGCCTCCTGGTCGAAGGCCAATCTTGCACCCATACCGGAGCCTCGGGCACCTAGCAGAACTGCTAGGTGCCGAGTGGTTTTAATGTGCGGTTACGCACTTGGATCGTTCCCACGCTCTGCGACTGGAGGCATTCCCACGCAGAGCGTGGGAAGATAAAAAAACGCCGACGCTCTATCAGCCGTCGGCGTTGAAAACCTTGAAGAGGTTTACCTGGTGAATCAGAACGCTGGCAGTACCGCGCCGCTGTACTTCTTCTCGATGAATGCTTTCACTTCCGGGCTGGTCAGGGCCTTGGCCAGTTTCTGGATGGCGGCGCTGTCCTTGTTGTCTGGACGGGCTACCAGGAAGTTCACGTATGGCGAATCCGGACCTTCAATGATCAGCGCGTCTTTCGCCGGGTTCAGGCCCGCTTCCAACGCGTAGTTGGTGTTGATCATGTCCAGGTCGACCTGATCCAGCACACGCGGCAACATGGCCGACTCAAGCTCCTTGAACTTGAAGTTGTGCGGGTTCTTGGCGATGTCTTTTGGCGTGGACACGGCGTTTTTCGGGTCTTTCAACTCGATCAGGCCAGCCTTCTGCAGCAGGATCAGGGCACGGCCGCTGTTGCTGCCTTCGTTAGGAATGGCAATGGTCGCGCCGTCCTTGAGCTCGGCCAGGGTTTTGACTTTCTTCGAGTAGCCACCGAACGGTTCAACGTGAACACCAATCACGGTGACCAGGTTGGTGCCTTTGCCTTCGTTGAAGCTTTTCAGGTATGGCAGGGTCTGGAAGTAGTTGGCGTCCAGACGCTTCTGGTCGACCTGAACGTTCGGTTGAACGTAGTCGGTGAAGACTTTGATTTCCAGGTCCACGCCTTCTTTGGCGAGGGTCGGCTTGATCAGCTCAAGAATCTCGGCGTGTGGAACCGGGGTCGCCGCCACCACCAGTTTCTCGCCAGCCTGGGCCAGGCCCGCAGTCAGGGCAGCCGCCAGTGCGGTGAACAACAGAACCTTTTTCATGCAGTGTCCTTATCGAAAATCACGGTCGCTTGTGGCGACGGCTAGATATTTAAGTGCCAGTGAAGTGCTATCGCTGGCGTGACGCGGACAATACCGGGATTTTTTATTCCCGAACAATATCTTTTATTCACTTTCATATTCCATTTTGTTCATACAGCTCTGGCCCACACATTCAACTGTAGGAGCTGGCTTGCCAGCGATGGCGTCCGACCAGAAAAACCGCGTAAGCCCAATCGCGAGCAAGCTTGCTCCTACAGGAGGCCGGCGTCTTTGAGAATGTGTTTCAAGGCTGCTTTTTCGGCGACGGAGCCGTTGCCAAGAATCTGTCGGAGTTGCCGTTCGATTTGCGCCAAACCTTCATCAGGCAAATTCAAATGCTCCGGCAGGATCTCGTCACCGGTACTCACCAACAGCGCAAAGTGAATGACGTTTTCCAGCTCCCGGGTATTGCCCGGCCAGCTGTGTCTCTCAAGTACCGCTTGTGCGGCCTCGCTGATCAGTGGCACTGGCAGGTCCAGGCGCTGGCTGTAGATGCCGAGGAAATATTCGGCCAGGGACAGGATGTCACCCACCCGCTCGCGCAGGGCCGGCAGTTCGAGCTGGCCTTCGCTGAGATAGTGGTAGAGCCGCTCATGGAATTTTCCGGCGGCAACCGCCTGGGCCAGGTCGATGCTGGTGGCGGCGACCAGGCGCACGTCCACCGGGCTTGGTTGATGCGCACCAACGCGGGTCACTTCGTGGTTTTCCAGGGCGGCGAGCAATTTGATCTGGATCGGCAGTGGCAGGTCGCCGATTTCATCCAGATACAAAGTGCCGCCGTTCGCCGAACCGAACCACCCGGCGCGACTGCTGGCCGTGCCGCTGAAACTGCCGGCGGCATAACCGAACAATTCGGCATCGGCGTAGGTCGGGCTGATTGCCCCGCAGTTGACCGAGACGAACAATCCACCGCGATCACTGGCGCGATGGATGTGCCGCGCCAGCAGCTCCTTGCCGCTGCCGGTTTCCCCACGGATCAGCACCGAGATCGAGCGCGGCGCCAGTTGCTCCAGCTCCTGGCGCAGTTGCCGCGAACGCGGATCGACGAATACCAGCGCCTTGGCGCGGATGCTCAGGGGACTTTTTTCCGCATCGGGAAAGGTCAGCAGCGGCTGGCCGAAGGTTTCAAAACTCATGGCAGGCTCCCGCCCAAATCCGCCAAAGGACGGGGGCGTTGAAAAAGACAAAAGGGTCAGGCGCGGCGCAGGGCGTGGTGTTCCATGCGGTTTTGCAGACGATAGAGATAGGCAAAACCCTGCTCCCAACGCTGATGACCCGACTTCACATTGATGTGCCCGGCACCTGCGAGGATCCCTGCTTCCGCGCCCCAGTTACGCGCCAGTTCCAAAGCCCGCGGCGCGCTGACGGCGCTGTCGTTGTCGGAGCTGACGACCTGGCTTGGGAATGGCAGCAGGTCGGTGGGGATCGGTGCGAAATTGCGCAGGGCCGGGGCGCATGCCGGGCGCTCGACGTCCGCCGGCGCGACCAGCAGGGCGCCACGTACCTGACGCAGAAACTGCACAGGTGCGGTTGCTGCCCAATGCGCGACGGTGATGCAGCCAAGACTGTGGGCGATCAGGATCACCGGGGTACTGTCGGCGGCAATCGCCTCGGCCAGTGCCGCCACCCAGTCTTCACGACGCGGCGTCAACCAGTCGGCCTGCTCCACCCTTGCGCTGTTCGGCAGGCTGTTCTGCCAGTGGCTTTGCCAATGATCTTCCGGCGATCCTTGCCAGCCCGGCACAATCAGGTAGCGAATGGATTCGTTGCGCATGGGGGAGCTCTCCTGCTGCGTGTCTGTTCCTGATCGAGTATAGGGACGGGATTTATATTCGTTAAGGAATAAGAAGCTATTTATTAAGACCTATATAGAATATGACCCGCGCTCAACTGTAGGAGCTGGCTTGCCAGCGAAGGCGACTTGCCTGACACACCGCTTTCGCTGGCAAGCCAGCTCCTACAGGGGTGATGTGTTTGACAGAAATAAAAAAAGGGCCGCACCCTGCCAAGGAGACGGCCCCGGAAAATCGAAAATCTTTCAGCGCGCGGTGATCACCGACAACTTGGTAATACCTGCCCGCTCAATGGACGCCATGGCCCGTGCCACTTCGCCGTAATTCACCCCGTCGTCGGCCTGCAATTGCACCCGAACCTCCGGGTCCTTGGCCTTGGCCGCTTGCAGATTGAATTCCAGCAAATCGGGCTGGATTTCATCCTTGTTGATAAACAGCTTGCCGGCCCCGTCGATGCTCACCACCAGCGGGTCCTTCTGCTCCACCGGCGCCACGGCTTCGGTCTTGGGCAGGTTGATCGGGATCGCATTGGTCAGCAGCGGCGCGGTGACGATGAACACCACCAGCAGCACCAGCATCACGTCCACCAGCGGTGTCACGTTGATCTCGCTCAGCACCTCATCACTGTCTTGCGTGGAGAAGGCCATATCAGGACGCCTCCTTCACTTTCTGCGCGTTACCCGATGCCGCGCCTTTGTGCGCCGTCGGGTGGATCAACACGCGGAACGAGCTCTTCTGCGCCAGGCTGTAGAAGTCGTGGGCAAAGTCGTCGAGGTCCGCCGCCGTCAGCTTCAAACGGCGCAAGAAGTAGTTGTAAACCAACACCGCCGGTACCGCGACGGCGATCCCCACACCAGTGGCCACCAAGGCTGCACCGATCGGCCCGGCCACCGTTTCCAGGCTCGCCGAGCCCGCCGCGCTGATGCCCTTCAACGCCTCCATGATTCCCCACACCGTGCCGAACAACCCAATGAACGGAGACGTACTACCAATACTCGCGACCACCGCCAACCCGGTTTCCAGGGAACGGCGCTCGCGCACGATCTGCTGACGCAAGGCCCGCTCAAGGCGATCCTGATGATTGATCGCCTGGCTCAAGTCCGCTGCGTGTGGCGCCTCGCCTACCTGGATCGCCGCGTAACCGGCCTGCGCCACCCGCGCCGCTGCGCCGGGTTGGGTTTCGGCCAATTCCGCGGCCGAATCAAGACTGGAGGCGGCCCAGAACTGCTTGTGAAACTTTCGATCCTGGGCCTTGAGGCGACCGAACTGCACACCCTTGAGCAATGCCAGGCCCCAAGTGGCGACAGAAAAAACCACCAGCAGCCAGATCACCGCGCTTTCGATGGATTCGAGTGGAGATGCCAATAACGTCATGGTGAATTCCTCATGTAAACGTTTCGCGCTAAATAGGTGTCGGTTTAATGAATCTTGAAATCTATGGGCACGCTGACCCAGCCGTCCTGGGCCACGTCACCCTGCTTGGCGGGCACGAAACTCCAGCGTTTCACGGCGCTCAGGGCTGCCTCATCGAGGGCCTCGCGGCCACTGCTTTTCTGAATCTGGATCTCGCCGGGCTTGCCGCTGGCGAGAACATGTACTCGTAACAACACCGTGCCTTCCCAACCGCGACGCTGGGCCAGCGACGGATATTCCGGCGCCGGGTTTTTCAGGTATGCGGCGTTGGCCGAGGCAGGCGTCACAGGCGCTGGCGCGGGTGGCGCGGGCGGTGCCGGTGCTGCAACCGGAGTAGCCGGCTGTGGCGGCGCGGGCGGTTGCTCGACGGCCTTGGGCGCAGGTTTAGGTACTGGCTTGACCACGGGTTTTGGCTTGGGAATCGGTTTTGGCGTCGGTTTGGCCGCCAGCTCATCCACCACGGGCGGTGGCGGTTCGACCACCGGTGGCGGAGGTGGTGGAGGCGGCGGAGGTGGCTCAACCGCTGGTGGTGCCGGACGCGAAAACTCGATGGTCATCGGTGGAATTTCCGGCGGCACGATCGGCAATGCCTTGGTCGGCTGCTGATTGACCCAGTAAATCACCGCGCCGTGCACCAGCAACGCCAGCACACCGAGCAGGATCGCTTCGCGTCGGCTCAGGACGCCCTTGGGTGCACGCTGCAAACGCAGCTGGCCCAAAGGCACGCGGTGAACCCGCCCGAGGTCGACCAACTCACCACCCGGCGCGTGGCGCCAAAGCACCTCGTGTGCGCTGGCGGCGTTCTGGACATTGCCCATTGATTTACTCCCTGCGGTCTTTTTGCGAATTACCCGATACGACGAACCCGACGTTCCCCCGAACGACGTATCGACGGGTTAATCATTGAGTGAGACGCTTATCTCTGAAAGTAATATTTGAAGTTATAGATAGACCCAAAACGAATATAAAAAAAGCTCTATTCGTTGCAGGCCATGTCGCGTAAGGGCTGCGGCCAGGCGGCCGAAAACACATGCTTTTCAGGCATTGAAAATATTCCCCCAAGGCATGGTTTTCGGCGCATCAGAAGTCGTAGCGACCAGTCACACCCAAGGTCCGTGGTGTCCCGAGCAAACCTTCGTAACCGCCGTTGGCACCGGTCCAGAGGGTGGTGTAATAGGTTTTGTCGAAGGCGTTTTTCAGCCACAGCGAGACGTCCCACTGGCCCTGCTTGAAGTCGCCACGCAGGCCGGTGGACAGGTTGACCACGGCGTAGCTCGGGATCTGGCCGAAGTCCGAATCCTCCACCGTGCCCACCGCTTTGGAGCGGAACGCATAGCTGGCGGTGACGTACTCCTCGAAGCCGTTACTCAGGTTCCATTTGTATTCGCCGTTGGCGTTGCCGATCCATTTCGAAGCACCGACCACCTGGTGGCCGGTGAGATCGCAAGAGGCCGGGGCGCCTGGCGCCAGGCTGACTTCCGGCGGGCACGGCGCATCCTTGTAGGAGAGGTAGCTGACGTCGTTGTAGGAGCCGTTGACGTTCAACGTCAGGCCGCGCAACGGGATCAGCGTGCTGTCGAATTCCACGCCACGGGAGCGCACGGAACCGGCGTTGGTCAGGTATTGCACGCGGTTGACGTCGTCGTAGGCGTTGGTCTGGTAGCCGTTGACCTGGGTCCAGAAGACGTTGGCGTTGAGCTGCAGGCGACGGTCCCAGAGAGTGCTTTTGAAGCCGAGTTCGGCGTTATTGGCGCGCTCGGTGCCGATAAGCAGCGAGTCCGCGCCGGCGACCGGGGCAGTGCCCACGGCCAGGTTGACCCCACCGGATTTCTCGCCGTGGGACAGCGTGGCGTAGCCGAGCAGGCTATCGCTGAAGTGATAGCTGAGGTTCAGCAGACCCGAGGGGCTGGAGCTGTACTGGTTCAAATCGCCGGAGTCGTAAGCCCCGGCACGACCCTGCCTGACCGCCGCTGCCGCGCCAGCCACCGCCGCGCCACCCACTGGCGCATTACGGTCGACCCAGGCGCTTTTCTCTTCGTAGGTGCCGCGCACACCAGCGGTGAAGTCCAGCCGATCGCTGAGGTGCCAGGTGCCTTGGGCAAACAGGGCGAAGCTGTCGGTCTGGATGTGGCCTTTGCCGATGCTGGTGACGTTGGCCAGTGCACCCGCGGGCGTGCCATTCCAGATGTCCGCTTGCGGTCCGTTGTAGGTAAAGGATTTGTTATCCAGGTTGGAGCCGAAGTAATAGGCCCCGAGTACATAATCGAAGAATCCGCCGGTGGGCGAGGCCAGGCGAAACTCCTGGGAATACTGCTTATCCTCCACCGAAACGCCAGCGTTGTAGAAGGCGGTTACGTTCAGGCCGTCATCGTTGCGCGGAGTGAAATTCCACCAGCGATAGGCGCTGATCGAGGTCAGGGTGAAGTCGCTCGGCAGCGTCCAGTTGGCCTCGACCAACGTGCCGCCCTGATGCACGGTGACGTGCTGGTCGTTGTTCAGGTTGACCTTGCGATGGGTGCCATCGACCAACGTGGCGCCCGCCGCATTGGCCCGGTTCTGATAGAGGTTGACGCCATTGATGGTCGGTCCGGTGTTGTACAACACGCGGGTGCCGGCGCTGGAGTCCTCTTCGTTGTAATCACCAATCCAGCGCAGGTTGAACGACTCGTTCGGCTTGAACAGCAACTGGCCACGAAAGCCATCCCGTGAGCCGCCGTTCAGGTCGTGGCCGTCGTATTCGTTCTTGATGTCGCCATCGCTGCGGGTGCGGTAAGCGGAAAATCGACCCGCCAGTTCATCATTCAACGGACCGGAAATCGTGCCCTTGGTCTGGAAGTAACCGTCCTCGCCCACCGAGCTTTCGATGCTGCGCTCTGGTGTGAATGACGGCGCCCGCGTGCTGATGTTGATCACGCCCGCGGTGGTGTTCTTGCCGAACAAGGTGCCTTGCGGACCGCGCAGCACTTCGAGCTGCTCGATGTCCATCAAGTCGAACACCGCCATACCCGGCCGACCGAGGTAGACGTTGTCGATGTACAGCCCGACGCTGCCTTCCAGGCCATCGCTGGCCGGGTTGTTGCCCAGGCCACGGATCGACACGCTGGACTGGCGCGCATGCATGTAGGCGACATTGACGCTAGGGACCAGTTGCTGCAGATCCTGGATGCGATAGACCCGCTGGGTTTCCAGCACCTGGCCGCTGACCACGCTCATGGGCGTCGGTACATCCTGCGAGCTTTCTTCGCGACGGCGGGTGGTCACGGTCACGGTTTCCAGTTGAGCGCCATCGGCCTTGGCCGACGCGGCTTTCGTAGTAGCCTCTTGCGGGGTGGCAGTCTCGGCTGCGTAGCCTTGGGTCCAACTGGCGCTCCCCGCCAGCAGCAGAGCCAGGGGCAGGCGTTTGAGCCGTCGGGGTGTGAGGGGTGACGTTAGGTTCAACGGACTCATGAGGCGGCTCCTGGTCAAAAACACACAGCGACTTTTCAGTAGTGCATATTCTTTAAAGTTATTTATTTATGTTTTTACAAAGATTTACTGCATAAGAGATTGCCTTTATAAGGAGTCGACCTAATGCATATCCAATGCATTTCCCCGATATTTTTAATGTGAAAAATGCATATCGACTTGCGCCAGCTCCGCCACTTCATCGCCCTCGCCGATCAGCGCAGCTTCGTCGCGGGCGCCGTGGCGGTGAACCTGTCGCAGTCGGCGTTCAGCCGCAGCATCCAGGCGCTGGAGCACAGCGTCGGCTGTCAGTTGGTGGATCGCGGGCGCAAGGACCTGGCGCCGACCAAACAGGGTCAGGTATTGCTCGAACACGCGCGGCGGTTGGTCAGCGGCGCGCAGCAGATGGCCAACGAGATCAGCCAGTTCAACGGCCTGGAGGCCGGCGAGTTGCGCTTCGGTTGCGGCCCGGCGCCCGCGGCGGGATTGATCCCGCGGGCGATCGGCAGCTTCATCGGTCGCTACCCCAAGGCGCGGGTGCAATTCCAGGTGGATGACTGGCAAAGCCTGAGCAAGCGCCTGCTGAGTGAAGAGTTCGAATTTTTCGTCGCCGACACCCGGCAGTTCGAGGCCGACCCGGACTACCTGACCCAACGCCTGCGCCCGCGCAAATGGCATTTCTGCTGCCGCGCCGGGCATCCCCTGGCCGCTCGCGAAAGTGTCACTGCCGCCGAATTGATGAGCTACCCAATGGCCGTGACCATCCGCCCGCCGAACCTGCGCAAAGTCATCGTCGACCTGAGCGGCCGGCCGGATTTCACACCCAATGTGGAATGCGAAAACAGCTACAGCCTGCTTGGGGTGGTGCTGCGTTCGGATGCGATTGGCATCGTCGGCGAGTATTCGGATGCGCTGCATAATGCCAAGGGTGAGTTGGTGCGCTTGAAGGTCGACGGGCTGGCCGATGACCTGGAGGAGCTGTACACCCGCTACGGGATTGTCAGTCGCGCGGGGTATCGGTTGTCACCGCTGGCGGAGGCGATGATTGCGCAGATCAAGGAGATTGATGCGCAGGATGATGAAGTGTGTTCGCTGGAGAATTTCGCTGTCTGATCTGGCCTCATCGCTGGCAAGCCAGCTCCTACAGGGGCTGGTGTACACCGATCCATTGTGGGAGCGGGCTTGCTCGCGAAGGTGTCAGCCCAGGCAAAGATGCATTCACTGCATGAAAACCATTCCCCAAACGCACTTGCCTCAACCCCGCCCCAACAGCGAAAAACCTCGCCTGTCTTTCGATCGGTGAACCCCCATGTCCAACACCCCAAACCCAGTGCGCAACGTGCTGTACATCATGTGCGATCAACTGCGCCGCGATTACCTGTCGTGCTACGGCCATCCGCACTTGCACACCCCCAACATCGATCGCCTGGCCGCCGCCGGCGTGCGTTTCAGTCGTGCCTACACCCAAGGCACCATCTGCGGCCCGTCGCGGATGTCGGCCTACACCGGGCGCTATGTCAGCAGCCATCAGGTCGCCTGGAACGCCGTGCCCTTGCCGCTGGAAGAACTGACCATCGGTGACTACCTGCGGCCCCATGGCATACGTACCGCGCTGGTGGGCAAGACCCACGCCACGCCCAATCTCGATGCCTTGCAGCGGCTGGCCATCGACCCGCTCGGCGATCAGGCTTCGGTGCTGAACGAAGTCGGCTTCGAGCCATTTTTTCGGCATGACGGGATCTTCCCCGACGACCCGTTGTTCGATGACAAACGCGAATCCGCGCCCTACACCCACCATCTGCGCGACCTTGGGTTTACCGGGCGCAACCCGTGGCACGACTGGGCTAACGCGGCCGCAGGCGAACAGGGCGAAATCCTCAGCGGCTGGAAAATGCGCAACGCCCATCTGCCGGCGCGCGTACCGGAGCAGCATTCGGAGACCGTCTACACCACCGACCGCGCCCTCGACTTCATTGGCGAGCAGGGCGAGCAGCCGTGGTGCCTGCACCTGTCGTACATAAAACCCCACTGGCCCTACATCGCCCCGGCGCCCTACCACGCGCTGTATGGCGCAAAACAGGTGATCGAGCCGGTGCGTGCAGCGCAGGGCGAGGCCAGTGATCACCCGGTGTACAACGCGTTTCGCCAGCACGAGGAGAGCCTGAATTTCTCCCGGGATGAAGTGCGCTTGAACGTGATCCCGACGTACATGGGCCTGATCAAGCAGGTCGATGACCAACTCGGCCGGCTGTTCGATTTTCTCCAGAGCAGCGGTCGTTGGGACGACACCCTGATCGTGTTCACCAGCGATCACGGCGACTTCCTTGGCGACCACTATCTCGGGGAAAAAGAGTTTCTGCTGGAGCCGGCGGTGGGCGTTCCGCTGATCGTGCGCGACCCGCGCCCGACGGCGGACGCCACGCGTGGTTCGGTGGACGAGCGACTGGTGGAAACCATCGATGCACTGCCTACCTTCCTCGAGGCGCTGGGCTTGCCAGGTGCCGAGCATCGCCTTGAAGGACGCTCGCTGATTCCCCTGTTGCACGGCGTGCAAACCGACTGGCGCCGCTTTGCGATCAGCGAATACGACTACGCCTTTCAGGCACCTGCCCGGGAGCGGCTGCAGCAACCCATCGACCGTTGCCGCATGACCATGGTGCGCAGCGAGCGCTGGAAATACCTGGCGTATGACGGCTTTCGAGCGCAGCTGTTCGACCTGCTCAATGATCCGCAGGAATTACGGGACCTGGGTGCCGACCCGGCGTATGCCTCGGTTCGGGAGGAGCATGCGGGGTATTTGTTTGAGTGGGTGCGTGGGTTGAAGCGGCGCACGACCATCAGTCATCAGGAGATTGATTTGCGTGGGCAGCGGTTTCGCTACGGTGAGCCGGAAACCGAGAAAATGGTGCAGATCGGCGTGTGGTGAAAGAGCTTCGCGAGCAAGCCCGCTCCCACACTTGATCCGTGTACGCAGGACGAATGTGGGAGCGGGCTTGCTCGCGAAGAGGCAAGATCAGACGCCCGAGATTTCAGCCCCTTTGATAGTCTGACTACGCTGCCCCGCCACCCCCACCGGCACCTCCCCCTTGAGCGTCACACGCCGCACCACGCGGTCCTGGGTACCATAGTCATCCACCGCGTAATGCTGGGTGGAGCGGTTATCCCAGATCGCCACATCACCGACCTGCCAGCGCCAGCGCACGGTGTTTTCCTGGCGGATGACGTGGCTTTGCAACAGGCCGAACAAGTGCGCCGAATCGGCCTGGGAGTAACCCTTGATGCGCTTGACGAAATGTCCCAGCAGCAAGCTTTTCTCGCCGCTGATCGGGTGCACGCGCACCACCGGGTGCTCGGTCTCGTAGACGGTCGAAGTGAAGATCTTGCGGTAGCGCTCCAGCTTCTCCTCCGACACGTCCGGCTTGCCGCCTGCGTAGTCGTACTCGTTGCTGTGCACCGCCACGAGTTTGTCCGCCAGCTCGCGCAGCTCCGGCGCCAGTTCGTTGTAGGCCGTGGCGGTGTTGGCCCACACGGTGTCGCCACCGAAAGCCGGTGCCACCACCGAGCGCAGGATCGAGGCTTTTGGATAGGCGTCGACGAAGGTCACGTCGGTGTGCCAGGAGCTGGCACGCTGGCCTTGGGCGCCGTCCAGTTCCAGCAGGAAACGGGTGCCGTCGCGCACCGGCACAGTTGGGTGGGCCACGGGTTCGCCGAGTAGATGGGCGAAAGCTTCCTGACTCTGATCGTCGAGGTGGGTCTGCTCGCGGAAGAAGATCACTTTGTACTGCACCAGCGCCTGCTGGATCGCTTCGACGGTGCTGGCATCCAGTTCACCGGAGAGCTTCACGCCACGAATTTCGGCACCGATCCGACCGGCCACCGGATGGATTTCAAGCGCGTGAACAGCGGGTTTTACGGCTAAAGCGGCATTGCTCATGGGTTGACCCTCGATCGGACTGCTGACGGTTGAGCGGCAGCGAAACAACGCTCTATCTATATTCTTTTTAGATCTAATAGATATTCACATGCTTCGTTGACGGAATAAGAGCTTGCATTTAAAACCTCAACCAACCCTCGTCGCAAATGCCTTCGAGCTATTTTTAGGATGCCGGGAAAGCATATGGATCTTCGCCAGTTGCGCTACTTCATCGCCCTCAACGAACACCGCAGTTTCGTCCGTGCGGCGGACGCCATGGGCATCACTCAACCGGCGTTCAGCCGCAGCATCCAGGGGCTGGAACAAGAGTTCGGCTGCGTGCTGGTAGACCGTGGCAACAAGGATCTGCGCCCGACACCCGAAGGCCTGGTGGTGTTGCAACATGCTCGCAGCCTGGTGCAAGGCGCGGCATTGCTCAGCGCCGAAGTGACGCAGATGACCAAGCTTGATGCCGGTGAGTTGCGCTTCGGTTGCGGACCCGCCCCGGCGGTGAAACTGGTGCCGGATGCGGTGGCGCAATTCATCAATGCCCACCCGAAAGTGCGCACCTGTTTCGAAGTGGATAACTGGGAAAAACTCAGCCGCGCGCTGAGCCGCGAAGAGATCGAATTCTTCATCGCCGACATCCGCCATTTCGAAGCCGACCCGAACTTCCAGACCCAGGCCCTGACGCCCAAGCGCGGGGTGTTTTTCTGCCGTCCCGGGCATCCGCTGTTGGCCAAGGAAAGCCTGTCGACCAACGACATGTTCGACTACCCGCTGGCGACCACGCTGATCCCACCGGGCATCCGCAAACTGCTGGCGAACCTCAGTGGGCGCATGGATTTTTCCCCGACCATCGAGACCGAGCATTTCCCGGCACTGGTGAAAATCGTGCTGCAGTCGAACGCGATTGGGGTGGGCACAGAGGAAGCATTCGTCGAGGACATTGCCCAGGGTTCGCTGGTGCTGTTGCACTGGCGCAATCTGCCGCAGAACATCGAAAGCATGAATGCCCGGTGCGGGATTGTCAGTCGCACAGGGTTCAGGTTGTCGCCGGCGGCGCGGGCGATGATCGAGATGTTGGTTGCCGTGGACAAGCAGGAGATCGCAGTCGCGGTTTGATGGCCTCATCGCTGGCAAGCCAGCTCCTACAAGGACGCGGTGATTCCTTTAGGAGCTGGCTTGCCAGCGAAGGCGTCGGCTCTGACACCAACGATTCAGAGCTTGGCCGCAGCCAACTCAGGCGCCACCCAATCGCTCACCTTGAACGCCTTGCGAATCAGCTTCTGCTGCGAAGCCAGATCCACCGCATCCTGCAATTTACCCAGGAACACCGGATCCAGGGTCGACGGGAAAACCTCGCTCAAATTCTGGTCCTTCAAATCCTCGGTCAGAATCACCGATGGATAACTCGCCAGCCCCGACACCAACTGAATGTACGCCTCCTTGTTGCTGTCCTGAGTCAGCCACTGCACCGCCTGCTGCTGGGCCTTGAGCAATTTCGTCACCACCTCGGGATGCTCATCGACAAACTTGCCGTTGCCCACCAATACGGCCTGAACACTGCCCGCGCCGCCAAGATCCTTGGTGTTCAACGGCAACTCGGCCAAGCCCTTGGCTTGCAACGCCGTCAAACTTGAACCACCCCACGACGCATCGATCTGTTTAGCGGCGAGTGCCGCAACCGCAGCGTTGAAATCCAGGTTGATGACTTTCAGATCCTTCTCGCTCAACCCCTGGCTGGCCAGCGCCGCATCGAACGACAACTGGCTGGCGGTGCCGCGAAAGATCGCAACGCGTTTGCCCTTGAGGTCCTGCAGGGTCTTGATCCCCGAACCCGGCACCACGCCGAGGTAATGCTTGACCCCGCGCGCCGAGGCACTCAGCACCCGGGTATCCAGGCCATTGGACTTGCCGATGATCGCCGCCAGGTCGCCCAGATACGCCAGGTCGACCTGATCGTTGGCGAAGGCTTCGTTGATCACCGGGCCCGCGCCCTTGAAGAAATTCCACTGAATCTTGATGCCCTGGTCAGCGAAGGCCTTTTCGTAGATCTGTTGATCGCGCAGCACGTCCACCACGCCGCCTGCACTGTGTTGAGTGCCGGCGCTGAGGTCGGGTACGGCGATGCGGATTTCCTTGAGTTCGGCGGCCTGGGCGGTGAATGCCAGCAAGCCCGCCAAGGCCGGAACGGCGATCAGGCTGATGACGCGTTTGAAGGGAATGTTCATGGGTGCGGCTCCTGGGCGACAGCGTTGAGGAGCTGAAAGTAGGCTGAATCGTGACCTACACTTAAATACTATAAATTCACATTTTTATATCTTTTAGAGCTAAGCGAGCCAGTACGGGGCGCGTGGAGCGATATGCATGAGCAGCATCGAAAATATTCTTCGAATGCATTGGATGCGTATTGGCTGGAGGCCTTAAATGGTCCTGCTTATCTCCCAATAGAATTGATTTGAAATTTTATAGAACAATTTTGCATACAACCTAAAACCCTGTGGGAGCGGGCTTGCTCGCGAAGGCGATGGATCAATCGATAAGTCATTGCCTGACACGCCGTCTTCGCGAGCAAGCCCGTTCCCACAAAAGGCAGGCCGTATTGCAACCCGACAACGGAGGTCGTCCATGGCCCGTGTTTCCCTTCTCAGCCTGCCGCTGGCAGCGCCGCCGCTCAACGGCCGGCGGTTATGGCCAACACTGAACCAACGCCTGTTGCCTTGGCTGCTGCCCCTGAGCCTGTTCGCACTGTGGTGGCTGGCCAGCCGCAATCAGTGGATGAGTGAACAGATCCTGCCGCCGCCTTCGCTGGTCTGGAACAGCGCGCTGGAACTGTCCCACGCCGAGCTGTGGAGCCATCTGTGGATCAGCCTGCAACGTCTGTTCTGGGGGCTGCTGGCGGGGATCACGGCGGGTGCCATATTGGGCGCGGCGCTGGGTTTCAGCCGCACACTGGAACGCCTGGCGTTCCCGACATTCGCCGGGTTGGCGCAAGTCCCGACGCTGGCGTGGATTCCACTGTTCATGGTGTTTTTCGGCATCGGCGAAGTATTGAAACTGGTGGTGCTGATCAAGGCCATCGTGGTGCCGGTGACCCTGCACACGTTGGTGGGCGTACGTGATGCACAACCCAAATTGCGGGAAGCAGCCGCGGTGCTGCGCCTGCCGCCACGCTTGTTGATCCGCCGCCTGGTGCTGCCCGCCGCCTTGCCGGCGTTCATGGCCGGTGTGCGCCTGGCACTGGCCGCTGGCTGGACCTCATTGCTCGCCGTCGAACTGCTCGCCTCCAGCGAAGGCATCGGTTACCTGATGGTCTGGGCGCGGCAGTTGTTCATGCTCGACATCGTATTTGTGTGCATCGTGGTGATCGGCTTGATCGGTGTGGCCATGGATCGCGGCATCGGCCTGCTGGACAAAAAACTGGTGCACTGGCCGCACCCGGCCACGGCCGAAATTCGCCGTGGCCCTAAATATCAAGGTTGGCAACGCCTGCAGCCCTGGTTGCTGCCGCTGGCGTTGCTACTGCTGTGGCAACTGGCGACGAATCAGCAATGGGTGGACGCCAACATTCTGATCAGCCCGCTGACAGTGCTGGAGACCACTTGGAACGGTTTACTCGACGGCACGCTGATCAGCGGCATGGCGCTGAGCCTGGGGCGCACCCTTGGCGGTCTATTGCTCGGCGGCGGCCTCGGTTTCGCGCTGGGCTTGCTACTCGGACTTTCTCGCGCCAGTGAACGAGTCCTCGGCCCAACCCTCGCCGCGCTGCGCCAGATCGCGATTTTCGCCTGGGTGCCGCTGCTCACCGCCTGGTTCGGCCTTGGGGAACTGGCCAAGTGGGTCTTCGTCGCCCTCGCCGCGTTTTTCCCGTTGTTCATCGCCACCCAACGCAGCGTCGCCAACCTCTCGCCACAACTGAACGAGGCCGCCCGAGTGCTGCGTCTGAATCTGCGGCAACGCCTCGCCCGCCTGGTTCTGCCGGGCGCAGCGCCAGGGATTTTCGCCGGCCTGAGGCTGAGCCTGATCTACGCCTGGCTGGGCACCATCGGCGCCGAATATTTCATGCCGTCCAACGGCGGCATCGGCAGCCAGATGATCGGCGCCCAACAACTGCTGCGAATGGACCTGATCATGGCCGGCATGTTGCTGGTCGGCCTCACCGGCGCCCTGCTCAACCTCATTGGCCAACGCCTCGAAACCCGCGCCACCCGCTGGAGACACGCATGAACGCACCCATCGTCAGCTTCAACCACGTAGGCAAAACCTTCGACGTCGACGGCTTTGAACTGGAGGCCATCCGCGAATTCAACCTGGACATTGCCGAGGGCGAATTCGTCGCGATTGTCGGCTCCAGCGGCTGTGGAAAATCCACGTTGCTGCGGCTGCTGGTGGGCCTCGATACGCAGTTTCGTGGGCAGATCAGCGTCGACGGCCAGGCCGTCACCGGCATCGGCGGCGAACGCGGCATCGTCTTTCAGGAGCACCGCCTGTTCCCCTGGCTGACGGTGGCCGACAACATCGGCCTGGGCCTGGTCAACGAGCCGTTGAGTGCTGAGCAAAAGCACAAGCGCATCAGCGATTTCATTGACCTGGTGGGCCTGCGCGACTTCAGCCGCGCTTATCCACACCAGCTCTCCGGCGGCATGGCGCAACGGGTGGCGATCGCTCGCGGCCTGGTGGCCAGCCCACGGATTCTGCTGCTGGACGAACCCTTCGGCGCCCTCGATGCCCTGACCCGCCAGCAGATGCAGGACGAACTGCTGGCGATCCGTGCGCGGGCCAAAATCACCACGATTCTGGTCACCCACGATGTCGAGGAAGCGATTTTCCTCGCCGACCGCGTGGTGGTGATGGAGCCGCGTCCCGGGCGCATCAAAAAAGTGGTCGACATCGCCCTGCCCCATCCGCGCCTGCGCAGCAGTTTCGACTTCCACCAGCTGCGCGAAGAGCTGCTGCACGAACTCACCAGCGACGATCACTACCAACCGCCTGTGCCGGTGCAGGTGCGTGATTTGCCACTGTCTTTCATTGCCTGCTGAACAGGAGATTCTTGATGCCGCAACGTCCCAACTTTCTGGTGATCCTGGCCGATGACCTGGGCTTTTCCGATATCGGCGCATTCGGCGGAGAGATCGCCACGCCGAACCTCGACGCCCTGGCCAACAACGGCCTGCGCCTGACCGATTTCCACACTGCACCGACCTGCTCGCCGACGCGTTCGATGCTGCTGACCGGCACCGATCACCACATCGCCGGCATCGGCACCATGGCCGAAGCCCTGACCCCGGACCTGATCGGCAAGCCTGGTTACGAGGGCTACCTGAACGATCGCGTCGCCGCCTTGCCCGAGCTGCTGCGCGAGGCCGGTTACCAGACGTTGATGAGCGGCAAATGGCACCTGGGCCTGACCGCCGAACTGGCGCCCCATGCCCGTGGTTTCGAGCGTTCGTTCTCGCTGCTGCCGGGCGCCGCCAACCATTACGGCTTCGAACCGACCTATGACGAACACACGCCGGGCCTGTTGAAATCCACCCCGGCACTGTACATCGAAGACGATAAATTCATCGACGAACTTCCGAAGGTTTTCTATTCCTCCGATGCCTTCGGCGACAAGCTGCTGCAATACCTCAAGGAGCGCGATCAGACCCGGCCGTTCTTCGCTTACCTGCCGTTTTCCGCGCCGCACTGGCCGTTGCAAGCGCCTGCGGAGGTGGTCGAGAAATACCGCGGCCGCTATGACGCCGGTCCCGAAGTGTTGCGCCTGGAGCGCCTGGAAAAACTCAAGGCCCTGGGGCTGATCGAGGCGGATGTCGAGCCGCATCCGCTGATCCAGCTCAGCGCCCAATGGGACGCCTTGAGCGACGAACAACGGCAGATTTCCGCACGGGCCATGGAGGTGTATGCGGCGATGGTCGAGCGCATGGACTGGAACATCGGTCGCGTCGTCGACTACCTGCGTAACCAGGGCCAACTGGACAACACGTTCATCCTGTTCATGTCCGATAACGGCGCCGAAGGTGCGCTGCTGGAAGCCTTCCCGAAGTTCGGCCCTGAGTTGATGACCTACCTCAACCAGCATTACGACAACAGCCTGGACAACATCGGCCGCGCCAATTCCTACGTCTGGTACGGGCCGAACTGGGCGCAAGTGGCGACCGCGCCTTCGCGGCTGTTCAAGGCGTTCACCACCGAAGGCGGGATTCGGGTGCCCGCGCTGGTGCACTACCCGCAACTGCCGCTCAAGGGGCAGATCAGCCATGGGTTCGGCACTGTGATGGACATCACGCCGACCATTCTCGACCTCGCCGGGGTGCGCCATCCGGGCAAGCAATGGCGCGGTAAGCCAGTGGCACCGTTGCGCGGCAAGTCGTGGCTGGGGTTTCTATCGGGCGAAACGGCGCAAGTGCATGACGAGCACACCGTGACGGGTTGGGAGTTGTTCGGGCGGCGAGCGATTCGCCAGGGGCAATGGAAAGCCGTCTACATCCCGGGGCCGGTGGGGCCGGCGACCTGGCAGCTTTATGATCTGGGCAGCGATCCGGGGGAGATTCATGACCTGGCGTTGAGTCAGCCTGCCAAGCTCAACCTGTTGATCGAGCATTGGCAGAACTATGTGGATGAGACCGGGGTGATATTGAGTGAGTCGCCGTTTCAGCCGGATTGAGGTTGCCTAAACCGGCCTCTTCGCGAGCAAGCCCGCTCCCACATTTGATCTCGGTTGTTCACAAATTTTGCGAACGCTGAAGATCCACTGTGGGAGCGGGCTTGCTCGCGAAGGCCTCCTCTCAGTCAACCATTAAGCCTGCGCCGCACGCACCTCTTCTCGCGCTGCAACATCCTTACGCACAAACCGGTTCGCCCGCGCAAACGTCCCGAAATCATTGAACCGCACCCCCATCTCCCGCATCACCCTATGCGCCATCGGCACAGTCATCTGGCGGATGTAGAACGGCTCCTTCACCACAAAGTGATGAATCCCATGGCTGCTGCCGAAGTTGAAGCAGAACGCCTGCAACGGCCACAGCCACCAGGCGTTCAGCACCTGGCACTGCTGCATCACGTTGCCCGGCTCGATGTCGCCGTAGTAGTGCATGTTGGAGCTGATGAAGTGCAGGCAGAACGTGCGCAAAACGTTCGGGCCGATGATCACCACCGCGGCGATATCGATCACGTTCATCACCGACAGCGTGGTTGCCGACCACTCGATCGGCGTGCCCATCAGGTAGGCGATGCCGTTCGCGGCGTGGAAGCCGAGAAACACGTACCACGCGCCCCAATGCATCAGCGCCAGTGGCGCGTAGACCTTCAGGGTGCGGTGGATGATGCTGAACTTTTGCGCCCAGGTCCTGGCCCGCAGCATGCGAATGAACGACGACATCATGTTGTCGCCAATCATCAACAACCGCGCGAATCCCCAAGGCTCGCCGTTGGTGATGGCGCGTTCTTCCATGTCGGTCTCGGTGCCGGACACCTTGTGGTGATTGAGGTGCAGGTGTCGACGAATCCATGGATTGATTGTGCTCGGACGCGCCAGCCAGACCAGCCCCATCATCAGGTTGTGCGGCAGCCGCTGCTTGCGAAAGTACATGCTGTGAATCAGGTCGTGCTCGAGTTCGTGGGTCAAGGACGCGAAAAAAGCATTGAGCAGCAAGCACACCCACCACGCCATGTAACCCTCGATGTAGAGCGCCGCCGAACCGATCATGCCGGCCAGGGCGAAGGCCAGAATGCCTGCGCCCAAGGCGTCCTGATGATTGAGAACCGGGTAGCGCTGGCGAAGTTCGACACCCTTGGCCAGCACCACTTCGCGAATATGTGCAGATCGCTGAGCAGCATTCAGTCGCTGGGGACTTGCAGAAGTACCTTGCATGCTTCCATCCTCTGGTTATTGATGTTCGCATCCTGCCCGCTTCATATGCCTGGAGCGGTAGCCGAGAACGCCAACCTGTTGACCGGAAGCGCCAATCAGCATGACTGAACCGACCTCCCTCGCCAGCTGGACCCGCGCCCTGCGCAAGCAACTCGACGCCCTGGGCCTCGACAGCACTGCCCTGTGCCAGCAAGCCGGGCTCGATCCGCAACTGATGGACGACCCCAACGCCCGTTATCCGTTGTCCGGAACCACGCGCCTGTGGGAAATCGCGGTGCAGGTCAGCGGCGACCCGGCGATCGGCTTGCGCGTCTCGCGCTTCGTCAGCCCCACCACCTTTCACGCACTCGGGTATGCGCTGGTGGCCAGCGGCAGCCTGCGGGAAGTCTTCGAACGCATCGTGCGTTATCACCAGGTGGTCAGTGACGCCCTGGAACTGGAACTGACCCGCGGCGAAGACCGCTACTGTTTCCACCTGAGGATTCCGCCAGGCAATCCGGCCCCGGCCTATGAGGCCATCGACGCCTTCGTGGCGATTTATGTGCGCACCTGCCGCAACCGCCTGGGCCGCGACTATGCACCGCTGGCGGTGTACTTGCGTCGTCCTGAGCCGGCGGACCCGCATCAATGGCACAAGGTCTTTCGCTCACCGGTGTATTTCGCCACCGGGGAGGATCGGTTGGAGTTCGCGCTGGCGGATTTTGACAGTCACCTGGACGACGCCAACCCGGAACTGGCCGAACACAACGAAGCCGTGCTCAACCGCACCCTGGCGCAACTCAAGCCGCTGACCTGGGAGCGCAAGGTCCGCGACGCCATCGAAGAGCAACTGCCGGAAGGCGAACCCAGTGCCGAACACATCGCCAAGGCACTGCACCTGAGCCTGCGCAGCCTGCAACGGCACCTGGCGGATGAGGGTTGTCGGTTCGATACGCTGCTCAACGAAAGCCGCGAAAACCTGGCGTTGCTGCACCTGCGTGATCCGCAATGCTCGTTGAGCGAAATCAGCTACTTGCTGGGGTTTGCCGATACCAGCAGTTTCAGCCGTGCGTTCAAGCGCTGGACGGGGATCACGCCGGGGCAGTTTCGCGATGGGTTGCGCTGATCAGCTCTTCACAAGACTGCGGGCCATACCTGATTTCCACTGTTCCATCAGCGCTTCGCCAACGCTCGCAAAGTGACGATTGCCCTTGATGTGGTCCGCCATCTCCGTCATTGCCATGTCCATGCCATGTGCGACTTGCTGCAACAGCTCATTACAGCGTCCCTCGGTCAGATTGCAGGCCGACCGGCCAAAGCGCATCAGCATTTTGTACTTGGGCCATGCTTTTGACCCGCCTAGCAACAACGCCATACTGTCGTTCTTGATGTAGACCGAAGTGGTCACGATGTCGTAGGCGGGAGCGAGGTTGATTTGCGCATCCGTACCACAATCCTCGTACAGCACACCGAAGTTCTTGAGGTGAGCATCGCCATTTTTCAGGCCGGACGAGAGCGCAACAATCTTGAAAAAAGACTCCAACGCATGGTTGAGCAATGGCGGGGAGACGAATGCTCTTATCTGCCTTGCGGCACCTTCGTATGAACCATCGTATTTAGCCTTCGAAGGCCAGGCATTCAGGACGCAGAAATCCTCGAACCCCAAGTAACCTCGCTCATTCAGATCGAAACGTTCGACGACCAGGAATTTGCCATGTTCGCTAAGTTCGAACTTCGGGACTTCAAGGCCCGAGTGCAAGGCGGCCCGCATGCAAAAATACTCGTTGGCCGCAAGCTCAGGGTATTCCTCGGGACGGAAGGACTTGACCAGGTGCGTCGCGCCTCGATGAGTCAACCGGTCGACAGTCGTCGCACTATCACGGACAAGCACCTTGGGCTGCACGCCGGAGACGCCCGAGTATTGGCCATACGTGCGCAATAAATCATCGAACAAACCTTGCGCACCGTCGTGAACCAGCAGGTCCGCGAGGCTGGTTTCGGGTGGACGGTCGCTCGCATCCTGCGCGTTTGCAATTGCCACTCGACCGAGCTGGTACGGACCAACGATCGCCAGCATCGTAAAATCATCGAAACCCCTGACCGCTTTACTGAACCGACGAACCAACTCTTCGCGCAGAGCTCCCTCTGGCAAGTTCATTTCGAAAATTGGCGGAACACCTCGTTCCCACGTGTAGCTTTCGAGACGAGCCGGCATGGTCAACGAAACCGCGTTTTCTTCCTGCGTGCTGTCGGCATAGGTAAAAACCGAATCACTGCGCGACTGACCACGCCCGAGCGTGCCGGCCACGGCTCCCGAGACACTGATATATAGCCGGTCCTGCTCCTGCGGCTCAGCCATGGAAGTTTGCCTTCTTCAGAGAGTCCAGCGTTGGACGCTGCGCCTGACGAGGCACGGCGATGAGCTCATAGCCGAACCCGTTGAGGATCGCCTCAACCTTGCGCAGACCGATTTCGGAGATCGTGTTGTTCTCGATTCCAGAAATCGTGGAGCGGCTCATTCCGTACTGTTTTCCCAGTACCTGCTGGGAAAGCTTTTGCTCTTTACGCAGTGAGCGGATCAGTTCACCAAGGTTTTCCATTTATCGACCTGCATCGTATACCGTGCAAAGCACCACGAAATGTGGAATATGCATTGTATTTAGTGCAGTTTAAAGACTAAGTCCAGCTGGTTTTTTTAAGCGCCTGAAAACTTCAGCGCCCCTGACCCCGCCGCAACAACTTGCGCACCCGCGCCACCAGTTCACTCACGGCAAAGGGCTTGAGCAGGTAATCATCCTCGTGCAACTCCAAGCCGCGCAGGCGATCCTCGATACCATCCTTGGTAGTGAGCAGGAGCACTGGGGTCTCACCGAGCTTGCGGATCTGTTGCAGCAACTGCCAACCATTGAGCCCAGGCAGCATGACGTCGAGGATGATCAGCTCATACTCGCCCGCCTCGATGAAGCGCCGGCCGTCCATACCGTTGACTGCCACATCCACCGCATAGCTCGCTTCGCTCAGGCCATCGGCCAGATGCCTGGCGAGTCCGGGTTCGTCTTCCACTAGCAATACACGCATGGCACACCTCGATTGTCGTTCCGACAGGCTAGGCGCGTTTGCGGGTAAAGCCCACCATTAAACGGCAACTAACGCCCGCAACCGCTGAACATCGAGGATTTCAATTTCGCCATACCCCAGATTCAATATCCCCTGCCCCTGCAAATCCTTGAGGATCTGGTTGGTGGTCTGCCGTGACAGCGACAACATCGAAGCAAGCTGCTCCTGCGGCAACTGCAGGACGCGGCGTGGTTCGTCGATTTCGCCGTACCCTTCGGCGATCATCAGCAAGCGATGGGCCAGCCGCACCGGGGCCGGCATCAGGCTCAGCTGTTCGAGATTGATGAAGGTCAGGCGCAGTTTCTGACTCATCAGCAGCGCCAGTTGCCGCCAGTACACCGGCTGTTCATCGAGCAACGTGAGCAGGGCGATATGCGGTATGTGCAACAGCGTGCACGGGCCCAGTCCAAAGGCGTCGTGGGTACGCGCCTGGCCATCGAACAGGCAGATTTCGCCAAACCAGTGCGGCGCTTCCACCAGGCTCAGCAACGCCTCTTTGCCCTGCTCGTTCACGGCGCCTATACGCACCGCGCCTTCGAGCACCGCGTACAGGCCACAGGGCGGATCGCCGCGCTGGAACAGGCGCTGACCGGCTGATAAGCGCCGCACCCTGGCGGCGTCCAGCAGACTATCCTGTAGGGAAGCAGGCAAATGGCTGAACCATTGGCCGCGCAACAGGCGTGGCCGCCAGTCCTGCATATCCATGAAAACTCCTAGAGATTGTCGCCTGGCTGACAGAGCAATGAATGGCCCCGAGGCATGATCGTGCACCCTACAGGAGGAACAACAATGAAAAAAAGCCTCGTTGATCATCTCAGTCAATACGCCGCCTACCACCGCGATCCGCGCAACATTGCCACCCACTTCATTGGTATCCCGTTGATTGTGGTGGCGGTGGCGGTGTTGCTGTCTCGTCCGCAATGGGCTGGGGGTTGGCTTTCACCGGCGGTGCTGGTCGCGCTGGCGTCGGCGTGGTTCTACCTGCGCCTGGAGTTGCGCCTTGGGGTGTTGATGACGGCGCTGCTGGGGCTGTGCATTTGGGCGGGCCAGGTCCTGGCGCAGCAAAGCACGCTGGTCTGGTTGAGCAGTGGCGTGGCGATGTTTGTGATTGGCTGGGTTATCCAGTTTGTCGGTCACCACTATGAAGGGCGCAAACCGGCGTTTGTCGATGATGTGACGGGGTTGATTGTCGGGCCGTTGTTTGTGGTGGTTGAGTTGGCGTTTTTGCTCGGGTTGCGGCATGAGCTGAAAGAGCAGATCGAGGCGCGGGCGGGGGGTGTGCGGGTCAATCCAAACAAAGCGGCGGCCTGAGCGGATCTGTAGGAGCTGGCTTGCCGGCGAAAGCGGTGTGTATGACACACCGCGTCATCGTTGATCGCTGGCAAGCCAGCTCCTACAGGTCAGAGGTTGGCGACCTTCTGCCAGACCTTCGGCTTGAAGAACAGCGTCTCGCCCTTGGCCAACCCGATCAGGCTGTCGTGATCCTTGACCACTTCGGCTTCGATCAGATCACTCTGGCCTTCGACCTTCAGCGTCACCCGCGTCGTCGCACCCAACGGACGTATATCGCGCACTTGCGCGGCGTGGTGATCTTCCAGTTCATGGCGCGACAGCGACACCTCGTGCGGACGGAACAGCACATGATTGTCTTCGCCCAGGTGCAGACGGTTCGAATCACCGAGGAAGTGATAAACGAAATCGCTGGCTGGATTTTCGTAGACGTCACCCGGTGCGCCGATCTGCTCGATCACGCCCTTGTTCATCACCACGATGCGGTCGGCGACTTCCATCGCTTCTTCCTGGTCGTGGGTCACGAAAACGGACGTCAGGTTGATGTCTTCGTGCAGACGCGCCAACCAGCGACGCAGCTCTTTACGAACCTTGGCGTCGAGGGCGCCGAAGGGTTCGTCGAGCAGCAGCACTTTCGGCTCCACCGCCAGGGCACGGGCCAGGGCGATACGCTGACGCTGGCCACCGGACAGTTGTTCCGGATAACGATCCGACAGCCAATCCAGCTGCACCATGTTCAGCAGTTCGTGCACCTTGGTCGCGATCTGGCTTTCGCTCGGGCGCTGGTTTTTCGGCTTCATGCGCAGGCCGAACGCGACGTTGTCGAACACTGTCATGTGGCGGAACAAAGCGTAGTGCTGGAACACGAAACCGACGTTGCGATCACGCACGTCGTGGCCGGAAACGTCTTCGCCGTGGAACACGATATTGCCCTGATCCGGGGTTTCCAGGCCGGCGATGATCCGCAGCAACGTGGTCTTGCCGCAGCCCGACGGGCCGAGCAGCGCGACCAGTTCGCCGCTCTGGATGTCCAGGCTGATGTTGTCCAGGGCCTTGAACGCATTGAAATTCTTGCTGACGTTACGCACTTCGATCGACATGAATTATTCCTCCGCGGCGCTGGCGCGCAGGCGGTTGATACGGTTTTCGCTCCACTGCTTGAGCAGCAGGATGAAGAGCGCCAGGATCAGCAACAGGCTCGCCACGGCGAACGCGGCCACGTGGTTGTATTCGTTGTAGAGGATCTCGACGTGCAGCGGCAAGGTGTTGGTCACCCCGCGAATGTGCCCGGAAACCACCGACACCGCACCGAATTCACCCATGGCCCGCGCGGTACAGAGCACCACGCCGTAGATCAGGCCCCATTTGATGTTGGGTACGGTGACGTGCCAGAACATCTGCCAGCCATTGGCCCCGAGCAAGCGCGCGGCCTCCTCTTCCTGGGTGCCCTGCTCCTGCATCAGCGGGATCAGCTCACGGGCCACGAACGGCACGGTGACGAATATCGTCGCCAGCACGATGCCTGGCAAGGCGAAGACGATCTGGATGTCGTGGTCCTGCAACCACGGGCCGAACAGGCCCTGGGCGCCGAACATCAACACATAGACCAGGCCGGCGATGACCGGCGATACCGAGAACGGCAGGTCGATCAGGGTCACCAGCATGCTCTTGCCGCGGAACGAGTACTTGCTCACGCACCACGCGGCACTGACGCCGAACACCAGGTTCAACGGCACCGAAATCAGTACGGCAATCAACGTCAGCTTCAGAGCCGACAGTGCGTCGGGTTCGAAGATCGCGGTGAAGAACGCACCCAGGCCGTTTTTCAAACCCTGGGACACCACGATGAACAGCGGCAGCAACAGGAACAGCGCAAAAATCAGCCAGCCAAGGCCGATCAGGATTCGCCGCGAGGTCGCGCTGCCACGGCGGGCAGCGTTGGCCGAAGAGGCGGCAGCAATAGACGATTGGGACATTGTTCGCGCCTCCCTATGGGGTTTCGATGCGCCGCTGCAGCAAGTTGATCAGCAGCAACAGAATGAAGGAAACCACCAGCATCAGTACACCAATGGAGGTAGCGCCGGTGTAATCGTACTGGTCCAGCTTGACCATGATCAGCAGCGGCAGGATCTCGGTTTTCATCGGCATGTTACCGGCGATGAAAATCACTGAACCGTACTCGCCGACCCCGCGGGCAAAGGCCAGGGCAAAACCGGTCAACCAGGCCGGAAGCAATGCCGGCACCAGGATATGACGGAACACCTGCAACGGTTTTGCACCCAGGCACGCCGCCGCTTCTTCCACTTCACGGGGAATATCGGCCAGCACGGGCTGTACGGTACGTACTACGAATGGAAGTGTCACAAAAGTGAGGGCAAGGGTGATGCCCAGGGGGGTGTAGGCGATCTTGAAACCCAGATCCGCCGCAAACTGACCCACCAGGCCGGTTGGGGTGTACAGCGCGGTCAGCGCAATACCGGCCACGGCGGTGGGCAATGCGAAGGGCAAATCGATCATCGCATCGATGATCTTGCGTCCCGGGAAGGTATAGCGCACCAGCACCCAGGCCAGCAGCGTGCCGATGATGCCGTTGATGATCGCCGCGTACAGGGCGGTGCCGAAGCTCAGCTTCAACGCCGCCAGCACCCTTGGCGCCGAGATGATTGCCCAGAACTGATCCCAGGTGAGTTGAGCGGCATGCACGAACATCGCCGCCAGTGGTATAAGCACAATCAGGCTGAGGTACACCAAGGTGTAGCCCAGCGTCAGCCCGAAGCCGGGTATGACGGGGGAGATACGACGCGACATAAAAGTCCCTGGTTGAGAATGCACAAAGCCTCGAATCGCGATTCGAGGCTCCTTGATGGCTATTTAAGATTACTGCGCCTGGTAGATCTGGTCGAATACGCCGCCGTCGTTGAAGAATTTCGGCTGCGCGGTTTTCCAGCCGCCGAAGTCTTTGTCGATGGTCACCAGGTCCAGTTTCGGGAACTGCTGGGCGTATTTCGAGGCGACTTCCTTGTCCCGTGGACGATAGAAGTTTTTAGCCGCAATTTCCTGGCCCGCCGGGCTGTAAAGGTGCTTGAGGTAGGCTTCGGCGATCTGCTCGTTGCCCTTCTTCTCGGCGTTCTTGTCGACCACCGCCACTGGCGGCTCGGCAAGGATCGACAGCGAAGGCACGACAATTTCGAACTTGTCGGCGCCGCCATCTTCTTTCAGGGCCAGGAACGCTTCGTTTTCCCACGCCAGCAACACGTCACCCTGACCGTTGTTGACGAAGGTAATGGTCGAACCGCGAGCACCGGTGTCCAGCACTGGCACGTGCTTGAACAGGGTTTGCACGTATTCCTTGGCCTTGGCTTCGTCACCGCCATTTGCTTTCAGGCCATAGGCCCAGGCGGCGAGGAAGTTCCAGCGCGCACCGCCTGAGGTTTTCGGGTTCGGGGTGATCACCGACACGTCGTTCTTGACCAGGTCGCCCCAGTCCTTGATGCCTTTAGGGTTGCCCTTGCGCACCAGGAACACGATGGTCGAGGTGTACGGCGTGCTGGCTTCCGGCAGACGCTTCTGCCAGTCCGCCGGCAGGGTCTTGCCGAGTTTGGCGATTTCGTCGATGTCACCGGCCAGGGCCAGGGTCACCACGTCGGCGCGCAGGCCGTCGATCACCGCCCGGCCCTGTTTACCCGAGCCACCGTGGGATTGCTGGATTTTCACGCTGTCGCCGGGATTACTTTTCTTCCAGAAATTGACGAATTCAGCGTTGTAATCCTGGTAGAGCTCGCGGGTCGGGTCGTACGACACGTTGAGCAGTTCGTAATCCTTGGCGACCGCAGAACCGGCAAACAGGGCGCTGGCCAGGGCGGCCAAAGCGAAATGGCGAATCGACGACATGGTGAAAGCTCCTGGAATTCTAATTGTGTTGGCTAGTTCTTATGGATTTCTGGGATCGCGGTGTCGGTTCAAAAAAATCGCTTCAGGCCGGTTTGTTCCCCGGTTGCTGCAAGCGGAATTTTTCCTTGCGTTCGATCTGGACCACCTGGGCGTTGTGCACGGTGATCTCCACCGCGCCAAAACGCAGATCGCGCAGGGCGCTCTGGATTTCGCGCAGGATGGTTGCTTCGTCCTGGCCGTCAACGCTACGTAGAGATGCGCTCATGGTGCTGCTCCTTCGACTTAGAGGTTGCCTGGCAGTGGCGGCACTGCATGCGGCGTGAGACCAATAGTAGAGAGGCGCGGATATTCTTAAAAAGACTATTTAAGAATGTTTATATAACCAGAAGACATTATTTGGTGGGACAAGGGTTTGCGGCGTTGAAGATCAAAAGATCGCAGCCTGCGGCAGCTCCTACAGGGTCCAATCCAGCTCCGTTGCTGGCACCGGCCGCCCAAACCAGTAACCCTGCCCCAGATCACTGCCATGCTCGAGCAGAAACGCCGCCTGTTCGACCTGCTCGATGCCCTCGGCTTGTACCTGCAGGCCCATGCTCTGCGCCAGGGCGATGATGACCCGTACAATGGCCGCGTCGTCCTCGTCCCTCGGCAACCCGGCGACAAAACCCTGGTCGATCTTGAGTTTCTGTACCGGCAAGCGCTTGAGCCGCAACAGCGACGAATAACCCGTGCCGAAATCATCGATGGCCAGCCGCACACCCAATTCCCGTAGCCGGTGCATGTGCTCAAGCGCGACCTCCGGATCTTCCATCACCGCGCTCTCGGTGACTTCCAGCTCCAGGCAGTCCGGGTCCAGGCCGGTTTCGCGCAGCACCTGAGCCACTTGCTGGTACAGCTCGCGGCCGGCGAACAGTCGCGATGAAACATTCACCGCGACAAACGACAGCTTCACGCCCGCCTGTTGCCACTGGCACATCTGCTGGCAGGCCTGGCGCATCACCCAGGCATCGATCCGGGCGATAAGCCCGGTTCGTTCGGCAACCGGAATGAATTGCGCCGGAGACACCAGACCGCGCTGCGGATGCTCCCAGCGCACCAGCGCCTCGACGCCGACCAGGCGACCACTCTTGAGATCGTGAACTGGCTGGTAAAACACCCGCAGCTCGTCTTGTTCAAGGGCCCTGCGCAGTTCAGAAGCGATCTCGACCCGCTGCCGGGCCTGGGCCGTCAACGCTTCGGTGTAAAGGGCATAGCCATCACGCCCGCCGCTCTTGGCCTTGAACAGCGCCGAGTCGGCGTTGCGCAACAACTGCTCGGCACTCAAGGCGTCACTGGGGAACAGGCTGATACCGATGCTGGCGTTGATGAACAGCCGATGCCCGTGGATATCGAAAGGCTCCTTGAGGCCCTCGATGATCCGCTGGGCCAGCGCCGCGGCCTGCATCAATTGCGGACAGCTCTCGGCCAGCACGGCGAACTCATCACCACCCAGGCGCGCCAAGGTGATAGCGGGGTCGAGCATCGCAGTCAGGCGTTCGGCCACCGCCTTGAGTACTTGGTCACCGATCGAGTGCCCAAGGCTGTCGTTGATCATCACGAAGTGATCCAGATCGATCATCAGCAACGCGCAACCCCGCTTGTGGATCTGCGCCGACGCCAGGGCATGCGTGGCACGGTCGGTGAACAGCAGGCGATTGGGCAGGCCGGTAAGCGGATCGTGATGGGCCAGGTGCCTCAGTTCGTTTTCCGAGTCCTTGATGGCGCTGATATCGGAAAATACCGCCACGAAATGACTGCAACGCCCCAGGTCGTCGTGAATCATGCGAATGGTCTGCCATTGCGGATAGATTTCGCCGCTTTTGCGCCGGTTCCAGATTTCGCCGCTCCACTCGCCGACGCTGTTGAGGGTGGCGAACATCGCCTGATAGAAGGCCGGTGGATGATGCCCTGACTTGAACAGACTGGGTTGATGCCCCAGCACTTCTTCACGCTGATAGCCGGTGATCGCCATGAAGGCGCGGTTCACATGCACGATCAGCCCCTGGTGATCGGTGACCAACACGCCTTCACGGGTGCAATCGAACACGGCGGCCGCCTGGCGCAGACGCTCGCGGTCTTCACTTCGTTCGGGCAATTTCGCGTCGACACCCAGGCAACGCAACAATCGCGTCCGCGCCATGAAGATCAAGCCGGCGGTCACCACCACCCAGGCATAACCGTTGATCAGTTGCCAGCGTAAGCGCTCGGCCGAGTTATCGAATAAACTGCTCAATAAATAGCCACTGAACAGCATCCAGATGACGGAAATCAGTAGGTAGAGCAGCGCTGCACGCACGGCATCGCGATAACTGGCAGACATAAGGCTGTCCATGTCCCTACGAAAAAGTCGGGATTATAGTTTAAAGACACATCCTGCCACTCTTATCTGAAAGGGCGACTGGTTTTATCTGTCCGCTTGGTGATAATGCATCGGCTGTTTTTTCTTTTTCGAGGGCCCAATAGCCTATGTGGTACCAAGGTTTTCTCGGCTTGTCGCCCTGGTCTCTGGTGGCAGTCACCTTGCTGATGACCCACGTCACGATCATCGGCGTCACGGTCTATCTGCACCGTTACTCAGCCCATCGCTCGCTTGAGCTGAATGCTGGCCTGAAACATTTCTTCCGCTTCTGGCTGTGGCTGACCACGGCGCAGAACACTCGCGAGTGGACCGCCATCCATCGCAAGCATCACGCCAAGTGCGAAACTGTCGACGACCCGCACAGCCCGGTGATCAAGGGTTTGTCCACCGTGCTGCGCAAAGGCGCCGAGTTGTATCGCGCCGAAGCGGAAAACCCCGAGACACTGCGCATCTACGGCAAGAACTGCCCCGATGACTGGATCGAACGCAACGTCTACACCCGCTTCCCACTGCTGGGCGTGGCGATCATGGGCGTTATCGACCTGCTGCTGTTCGGCACCATCGGCATCACCATCTGGGCCATCCAGATGATGTGGATCCCGGTGTGGGCCGCCGGCGTGGTCAATGGCCTGGGCCATGCCGTCGGCTACCGCAACTTCGAGTGTCGCGATGCAGCGACCAACCTGGTGCCCTGGGGCATCCTGATCGGTGGTGAAGAGCTGCATAACAACCATCACACCTACCCTAACTCGGCAAAACTGTCGGTGAAGAAGTGGGAGTTCGACCTGGGCTGGGCCTGGATCCAGGTGTTCAGCTTCCTGCGCCTGGCCAAGGTCCAGCGGGTCGCGCCGATTGCCCACCGCGTCGAAGGCAAGGGCAACCTGGACATGGACACCGCGATGGCGATCCTCAACAACCGCTTTCAGATCATGGCCCAGTACCGCAAGCTGGTGATCGGGCCGTTGGTCAAGCAAGAGCTGGAAAAGGTCGATCACTCGGTGCGCCACCAGTTCCATCGCGCCAAGCGTTTGCTTTCGCGGGAAACCAGCCTGCTGGACGACAAGCACCACGTTCGTATCCAGACCATGCTCGAACACAGCCAGGCGCTGAAGGTCATCTACGAGAAACGCCTGGCCTTGCAGCAGATCTGGGTCAAGACCAGCTCAAATGGTCACGACATGCTGGCCGCCATCAAGGATTGGGTACACGAAGCGGAAGCCAGCGGGATTCAATCCCTGCGTGACTTTGCCGATCAGTTGAAGACCTATTCCCTGCGCCCAAGCGCTGCCTGACACCGTTGATCGGTGCGCCCTTTAGCAGGGCGCACCCTTCGGAACTTCGCTACAAATCCCTTATCTCAAAGACACTTCGCCATCCTGGCGGGCTTGAACGTGGCCGCTTCGAACCTGGAGCGACGCACGCCCTTTGAGATTTGTGTCGATGGTCAACAATCAACAAGACTCATCCCCTGTGCAGTGGCCCGAGGCCGCGCAAACCCTGATGGCGCTGATGCACGCCCAGGGCGAGGTGGCGCGCCTGAGCGAGCGTGAACAGCTGTTCAGCACCTTGCTGGTGAGCGTCAACGCGGTGCTGTGGGCATTCAACTGGGAAACCCGTCAGGTGCTGTATGTCAGCCCTGCCTATGAACGGATTTTCGGCCGCAGCGCCGACCTGCTGCTGGCCGACTACAACCAATGGCGCGACAGCATTTACCCCGACGACCTCGAGTACGCCGAGCGCAGCCTGGCGGACGTGCTGGTCAAGGGCGCCGTTGAAGATCGCGAGTACCGGATCATGACCGCCGACGGTCAGCTGCGCTGGCTCAGCGACAAGTGCTTCATCAACCGTCAGGCCGAGCCTGGTCAGCCGGTGATCATTGTCGGCATCGCTGAAGACATCACCGACAAGAAGCAACTGGAGTCCGAACTGCAACGGCTGGCGACCACCGACGCCCTGACCAGCAGCAGCAACCGCCGGCATTTCTTCGAAGGCGCCGAGCAGGAATTCGAACAGGCGCGACAACAGGGCACGCCGCTGTCGTTTCTCATGCTGGACATCGATGATTTCAAGGTGATCAACGACACCTACGGCCACCAGGAAGGCGATAACGTGCTGCAGCACATTGCCGACAGCGGCCGCGCGGCGCTGCGCCGCGGTGATCTGTTCGGGCGCATTGGCGGCGAGGAATTCGCCGCGGTGTTCCCCGGTTGCACGCCGCAGATGGCCCTGCAGGTGGCTGAGCGCGTGCAACGGGAGATTCAGAGCCTGAGCTTCAACCATGATGGCCAGACGTTCGGCATCACCGTCAGCCAGGGCCTGACCAGCCTTACGGCCGAGGATGAAAGCGTGGAAAACCTGTTTGCCCGGGCGGATGCGGCAATGTACGAGGCCAAGCGCCAGGGCAAGAATCGCATCATCACCGCCTGAACGGCACGGTCCCTGTAGGAGCTGGCTTGCCAGCGAAAGCGGCGTACCTGACTCACCGCGCTGTCTGGATTCGCTGGCAAGCCAGCTCCTACAAAGGGCGGTGTAAGGCTTATTTTTTGCGCATCCTTACCAACTCCGGCAAGCCGATCTTCAGCAACCGCGCCGTCCGGCTATTGGCCAGCGTCTCAAGGCCCTCATGCTCGTTCAGGCGCGCCAGTTGCGCCGCCATGTTCATCACCAGGGCTTCACGGGAGTAAACCCCGCCACCGAGCTGGTAAGCGGCTGCAATCAGCTGTCGCAGCTCCAACGGTAGACGCCAGCGGGTGCGCAACGCCGAACCGTAGGCGGCACTGAACTCGGCCAATGCCTCGCCCACTTGCTCCTGCTCGTCCAGTTCGCCACCGGCCTGTTTCCATTCCTGCAAACAGCGCAACAACGCCAGGTCGCCCAGTCGATGCAGCATGCCGGCGCAGTAGCAACGCGCCTGGTCCAGATCCAGCAAGCGCGCCAGCGTTCGCGCGTACTCGGCGGTGTGCAGCGACAAATCCCAGTAACGCTCGGCATAGTCCGCCAGCTGCGGATCGCTGAGCCGAGCACTGCGCTTGAGCGTCAGGCCCAGGATCAGGTTCATGCTTTGCCCGGTGCCCAACCGGTGCAGGGCCTGGCTCAGGGTCTGCACAGCGGTGCCATGGTGCTGGGCGGCACTGTTGGCGGCGGCGATCAGCACGGCGGTAACCTGTGGATCGGTGCGGATCTCGTCTTCCAGCACCGTCAGATCCAGGCCGTTGGGGTTGAGGCTTCGTTTGACCGCCACTTGCACGTCGGTCATCAGCGGCGCGCCCTCCGCCAGCTCGCGGCGGCGCTCAAGGAACACCGGCAAGGTCATGCCTGGCGCCAGCGCCGGCACTTCGCACGACACCTCTTCCCCAGCGTTGAGCAGCAACACCTGCAGGCGCTGGGTCAGGCTGGCCATGTTCAGGGGTTTGGTCAGGTAAGCAGCAGGGGCCAGCGGCAAGGCCTCACGCACGCTCGCACTGTCGTTGCGGCTGCTCATCAGAATGAACGGCAACGGTGGATTGCGTTTGCGCTGACGCACACTGCGCAACACATTCAGGCCATCGACGCCTGGCAACCCCCAGTCGGCGATGACCAGGTCGTAAGGGTTTGACGCCAGCAACTCCAGCGCCTGCTGACCATCGGCACACAAATCCAGCCGTGCATCGCAGCGAACGTTCAACAACACTTCCTTGAGCAGATCGCGGGACCACGGGTCGGCCTCGGCGATCAACACTCGCGGAATCGCGGGTAAAATGACGACTGTCATACAGCTCTCCCTGGCAATCCGTGAACCTTAAGCCAAAGCCGGCCACCGGATACAGCGCTAATACGCGGGTTGTGTTTTCGGGGGGTATGAAAAAACCCGCCGAAGCGGGTTTTTTGTGAAGCAGGTCACACTCGGTGATCAGAGCTCGGAGAAGCACTCTTCGATGATCGCCAGGCCTTTGTCCAGTTGCTCGTCCGGCGAAGTCAGCGGTACCAGGACGCGCAGAACGTTGCCGTAGGTGCCGCAGGACAGCAGGATCAGGCCCTTGTCGCGAGCCTTGGCTACAACGGACGCTACAGCTGCAGCGTTCGGCTTGTGGCTGTCGCCGTTTTCGAACAGCTCTACCGCGATCATCGCGCCCAGGGCACGCACTTCACCGATCACCGGGTACTTGGCCTGGATGGCTTTCAGGCCAGTCACCAGACGCTCGCCGACTGCCTTGCAGCGGTCCAGCAGGTGCTCTTCTTCGAACACTTCCATCACGGCCAGGGCCGCGGCGCAAGCGATCGGGCTACCGGCGTAGGTGCCGCCCAGGCCGCCTGGAGCGATGGCGTCCATGTATTCGGCCTTGCCGCACACACCGGCCAGCGGGAAGCCGCCAGCGATGGATTTGGCGAAGGTGGTCAGGTCGGCAGCAACGCCCATCTGTTCCATGGCGAAGAACGTACCGGTACGGCCAGCGCCAGTCTGTACTTCGTCAGCGATCAGCAGGATGCCGTGCTGGTCGCACAGGGCACGCAGACGCTTCATGAATTCTTTCGGCGCGACGTAGAAACCACCTTCGCCCTGAACCGGCTCGATGATGATCGCGGCGATGTCTTTTGGCTCGGCATCGTTCTTGAAGATGCGTTCGATGGAAGCGATCGAATCGTCGATGCTCACACCGTGCAGTTCGTTCGGGTACAGCGCGCGGAAGATGCCGCCTGGCATCAGGCCCATGCCGGCCGAGTAAGGCACGACTTTACCGGTCAGGCCCAGGGTCATCATGGTGCGACCGTGGTAAGCGCCGGTGAACGCGATCACGCCGGCACGGCCAGTGGCGGCACGGGCGATCTTGATCGAGTTTTCCACGGCTTCGGAGCCGGTGGTGACCAGCAGGGTTTTCTTGGCGAAATCACCAGGCACCTTGGCGTTGATTTTTTCGCACACTTCTACGTACGGTTCGTAAGCCAGAACCTGGAAGCAGGTGTGGGTCAGCTTGTTCAGCTGCTCGGTCACGGCCGCGATGATTTTCGGGTGCACGTGGCCGGTGTTCAGTACAGCGATACCGCCAGCGAAGTCGATGAACTCACGACCTTCAACGTCGGTCACGGTCGCGTTCTTCGCCGACTCGGCGAAAATCGGGTGAATCTGGCCAACACCACGTGGAACAGCATTGGTACGGCGGGCCATCAAATCAGCGTTAGTCTTGCTCATTACATTCCTCATTCGCCGCTCATCGGTCGGCGTGGCTCAAGGATTAAGCGGTGGGGAGGTAACTGAGGCAGCATGCGATGATCGACTGCCACAGCTTTCCCGACCACAGAGAAAATTCCGGTTTGAAGCAGCGCAAAGGGACAGCGCTCTCGTGCCCTTTGCGCTTGAAGCAATGCCTTGCCGGGCTTATGCCCTCGAGCTTAGATGCCCAGGCAGAGGTATTTGATTTCCAGGTAATCTTCGATGCCGTACTTGGAGCCTTCACGGCCCAGGCCCGAGGCCTTGATACCGCCGAACGGCGCGACTTCGTTGGAGATCAGCCCGGTGTTGACGCCGACCATGCCGTATTCCAGGGCTTCAGCCACACGGAACACACGACCCAGGTCGCGAGCATAGAAGTACGAGGCCAGGCCGAACTCGGTGTCGTTGGACATCGCGATCACGTCGGCTTCGTCTTTGAAGCGGAACAGCGGCGCCAATGGACCGAAGGTTTCTTCCTTGGCCACGGCCGCGTTGTTCGTCACGTTGGTCAGGATGGTCGGCTCGAAGAAGTTACCTTCCATCGATTTGCCGCCGGACAGTACGGTGGCGCCTTTGGCAACGGCGTCGGCAATGTGCTCTTGCACCTTGGCCACGGCTTTTTCGTCGATCAGCGGACCAGTGGTGGTGCCGTCTTCCAGACCGTTACCGATCTTCAGCTTGGCCACGGCCACTTTCAGTTTCTCGGCGAACGCGTCGTAGACCGAATCCTGAATATACAGGCGGTTGGCGCAGACGCAGGTCTGGCCGTTGTTGCGGTATTTGGAAATGATCGCGCCTTCGACGGCCTTATCCAGGTCCGCGTCGTCGAACACGATGAACGGCGCGTTGCCGCCCAGTTCCAGGGACACTTTCTTGATGTCCTTGGCGCATTCCGACATCAGCTGGCGACCGATTTCGGTCGAACCGGTGAAGGAGAGCTTGCGCACGATCGGGTTGCTGGTCAGCTCGCTGCCGATGTCGCCGGCGCTGCCGGACACCACGCTGAACACGCCAGCCGGGATGCCGGCACGCTGGGCCAGTTCAGCCAGGGCGAATGCCGAGAACGGAGTTTGCGAAGCAGGCTTGAGCACCATGGTGCAACCGGCGGCCAGGGCCGGGCCGGCTTTACGGGTGATCATGGCAGCCGGGAAGTTCCACGGGGTGATGGCAGCGGTCACGCCGATAGGCTGCTTGATCACGATCAGGCGCTTGTCTGGCTGGTGGCCCGGAATCACGTCACCGTAGATGCGCTTGGCTTCTTCGGCGAACCACTCGATGAACGATGCGGCGTAAACGATTTCGCCCTTGGCTTCGGCCAATGGCTTGCCCTGCTCCAGGGTCATCAGGCGAGCCAGGTCGTCCTGGTTCTCGATGATCAGCTCGTACCAGCGACGCAGCTTGTTCGCACGTTCTTTGGCGGTCAGTGCACGCCAGGCCGGCAGCGCTTTGTCAGCGGCTTCGATTGCACGGCGGGTTTCGGCAGCGCCCATTTTCGGCACGGTGCCCAGAATTTCGCCCGTTGCCGGGTTGTTGACCTTGATCGTCTGACCATTGTCCGCATCAACCCAAGCGCCATCGATGAAGGCTTGCTGGCGGAACAACTGGGTGTCTTTAAGCTGCATGTCGGCTTTCCTTAACAGCACCGCGACAGGCGCGGAGCAAATTATGATTGTAGAAAGGCGCCTCAGTAGGCTGCCGTCAGGGAAATCATTCACCGGGCTGAAGCACATAAATAGCGCACTGATTCAAATCGTGCGGTTCAGCACCCAGACAAGAGCGTTTGAAATCTCAAACGAATCCTAGGATCAAAGGGGGTAAAGGACAATAGGCCGTTCGAAAAAAAGAACGAAAACCTCTTTTTTGCTGCAAATTTCTGATCAACGTAGCAAACGCAGGTTACGCTTTAAAAAAACACAGGCGATTCAGCAGCATGGACGCCTGCAACGCATATGAGTATCATGGCGCCCGCTGCACCAGTAGCTCAGCTGGATAGAGTACTGCCCTCCGAAGGCAGGGGTCGTGGGTTCGAATCCCGCCTGGTGCACCATACGTAAAAACGAGAAAGCCTCAGGCCGTAGGGTCTGGGGCTTTTTTGTGGGTGCTCGGTTTATCTGAACGACTACGAAATGATAAAAGGTGCAGCGAACGTCGAGTTGCCTCTAACGCTGAATTCAGCGTCCTGCACAACTCGCTGCCAAGGAGTGCAAGGTGATATGCAAATGATGCAAGGCTATCCAAAGCCGTGGCAGAGCTACCAAATGCAGCTTGATTTGCTGATGGTTCGAGGAATGGTTGTAACAGACCAAGCCAAAGCGCTGGAATATCTGGAGCGCATAGGTTACTACCGCCTAAGCGGTTACTGGTTTGCATTCCGCGAACGCACTGAGCTCTGCTGCCCACTCGATCAACAAGCTCGTACAAAGCCAACCAGGACGAAGCCGACTCGACTTCCGCTCGACAGTTTCAAGCCTGGCACGACATTCCAGAACGCAGTCGACCTGTACGTCTTCGATAAGAAACTGCGACTGTTGACCATGGATGCCTTGGAGCGCATTGAAATTGCTTTACGGGTGGACATTTCCCACGGGCTCGGCAAACACGAAAAGTTTGCCTACCTACGACCTGATCTGTTCCATGAAAGCTTTTCCACTCGACTGGACGGTAAAACCGGACTGACTAAACATCATGCCTGGCTTGGTAAACACGCTGCGTTGATCAATCGCTCGAACGAAGACTTCATTCGCCACAACAAGGAAAAGTACGGACTTCCATTGGCGGTGTGGGTGGCATGCGAGGTTTGGGACTTCGGCACGCTTTCGACGCTTTACGCTGGCATGGCCGAGGCAGACCAAGATGCTATTTCGCAGGAGTACGGCATCAGCAACGGCAGGGTTTTCGCCAGTTGGCTGCGCAGCCTGAATTATCTACGCAACGTCTGCGCCCATCACAGTCGTCTGTGGAACCGAAATATTGTCGATCAACCGAAGCTGCCATCTGAGGACCAAGCGCCAAACTTGTCAGCTTTCCATGATGACGCACACCGCCGGGCTCGTCCGTTCATGCTTTTGTGCATCACCCAGCATCTGATGAAAGTCATCAACCCATCATCGAGTTGGGGAAAACGATTGAAGGCGTTGCTGGAAAACGATTTCCCTGATCTGACGCATCTGGACCTCAGCCTGGAAGGGATGGGAGTCGACCCAGACTGGAAAAAGCGCGACTGGTAAGCGGAAAAATTTCAGGCAATAAAAAACCCCTGAGCAATCTCAACGCCGAAGCGCATCAACCGACAGGGGCCGTGTTGTGGCCGATTATAAGGTTTGAGGACATCTCGTCAACTGCCGACAAGCAGGCCATGACTCCCGACTTTCCGTTCCGCAATATGAAAGAGAAACCATACATTCAAGAGTGTCTTGCGACTCGTAACCCTTCGAATTGCTGTTAATAATCCTTTGGCGGCAGCAGCTTATTCACTCCGTCGTCCAGTCAAACTCGTCGTATTCATCATCCTCGTCGTCCTCGAATTCTTCCCCTTCAAGAACATCTTCTTCCTCAGCATTAGCCTCTTCCTGCTGATTCAGCAGAAAATCCTTACGGCTCTCGGTAATTGCCCGCCGTAATTCCTCGCCCTTTTCCGGGCAGTTGAGCATTTGGGCGATGCGGTCGATTTTTTTTGTCACGGCATCCTCCAACGCATCGACTATGGCCCGATAGTGCGCGCTTTCGGGCCTTGATGCCAAATCGTCGAGCGTTGGGCCGATCAGTTTTTCTGCAGATCCTTGAGTCGGGCGCTGAGGTTTTCTTCGGGAAAGCGTTTGTGCAGGTCGGCCAGCAGTTTGTCGGCGGCTTGCTTGTGCCCGGTTTTTTGCAGGTGCAGCACTTCGCGCAATTGCTCATCCAGGGATTTCACCGGGGGCGCGGCGCGCTTGCTGGACTTGGCTTCGTCCGCCATGTCGGCGCTGAAGGATTCTGCTTGTGCCGGGGCTGCCGATTCCGCCATTGGTGCGGCGGGGGCCGGGGCGGAGAGCGCGCCAGCCGGGGCTTTCAGGGAACGGGCCAGCGCTGGCGGCGCTGCTTCGGCTTCCTGTTTGGCCACCGGTGCCGCAGGCGCGAAGTCGTAGCTGGGTACTTGCTCAGGCGAACGCTGGACCAGCGAGAGCATCAGCGCGATGCCGACGAGGCTGGCGAATGCCACTTGCCAGCGGGGTTGCTGGCAGCCGCGAAGCCAGCGTTGCCACAGGCCTGGCTTCGGTGCAGGCACTGCGCTGCGTGCGGCGGCCAGGATCGACGTGTCGAGATGCGCCGGGGGTTCGCCGGTGGCGTGCTCGCGGTAATGTTCTAGCGTTCGGTCGGTTGTGTGCTTGGCGTCAGTCATGTCAGTACCTCCTCGGCCAGCAGCCGACGCAGTTTTTGCTGGGCGTAACGCAAGCGGCTCTTGACGGTTTCCAGCGGTGTTTCGGTGAGGGTGGCGATCTGCGGCAAATCGAGATCGCTGTAGGCGCGCAGCAGGAACACTTCGCGCTGGTCGGCGGGCAAGGCTTGCAGGGCGGCCTCCAGACGCTGGCTGTCACGGCTCAGGCTCAGCAGTTGCTCGGGATCGGTGGTGTCATCGGGCAGAGCATGGGCTTGTTCGTCATAGCTGTCGTGCAGCGGTTGGTGGACGCCATGTTTGCGCCAGTGATCGATCAAGCGGTTGCGGGCAATCTGGTAGAGCCAGGTACGAAAAGTCGCCCGACCTTGTGGCTGACTGCCGCTGCGGATCAGGCTCAGCCAGGTTTCCTGATAGACCTCCTCGGCGAGTTCCGCCCTGCCGCTCAACCCCAGCAGAAATCGGTACAAACCCTGGCGGTGGCGCGCGTACAGAATCTCGAACGCCGCGCCGTCGCCCTCGCGATAACGGGCCAGCAGCGCTTCGTCGCTGCTGGCCTCGGAGCTGCTTGCGGGCGCAAACAGCTGGCTGATGAACCCCTTCAATCGGCTCACTATTCAATCCGTCGTTCAGTGGCAGTTGGATTCGACGCGGTGGTGGTGCGCAGGCTCTGCGCCAGTTCCACCAATTGCACGAACTCGCTGCGCAGGCCGAAACGGTCATCGCCCCGGGCGCCGTGGGCCAGCGCTTCGGTGTCCTTGAGGCTGAACTCGCCGGTGTAGCGTCCGTCCTTGAGCTGTTGGGAAAAAGCAGCCACTGCTGCAGCAAAGCGCAGGTCATCGCTTGCTTTGCCAATCGGGGAATCAACGATCGGGCGTTCGATCAAGCGACTTTTCCCACCTTCCGGCAACTGATAACGCACCCGCAGCATCGCCAATTCGCCATGCTTTTCAGCAATAGCGGCGCCCGGTTGAGCGTAGCGCAGCGGTTCCAGCCAGCCCTTCTCACCCTTGGGGACAATTTCGTACAACGCAGTCACGGTATGTCCTGCACCGATTTCACCGGCATCGACCTTGTCATTGCTAAAATCCTCACGTTTCAACGCACGGTTTTCATAACCCAGCAGGCGATACTCGCTGACTTGCGCGGGGTTGAACTCCACTTGCAGCTTGACGTTTTTCGCCACGACGGCAAGGGTTGAGCCGAGTTGATCCACCAGCACCTTGCGCGCCTCACGCAGGTTGTCGATGTAGGCGTAGTTGCCATCGCCGGCATCGGCCAGTTGTTCCATCAGGTGTTCATTGTAGTTATCCACACCGAAACCCAGGGTGGTCAGAGATACACCCGTCTTGCGTTTATCCACAGCCATTTGTTTGAGGCTGTCGAAGTCGCTGACTCCAACGTTGAAGTCACCGTCAGTGGCCAATAGAACGCGGTTGATGCCCTTGGGGATAAACGCCTGTTGCGCCTGTTGATAAGCCAGTTCGATGCCCGAGGCTCCGGCGGTTGAACCGCCTGCAGTCAATTGCTCGATGGCTGTACGAATCTTCGCTTTTTCCCGTCCGGAAGTGGGCTCCAGTACCACGCGCGATTCCCCGGCGTAGACCACCAACGACACCCGATCCTGCTCACGCAGTTGATCGACCAGCAATTTCAGGGTGCTTTTGACCAACGGCAGGCCCTCGCGACGATCCATCGAGCCGGACACGTCCACCAGGAACACCAGGTTCGCCGGGGCCAGTTCCGCGGCCGCGCGATCCGAGGCCTTGATGCCGATGCGCAACAAGCGCGTATGCGAATTCCAGGGCGACGCCGCCAGTTCCGTGGTCACGCCGAAGGGCGAGCCATCGGTGGGCAAGGCGTAGTCGTAAGGGAAGTAATTGACCATCTCCTCCAGCCGCACCGCTCCTTCCGGTGGCAATCGCCCCTGGTTGAGCAAACGGCGGACGTTGGCGTAAGCACCGGTATCGACGTCGGCGCTGAAGGTCGAGACCGGTGTTTCGGCGACGCTGTGGATGGGGTTATCTGCCAGGGCCTGGTACTGCTCGCGCTGTTCGTCGCGATATCCCTGTGGATAAGCCTCGCCCGCAGGCATTGGCGCGAAGCCGGCCATCGGTGCGGGTCTGACATTGCGCTTGCTCATCGAGGCGTCAGCGTCGAGCAGTTCGTGATGCACCGACGATTCGGTTTTCAACTCGGCCTGGGCCGGCGATGACACAGAGGCGGAATCGGGCTTGGACGAAACACCACAACCGGTAACGGCCAGTAACAGCCCGGCGGCGAAACCCTGGGCGAGCGGACGAAGAACATGCAGAGGGAGGGACATGGGGGCTGACCTCAGGAGGAAATTGATCCATTCATCCTGTGAGACGGACAGCCCGAACGGTTGGGGTTAACCCGCGCTAAAAAATCTTCAGCGGTGGTAGCGCCGTACCACGCTGCTGTTTCTCAGCACGTGACCTTTGATTTTTTCCAGCAGCTGGGTGCGCGTCAGGCCGGCCGGCAGGGCATCCGGGGCCAGGTCCAGGGCGAAGAGCTGGATGATGTAGTGATGTGCGCTGTCGCCAACCGGTGGGCAAGGGCCGACGTACCCTGTCGTGCCTTTGCTGTTTGTGCCACCCACGCCCTCGAGCGCGGACTTGGCGCCGACACCCGCCGCAATCTGGTGGGTGCTGGCCTTGATGCCGTAATGCACCCAATGATCGACGCCCTGGCCTTTTTGCCCGTCCGGGTCGTGCATGACGATGGCGTAGCTGAGCGTGCCTGCAGGGCCGGCGTTCCAGTTCAGCGCTGGCGAGACGTTGTGCCCACCGCACCCCGGGGCATCGCTGGCGGCGGCCGCGGTGAACAGTCGGTCATCCGAGACGCCAGGGATGTTCAGGGTGAAACGCTCCTGGGCCGCCTGTGCCGGAAATTGCACGCAAAGGGCGACTGCTGCGGCCGCCAGCCAAGGGGTCAGAGAGGTCAATCGGGTCATACCGGGAGCACCTTGTGCGGGTGGGGCCGAGGTCGGCGAGCAAACTATAGCCGGACCGTTCGCGCGGTGGCAGTGGGAATTGGATGAACCTCGAGTCAAGCGCCAGACTCTTAATTGAAACGCCGGTCTGGAGAGCAATCATGACCCTGCATCGCGTTGCCCGTGCCGCCGATATACCCGAAGACCGCGGCCTGGAAGTCAGCGTCCAGGACAGCAAGATCCTCCTGCTGAAAGTCGGCGATCAATTACGCGCCTATCAAGGCGAATGCCCGCACGCCGGGGCGCCCCTGGCCGAAGGCGCATTCTGCAATGGCAGGCTGACCTGTCCGTGGCACAAGGCGCAGTTTCGGATCGAGGACGGCGGGTTGTGCGAGCCGCCCGCCCTGGACAGCCTGAAGCGTTACCCTCTCGAAGTGCGTGACGACGAAGTCTGGGTAGGCGACCAGCCGCTGCAGGACGCCCACACCCCGCCGGCCGATGACGAACGCGTCTTTGTGATTGTCGGTGCGGGCGCTGCGGGCACGGCGGCGGCATCGGCCCTGCGGGAAAAAGGATTTGGTGGCCGGGTGCTGCTGATCGACCGCGAAACAGCGGGTTATGACCGTACGGTGCTGAGCAAATTTGTGATCGCCGGTCAGACTCCACCGGATGAAGTCCCCGCCTTGCGCGATGAAGCGTTCTACGGCGAGCAACGCATCGAGCGGATCAACGCGCAAGTAACGAGCCTGGATGCTGAAAACCGGATAATGCAATTGGCCGACGGTCAGTCACTCGAATATGACGCTGCATTGCTGGCAACCGGAGGCATTCCCAAGCCATTGGAGTTACCCGGCGCCGATCTGCCGCAGGTCTTCGTTTTACGCTCCAGGGACCATGCCCGTCGGATCCTGGATAGCGCCAAACCCGGTCAGCGCGCGGTGATCATCGGCGACAGCTTCATCGCCATGGAATCCGCTTCAGCCCTGCGCCAATACGGTCTGGACGTCACGGTACTGGCCCGGCAACCGGTGCCTTTTGCCAAACAGTTCGGCGACAGCGTCGGCAAGGCGATCCTGGCCCTGCACGAGGCCAACGGCGTGGTGTACCGAACGGCGGGCGAAGCCGTGCAGATCGAAGGAACAACGCAAGTCGAAGCCGTACGCCTGGATAATGGTCAGCGTGTACCGGCAGACCTGGTGCTGGTCGGGATTGGCGTCACTCCGGCGACCGTGGCGTTTGCCGATCCACCGAAGGAAAAGGATCAGTCGTTGCTGGTTGACGGCGGGATGCGCGTGACCGACGGGCTATGGGCCGCTGGCGATATCGCTACCTTCCCCCTCAACGGTCAGCCGCAACGCATCGAACACTGGCGCCTGGCGCAGCAACAGGCGCGAATCGCGGCGGCGAACATGCTCGGTGGTGATGAACATTACCTCGATGTGCCGTACTTCTGGACCTGGCACTTTGGCAAAAACTACGACTACCTCGGCCACGCGCAAGGCTGGGACGAAGTCGAGTTCAAGGGTGATCCGAACAATCCGCCCTTTATCGGCCTGTTTGGCAAAAACGGTGTGGTGACGGCGGCCGTGGCCTGTGAGGAAGAGCGCACGATGGCGATGCTCGCCGAACGGATGAAGCAGCCGTTGCCCGTGGACGAGGCGTGGCGGTTGATCCGCGATTGAAATGGGCCTGTAGGAGCTGCCGAAGGCTGCGATCTTTTGATCTTCGGCGATACCAAAATCAAAAGATCGCAGCCTTCGGCAGCTCCTACAGGGTTCTTATGGCTCCTGGGCTACGCCTGGGCCAGCGAACTTGCTCATCACGAAGCCGACAAACTCCTCGACGGTCATTTTCTGGCCGTTGAATTCCACCTGGTTATTGGCGTAATGCAGTTGGCTGACGATGTTGTTGTTGTCCAGTTTTGCCAGCTGCGAGCCGACCGCCATGCTGCTGAACATATCGGCGGTGGCAGTGGCCTGATCGGCAACGAGCTTGGCGTCGGTCTGGCCGTCGATTTGCGACTGCACGGTGAGGATGTCGACGAGCATCGGCTTGGACACTTTCAGGTTGACGTCCAGCAACGCGATCATCTGGCGGACCAACTGGTCGGCGGGCAAGTCGATGGACTGCGGCTTGGTCAGGTTCAGCACCAGGTTGGCGCGGCTTTCGCCATTGGCAGTATTGAACGACAGGTTCTCCAGGGCCACCTGCGGGCCGGCCGCCAGCAATTGTTCCAGACCGGTTTTAAGCTGCGCCTCTTCCGCTTCGGTCAACTTCAGCTCAGGAACCGGTTGACCGGCCTCGGCAGCTTCGGCGGCGGCCTGCTCATAGGGTTGCAATTTTGTCTGGTAGATCTGCATCAGCGACAACGTCGCCGGGATGTCGAGGTTCTTCAGGCTCATGGCCAGCTGGGCAGAACCCACGGCCTTGCCGTTCAGGGACACTTCGGCAATCTTGTAATCGGCTCGCCCGGAAGCGCTGGTACCCGATTCCTCGGTGTGGTTCTTCATTTCAAAATTCTTCAAACCCAGCACTGACTGCTTGGGGCCGAAGGTGGTTTTGCTGTTGCTCAGCTCGACGGTGTTATCGCCGGTGTAATAACCGTAGGTGCTTTTTGCCAGGTTGCTGGCCAGGGTCAGACCACTCAATTCGACCTGCACGGGTGTCTGGTCTTCGGCGACGGTGGTCAGCTTCAGGCTGTCCATGTAGCCGTCGGCCTTGACCTTCTGCGCCTGGGCGCTGGCCGCGACGTCAACTTTCAGACCGGAAAACTTCAGGCTGGACTTGTCATCCAGTGCAGTTTCCAGCGGCAGCAATTCAAGCGTGCCGTTGGTGGAATTGTCGTAGCCTAGGTTGACCACCCCCTTGAGCGGCGAAGCGTCCTTGGTGGCGGCGAACCATTTTTCCGTGAGCGGGGTCTTCTCCAGTTCATAGTGACTGGTGGCCATGACCGGCAACCACTTCAGCGATACCAGGCGCGAGAACGGCAGCGGGCCGTGTTCGATGTGGTCGACAAACAGCAATTCGACCGGGGCCTCGCCGAACATTTCGCCCTCACCCTTGAGGCGGTAATGCGCCGTGCTGCTGAACACATGGCGTTCCAGGGATACCAGCTCCAGCGAGGCGGTGCCTTTGTAACCGACCATGGCGGCCTGCAACTGCTTGTTGGCATCCGCCAGGGAGGTGTTGAGTACACCTTCGATCTTGGTGCCGGTGAACCAGGCGCCGCCGGCGCTGATTGCACCGATGGCGACAACGATTCCCAGGAGCACGCCTGCTGATTTATTCATGAATGACCTGTTCAATGTCCGTTGTTGAAGGTGTGGTCGTCTTCCCTGAACCCTTGACGGGTGGCGGTCACGACTGCGCTGAAAGTGGGGTGCAGGTTAGCATCAGGCATGCAGGGCAGCCCAATGGTTAACGGTGAAAAAGTGTCTTGGCGAACACAAGATCGCCTTCGCTGGCAAGCCAGCTCCTACAGGTCTGCGTGATCCTTGTAGGAGCTGGCTTGCCAGCGAAGGCGTCTGTCCCGCCAACAATGAATCAGGAATACTGCACTTCAATCTCATCAAGCTGATGATCAAAGGTTTTCAACCGCGCCGTCCATGTATAGATCAGCACCTCGAAATCCCGATTGATCACCGCCCCACCCGTCACTTCCTCGCGCGGGTCGCAGAAGTCCAGTTGATAGCGCTCGCGGGCCATGGCGGTGGCGACGTCAGCCAGCTCGCGGGCATTATTGAGCCAATGGCGACCGTCGTCGGCCACTTGCTTGTCCAGCTCCAGGCATTGTTTTTTCAGGGTTTCGAGGCTTTTTTCCAGCGGCGTGCCCGTGAGTTCCCCCATGACTTCCTGGAAAGTCCTGCCAGGTTGCCAGTAGCTGCCCCAGAAATACCGATCGAACACTGATTCGACACGCCGTAGCGCCACCTTGGTGTCCCAGATCATCACCAGGGTCTTGCCTTGTTCAAGCTGTCTTTTCTTGACTCGTTGCCCCTGGACCGAGGCCCAGGCCACCACCGCGATGGACATCACGGCAATCAACAGTGCGGCGCTGTCGAGGAACGTTAGTGCCGTGTCGATCTGGTGGGCCAGCATGATGCCGTAGAAATAGGTGGCCGTGAGCAGCACCAACGCCACAACGGCGCACCAGAAGCCGAGAGCATAAGGGTTTTTCATTATTGGTTTCCCCATGACCTGCGCATGCCTTGTGCGAATCGAGGACGCTTTGCACGAACGCCCTTTCGACACTTCAAAGCATAGCAACGGCCTCAGGGTTTGCCGGAGTTCGACCCTTGCGTTCGTCCGCTTTCCCAACCGCCGCCCAGGGCGAGGAACAAATCGATCTGGCTGATGGCCACCTGAGTGTTGGCGGCGGCCAGTTGCGCGGTGACGTCGGTGTAGGTGCGGGTCGCCTGCAGATCCGCCAGGAACGACGCACGGCCGGCCTGGAAGAAGCGATGGGTCTGGTCTGCGGCCAGCTTCGCCGACTGCTCGGCGTCCGCCAGGGCCTCACGGCGTTGCAGCAAGGCGGAGTACTGGGCCAGACCGGTCTGGGTTTCACGAATCGCGTTGAGCACCACGCCATCGAAGTGTGCAAGCGTGGCCTGGGTCACCGCCTCAGCCTCGCGAATGCGTGCCCGGGCGCCGTTGGTCGGCACGTTCCAGGTCAGCGACGGACCGAAACCCCAGCGGTTGGTGGACGGCTCGCCGAGGTTTTCCAGGATACCGACCGTACCGATGGTCGCGCCGATGCGGATGTCCGGGTACAGCTCACCGGTAGCGATACCGATACCGGCGGTCGCGGCCGCCAGTCGACGTTCGGCCTGGCGGATGTCGGGGCGGCGCTTGAGCAGCGATGCACCATCACCCACCGGCAACAATTGCGCGATTTTTGGCAGTTCGGCGCAGCTGTCGGTGCCAGCCGGTAGTTGATCCAGCGGTTTGGCCAGCAGCATCGACAGGCGGAACAGCCCGGCCTGCCGCGCCGCTTCATAGCGCGGCATGTCGGCGCGCAAGGATTTGAATTGGGTTTGCGAACGGGTCACCTGGGTTTCGTCACCACGCCCAGCATCGCGCAATCGCTGGATGAGTGTGGTGCTCTGGGCTTGAAGGTCGAGGGAATGCTGGGCGATTTCCCGTTCCTCGTTGGCCGCGCACACCTGGGTGTAGGCCCGGACCACATCGGCCACCAGGGTGATGCGCGCCGTATCGGCCGCCGCCTGGGTCGCATCGGCATTGGCCTTGGCCGCTTCGATGCCGCGCTGCAAGGTGCCGAACAGGTCGAATTGGTAGGACGCACTGATGCCGATATCGCCGATGTTGGCCACCGGCACTTTTTCCGGTAGCAGGAACGCTTCACCGGATTCCTGCAAGCGCTGGGCGCCCATCTTCACCCCACCGCTCCAGCCGCCCGCTGCTTCGGCCTGGTCGACCTGAGCGCGCGCTCGCAGCAGGCTGGCGGCCGCTACGCGCAGATCCGTGTTGGAGGCCAGGGCCTGCTGCACCAACTGGTCAAGCCGCGGGTCATGATACAGGCGCCACCAATCGCCAGGCACCGGCGCCGAAACCACCGGCTTGCCGTTCACCGCCAGTTCGCCCTGCAGGTCTTCACGGTGGATGGCGGCTTCGTCCGGCAAGTGATAATCCGGACCGACCACCTGACACGCCGACAACAGCAAGCCTAATCCGGCGATCGCCAAACCCGAGGCCTTGCTCATAACGCGGGCTCCCGTTTCTGGTCGTCGATGATCGATACCGTGGCGGTGCGCCCGGCGATCATGCGGAAATCTTCAGGGACGTCATCGAACGCGATGCGCACCGGAATCCGCTGGGCCAACCGCACCCAACTGAAGGCCGGATTGACGTTGGGCAGCAGGTTGTTGCCACTGGTGCGGTCGCGATCCTCGATACCGGCCACGATGCTTTCCACATGGCCGCGCAGTCGCGCGTTGTCGCCGATCACCCGGATGTCGACGCTTTGGCCGATGTGGATGCCGTTGAGCTTGGTTTCTTCGAAATAGCCGTCGATATGGAAAGAATTGCTATCCACCACCGACAACACCGGCCGCCCGGCACTGACGAATTCCTGGGTGCGCGGCGCGCGGTCGTTGACGTAGCCGTCCACGGGGCTGCGGATCACCGAGCGGTCGAGGTTCAGTTGCGCACTGTCGACGGCGACCTGAGCTTCCATCAACGCCACTTGGGCACGGGCCACCCGTGACTGGCTTTCCTCCAGTTGCTCGCCCGGCACCAGATTGCCAAGCCCCTTGTTACGCTTGGCTTCGCGCTGGGCCTGGGCCAGGGTTTCCTCGCGATCGGCGACCGCCGCTTTCGCCTGGCGCAAGGCCAGTTTGAAGCGGTCCTGGTCGATGCTGAACAGCACCTGGCCGCGCTTGACCAACTGGTTGTCGCGCACTTGCACTTGCTGGATCAGCCCGGACACGTCCGGCGCGATCTGTACGATGTCGGCACGAATGTGCCCGTCACGGGTCCAGGGCGCGAACATGTAATACATCACCATGCGCCAGACCACGACCACGGCGAAGGTGACGATCAGCAGCGTCAGGACCACGCGGCCGAGGGTTAAAAACGGTTTTTTCATGTCATCAGGTATCGGCTGAGTGAGTCCACAGCGCCCAGCAGCAGGGCGTAGAGGGCCACGTTGAACAATGCCCGGTGCCAGACCAGACGGTAAAAGTGCAGGCGCGTCAGCACCCCGTGTACCAACAGGTACACCACATAGGTAATGCCCATCAGCGCCAGCAGCGTGGGCAGGAACACCCCACTGATATCCAGATCACCGATCATAAAGGCGCTCCATCGATGCCGTGGGGAAGCGGTTCTTCAGACTCGGCAGAACCAACGAATTCGACGCCGGGCAACAACGCCAGGCGCAAGCCGCTGAGGGCGTGCAGCAGGTGCAGGCGGGTTTGCTCATCCGGCGCGCTGGCCAAGGCTCGGCGGGTGCGGTCGAGGGTCATCAATAACGGGCTCGGTGCCGGCAGGCGTTCACCGGCCTTGAGACAGGCCGTGAAGTATTCGCCAACCTCGGCCACCACCTGATGCAGCAACGCCTGCGGTGCACCCTGAACCCGCGGCGTGTAGGCCAGCAGGTCCAGCAGGTTCAGTGCCACCCTGACTTCGCGTAGGGCGATGCCGGTGTCCTGGCCGGTCACGGCCAGGCGCGGCAGATGCTGCATCAGTCGATCCAGCACCTGCACACCCAGGCGCCGGTGATCGGCCAATGTGGCCGGCTCGGTGAGACTGACAATGTCGCGCCAGGCGAAACGGGTCAGGCGCTTGGCCGCCAGCTCGGCCCCGAATGGCCGGGCGATCAGGGTCCAGACGAAGGCAAACAGCAAGCCGACGGGACCTGCCAGGTTGGAGTTGGCGAAGCTGAGGAAGTCCGCGTCGTACGCGCCCTGGATACTGATGAACGACGAGGTGTTGACCAACGTCATCAGCATGCCCAGATAAAACTGTGGCTTGACCGTCAGGGTGCCGATGCAGATGAACGGCACGGCGAATGCCAGCACCAGCATCGGGAAATCATGCAGGTTGGGCAGGACGAGAAACAGGTAGAGGCTGGCAAACACCACCGACATCGCCGTCCAGAAAAAGAACCGGTAGATCTGCGGTGCCGGGTCGTCCATCGAAGCAAAGAAGCTGCAGGCCACGGCCGCCAGAATCACCGCCGCGCCGCCGTCGGTCCAGCCCAGCAGAATCCACAACACCGAGGCGACAATGATCGCAACGACGGTGGAGGCGGCGGAATAGAGCATCAGGCCACGATCGAGGAAGGGGGTCAGGCGCCCCAGGCGCCAATGCCGATAGACCGCGCGCCAACTGTCCTGGCTTTCGCACTCGATCGCGTGTTGCAGGCTGCGGCAGTCCTGCCACAGATCGACCCATTCGCCGAGGCGATAGATGGCGTTGGAGAACAGCAGTTGCTTGCGATCATCCAGCACTTCGGGGCTGGGTTGCAGTGCTTCGAGCTGGTCTTTAAGCGCTTGCCAGCGCTCGATGTCAGCGTCCTGGTGCTCGAGCCATTCGGTGGAGGCGGCCAGCAAGGGCGCGAACTTGTCCACCAGCTCGGGGGTGCGTCTTTCCAGAGCGTAGAGTGCATCGTCGAGGGCATCGATCACCGGCAACAGGTGAATCATCCGCCCGCGTAATTCCTTGGTGTTGCGCACCGTTTGTGGCCGCGCGCCTTCGTGGGGTAACTGACCGATCATCAATTCCAGAGTATTGAAGGTGGCAACCATCGAGGAGCGCAAAGCGCTGACTTCCTCGGGCTGCACGTTGCGGTCGAGAAAGCGCGCGCTGTAGATCGACGCGTCGGCAAACCATTTGCTCACCGAGTCGTTGAACACCGGGGCCAGCCGGCGCGGCCAGAACATGGCGCCAACCACCGCGGCGACGGCGATGCCCAGGAAAATTTCCTCGGTGCGCGCTTCGGCCACGTCCCACACCGCCAACGGGTTATTCACCACCGGCAGGGCGATCAACGGCAAGGTGTAGCCGGCCAGCATCAAGGCGTAATTGTTGGCGGTGCGCAAATGCATGGACAGGAACAGCAGGGTCCCGGTCCACAGCGCGATGACCACCACCAGCACATAAGGGCTCTGCACGAACATCGGCACGAACAGGACAGCCGCAGCGGCACCCAGAAAAGTGCCGACCGCTCGGTACAGCGCCTTGGAGCTGGTCGGCCCGACAAACGGGCTGGACACGATATACACCGTGGCCATCGCCCAATAAGGACGCGGCATTTGCATGAGCAGGGCGATGTACAGCGCGATCATCGAGGCCGCGAAGGTGCGCACGCCGTAGAACCAGTCCCGCGCCGGGGGGAAGCCGGAAAAAAAGCCGTTCAAGGGTTGTCGTCCGATGGTTGCCCGGCCGCTTCAAAGGCCTTCAATACCCGTAGAGTGGCTTCCAGATCTCGCGGATCGATACCTTCGAGCACCTCATTGCGCAATCGAACCAGTTCGACCTCGACGGTTTGCACCAGAATGCGACCGCTATCGGTGAGGCTCAGGCATTTGGCGCGACGATCCTGGGCGTCTTCGGTGCGGCAGACGTAGCCGCCATGACACAGCTGATCAAGCAATCGCACCAGGGACGGGCTTTCCATCCCCGCCGCCTGCGCCACTGTCACCTGCCGCACACCCTCCCCCAGGCGCCCGATCATCAGCAGCGGGACGGCACAGGCTTCAGAAATTCCATAGTTGGCCAGCGTGGCCTGGCAGATTTTGCGCCAGTGCCGCGCGGCCACCACCATGGTGCTGCTGATGTTCATCTGGAGAGCGTCGAGGGAATTCGGCACGAGGGTCAATACACACTGTTAGTTTGCTAACTATCAATATGCCATTGGAGGGGATTTTCAGTCAAGTTTTGAAACAAATTGGTTGCCATCTGTCGTAGGACTGCCCAAATGGAGTTCGCAAGGTGGACATCGCTCGTGTTTCGATGAGCAGAGGCGACGGCCTGACGAACGATGAAGTGGAAGCAGAATTCGCCTCCAGGCGTGGACGGGCAGCCATACAAGAATGAAAATAATCTGGACGCGAGAAGCAGCACAGGATCGTGCGGACATCTGGTATTTACCTGCACACCGTTAACCCTGAAGCAGCCATCGACATGGATAGCCGCTTCAGCGATGCGATGTCCCAACTAGCCCAATACCCGGAAAGCGGCCCCGCGGGAATCATTGCAGGCACTCGCGAGCTGATTCCACATCAGAGCTATCGCATCGTTTATGAGCAAGCGGTGAATGCAATCTGGATACTTGCCCTGGTTCACACATCTCGACAGTGGCCGCCAGAGAATTGAATCCCTATACCCCCCGCCCCTTTCTCAGCATCACATTCAACTGATCCACCACCTCCGCCCAATCGGCATCATCCAGGATTTCATTGCGCAACAGATCCGCCTGGCTCGGGCTCCAGAAAAAAGCATCCGCCAGGTGCAAGTCCGGTTTGAGCGGTGAGTGGGTGGCGATGAATTTGTCGATGTTCTCGGCGTCGTCGGGAAGGCCGAGTTGTTTGAACAGGGAGGGAAGGCTGTGGGTTGGGTTTTCCATGACTGGCTCCTGGGTGGTTTAGGTGACCGCTGCGCGGTCAATCGCGAGCAAGCTCGCTCCTACAGGGGAACGCGTCACCTTGTAGGAGCGTGGCTTGCCCGCGAAGGCGATGTGACTGACTGCGCAAAATTCAATGACTCAACTCCCGCACCTCCGCATGCGGCACCATTTTCAGGAATTGAGGCATGTCCATATGCAACAGGTTGATGTGGTTGCCGGCTTCCAGATAGATGTCTTTCTGCCGGGTCAGCAGTGGGTCGATGACCACGTCCAGGCCATAGGCTTCGCCCAGGGCAGGCACGGCGCCGCGTTCGCAGTCGTCGAACAGGTGCGGCAGATTGCTTTCCCTGGAGACCTGCCATTCACCGGTGCTGCGCACTTTGCTCAAGTCCAGGTGACGGCTGGCAGGCAGCAGGGCCATCAGGTAATGCCCGTGGTGGTCGTCGAGGATCACCGACTTGGCCACCCGTTCCGCGGGAATACCCGCGACCCGCGCGGTTTCGAGGCTGCTGGCCGAGTGTGGATGGGTGACGATGTCATATTCGCATTGAGCCTGGTCCAGGCTTCTCTGCACGGTTCTTGCCATACGCATGATGCACCTCGGAGTCCGCAATAACGCCTGGCGGACGATGGTTAACATTTTTGTACGTAGTAAAAGTCTAGGCCCGCCGGGGCAAACCAGCGGGAAATCCGCCCATCGGGCAGGTTTACAACTGGGCAAAATTCATACAACCAGCGCCTCAACTAGACTGTATACAGAACCACCTGCGACTCTCCCGGAGGGTCACGTGAACACTCGCTGTTGTGCCGTTGCATTGCTGTTGGCATTAAGCGGATCCGCCATCGCCGCGGACACCGCCGGACTGCCCGCTTCCAACCCCGCGGGGATCTGGCTGATTACCTTCGGTATCGCGTTCCTGATCGCCGAGGCGGCCCTGCCCAACTACGGCGTGATCGGTCTGGGCGGGATCGTGATGTTCGTGATCGGCGCGGTGATCCTGACCAATGCCGAATTGCCCGTGCCGTTGATGATCGGCCTGGGCCTGATCAGCGCGTTGCTGCTGATATTCCTGCTGATCCGCGCCCTGAAGACCCGGCCGCGTCATACCGTCAGCGGCGATGCCGGCCTGCTGGGCAGCGTTACCCCGGTGCTGGCCTTGCAGGCCGGCGATGCCTGCCTGGGCTGGGTACATTTGCAGGGCGAACGCTGGCAGGTGTCGAGCACCACGCCATTGCAGATCGGGCAACAGGTCCGGGTGGTGGCACGCAAGGGATTGTTGCTGGAAGTGGCCGCGGCTGACGCGGTAACGGTTGGAGGTTAGTCATGGGTCTGCAAATCGGTTTTGTCGCGCTGCTGCTACTGCTGATCGCACTGGCGGGGGCGACGTTCCGCATCTTGCGCGAGTACGAGCGCGGGGTGGTGTTCCAACTCGGACGCTTCTGGCAGGTCAAGGGCCCAGGCCTGATCCTGCTGATTCCGGTGATCCAGCAAATGGTCCGCGTCGACTTGCGCACCATCGTCCTCGACGTCCCGCCGCAGGATGTGATCACCCGCGACAACGTCTCGGTCAAGGTCAACGCCGTGCTGTACTTCCGCGTGCTCGATCCGCAGAAGGCGATCATTCAGGTCGAAGATTTTCTCATGGCCACCAGCCAACTGGCGCAAACCACCTTGCGCGCGGTGCTCGGCAAACACGAACTCGATGAACTGCTGGCCGAGCGCGAACGGCTGAACATCGACATCCAGCAAGTCCTCGACGCCCAGACCGACGCCTGGGGCATCAAGGTGGCCAACGTCGAAATCAAGCACGTCGACCTCAACGAATCGATGATCCGCGCCATCGCCAGACAGGCAGAAGCGGAACGCGAACGCCGGGCCAAAGTGATCCACGCGGAAGGCGAATTGCAGGCTTCGGAAAAACTCATGCAGGCCGCCGAAATGCTCGGCCGCCAGCCCGGCGCCATGCAGCTGCGCTACATGCAGACGCTGAGCTCGATCGCCGGGGACAAGAGCTCGACCATCGTCTTTCCGTTGCCGATCGAATTGCTCAAGGGCATGGCGGATCTGTCGGCCAAATCTTGAGTCGAGGGTAACTCTACAACAGGATATAGAAACCCAGAATCGCTACGCCCCAAACGCACAAGCCAAATGTGAACCCGACTCCATTGGCAAAAGTCAGTGTTGCGTTCGCCGTTCCGCGCACGTCGTTTTCCAGATAGTTGATTGCTTCCTGTACACGCAACAAGGAGCAGACTTGCAAGAGTAGAACCAGAAGACTCAGGGCAAAGCTGATGTGCAGATCCGGTAACCACGCCAGCCCCATGCCCGCTAGCGCAGTCATGATCACAATCAACGCAAGCAAGCGTGGATACCAACGATAGTCCTTACCTGAAGCGCGTATTCGCCGTTCAATGCTGGTGAACAACGAGTACACAAAAAACACGAAAAAAATTGCACGAACTATGGGTAACACTTTGTTGCCCGTGGCGGTGCGGTAAAGCTTCCAGTTTTTATACATCCAATAGGTAAGGTACAAACCAAAGGTGAAAACGATCATCAGCGCGAATTTGCTTGTCCCCACAACAAAAAAGGTCGCGCGGGGTGGTTCAGTGCAATCAAGTTCGGCCACTGGAGGCGCATAAGGATTGGCATTCATAGGGATGCATAACCAGGGTCATGGAGTGGACCAAAATGCTAACCCCTGATGGGCATCCCGGATGCCCACACAAAAAAATCAGGACCCTTCCTACGCCCGGCTACACAGTTTCACTCACCGCTGTGCGGTCAGCGGATAAACCGACTCCCATCCACCACCCAGCGCCTTGTACAACCCGACCGCCGCCAGCGAAACACCGGTGGAGCTCTCCACCCACTGCTCCTGAGTCGCCAGCAAGGCGCCTTGCACGGTGAGCACGTTGACGAAGTCCACCACGCCCTCGACGTATTGCCGTTGCGCGGTTTGCAGGGCGATCCGGTTCTGCCGCACCGCTTCGGCGAGGCTGTCGCGGCGCAGTTGGCTGGCGTTGTAGGCGCTCAATTGGTCGTCGATTTCATGCCAGGCGCGCAGCACGGTTTGCTGGTAAGCGATGGCTGCTTCCTGTTGCTGGGCCTCGCGCAGATCCAGCACGCCGCGCAGGCGACCGCCGTCGAACAGTGGCAGGCTGAACTGCGGGCCGATGCCGAAGGTGCGTGAACCCCAGGAACCGAAATCGCTCAATTGCATGGCTTGCGAACCGACACTGCCCGACAGGGTGATGCGCGGGTAGAAATCACCCTTGGCAACGCCGATGCTCGCGGTCGCGGCATGCAGGCGGGCTTCGGCCTGGCGGATGTCCGGGCGGCGCTCGGCCAGTTGCGACGGCAGGCCGATGGCGACCTGGCGCGGGGTTTGCGGCACCGGCGCGTCGGCGGATAACTCGGCCGCCAGCGCTTGGGGCGGTTCGCCCATCAACAGGCTCAGGGCGTTGATCAGTTGGGCCTGGCGTTGCTCCAGTGCTGGCAGGCGCGATTCGATGGTCGCGACCTGGGCGGCCGCTTCGGCGACATCGAGGTCGGTTGCGACGCCGTCGGCCAGGCGCAGTTGCGACAGCTTCAGGCTATGGCGGGCGACGTCGAGGTTCTGTTCGGTGACGGCGCGGGTATTCTGCACACCGCGCAGTTGAATGTAGTCCTGGGCGGTTTCGGCCAGCACCGACAACAGCACGCCGCGACGGTCGTTTTCCGCCACTTCCAGAGTGGCATCGGCAGCCTCGGTTTCGCGACGTACCCTGCCCCAGAAATCCAGTTCCCAAGAGGCGGAGAACCCGGCATCCCAAAGGTTGAACGCGGAGTTACCGTCATGTCCCGACGGGTCGCTCAGGCCTTCGCCGCTGTTGCGTTTACGGGCGTAACTGCCGCCGACGGCGCTGGTGGGATAACGATCGGCCGTCACCACCTGGCGCACCGCACGGCTTTGCTGCAAGCGGCTGCTGGCGAGCTTCAGGTCGAGGTTGTCGGTCAGGGCGCGCTGAGTAAGGGCCGAGAGTTTCGGATCGTTGAACACTTGCCACCAGCGTTCGTTCATCGACTCGGCGCTGGCTTGGCTGGTGGCGGCTTTTGATGGTTTTGACCACTCGGTGACTTGCTGCGCCTGTGGTTTTTGGAAGTCCGGGCCGACGGTGCAGGCTGACAGTCCCATGACAAGCAAGGCGCAAAAAGTGAGTTGTGGCAAGCGCCCTCTTCGCGAGCAAATCGAATCGTCGGCACATTCAACGAACATCTTCATCGCTGAACAACCTCATTAGCCTTGACGTTGGCCGTATCGATACTCGCCTCCACCGACATCCCTACCCGCAACCGCTGGGCCAGGGCCTGCCCCGGCTCCAGCACGATCTTCACCGGAATCCGCTGCACTACCTTGGTGAAGTTGCCAGTGGCGTTATCCGGTTTGACCGAAGCAAAAGTCACCCCGGTGGCCGGTGCGATGCTCTCGACCCGCCCGTTCAAGGTTGCGCCGCCAAAGGTGTCGACATGCACCTGCACGTCCTGCCCCGGTTGCACATTCGTCAGTTGGGTTTCCTGGAAATTGGCCACCACGTAGGCCTGCGCCAGCGGTACCACCGCGAGCAGTTTGCTGCCTGGCGTGACATAGGCGCCGACCCGCACCGCGCGCTCACCGACCATGCCGTCCTGCGGCGCGGTGATCCGTGTGTAAGACAGCTCGTAACTGGCGATTTCAAGCTTGGCCTGCGCCCGTTTCAAACCACCCTCCGCCCCATCACGTTGGGCGGCGAGTATGTCCACCTGCTTGCGCTCCGCCGCCAGCACCGCCGTGACATTGGTCAACCGGGCACCGGCCTGGTCGATCCGCGTGCGCGCTTGTTGAGCGTTCTGCACCGTGCCGGCCCCGACCCCGGCCAGGTGGTTGTAACGGTCCAGTTCATGTTGCGCGAAGGCCATTTCCGCCTTGGCGGACACCACCTGTGCCTGCGCCTGGGCGATCACCGAAGCCTGACGCTCAAGCGTCGCCCGGGCATTTTCCAGTTGCGCCTGGGCCATCACGGCTTCGGCGGCGGCCGCTTCGGCGGCGGCGCGCAGGTCGCGGTCATCGATCAGCGCCAGCAACTGCCCGGCCTTGACCTGTTGGTTGTCTTCCACCAGCACTTGCTTGATGAACCCGGCAACGCGGGGCACCACCAGCGTGTAGTCGGCCGAGACATAGGCATCATTGGTGCTCTGCTGCGTGCGCTGGCCGAAGAGGCCGGGCGCCAGCAGATAAATCAGGACGCCCGTCGCGATCACGACGCAGACGCCAACGGCTACTTTTTGCTTGGATTGAGTCGTCATGAAAACCTTCTGTTTCAGTGATGCGTTCAAGTCGGCGCACGGGGCGGATAGATCCGCGTCGGCAGCCAGAAAATCAGCAGGATCAGCGCCACTGCGACGCCAGCCATGCACAGGTAAAGATCCGCTGCGGCCAGCACCACGGCCTGCTCATGCAGGCGGTGGGCAAGGCCCGGGGTGTCGCTGTCGACCAGGGGCGAATTACCGAGGCGGTCCACCAGCATGGTCGAGTGAAAGTGCAGGCGATGCGTGGTCAGGGTTTCCAGCACGCCGGTGGCGATCACCGCCGCCAGGCCTTTGACGGTGTTGAACCAGGACGACGCGAAGGGGCCGTCCATGGGGCTGATGCTGCCGGTCGAGAGCATCAGCAATGGCAGCACCGACATCGGTTGGCCGAAGATCTGTAGCAGTTGCAGGGCATAGAATTCGTCGCGAATCCACACCGAGGTCAGCTGCGAACCGCCGATGCAGGACAACACCAGCATGCTCAGGCCGATCCCCAGCACCCAGCGGCAATCGACCCAGCGCAGGTTGCACAGCGCCGCCACCAACGGCAGCGCGATCAACTGCGGAAGCGCTGCCAACAGGGTGATGGGCGCGGTCTGCACCGGGCGATAACCCTGGACCTGCGCCAGATAGCTGGACGGAATGATCACCACCGCCAGCAACACCACCAGCACGCCGGCCAGGGTGATCAGGGCGAACGACAGGTTGCGGATGCCGAGCATCTGCAGTTTGAAAAACGGAATTGGCTGCGACCACTCGTTGATCAGGAACGCCACCAACAACAGCGTACCGACCACTAGCAATCCGCAGATCAGGCTCGACTCGAACCAGTCCAGCCGATTGCCCTGCAGGATGCCGATCACCAGCATGCAGATCGCCGGAAAACCCAGGAGCAGACCACACCAGTTGAACTGCTTGAAGCGCTCCAGGCGCAGCGGGTCCTGGGGGATGCCATAGGCCACGGCAACCATGGCGATCAGGCACGGCGCGACGATCTGCCAAAAGGTCCACTGCCAGCCGACGTACTCGCTCCATAGCCCGGCCAGCGGCGTGCCCAGTCCGGGTCCGAAGGTGGCAGTGAGGGCATAACCGGCCAGTCCGTACAGCTTGACGTTGGCCGGCAGAAAACGCAGGGCGACGGTCATCAGCATCGGCGGCAGCGCGCCACCGGCAAGGCCTTGCAGCGTACGCAGGACCAACAGACTTTCGTAGTTCGGCGCCAACGGGCACAACACGCCCAGCAGGGTGAAGGCACCGATGGCACACAGGGTGAAGCGCCGCAGCGACAGCGTCACCGCGCACCACGGCGCGAAGGCCATGGCCGCCACCGAGGTCGCGGCGTAGCTGGCGACCAGCCAGGTGCCTTCGTCGTAGCCGATGGCCAAGGCTCCACGGATGTCGGCCAGGGCTACCTTGGTCACCATTTCGTTCAAGCCCGACACCAGCACGGCGAGCAATACGCCCACCAGGCCGATGATGATCCGCGGACCAAAAACCTGTGGCGCGGTGGCCGTCGGGCTGGCCGCGGCGATAGGGGCCGTGACCGTCAGGGAAGTCATTACTGCTAGCTCCGGGATTTTGGTGTCGGAGCATTCTAAAAAGGTCGGGACCTGACGAAAACTGACTTATCGACAGGTTATAAGTGCGCTAGACGCAACGATAAATAACCTGTGGGAGCGGGCTTGCTCGCGAAGAGGGCGTGTCAGACAACAATGAAGTCGTCTGACCCACCGCTTTCGCGAGCAAGCTCGCTCCTACGGGACCGGTTGCGCCGCCAGCCACGTCTCGTCACAGCAGGTTTTCAGGGTTTCGCGCAGCCAACGGTGAGCCGGGTCATTGTCGAAACGAGGATGCCAGGCCTGGTTGAGCACGATGGTGGGCAACGGGATTGGCAGGGTGAACGAACGCAACTTCAGCCCCAGCCGACGGACGCTCAATAACGTCTCCCTGGGCACCGGCAGAATCAGGTCGGAATCGGGCAAGGCGAACATCGCCGCGTGGAAACTCGGGGCGATCACCGCTACCCGGCGCTCCAGGCCCAGGGCGTTGAGTGCCGCATCGATCGGCCCTCGAGCGATACCGCGGCGGGACATACTGATGTGGGGAAACCCTGCAAAACGCTCGGCAGTAATCTCCTCATCGAGCAATGGATGGTCCTCGCGCACCAGGCCGACAAACTGAGTGGAAAACAGGTTCTGCACCTTCACTTCCGGCATCAACGGCCGGTTGTTGCTGACGCTCAGATCGATGCGCCCCTCGCGCAAGGCCTCATCATCGCCATCGCCCTCTGGCGCAAAACGCAATTCGCAATGCGGGGCCTGACGCTCCACGGTATCGAACAGCTTGCCGCCGTAGATGCCGATGAAAAAATCGTTGGCGCGGATACTGAAGCGCCGCCGCAAACTGCCCAGATCCACCACCCTGGCCGAGTGGAACAACTGCGCGGCCTGCTCCACCACGTCGCGCACCTGCTCGCGCAACTCCAGCGCCTTCGGCGTCGGCACCAGCCCCCGGCCGGCACGCACCAGTATCGGATCGCCAATGGCCTCGCGGATGCGCGTCAACGTGCGGCTCATCGCCGCCGGGCTGAGGTTCATCCGCCGCGCCGCGCCCACCACACTGCCCTCGTCGAGGAGGGCGTCGAGGGCGACCAAGAGGTTCATGTCTGGGAGTTGCATGGGGAGCACTCGTAGCTAATCAGGATTGATTCAGGCGCAATGCTAGCAGATCAAAAGATCCAGACGCCCTAGCAGTTCTGATAGTTCTCGCCTGAGGACGTGAGGTGTAAAACTAAATCTCTCGACCATATTTCGGCGAAGCCATCGGCATGACTCAACTCAAACCTGTTGATCAGAAATCTCCTTCCTGGCAACGCACGACGCTGCTGGCAACCGACAGCAGCCATTCAATCATCGTCGAAATCGTCGATGGGAGAACCAACGCCATCGCCTATTCCGCTTACGGGCAACAGTCCGGGCAACAGGAAGTCATCACACACCTGGGCCTCAATGGCCAATTGCGTGAGATGCAAACCAGTTGGTATTTGTTGGGTAATGGCTATCGTGCCTACAACCCGCGATTGATGCGGTTTCATAGTCCGGACAGTTGGAGTCCGTTTGGGTGGGGCGGGTTGAATCCGTATACGTATTGCGTGGGAGATCCAGTCAATCATATAGATCCGACTGGACATGTTGGAGTATTGCGCGTCATTTCCTCAGCTCTACAAACCGCCATTAACTACGCTCGGCGTAGAGCAAACACGCTTTTCGATCACTGGGTGTCAAGCTCCCCTGTCACTGGGAGAGGCACGCTCGGAAATAGACCCATGGACGCAGCGCCTTCGATATCCCTACGTCGTACTGTTCCTCCCACTGAAGAAATATTTGGGAGTATCAGCTCTTTTTCGAGACCCCATAATAGTCCACCTGCGTACTTCAGCCATGACCCTGGCACCTTCTCCTACAAAAAACTGATTCCAAACACCTTGGCGATCTTTGACGGAACGCCTCCAGCGTATACACGCCGCATGCCTAGACCTTCAGTTCGACCACCGCCTCCGCCTCCGCCATACACCGCCCAGGACATGAGCCCATTAATTGATAGCGACATCTCCCGCCAACTCCCACAGATATCAACCCGCACCGATCCGAGCCATATGGTTGAGCAAATTCGCGAGAACAACTCTCATGCCTCAGTCGCGATACAGAATGACCCTGCCCGGATAAGCCGGATACAACGTTTGGTGTGGATGCGCGAAAATAGCTGACCCACACCCTTTTGTATCGCGCCAATGTCAATTCAACGCTGCATCCCCCACCGCTTCACCGTCACCCGCTCCAACGAATCAAACACCAGATTCTCTACCAGCAACCCAATCAAAATCACCACCGCCAACCCCGCAAACACCTTGTCCGTATACAACTCATTGCGGTTCTGGAAGATGTACCACCCCAACCCGCCCTTGCCGCTGGTGGCCCCAAACACCAATTCGGCGGCAATTAACGTGCGCCAGGCGAAGGCCCAGCCGATTTTCAATCCGGCGAGGATCGACGGCAGTGCCGCTGGGATCAGGATGAACAGCACGAAGCGCATGCCCTTGAGGCCGTAGTTGCGTCCGGCCATGCGCAGGGTTTCCGAAACGCCGAGAAAGCCTGCGTAAGTATTGAGCGCCAGGGCCCAGAGCACGGAATGCACCAGCACGAAGATCAGACTGTTCTGCCCAAGGCCAAACCACAGCAGCGCCAGCGGCAGCAGCGCAATCGCCGGCAATGGGTTGAACATCGAGGTCAGGGTGCTGAGCAGGTCGCGACCGAATTGGGTCGATACCGCCAGCGTCGTCAGGGCAAACGCCAGGACAATGCCGATCAGGTAGCCCTTGAGCAGCACCACCAGGGAAATCCACACCTTGCCCAGCAACTCACCGCTGAGCAGGCCGTCATACAGCGCATGAGCGGTCTGCACAAAACTCGGCAACAGCAAGTCGTTGTTCGTGTAACGCGCAGTGGCCTCCCAGAGTACGGCAAGCAGAATCAGGATCAGGCTTTTGCGCAGCCAGCCCTGTTGCCACAGGCGTTGGCCGAGCGGTAATTCACGCTCCAGCGGCACGCTGGTCAGTGGCTGCAAAACGGTTTCGAATTCTTCACGCGAAGATGATAAATGGCTCATCGGGCCCTCCTCTCAAACGGCTCAATAAGCGATGCGGATGTCAGCGAAACCCAGCTCGCGCTCGGTCTCCGGTGACTGGCCTTCATCGAACAACAACCTGTGAATGCGCCGCGCCGACTCCTGAAAAGCCACGCCGCCGAGGCTGTGTAGATCGTATTGATGACTGTGGACTTCCGCCCGCACCCGACCCGGATGTGGCGAAAGCAACAGGATGCGATTGCCCACCACCAACGCCTCTTCGATGGAGTGCGTGACGAACAGCAGCGTGAAACGCACCTCCTCCCAGAGCAGCAGCAACTCTTCCTGCATCTTGCGTCGGGTCAGGGCGTCGAGCGCGGCGAAGGGTTCGTCCATCAGGAGGATTTTCGGCTGCATCGCCAGCGCCCGGGCGATGGCAACGCGCGCCTTCATGCCGCCCGACAGGGTATGTGGATAGGCGTCGGCAAATGCCGCCAGGCCGACCTTTTCCAGGTAGTGCAGCGCCCGCTCTTCGGCCTCTTTACGCTTGAGGGTTTTCGAGGCCAGCAGCGGAAACATCACGTTCTGCTTGACGGTTTTCCACGGCGGCAGTTGATCGAATTCCTGGAACACGACAATGCGGTCCGGCCCCGGCGCATCGACGCGCTGACCCTGAAGGCGGATCTCGCCTTCGACTGGCTGGATGAAGCCGGCGGCGGCCTTGAGCAATGTCGACTTGCCGCAACCGGACGGCCCGAGCAGGACAAAACGGTCCGCCGGATCGACCTCGAAGCTGACCTGGTGGGTGGCCCGCACCACCCGCTGGGGCGTGCGGTACTCCAGGCTGACGTTATCGACCGACAACAGCGCCTGGGCTGCGGCGATCGGTTTGCTGACCGTGTGGCCTTGCAAGGGGGCGTTCATGTCGGTCAGCTCCCTTGCAGCGGTTTGGCATCCTGGAAAAAGTAGTCCTTCCACGAATCCGGTTTGTTTTTGATCGCGCCCACACGGTAGAGGAACTCGGCCAGCGGGTAGGTATTTTTCGGCGTGACGCTGAATTCGAACTGCGGGTTGTCGATGATTTTCAGCAGTTCGGCGCGGTCGATCTTGGCCTTGGTGACGCGGATGTAAGTGTCCGCCGCCGCGCCTTTATCGTTTTGCGCGAATTGCGCGGCTTCGGTCAGCGCATCGATGAAGGCCTTGTAGGTCTTCGGGTTTTCCTCACGGAATTTCTCGGTGGCAAACAGCACCGTCGGCGAGTTGGGGCCGAGCAGGTCATAGGTGTTGAGCACCACGTGCACGTTCGGGTTGGTCAGCGCCTGATCCTGGAACGGCGGGTTGGAGAAGTGCCCGCTCAACTCGGTGCCGCCGGCGATCAATGCGGCCGTGGCATCAGGGTGAGGGACGGCGATGGTGTACTTGTCGAGGCGATTGAATTCCTTGTCACCCCACTGCTTGGCGGCCGCGTATTGCAGGAAGCGCGACTGCACCGACACGCCCACGGCCGGCACCGCAATGCGGTCCTTCTCGGTGAAATCGGCGATGGTCTTGACCTTGGGATTGTTGCTCACCAGGTAGTACGGGAAGTTACCCAGGGAGGCCACGGCCTTGACGTTCTGCTTGCCGTGGGTGCGGTCCCAGATGGTCAGCAGCGGACCGACGCCGGCACCGGCAATGTCGATCGAACCGGAGAGCAGCGCATCGTTGACCGCCGCGCCACCGGAGAGCTGGGTCCAGTCGACCTTGATGTCGATGCCTTCCTGCTTGCCGTACTTCTCGATCAGGTTCTGGTCGCGCACCACGTTGAGCAGCAGGTAGACGATGCCGAACTGTTCGGCGATGCGGATTTCACCTTCGGCGTGGGCCACGGTCGGTGCCACCAGGCTGCCGGCGATCAGGCTGAAACCCAGGCCGAGGGCCGCGGCCAGCGGTGCAAAGGGTAGACGTTTGGACATGGTCAAATCTCCGGCAAATCAGAAAGGCGCGTCGCCCTGGATGGTGGTGCGATACAACTTGCGGCGCAGATGGCTGGGACATCCGGCGGCGAGGTGGATCAGCGAACGGTTGTCCCAGAACACCAGGTCATGGGGCTGCCACTGATGGCGGTAGATGTTTTGCGGCAACACGCTGTGGGCGTAGAGCTCGTCGAGCAATTGCTTGCTCTCGTCTTCCGGCAAGCCAACGATGCGGGTGGTGAAACCCTCGCTGACGAACAACGCCTTGCGGCCGTTTTCCGGGTGGGTGCGCACGACCGGGTGGATGACTTCGGCGACTTGCGCCAGTTGTTCAGGGGTCAGGGTCGGGCGCCAGTTGCCTTCGAATTTGGTCTCGCTGTAGCGCGCCGTGTAGGAGTGCGCGGCCGAGCGCCCTTCGACGGCCTTGCGCAGCGCCTCGGGCAGGTTCTCCCAGGCTTTGTGCATGTCGGCGAACAGGGTGTCACCGCCTTCGGACGGCAGTTCCTGGGCATGCAGCATCGAACCCAGGCTTGGCAGTTCCTTATAGGAAAGATCGGAGTGCCAGAACTTGCCGGCATCTCCCAGACCGATGGATTGGCCGTTCTCGATGATATTGGAAACGATGAGGATTTCCGGGTGCCCGGCCAGCAGGAATTGCTTGAGCACATGGATCTGCAACACGCCAAAACGGCGGCTGAAATCGATTTGCTGCTCGGGGGTAATGCGTTGGTCGCGGAACACCACCACGTGATGATCCAGGTGCGCACGGTGAATGCGTGCGAAGTCCTGGTCATCGAGCGGGCGGGACAAATCGAGACCGATGATTTCGGCACCCACCGCGCCGCTGAACGGGCGGATTTCGAAGAATTGTGGCGCGATGCTTGGCGATGCTGAAGCTGCAGACATAAAACACTCCCACGCACGGCACGCTCAAGGGCGCGCGCGTCGATCAGAAACTCACGGATGTCGTGTTGGTTCGTGTCGTGCGGCGCGCCGATTGGTCGGCAGGTACGCAGGGAATTAACTTTATAGATATAAGAAGACTAATTTAAATACCGTTAAAGAATAACGATATGGCTTTTCCCGCTGAGCCATAATCCCTGTAGGAGCTGGCTTGCCAGCGATGAGGCCATCAGCCTCACCGGTTTATTTGGCCCAGTCGATGACTTCACTGTAAGGCGTCTGCAAATCCCGCTCGGGAATTTCCCAGATCACCAGCTTCGGCGGAGTCTGTTTGAACGCCGGATTATCGAAATAACCATTGGCGCCACCTGCGAACTCTCCTCCGTCCTTGGCAAAGTTACCAATCGGCGCGCCCAGTGCCTGTTGCAGGAAACCGGTAAAGTTGGAATTGCGCGAGAACGAAGTACCGATCAACGCCACGTTCGGCAAATTGTCATCGCCGAACAGGTCATCGAGGTTATCGCCGCCGCTTTGTACATCGCCAGCTTTCTCGGAGATCTGGGTGGCAGCGACAGTTTCCGGCTGCGGTTGCCAGGTCACCGGCAGCCACTCGAGCCCGGCCAACCGCACCAGGTCGCCAGGACGGCGAGCCGGGTCCTGGACCTTCACCTCGAAGTCTTTGTGTGGCGTGGCACTGATGCCCAGGGATTGTACCTGCCTGGCCACCGCCCTGGCCGCCGCCGCGGAACCGGTTTCGCTCCAGTGGGTATCGGTGCGCAGGTAGGCGTCGGCACCCAGGGGTTGCAAGTTCGGGGCGAGATCGATCGCGGCGACGCCGGCCTTGTTCAAGCCATCGACCCACGCCACCGCACGCGGCTGCAACTGCAGCGGTCGGCGCAGGTCGCACAGTTGCGCACTGGCGATGCGGCTCTTGTCCGGCACCACCGCCACCAGCAGCTTGATGCCACGACTGGCCAGGCGTTTCTGGATCTCTTGCACCACACCCGCCTTGGTCTCGGCGTTGGCTTGAGCGTGACGATTGATGCGCATCTCGTCGGTCAGGAACAGCCAGCCCGGGCAGCCGGAACGCACACGCGGGCCGGTATCGCCGAGCAACAGCCAGCTGGCGCCACGTTCCAGGTCCGCGCCCTGTTCCGGCACGGCAGCCTTCGACAGCTGCTTGGCGACCTTGTGGGTGACCTCGCCGTGCAGCGCCTCATCGAGCGTCAACCTGGGCGGCAGCATCTCGACTTTGCCGCTCAACAGCAGCCAGGTGCATGAGACGAAACCCAGCGCCAGGAAAGCCACGAAAAAGATCCCCGATGCCTTGCTGACAGGGGCGGTCACTGCGCTGGATTGGGCCGGGATGTTGGACAAGGAAGTCATGGGCGCGGTCATCAGAACTGGAAGTACAGGAAGGGCACAGACTCGCGGCTCGCGACCAACGCGAACGCGAGCAGGAAACCCAGCATCGGTGCAAACAACGCATGGCCGACAAAGCGCTGCTCAAAGCGGCTTTGCAGCACCGGTGCAACGATGTACAGCACACCGAGCAGCGCCGCGATGCCGTGGACCGGACGCAACGTCACCGCCAGCGCATCGCCCAATGCGAACCCGTGCAGGCCGAACTGTCCGGCATACATCGTCAATGCCGAATGGAAATCCGGAGCGCGGAACAAGGTCCAGGCCAGGAACACGAACAGCAGCGTCAATGTGTGCGACAGCAGCGGCGGAATACTCGGCAGGCTGGAGCGCGACCACAAGCGATCGATGCACAAGGCAATGCCGTGCGCCGAGCCCCACAACAGGTAGTTCCAGCTGTCACCGCCGTGCCACAGACCGGCGATGGCCATGGTCAGGAACAGGTTGCGATAGGTCTTCCACGCGCCGTTGCGATTACCGCCAAGGGCGATGTACAGGTAGTCGCGCAGCCAACTCGACAGCGACAAGTGCCAGCGCCGCCAGAAGTCCTGGATGCTGCTGGCCAGGTACGGCCGGTTGAAGTTTTCCGGAAAGTGAAAGCCCAGCATCAGGCCCAGGCCTATGGCCATGGCGCTGTAACCGGCGAAGTCGAAAAACAGTTGCAGCGAGTAAGCCAGGCAGCCGATCCAGGCGTCGACGAAGGAAGGGTTTTCCAGATGGAATGCCACGTCCACCAGCGGCGACAGGGTGTCCGCCACCAGCACCTTCATGCACATGCCGATCATGAAACGGCGCGCGCCCAGGGAGAAATTCTGCCAATTGAAATATCGCTGGGTCAGCTCGCGGCGCACCCAGTCATAACGAATGATCGGCCCGGCAATCGAGTGGCCGAACATCGAAATGTAAGTCGCGTAATTGATGAAGCTGCGCTCCACCGGCACCGTGTGGCGGTGCACGTCCACCAGGTAGGAGATCGCTTGCAACACGATGAACGACAACCCCGCCGGCAACGCCACTCGTTGCCACTCCAGCGGCATGGCGCCGTAGTAAGTGATCAGGTCATTCCAGGTCAGGGCCAGGATGTTGGCGTACTTGTACCAGCACAGCACCGCCGTGTTGAACACGATCAACGCAATCAACAACCTCACTCGCCCCTTGGAACCCTCGCGTGCACGGTCCACCAGCAGGCCGCCAACCCAGGCGACGATGGTCAACACCACGTGCAAGCTCAGGAACAGCGGGCTCAGCCAGCCATAGAACAGCCAGCTGCCGATCAGCAGGATGACGTTGCGCCAGGCCGGTCTGGCCAGGGCATACACCAGCAGAAAGGCCGGCAGGAACAGCGTCAGGAACTCGAGTGAGGCGAAGACCATGGCAGCGGCAAAATCCGATCAGTGGGACAAGGTGTCCGTGGCGTTCAATAAACGCGGGCCGTTGGCCGACGGCACCAGCAGCACGCTGTAACGCTCACCCGCCTTCAGTTCGCCCAGGTCAAGCGGCGCACCGACATTGGCGTTCGCACAGACCAGCTGCACCGACAGGCTCACCGGGTTGATCGAACGACGCTGCAGGCTGTCGAGCGGCACCGCCTTGAACAGGTCGGCGCTACGCCCCGCAGGACGCAGGCTGGCATCGGCACAAGCGGCGTCGACGTTGAAGAACGCCAACGACGCTTTCAAGCCGTTGAAGTCGTCAGGCTGCTCGCGCACGGCGACCTGCTTGATGCCGGCGCCGTCGGGCAGCGCAACTACGGTGACAAATTCGCCGGGTTCGATTTTCAGGTCCATGGCCAGTTTCTGAGCGCCGCTGACCAGGGTGCCCTTGACCGGGCTGCTCGCCTGTACCGGGAAAAACAGCGACACCGCTTGCGCCGCTTCCAGGCGCATCGGCGGCTGGCCGGCCTGGGCGATCACATCCAGCGGCGCGTTGCCGGCGTTGACGAAACGGATGAACGCCGCGTCTTCGCTGGGGCCGGTGGGGTACAGGGCGAACTCGGCCGCCACGGCGTTGGCGCTGCAAACCAGCGCCGCCAGGGCGCATACCGCAGACAGGGCACGCATCACTGCTTGGCTCCCTTGTTGCTGACCGCATCGGCCGGCAGTTTTGCCAGTGCGCCACCGATGGCGTTGGCCCAGGACTTGTATCCGGCCACGGTGAAATGCTGGCCGTCGGTGGTCACCCACTCACCCGGCTTGGAGAGCGTTAGCGAGTCGATGTAGGTGCAAGGCGCCACGTTGCTCGCCAGGAACGCCGACATCAGCTTGGTACGCGTATCGTTCTTCTTGTACATCCCGCCTTCCTTGCCCCACGCCGGGCCGACCCACGCGCACTTGGCACCGTTGGCGGTGATCTCCTTGGCCAGGGCGGTCACGTTCTGCCAGGCCCAGGCTTTCGGGAATACCGGTTTATCGTAGGAAGCCATGGTATCGCCGATGACCAGCACGACGAGGTCAGGCTTGTCGGCGGCGATCAGGTCCTTGATCGGCGTGGTGGTGGCTTCGCGCCCCTTGATGACGATCTTGCCGTCGCCTTTCTGCTCGGCGCCACAATCGACTTTCTTGGTGATCAGCCAGTCGCCGGCACTGGCGCCGCACGCGCCGATCGAATGTACGATTGCGCCCTGCTGGGTCAGGTTGGCTTGCAGCGGTTCCATCAGGTGGTCCGCCAGGCTCATGTGACTTTCACCGAGTACGAGAAGGGTCATACCGGCAAGAACGGAAGAAGGCATTTAAGTCTCCAGGAATCAGTTGGAATAAGGGGAGCGGTAGGGGCTGACCGGCAGCTCCATCGAGCCGTTCATGTCTTCGAACATGTAACGCAGGTACATGGCCCCGGTGAATTGCTTGTAGTCCTGGGCGTTGTCCAGGCCGAGATTGCCACCGAGGAAAAAGTTCGAACCGAATTTGTATTCGCCTGCACCGCTCAGGCTGTAGCCCACGCCGGTCTTGTTCTGGCCTTTGTAGCGCTGGTTGTTGGCAGCTTGCAGGTCTTTGTCGTTCGGGAAGTAATCCGCCGCGTCCTGATCGAAGTACTGCACGCCCACCGAACCCTTGACCTGATAGGAAAACCGGTCGGTGCGCTGCGACCAGGTCACCGGCACGCCCAAGGCGAAGTAGCTTTGCGGGCTGAAGTAACCGCCATGGCCGTAGGTGAAGAAATCCTGGTTGTTCTCGAAGCTCAGGCCGGTGGCACTCAGGCCCAGGGTCAGCTTGCTGTCTTCGGCGTTTTGCAGATACCAATACACGCCACCGCCCAGTTCGGTGCGGCTGTTGGATTCGACGTTGTGGCCGAGCAACTTGTGCCACGAACCGTAGCCGTAGGTGCCGACCTGCTGATCGTCATAGCTGAGCTGAGCCCGCCCGCCGTTGGCCGTCACGCCGCCCCACGACTGACCGGCGCGGTCGTCGGTGGTGCCAGCGAACGAAGTCACGCTGTCCGTCACCGGACGCCTGGAAACACTGACGCCATAACGCACGTTCGAGTTGTCGGCGAACGGCCGGTCCACGCTCACGCCACCAGCGGCGGTGCTGTACTTGAAGCCCATTGGCGTTGTGCCGACATCGGCCTTGATGCCTTCATCCGGGCGGGCATAGGCCACGCTCAGGCCCACGCCTTTGTCACGCTGGGAACCGGCGCCGTCGGCGGATGATCCACCGCCGAAACGGCTGGCCGAATCGCTGTCGACACTGCCGGCATTCAGCGATACCGGGGTCACGCGCACGGCGTAGCGGTTCTCGCCCGACGGCACGTTGATCTCCAGCGGCGTTTCAACGTCGGTCATTTTGCTCATGCCCGACTCGCTGTCATTGCTGCGGATGGTGACGCCCTGGGTCACGTAGCCGCTGCGCTCCTGCAGGATGTTGTCCAGCGCGCGCTGGGCGGAACTGGCTTGGTCCACCGCGACATTGACCGTGGCCTGAGGCGCGAACGGGTTACCGCCGGCACCGGCAAAGCGCCCCGCCGGCAACGCCTGGGTTCGCGCACCAGCAGCCATGCGTGGCTGGGCCTGGCCCGGATAGGCATCGGCCGGCAGTGCCGCATCGCTGGCGACCATGACCGGCGCGGCTGCATCAAGCTGTGCCTGTGCCGGGGCGGGAATCGCGTCCACCGGTACTCGGCTCACCTGGTTGCGCTGGCCCGGCAAACCCACGAACGGGTTCGGGGCGACGTTCAGGCTATTGGCCTGAGCCGTCAGGCTGCGTTTCTGTTCGTTCTGCTCAATGGCAACAGCCTTGCGCAGCAACTCGGTGGCCTGGCTGGACTTGCCCATGCTGCGGTAGATCCGCGCCGCTTCGGTCAGCGATTGCGGGTCGTAGGTTTCCAGTTTCAGGAACTGTTCCAGCGCACGCTCGGCGTAGCCATTGTCGTGGGCTTGAACCGCCGCGTCAGCGGCATTCAGTAAAATCTGCGGGTCGTTGGGCTGACGCTGCAACAACGGCTTGTACAGCTCGAACGCCTTGGCATTGTCGCCGTTGCTGGCGTACATGCGCGCCAGTGCCGAGACGGCGCCCGCGTCCCCCGGACGCGAAGCCAGCGCCGGTGCCAACGTATCGTAGGCAGCCGCCAGATCGCCATTTTCACGCAGGATATCGGCCTGGCGAATGCGGTACTGATACAGCACGTCATCGAAGCGTTTGCGCGTGGCCACGCTCATCGGCTGGTTTTGCAAGCCGTGCAGGATCGAGTTGACCTGAGCGTCGTCGCCGGTCTTGAGCAACAGGTTGGCGTATTGCAGCATCAGGTCCGCGGATGGCGTCGGCGTCTGGGCGATGACGTTGCGCATCATTTGCTGCGCATGTGCCGAGTCGCCGGCATCGACATAGGCCGCAGCCAGGGTCGCCATGCCGTCAGGCGTGCGGCTGGCCACCGGCTGCAGGCGATCGAGCAAGGCCAGGGCTTCCTGGCGTTGGCCACGCTTGGCGATGCTGGCCGCCAGTTTGATCTGCACCGTGAGGGTGATCTGGTCGGCCAACTGATTCATGTCCGCGGTGCGGCGCTCGGCCGGTATACGGCTGATGGTTGCTTGCGCGGCGTTCCACTGCTCCATTTCCACCGAGAGCAAGGCACTGGTGTAGAGCGCGTCGATGTGGGTCGGATGGCTTTTCAGATAGCTGTCGATCAGGTCGCGAGCCTTTTGCGGCTCGCCGGCCTTGAGGTACAAACGCGCCAGGTCGAAACGCGTCCAGACGTTGTCCGGGTCGTCCTGGATGGCTTGCACCAGGGCTTGTTGTGCCGCGCGGTTATCACCGCGCTGTTCGGCCAGTTTGGCCGCCTGCGTGGAACGCAAGGCACGCAGGCGAGCGCCGCCGCCCATTTCGGCCTGCTGGGCCGGGGTCAGGGTGTCGAGCAGGCGCAGGGCTTCATCGGCCTGACCGGTTTGCGCCAGCACATTGACCAGGCCTTGAACGGCCTGCGGGTTACCGCGCTGCACATTCAGCACCTGGCGATAGTTGGCTTGCGCGGCGTCCAGTTGGCCGGCCTGGGCCTGAATGTCGGCCAGGGCCAGGCGCGCATCGACGCCGTTCGGGTTCAGGCGCATGGCCTGGGCGATGCTGGCTTGCGCCTTGGCCGGTTGCGTCCTGGCCTGATCGCGGGCCTGTTGCAGCAGCGCCCAATAACGCACGTTATCCAATGCCGGCTTCCAGCGTGTGCCGCCATTGGCGATGGCCCGGTTGAGCAACTGCTCGGCTTCGCCGAAACGGTTTTGTTGCTGACGCACGACGCCAAGGCCACCCAGGGCATCGGCGTCGTCGGGTTTGCTTTTCAGGCGCGCGGCGAAGGCTTTTTCGGCGCCGGCCTGGTCACCCTTCTCCAGCGCTTGCAGCCCTCGCGCCACCAGCGGATCCTGCTGCCACACCGGCGCACCGGCAGTGGTCGACTGCGACTTGCCCTTGTTGAGCAGGTCGCGGATTTCCTGGTCTTCGGGATGTACTTTCAGGAAGTCATCGAATAACGGCACTTGCGAGGCATTCGGCGGCCCCATCCACACCAGCGCCAGGCGCCAGCTCTCATCGGCGTCACCGGCGATATCGGTACGGGTCGACAGTTTGGCCAGGGCCCGGATACCTTCCGCGCGGCTGTCTTCATGACGCACCAGATGCTTGGCCAGGAACAGCGCGACAATCGAGTCATTCGGCGTTTCCCGCAGCAAGCGCTCAAGGCCTTTGCGCGCCTCGGTCCAGCCGGCATCGTTGAAAGCCAGGTTGGTGTAGAACTCGCGACCGATCTTGCCTTCAGGCGTGCGGCCGGCAAACAATTGGCGGAACACTTCAGTGGCCTTGTCACGCTGGTCGCCGTCGGCCAGACGCCGGGCTTCGTCCAGCAGCGCAATGTTCTGCGGATCGGTCAGGGCGATGTCCTGCTCAAGTTGCGCAGCCTGCCAGGGTCGCGGCGACAACCCCTGCAACCGCGCCAGATACTGCTGCGCCTGTTGCGGTTTGTCCTGTTTGACGCCGATCAGGCCCATGCCATACAGCGCGTCGATCTGGTTGGGGTCCAGGCGCAGCACTTTCTCCCAGGCTTCTGACGCACGCGCAGCGTTATCCCGGGCCTGCCAATATTGGCCCTGCTCCACCAGGCGCATTTGCGCATCGCTGGTTTCGGCGTGGGCGGCGGTGCCGATGAGGGTGGCGAGAATACCGATGGCTAGCGTGTGACGGCGCGGGTGCATGACGTCTCCCAAGTCAGTTTGAGTGTTCCGTCATCACGAAACTGATAGCGTTTTTCAGCCCAGCCGAGTGCGAACAGACTAAGCATGGCGTTGTAGTACAGCGGTTCAACACGTTCGCCATCGGCTTTTGCCAGCGCCGCGTTCAAAGCCGTTTCGGCCCGACGTTGCTGCTGCTCGGCCAGCCAGGGTTGGCCCTTGGCCTGGAAGTACGGGATCAGCGCGGCAGAGTACCCGAACGGGCCCTGCCCTTCGAGCGCACCGCTGATGACCTGGACTTTTTCCGGAGGAATACCGGTGGAAGCCGTGCTATTCGACATGCCGTCCAGGCGTGCCAGCAGCGGTGCCGCCAACGGGTCGGTCCTGGGCGTCATGCCGGCCCACAGGTAGACGCGAATCGCGTCGTAACTGCCCAGCTCGCCTTTGACCGGATCAACCACAAACAGACCGGCTTTCGGCGCGGTTGCGCGATAGCCGATCCAGTCCGCCACATAGCCTTTCGGGCTGGAGGCACTGACCATTTTTACGGTATTTTCGGCGATTTCCTTCCACGGCCCGCTCGGTGCTTCCTTGGCCAGTCGACGTAGCAACGGCAGCGGCAAATAGCTCGGGTTAAGGCGCCACAGATGATCGGGCTGAGTGAAACCCTCGGGGCCGGGGAGGACCATTTTGCCTAGCCCTGGCAGGCTCACCACCAGGTTGGTTTCAATGTTCCTGAGCAGGCGCAGGGCGTCTTCGCGGTAATCCGGGCGCTGCCACAGCCGCGCCGCTTCGAGCAGCGAGTAGGCAATCCACAGGTCAGAATCGGACGCCGAGTTGGCGTCCTGCAACTGCCATTTGCCGTCCTTGCCCTGACCCCACAACCAGCCTGGCAGACGGTTGCCGACATCGGCGCCGGCCATGTTGGCGGCGGTCCATTTCCACAAGGCATCGAAACGCTCGCGGTCGTTGCCAATCAGCGCGAACAGCATGCCGTAGGACTGGCCTTCGGAGGTACTGTGATTGGTTTCGACGCTGGACTCCAGCAGGCGACCGTCGTTCTGCACGAAACGCGTGGCGTAGGTTTGCCACAGCGGCCAATCGGCGCTTTTGCATGCGGCCTCGTCAGCCATGGCCGGTGTCAGGCTCAAGGTCGCCAGCGTGCCAGCCAGCCAAAGCACGGCCCGGCGCCAGCGGCGCTGTTGGGCAAAATTGCATCCAGGGGTCCTGTGGTTTCTCATGGTGTTCTCAGTCGCTCAACCGCTGTTTGGCACGGGACCGCAGCGCCAGATAGGCCAGACAACTGAGCAACACCACACCGAGGCCGGTCAGCAGCAGCGTCAAACCGACATGACGCGAGAGCATCCATTCCAGGCGTTTGAACGGGCCCAGTTCGCCGACGTAGTACTGCTCGTCCGCCACCAGTGGCTCGATGGTTTTGCCACGCACTACCACCAGGCTGCCCTGGATGGACTGGGTGTAATCCTCGCCGCCGATCAGGGCATTGGTCGCTTCAGCCAGGCCTTGCGGTTGGCCGCTGGCGATTACCACGACGCTGCGACCGCTTTTGAGCGGCGATTCGAAACCCGTCAGGTAAGTGCTGCGCGCACCCCCGGAGAAGGCCATGGCCAACCGTGCCTTGCGCTGGTTCGCTTCCGGGTCGGGGCTGAACCAGTCGCGTACGCGCATCGGCAAGTCAGACAGGTGAAAGCTCTGTTGGTCGCCGCTATCGGTCGCCGGCAGGCGATCAGCCCACTGGGTCAGCAATGGTTGGTTGTTACCGGAAGCAAGCACCAGCAAGTCTTTATCCGCCACCGCTTGAACCTGCGCCGCTTGCGCCACCAGCACGCCAGTGGCCGGATAACCGGTGGACTGGCCGAAGCGGCCGAGCACGGTCAGGTAGGCATCCAGCTCGGCAGCGCCAGCGTTGTCCGGCAGGATCACGGCGGTCTGCGACAGGTCAGCCAGACGGGTGAACGGGAAGCCCGCGTCCTTGAACACGCCCAGGTTCGGCATGGCCATGAAGTGGTCGTAGCCGCTCAGGTCCAGGGTCGATTCCGGATCGACGCTGCCGCGCATGTTGTCGATGATGATGTCGCCACATTCCCCCTGCTTGATGTAGTCGAACATGAAGCGCAGTTGCAGTCGCGATTGCAGGGCCACCGAGTTCAACGGCAGGCGCACGCGGGTTTCGCGGTTGAGGCTGTCGTCGTTGAGCTTGAGGGTTTTCAACACGCTGTTTTCCAGCTTGTCCTGGGGCAGCAGGTTCTGCGACTGGATCAAGCCATCGTTGAAGCTGACGATGAACGACGAATTGCTCGACTTCTCTTGCGGCGTGTAGCGGTATTTCACGTTCAACGGCGCACCTTCATCACGCCAGGTGAACAGGTCCGGCGGGAAATTCAACGGTACGGTGATGTCGCCCGGGTTGTAGCCCGATACGTTGAATTGCTTGGCCGGCAGCAGCTCGCCGAGCTTGACCGGGCGATCGCTGGGCAGCCAGTTCGGGGCATCGTAAGGCTTGCGCGGCTGCACGCTGTCGAGTTGATCGATCACCACGCTGCTGCCCGACAGCGCCTGACTGCCGAGCACCAGCGCGGTGGTCGCCGTCTTCAGTTCGGCGGCATCGCGGCCAGTAATCACCAGCAACTTGCCATTCTCGTCATTGGGGTTGGCCATCAAGCTCAGGGTCGGGCCCTTGGCCGCCGGCAGGCTCAACCCGCCGATCTGCAACGCATCCGGACCGCTGAGCAGCACCACGGCATTGCCGTGGGCCGGGATCTGGTTGATGTGCGTAGAAAACTTCGCCCCGCGGTAACTGGCCTGGGCGCCGAACCACGACGACAGGGCGCCAGCCGCTTCCAGGGTGGTGTTGTCGGGCGCTGCGGCGAACACGAATGGCAGGCCCAGGGTGCGCGCATCGCGGCGATCGAAGAATGGCAACGGCAAGATCGACAGATCGTTCGGCAGCACCAGCGGCGACACTTCGATGCTCAGCTCGGTGGCGTTGCTGATCTTCGCCCACAGGCTGGAATGCGTCGGGTCTTCGCAACTCATGGTGTAGTGACCGACGAATTGCAGGCTCAAGCGGTTGAACTCGGTGATCAGTTGCGGCGGGATGGTGACTTCGTGGGTTTGCAGTTGACCGGCGTTTTCCTTGGGCAACGGCAGGCTCGCGGCCACTTCATCGTTGACGATGACGTTGATCTGCGACAGGTCGGCCAGCAGTGCCGGGGAATAGGTGTATTGCAGTTTCAGCCTGGCGCCGGTCACGATGGAATCGGCACGCACATCGAAGTTGACGCTGTCGGTGGACTCCACGCCGCGCAAGCTCATCGGATAATTGCGGCCCAGTTGCTTGAGCGTCACGCTATAGCCATTGGCGCCCGGCACCGCATCCACTGGCGCGGTCTCGGCGAATGCCGTCGCACTACCACCCATTGCCAGCAACGCGCACGTCATGCGTACCAGTGCGCGGCGGGGCGCGCGCAGGCTACCGAAAGCGAAAGACTTCGAGTTCATCACTTGTCCAAAACATTTTCCAGGGTGGACGGGGAGACGTGGCGACGGCGGAAAAGGTTCCGCACTTCCATGACCGTTGCTTTGAAGAGTTCGTAGATACCGCGAAGAGCAATGCCGCTGACATCGCGCAAGGCGGCCAGGGGCGTATCGACCTGGCCATTGCCCCAGGTCGAAGCCCAGGTATCGGCGCGGGAGAACGTCAGGCGTATCAGCTCGCTTTGCTGGCGCAGGGTCAACTGGTCGAATTGCGCCCCCAACAGGTCCCCGCGACTGAAGACGATGACGGCCGGGAACACGCTCAGCTGTTGCTTGCGAAACAGCGCAATCTGCACCCGCTCGCCCTTGGGAATCTCGATGCCATCTGGCAAACGGAAGCCCAGGCCTTTTTGCGAGAAGTCCTGGGTCACGCCCTCGATCACGCTGCCATCGGCGCGGGACAGGCGCATCGGCAGGACCGCCGCCACCCGTGGTTCGGAACGCACCTGACGGGTTTCGCTGGCCACCGCCACCGAGGCGCTGGTGATGATGAGGTTGTAGACGGTCCACGCCAGGTTGATCAGGATCGTGGTCGTGGCGCCTTCGGCACCCTCCATCAGGCGTATCCCGCCATAAACCAGGCCAGTGGCGTTCAAGAGCAACAGCACGATGTACGGCCGGGCCAGTTTCCATTCGAAGTACTTCTTGTCGATCACTCCGCCCTTGTCGGTCACGTTGAAGCCACCGAACTTGGGGTTGACCAGCGCCATCAGTACCGGGCCCATGATGTACCAGGCCAGCACCGTCTCGTAGACCTCGTTCCAGAACGAGTGGCGGAACCGTCCCTGGATACTGGAGTTGGTCAGGCTGGCGTGAAGAATGTGCGGCAATACGTACGCGGTGATCATCAACGCCGAGGCGTGGAAAATCTGTGCATCGAAAAACAGGAATGCCAGCGGCGCGGTCAGGAACGCCAGGCGCGGCAGCCCGTAGAAAAAGTGCAGCATCGCGTTCAGGTAACACAGGCGCTGGCCCATGCTCAGGCCTTTGCCGAGCAACGGGTTGTCGGTGCGAAAGATTTGCGCCATGCCACGTGCCCAGCGAATCCGCTGGCTGATGTGGCGCGACAGGCTTTCCGTTGCCAGGCCCGCCGCCTGGGGAATGGCCAGGTAGGCGGTGTTGTAACCGGCGCGGTTGAGCTTGAGCGCGGTGTGGGCATCTTCGGTGACGGTCTCGACGGCCACGCCACCGACTTCCAGCAAAGGTGCCCGACGGATCACCGCACACGAGCCGCAGAAGAACGTCGCGTTCCACAGGTCGTTGCCGTCCTGCACCAGACCGTAGAACAACTCGCCTTCGTTCGGCACGGAACGGAAGGTATTGAGGTTTTTCTCGAAGGGGTCCGGCGAGAAAAAGAAGTGTGGCGTCTGCAGCATCGCCAGCTTCGGATCCTTGATGAACCAGCCGACACACACCTGGAGGAAAGAACGGGTCGGCACGTGGTCGGCGTCGAAAATGGTCACGAACTCGCCACTGGTGACCTTGAGCGCTTCGTTCAGGTTGCCTGCCTTGGCGTGGCGGTTGTTGTCACGAACGATGTAATTCACGCCGATCTGTTCGCAGAACTCGCGGAAGTCCTCGCGGCGACCGTCGTCAAGCACATGCACGCGCAGTTTGTCCTGGGGCCAGTCGATGGCCTGGGCGGCGAAGATGGTGACCTTCACAATGTCGAGGGTTTCGTTATACGACGGGATGAACACATCGACCGTCGGCCACTCGCTCGGCGGTCCGCTCATCAATACTGGTTTGCGTCGCAGCGGCCAGGCGGTTTGCACATAGCCGAACACCAGCACAATCATCGCGTACAGCTCGGCCAGGACCAGGCCGTAGCCGAACAGCATGTCGACCCAGCCCTCGAACCCGAGGGTGGAAGTGAGTCGCCAGTATATGTAGCGCAGGGAAGCGGTCAGTGATAGCCCGATGAGCATCAGCACGTTCAGGCGTCCGGGAATCTTGCGCAGTACCATCGCAGCGATGAAGCAGCCGAGGGCAAAGAAGCACTGCGAATACAGGTCGAACGGCACCGTGATGATGAACACGGCCAACAGCCCGCAGAACAGCGTCACGCTCACGGTCAGCGCCCGACGCAACGTCGCTGGCAGGCTGTCCAGGCGATCGGAGAGCGATTGTGCCCAGCGCTGCGAACGGGAGGGAGCGGCTGTATCTGGAGCGGTGGTGTTGATCACGAGGCATATGACTCTGCGACGGCCATGGCATTCAACTGCGTTTTGACCCTGTCAGTCAGCATCAGCATGTCGCGGCAAGCCTGGGAGGACTCGGCCTGCAGCAGCGGGTTTTCACCATAGGCAAGGGCTTCGCCAATGGCATGATCGAGCGCCACGACACCCAGCAGCCGCGAGCCGAGGCGGCGCTTGAGCACTTCGTGCATGTCCCGGCAGAACAGGCGATCGCTGTCGAACTGATTGATCACGTAATTGCACAGCGGCGCCTGGCCCCGGGCGCCGCGCTCTTCCAGCAAACGCTCCATCTGGTCCAGCGTGACGAAACATGCCGCATCGGCGGTGGCGACGACCAGCACCTGATCAGCCACCATCAAGGCTTGCGTCAGGTAGGACGTACGACCCGGTGGCGTGTCGAGAATCACCACGTCGTTTTCGCTCAGGTCCATGCTCGCCAACTGGCCAGCCAGCCAGTAACGATCGTTTTCCAGATAGCGCTCCAGCGTACGGCGCTCGTCCTCGGTCACCGAACCGTAGGGCAGCAGCAACGAACCCGCAGAGCCGGCCAGCAGCAGTGACTTCCAGTCCTCACCCTTGAGGCTGGCGTAGGCCATTCCTGCCACATCCGGCTCGGCACCCAAGTGGTATTGCAACGCGTTTTGCGGATCGAGGTCGATGGCCAGTGTCCGCCCGCCCTCCAGGCGCAATGCGGTGGTCAACGCAGAGGCGAGGGTGCTTTTGCCAACGCCTCCCTTAGCCGATATCACCGCAATGACATGCGCCCTGGTCTTGGCCGGACGACCATGGGGCAGCGCCTGGCGCAGTGCCTCTTCATTACGTGCTTGCGCTTCGGCCTGACGTGCCAGGGCGACTTCGGCCAGCAAATGGCGAAGCGGCGCAGCAGGCTGCGCAGAATCAGCCGGCACCAACGGCGTCTCGATGCCATCTGTGGCATCGGCTACAGCGCTCTCGTATTGCTCATCAGGCTGATCGACTTCAGCTACAGGTGCAGGCGCAGCCGGCACCAGCGTCAACGGCTTTTCCTTGTAGTCGAAATGGCTGCCGAACTCGAGATAACTGTCCGCACTTGCCCCGAACCTGTTGAACAGGTTCGATATATCGTCTGTACGATTCATAAAAGACTATCCGAGGCGCTGGCACATAAGGGAGCACGTAGCTCGAGGGTTCATCGAGGCGACCATCAAAATGACATCGTCAATAATTTGAATGCCGCAATTGTAATAGTTGAACGCGATTAAAAAAACCTTTTTTATCGCCATAAAATTGACGAAGAGGTGCTTTATTTATTTGGCGCGTCCTGCGCATTCCCGACAGCCGAACTGCAACGCAAGCAACTAAATACAAGGCCCCGAACGGCGGCGCGCGATTATCCAGCAAGCATTGCCGGTGCGCACATCATTTGCGCCAGGTGGCAGACCGGTAGATGGACGGCACCTGTAACTATTTCAACTGAACTAAGCAATTCGCGGACCATATGAACTATGGTTACAAGCATGTTTGCTTCAAACTCAAACATATATGTTCTAAATCAATGTCTTAGTTATTACTTTGCGATGATCTGCCGGCAATGACCTGCCCGCGACGACTGTAAGTGCAATTGTTGGCGCCATGGATATGACGAACGCCCTCTACTGGGTAGATGTTGACTATGCTGCTGACAGCATGACGCGGCTCACTTTTGAGGGATGCTCGATGTTCTACGTGCAACGCAATCCAGACGGCCGACTGCTGCGCGTGGAAGCCGAAGCCTACGCCGAATCCACGGAAACGCTGCCGGCCGACCACCCTGACCTCCAGGCCTGGTTCGCCAATGAAGTCATGGCCACCAGCCACAAACAACTGCTGCAAATCAAACAGCTCAAGCAACTGCGCCAGAGCGACCTGGAAATGATCCGGGTACTCGACGACTTGATCGCCGTGCTGATCAGCAAAGGCGTGATTCTCGTAACGGACCTGCCAGAGCCCGCGCAGACCAAACTCATGGACCGCTTCCAGGCGCGTGAGGCGTTGGGTGGGTTGAGTAATCTGGTTGAGGATGATGAGGAAGGGTTTATCTGACATCCGGGGATCGCAGCCTTCGTCAGCGACCGCTGTGAGAAGGCTGCAACCTTTGCGATTGCCCTATTGCCAAGGCTTGGGCTCGCCCACCAACCGTCCCTGAACGCCGTACACGCCCATCTCGCTAAGCACCGCCAACTCCCCTTGCGTCTCGACCCGCTCGGCAATCAGCGGCAGATCAATACTGTGGGCCGCACGCTGGACGGCTTCGATGAACAGGCGTTTGTCGCGCTCCTGATCAATCGCACGGATGTAGCTACCGTCGATCTTCAAGTAGGCCAACCCCAAGCGCGCCAGGTTGCCGATCATGCTGAAGCGTCCACCGAAATGCTGCAGACCCAAGGAGAACCCGAGCTCTCGCAAACGCCGGGTCAGCGCTTCGAGACTGGCTTGCTGTGGTAATTGCTCTTCGCCGATTTCCAGGGTCAGTCGCGGTCCCAGATTGGAGTGCGAACGCAGCGTGGCGAAGACCGCAGTCAACGCTTGCGGGTTTTCGAGGGTGGCCGACGACAGGTTCAGCGCCATTGATTCTTCGTGGGTGCTCATCTGCTCCAGTACCAGCTCCAGCATCAGCCGGTCCAGTCGCGCCGCCCAGCCGAACCGTTCCAGCCACGGCAAGAAACGTCCGGCAGGGATGCTCTCGCCCTGGTCGTCGATCAGGCGGGAAAGCACTTTGTAGTGCAGTACCAGCTGCGTGTCCTGACTGGCCACCACGGGCTGGAAAAACAACTTGAATCGTCGTTGCTCCAAGGCCTGATCCAGCAGGTTGTGCCAGGCATGATGGTCGTCGCCGACATGGGTCGGGGCCCTGTGATCGAGGCAGACCCAGTTCGAATCGGTCTGGCCTTCGGCCTGCGCCAATGCCTGATCCGCCAGCCCGAGTACGGCTTGCGGGGCGTCGCCATGAATAAAGGGCGCCAGCCCGATCGCCGCTACAGAGGGGACGTCAGTAGCACCGGTGGCGTACAGACTGGCCAAGGCCGTGTCGAGGTGCTGCGCCAGTTGCACTGCTTCTTCACGCACCAGGCCTGGGGCCAGAACGGCGAATTCGCCGCCACGAATCCGTGTGACCAGGTTGGTTGTTTCCGGATATCTGGCGCACTCGCGGGACAACTGCTGACCAACCGCCTGGAGCAACGCATCCGTGCGCTGGCCGCCCAGCCGCTGGTTCAACCCGGCCAGATCCTTGACCCGCAACAGCAGCAAGTAACCGGAGCTGGCTTGCTCGGGATTGCTCACCCGTGCATTCAGTTGCATCTCGAAGTAACGTCGGTTGGCCAAGCCGGTCAGGTTGTCCTGATAGGACTCGACCCGCAGCTTTTCACTGCGTTCGGCCTGCTCCTGAAACAGCGCCTTGAGCTTCTCGACCATCTGGTTCATGGCCTGCACCACGCGACGCAGTTCCGGCGTGCGCGGCAATTGCGGCAGGCTGAGAAACTCGCGGCGGGCAATGGCGTGGGACTGCCGGACCATGTAATCGAGGGGCTTCAATTGCCGACGCAGCAACAGCGCGCCCAGTATCGCGCTGACCACGCCACAGAACAGCAACCACCCCAAGCTGCCCAACGCGCTTTGCCACAACTTGGCCAGCGCGAACATCGGGTGACTGACCACCTCGACCCGTGCGGCCTGTACCCAACCGCGACTGACTATCGCATCGCCCCCGGCAGGCTCCAGGCCAATCAGTTTGACGAACCAGTCAGGCACCCGGGTATCGGCCGCAATGCCGCTGCGTTCGATCAGGGTCTTGTCGTTGGATAAATCGACCACACGGATGCTGGCGTAATAACCGCTGTCAAAGATCGAGCTGACCAGCAGTTCGGTCATCGCCGGGTCGTCGATATTGGGCGTCAGTGACAGCGCCAGCGCCGTCGCCGCATCCTGGGCGTGGGAACGCAGCTGGTTGACGTACTGGGAGCGCGAGCTTTCCAGGCTGACCATGAAGCTGCCGGTGAAGGCGACGACCAGGAACAGACAGATAGCGATCAAAAGCTGTTTGAACAAAGACATCTGTGGGCGTGCTCCTAGTTAGTCGTCTCGACCGGGAATCCTTCGGCCTGCATTTTTTTCAGCACATCCTGCCAACGGGACAAACGCTTGGTGTCCCCGACCTTCTGATTGCCCTTGGCCCCCGGTAACCACAACCCTTCTGCGTTGAAAGCGTAGACCGGCAGCAAATCCTTTCTCTGGCTGGCCGGCCTGATCGAGTCGACAAGGCTGTCGAGCACCAGCGGTTCGGCTTCCGGGCTTGAGTAGTAGGTCAGCACCATGTGCGCGCGATTCAGACTCAGCGCCTTTACGTACGTGATGCGCAGCTTGTCACTGGAAACGCCAAGGTGGCGCAGACTGAAATATTTGGCGATCGCGTAGTCTTCGCAATCACCGGCGCCTTTCCACAAGGCTTCGACGGGTGTTTCCCAGTAATCGACCTGGTGCCACAGGTCAATGTCTTCGACGTAACGCAGTTGTTTGTTGAAGAAGCGGTTGATCACGTTGAGCTGTTCCAGCTCGCCAACTTGTTTCTGCGTAGCCAACATGTGCTGCCACGCATCTATGCGCTGCTGACCTTCGCCCAAAGATCCGTACAATGCCTGCGCCCGAGCGCTGATCAGGGAAAAGTCCCCATCGGCATGCACACCGCCCAGCAGCACACCGGCCAGCAGCAAGGCGCCGCACGAGCAGCGCAAGATCCGGGATATCGGAAAACGTACCGCCAAGGCGAGGCATCCAGGGTAGTCAGGTGGAATCGAGTGAAGGTGTAGGTTAGCTCGGGAAAAAATAATGGCACACTGAGATCACTGACGGCACGCTAAACTAAGGGAAAGACGCTCTTATGGGGCGTTTGACAAGCCGTCAGGCAGTCACTAGTGTCAATTGGATCCAAAACTTCAGTCAATCAGGGTGCGTAGTAGTGACACAAAAGCCCAACCCCCTCAGCAGTATCAAGGTCAACGGGCCGATTCCCGCGCACCTGGCGCGCTCGGTGATCGAAGAAACCTTGCGCTCGGCCATCCTGGACGGTCGCCTGCCGTGTGGCATCGCTCTGCGCCAGCAAGACCTGGCCGATCTCTTCGGGGTCAGCCGCATGCCGGTGCGTGAAGCGTTGCGCCAACTGGAAGCCCAGGCATTGCTCAACGTGATCGCCCATAAAGGCGCTGTGGTTGCCCCGCTCGTCCAGGGCGATGCCGCGGAAACCTACGCCCTAAGGATTTTACTGGAGTCCGAAGCACTACGTTTATCGGTGCCGTTGCTTGAGGCGGCGGATCTCGAACAGGCCGCGCGCTATATCGACGAGCTGGAGACGGAACAGGACTATACCGAAATCGGCCGGCTCAATCGCCTCTTCCATATGTCGCTCTACAGCAGGGCACCTAATCGCCGGTTACTGAAACTGGTAGAGGACGGACTGAACGAAGAAGAGCGTTTCCTGCGCTTCAACCTCGAAGCGATGGGCCTGGGCAAGTTGTCCCAGGAAGATCACCGGGCCTTGTGGCGGGCCGCTGACGCGCGGGATGTCGAAGGATCGGTGCAATTGCTGGTCAACCATCTCAATCGCGGGGTTGAGGTCATCACCCGGTACCTCGCCAGTCCAGAAGCCCAGAACAAAAAAACCTCGTAGCAAAGGCAACGGCAGGCCCAGAACGACAAAACCCCTGTCTGCGTTAGCAGACAGGGGTTTCGGAATTC
>NZ_JANHLK010000089.1 GCF_028682635.1 Pseudomonas putida | reverse complement strand
TGTTGCCCAGGTCGTCGATGGCCTGGTAGGTGAAGGTTTCGTGCAGGGTGTTGGCGCCATCGTTGGCCGGCGGTGTGGTGCTGGCTGGCGCAGTCAGGGTGTAGGTGTAGCTGCCGTCCGGGTGTAGCAGCAGTTGGCCGTAGGTGCCGATGGCATTGCTGACCAGGCTGTAGGTGATGGCGCCGCTGCCGCCGTGTACCGCACCCACCAGGGTGCCGCTGGCGATTTCGCCGGTGTCGCACGGCTGGGCCAGGGCATTTTCGTAGACGGTCACGTCCTGGTCGCTGGCCGCCACCAAGCAGCTGTTGTGCACGTCGATGGTGATCGTGGTGGTGCTTTCATCACCGTCACCATCGCGCAGGGTGTAGGTGAACACGTCGCTCGCACCCGGGCCACTCACCGTATTCGGGTAGCTGTGATACAGCGCGTTGCCTGCCGCATCCAGGGTCAGGTAGCCGTAGGTGCCGTTGATCTGGCTGCCCACGCCACCATGCACCGGGGTCGAGGTGTCGTCGCCAGCGCGCACG
>NZ_JANHLK010000088.1 GCF_028682635.1 Pseudomonas putida | reverse complement strand
GGGCCTGACCTTCATGGCGCGCTACCTCACCGGCGACAACATTGACCTGGGCAACAACCGTCCCGAGGGCAAGGAATGGGAGCGCGATACCGACATTGGTTATGTGGTGCAAAGCGGTGCATTGAAAAACGTCGGCGTGAAATGGCGTAACGCGACGGTTCGCTCGACCAACTTTGGCAGCGACCTGGATGAAAACCGCCTGATCCTCAGCTATACGTTGCCGATCTGGTAAGCCGAAGCAAGATCAAAAGATCGCAGCCTGCGGCAGCTCCTACTGGAAGATACGTAACTTCAAATGCACACATTACCCTGTAGGTGCCGGCTTGCCGGCGATGGCGACCTCACAATCTCCCCATCTCCCACGGCCGTACCCGATCCACTCACAACCGACCCATCTCCCACGGCTGTACCCGATCCACTGTAGGAGCTGGCTTGCCAGCGAAGGCGACCTCACAACCGACCCATCTCCCACGGCCGTACCCGATCTACTGTAGGAGCTGGCTTGCCAGCGAAGGCGACCTCACAACCAACCCATCTCCCACGGCCGTACCCGATCCAC
>NZ_JANHLK010000087.1 GCF_028682635.1 Pseudomonas putida | reverse complement strand
CGCATTCAGCCAGGCTCATTTATCCGCGCCGTACTGCTATAGCGGTCAAGTCTGTCCGGTAAGTGGGTACTGGCAGGTTGGCTGGCTACCTCACCACCATTCAGTCAAGGACGGCAACGGCATTCGGTATTTCGAGCAGGGCGTGATCTTGCCCAAGCAACTGGTCGAACGTTACCACCCACGCATCTGGCCCTTCTCCGACAAGATCACACGATCTGAGCAAGCGGTTGAATGGTGCCTGCTCGGATGAGAAATCCAGCTCAAACAGGACAGTAACGCTCTGCGTCCCGCTGTCGACACCTGCGCAATGGTGACGCGGAGCCTCACGGGATGCATGCCCACGCTGAGCGTGGGAACAATCAGTAAAAGAAGGATGCGCCCTGTGCTTCACTCGTCGATTTTTATTACGACAAAGCCACCCGAAGGATCTCGACTGATGCGTCTCGCGCTCTTGCTGTTGTGCCTGCTGTTGGCTGCTTGTGATAGCCGCAGCGCCTTTACCTATATGAAGAAGGATCCTCATGTGAATCCACTCACCGACATCAAGGCCAATTTCGCCTTTACCTGCGCCCACGAAAAAATACCTC
>NZ_JANHLK010000086.1 GCF_028682635.1 Pseudomonas putida | reverse complement strand
CAGCGGCCCGCTCGCGCCATGGGCGGGCTTTGAACTGAGGCCTGCAATCCTGTACCTCGCTTCTTATAAAAGGCTCAGGCCGATGCATTTTTCACCTCACCAGCCTGGGCATGGAACGCTTCCCACAGCGCATCGATGTCTTGCATGGCCTTGGCCAACTGCTCGGCGTCCAGCACAACAGGTTGCGCGGCGCCGGCAGGTCCGGCATTCGGGTTGGTGCGCGCCAGCACTTCACCTTTCTCGTCATACAGCGCCAGGTCGCGACGGCCGGCCTCGCCGAAAAACACCATGCGTTCGCCGAAGTAGCTGCCGAACCACTCACGTCCCCGTGTGTACAAAAACCAGGCACGGGAGTCGTGCACCTGATCGTCGAACAGCGCACGCAACAACCCTTCGGGTTGAGTGGCGTTGCGGCTTTCGTCGACATTGCCGCGCCGGGTTTCATTTTGATGATTGATTTCGCGCAACGGCGGCGGGAATAGCTGACCGACACGCGCCTGCCCCGAAGCTTTCATTCGCTGTCGCTCGAATTGCACCTCGGCGGTCAGTTTCTGATAAAGAACCGACGATGCCATGCCCATCGGCCCGGCGAACTTC
>NZ_JANHLK010000085.1 GCF_028682635.1 Pseudomonas putida | reverse complement strand
TTTTACGATCGCTGCTTGACTCTGGTCGCGCTGTTCTTCGGCGCGCGCTTTGACCCCTTTGTCGGCTTCGAGGTCGCTCTCGAAGAACAGGCTGACGTGCAAGGTCTTGCAGCAAGGCGGCATCAGCCGGCGCCCGGCCGCCACGCACAAGGCATCGTGGTAATCCGCCTCCAGCTGACACTGGCGCCGGTTATTTTGATCGACCTGCGTGACGTTGCGAGGCAAACGGCCCTCGACCGGAAACCCGGGTGGATACCAAAGCGAAGCGTGTTTTACATCGGACATGACGGGGGCTCCGGCAATTGCAGTGGGGTCTTGATCGGGTATTCGGGGCTGCCGTAGGCGTAGCAGGAGGTGGTGACTTGCAGGTCTTCGCAGGGCAGGAAGTGCACGGTGAGGCCGCAGACTTTTTGGCCGGTGTAGTCAGGGACTGGTAAGACTTTGCTGTGTTGGCGAGTTAGCGCGTCATTTTTTTTAACCCAAGCCAAGTACTTAGGCCTGTCACCAAAACCGGGGAAGCCATCGGGATATGCCACCCCCGTTTCCCAGTCCACGCGCACCGTCATCCCCGGCTGCCAACGTGCCGGCGCAATGAAGCAACAGCCGCCCCCGCCA
>NZ_JANHLK010000084.1 GCF_028682635.1 Pseudomonas putida | reverse complement strand
ATCCCAGGCTGGAAGCTTCGCCGGGGGTAAAGGGACGATTTCGTTGATTTCGGGGACTGTGGGGTTCGCGTAGGAAGCTCTCGCGAGTATTCGCCAGATTTTTTCATAGCGTTCGGAGCGTTCAGGGTCTTCTTGTTGCCCGAGGTAGTACATCGTATTAATGGAAGGATGATTTTGAAATGCTTCCTTCAAGCGACTCGCGGCGCTCTCACCGCCTCCGGCAACGCCCATCTGTAAAACCTCAATTGCGTCTGTATATTTTTTATCATCCCTAAGATAAATCGATAGCATGACGGCTGCCTTGCCATGCCCTTGCTGGGCAGCGCAACGATACATATCGAGCGCGACTTTCGGAGCGATGTCGCTCGGTGCCAATTTTTCTCCTACGTAGTATTGCGCCTGAGCATTTCCCTGGTCAGCAGCCTTACGGTAGTAACGCAAGGCCATTTCCGAATCCTGTTTCAACCCAGCCGAGCCCTGCTGCAAGAAGATCCCCACGAAGTAATATCCCGTGGCAACACCGGCGTCGATTAGGTGTTGGCTCAAGCGCAAGTGTTCATGGCCATGGAGCTTGAAATGTTGGCGCATCGCGCCGTTCTGCAAGTTGATGTTGGCCTTGTAGTGTTG
>NZ_JANHLK010000083.1 GCF_028682635.1 Pseudomonas putida | reverse complement strand
GGCCATTACAAAGCCAACATCAACCTTCAGAATGGAGCGATGCGTCAGCATTTCAAGCTTCACGGCCATGAACACTTGCGCCTGAGCCAACAACTGATCGAAGCCAGTGTTGCCACGGGATATTACTTCGTGGGGATCTTCTTGCAGCAGGGTTCGGCTGGGTTGAAGCAGGATTCGGAAATGGCGTTACGTTATTACCGCAAGGCCGCCGATCAGGGAAGTGCCCAAGCCCAGGCATATGTAGGCGACAAGCTGGCGCCGAGCGATATCGCGCCAGACGTAGCCCGTCAGATGCGCCGTTGCGCCGCTGAACAAGGCAATGGGGACGCAGCCGTCATGCTGTCGATGTACCTGAGGGATGAAGGGAAATACACCGATGCAATCGAGATTCTGCAGACGGGCGTAGCCGGAGGCAATGAGAGCGCCGCAGGCCGCTTGAAGAACGCATTTCGAGGTCATCCTTCCACTAATACGATGTACTACCTCGGGCAACAAGAAGACCTCGAACGCGCCGAACGCTATGAAAAAATCTGGCGAATACTCGCGAGAGCTTCCTACGCGAACCCCACAGTCCCCGAAATCAACGAAATCGTCCCTTTACCCCCGGCGAAGCTCCCAGCCTGGGAC
>NZ_JANHLK010000082.1 GCF_028682635.1 Pseudomonas putida | reverse complement strand
TGTCCAGCTCCCGCGACGAAGCCCGCTATGAAATCACCCTGCAACCGCGCCTGGCGCTGCTCGCACACGGCCGCCAGTACCGCCTGTACCAGCAGCAGTCGGTCCCGGAGATCGTCGAGCACATCCTGCGCAGTCGCCACGACTTTCTTGGCCAGCATTTCCTGTTCCAGCTGGTGCGTGAATACCCCCGCCGCGAGCAGGTCATGCAGTACGGCGAAAGCGACCTGGCGTTCATCGAGCGCCTGCTGGCCGAAGTCGGCATCTGGTACCGCTTCAGCCACGACGACCGCCTGCAGATCGACGTCGTCGAATTCCACGACGACCAGCGTCACTACCAGTTCGGCGTAAAGCTGCCGTTGCGTGCGCCGGCCGGTTTCGCCAGCGGCGAGGACGGCGTGTGGGGCCTGCAAACCCGTCACCAGGTGGTGGAGAAATCCATCAACTTCCGCGCCTATCATCACCGCGATGCCCGGGCCCGGCTCGATGGCGAAGTCGACCAGACCCGCGCCACCACGACCACCACCTACGGCGAGGCCTACCACTACGCCGAACCCTACCGCGTGCTCGGCGATCGCCTCGACCAGGACGAAGACCTGCAAAGCGAAAGCGGTTTTTTCTACGCGCGCCTGCGCCACGAACGCTACCTCAAC
>NZ_JANHLK010000081.1 GCF_028682635.1 Pseudomonas putida | reverse complement strand
GTCGGCAGCCCGCTGGTCACCCACCCGAAAGTGCGCATGGTGTCGCTGACCGGCTCGATCGCCACCGGCTCGAACATCATTTCCAGCACCGCCGACAGCGTCAAGCGCATGCACATGGAACTGGGCGGCAAGGCCCCGGTGATCATCTTCGACGACGCCGACATCGACGCCGCGGTGGAAGGCATCCGCACCTTCGGTTTCTATAACGCCGGCCAGGACTGCACCGCCGCCTGCCGCATCTATGCCCAGGAAGGCATCTACGACAAGTTCGTGGAAAAACTCGGCGCGGCGGTCAGCAGCATCAAGTACGGCTTGCAGGACGATCCGGCGACCGAGCTCGGCCCGCTGATCACCGCGCAGCACCGCGACCGCGTGGCCGGCTTCGTCGAGCGCGCCGTGGCGCAGCCGCACATCCGCCTGATCACCGGCGGTAAAGCGGTGGACGGCAATGGCTTCTTCTTCGAACCGACGGTGTTGGCCGATGCTCAGCAGGACGACGAAATCGTGCGGCGCGAAGTGTTCGGGCCAGTGGTGTCGGTGACCAGATTCACCGATGAGGCGCAGGTGCTGGGCTGGGCCAACGACTCGGACTACGGCCTGGCGTCATCGGTATGGACCGCCGACGTCGGTCGTGCGCATCGCCTGTCGGCGCGCTTGCAGTACGGCTGCACCTGGGTGAATACGCACTTCATGCTGGTCAGCGAAATGCCCCATGGCGGGCA
>NZ_JANHLK010000080.1 GCF_028682635.1 Pseudomonas putida | reverse complement strand
GCTGCTGAACTTCCAGACCCTGATCAGCGACCTCACCGGCCTGCCGATCGCCAACGCCTCGCTGCTGGATGAAGCCACCGCCGCCGCCGAAGCCATGACCTTCTGCAAGCGCCTGAGCAAAAACAAGGGCAGCCACCAGTTCTTCGCCTCCGTGCATTGCCACCCGCAGACCCTCGACGTGTTGCGCACCCGTGCCGAGCCGCTGGGCATCGACGTGGTGGTCGGCGACGAGCGTGAACTGAGCGACGTGACGCCGTTCTTCGGCGCCCTGCTGCAGTACCCGGCGAGCAACGGTGACGTGTTCGACTACCGCGAACTGACCGAGCGCCTGCACGCCGCCAACGCCCTGGTGGCCGTGGCCGCCGACCTGCTGGCCCTGACCCTGCTGACCCCGCCGGGCGAATTCGGCGCCGACGTGGCCATCGGCAGCGCGCAACGCTTTGGCGTGCCGCTGGGCTTCGGTGGCCCGCACGCGGCCTACTTCTCCACCAAGGACGCGTTCAAGCGCGACATGCCGGGGCGTTTGGTGGGCGTCTCCGTCGACCGTTTCGGCAAGCCGGCCCTGCGCCTGGCGATGCAGACCCGTGAGCAGCACATCCGCCGCGAGAAGGCCACGTCGAACATCTGCACCGCGCAGGTGCTGCTGGCCAACATCGCCAGCATGTACGCCGTGTACCACGGTCCGAAGGGCCTGACGCAGATTGCCCAGCGTGTGCATCACCTGACTGCGATC
>NZ_JANHLK010000008.1 GCF_028682635.1 Pseudomonas putida | reverse complement strand
TTCAGGTATTTAGGTAGGTGCTCGAACAAGTATTCCGGCAGGCGTTCAGGTACGCAAGAAATTGATTAAGCGAGCAACCAAATTACAAAATACCAAGCAACCAAGCGATTGAATTATCAATTAATGCGCACAAAAATAATTTTTCAAAAAGCATTGACAGGAAACCCTTAAGCCATAAACTTGATCCAACTGGACCGGCAACTCAGACGCTACAGCAACCCCCCATTCCAACTCTAAAGAAGTTACAAGAGAGCCACATAGCACTTAACGACAAGCCCAACCCCTTTACCCATAACTGACAAACATCGCACATACAAATTAGCATGCAATGATAACTGCTCTTAATGATATCGACGCACTAACTCACCCGAAAACTTTAATGGCTATTTACACAACATGAATATTGCTAAATCCCAAGAGAACAGCAATCGTACTGATTGTGATCCAGAAAAATTGGCAGCAATTCTTAACGCGTTTCTCTCGCCCTACTGTGGAATCGCTACAGACGCTGAGCCTTACAAGGCCCATCAAATGTATTTCCTGATGACAAACGAAATGGAAATTACCGGATTTACCTATGAGCCTTCTATTCATGAGGGACAGCACTGCGTAGCGGCGAGCGAAGCCGAATGTGATTTCATTGTGCAATTCCAGATCAACTGGCCTGGCACCAACCCCTACTACTGGCAGCTTGAGACTTACCGGGCATATTACAAAGCTCGACAAGCCCTTTTTCAGATCAAGCAAAGTTACCCGAAGAAAAAGCGCCGCGAGCATATGGCCAAGATTGAACGACTGAGAAACTTGACCTAACCTTACAGAGTCGCCGCCAGAACCAAGAGCGAGCGCTCATCTATCTAGCCCTAGCAGGCTATTAAAAAATTCCCTTCAACACCAAGTAGAGCCTATATACCTAAATACCGAATAAACCGTCTAAGACATCCTTCAACCACAACCATTAACCCCTCTTACTTCAAGCACAAGCACGAAGTCTCTTGAGTGCCAGACAGGTATTGCCTTATGAAAAATAAAACGCCATTCCCCACAGCAAACCACAAAGATCACTTTATCTATGACAACCAGCCATTCATTAACCCTGAACACGGAGAGCTCCACCCAATTGAGTGGGCCTTCGTAATTGACATCAACCTAATGCCCACTACCAATGAGAATTACGATGACTTTATTACTCCTCCAGAATATTATCTTCAGGTCACGGCCAGCGGAGAAGTACGAGGCGTAACACATGACTACGATGAACATGCTGAGTATTTTTCGGTAACTGCGAGTCATTCCGACGTTGAGTTTCTAAAAGTATTTTCCACTCACTACCCTCAGGTTAAACCCACGCTGCCAGCCCTACTAGACTATCGTAAATACCGGATGACCAAATGGAAGGAACTGGTAGACCAAGAAAAAGAAAACATCTCAGACAATGATTAAAATCATCCAACACCAACAACCTGAGAAACCTCTTAACCACCCAACTAGCTCATAATTATTGTCAAGCTCAGACAACCAATTTTACGAACACCCTAAACGAAAAGCTTCATCAAAAGCTGCCAGAGCGTATTTAAGACCTCACATACTTCCAACCGGAGATCCAAAGCTCTGGCAGCGTATTGCGGCGCCTATAACAAGATAAGTTGATTAACAATTAATCAGGCCGCTAGAACACATACATCTAACAAGCATATTTAGTTTATGTCGGCGTTTATTCTAGCTACCAAAACGGCGTTCATAGCGGCGCCACAAGGAGTTTTATGTCGCAGGTTTCGATCCCGTGCGTTGCACATTTCCCTTTGGAAGGGCGGCCAGCTAAGGTTGACCCTTTCCTGCTGACTAGTGCAGTACGAATACCTCCAGACCTTTATTTGGACGATAAGCATCATCGATCAATTTACTGCCTCGGTTGTGGGGTCATGTGCAGCCGCACACCACGCAAGAAAGCCAAGCGGAAAGATAACGTACATGCATTCTATGCTCACATTCGTGGTTTTGACGATGTTGGTTGTCCGCACCGAAAACCTGGTTACAGTGCAAGCGTAGGCGGTAACAGCGTAGAGAAAAAAGCCATAAATCACGTCGCTTTTGCGGGATGGAAAACTTTGGACGACGACATAGCCGAGAATGAAGAAGACGAGCAAGTCTCAAAGTCTAAACGCGTCGTTCAAGGTCGGACTGCAAGAGATGGGCAAGAGGATGAACTCGTGGTTGACGCAGATGGAAGTCTGTTCCATGTGGGTAAGTTTCGCACTGTTCGAAGTTTAGTGATGCATGCTCAAATATCTCTGGATAAAAACGTACAATTTTTAGATCAGGAGACGACACGCCTAGGTGATTTGATAATATCAATCGAAAAGCTTCTAAAGGATCTTCACCACCATATAGGAAAGAGCTTTCTTTTTTTCGGTCAGCCGAAATCAGTTAACTCAGGACCGCATGATGTCTTTTTGAACTTCTCAGAGGGCAGGCATCATTTAGCCGGAATCTGTGACCCTCGTATATTTGAGCAGCGGGGCTGGAGAACCTCAGAGCTTGGCCACTATTATGCTTTTTATGGGATGCTCGAAGTCGATGAATCATACTTCTACGTTCGAATTATGGATTTGGGACAAATCGATCGGCCTCCGGTGTCTGCAAATAGCCTGTTCGATTCATTGCGTTGAAACTGAGCAGAGCGAATTGCTGTCATCACAGATATGGGCTTATGCGTTTCCGGAAACCAACAACCGGCGACCAATTGAGGGCTTTTTTATGAAGTAAATTTAATTAACAAGGAGAACCACCTTGGAACTCAACACTATCACTGCACACAACACCGATTCAATTTCGGTTGAAGAAACTGTCGTCCAGTTTCGAAAAGGTGGCATGTCTATCGAAAACATCAGGAAGGCAACTGGACTACCAGAGCGTGAAGTCAAAGACTTAATCAAAGGAATTGATAAACCCCCCAAGGTGAAGAAGGTCGTCACAAAGACTCAAACGCCATTCGCCAAGGTAGTAGAGCGTGTGTTCCAGTTGGCTAAACGGCAGCACGGCATTCGTGATTACGAGCTACGCAATATCATGCATGAGGAATACCGCTCGGTGTGGGACACCACTACAGGCAACTACGTCAGCAATTACGATCAAAGCACCATCAAGCGGGTTAAGCAAAAGGTGAGACACCGGGCAGCAAAGGAAGATTGCAACGCCATGTTTGTGATGGACTGGGTGGATGAGGAAGCGCCCACTGAGGGGCGTGAGTATCTGGAAACTGCTGCTGCCGACCTGATGTTCAGGATTAACGCCCATACGCACCAATACATGGAACTCCACGCCACACGCTGGCGAGAGGATAGTGAAGAGGCTGACCTGGCCCAACGCAAGCAACTGTACGCTGCGGAGCGCCACCTGTTGAAGATGGCTGTCAAAGGTTATGGTATTGGAGAGCCGCTAGCCCTATTGCTAGAGCGTTCACTTGTGTTGACTGACTTGCTTGAGGGTACTCCAGACGCACTCATGCCCGTTGATGCAGGTGACTGGCAGGATGAGAAACCGGAATACTACCCTGAGCCGAAAGGCATAAATCCGTTCCTAGACTTCGTTGAGTCTCGAGGCTGGTTGAAGGAAGTGGAAGACAAGTTTGTCTGACGATAAACATTCTCATTTGTCCGGGAGTTGAAATTCACGCCCACCATACTAAGTGTATGGCGAAAGCCGGACACGCTACTGTGTTAGATTAACTGTTATGTTGCCTCGTAGCGTTTACGCTACAGCATGATAACCTGTGCCTGAGGCACGGATTACAACTCTATCCAATTAAGGGGAGAGAAGGGGCAACAAAGCCCCTCCCCGCTCTTGATCTTGCCTTTAACTGTGCTGAGAACTGTAGAAGTTATTATTACGTGACGGTACGTCACCATTTACCCGCACAGTTCAAGTCAAAAGCTTTGGGGGCTTTGTTGCCCCTGCCCCCACTGATTACACTATGCCGTGAGGCAAGATAACAATTCTATTCGGTAGGGTGGGTAGGGGGCTCAGCCACCACCCTGCTCTTGATCTTGATGTTAACCATGCCGAGCGGCATAATTTTGTTATCGCGTGACGGCACGTCACATACTTTACTGCAACTCAAAACCCTCTACAGGTGTTGCCCACCAGGTGTGAAAAGATGCACTCAGTTCTGAGTACACGCTCCCCTACAGGCCTCCCTAACAACTAATCCAGCATCTAATCCACAGCCATTCCTCCGCCCCCCCTTATCCCAGCCCTCTCCCCGACCAAGCCCCCGGCTTGTGGTGCATTGCCACTACAGGTGCTAAGCCAGCCTCTCTTTTCATGCAACTTTCCACCCGAACTCAAATTTGAGTTGGCCCCTGCTGAGTCTCCAGCAGTGAACGTGAGCAAAACTGCTCAGGTCTGATGATTCACTTTTGAATCATGTCTCAGCAGCCCTGACTTCAGGGGGGGCGGCCCCAGCAGCCGGGTTCCGGCTCAATGCTTCAAGCCTCTGCAATGCAGGAACTCTTCGAAACACCTCAAGCAGCAGCCCAAATTTGGGCCGCAGCTCTAGCAGCCGCCCCCAAAGCCAACTCTGGATCGGGGCAGCAGCAGCTCCCCAACTCGGGGGCCTGCTCCAGCAGCGGCTGAGCAGCTCAAGCTCTTGCATTGCAAGGCCTTGGTTTTTGATCATCCCTCAAAACCTTTACCCCAGGGCCCGTGTCATTACGGGTATGCCTGACGTACCACAAAGACCTGTACAAAAAGCGGGCAGAATCGCCTCTTTTCCCGTGTCACAAAATCCCTTTACCAACCCTACGTGACACAGTATTATCTGATACACCCTAACTAACACGTCGAGGTGTGATCATGTTCATCCGTGCGTACCTGCGAGCCTCCACAACTGAACAAGATGCAACCCGTGCAAAACAGGCGTTGATCGACTTTGCTAGCGAGCGTGGGCATAAGATCGCAGCCTTCTACGTCGAGAACGTGAGTGGCGCCAAACTGGAACGCCCCCAGCTATTTCGCCTACTGGATGACAGCCATGAAGGTGACGTGTTGCTCATTGAGGGTGTGGATCGATTGTCCAGGCTCGTCCAGGGCGACTGGACACTGTTGAAGGCCAAGATCGCAACCAAGAAGGTGACGGTAGTGTCCATTGACCTGAGCACCAGCCACGCAGCCTTGAAGCCCCCAGAGGGAATGGACGACTTTACCAAGGGCATGATCGCGGCTGTAAACGGAATGCTCCTCGATATCCTGGCAGTAGTTGCACGCAAGGACTACGAAGACCGTCGCCGTCGGCAGGCTGAAGGGATCGCTAAGGGCAAGGCCGATGGTGCTTACAAAGGCCGTCCAGTGGATGCCAAGTTACGAGAGCGTATCGGTGAACTGCTGGCTGATGGCAAGAGCATCAGGAAAGTGGCCAGCCTACTGGAATGCAGTACGACGACAGTACAGAAGGTAAAGGCATCGACGTAAGCCCCCACAAGCGAGACATCAGCAGCCAACGGGCGGCTATTTCGTGCCAGTGATATTTGCCGATTCTAGCCGCCGGCAGCGAGGTGGCACGGGAATGGCTTTTAACCTTGACCCACCCTATGCGGGAAATCCGCCGATCTGCCAGATTCTCCGCCCTGATATTCCGCCACAGATTCACAGGCAATACTCGGCCAAGGGCTAATGTCAATTTTGAAAACTTGGGTATCAGTGCACTTCAAAGAGTGGCTTACGACCGACAGAGAACGGCCAAAAGCGCTCACTCCGTCTCTCTTTGAAACTGAGACGCTTCAGTCACCGGTAGAGCTTGGAAAGTATCTAGAAAAACCAGGGCTATCCAAATGCGACGATGTCACTATAGGGCCTCAGCAAACACAAGAAGGCAAGTGAGAGCCCCCGATACCTGGTGCACAGCGCTCCCGCAGATTAAACTGCAGCCTTGTCTCACAGCCGCAGTGGCCCCGTAGTGAACCCAGTGAGGAGGTTATAAATGGAGTCCACTTATGCGGTCCATCATGGCCCTAAAAGTTGGATAAAATAGGTGTATTGACCGAATGCTTAGGATTTTTCATGGCTTCGATCTCTAACCTCTATGTGTAAGAAAGAGCATTTTTCAAAATGCGCGCTTCAAATTCAGTAAGACATGTCAGGTTTTTCATAGAGATAGCCTTTAGTTTTATTATGTATTGGTCTACATTCATGTCGTCAAAGTTATGATTCGCAAGGATCTTCTTTGTGATCTGAATCGGTATTCCGAATTCCTCAAGCGAGTTTACAGCTGGTGGGAAATAGAAATTTTCAAGCGTGGAAGCAAAAGATTTGTAATCACCAAAAGGATAGGAAAATCTTTTAAATATCAGCTCTTGAATATCACTTATCGCATGAATTATTTTTGGAAGATTGTAGTTTATTAGGTTTTTCTTAAAGTTAAAAACAGCCTGTATTGCATCATCAATGTTGTAGTCAGATGAGCGATTAGCCCAAAACTTTTGGTCCCTAACAATTAATACTTTGTCATCAACCTTATTAATAACGTCAATAATTTTTTTATGTAATTGTGTGTCGGAGCGGACGGCGCCGCCACCCATTGACGACACATTGAAATATTTGAATAAGATTTTTGATAAGTGCATTAGCTGAGGACTGGTTGGATATATACCATCCCAGCGCATAAGACTGTTCCAAGCATTGCATTTATCAATTAGCGCGTTAGCAAACTCAATGAGCTTACTTGGATGGATTCCCTGGTGTTTCAGAATTAAAGAAATAGGAATGGCTTCTTGCTCATAGTATCCTTTTATTTTTTCTTTATTTGGCCCGCTAACTTCAGCACCCATGTGTAGCAGGAGTGAGTCAGATGCGTTTTCACTCTGCGTGACGATCGGCATATCGATGAAAGGTAATTCGCTTTGAGGCTTTTCGCCAAGGATATAAACATTCCCCACAAAATGCTCAAACATCCTTCCAGACCTGCCCGCAATATTGTTAAATGTAAACATATCAAGCTTGGTTCTTCTAGTAATGCAGTCATCATAAATAACAATGTTCTTAGCGTTTGTGTTCACTCCTTCAATGAGTGTAGAGGTACAAATAATAATGTTGATATCCGAGCTATTGAAATAATCAACTATCAACGAAGCAACTGCCCTAGGTAATTGCGAGTGATGATAGGCGATTCCGTGTTTAAGACCTTCAACTAGCGACCAGTCGTGATGAAAGTTCTCGCCAAGCCAGATTGAAAAATCCTCATTGTGAATCTTTTGATTTAGCAACCCGGAGCGAAGCAACTTGACCATCAAGGAACTAGCTCTTTTGGGAGACTTACAATAGATAACTGTTTGCTCATTATTCCCGATGGACTTTAAGATGGCTAAAAGTATTGCATCCCTTTCCAAGTCTTTATCAGCGTCTCTCCCCTTACTGACTATCGGATAGAAAAATTCGTTAGTAGCCACAGTAGCGTAAGAGTCAAATTTCAAAAAGGTACATCTGAGTTCGTCTTCAATTCCAGCCGCCAACCCATTTATTCTGGGGCCCAGCATGTAAAATCGTTTGCATTTCGCATAGAGTTTTTTGAAAGCTAGATTCAAGCGGTCACATCGCTCATCATCTTTTGTTGTAGGTGCCAACTTGTAAAATTCATCGATAATAAAGAAATCTACCACTCCCAGATCGATATGTTCGAGCACTCTTTCTTGGGTGAGAATATATATATTATTTCGGTCTGATTTTTGTGCGACCTGAGTAATAATTTTATATGTGTCACTATACTTATAAAGCTTCTTTTTAAGCTCATCCATCAAGGCGATCGTCGGAACAACAACAACAATATTTGTAAATTCCCGAGCTGCAATTAGCGCTTCAATGATTAAACTTTTCCCAAAACTAGTAGGCGCACTCAGGATAATATTCTCGCCATTTATGATTCTATGAAAAACTTCAGCTTGGCGAACATGAAATATTTTATTTTCATCTTGAGGTGTAGTGAAGATGCTGCGTCTAAATAAATTCTTACTTGTATTATCTGCATGTCCAACATAAGGATATAACCCTAATTCACCTAACAAATGATCCAGAATAAAAGAATTTTCTATCTCACCTTTTCGCTCTAATGACCTTATAACAACATCTTGTATTAAGTGCTGCTGATCGTGTCTGTTGTATTCATTCACAAGCGATAGCAAAAAATCATCCCATTGATTAAACTCTGGATTGCTTATGTTGGCCTTTGATTCTTCGTACCAAGAGATCACGAATTAAGCTCCTTCACTAACGCCTCATTTACGACTGAAATATCCGATACAGGAAAATAGAAAATTCGCAAATCAATGAGATCAATTAGACCTGGTCTAATTCCGCCGACAAGAATATCCCTACACTCTCGAACACGCTCATTGAAAAGCTCAATAAATGAATTTTTGTCGTAATTGGTAATGATTGAACTGTCGTGCATCAAAAATACGGGAATGATGATTTTATCGAATCGTTCGTCAACGGTAAGACTAGAGTCAACCAATCTTCTGAGCTTGTCTGTATGTGGCCAGGACTCATCGATTTCAGCTGTAAGCATAAACAATCGCTGCTTTAGCGTGGTCAAACTTATTATGTACTCAATATTCCTAATCGCAGATCCCACTGCATCCTCGATATTGGTACTAACTGAAGAAGCGCCGATCCACAATTCAATGTCGTCAAGATTCAATACAACATGAGTGCAAGAGAAGGTCTTATTGTTAATGTCGAAGACCTTGTTCATGATAGGGATTGTTTTATATGAGTCGCGAATAGCGATATGCAAAAACAAATCGCCCAAGGCATTCATTTCGTTAGCGGGGTAATTAGCTCTTGCGTGTTTGAATAGACCTCTTTCAGGACCGCTAAAGTTCGCCTTCTCTTTATGTGACAGGCAGTAGTCAATGATCCAGTCATAAACGGTTTCTGTCAGACTACTAAGATTCCAAACTTTCATCGTGAATCCGATATCGATCCCTTTGATGTTTGGCTGTCCGACATTACAATTTATGCAGTACGTAAATGGTGACGGCGGATGATCAGGCGCTTTATAATGTATTCCTTCTTGGATCCTGATATCTAGATTTGCGGCATTGATGATCCCAAGCACGGCCGAGTCGGCTAAAATATCTTTGACTGATACAGCATATAAAGTATTACAGCCCTGTTGTACGAGCAGAAGACCAACACATAGTCCGTCACGCAACACAGGGGAACCCGACATACCCTTGTACGTGCTAACGTAATCCGACTGCGAAACTTCGAAACTGTACTGCCTGCTTATAATGTGTTCAAATACGTTAGACACCTTTACACTTATGGGCGTGCAATAATGCTGTTTCTCTATTGGAAAGCCGCAAGCTTTAACTTCTGCATCCAAACTAATACTGACTGAGTAGAGGCCAATAAAGCTCGCTAGTACACCCTCAACTTCAAGAATGCAGAAATCTTTTGCCTCATCTGAATGAATGCATTTAGCGGATGAAAAAATGTTTTGGTCAAAGTTATCGCTTGAGAAATAAATCCTAAGCTCGTCCGAGTCGACTATTACATGATTGGCACTAAGCATAATCGTCGACGATATCGCAAAGCAAGTACCGCGCACTACATTTAGAGTATTGCCACTACCATCCTTTTTTATCGCCTCTACGATATATACCGAATCAGATTTGTATTCGTTTGGGATTGTAGTGTTCACAGTTCAATCTCGCAGTCATATATTTCTATGGTAACTTTTGAGTATTTATCTTGCATTTCTTTAGCGAACCATTGAGGGATATTCTCAAGCTGATAGTTTATTATTATTCGCGTAGTTTTATATTTGTTTGCTTCTGCAATTCTGGCTAGAGTTTCAAGATTTGGGTGCCCATGAGACTTGCCGTTTGTGCTAATCATATAAATGGGGCAGTCGAGGCGATCTAACAGCTCCATGCTTGTGCTATTTTTACTCCCGTGATGAGATATTTTCACAGCGTCCACCTTGAGCTTTTGAATCTTTCTGGTATCAAGCCAAGAAATTACTGTACTTGGGTAGCAGTCACCAAGACATAAAACACGTTTGTCGCCATGCTCTATTAAAAAGCAAAGACTACTCATGTTAGTTTGTGATGTATCTTCCACAAAAGGCTCGCTGGCCAAAGATTCAATGGTGCGCGATGTTATATCGGATATCGGATAGTTGATAGGGGGCGGAATTAGGCTGCTAGCATATAACTCAAAGGTATCATAATATAGTTTGTTTATGATTTTAGGCTTAATTAGCTTTGAGTTTAGTTGATCTTTCCAATTTGCAATTAATGCATCAAGTGATGATTTTTCTGGTCCGATAGTTGTAAATCTTATCTGACCAATATTGAAACAGTGAAGCTTTTCCCTGTAAAGGGCCTCGCCGGAAACTATTTCATTGCACTTAAGTTTTCTTGTGTTGATCGAATACGAGAGTGATGTTCCTTCTGAGTACCCTATCCGAACGTTTTCCTCCGGGACTGTTAGCTCACAAGCGAGTGCTTGTAATTTACGATCTGCCGAATAACTTATAGCGCTATCTTCATTTGTTTTTCCGAAAAATTGTTCGGCACCATTAAACAAGATACTTTGAATTTCAGGGCATTTTTCGTGCTGGAGAAGCTTTATAATCCCATTAACATGGTCGTTATCTATATGCGTAATAATGAGAGCATTTATAATTTTTGTTTTATCAATTACTTGTTCTTTCCAATCTTCGAATGATTGAGCGGTGCCTCCGTCAATCAAGATAAAATCAGATTCGGTGGCGATGCTAATACAATCGCCATTCCCAGCTTTAAGCATGTGTATTTTGAGCACGTAAGTCATCCCTGATTCTGAAATAATGGCATTGTACCACCATCAGCATCGGGGTCGCGCTGCAGGATGTTTATCCGCATGAGGTGAATAGCTCCTGCTTTTGTGGCCACACAATGACCGCCTTTGGCTGCTTTTGAGCCGTTCACTGTCGGTCATGCTGGGCTAAGTGGCTGGCCAAGCCCGATGCAAATGGCTGGTCAGTCGATTGCAAATGGGTGGTCAAGTCTGTGTAATTACCCAGGCGTCAGCCGATCTCGAAAAGTGGCTCCAGCCAGCGGCGAGTTCAGCTAGTCTCTCCGCACCAATTACTCAAGGATGATAGCCATGCCAGATAACTCAGCAGCCAACATCGTCACGGCGGACGCACTGACATTGCTCCTACATAACCAGCATGCTCTAGCAGCAGCGATAGAAGAAGTGACCAAGTGGTTTTCAGATCACGGCGTCGGAAATGTCTCAACTAACGCAATGGTGGCCATGGAAACACTGGATACCAATGCTCAAGCCATCACAGATGCCATCATGAGGCTACGGCAGTCGTAGCATCACCTAGAGAGTGCACTAGCCTCCAGATACTTCGGGATCTGGGGGGCATGGCCACCGGGGAAAGTGGTTTACTTCGGAGTACTCACAGATGTCTCTATGGGCGGAACGCCGGGTTGAAGCAGATTGCCAACCGCCATCACTAGTCCTTCCAGCGACCAAGGCTTTGCAAGGAAGTGGGTAGTGGGGGGCAGCCCAATGAAGGTATCAGTCCAGCCGCTTGTAATGATTACCGGTGTCTCGGGCCATCTGTTACGGGCAAGCTCCGCCAACTCCGCACCTTGAACCTGCCCTGGTAGGCCATGATCAGCGATGATGAGTGCACATCGGATATCCGACGTGAGCGTATGGATCAGTGCATCATCAGCGGTCGAGAATGCAACACATTCGGCACCCACCTCGCTCAAGATTTCTCTGGTGAGTTCCCGCAACAGGGGCTCATCTTCGACGATTACAATTTCGCCGTTGATGGGTAGCAGCCGAAAATTTACATCCATGCCGTGCTGTCCTGAATTAGCTCTTGAACTTTCAGTCTTTCACTTTCAGCGTACCGGGTCCACGTTGTTTCGCTGTGATTCACGTGGGTCCATGTAAAGTGGTCTTACCCTATGCCTCTGTTTTGTCTGGGGCTTCCGAGTTGGGTGGGACCATCCAATAACCCCAGTCGAATTTGTGCAGTTGACCGCAGTTCCAGCACGCCTTCCTCTCGTTCACTTCAAGATGCTCTATCGCCATTGGGCTCTTGCAATTCAAGCACGGCGCGATGCACAGGCTCGATGGTTCGACAATGTAGGTTTCTTCGTTTTCGCATCGAACGAGGTGCTTATTGCCGCACGTCGGACATTCGACCGTGGCGCCGGCTTCAACCTGTGATTGACTTGCGTACATGTCCTTCCCGCATGCATCGCAAGTGAACGTGTCGATTTTGTTTATAGACATCACCAGCGTTGCTGACGCAACGCGTTCAATCTCGTCCAGAATTTCTTGAACAGCGGTCGTAGTGAAGTTGAGATTGCGTGTATCAGCGAGGGCGGGTGCGTGCAGGAAACTGCTTAGCTTCTGGTAGTGCTTGTTAAGCCAACCGACCGAAAACATCTTGTAGTCGCCGATGGGGAATGGAGCACCGTCCGGTCCAGTAAACTCGATTGACATGTCCAGATCGGCCTTTGGCTCGAAGCCGCGAAGCATCTTCAATGCCTTGTCTGGTTGCCATTTCCGAAAGATGGCGGGGGGCAACTTAGGGCCGATTTGCCCCAGCTTCTGATAGACGATACGTTCAAGTGCCAGTCGCATCTCAAGGCAAGCGTGTCGTAACGAATTCTCGTTCCCTGCTTCGATGAGCGTCCTTGCTCGTGCAAGGTAATCGTCGATATCGAAAATGCCCATGGTCGTCCATGCTCAGTGAGTTGTGAATGGAGCTTACCGATTCCCATGGTTGGCTGCATCACGTCATCCAGGAGCTAGGACTTATCCTTGCTGTGATCACCGTAGGCGTAGCCCATCCGTGCCGTTTCCCGTTCACTTTCACGCCGGTACACGTTACTCAGTGTCCATCGTAGGCGCTCATGTTCGACCTTCAGTGCAGCAAGCTCGGTCGAGCTATCCCGGTACATGACGATCAACCGGGCGATGTTCTGGTGGGACTTCCGCAAGTCGCGGCGAGTTGTATCCAGCTCCGCACACAGCAAGGTGCACTGGTGCTTCAGCATCTCTACGGGCGTAGGCATCCCCAATTCAAACCCGCTGTCATCGATCAAATTGTCTTCCATCACGCACGCACCTTATACTGTATGTGCGTACAGTATAGATTGAGGAGCAGTGCCTCAAGAGAGCGAAGATAAATGGCGACCAGAGTCGAAAAGAAAATGCACTCATGAGCAGGACGCTCTTGGGACGACGCTCAATCATCCAGCTGGCAGTCATCGCCTGCTGCAAGATCCGATGATGGCGCTCGACTGAGCTACTGGAGTAGGTATCGCAGACACGATAATATGCCGCTTATGATGCACCACTTTGGTGTACCTAAACGCTGTCACACTTCGAGATTTTTGACTGATAAATCCTTGTAAAATCAAGGATTTAGAGATAGGTGGTAACCCCACCAGCCACACCCCGGCACACAATGTCACCGCTGCGGCTGCTCCCTTCCAGGCCTGACCGGGTTCACGGCTGATCGTTGCGGGGGGACCGATGGGGTCACCATAACGACGCTCACCTGACGGCGAGCCGCGCCATTGTACCTATCTGAGACGAAGTTACAACCGTTCGAGCGGATTAAAAAAAATGAGCTGGTTCAAGGACATGCAATACCCTTGAAAATCTCGTAGTGGAGATCGAGATCCGACGCATGCCCCCCTGTAGGAGCTGGCTTGCCAGCGAAGGCGCCCTCAAGTTCGCCCAATCACTCACGACCGTACCCGATCTATTGTGGGAGCCGACCTGCCAGCGAAGGCAGCCTCAAGTTCGCCCAATCACTCACGACCGTACCCGATCTATTGTGGGAGCCGGCCTGCCGGCGATGGTCGTCAACGATAACGCGTGTTAACTGGCTCACCCCGGCGCTCCTCTTGCGTTATTCGCCGGCAAGCCAGCACCTACACCTCCCAATCCGCCTTCGCAATCTGCAACCCATGCAACCCCTTGTACGCCGCACGCTCCGGCTGGCTCCACCCCTCGAGCAACGCATCATCCAGGCGATAGACCTCCACCCCCAGCGGCCGGCACACACTCAGCGGATCCTGCGCATCCGGCCCCCACATGGCCAGCGACAGATCGCCACCCGGACAGGTCGACAATGCACACAGCAAATCGATCTCGGCGAAGAACTCCAAATAATCACCCTTCTGCGCCGGACAGGCCTTCATGAAATACATGTCATCGTGGTTCAGCCCCGTGCACTGGAAAATGTTCAGCACATCATGCACGTCGAATTCCGTCAGGCCGTGGGGCAGTACCGCGCGGGTCAGGTTGGAATGACAGTGATGATGGAAGTCCTCGCCGGTGAGCATTTTGTTCACATAGGGATCGCAGCGGGTACCCAGCAAGTCGTGCAGGCGGCCGCCATGTTCATCGATACCATAAGCGGCGAGGCTGTCATCGGTAATGGTCACCAGCGGCCGCAAAAAAGGCAGGTTCGACCAGAGCCTGTCGTGAGTGCTGACGTGCGCGCCCTGCAACTGCCGGGTCCGCGCCGCCCACAAGCGTTCGCGCGGATCGTTGGCGTTCCACACATTGAAGTCCCCCACTTGCGGCCCGACCGGCGTGGTGACGCGAAACACATGCCCGGCCGGGACCGTCCAGGCACGGCCGGTGCGAATCGGCACTTCGAACGACTCGATCAAGGTGCGCCCGTCCTTCGCGTCGCGAACCCGCTCGTAGAAGGCCTTGTCCACCTGCAAGGCCGAGCCTTTGCTGACTTGATAGGCCGCCGGATAGTCTTTGTACATGGCACAGATCCTCGATCAGTGATGGGAAGCAGGGGCTAGCATTTGCAACAGCAAGTATTCGGAATCGTCGAGATACAGGTTCATGGCGTCTGCGGCCCCACGCTTGTCACCCTCGGCGAGCAGCTCATGGATCTGCCGATCGCGAGCCAGCCAGGGCGCCTGAAAACGTGATTCATCGGGGGCGGTGCAGAACACCAGGCGCAACTGCGCGACCACGTTGGTGAAAAACTCATCGAATAACGGACTGCGCAACAGCCCGACGATATGTTGGTGAAAGGCCAGGCCATGGGTCCCGACGGCACGCCAGTCCTCGCGGTCCCGGGCCAGCTCGGTAGCCTCCAGGGCTTGGAGCATGCGATCGGACTGAGACTCGCACAGGGGCCGGCTTGAACCGATTGCCTGCAATTCGAGCGTACGACGAACCTGGAACAGGTCCCGCACATCCTCGATCCCCAACCGGCGCACCATCACACCCTTGTTGCGCACATAGCGGGTCAGCCCCTCCTGCCCCAGGCGATGCAGGGCCTCGCGAATGGTATTGCGCGAAGCGTTGTAGGCTTCCACCAGATCGTTTTCCACCAAGGCCATGCCGGGCAGCAAGCGTCCACCAATGATGTCGGCGCGCAACTCCAGCGTGATGTGATCGGCCAGAGACAGTCCGTTGCTCATACTCGTTACCTCGGATTGTTCAACAATCGACGAGGAAGAAATAATCACTATTCGTGCCATATTCCATTGGCATTTCAATCAAGTTCGACGCATCTGCATGCTTTTTAGAAATAGAAGTACAGTCACCATCCAATTTTCATTGGTTAATATGGCGCATTGATGTGGAGATATCAGATGCGTTACTCGCAGGACCATAAAGCCCAGACCCACAAACGCATCATCAAGGAAGCTTCCGTACGCTTTCGCCGCGACGGCATCGGCGCCACCGGCCTGCAGCCCCTGATGAAAGCGCTGGGCTTAACCCACGGTGGCTTTTATTCACACTTCAAATCCAAGGACGAGCTGGTGGAAAAAGCCTTGCAGGCTGCCGGGGATGAAGTGGACGTCCGGTGCGCCGAGCTGTTCGCCCAGGACCGGCCCTTGGAGGCGTTCATCAACGCCTACCTCTCTGAATGGCACCAAACCTCGCCCCACGAAGGCTGCCCGCTGCCGACCATGTCTTCGGAACTCGGCATGCGCGGCCAGCCGAGCCCCACTTCAGACGTGGTACTCCATGCACGACTACGCCAGATTGAAAGTACGCTGCAAGGCGAAAACATCGAGCACCGCAGCATCGTCATCATGTCCACGTTGATCGGTGCGCTGCTGCTTTCGCGCAGCGTCGAGAATCCCGAGCTGGCCGCCGAGATCCTCGAGGTGACTCGTAGCTATCTCAATCGATCCGGCACTAGCCAGCCCAGCGTTTGAACAGCACGCTGGCGTTGACCCCGCCAAAGCCGAAACCGTTGGACAGCGCGTACTCGATCGCCATCGGCCGAGCCTGGCCATGGACAATGTCCACGCCTTCGGAGGCCGGGTCCGGGTTATCGAGATTGAGGGTCGCCGGCACGATCTGATCGCGGATCGCCAGCAGCGTGAAAATGGCTTCGATGCCGCCGGCGGCACCGAGTAAATGCCCGGTGGCCGATTTCGTCGATGTCACTGCAATGCCGTTGTTCGAACCGAACAATGACTTGATGGCTGCCAACTCTCCCAAGTCGCCTACCGGCGTCGAGGTGGCGTGCGCATTCAGGTGCTGAACCTGCTCCGGCAAGATCCCCGCCTGCGCCAATGCCAGTGACATCGCCCGGCGTGCGCCACTGCCATCCTCAGGCCCCGCGGTCAGGTGATAGGCGTCAGCACTGGTGCCATAACCGACCACTTCTGCCAGGGGTTGAGCCCCCCGGGCCAAGGCATGTTCCAGGGATTCGACTACCAGAAGGCCAGACCCCTCGCCCATGACAAAGCCATCGCGATCCCGATCGAACGGTCGCGAGGCGCGCTCCGGGGTGTCGTTGAACGCGCTGGACAAAGCACGCGCCGCCGCAAAGCCGGCCAGGCTGACCCGATCGATCGCCGCCTCCGCGCCGCCACACACCGCCACATCCGCTTCACCACAACGAATCAGCCGCACCGCATCGCCAATCGCCTGGACTCCGGCCGCACAAGCCGTGACAGGCGCGCCGAGCGGGCCCTTGAACCCATGCTGGATCGACACATGACCCGCCGCCAGATTCACCAGGAACGAAGGAATGGTAAACGGCGACAAACGTCGCGGCCCACGGCTGTCCGTGGTGCGCACCGCATCGGCAATCGCCCCGAAACCACCAACACCGGAACCGATAATGGTTGCCGTGCGTTCCTGGGCCTCGCCTGTTTGCGCCTGCCAACCCGCCTGTTCGATGGCCTGGCGCGCCGCCTCCATGGCAAACAGAATGAACCGGTCCATCTTCTTCTGTTCCTTGGGCGGTGTTGCCCGATCCGGGTCAAAACCCGCCTCCGGATCCTCCGCCAGGGTCGGCACGGCCCCACCGACACTGGTCGGCAGATCGGCCACCACCTCGCCAGGCAAAGTGCGCAACCCCGAACGCCCGGCCAACAACCGTGCCCAGACCGCTTCGACACCGCTACCCAGCGGAGACACCAGCCCCATGCCTGTCACTACCACTCGACGATCACTCATACCACAACCACCTCATACCGGTTCGCCCGCGTCATTTGTAACGCGCGGCAGCCTTGCTTTTGGAAAGATTAGGCGCCATGACGAGACGCGCCGCCACAAATGCATCCCAGTCGCCAGCATTCGGCAAGGACGGAATGGTGACCAACTCACCCTGATCCAGACCCGCCAGGGCTGCATCGACCATCTCGCCCGCCTCCATGACCATCTCCGCCGGAATCTGCGAAGCATCGATACCCGAACGCTCCCAGATCTCGGTACGCGTCACCCCTGGCAATACAGCCTGGACCTTGACGCCGGTGCCGTCGAGTTCTGCGTTCAACGACTGGGTCAGACTCAACACATAAGCCTTGCTCGCGCTGTATGTCGCATTGAAACGCTCAGGAAACAACGCCACCACCGATGCAATGTTGATGATCGTGCCCCGCCCCGCCTTGGCAAAACCCGCCGCCGCAGCCGACGCCAAACGCGTGACCGCCGTGATATTCAACTGAATCATGCGCTCCAGCTGGTCCAGATCAGCATTAGCCAACAACCCATCCGCCGCCACCCCCGCATTGTTCAGCAACAGGCTGATACTCGAATCACTGCGCAGACGCTGCTCAAGCTTCAGCACGTCATCCTTCTGCGTCAAATCCGCCTTTAACACCTCCACCTGAACACCATGGGCATCACGCAACGCATTCGCCGCCGCTTCAAGCCGCTCTTGATCACGGGCGACCAACAACAAATCAAAACCACGCGCCGCCAGGCGCTGCGCGTAGATAGCGCCGATACCGGAAGAGGCGCCGGTGACGAGGGCGGTGCCTTGGGACTGAAGGGAAGACATGAGGTTGCTCCTGAGATGCCAGAGGAATGGACAGGCGCCAGATCTCAGGGCGCCTGGGCGGAAAGCCTATTTATTATATGCATAATTTATTTGCAGTATGATAGCCGTAATTTTTTAAACGCTGACGAAAGGCAAAACCTTGCAGCAATCGCCAGAAAGCAAAAAGGCCGGTCAATGACCGGCCTCCAAGGCTGAGTGACAAGCTTAGTTCACCTGAAGCTTCTCGCGATTTTTATCCAGAAGGGCCTTGCCGATACCCTTGACTTCGAGCAACTCGTCGACGGATGCAAACGGACCATTACTTTCACGATACGCAACAATCGCCAAAGCCTTGGCCTCCCCCACACCGGACAACTCACGCTGCAAGGTCGGCGCATCGGCCTTGTTGAGGTCAACCTTTGCGGATTGCGCACCCGCCGAAGCCTCCATTGCCACCGGAGCCTTGGACGCCTCCGACTTGGCCGCAGGCGCAGCGTTAGCAGGGATAGATAGACTGGTGAGCAGGGCAAAAACCAGGGAATAGAAATAGCCTGTACGCATAAATGACGCTCCATGACATCGATTGAGGAAGCAGCTTTTCCGCAGCTGCTTCCTCAAGTTAGGCGATGGATGGACACTGTCAAAAATTAGGTCGTTACTAAATATGAGACAATGACAATGAAGAGATAACACGACCAAAAAATGAGTCCAAAAACCACTACAATATGATTTCGCCGTTTCGACTCCCGCCAAGCTGGATCAAAGGATACATTTCAACGTTCAGGTACCTTTTAGAGCCGATAAAGCAGAGATGACATACCAGGCAGGAGCGCCAATGTGCAGCTTTGCGTTCCGGAAATGGCGTTTTATGATGAACCCGTCAAAGCAGAACAAGCTAAGCGATCGTCCAAGTAACCCCTATGCCGTCAGATTTTCGACTCATATTTGTAGGAAATTACACATAGGGCCCAAACAAAAGCTCAATAACCAACACAAAGACCGAGAACAATAATGACCAGCGGCACCCTAGTAAGAAACGACATTCAAGGTCTGCGAGCGATTGCGGTTCTTGGTGTGATTTTTTTCCATTTAAATAAAAACTGGTTAGGCGGTGGATTTATTGGGGTAGATATATTTTTTGTTATTTCGGGCTACCTGATTACCAATATCATCCTTCAAAAAAAACACAATAAAAACTTCTCATTCTACAACTTTTACATTAACCGAGCCCGACGAATAGTCCCAGCATATTTGGCTCTACTTGCCGTAACATCACTTTTGATGGCCATATTATTAATACCCAGGGACTTTGACACTTTTAACGACAGCTTGAAGTCGGCACTGTACTTCAACAGCAACTCTTTCTTTGCCGCGCAGCATGATTATTTCGCGCCTACCGCGTACGAACAGCCCCTCCTGCATACGTGGTCATTGGCAATTGAAATGCAGTTTTATTTACTGCTTCCAATCATTTTAATGCTTACCCCAAAACGCATTTTAACGCCATTACTAGCAACCATTACAATTATACTGTTCGCATACGCAGAATTTCAGCTGCAACAGAATCTTCGACAAACAACATACTTTTCACTGTCTTCAAGAATCCCTGAATTCCTGATAGGAAGCTTGGCAGTATTAATATCGCCTCATCGGGAAATCTCCAGGCGCACGTCAAATATTACGGCCCTAGCTGGTACAACTGCTGTTCTTCTTAGCTTCTTCTTAATAACAGAAAGCATGAGTTTCCCTGGAATATTGGCTTTACCATCCTGCATCGGCGTCGCATTATTACTAACTCGCCAGAAGAGCATTGTTAATCGACTACTTTCATGCCCACCTCTCGTATTGCTGGGCGCGCTTTCCTACTCGTTATACCTCTGGCACTGGCCAATATTGGCGACCATGCGCTACATACATGGCTCCTATGAGCTCGACCTACTGTCTGGGGTAGCATTCGCGACCTTAACACTGGGGTGCGCGTATCTCTCTTACCACTACATTGAACTGCCATTCAGAGAGCGCTCTTATAAAAGATCAAAGTTAGTGCGCGCAGTTGGATTTCTTGCTGCCTCAACCACCGCAATCGTCGTAGCAAACAAAATAAATCCAATAATTGTTGACCCCCTTCCAGTGGATTTGACGAGATATGCAATAGATGCCGAGATTTGCCACGGAAAAATTGTGGGCGATTGCATAAGAGGTGATAAGACGTCGAAGCATACACTATTAATGCTTGGCGATAGTCATGGCGCACAATTAAACCACTTCGCAGATGTTGTGGGAAATACAACACATGCAAAAATAAAAGTCATTACCGCAAGTAGTTGCGTGACGATCCCCGGCTTTGACACCGAGCGGATCATCGAAGGAGCGCGTCAGGCATGTACTGATCAAATCGAAGAGGGAAAAAAATACACGCCTGATGCTGATGCAATCATTATTGCAGGGATGTGGCAATATCATGTGCCAAGCAAACAGTTCATGCAGAAGCTGGATGATTTCTTGGAGGAAGCATCTTCTAGAAATCAAGAAGTGCTCGTACTTGCTCAGGTACCTATGCTTTCAACGAATCCACAACGGATTTATCGTGCAAACAGCTTAGGCTTTCACTTTACAGCCTCGTTGAATGATCAGTGGACGTCAGCCAATGCCGAAGTGAAGAAATTGGTATCTAAGCACAAAAATGCACACTTTCTAGATCTTTCGAGCAATGACTTCTTCGCTAACGTTCCGATAGAAAACAATACGTTAATCTATCAAGACACACATCACTTGAACGAAGTCGGTTCAACTCGATATGGTGGCGTCGCCGCACCATCCATCAGGGACTTCATTGAAAGAGCCTATAGCTTGAAGAGCACGAACCAGAATACAGAACCGACGCTGTCGCACACATACTAGTACACCACTGACCTAGTCGTGAGCATTAACTAACAGAGCATGAGCGTGGGTGACACCATTCGGGCTAACCATGCATCTTCCTTTACCAAGGGATCGACAAAAAAATACCCGCATCAATTGCGGGTATTTTATGTCATGACGACTCATATCCTCAAAGTGTCTAAGGTTCAAGCCTACGCTGCTGATATATCCAATCGACTATATCCCCATCAGGTGCATAACCACTGACGGTGTCACGCAGTAATTGTCGCACTTTTACGTAGTCATCCTGGTCAACCGCCGAGAGCAACTCAGACAGTTTTACCTTCAGTACATCCCAAGGCAAGTAATCTTCGTTCGCACTCATGATCATCGGGTGCTTGGTTGACTCTACGTTATCTCCAATCAAAAGCTCTTCATAAAGCTTCTCACCTGGACGTAGCCCCGTAAATTCTATAGCGATATCATTATTAGGGTTCTTTTCGGAACGAACACTCAGTCCAGAAAGATGGATCATCTTTTCTGCCAATTCGACAATTTTAACCGGCTCACCCATGTCGAGTACGAAAACGTCCCCCCCCTGCCCCATCGATCCAGCCTGGATTACCAATTGAGCAGCTTCAGGAATGGTCATGAAATAGCGAGTAATTTTTGGGTGAGTTACCGTAATAGGACCGCCGGATTTAATCTGCTTGTGGAAAAGCGGAATAACTGATCCCGAAGACCCTAAGACGTTACCGAATCTAACCATCGTGAAGCGGGTTTTATTCACCCGGGAAACGTTAGAGTTATCGCCGAACAAAACCGGTGCGATCTCACGACTCAAAGCCTGCAAGGTCAATTCGGCAAGTCGTTTGGTACTACCCATGACATTTGTAGGACGAACGGCTTTATCGGTTGAAATCAGCACAAAATTGGCAACGCCCGCCTGCAGCGCCGCTTGCGCTGTGTTGAGCGTACCCATGACATTGTTAAGAACCCCCTCTGCAATATTGTGTTCGACCATTGGTACATGTTTATAGGCCGCAGCGTGATAGACCGTTTCAATGCGCCATGTCTTCAAAACGTCGAGCAATTTTGCTGGGTTACTTACTGAACCAAGAATTGGTAAAAGCCTTACGGACAACGATTCACGGCTTATACGCTGCTCAAGCTCGGATAAAATGCAATAGAGATTAAACTCACTATGATCGAACAAAATAAGTGTGGTTGGTAACTGCGCCAGGATCTGCCTGCATAACTCAGAACCGATCGAACCACCGGCACCGGTAACCATTACAGCTTTTTTCCGAATACAGTGCTCCAGCAAGTCTTCTTGCGCAGGAACAGCATCGCGCCCTAACAGGTCGGCAATATCGACTTCTTGAATATCATCCACTTTAACCCTGCCGCTCGCCAAGTCCATGAAACCTGGCACACTGCGCACATGCAATGGGTACCCTTCAAGGAATCCCAAAATCTCGCGACGACGACCACGGGAGGAGGACGGAATAGCGAGCAAAATTTCCTGGACACCGGTAGCGTGGATCATCTGCTCGATATGCTGCGGCTTATAGACTTGCAGCCCCGAGATTACCCGATTCGAAATACTGTCATCATCATCAATAAACGCGACCGGACGCATCACGCGTCCCATGCGGAGAGCAGCCACCAACTGATTACCAGCCGCACCCGCACCATAAACTGCAACCTTTGGCAGACCATCATCACGGTTAGTGAAAGGGACATGCTGAGCAGCTGAGAACCAGTCACCAAGGAAATACTGACGCATAGCCAAACGTAGCCCACCAATCATCACCAAACTCAACCACCAATAGTTGAATATGATCGATCGAGGAACAACATTTTGATGGTTGCTATACCAATAGACGATAACTCCTAAAATCAACGACGACAGGCTGACTGCCTTGATGATTGCAATGAGGGCATCGTTACCGAAATAGCGCATCACCGCGCGATACATGCCAAACCGAATGAATAGCGGAATCGCCACAGCAGGGGCGCTTAGGAAGAGCCAGATATGCGTGGTGAGGGGGTTGATCATTTCATCAATGCCCAGGCGTACGACGAAGGCCAACCAAAGCGCCGCCCATACCAAAGCAATGTCAGCCAGTACCTGAATCAATCGTTTCTGGTGGCGAGTAAGACCCAACAACAACGCACGTAGTCGATCCATAAACCCTTCAAACACCTTGTGCTGCTCCTGAGCTGAGTTCACTTGTTCATTGTACCGATTCGCTCGTGGCCAGCACCGTCTAAATCCGATGCCACAGACGTCTAGATAGCTTCAGGCCGTTTCGAGCTGACCAGCACGAAATTTCACAGCAAGAATGACCAGCGGACTATAGGCGATAATTACGCCCCAAGCCCCATCCAGCCTGAATTGTGTTACCGCGAATGCGATTGGCAACAACCAGAAAAGATTAATGGCACCTACGGCTAGCGTTACCGGCAAATGCTTGCCGAACCGGCGAGATGCATACTGATATGCATGGCTCCGATGGGCCTCATAAACTTTATCACCGCGAAGCAATCGGCGAATCAAGGTGTATGTCGCATCGACAATGAACACGCCTAAAAGGATCAACCAAGCCCACAGAAACTCCTGGGAGGCCCAGGCTGCCTGCAGCGAAAGACCGCCCAGAACGATGCCCAAAAAGCCACTTCCGGCATCGCCCATAAATATCCGTGCTGGTGGAAAATTCCAGTATAGGAAACCGATTACAGCTACAGCCAGCATCAATGGCCCCCAGACGAGCTGCGGAGCGCCACTCATCCAGTAAAGCAAACAAGCACCAAGACAAGCACACAATGCTTCGATGCTGGCAATGCCGTCAATTCCGTCCATGAAATTGTATAGATTCAGCAGCCAAACCAGATAAAACGCAGCGAGTAGGTTTCCAAACCAATAAAGGTTCAGACTCATGCCGAACAATGTAACGGGGGGGAGCCCCCCTAACCAGGCAAGAAGCCAGATAGCAGCACCAAAATGTCCCAACAGACGCCAACGAGCAGCAATGTGGCCGTGATCGTCCATGAATCCAATAACGGCTACCAATGCTCCTGCACCGCCTATTGCGACCAACTGCTGCCAAGGTACCAGTTCGAGCACACCAAAAAATGGAAGGGATGCCAGAAAGGTCAAGACAATCGCGACTCCACCACCGCGCGGTGTTGGAATCGTATGGGAGCTTCGCGCATTGGGAACATCAATGATGCTTCTAGCCAGCGCGTATCGTCTCAGTGCGCCAGTTAATAAAAAAGAAAAAACGGCAACTGCAGGTACCAACCACAAATAAATCATTCTTATTTATTTTCCCGGAAATGCTTTGCAGTATTCGCCAACGCTTCATCAACGCTTCGTGGCGGTATCCAGCCTAAAAGACTTCGAGTTTTGGAGATATCGACTCGCAATGACCCGCACAGTCTCTGCGAAAGCCCTTTCTTACCCAACAGGCCGGCAACTCCCTGAAGCATCCAACTGGGTATGGGGATTAGTCTGGCCGGTTTATTGAGCGCTTTAGCCATTTTGCTCAACAACGCAGTAGTAGACAAGTCCTCACCATCGCTCACAAGAAACGTCTGATTCGCCGCCGCAGGGTGATCGATACATGTCACTATCAGATCCACCAGATTGTCAAGAGCAACTAGACTTCGACTGTTATGAATCGCTCCGAAAGGAAGAGGGATTCCCCTATCCAACCAGCGCATCATATTCAAAAAATTCGCTTTGACACCTGGCCCATAGACCAGCACCGGTCGAATTATAACTATCTCCATCGCCGTTTCTGCCGCGAGCTTGCGAAGTCCCTGCTCAGCTTCCATCTTCGAAATCCCATACGGATCCATGGGGGCCGGTGAGTCTTCGGCGGTATAAGAAACACCGTGCTCGGTCCCTTCCCCGTTGACCTTTATTGAACTGATGAAAATGAATCGTCGTATGCCAGCGTCAGCCGCTTGCCTGGCAAGATTCAAAGTACCCTCGACATTTACTTTACGAAACGCCGCCAGTGGGTCGGCTTCGACGTCATTCATCACATGCACTCGAGCCGCAGAATGAATTACTACGCCAGAATCTACGAAATGCCCTTCCCAATTAGTACTACCGTCGAGGGACCCAATGCGAATCTGTGGAACACTTCTAGCAAGAGAGCGCGACTCGTGTCGAACTGCGACCATGACAGAGTGTTTTTTCTCATCATGTAAGCGCTTTAAAATGGCTCCCCCAACGAAACCAGTCGCGCCGGTCAGTAAAATAGTCTGCTGCATCAGCGGTTGACCTTTCGTAGAGTGGCGTTGCGAAATAAATCTTCGAGTCGGGTCAGAAGAAGAGGCTTCGAGTAGTTGCTCAGGTAATATTGACGACCTGACTCCCCCATCGCCTTCAGCTTCATTGAGTCTGTTTTCGCGAGCGCCAAGGTAATGCTTGCGAGTCCGCTGGCGTCACCAGATGCGCAGGTGAGGCCAGCGCCAGAGTCACCAATCACCCTTGCTGCCTCGCCGTTGATCATCCCCAGGAGCGGCCTGCCTGATGCTAGATAGGCTTGGACCTTTCCGGGAATGGTCTTTTCAAAAACATCATTGGTCTTGAGCGAAACAAGCAAGGCATCCGCGTTCGCAAACAAACCTGGCATCTTTTCCAACGGATGCCTGCCCAATAACAACACATTATCGAGCCCCCTTGAGTGTACTTGCTGACCCAGCCATTCACTCATTCGACCGTCACCAACAATTACCCAGCGAATAGCCACCTTATCACGTAGCGCGGATGCAGCATCCAGAACCGCAGGAAGATCCTGAGCTTCACCGAGGTTGCCCGCGAATACGACAGTAAATACCGTATCGTCACGATCCAATAAACTGGAACTTTGGGGCACTGCTGATGAAAAATCATCTTCGGCCCAACTTGGAAAATAAACCAACCGTTGAGGATCTATGTCTTTCGTACAATAATTTTTAACATTCTCAAAGAAACCATGAGACTGCAAAAGCAAATAATCAGTTCGATTATAAATCCACGACACCATTTTTCCGACAAGTGATAGCAAAGCAGGTTTTTTGAGAACACCCACTGCCCTCAGTGTCTCAGGCCAAAGATCAAGCACCCATACAAACACCGGTGCGCGCTTTAGTCGCCCCATAACCAATGCCGGTATAGCCGCCATAATCGGGGACACTGCATAAACAAATACTGCGTCGAATTTTTCGCCGCGCAATTTATAAGCACCCACGACCGAGGCAGAAGTGAAGAAACTGAAATAATTCAATATCAAACTTATACTTCGCTTACCTCGTGCCAGCATAGGAACTCTGACTACTTTGGCATCGCAATAGTTGTTAAATTGTGCAGGCGTCGCCTCATACTCTTCGAATATTTTGCCTTCTGGATAATTAGGCAAACCCGTCAACACAGTGACCGAGTGTCCCTTCTCGGTAAAATCGCTAACCAAATCGTTGATTCGCATATTTTCTGGCCAAAAATACTGCGAAACCACCAGAATTCTCAATTTACTCTCAGGCATGATCACAACTCAAATTAGTAACGCTTCCAGACCACTCGGTTAACATAGTCAGTATAACTGTGTACGACTCTCGCGACTTTTTCGGAAACGTTGGGCATACTGTAGTCTGCGACCAGGCGCAAAGTACGTTCAGCTCCGGAAGCTTGCGACTCCAGAATCATCAGCCCTTGCAAGACCCGCTCAACCTCAAGCCCTACCATCATTACAGCGGCTTCCTCCATACCTTCAGGACGCTCGTGAGCCTCACGTATGTTCAACGCCGGAAAGTTTAGAATCGAAGACTCTTCGTTGATGGTACCGCTATCGGACAATACCGCCTTGGACTCGAGTTGTAATTTATTGTAGTCTTTGAACCCTAGGGGCTTGAGAAGATTTACATTCTCATGAAATACAATACCCAGTGCATCCACACGTTTTTGAGTACGTGGATGAGTTGAAACAATGACCGGATAACCAAAAGTCACTGCAACAGTATTGAGGACATCAACCAATTTTAGAAAATTCTTATCAGAATCGATATTCTCTTCGCGATGTGCGCTGACTACAAAAAACTTACCTGACTCCAGGCCCAAGCGTTGCAATACATCTGACGCGTCAATTCCATCGCGATAATGATTCAAGACCTCGAACATCGGACTACCGGTCTTGATGACCATATCGGGAGACAACCCTTCTTTAAGTAGGTAATCTCGCGCAATAGTGCTGTAAGTAAGGTTGATGTCAGCAGTATGATCGACGATCCGACGATTGATCTCTTCAGGAACCCGCATATCGAAACAACGATTACCTGCTTCCATATGAAAAGTTGGAATTTTACGTCGTTTTGCAGGAATAACCGCCATGCAACTATTGGTATCACCCAACACCAGCAGTGCTTCAGGTTGAACTGACGCAAGCACTCGATCCACCGCAATAATCACGTTTCCGATCGTTTCTGCGCCACTACTACCTGCCGCATTGAGAAAATGATCCGGTTTGCGAATCCCGAGGTCCTGGAAAAATATCTCATTCAGCTCATAGTCATAGTTTTGGCCGGTGTGAACCAATACGTGATCGCAGTGTTTGTCGAGTGCGGCGATAACTCGCGACAAACGGATAATTTCAGGACGGGTGCCTACAACTGTGACGATTTTCAACTTTTTCATCGCAACGCTCATTCCTATTCAGTCAGACCTGGGTGCCTACAGGCATGGTGTAAGTGTCCGGCATCTCACGATCAAAAATTTCGTTCGCCCACAACATCACGATCATTTCGTCGTCACCGACGTTAGTGATGTCGTGACTCCAACCTGGTACCGTCTCGACGATTTCCGGGGTTTCCCCATCAGTGAACAGTTCGTAAAACGCATCTGATGATATGTGGCGAAAACGAAAACACGCCCTGCCTTTGATGACCAGGAATTTTTCGGTTTTGGTATGGTGATAGTGACCACCCCGGGTGATACCGGGATGTGCGGTAAAATAAGAAAACTGACCAGAATCCTTGGTCTTGAGCATCTCAACAAAGACACCGCGGGCGTCTCCATACTTGGGAACTTCGTAAGTGAAATCTTCAGGCGGTAGATAACTTAGATACGTAGAGTACAAAGCGCGCACTAGCCCAGCCCCCACACGCTCCGTGATCATCGACTGACGGCTTTCTTTAAATGCATAAATTTGTGCCGAAAGCTCACCTACCGTCGTCGTATAATGAGGTTCAACAGTAACAAATGGGTTACCCGATTGCTTGCCATCCATAACAGATACAAAACTGGCTATAACGTCATCAATGTAAACAAGCGAAACCTTGGCATTCGCGTCATTGATACAGATCGGCAATCCATGGGCGATATTGTGGCAAAAAGTCGCGACCGCGGAATTATAATTAGGTCGTGCCCACTTACCAAAGACATTAGGCAATCGAAACAAATGAACATGATTGCCATGTTTAGCAGAAAGGCTCAGCAGCGCCTCCTCAGCATCTCGTTTACTGGAACCATAGGCGTTGGCTAATTCAGCTTGAATTGAAGAAGTATACAGTAGAGGAATGTTGCGACCGGTAGCTTCAACAGCAACACACAGCGCTTGAGTCAAATCCGCATTACCCACCTTAAACTCTTCAACATTTTGAGGACGATTGACACCGGCCAAATGGAAAATGAAATCCACTTTTGATACGAGTGAATGCAGGCTTGCAATACTGTCCTCCCGACAGAATCGCAGCACCTCGACGTCTTTTCGCACTTTCAAATGAGCAACGAGATTCTTACCGACGAATCCGTTGGCACCGGTGATCAATACTTTCATGCCTTATTCCTCGGGTGTCGCATGTTCGCCGCGCTGAATTGCACGCATAAAGTCCAGTTTAAGCAGCAGGTTCTGCATGCCCTCGACGTCCAGTCGCTCTGTGTTATGAGAGTTATAGTCCTCCATCGTGGAAATTTTTTCTTCGCCCTGCTCTACAAATTTGCTGTAGTTCAAATCCCGCAGGTCAGGGGGAACACGGAAATAGTCGCCCATATCCTCGGCGCATGCCATTTCTTCCCGGCTCAGCAGTGCCTCGTAGAGTTTCTCCCCGTGACGCGTACCGATGATCTGAATGGGATGCTCGGGTTGTCCCAACATTGATGTCAGCGCACGCGCAAGTGTTTCCACTGTCGCTGCGGGTGCCTTTTGAACGAAGAGATCTCCATTGTTGCCATGTTCAAAGGCATACAGAACCAAATCAACAGCATCCGCTAACGTCATCATGAACCGAGTCATGTTTGGATCTGTAATCGACAAAGATTTTCCAGCACGTATCTGGTCGATGAACAGCGGGATAACCGATCCGCGGGATGCCATGACATTCCCGTAACGAGTACCGCAGATAACAGTCTTGGTATCATCCACATTACGAGACTTGGCAACCATGACCTTTTCCATCATGGCTTTTGATATACCCATTGCGTTAATTGGGTAAACTGCCTTGTCGGTGCTCAAGCAGACCACGCGTTTAACTTCATTCTGGATCGCGGCCTCCAAGACATTATCAGTACCGATAACGTTGGTTTTTACCGCCTCCATCGGGTGAAACTCACAAGATGGGACCTGCTTGAGCGCAGCGGCATGAAAAATATAGTCAATTCCACGGGTAGCGTTTAGAACGCTCTGATAATCACGCACGTCACCAATGTAGAACTTAAGCTTTGGGTTGCTGTAGCGCTTGCGCATGTCATCCTGTTTCTTTTCGTCCCGACTGAAAATTCGAATTTCAGCAATATCGGTATCCAGGAAACGTTTTAGTACCGCGTTACCGAAGGAACCCGTGCCACCGGAGATAAGAAGTTTTTTTCCACTAAACATAATGACCTACCCTTGCCGCGAACCAGGCTATGTTACTTAGTTCGTATAGCTGAATAAATTAGCTCGTCTTTTTGTTGTGCACTTGGGTAGCTGATTAGCACCGCACGATAGCTCCCCTTGAACACAAAAAAACTACCCGCAGCGACCCCCACAACACCACATGCGGAGACTACGCTACGCATATCTTCAAGCGACCCACCGCCACCTAAGATCGTGATGGGGATGTGCAGGGATTGACGTAACTTAAGTGCGAGGTCTATATCATAACCCTTCATCCGCCCATCATTATCGATGGCGTTGATCACAATCTCACCGGCACCCAGTTCCTGCATTTCCATCGCCACTTCCAATACGCTGCGTTTGGTATTGCGGGTACCGTTGTGGGTCCAGACATCCTGGCTTTTGCTCAGCATCCGATGTTTATGGTCCAAAACCACAACGACACTCTGCCGCCCAATTTCTTCAGCGATCCTGGTGATCAACATAGGATCTGCCAAGGCAGCAGAGCTGATGGCAACCTTCTCGACCCCCAGACTGATTATTCTTTTTGCCTGTTCAGCCGTTCGTATACCACCGCCGTAACACAACGGCATCCGGCATTCTGCGGCTAGATTGGCAATCTGTTTGTAATTGGGTTCAACACCTTTAACCGAAGCGTCGATATCCAATACGATCAGCTCATCCGCCTCTTTCTCATTGAAGATCTTAACCGCGTTGATAGGATCCCCAACATACTTTGGGTCTTTAAAACGGACGGTTTTCACCAGACCGCTATCCTGAATCAACAGACATGGAATGATTCTAGGCCTTAGCATATTAAAATTCCGCGAAGTTTTTCAGAAGATCCGCCCCAAAATGGTGGCTCTTTTCGGGATGAAACTGCACGCCGTAGACATTATCTTCAGCGACGGCACAGACAAAATCTTGTCCGTAGGACGCGGACGCAATGCCTCCAGTCCCGTCTTCGCAGTCGAAAAAGAATGAGTGCAAAAAATAGAACCTCGCATCCTCTTCCAGCCCCTTGAACAAGGGCACGTCAGGCCGGGGCCGAATGTCATTCCAACCCATATGCGGTAAAGGAATCCCCTTGAGCTCTGGAACGTCTGCGAATGCCCGCACTCGCCCTCTGACCCATCCAAGCCCAGGGAGTCGACCTTCATCACTGGCAGAAGCCAGGATCTGCATACCTACGCAGATCCCTAGGACCGGAACCTTTTGCTCCCGCACAAGCTTTTCCAGAAGCGGACGCATACCTGATGCATCCAGACGCTCCATCGCATGATCGAACGCACCGACTCCTGGAAGGATTAGACGTGTCGCCGACTCAAGATCCCCCGGCTGCTTAGCTACCGTCACCGGGATGTTCAATCGCTTGTAAACGTTGACAAACGCCTGAATGTTACCCAATCCGTAATCGATGATAGTGATCATCTGAAAAGCCTTCTCTCCAACCCTAAGGTGCTCATTACACGCGAACCTACGCCAATGAGGAAGCGCTTATTGCGATAGTCATGGTAGGTCTTGTTCTCACCCTCGAAAATCTCCTGAAGTTGCTCCACAGTGAGATCCAGTTTGTTGGCCACGTATTCGAATTCGCCTTTGAGGAACTGTTCATCGAGCTCAGGCTTGGAGATACGCTCAAGCGCGGCATCCCTTGTCATCTGGCCGGTCATAATCAAGCTCGAGAAATGTGCACGACGCTTCTCATAGCCAAATTTACGTGGCATCCAATAGTCTTCATAGAAGCGCGTGAAGCGGGACTCGTGGTGCTTATGCTGGAATTTTTTCCAGCCGAACAAGCTCTCAAGAGTTGCCTCCGCATCCTTTTTGATGTATGGGACCAGATTGAGAGGCTTGACCACTTCCATACCTAGAAGGCGCTGATAGAAGATCTTATATACAAGAATATCCGTCAGCGGAAAGGATTGTAGTTTTCGCTTACCGAAACGTTTATGGATATCCAGAAAAAGCGTTTTGTCAATGCCCGGATACCCACCCCATTCTTCAGGCTCTCTGCAACACTCAGTAGAGTAGTTGCCGCCAGTTAACACATATTTTATCCGATGTTCGCGTGCAAACTTGTAAAGCCCGGAGAAGAACGCCGCGTCTTGCGGCAAATCCTGGTCGGCAATCTGAGAACGAAAAAAAGACGTTTGAAGATCTTTCATCTCTTCCCAGTTTATGACATCAGTGTAAAGATCAAGGCCAAGACCATCTACCAATTTTTCGATGTTACCAACTGCCTGATCCGTGTTCCAACCTGCATCAACGTGAAATAATAATGGGCGTAATCCCATTTTTTCTTTTGCTATGTAAGCGGCATACGAACTATCCAAGCCACCGCTAAGGCCAATGATGCAGTCAAAATCCTTGCCACGACCGTGTGCTTTGATCTTGTCAGCGAGCGCCATTAGCTCAGATTCGCCTTTCTGATCAGTATTCCAATTAGGAACAATCTCAGCCTTGAAGTTTCGGCAATAATCACATACACCTTGAGTATCGAATGAAATACTAGGGTCAGTAGTGTCCATTATACATGTTGTGCAAATTTGATACCGCTTAGAATTATTTAATGTTTTCATACTGTACCTATATTCAGACTTCAGTCGATTATTTTACTGAAATCATTTTAGAGTATACGTCAAAGAGCTTTTTTGAGTTGATCGCTGGGCTAAAATTCCTCAAAGCGAGTTCGCGAGCGCTATCGCCCATTCGCATCCTCTCGGAGGGATTATCCAGAAAAAACTCAATGGCCTCGGCAAGCGCTTGAGGATCTTTCGCAGGAATCGCGAGTCCTGTCTCCCTATGAACAAATGTATCTGGAGTTGGATTAGTAACCGCTACGATACTTGGGACCGAAGAAAAACCGGCCTCGAAAACAGGTCTGCCAGGCGCATCGAAATGAGAGGGAAACAACAGAACATCAATGCGGTCGTAAACATACTTTATGTTCAATGTTGGACCCAGCATGTGAAAGCACGAAGTTAGCGCGTCTTTCTTTACGAGCTCCCCAATATCAGTTCCGGCATTTTGGGCAAATCCCAATCTTGCCAATATCCAGGCTTTAACGCCTTGATCACTGGTAGTACCGCCACCGACAATTATAAAATTAACATTTTTGTTTGTTCCTGAAAGAATTTTAGCAGCCTCAAAAATTTCTACTATACCTTTAGAATAATGAACATTACCGACGAACCCAACCTTTAACGAGCAATCAGGTAATGACTCAAAAAAATTAACTATCTTTGTGTCAGGAACTTGATTGGAAACTGGAGTAAATGAATTATTAATTATATCTACAGACAACTCTGGGGAAAGAGTCGCCCGAACATTCCCATCAATGGCAATTACACGATCAACCCAACGCTTGAAAATGCCATTGATCATCCTCGTACGCAGCGACGCATCGTCCTTTTGTGATAAAGCACGAACATGAACGACGAGTCGCGCACCGAAAATCCACTTCGCCAGCAGCGCGGGAATTATATAAACGAATTCGTTTACATGCACAATATCGAATGTCTTCCACTTATGTTTAGCTTTTAAAAGTCCAATTAACATGAACGGCAAATAAAAGAACTCACGCAGCAATATCAGCCAGCGAAAGCCACGATAGAAACCATATCGAGTGTTATCAAATTTCGGCATACCTCGCACTGTTATTATATCCACGGCGACTTGACTATAGAATTTTAGCGCCGTGCCTTGTGTGGCAAAGAAGTACGCATCCACCTCTCCTTTAGGAAGATTACCGACAGCTTCGAACAGACTGCGCGATGCTCCACCCAGCGGCCCGTCTCCATCGATGTAAAGCACCCGGATCGTCATACAATTCCTCTTATGGGTAAATATTTTACTGAATCTTGATCTGCTTTTATTCTAAAAATACAATATAACGCTATCGATACGGGTACCAAACTGTAGGTATAAGACTTAGCGAAAATCAGCATAAATATCGTTATTGAAATTGAAGAAAACGCTTGAATCCAAATAGGGGAATGATAATGGCGACGAAAGTTGGCCATTAGGGAGAAAAAAGGCCCCAGAACCAAAACAAGCAGAATAATGAAGCCTAGCACTCCGTAATCGACCCAAGCTGCCAGCGCACTGTGCGCATAAGCCCCTGGCTCGTGACTGTAGTAAGCCCCCATCAAGGGATGCTCTAGTATTGTATTGATCGCGCGCTCCTGCAAAACTTTTCTGGAATTAAGGGATGAATCGCCATCAGATGAAAAAATCGCAAAAATACGATACTCGGTGAAATCTCTTCCACTCATAAATACAAATAACGACAAGATTGTCGCCAACAATGCAAAATAGGAGAAGATAATAAAACGAGCACCGTACCGTACAAACTCCACGATGAAAACGAGTATAAAAAAAGCAAAAAACTCTGATCTAGCGCCTATTAAAAACATTGCGGGAATTGTAACAACATACAACAAAAAACGCTGCATCGCACCGCACTCTGGCAAGAGCATGATCAATACAATTAGATAAACAAGTGCGATCTGTTGATAATCCAACTCGAACATATAGCCATTAATCATCATCGCAGGATAAACAAATGACCCCCCCACGGAAAATATACATATAAACACTGAATACGAAACCATAAACCAAAAAAACAGCCTTCTCGAACTCAAGCTCAGTAAAACAAAAGAAAACATCACAAAAAAAAGAGAGCAAAATCTCAGCGCACTTTTAAAATGATAGCTATTGATTTCAGCGTTTACACCGGAGAAATGACCAACCAACCCTAATACGCACATCATGAAAACAAGTAACATAAGTAATTTGACATAAAACATGCCAAAACACCTCGAATACCCTGAGCCTTTCAACACTACCCAGAGTGAAAGAGGTAAGATCAAAACTGCTGCCACAGAAAAATAGCTACCAAAGACTGGCGGAATAAATCGAAACTGAACCAATACTTGATAAATCATATAAACAGGAAAAATTAAAAACACTGCATAGAAAGCGGCTGTTTTAGTAGGATCGATCAAGAGTCTGTAATCGCTAGTTAATGTAATCATTCAAGCCTCCAATGTTTGATCGAAATTAACAATTAAGAATCCCTTGGTAAAGCTCACGCCCCTTACTGCCGAAAAAATGCGAATCATGCCAAAAAATCGTAATATCATCATTTCAGCGCGACAAAAATCCTTAAATTCATTAAATTGTAGGAAAGCTACCTTGCTAACCCTCAAACCTAGGTAGTGTCTGTCTATAATCGAAAAGTCCATCGCAGTCAACGGGCGCACTCTAACCGCCAGTTTTACGTGCGCAACTGAATCAAACCCCGGGTACTCAGGGAATCCTCCGCACCGAAATCCTGGAGCATCCGCATATCCAAGAGTCGAATCGTGGCGGAAACTGGCAGCATCCCAAATCAATAGAGTTGTTGGTTGCTCCCAAAGCAAATAATGCATTCGCCCTCCCCATTCTGCTTGGACCACACCTCCTCCTCCCACACCCTCCTCCTCCCACACCTTACGCAGGCGCTTTGTCTCATTTTTTATCTGGGAGATGTCACAGTAGGTATTATAGCTAGGATGAAGACAAGGAACAGATTTCAATCTTAGCTATTTTAGATGAAAAAATAAAATATGAAAAAAACCAGCGACACACTGATTTGATTTTTGATTAAAATACACAAGCGCTAAAATCACTTCCATTCACCGCAAGCCAACTTATATGACACAACGCCACTAGCCGCATACATAAAGCTGTGAAAGGCACTGACTAGAAGCAGGAAAACCTCAATATCGTCGGCATAAGCACCTACAGTGAACGCCACGACGATCAAACCAAAAAGCACAAACTGCCAAATTAGGTAAAATTTCTGCTTTTGTGCAATCATATACATTGCACTTAAAGGACTAGCTATGAACTGCAGAAAAAACATCGGGGTCAACAACTGCGCGTAGTTACCGGCCTCCCGCCAGCTTTCACCGAAGAACACTACAAAGATTGTTGGAGCCAGAAAGAAAAAAATAATAAATGGAACTATCGAGATGAATAGAAGCCTGACAAAAGCTTTCGTAAAGATCAAACGACAGCTTCCGCTTCTAGCGTACTCGTGACTAGCCTCTTGCCTAAAGACGTCTGCTATCGCGCTGGCTATAATGGCCATCGGCGCTCCGATGACACGTTGGATCAGTATATAGAACCCTGCCGACCCACTTCCGAAATATGCGCTCAAGAAGATAATCGGTGATTGTGCAGAGGCAGTATTAAATCCATGAGCGAGTATCATGTATTTCGGAAAATCGGAGTACCTCCGAGCTAATGCAAAGATTTTTTGCTTACTGATGAGCAGTGTTTTCGTTGGTTTCCGGACAAACATCATATAGGCTAAAACGCAGGTGGCGAAAAACTGGCCTAATATTTGCCCTGAAATTAAACCTGTCGCCCCCGCTTTGATATACCCTCCCACGATATGAACGGCACTCATCGCAGAACTCTGAAAAATTCTGCTGATGGCCATCCGTTTATAATGGCCCTCACGATTGCACAAATAATTGAGACTTTGATAAGTTGCCATGAAGAAAACGCTTACAGGGAGCCAATACAGCCACTGCGCGCCGTCACCCCAGCCTAACAACCTATCAAAATATGTTTTAAATAGAACGATCAGTAAAAACATACACAGACAAGCAATTCCAGCCAGGGAGATAGAAAGAACTGCTATATGCAAAGCGGTGCTATGTTTTTTTGGAATTATAATCGCCATTTCGTAGCGACCGGTGACCACCACTGCAATAATTGAGGCCACTGCCAAGTAAAGAGCAAACACCCCAAAATCTTCAGGAGTATAGATTCTGGTAAGTAGTGGACTAATTAGAACTGGAATTGCTTGAGCAATAGTTGTCCCAGTCATCAATACCGCTAGATTTTTTGCAAATTTTTTTGCAGTGGACATCTCAACGGTCACCGACACACGACACCAGCTTATCGACAATTTCTTGTTGTGTTTTGTCATCCAAATACGGATGCATGGGAAGACTAAGCACACATTCAGCGATATGATCGCCTATAGGAAGCTTTACAACGCCGTCAGAAACAGCGGGCTGCTTATTTAACGGAATTGGATAATGTACCACTGTCGGAACTCCCAAAGCCGAGAGCTTAGATTGCAGGTCGCTACGATTTTGAACCAGAACAGTATATTGCGCATAAACGCTTTCACAGTGTTCATTAATGAATGGTGTAACTATAAATTCTCTACCAGCAAGCAAACCATCATAATTCCGCGCAATCCTTTTACGCAACTCTATTTCACGATTAAAAATCTCAAATTTGGCTAGAAGTATTGCCGCCTGCAACGTATCTAGTCGGCTGTTTACACCAAGTCTAATGTGATGGTACCGCTTACTCTGGCCATGGCGCGAGACTTGGCGAATTATGTTTGCCAACTCTTCGTTATTAGTAAAAATTGCACCACCATCTCCATAGCAACCCAATGGCTTACTAGGGAAGAAGCTGGTACATGATACATCTGTCAAGTTGCAGGAGCGTTTCCCCTTATAAGTCGCACCAAAACTTTGGGCGGCGTCCTCTATAACGGGTATCCGGTGTCGTGCTGCAATTTCATTAATCTTATCGAAGTCAGCACATTGCCCATATAGCGAGACTGGTATAATTGCCTTTGTTTTAGACGTTATAGCCGCTTCCAGTTTTTCGGGGTCTAGGTTATATGTATGCGGATCGACATCGACGTACACCGGTTTTGCACCTAGCAGAGCAACGGTTTCTGCGGTTGCGATGTAAGTGAAACCAGGTGTAATCACCTCGTCACCAGGACCAATTCCTAATGCCATTTGCACGATTTGCAGTGCGTCTGTACCATTTGCACATGTCACGCAGTATTTAGCCCCAACGAACGTTGCCAGCTTTTCCTCAAGCTCGGCAACCTCCGGCCCAAGAATATATTGGCCATGAGCAAGTACTTTGGCAATCGCGGCATCTATTTGCCCTTTGATAACCTCTTGCTGTTTTTTTAAATCAATAAATTCTATCATGACGTTTTTTCCAGCTTGGTAATTAGTCCATTTGTTAGTACATAGCGCGCTCCGGTATGGATGCAAATCGCTTCTCCAGCTCCTGTCAAAGGAAGCCCAAGTTGCTCACCATATTCGCTCATCCAACCTATTTGGCGAGCAGGCACGCCAACCATCAAAGCGTAACTCGGAACATTTTTGTTGATGACTGCGCCAGCACCAACAAACGCAAACTCTCCAATCGTCACTCCGCAAACGATAGTGCAATTGGCACCGAGCGTCGCGCCCTTTTTTACCAACGTGTCTTGATACTCACTTTTACGCTCAACCAGAGAACGCGGGTTATAGACATTAGTAAAGACCATGCTAGGCCCACAAAAAACGCCCTCCTCCAAGATAACGTTATCGTAGACAGAGACATTATTCTGAATCTTACAATTATCGCCTATTACAACTTTATTCCCAACAAAAACGTTCTGCCCCAGGGAGACGCCCCTCCCGATGCGAGCACCGCTGCAGACATGGACAAAATGCCAGATCCTAGATGATTCTCCAATCTGAGCTCCTGGATCAATTATCGAAGATGGATGCTGATAATAGGACATGTTAGACACCCGATTAGTTGAGCGTGGAATTTGACAAAAGTACTTTGAGTGTAGCAGACACAAACAGTCCAAAACTGCGTGATCCGATCTCATTTAGGTGATGACTATCTTGGTAAATCAACTCTCCATCGCGAAAAGGTGCGTATTATAAAATCGCTATGAAAAAGATCAAAGAACTCTACGTTCTTATAATGATGGACCAACGCCGCGAAAGAAAATTATTGCTTGCATGAAAAGCAATCACAGTCAATACCGCAATAGCTCTCAAGCCCTGAACGTCCAAGCGAAAGCCATCGGTACGCATAAGAGCAGCCTTCTGACGAAGACTGCAAATACTATTTTCTGATTCGCTGATATTCACGGAAAACTCAACTCTCTACTCCGATATAAAGGATGGCCTAGACGGCCATCCATTTAAGCATTACTTTAGCAAACGAGCTAGGTTCGGGTGCCCCTCTCCATCAACTGCCGTCACGACTTGCGATGAACGAATCACCTCAACTGTCTCTACACAGTGCCTGGCATCTTCTATACCGTAGCCTCTTCCAGCTAATATCTCTTCATAACTGGTAGTATGTAAATCAGTGAACCCTTCAGAGAACTCCATTTCCTCGCCATCCACTGTAATCGATCTGTAGGTGGGTTTCTTCCCCTTCACAGACTCAGGCAAGTCAGATGCATCGATCGACAGGAACCATCGAACACGTGCGTTTTCATATTCTAAAAAGCCAGATGCTTTGTGTTCGGAAGCGAAGTGAACAACATTTCTTTGCAATTTACCGAAAATAAAATGCAGCATGTCGTAAAAGTGCACACCTATATTCGTCGCCAGTCCAAAAGACTTACGCGGATCACCTTTCCAGCTTTCCATATACCAATTCCCGCGGGAGGTGATATATGTAAGCTCGACATCATATTTATTGGCCCGATTTTCCTTCGAGACTTTGTCCCTAAGATTTAATATGGCGTGATGATGACGCAATTGCAAAATATTGTAGACTCGCTTACCGGTCTCTTTTTCTACAAGTGCTAGCTCATTAAGAATTGCGGATGTTGGAACAAGTGGCTTTTCACAAATCACATCGCAACCAAGCCTTAGCCCTGCGGCGATATGAGAGTGATGCAGATAGTTCGGTGAACATACAGCGATGTAATCCAGCGCGGTTGATGGATCACGTTTCAGTTGGTGAGCATACTCTATGAATCGCTCAAACTGAGTAAAAAACACACTTTGTGGAGAAATACTATCGATGATACCAACGGAATCATTTATATCATAAGCAGAAACCAGCAAATTACCGGTATCTTTTATTGCACGCATGTGTCGTGGAGCGATATATCCAGCCGCACCGATCAAAGCAAAGTTTTTCATTGTACCTCTCATGAGGCTACTGAGCCTCTAGCCTGATTCAAAAAATCAATCAAAAAAAATTATGCCTTGATAATATGTGCCGCCGGCAAACGGTATTTGCCACGACTATCAACGATTAAATGAGCATGTTTTTTGATAAGTTCGTAGTCAAATTTGTCGTGATCAGTGGCAACAACTACAGCATCAAATCCCGATATGCTTTCGGCTGTCAATTCCACGCTGCATAGATCGAACTTATGCTCTCTCATTTTCGGGAACACAGGTACATGAGGATCGCTATAAGCGATTAAACCGCCCTTGGCTTCAATCAATTCCATTATTTCCACCGATGGAGATTCGCGCATATCATCCACGTTCTTCTTATACGCAATACCCAAAACTAGTATGTTGCTTCCTTTTACAGCTTTACCGGTATCATTGAGTCCGTCCATCAATTTGCCCAATACATATTCAGGCATTGCTTGGTTCACTTCACCTGATAGTTCGATAAATCTGGTATGGAGACCATACTCGCGAGCCTTCCAGGTCAGGTAAAACGGATCGATTGGTATGCAGTGACCACCCAGTCCAGGCCCCGGATAATAGGCAGTAAAGCCAAAAGGCTTAGTCGCAGCCGCATCCACAACTTCGAAAATGTCTATGCCCATGCGATCAGCCACGATTTTCATCTCGTTAACCAAACCGATGTTGACCGCACGATGTATATTTTCAAGCAATTTAGTCATTTCGGCCGCTTTCGTGGAACTGACCGGAACAACTTCATCGATGGCTTGTTCATAAAGTGCAGTGCCAACTTCGAGACAAGCAGAGGTGTCCCCTCCAATAATTTTTGGAATTGTCCGAGTTTCAAAGTCCGGATTACCAGGGTCTTCACGCTCCGGCGAATAAACCAAGAAAATATTTTCCCCAACGATCAGACCACCTTCTTGGACCCGAGGTAGCAGCTCTTCCTGTGTCGTGCCCGGATAGGTAGTGCTTTCCAACGATACGACTTGTCCAACTCGCAGATAAGGCTTCAGAGCGTCTGTGGTATTGATCACAAAACTCATATCCGGTTCGCGGTATTTATTCAGGGGAGTAGGCACGCACAGAATTAATGCGTCACACTCTGATGCACGAGCAAACTCTGTGGTGGCTTCAAATCCGGAGCTACGTGCGTGTTTAATCTTCTCACCCGGGATATGCTCGATATAACTTTGGCCTGCGTTAAGCTTTAAAACCTTACTTTCGTCGATATCGATACCTAAAACACGAAACCCGATAGCATTGTAACGGAGCATTAACGGCAAGCCGACGTAACCGAGACCGACAATGCCTATTAGGGCGTCCTTATTCTTAAATTTTGCAATGCTGTCCTTCATTTGTTGCGACATCAATCTGGCTCCGGCTCACCTAGTGAGCAATTATTGGTTAATTTTGTTTAGGCTTTGCTCAAATCCCTGGCGCAGGCTAAGCGTGAAAAGGAGTGTCCAACGCCGGCTATGAAGACCTTATTCAATAGGTTTGTTGTAACAACGGATTGCAAACAGTACACCACGGGCACGCGGCTCAGCTGGGATCCTACCGCTACTAATGAATAGCTTAAATGGGTCGCCGCTGATTGGTTAAGAAAATTAATCTGCTGGTTTAAGCCCCATACCAAGCGCCTACCGTTCAGGGGGAAATCACTGAAAGGAAAACGTGCTCGACTTCGTGCTTGAATATTTTTCGCGCTAACCTGCCGCTCATTTGAAAAACGAGGCGCCACAACGTGGCATCCGAGATGCAGATGTGACCTCAGCTCCCCTTCCCCATTGTGAATTCTCATATACGTTTCCAAATGCTGACTCTACCTATGCACGGCTTAATCTGCTCATCTTGGCGTCTCAGAGGCGTCCAAGCATCACATTCTAGCTAGGAGAAAGGATCTTTGCATTGCTCAAAGCAACCACCTGTGCGGAGCCTCCCTTTAATGGCAGGAGAATCTTGGTCTCGCCCAGTCAGATTTTATTATGAACAGACGCTGTATAGGCCTTGGACGGAGAGTCATACGACCAGTGGACCGTCGTTATCCCCCAACACTAAATATTCCGTGCAATCCTATAGCTCTGACCAATACAAAATTCGCCGACACCTGCGGATAAGGTTGACTTTTACGAGAAATTATTGCAGGCACCATGAATTATCATTGAATCAGTTCCGGGCAGTAACACAGCAGTACGCAGCAAATATCTCATTCAACAGTCCGACCAAGCAATAGCGAAGAAGGCTTATACCGCCTTAGTCGGCAACAGGCCTGGAACTCAGCTTAAGACTTCTAATCAAGACGATCACAAGACCTGTCATCCCACCCAGGATAATACCAACGAGGATAATAAACATTCTCCTAGACTTGACAGGCACTGCTTGTTGCTGGATTAGAGAATCTTTATCAAACACCCACACCTCCGGCTTAGCACTCATTAAAGTTTGATATGATTCAAGTTTAGCTTGGAGATTCCTTAGACCAGGTATAAATGGGTCGTTTGACTTTCGTTCCTCTGCTACTTTGAGCTCTGACTCAAGCACCTTTCTACCACGCATGTAAGAACGAATATCGGCCACTTGATTCAGCAGTCTTGCCGCACCTGTACCGGTAAACACTAATGGATTCTCCAATCCAATTGCTTTAGCTATAAATATGGATTCTTTCAAACGAGTTATAGTATCTTGCCGCTCCCTTTCTCCCAATTCTCGAAGTAATCCTATTTTTGTTTGCAGATCAAGAGACAAAACGCCCAGCTCTTTATGGACACGGCTCATCACCTCTCGATCTGCGCGGCGCGCCGCCTCTTCAACATAAAGACTCGTCAAATTGGTAATGCTCGAAGGATCCCCACCCTGAATTGAGACTGACCAACGCCCCACCCCTTCTTTATCAGCAGGGGCAACAATCACGCTTTGGGAGAACCCACTGTACGTACGATCCGCTTTTCGATCTGCACCCTCAGCCAAGCTCGGGAGATATACATTCTGAAAAAAAGACTGGCGCATTTCCTGAGACTGAAGCTCCGCTAGAAAAATCTTAAAAACTTCGTCGACAGTAAATTTCTTTAGGGAAAGATCTTCAGTTCGCCCACTATTCAATTCAGAGATATCATCATTGGTAGGCGGTGCGATGTAAGACTTTGCTTCATATACTGCCGTAAGTGAAAACGCATAAGCTGCGGCAGCGAGCGTAAACACAAGAGTAACAATAGCGACCAGCCACTTTTGCAACCAAACCACTTTGAATAACTGCACCAGATCAACTTCATAAATACCACTGTTGGCTGTATTAGCTCTTTGCATATGCCGCCCCCCGCCCTTATTCATATAATCCTTGAATCACACTTTACTAATTTAGCCAACACCTCATTTCACCACACAGTTCATAGAACGGCAGATTGGTGACAGAGTCGTCGGTGTACATTCGGGGCCAGCATAGCTATCAGCACTAGGCCAGAGACCGTTATTCTGGATGCGACCTTCGCCTGCTCACCTTTGAACGTATTCCCAAAATTAAAAGCGGCCCTGCGCACCAACCTAATAGCAACGCTATAATAACGTAGGCTGCGATCGGTAATTGTGGCGCAGACCAGCCGAAGAAAACCAACGATGCTGGTTGGTTATTTTCTAGAATAAAAACAACCACCAGCGCAGTGAACAAAATTAACACCGCAAACATTGTTGCTCGCTTGACGCTATTCATCTAAGCCTCTCGTCAGCAATCAAAACTCATTTTCTTCGTCCTCATTCACCCGATCCCTCAGCTCTTTACCCGGCTTGAAATGCGGGACGAACTTCCCATCAAGACTTACAGACTGACCGGTCTTCGGATTGCGCCCTACACGAGGCGCACGATAGTGCAGGGAGAAGCTGCCAAAACCACGGATCTCGATACGATCGCCGGTGGCCAGGCATTGGGACATTTGCTCAAGCATGGTCTTGATGGCCAGCTCCACATCCTTGGATGAGAGCAGCCCTTGATGGGTGACAATTCGTTCGATCAACTCCGACTTCGTCATAATTTTCCCTTCTTTTTCAAGCAGCTAGATCAGCGCTTCAAAGGTTTTAGCATGCCCTGACAAATTTGAACAGCCCCCATCCTGCACCCTGTGTTTCTGCCTCGGGCGGTGCAACGCCCTGCCCTTCCACTCATTTGCAGATAACCAGCATCGTCCGCGTAACAAAACCCGCGGGATTGAAGCCGAAGAGAAATTCTTCCTCTTCTTCCTTTGCATCATCGGACCTAGCCACGACTGTATAGCCTGCACCTTTGCATTCCTTGGCTGCGCGCTTCTGACACCTTTCCCAGTTCGATCCCAGCCCCGAGCAATCGATCTCGATACCACTGACCCCACGCACGGCATGCGTTTTCGCACTGGTGGCACACCCTGCCAATGCCAGCACCGCTATGACGACTACGAGCGTTTTCATTCACATCCTTATGCCAGGCACAGCGCCTGACCGTCGTTTACCCCAAGCTAAGACTAGCTGCAAATAAGCGATTGATCCTGCTAAAGAAACAGACAGTTTTGGTGAGGTAATGTTTCGGGTTTACCCGAAAAGATCGCAGCCTGCGGCAGCTCCTACAGGGCGTGAGCCAAATTGCAGGCACAAAAAAGGGCGACCGAAGTCGCCCTTTTTTACAGAAAGTCAGAACTTAGTTCTGTTTTTCCATTTGTGCACGCAGCAGGTCACCCAGAGTGGTGGCTACTGGAGCATCCGAACCAGCTTGCGGCTTGTCGCGCAGGCTCTGGATCGCTTCTTTCTCTTCTTCAACGTCTTTCGACTTGATCGAGAGCTGGATTACGCGGCTCTTGCGGTCAACGCTGATGATCTTGGCTTCTACTTCTTCGCCTTCTTTCAGAACGTTGCGCGCGTCTTCAACGCGGTCACGGCTGATTTCGGAGGCTTTCAGAGTCGCTTCGATATCGTCGGCCAGGGTGATGATGGCGCCTTTAGCGTCAACTTCTTTCACGATACCCTTAACGATTGCGCCTTTGTCGTTCTCTTGAACGTACTCGGAGAACGGATCGCTTTCCAGTTGCTTGATGCCCAGGGAGATGCGCTCGCGCTCTGGGTCAACCGACAGGATAACGGTGTCCAGCTCGTCGCCCTTCTTGAAACGACGAACAGCTTCTTCGCCAACTTCGTTCCAGGAGATGTCGGACAGGTGAACCAGGCCGTCGATGCCGCCGTCCAGACCAATGAAGATACCGAAATCGGTGATCGACTTGATGGTGCCGGAGATTTTATCGCCCTTGTTGAACTGGCCAGAGAAATCTTCCCATGGGTTAGATTTGCACTGCTTGATGCCCAGGGAGATACGACGACGCTCTTCGTCGATGTCCAGAACCATAACTTCCACTTCGTCGCCGACTTGTACGACTTTCGAAGGGTGGATGTTCTTGTTGGTCCAGTCCATTTCGGAAACGTGTACCAGACCTTCAACGCCTTCTTCCAGCTCAGCGAAGCAGCCGTAGTCGGTCAGGTTGGTTACACGAGCGGTAACGCGAGTGCTTTCTGGGTAACGGGCTTTGATAGCAACCCATGGATCTTCGCCCAGTTGCTTCAGGCCCAGGGAAACACGATTGCGCTCGCGATCGTACTTCAGAACCTTGACATCGATCTCGTCGCCAACGTTGACGATTTCGGAAGGATGCTTGATACGCTTCCAAGCCATGTCGGTAATGTGCAGCAGGCCATCGACGCCACCCAGATCGACGAATGCGCCGTAATCGGTGAGGTTCTTGACGATACCTTTGACTTGTTGGCCTTCCTGCAGGGATTCCAGCAGAGCTTCGCGCTCGGCGGAGTTCTCGGCTTCCAGGACGCTACGACGGGAAACGACAACGTTGTTGCGCTTCTGGTCCAGCTTGATGACCTTGAATTCCAGCTCTTTGCCTTCCAGGTGCGTGGTGTCGCGCACTGGACGGACGTCAACCAGAGAACCTGGCAGGAACGCACGGATGCCGTTAACGTCGACAGTGAAGCCGCCTTTAACCTTACCGTTGATAACGCCCTTGACCACTTCTTCGGCTGCGAAGGCAGCTTCCAGAACAATCCAGCATTCAGCGCGCTTGGCTTTTTCACGGGACAGCTTGGTTTCGCCAAAGCCGTCTTCTACCGAGTCCAGCGCAACGTGAACTTCGTCACCGACGTTGATAGTCAGGTCGCCAGCGTCGTTGTAGAACTGCTCAAGCGGGATGAGTGCTTCAGACTTCAGGCCAGCGTGAACGGTTACCCAGCGAGCTTGGTAATCGATATCAACGATAACACCGGTGATGATGGAGCCTGCCTGAAGGTTCAGGGTTTTTAGGCTTTCTTCAAAGAGTTCCGCAAAGCTTTCGCTCATTTTAATTCCTGTTGATGAGGGCGAAGAATACGCCCATCTCCACACCCCAGACGGTGTGGGTTAGTTTCATTTAGAAGAAGCGCCCCAGGACTATGACTGGTCCCCTGCGGCCTTCTTGGTCACCCGGCGATATCGCGAATGGCGATCTCGCTCATGATGCGTTCCAGCACCTGGTCGATGGACAATTCCGTGGAATCCAGCTGTATGGCGTCAGCCGCCGGCTTGAGCGGGGCTACCGCTCGCTGGGTGTCACGCTCATCGCGTGCACGTATCTCATCTAGCAGACTCGACAGACTAACACCCTCGACTTTGCCCTTCAACTGCAAATATCGACGGCGCGCCCTTTCCTCGGCGCTGGCGGTCAGGAAAATCTTCAGCGGCGCATCTGGAAATACCACGGTACCCATGTCGCGACCATCGGCCACCAGGCCCGGCGCTTCCTGGAAAGCGCGCTGGCGCTGCAGCAGCGCCTCGCGCACCGCGGGCAATGCAGCCACCTGGGAGGCCCCCGAGCCGACGCTTTCGGTACGGATCACATCACTGACTTCGTCGCCTTCCAGGATGATGCGCTGCAGCTGACCTTCGGTCGCCGCGATGAATTGCACATCCAGATGAGCGGCGAGTTTTTTCAGCAACTCTTCATTGGTCAGGTCGACGCCGTGGTTATGCGCAGCGAATGCCAGCAGGCGGTACAGCGCACCGGAATCCAGCAGGTTCCAGCCCAGGCGCCTGGCCAGGATCCCGGCTATGGTGCCTTTGCCCGAGCCGCTTGGCCCATCGATGGTGATGACCGGTGCAATGCTCTTCACGACTGGGCCTCTTGCGCAACGCGGATACCGACCTGCGCGCACAGCGCCAGGAAGTTGGGGAACGAGGTCGCCACGTTGGCGCAGTCGTGGATGCGGATCGGCGCCGTGGCGCGCAGCGAGGCAACGCTGAAGGCCATGGCAATCCGGTGGTCGCCGTGACCATGGACTTCACCACCACCGATCGAACCGCCATCGATGATGATGCCATCCGGGGTCGGTTCACACTTGACGCCCAGCGCCAGCAAGCCATCGGCCATGACCTGGATCCGGTCCGACTCCTTGACCCGCAGCTCTTCGGCGCCGCGCAGCACGGTGCGCCCTTTGGCGCAGGCGGCAGCGACGAACAGCACCGGGAATTCGTCGATCGCCAATGGAACCAGCGCCTCGGGAATCTCGATACCCTTGAGTTTAGCTGCTCGCACGCGCAGGTCCGCCACTGGCTCGCCGCCGACTTCACGCTGGTTTTCCAGGGTAATGTCGGCGCCCATCAGGCGCAGGATGTCGATCACGCCGGTGCGGGTAGGGTTGATGCCGACGTGCTCCAGTACCAGCTCCGAACCCTCGGCGATCGACGCGGCCACCAGGAAGAACGCCGACGACGAGATGTCGCCCGGCACTTCAATGTGGGTCGCGGTCAGCTTGTGGCCGGACTCGACCGAAGCGGTGGCACCGTTGACGCTGACCGGGTAGCCGAAGCCGCGCAGCATGCGCTCGGTGTGGTCGCGAGTCGGTGCAGGCTCGGTGACGGTGGTCTTGCCTTCGGCGTACAGACCCGCCAGCAGCAGGCAGGATTTAACCTGGGCACTGGCCATTGGCATGGTGTAGGTCAGGCCCTTGAGCTTGTTCCCACCACGAATGGTCATCGGCGGACGGCCTTCAGCGGCGGTCTCGATTACGGCGCCCATTTCACGCAGCGGGTTGGCCACGCGATTCATCGGGCGCTTGGACAGCGAAGCGTCGCCGGTCAGGGTGCTGTCGAAGTCCTGTGCCGCCAGCAGGCCGGACAACAGGCGCATCGAGGTACCGGAGTTGCCCAGGTAGATCGGTCCCGGTGCTGGCTTGAGGCCATGCAGGCCGACACCGTGAATGGTCACACGACCATGGTGCGGGCCTTCGATGACCACGCCCATGTCGCGGAACGCCTGCAGGGTCGCCAGGGCGTCTTCGCCCTCGAGGAAGCCTTCGACTTCAGTCACGCCTTCGGCCAGGGAGCCCAGCATGATCGAACGGTGGGAAATCGACTTGTCACCTGGTACGCGAATCCGACCGGACAGGCGGCCACCAGGTTGAGCCAGGAAAATCAGATCGTTGGAATTCATAGCGTCCACATAGGCCCGACGGGCCAGGATTTTACTGAAATGCTCGCGGGCAACCCGGGCGCGAGTGAAAACGCCCAATAATTGGTGCCCATCCCCTGCATCGACCGCGTCGCGCAAGGCGTCGAGGTCGCTGCGAAATGTATCGAGTGTGCGCAGGACAGCTTCGCGGTTGGCGAGGAAGATGTCATGCCACATGACCGGGTCGCTTCCGGCGATTCTTGTGAAATCGCGGAAACCGCCCGCAGCGTAACGGAAGATCTCAAGGTTTTCATTGCGCTTGGCCAGCGAGTCGACCAGGCCGAATGCCAGCAAGTGCGGCAGATGACTGGTGGCCGCCAACACTTCGTCGTGGCGTTCGACCTGCATGTGCTCGACATCGGCGCCCAACTCGCGCCACAGACGATCGACCACGGCCAGGGCCTGCGGATCGGTCTGCTCCAGCGGTGTCAGGATCACTTTATGGCGACGGAACAGTTCGGCATTCGAGGCTTCCACCCCGCTCTGCTCGGAACCGGCGATCGGGTGGCCCGGCACGAAACGCGCCGGCATGCCGCCGAAGGCCTCGCTCGCCGCGCGCACGACATTGCCCTTGGCGCTGCCGACGTCAGTCAGGATCGCTTGCCCCAGATCCATGCCCGCCAGACGGCCGAGCATTTTTTCCATGGCAAGGATCGGCACGGCCAACTGGATCACGTCGGCGCCCTGGCAAGCAACCGCCAGGTCATCTTCGCAGCGATCCACCACACCCAGCTCAACCGCGAGTTTGCGCGACTGCGGGTCGAGATCGACCCCGACCACTTCGCGGCACAGGCCACTTTCGCGCAAACCCTTGGCAAACGAACCGCCGATCAACCCCAGACCAACCACCACCAGGCGTCCGATCATGGGCTCTGCACATTGCAGTGCAGTGACATCAACCACGGGCCAGAACCTTGGCCAGCGCCTCGAGGAAACGGCTGTTTTCCGCCGGCAGGCCAATGGTGATGCGCAAGTGGTTCGGCATGCCGTAGTTGGCTACCGGACGCACGATCACGCCTTCGCGCAGCAGCCCCTGGAACACCGGGGCCGCCACCTGACCGAGGTCAACGCAGATGAAGTTGCCTTTGGATGGAATCCAGCCCAGCCCCAGCTCGCGGAATCCCGTTTCCAGTTGCTGCATGCCGGACTCATTCAAACGACGGCTTTCAGCCAGGTATTCGCCGTCCTGCAGCGCAGCGCAGGCAGCGGCCAAGGCCAGGCTGTTGACGTTGAACGGCTGGCGCACGCGGTTCAGCACATCGGCGACCACGGCGGTAGACAAGCCATAACCTACGCGCAACGCCGCCAGGCCGTAGGCCTTGGAGAATGTGCGCGACACCAGCAGGTTCGGGTAAGCCGCGAGGAAGTCCAGGCCGTCCGGCAGGTCGCTGCCTTCGGCGTATTCGATGTAGGCCTCGTCCAGCACCACCAGTACGTGCTCCGGCACGTCCTGGAGGAATTCGTCCAGCGCCTCGGTATCGAACCAGGTCCCGGTCGGGTTGTTCGGGTTGGCGATGAACACTACGCGGGTATTGGCGTCGATGGCCGCCAGCATCGCCGGCAGGTCATGACCCCAATCCTTGGCCGGAATCACTTTGGCCTGGGCGCCGACGGCCTGGGTCACGATCGGGTAGACCGCAAACGCATGTTCGCTGAACACCGCGTTGAGGCCTGGCGCCAGGTAGGCGCGAGCGACCAACTCAAGGATGTCGTTGGAGCCATTGCCCAGCGTCACCTGGTTCAGTTCGACACGGCACTGCTCGGCCAGCAGGGTCTTGAGCGCGAAGCCGTTACCGTCCGGATAACGAGTCAGCTCAGCCAACTCTTCACGGATGGCCGCCAGGGCCTTGGGACTCGCGCCCAGCGGGTTTTCGTTGCTGGCCAGCTTGACGATGCTGGCCGGATCGAGATCCAGCTCACGCGCCAGTTCGTCCACGGGTTTGCCCGGAACGTATGGCGAAAGTTGTTGCACGCCCGGCTGTGCCAGAGCGAGGAAATTGCCACTCATTTGCTACCGCCCCTTAGAGAACTGCTTTCGGGTAGGAACCCAGCACTTTGAGTGCTACTGCTTCCTGGCTGATCTTTTCCAGCACACCTTTTACCAGCGGATCGCGGTGGTGGCCGACGAAATCGATGAAGAACACGTAGGTCCATTTACCGCTGCGCGACGGACGGGTCTCGATTCGCGTCAGGTCGATGCCGTTGTCGTGGAACGGCACCAGCAATTCGTGCAGCGCGCCCGGCTTGTTGCTCATCGATACGATGATCGAGGTCTTGTCGTCGCCGGTCGGCGGCACTTCCTGGTTACCGATCATGAGGAAGCGCGTGGAGTTGTCCGGGCGGTCCTCGATTTTCTCGGCCAGGCGGGTCAGCCCGTAGAGGCCGGCCGCCATGTCGCCGGCAATCGCTGCAGAGTTCCACTCACCCTTGACCCGCTTGGCCGCTTCGGCGTTGCTGGACACCGCCACGCGCTCGACATTCGGGTAATGGGCGTCCAGCCACTTGCGGCACTGGGCCAGGGACTGGGCGTGGGAGTAGATGCGGCTGATGCTGTCGGTCTTGGTGTTTTCACCGACCAACAGGTGATGGTGGATCCGCAGCTCGACTTCGCCACAGATCACCATGTCGTGCTCGAGGAAGCTGTCGAGGGTGTGGTTGACCGCGCCTTCGGTGGAGTTTTCCACCGGGACCACGCCAAAGTTCACCGCACCGGCCGCCACTTCGCGGAACACTTCGTCGATGGCCGCCATCGGCTTGCTGATCACGGCGTGGCCGAAGTGCTTCATGGCCGCAGCCTGGGTGAAGGTGCCTTCAGGACCGAGGTACGCCACTTTCAGCGGCTGCTCGAGGGCCAGGCACGAGGACATGATTTCGCGGAACAGCCGCGCCATCTCTTCGTTGCCCAGCGGCCCCTGGTTGCGCTCCATGACACGCTTGAGCACTTGAGCTTCGCGCTCGGGACGATAGAACACCGGCACTTCGCCTTCGGCCAGCGAGGCCATCTTTACTCGCGCGACTTCCTGGGCGCAACGCGCACGCTCACTGATCAGCTCCAGGACTTTAGTGTCCAGAGCATCAATGCGAACGCGCAGTGCCTTGAGTTCTTGCTCAGACATTAGCCGTGTTCCTTCTCGAACTCTGCCATGTACGCCACCAGCGCGTTGACCGCGTTGATGTCGACGGCGTTATAGATGGAGGCGCGCATGCCACCCACGGAACGGTGACCCTTGAGGTTCAGCAGGCCACGCTCGTCGGCACCGGCCAGGAACGGCTTGTCCAGACGGTCATCGGCCAGGCGGAACGGCACGTTCATCCACGAGCGGTCCGACTTGTTGATCGGGTTGCTGTAGAGGCCGCTGGCATCGATGAAGTCGTACAGCGTGCGCTGCTTGACGTCATTGAGCTTGCCGATGGCTTCGACACCGCCCTGCTCCTTGAGCCACTCGAACACCAGGCCGGAGAGGTACCAGGCCAGGGTCGGCGGGGTGTTGTACATCGAACCGTTGTCGGCCGCGACCTTGTAGTCGAGCATGGTCGGGCACTGGGAACGGGCGCGACCCAGCAGGTCTTCACGCACGATGTTGACCACGATGCCGCTCGGGCCGATGTTCTTCTGGGCGCCGGCGTAGATCATGCCGAAGCGCGAGACATCCACCGGACGCGAAAGGATGTCCGAGGACATGTCAGCGACCAACGGAACGTCACCGGTCTCGGGAATCCACTGGAATTCCAGGCCGCCGATGGTTTCGTTCGGTGCGTAGTGCACGTAGGCCGCGTCTTTCGACAGCTTCCATTCGTTCTGGCCAGGAATGGCGAAGTAATCGTACGGCTTGGCGGTGGCGGCAACATTGACGTGGCCGAAGCGCGACGCTTCTTCGATGGCTTTCTGCGACCAGATACCGGTGTCGATATAGTCCGCGGAGCCATTTTCCGGCAGCAGGTTCAGGGGAATCTGGGCAAATTGCTGGCTGGCGCCACCTTGCAGGAACAGCACTTTATAGTTCGAGGGGATATTCAGCAGATCACGCAGATCCTGCTCGGCCTTGGTGGCGATGGACACGAACTCATCGCTGCGATGGCTCATTTCCATGACCGACAGACCCTTGCCGTGCCAGTCGAGGAGTTCACCCTGGGCGCGCTGCAGGACAGCTTCGGGAAGCGCCGCAGGACCGGCACAGAAGTTATAGGCTCTCTTGCTCACATCCAATCTCGCTCTGATTTGGTGGTATCACGCAATAAATCATCAGCCGACACCAATCTAATGTGGGAGCGGGCTTGCTCGCGAAAGCGATTGGACTGGCGACATCTTTATTGGATGTCAGTCCGTCTTCGCGAGCAAGCCCGCTCCCACATTTGATCGTCGTGGGTGTCGATTTTTTTCATACAGGACAAACAACAAGGGGGCGAATTTTCATCCGCCCCCTGCTTACCCGCTTATTCCTGTGGTTCTTCGTCAGCGGCGGCGTCGAGTTGCTGGTCCTCGACGATGTCGTCGATCACGACATTGCCCTCGAACCCGGCACCTTCTTCACCTTCCAGCTCTTCACCCTCGACTTCCGACGGCTCCTGGACCCGCTCCAGACCGACCAGCGTTTCATCGCTGGCCAGCTTGATCAGGGTCACGCCTTGGGTGTTACGACCCAGGCTGGACACTTCGTCGACACGGGTACGTACCAGGGTGCCCTGGTCGGAAATCAGCATGATCTCCTCGCCATCGAGCACCTGGACCGCACCGACCAGACGGCCGTTACGATCGTTGCTGACCATGGCGATCACGCCCTGGCCGCCACGCTTGTACTCAGGGAACTCGGTGATCGCAGTGCGCTTGCCGTAACCACGCGCCGAAGCGGTGAGGATCTGGCTGCCTTCTTCCGGGATCAGCATGGAAATCAGCTTCTGCCCTTCCGGCAGGCGCATGCCGCGTACACCGCGGGCGGTACGGCCCATGGCGCGAACGTCGGATTCCTTGAAGCGCGTCACCTTGCCGCCGTCGGAGAACAGCATGACTTCGCGTTCGCCATCGGTGATGGCCGCGGAGATCAGCACGTCGCCTTCGTCCAGCTCCAGCGCGATCAGGCCGACGCTACGCTGACGGCTAAAGGATTCCAGCGGGGTCTTCTTCACGGTGCCGTTGGCGGTGGCCATGAAGATGAAGTGACCTTCGGTGTATTCCTCGACCGGCAGCATGGTGGTGATGTATTCACCGTCATCCAGCGGCAGCAGGTTGACCAGCGGACGACCACGGGCGGCGCGGGAAGCTTCCGGGATTTCGTAGGTTTTCAGCCAGTACACCTTGCCCTTGCTGGAGAACAGCAGCAGCGTGGTGTGGCTGTTGGCCACCAACAGGTGAGCGATGTAGTCCTCATCCTTGACGCCGGTGGCCGACTTGCCTTTACCGCCACGACGCTGGGCCTGGTACGCAGCCAATGGCTGGGTCTTGGCGTAGCCACCGTGGGAAATGGTCACGACGCGATCTTCTTCCGGGATCATGTCGCCCAGGGTCAGGTCGAGACGGGCATCGAGGATCTCGGTGCGACGCACGTCGCCGTATTCGGCGCGGATCACTTCCAGCTCTTCGCGGATCACTTCCATCAGGCGCGTGGCGCTGTTGAGGATGCGGATCAGCTCGCCGATCTGGTTGAGGATCTCTTGATACTCGGCCAGCAGTTTTTCGTGTTCCAGGCCGGTCAGGCGGTGCAGACGCAGTTCCAGGATGGCTTGCGCCTGCTCTGGCGACAGGAAGTACTTGCCGTCGCGCAGGCCGTATTGCGGATCGAGGTTTTCCGGACGGCACGAATCGGCGCCGGCACGTTCCACCATCGCCACAACGGCGGAGGACTCCCAAGGGGTGCTGACCAGCGCTTCCTTGGCTTCCGACGGGGTTGGCGAGGCCTTGATCAGGGCGATGACCGGGTCGATGTTCGACAGGGCAACCGCTTGACCTTCCAGGATGTGACCACGTTCGCGCGCCTTGCGCAGTTCGAACACGGTACGGCGGGTAACGACTTCGCGACGGTGACGAACGAAGGCTTCCAGCAGGTCCTTGAGGTTCAGGATGCGTGGACGGCCGTCGATCAGCGCAACGATGTTGATGCCGAATACCGCTTGCAGCTGGGTCTGGGCGTAGAGGTTGTTGAGGATCACCTCAGGCACTTCGCCACGACGCAGTTCGATCACGACGCGCATGCCGTCCTTGTCGGACTCGTCGCGCAGCTCGGTGATGCCTTCGAGCTTCTTCTCTTTTACCAGCTCGGCGATCTTCTCGATCAGGCGAGCCTTGTTCAGCTGGTAAGGCAGTTCGGTGATGACGATCTGCTGGCGGCCACCAACCTTGTCGATGTCTTCGATCATCGAGCGGGCGCGCATGTAGATGCGGCCGCGACCGGTGCGGTAGGCTTCGATGATGCCGGCGCGACCGTTGATGATCGCGGCGGTCGGGAAGTCCGGACCCGGGATGTATTGCATCAGCTCGTCGACGGTCAACTCGGGGTTGTCGATGAGCGCCAGGCAACCGTCGATGACTTCACCGAGGTTGTGCGGCGGAATGTTGGTCGCCATGCCCACGGCGATACCGCTGGAGCCGTTGACCAGCAGGTTGGGAATACGGGTCGGCATGACCGCCGGGATCATTTCGGTGCCGTCGTAGTTCGGCACCCAGTCCACGGTTTCCTTATGCAGGTCGGCCAGCAGCTCGTGCGCCAGCTTGGTCATGCGCACTTCGGTGTATCGCATGGCCGCGGCGTTGTCGCCGTCCACCGAACCGAAGTTGCCCTGGCCGTCTACCAGCAGGTAGCGCAGGGAGAATGGCTGCGCCATCCGAACGATGGTGTCGTACACCGCGGTATCACCGTGCGGGTGATACTTACCGATCACGTCACCGACAACACGGGCAGATTTCTTGTACGGCTTGTTGAAGTCGTTGCCCAGCTCGCTCATCGCGAACAGCACGCGCCGGTGCACGGGCTTCAAGCCATCGCGCGCATCCGGCAGTGCCCGCCCGACAATTACGCTCATCGCGTAGTCGAGATAGGACTGCTTCAGCTCGTCTTCGATATTGACCGGGAGGATTTCTTTGGCCAGTTCGCCCATGAGAAGCCTGATTCCTTTTTCTGGTGAAACTTCGTCACATCCATATGGGACGAACGAAGCTCGCCGCTGCAGGCTGAGTGCCGTGCACCGACTTACGACAAATCAACGAGTTATGCCATGGATCTGCGCAGTAAAGGTCGCCCCGCAGGACAACCTTGGAAACCGCCGGATGTTATCACAAGAGCCGCCACGCACCTATCCCCCTGATGCGCATGGAGCATAGTTAGTTGACCGATGACAGGCTTGAAGGGGATCAGAGAGGCTTAGAGCCGAGTTGAATGCTGAATTGGGGGGTTGATTCAGGCTCATTTACTGTCTTTCAGGGCCTCTTCGCGGGCAAGCCCGCTCCTACAGGGATCTGTGTCGATCACAAACCCTGTGGGAGCCAGCCTGCTGGCGATGGCGTCCTTTCAAACGCCACGGCAATCAATGGAGGCGCTTGCGGCACATCAACTGGGTCATTTTCGCCGTATCCGGCCGCTCGACGATGCCTTTTTCGGTGACGATCGCATCGATCAGGTCCGCCGGGGTTACGTCGAACACCGGGTTGAACGCATCGACATCGGCGCCGAGCCGCTGGCCACCTACCTCCAGCAGCTCGCGCCCATCGCGCTCCTCGAGCACGATGTCGTCGCCACTGGCCAGGTTCATGTCGATGGTCGAACTCGGCGCCACCACCATGAAACGCACCCCGTGGTGCATGGCATTGACCGCCATCTGATAGGTGCCGATCTTGTTGGCCACGTCGCCATTGGCGGTGATTCGATCTGCGCCGACGACGACCCAGGTGACGCCCTTTATCTTCATGATATGCGCCGCGGCGGAGTCGGCATGCAGGGTCACCGGAATGCCTTCGTTGGCCAGCTCCCAGGCCGTCAGTCGGGAGCCTTGCAACCATGGACGGGTTTCGCTGGCATACACGCGCTCGACCATGCCCTCGATAAAGGCACCGCGAATGACCCCCAGCGCCGTGCCGAACCCACCGGTGGCCAGTGCGCCGGTGTTGCAATGGGTCATGATCGCCTGGGCGTTGCCCTGGTGCTTGCGGATCAGGTCGACGCCCAGTTGCGCCATGGTCAGGTTGGCTTCGCGGTCGCTTTCATGAATGGCCAGGGCCTCGGCTTCCAGCACGGACAGCGGATCTGCGTGTTTTTTCAGGCGATCCAGACGTTCGCGCATGCGCCCAAGGGCCCAGAACAGGTTGACCGCGGTCGGACGGGAATCGGCGAGCAGCGCAAAATCTTCCTCCAGCGCCGCCTGCCAGTGGCCGCCCTCGGCAAACCGGGCGCGCGCTGCCAGCACAACGCCATAGGCGGAACTGATGCCAATGGCCGGCGCGCCGCGCACTACCATCGAGCGAATGGCTTCGGCCACTGCCGCCGCGCTGGTGCAGGCGATCCAGGTTTCCTCGAACGGCAAAACTCGCTGATCCAGCAGGTACAGGGTGCCATCACGCCAATCGATGGCCTTCACCTTCTCAGCAGCCAACAGTCGATCGCGCATCAAACACCCCGCAGTCAGAAACAAAAGCCGCCGATTATAGCGATCCCCCGACGAAGACGCTCGGGTATACTTCGCCATCCTTTACAAAAGCACTGGAACCGATCCTCGATGCCGAACACTGCCCCTGCGCTCGATCTGTTGTTGCTGCCGACCTGGCTGGTACCCGTCGAACCCGCTGGCGTCGTGCTCAAGGATCATGCCCTGGGCATCCGCGACGGGCGCATCGCCTTCATCGGCCCACGCAGCGCTGCCCTGCAGCTTAACGCAACCGAAGTGCGCGAATTGCCGGACATCCTGCTCAGCCCCGGCCTGATCAACGCCCACGGGCATGCGGCAATGACCCTGTTCCGTGGCCTGGCCGACGATCTGCCGCTGATGACCTGGCTGGAAAACCATATCTGGCCGGCCGAAGCCAAGTGGGTCGACGAGGATTTCGTCCGCGACGGCACGGACCTGGCCATCGCCGAGCAACTCAAGGGTGGCATCACCTGTTTCTCTGACATGTATTTCTTCCCGAAGGTTGCCAGCGAGCGCGTACATAACAGCGGCATCCGCGGACAAATCGCCATTCCGATCCTCGACTTCCCGATCCCGGGCGCCAGCACCGCGGACGAGGCGATCCGCCAGGGCGTCGAGCTGTTTGGCGACCTCAAGCATCACGAACGCATCAAAATCACCTTCGGCCCCCATGCACCCTACACCGTGGGCGATGAAAACCTGGAAAAAGTCCGGGTGATCGCCGAAGAACTGGACGCGTCGATCCACATGCACGTGCATGAAACCGCCTTCGAAGTGCAGCAAGCGCTCGAACAGCGCGGTGAACGCCCACTGGCCCGCCTGGCGCGCCTGGGCTTGCTGGGGCCGCGCTTCCAGGCGGTTCACATGACCCAGATCAGCGAGGAAGACCTGGCGTTGCTGGTAGAAAGCAACACCCATGTCATTCACTGCCCCGAGTCGAACCTGAAGCTGGCCAGCGGTTTCTGCCCGGTGGAGCGCTTGTGGCAGGCCGGAGTCAACGTCGCCATCGGCACCGACGGCGCCGCCAGCAACAATGACCTGGACCTGCTGGGCGAAACCCGCACCGCCGCCCTGCTGGCCAAGGCCGTCGCGGGCTCGGCCACGGCTCTCAGCGCCCACAGCGCCCTGCGCATGGCCACCCTCAACGGTGCCCGCGCACTGGGGATCGAAGCCGAGGTCGGCTCGCTGGAAGTCGGCAAGGCCGCCGACATCGTCGCCTTCGACCTCTCGAGCCTGGCCCAGCAGCCAGTCTACGACCCGGTTTCGCAGCTTATATATGCATCCGGCCGCGATTGCGTGAAACACCTTTGGGTCGCGGGCAAGCAACTGCTCGACGACCGCCGCCTGACACGGATGGACGAACAGCAACTCGTCGCCACCGCCAAGGCTTGGGGCCAGCGCATCAGCGGCCGCAAAGAATCGTAAGTCCCCCGGACTCAACCCCGGGGCTACAGGATTTTTCAAGTTTTAGAGGACTTAAACCATGAGCAACGTCGACTACGCCGAAATCGCCAAATTCGAAGCCCTGGCCCATCGCTGGTGGGACCGCGAGAGCGAATTCAAACCGCTGCACGACATCAACCCGCTGCGGGTCAACTGGATTGACGAACGCGTCAGCCTGGCCGGCAAGAAAGTCCTCGACGTCGGTTGCGGCGGCGGCATCCTCAGTGAAGCCATGGCCCAGCGCGGCGCGACCGTGACCGGCATCGACATGGGCGAAGCGCCACTGGCGGTCGCTCAACTGCATCAGCTGGAATCGGGCGTGAACGTCGAATACCGGCAGATCACCGCCGAAGCCCTGGCCGAGGAGATGCCGGAGCAGTTCGACGTGGTCACCTGCCTGGAAATGCTCGAGCACGTACCGGACCCGTCCTCGGTGATCCGCGCCTGTTTCCGTATGGTCAAGCCGGGCGGCCAGGTGTTCTTTTCCACCATCAACCGCAACCCCAAGGCGTACCTGTTCGCCATCGTCGGCGCCGAATACATCATGAAGCTGTTGCCGCGCGGCACCCACGACTTCAAGAAATTCATCCGCCCTTCCGAGCTCGGTGCCTGGAGCCGCATGGCCGGCCTGACCGTCAAGGACATCATCGGCCTGACCTATAACCCGCTGACCAAGCATTACAAACTGGCGTCCGACGTAGACGTCAACTACATGATCCAGACCCTGCGCGAGGAGTAAGCCGATGCGTATCAGAGCAGTTCTTTTCGACATGGACGGCACCCTGCTCGACACCGCGCCGGACTTCATTGCGATTTGCCAGGCGATGCGTGCCGACCGGGGTTTGCCACCGATCAACGACAAGCACATCCGCGACGAAATCTCCGGCGGTGCCAAGGCAATGGTCGCTGTGACCTTCGCCATGGACCCGGAGTCGCCGGGCTTCGAGGCATTGCGCCTGGAGTTCCTCGAGCGCTACCTGGTGGGTTGCGCGGTGCACAGCAAGCTGTTCGACGGCATGGGCGAACTGCTGGCCGACATCGAGAAAGCCAACCTGATCTGGGGCGTGGTCACCAACAAGCCGCTGCGTTTCGCCGAGCCGATCATGCAGCAGCTGGGGCTGGCCGACCGCTCGGCGCTGCTGATCTGCCCGGATCACGTGAAGAACAGCAAGCCTGACCCTGAGCCGCTGATCCTCGCCTGCAAGATGCTCGACCTCGATCCGGCCAGCGTGCTGTTCGTGGGCGATGACCTGCGCGATATCGAATCGGGGCGCGATGCCGGCACGAAGACGGCCGCCGTGACGTTCGGTTATATCCACCCGGACGACAATCCGCGGCATTGGGGTGCGGATGTGGTGGTCGATCATCCGCTGGAGTTGCGCAAGGTGCTCGATAGCGCCCTCTGTGGCTGCTGAAGTTTTTTTGTAGGAGCTGGCTTGCCAGCGAAGAGGCCCCTGAAATTTGCATCGATCTTTTGGCCGCCTTCGCTGGCAAGCCAGCTCCTACAAGGGACCGCGTAACGGACGCTCGTATTCTGATTGGTTGAGGTTTTTATGTTTGATTATTCCGCCCGCCCCGATCTGCTCAAGGACCGGGTCATCCTGGTCACCGGCGCCGGTCGTGGCATTGGTGCCGCCGCCGCCAAAACCTATGCCGCCCATGGCGCCACCGTCCTGTTGCTGGGCAAGACCGAAGCCAACCTGACCCAGGTCTACGACGAGATCGAAGCCGCCGGCCATCCGCAACCGGCGGTGATCCCGTTCAACCTGGAAACCGCCCTGCCCCATCAGTACGATGAGCTGGCCGCGATGATCGAGGGCGAATTCGGCCACCTCGATGGCGTGCTGCACAACGCGTCGATCATCGGGCCCCGCACCCCGATCGAACAGCTGTCCGGCGAAAACTTCATGCGCGTCATGCAGGTCAACGTCAACGCCATGTTCATGCTGACCAGCACCCTGCTGCCCCTGCTCAAGCTGTCCCAGGATGCCTCGGTGGTGTTCACTTCCAGCAGCGTCGGCCGCAAGGGTCGCGCGTATTGGGGTGCGTACGGGGTCTCGAAATTCGCCACCGAAGGCCTGATGCAAACCCTGGCCGACGAAGTCGACACCGTCGCTCCGGTGCGCTCCAACAGCATCAACCCGGGGGCCACCCGCACCAGCATGCGCGCCCAGGCGTATCCGGGTGAAAATCCGCTGAACAACCCAACCCCCGAGGAGATCATGCCGGTCTACCTCTACCTGATGGGCCCGGACAGCACCGGTATCAACGGCCAGGCATTCAACGCCCAGTAATACCGTACGTCGCATTTGTGCCGCGTCGGCTTCCCGACGCGGCACTCCAGCGAAAGCGCCACTTCAGTCAAACAACCGTCGCACATTGTCCTTCGCCAACTTAACCAACATTCAAGTTGTTGATTCATATCGGTTTTTTATCAAAATCGGTAAATGGCACGACTTTCGCTCTGAATTTGTCCCGACTAGCTGCGGAAAAGCAGAGGGGGCGATGCCAAATCGCAGATTACTAATCTGCGATAAAGCAGATTAAGCTTGTACGAAATGTCCTACGGGACTGACGGACCAGTATGACGCGCAGCCTGAGACTGCTCGCCCCCAGCTTGTAAGACAGCCTTACTGCTCAAGGGCGCACGCCATATGAAACCACCTTCCCAGACCAACGCAATTGACTTCGACAGCGCCAAATTGCAACGCCTGGGTTTTGGTCAGCAGCCGCCGATTCTGGAGAGGCCCGTCAGCCTTGCGCAGTTGCGCCAGCAATTGAACCTGCAGCTGCAAACCAGCCTTGAGCCGCAACGCATACTCGGGCTGTTCTACCGCGAAATCCAACGACTGGTACCCCTTGATGCCTTGAGCTATCAGCACAAGAGCAGTGACTTGCGCCTGGAATTCGGCCTGCGGGGCCACCACTCGATCAGCTACAGCCTGAGCCACGAAGGCGAGCACCTGGGCGAACTGGTCTTTCGCCGCAACCAGCGTTTCAGCGAGCAGGAACAGGGCCATCTGGAATCCCTGCTGGCCGCCCTGCTGTTCCCGATGCGCAACGCCCTGCTGTACCGCGCCGCCACCCAAAGTGCGTTGCGTGACCCGCTGACGGACACCGGCAATCGCATCGCCATGGACCAGACGCTGCAGCGGGAAATCGAGCTGGCACGACGGCATATGCAACCCTTGTCCTTGTTGATGCTGGACATCGATCACTTCAAGCAGATCAACGACACCCATGGGCACGGCGCTGGCGATGACGTGCTCAAGGCCGTGGCCGCCTCGATCAAGAATCAGTTGCGCAACGTCGACATGGTGTTTCGCTACGGCGGCGAAGAGTTCCTGATTTTGCTGTCCAACACCAGCCGGGAAGCGGCGGCCCTGGTCGGCGAACGCCTGCGATGCGCAGCGCAGACCGAGGATTATCCGGCCGATGGCTGCACGGTCGAGCTGACGGTCAGCCTCGGCTGCTCGACCCTGCTGCCGGGAGAATCCGCCGAGAGCCTGTTACGCAGGGCCGACAGTGCGCTGTACGTCGCCAAGCGCGAGGGGCGGAATCGCTTGACGATGGCGGGGTGACTCGAGGCGACCTTGTGTTGGTCTTGCGGGCGCCATCGCCGGCAGGCCAGCTCCCACAGTAGATCGGGTATAGCCGTGAGCGATGGGTCGCCTATGAGGTCGCCATCGCGACGACCTCCTACCTCTTCGGACCTACCGCACCGCGCCACGCAACTCACCCACCATGGCCTGCAGCCTCGCCGGCTGCGCCGCCTCAACGGCCACCTCCGGCCCTGCCACCAACGTCACCCGCGACCACAACCGGCGGAACAGGCCCTTGCCCGGATCGCGACTGAAGAAGCTCCCCCACAAGCCCTGCAATGCCAGGGGAATGACCGGCACCGGGGTTTCTTCGAGAATGCGCGTGAGCCCGCCCTTGAACTCGTCGATCTCGCCATCGGCGGTCAATTTGCCCTCGGGAAAGATGCACACCAACTCGCCGTTCTTCAGATATTGCGCAATGCGCGTGAAGGCCTTTTCGTAGATCTGGATGTCTTCCTGACGGCCCGCGATCGGGATGGTCCCCGCAGTGCGGAAGATGAAATTCAGCACCGGCAGGTTATAGATCTTGTAGTACATCACGAAGCGGATCGGCCGGCGTACCGCACCGCCAATCAGCAAGGCATCGACGAACGACACGTGATTGCACACCAGCAACGCCGCCCCCTCATCGGGAATCAGGTCCAGGTTGCGATGCTCCACGCGGTACATGGAATGGCTGAGCAGCCAGATCATGAAACGCATGGTGAACTCGGGCACGATCCTGAAGATGTAGGCGTTGACCCCGATATTGAGCAACGACACCACCAGGAACAACTGCGGGATCGTCAGCTTGACCATGCTCAGCAGGATGATCGAGACAATCGCCGACACCACCATGAACAGCGCGTTGAGAATGTTGTTGGCGGCGATCACCCGAGCCCGTTCGTGCTCGGCAGTACGCGACTGGATCAGGGCATACAGCGGCACGATGTAGAAACCGCCGAAAACCCCGAGGCCGAGGATGTCGAGCAACACCAGCCAGGTGTGGCCGAAACCGAGAATCTCGATCCAGCCATGGCCCAGGGCACTGTCGGGAATCCCGCCGGAATGCCACCACAGCAACAGGCCAAACACGGTCAGCCCAAATGAGCCGAACGGCACCAGGCCGATTTCGACTTTGCGCCCGGAAAGCTTTTCACAAAGCATCGACCCCACGGCGATACCGACCGAGAACACCGTGAGGATCAAGGTCACCACGGTTTCGTCGCCGTGCATCCACTCCTTGGCATAGGCCGGGATCTGCGTCAGGTAGATCGCCCCGACAAACCAGAACCATGAGTTGCCGACAATCGAACGCGACACCGCCGGGGTCTGCCCCAGGCCCAGTTTCAGCGTGGCCCAGGACTGGCTGAAGATGTTCCAGTTCAGGCGCATGTGCGGGGTGGCCGCTGCCGCCCGGGGAATACCGCGGCTGGCCAGGTAGCCGAGGACAGCGATGGCGATGATCGCGGTGGACACGATTGGCGCGTAGTGACTGGACGACATCATGATGCCGGCGCCGATGGTCCCGGCCAGGATCGCCAGGAAGGTGCCCATTTCCACCAGGCCGTTGCCCCCAACCAGTTCGTCTTCATGCAGGGCCTGGGGCAGGATCGAATACTTCACCGGCCCGAACAGCGCCGAGTGCGTGCCCATGGCGAACAGCGCCACCAGCATCAACGACAGGTGGTCGAACAGGAAGCCCACCGCGCCCACCGCCATGATGACGATTTCTCCAAGCTTGATCAGGCGGATCAGCGCGTCCTTGGCGAACTTCTCGCCGAATTGCCCGGCCAGCGCCGAGAACAGGAAAAACGGCAGGATGAACAGCAGCGCACACAGGTTGACCCAGATCGAACGGTCACCTTCGATCGACAGCTTGTACAGGATGGCGAGGATCAAGGACTGCTTGAAGATGTTGTCGTTGAACGCCCCGAGGGACTGGGTCACGAAGAACGGCAGGAAACGCCGGGTGCGCAGCAAGGTGAACTGTGAAGGGTGACTCATCTTCCATGTGTCCCTGAAGCTTAAGAGTGGGTAACGAGTGGCGTGGATACAGTGATTGGAATGTCGCACGTCGATCCAGGCCACACATTACCTAAACTTTGCCGGTTATTTCTTCAATCCGGCAATGCACGGCGAGACAAACAGCTCGCCGCGCCAGGCACCTTGCACCGTACGCTTGGCGACGATCAGCCACATCACGATCAGCATGCTCACCAGCACACACCCGAAAACACTGAAAAACGTCAGGTGCAGCGCGCTGGCCAGTTTCAACGTTGCCAGAGAATAGACGCCCAACGGAAAGGTGAAACCCCACCAGCCAAGATTGAAAGGGATACCGGCGCGCAGATATCGCAGGGTGATCAGCACGGCCATCAGCATCCACCACAGGCCAAAGCCCCACAGCGTGATCCCGGCGACCAGGCCCAGCCCCGCCGCAATTTCACCGACGCCCGACAGACCGTTGGCGGCGAAGATTGCCGGCGCATCGGCGCCCAACAGCAACATGCCCAAGGCACCGGTGCCAATCGGCCCGAGCGCCAGCCAGCTCGAAGCGGCCATGTTTTCGTGGGGCAGTTTATGCAGCGCCATGCGCAGCAGCAGAATCGTCAGGATGCTGAACGCCACCGGCAGGGAAAATGCCCAGAGCACGTAGCTGGTCACCAGCATCACCAGTTGCGAATGGGCATCGACCAGATGCGGCGCCAACAGGCCACCGCTGGCCGCCGCCACTTCCGCCGCGACCACCGGCAACAGCCAAACGGCTGTCATCTGGTCAATGCTGTGCTCCTGGCGGGTGAACATCAGGTAGGGAATCAGTACGCCGCACGCCAGCGACATCGCCACATCCAGCCACCACAACGTCTCGGCCAGGGCAATCACGCCGTCGCCCCAGCGCGGCAAGCCGAACACCAGGAAGCCGTTGATGATGGTCGCCAGGCCCATGGGGATGGTGCCGAAAAACATCGAAACCGTGGAGTGGCCGAAAATCCGCCGCGCCTCATCGAAAAACAGCGCCCAGCGCGCCGCGTACAGCAGGGTAAACAACAGGAACAAAAAGATATTGAACAGCCAAAGCCCTTCGGCAATGACGTGCAGAACGGGATTGGCAACGGGCAATTGCGCCAGCGCCAAGGCCAGCACGCCGGTGCCCATGGTGGCGGCGAACCAGTTAGGGGTGAACTGGCGAATGACCTCGCGCGGGTGCTGCAAATGACTGAACGGTTTGATACCGGGCTTGATGGTGTTGGGGCATGTCATGGCGAACTCCTCTCCTCGGGTGAGGTGGAGCCCATCATAGATCCGGATAGAATATCGATATAACGGGTAATATCTCTAACTGTTATCTATTTTGCAGATAAACAATCATTCCCCGTACGCTGACGCCACGCCATCAACATCGCGCCGACGGACAAGACGATCAGCCCCGCACCATAACCATCGGCAGTCGCCACCAGGCCGAACGTATGCGTCAGGTTCCCGGCCAGGAACGACGGCAGGCAGAACGCCAGGTAACTGAGCACATAAAACGCCGACATCAATCCGGCCCGTTCATGGGGCAAGGCCAGCGGCACCAGGCTGCGCACGGCACCTAGAAATCCCGCACCGAAGCCGCAGCCGGCGACGAGTGTGCCAAGGAAAAACAGGGGCAAACTGGCATTGTGCACGCCCAGCAGGATCAGCACGATCCCGATCGGCAGCAAGCCTGTGCCCAGTTGCAGCGCCTTGCTGGCGGGTTGATTGCGCAGGGTGAAAATCATCGCAGCACCGGTCAAGGTCAAGGCTGCCACCGTTGCCCCGCCAATCAGGTTCGAGGTCGAACCCGTGGCCGTACGCACCAGCGACGGCGCCAGCGATGCGTAAAAACCGCCGAGCGCCCAGGTCGCTACATTGAGCGGCAAGACCCGCCACAGGGTCCCGCGCGCTTGCACGGGGACATGCAGTGTCGGGCGCAACGATGCCCATGCCCCGGCCTGGGGCGATACGCTCTCTGGCAAACGCCAGACATACACGGCCTGCAACGCAAACAGGGCCAGCAACAGCCAGTAGGTCAACTGCAGGGGCGCGGGCGCAAACTCCGCCAGCAGGCCGCAACCCATGCCGCCCATGGCCATGCCGAGCAACGGCGCAACACTGTTGATCAGCGGACCCTGCTGGCGATCGACGTCGAGCAAGGTGGCACTGAGCACGGCGGTCGCCATGCCGGTGGCGAAACCTTGCAGCACCCGGGCACCGATCAGCCAGGCCACGCTATCGGCGTAAATGAACAACAGCATCGCCACGCTGTTGAGCACGACAGCCGTGAAAATCACCGGCTTGCGCCCCACGTAATCCGAGAGCGAACCCACCGTCAGCAGCGCGGCCAGCAGGCTGAGGGCATACACGCCGAAAATCAGGGTAAGCATGGCGGCGGAAAACTGCAGCTGCTCCTGATACAAGTGATACAAGGGCGTTGGCGCCGTGGAGGCAGCCAGGAAACCGAGCAGGGTGATTGCCAGGAACCACAGGCTTGCACGGTTTGAATGAGAACTGGACATGGGCACACTCCGCAAAAGCTAATTTTTTGCTTTTGCGGAGTGTGCTACCGAGTGCCGCTTAAAGCAAATTCTTTGTGTTAAGGTCCGCTGCATGGCCCTACAGGGCCCGCGAAACAGGAAACATGCGATGACAGCACCCACTTTACGCCCCGGCGGCCGCAGCGCCCGGGTTCAGGAGTCGATCCATACCGCCGTGCGCGAACTGCTCGAAGAGCAGGATCGCGCCAGCGTCACCGTGCCGCAAATTGCCGCGCGCGCGGGCGTCACGCCTTCGACCATCTATCGGCGCTGGGGCGATTTGTCGGCGCTGCTGGCGGACGTCGCCCTGGCCCGTATGCAGCCGGAAACCGAGTCGGCCAACACCGGCAGCCTGGCGGGCGATGTGCGAGCCTGGGCGGATCAGTACCTGGACGAGATGAGTTCCGCGCCTGGTCGCAACATGCTGCGCGATGTGCAAGCGAGCCTGAAGCCGAGCTATTGCGCGACCATCATTGGTGGGCAATTGCAGGTGATTCTGGATCGCTATCCGGATCAGCCGAAGCCCGGTGTCGATCGGTTGATCAACATGGTGGCGGCCCCCATTGTGTTTCGCATCCTGTTTTCCGAGGCGGCGCTGGAGAGTGAGGAGTTGCATCGGTTGATCGAGATAGCGTTGGGTCAATAAAGCCGCCTTCGCGAGCAAGCTCGCTCCTACAAGGGATCGCGGCCCCCTGTAGGAGCGGGCTTGCTCGCGAAGAGGCCCGGTCAGACACCCGAGATCCATGGGCCATCCCCCCTGCGACACCCCGCAACGCCGCGACCTTGGGCCACGACCTTGGTCGACACTGACTAACCCCTGCCATCGTGCGAGACTGTCTGTCCGGGCGGGAGGCTCGGGTGTCTTTGGTTGCCTGGAGTTCCCATGTCGCTGTCCAGCGGGCTGATTGCCGTCGTCGCCCTGGCCTATATGGCCATCATGTTCGCCATCGCCTTCTACGGCGACCGTCGCAGCGCGCCCCTGCCGCCGCGGGTGCGAGCCTGGGTGTACAGCCTGTCGCTGGCGGTCTACTGCACCAGCTGGACCTTCTTTGGCGCGGTGGGCCAGGCGGCCGAGCAGCTCTGGTCCTTCCTGCCGATCTACCTCGGGCCGATCCTGTTGTTGATCGGCGCGCCGTGGGTCCTGCAGAAAATGGTGATGATCAGCAAGCAGGAGAACATCACCTCGATTGCCGACTTCATTGCCGCCCGCTATGGCAAATCGCAGTCCCTGGCGGTGGTAGTGGCCCTGATCTGCCTGGTCGGCGTGCTGCCCTACATCGCGTTGCAGCTCAAGGGCATCGTGCTCGGGGTAAACCTGTTGATCGGTGCCGGTGCCGACGCCATGGGGGTTCGTGCGCAAGACACCGCGCTGGTGGTGTCTCTGGTACTGGCGCTGTTCACCATTGTCTTCGGCACACGCAACCTCGACGCCACGGAACACCACCGCGGCATGGTGCTGGCGATTGCGTTCGAGTCGCTGGTCAAGCTGTTCGCGTTCCTGGCGGTGGGCGCCTACGTGACCTTCGGCCTGTACGACGGCTTCAACGATCTGTTCGACCAGGCCATGCTCGCCCCGCGCCTCGAAGAATACTGGAAGGAAACCATCAACTGGCCATCCATGGTGGTGCAGACCGGCGTGGCGATGATGGCGATCATCTGCCTGCCGCGGCAGTTCCACGTCACCGTGGTCGAGAACATCGACCCGCAGGATCTGCGCCTGGCCAAATGGGTGTTCCCGGCCTACCTGGCCCTGGCGGCTTTGTTCGTGGTGCCGATCGCGCTGGCGGGGCAGATGTTGCTGCCCAGTTCGGTGTTGCCCGACTCCTTCGTGATCAGCCTGCCCTTGGCCCAGGCGCATCCTGCCCTGGCGCTACTGGCCTTCATCGGCGGCGCATCGGCGGCCACCGGCATGGTGATCGTGGCCAGCGTGGCGCTGTCGACCATGGTCTCCAACGACATGCTGCTGCCCTGGCTACTGCGCCGCAACAATGCCGAGCGCCCGTTCGAGGTGTTCCGCCAGTGGATGCTGTCGGTGCGCCGGGTCAGCATCGTGGTCATCCTGCTCCTGGCCTACGTCAGTTATCGCCTGCTGGGATCGACCGCCAGCCTGGCGACCATCGGCCAGATCGCCTTCGCCGCCGTGACGCAACTGGCGCCGGCGATGCTCGGCGCTCTGTACTGGAAACAGGCCAACCGCCGCGGCGTATTCGCCGGCCTCGCCGCCGGTACATTCCTGTGGTTCTACACGCTGATCCTGCCGATTGCCGCCCACAGCCTCGGCTTGTCCCTGAACAGCTTCCCGGGCCTGGCCTGGCTGCACAGCAACCCGCTGAACCTGCCGATCACCCCGCTGACCCAGGGCGTGGTGCTATCGCTGGCCGGCAACTTCACGCTGTTCGCCTGGGTCTCGGTGCTGTCTCGCACCCGCGTGTCGGAGCACTGGCAGGCCGGCCGCTTCATCGGCCAGGAAATCAGCGCCCGGCCCAGCGCCCGCTCGATGCTCGCGGTACAGATCAACGATCTGCTGCAACTGGCCGCACGCTTCGTCGGCGAAGAACGCGCCCGGCAGAGCTTCATCCGTTTTGCCTACCGCCAGGGCAAAGGCTTCAATCCGAACCAGAACGCCGACGGTGAATGGATCGCCCACACTGAACGCCTGCTCGCCGGTGTGCTGGGGGCCTCATCGACTCGCGCGGTGGTAAAAGCCGCCATTGAAGGCCGGGAAATGCAGCTTGAGGACGTGGTGCGCATCGCCGACGAAGCCTCGGAAGTGCTGCAGTTCAACCGCGCGCTGCTGCAAGGGGCGATCGAGAACATCACCCAGGGCATCAGCGTGGTCGACCAGTCGCTGAAACTGGTGGCCTGGAACCGTCGCTACCTGGAGCTGTTCAACTACCCGGATGGCCTGATCAGCGTCGGCCGGCCGATTGCCGACATCATCCGCCACAACGCCGAGCGCGGTTTATGTGGCCCCGGTGAAGCGGAAGTGCACGTCGCCCGCCGCCTGCACTGGATGCGCCAGGGCCGCGCCCACACCTCCGAACGGCTGTTCCCCAACGGCCGGGTGATCGAGCTGATCGGCAACCCGATGCCCGGTGGCGGCTTCGTCATGAGTTTCACCGACATTACCGCGTTCCGCGAAGCCGAGCAGGCGCTGACCGAAGCCAACGAGGGCCTGGAACAGCGCGTCACCGAGCGTACCCACGAGCTGTCGCAACTCAACGTGGCACTGACCGAGGCCAAGGGCACCGCCGAGGCCGCGAACCAGTCGAAAACCCGGTTCCTCGCGGCCGTGAGCCATGACCTCATGCAACCGTTGAACGCCGCGCGCCTGTTCTCCGCCGCCCTTTCCCACCAGGACGACGGCCTGTCCACCGAGGCGCAAAAACTGGTCCAGCACCTGGACAGTTCGCTGCGTTCGGCCGAAGACCTGATCAGCGATCTGCTGGATATTTCCCGCCTGGAAAACGGCAAGATCAATCCGGATGCCAAGCCGTTCGCGCTCAATGAGCTGTTCGACACTCTCGGAGCCGAATTCAAGGCGCTGGCGCGGGACCAGGGGCTGGAGTTTCGCGTCAGGAGCAGTACGTTGCGCATCGACAGCGACATCAAGCTGTTGCGGCGCATCCTGCAGAACTTCCTGACCAACGCTTTCCGCTATGCCAAAGGGCCGATACTGCTGGGCGTGCGCCGTCGCCAGGGTGAGTTGTGCCTGGAAGTCTGGGACCGTGGGCCCGGCATTCCGGAAGACAAGCAACAGGTGATCTTCGAAGAATTCAAACGCCTGGACAGCCACCAGACCCGCGCCGAGAAAGGTCTTGGGCTGGGGCTGGCGATCGCCGACGGACTCTGTCGCGTATTGGGGCACAAGTTGCGCGTGCGCTCGTGGCCGGGGCGCGGCAGCGTGTTCAGCGTCAGCGTGCCCCTGGCCCGCGCGCAAGCTGCGCTGCCGGCCAAGGCGGCCGAACTCAATGGCAAGTTGCCCAGCGGCGCCCACGTGCTGTGCGTCGACAATGAAGACAGCATCCTGATCGGCATGAACAGCCTGCTCACCCGCTGGGGGTGCCAGGTGTGGACCGCGCGTAACCGCCAGGAGTGCATGGCGCTGCTCGGCGATGGGTTGCGCCCGCAACTGGCGCTGGTGGATTACCACCTGGACGATGGCGAAACCGGCACCGAGTTGATGGCCTGGCTGCGCACCCGCCTGGGCGAGCCGGTGCCCGGCGTGGTGATCAGCGCCGACGGCCGACCCGAGACCATGGCCCAGGTACACGCGGCGGGGCTCGACTACCTGGCCAAACCGGTGAAACCGGCGGCGTTGCGGGCGTTGTTGAGTCGGCATTTGCCGTTGTAACAACAGAGATCTCTGCCCTGTAGGAGCTGCCGAAGGCTGCGATCTTTTGATGTTTTATTCCGGCAACTCGACCAAGCCATCCACATCGGTCATTGCCCGCTCCAGCAAATCCGCCGGCAGGCTCTTGCTCGCCCGCGCACCCAGCAACTTGAGCTGTTCGCTGCGGCTGACCAGATTGCCGCGGCCTTCTGTCAGCTTGTTGCGCGCCGAGCTGTAGGCCTTGTCCAGTTGCTGCAGGCGATTGCCGACTTCGTCCAGGTCCTGGATGAACAGCACGAACTTGTCGTACAGCCACCCGGCCCGCTCGGCGATTTCCCGGGCGTTCTGGCTTTGCCGCTCCTGCTTCCACAGGCTGTCGATGACCCGCAGGGTCGCCAGCAGCGTGGTCGGGCTGACGATCACGATGTTGCGGTCGAAGGCTTCCTGGAACAGCGTCGGCTCGGCCTGCAACGCGGCGGAAAACGCCGCTTCGATCGGCACGAACAGCAAGACGAAATCCAGGCTGTGCAAGCCGTCGAGACGCTTGTAGTCCTTGCCGGCCAGGCCTTTGACGTGATTACGCAAGGACAGCACGTGCTGCTTGATGGCGATCTGGCCGATGGCGTCGTCTTCGGCCGCTACGTATTGCTGATAGGCCGTCAGGCTGACCTTGGAGTCGACCACCACCTGTTTGTCGCCCGGCAGGTAGATGATCACGTCGGGCTGGAAACGCTCGCCGTCAGGGCCCTTGAGATTGACCTGGGTCTGGTACTCGCGGCCCTTCTCGAGCCCGGCATGCTCGAGCACGCGCTCGAGGATCAACTCGCCCCAGTTGCCTTGGGTTTTCTGCCCTTTCAGGGCCCGGGTCAAGTTGGTGGCTTCGTCGCTCAGGCGCAGATTGAGTTGTTGCAGGCGCTCCAGCTCCTTGGCCAGGGAGAAACGCTCCCGGGCTTCGGCCTGATAACTTTCCTCGACGCGCTTTTCAAAAGACTGGATGCGCTCCTTCAACGGATCGAGCAATTGTCCCAGGCGCTGCTGACTGGTTTCGGCAAACCGCTGCTCGCGCTCATCGAAGATTTTCCCCGCCAGCTCGGCGAACTGCGCACGCAGCTCGTCTCGCGAGCCCTGCAGGTCGTTGAGGCGCTGCTGATGGCTTTCCTGCTGCTCACGCAGCTCGGCCTTGAGGGACGCCGCCTGGGCGTCGAGGCGGCGCAATTCGACGTCTTTGCCTGCGCGTTCGATGTTCCAGGCATGGGCCGCATCGCGGGCATCGTCACGCTCGATCTGCAGCAGCTCGACCTCACGCCGCACGGCGGCGAGGTCCGCCTGTTTGGCAGCGTTGGCCTGGCCGAGATCGGCGACTTCATCGCGACTGGCCTCGAGCTGCGCATTCAGGCCATCCTGCGCCAGATTCGCCATGGCCAGGCGCTCTTCCAGCAGCGCCGCCTGGGCCTGGGCGGTACTCGCCCGGCGCTGCAGTTGCCAGGCCAACACCAGCAACGGCAGCGCCGCACCCGCCAGCCCCAGCAATGCGCTGGTCAAGTCCATAGCCATAGCCACTCCTGCCATTGAAATAAAGCCTGAAGGTTAACCAAGGCGTCAGGTCTTGGACAGCTCAGTCTTCGATCAGGCCCAGTTCCTGTTGTGCGCGCAAGTCCCCTGCCCGCGCCGCCTGGCGCAAGAGATCCTGGCCAATCCGGCGATCCCGGGCATTGCCGCACTCACGGCACATCAGCTGCCCCAAACGGCTCTGTGCGGCGACGACGCCTTCACGGGCCGGTTGCTTGAGCAAGCGGCCGGCGATGTGTTTGACGTTCGGGCTTTCGCCCAGGCGCGGGCTGTCCAGCAGCCACTCGGCCACCCGCATCGAAAAGCGCTTGGGTGAGGCAACCGTGGACGATTTGTCGGAGGAGGAAGTAGGTGGTGTACGAAACTTCATAAAGCACTGTGGGCAGATCGGAAGGCGCGCCACTCTACTCTCTTTTTCTTACAGGTAAAGCCGAAAAAAAACCCGGCACGCCCGTCCTAGAGCAAGCGCTCGGGACAATCCACAGAAGCTGTGGATAACTCAGTGGACAACCGCCATTGAACTCGCGCAAAGGCTTATGGAACGGGGCCTGCAGTCAAACTGACGATTTTTTCACCAGTTAAAAAAAGCGATGTTTTTCATTGACTTAAATTTTGGTTACAGGCACCCACGGCGCTTGAAGGCTGGATGACAGCGCCGTGACAGTCCGCGCAACTAATGTGCACAACTACCTTCGCGACGGTTATATCGCTGTGCATTTTCGGCGCGTTTTTCATCGAATGTTGGGGATAACCCCCGGTAAACCCGCGTCCCAGGCTGCTTGCGACGGGTCGAATGAGGATGACCGCCGGTCGTTTTCCGGGCGATGACAGGGCAGCTTCCCGGTATCGCCAAGCCGTCGGCGGACCATGAAGATGAGCCGGCATCAGAGTTTTTTTGCCAACACCCTTCCCTTTGCCTGTTCGATCCGTTAGTATCTGCGGCGTTAGTACCAAGCTGAAAGTCAATTCTGGTCGAACAAATCCCCCCGGAACAGCCTTCCAACAGGAAGCTGCCACCGAACAAGCGGGATCGACCACCTCGATGGTTTCCAGGTAAATCTTGCGCCAACACAGCCTTTGAATCGAATGCAAAGGGTGTTGCCAGGCTCACTTACTCTGACCGAACCAGCCTGCAAATTGATCAGGATCTTCACCCCGGGCCCAGAACCTTTGCCCTCGATGTGCTGCCTGCCCTCCTAAGTACCTACCTGCCAGCCCAAGCGCGCCAATTTTTAGCGCTTCAAACTGGCTGCTTTGTTCCAGTCGGGTTCTTCGTTCGACCAACGGTGGTCGTCGTCACTGGAACGTTTTAATTTTGCACGGCTCTTATCCGTGTCGCTTGTAGGAACACCCAATGACTATGTCTACTCAAATCCACACTCAGGATGCCATCCGCACCCTCACCAACGCTTTTGCACCAATGAACTGCCTGATCATGGCCGCTCGCAAAGGCTGTTTCAGCTTCACCCTGGTCAACGAACACGGCATCGCCCGTCACAGCGAACGCCTTTACCCCGACCAGTACTCCAGCGCCGAGCCGCTGCAGGCGGTGATCGAGCGTACGCGCCAGGCCCTGGTGGCCTGAAACGCCAGCACGACTGAAACACCAGAAGCCCCGCCCCGAAAAGCGGGGCTTTTTGTTGCCCGACGTTTCATGGCGACTAAGCACGGATAGATATAAGGTTTATAACTCGCCAGCGGAAATATTTTAAAAACAGTCCTTTACGCGGTGAATATGACACTAGACTTCAACTCAAGCGGCCTGTTCCGCTTCCGACGAGCCTGAGTCGATTCACCGCTGCCAAAGCCTTTCAGGTTCGTCGCCATATTGATGTATCGAGGGTTTTATGGGTATCGCTGCCAGCGAACTGTGCCGTTATGTGATCCGTCCGACCTTGATCTACCTTGGACGCCATAGCGCAACCGCCGAATCCCTGCTGCTAGGCATCGCCGCCAGCCAGTCAGCCCTTGGTTCCGCCCTGCATGACCGCCGTGGACACGGCCTGTACCGAATCGCCGAACCCCGCCACCAGGCACTTTGGGACCACTACCTGGCACTCGATCCGGAACGCGCGAGCCTGGTTCGTGGCCTGGCCAGCCAGCATGCCTTCCTCAGCGGCCCGCACCTGGAATTGACCGTCAACCTGCGTTACGCCACTGCCATCGCCTGGCTGCTGGTCGAAGAACAGAACACCCCCCTCCCCGAAGCCGACGACCTGCTGGGCATGGCGCGAATCTGGCGCCAGACCTTCCAGCCCCAGGGACGCCTGAGAGACTTCACCTGTGCCTGGCAAACCTGTGTATCACCGCTGAATCAGGTCGCCTGCTGAAACCTCTGGATCCAAAATCGCTCAACTGGTAGCGAATTTGGTCGGATTGTCCTACAAAACCGCTCTAAATCAAGCATTACAGCCTATGGCGCTGGGACGAAAATGTTGGTAATTTTCGCCCCGGTGATCACCAGGAGTTCTAATAATGAAAAAAGTAATGCTCAAAACCACCATTAGCCTCGCCGTTGCCTTGGCATCCACCCAGATCTTCGCAAGTGGCTTTGCCCTCAACGAACAAAGCATCAGCGGGATGGGGACAGGTTTTGCCGGGCGATCTTCTTCTGCCGACGACGCATCCACAGTTGTTGGCAACCCTGCCGGCATGTCTCGCCTCAAGCGCGAGCAAGTGACCGGCGGCGTTGCATTCATCGACGCGCACACTGACATCAGTGATGCCAGCGCCCGCAATGGCGGCACCAACAAAGGTGACATGGTCCCTTTCATGGGCGTGCCGATGGGCTATTACGTCAAGCCAATCGATGACCAGTGGGCGGTCGGTTTCGGCGTCTACGCTCCATTCGGCCTGGTGACCGACTACGAGAACGGCTTTGCCGGCCGTTACTTCGGCAGCAAGAGCGAAGTGCAAATCATCACCCTCCAGCCAACCGTCAGCTATGCCTTCAACGACAAGGTGTCGATCGGTTTCGGCCCGACCATCAACCGTATCGACGGCAAGCTGGAATCGAACCTGTCGCTGAGCCCGAATCCGGCCGCACCGGACGGTGAAGTCAAAATCAAGGGTGACGACACTGCGCTGGGCTACAACATCGGTATCCTGGTTCAAGCCACCGACTCCACTCGCGTCGGCTTGACCTATCACTCGAAAGTGAAATACAAGCTCGACGGTGACACCAAGCTCAGCTACAGCCCGCTCGGCCCACTGGGTCAACAGAAGTTTGATGCTTCGCTGGACATTACCACCCCTGAGTCCGTGGACTTTTCGGTCACTCATCAGCTGGACGACCAGTGGACCCTGTACGCAGGCAGCACCTGGACTCGCTGGAGCCGCCTGAAAGAAATCTCCGTCGAGAACAGTGGCGTGCCTGCTCCTTTGAACCCAGCGTTCGGCACCATCACTGAAGAGCAGAACTGGCATGACACCTGGGCTCACGCAATCGGTGCTTCGTACCAGCTGAACAAGCAGTGGGTACTGCGTACCGGCCTGTCGGTTGACCAGTCGCCAACCAACAACGAAAACCGCTCCCCACGCATCCCGACTGGCGATCGCACGATTTTCAGCCTGGGCGCTGGCTGGAGCCCGACCGACGACCTGACCATCGACTTGGCGTACTCGTACTTGCGTGAAGAGTCGGTGAAGGTCAACGACAACAATGGCCGTCAGAACTACAGCGCCAAGTATGAAAACTGGGCGAACGGTTTCGGTGTCGGTGCGACTTACCGCTTCTGATGACGTGCGGCGAGCCTGAACCCCTCGCCCGAAGCAAAAAAGCCCCGCTCTCTGGCACAGAGGCGGGGCTTTTTCATTTCACCCGATAACGCAATACCTGTAGGAGCTGCCGCAGGCTGCGATCTTTTGATCTTGTTTGTAAAAATCAAAGTCAAAAGATTGCAGCCTGTGGCAGCTCCTACAGGGTTGCGTCAGGTTCGGTAATGGGTGTCGATCAGGGCGTGGCAGCCAGAGGCGGCGAAGCCAGTGCCTTCTCCACAGCCTCAATGAATTCAGGATCATCGGGCTTGGTCAGGCTGGAGAAGCTGGCGATCACCTTGCCCTGGCGATCGACCACGTACTTGTAGAAATTCCACTTCGGCGCACTGCTCTGTCTGGCGAGCACCTTGAACAGGTTGGTTGCATCGTCGCCACGGACTTTCTGCGGTTCGGTCATGGTGAAGGTCACGCCGTAGTTCACGTAGCAGACCTTGGCCGTCTCGGCGCCGTCCTTGGACTCCTGCTTGAAGTCATTGGACGGCACACCAATCACCTCCAGCCCCTGCGCCTTGTAACGCTGATTGAGCGCCTCAAGGCTTTTGAACTGCGGGGCAAAACCACAGAAGCTGGCGGTATTGACCACCACCAGCGGCTTGCCGGCGAAGCGCTGGCACAAATCGATGGATTCGTTGGCGCGCAACTTGGGCAACGAGCCTTGCAGCAGCGCCGGGCACTCGTCCGCCTGAGCCAACCCGGTAAATGCTACCAGTAACGCGGGAACCGCCAGCCAGCGCATCAGCATATCGGTACTTCCTTGAGGATTCTTGTGAAGTCGACGTTACTCGCCCTCACTTCCTTCTAGCAAGTCTCTAGCAAGCCGCCTTCTAGCATGCCCCGCCCAACTGCATCAGCGCCAGGCCTCCCTGGTGCCAGCCCCACCACGCCAGCGCCAGCAGCAAGGCGCAGACAGCGACGAGCACGATCCGCGGCCAGAGACTGTTCATGTCGCACTCATCTGGCTTTGCAGGCGCGCCACCGGCCGCTCACGCACAGGCCAGTTCAGGGCCGCGGCCATCAGGCTCAAGAGAATCGCCACCTGCCAGATCAAGTCGTAGCTCCCGGTCCGGTCATACACCACCCCGCCCAGCCAGCCACCGAGAAATGACCCGAGCTGGTGAAACAGGAAAACAATCCCACCGAGCATGGACAGGTTTCGTACGCCGAACAAGGTGGCCACGGTGCCGTTGGTCAAGGGCACGGTCGACAACCACAGCAATCCCATGCCCATCCCGAACAGGTACGCGCTGGTGGTCGTCACCGGCGCCCACAGGAACAGCGCGATCACCACCGCTCGCAACAGGTACAGGGCGGTGAGCAAGCGCGGCTTGGACATGCGCCCGCCGAGCCAGCCGGCGGTATAGGTGCCGAAGATGTTGAACAGGCCGATCAGCGCCAGCACCGTGGTGCCCACGGTCGCCGGCAGATGTTGATCCACCAGGTACGCCGGCAGGTGCACGCCAATGAACACCACCTGGAATCCACAGACAAAAAAGCCGAATGCCAGCAGCCAGAATCCCGAATGGGAACAGGCCTCGTGCAGCGCTTCAGAGAGGGTTTGCTCGTGGCCGAGTACCGGTAGCGGTTTGTCCTTGAGCATGCCCACCAGCGGCACGATCAGCGCCACCAGCAGCCCCAGCGCCAGCAATGCCGCGGACCAGCCGAGCCAGCCGATCAACCCGAGCGTGCCGGGCAGCATGGCGAACTGGCCGAACGAACCGGCGGCGCTGGCGATGCCCATGCCCATGCTGCGTTTTTCCGGCGGCACCGCGCGCCCGACCACGCCGAGGATCACCGAGAAGGAGGTGCCCGACAGACCGATCCCGATCAGCAGGCCGGCGCTCAGGGACAAGGTCACCGCCGAGTCAGAGAGCCCCATGCACACCAGCCCCGCCGCGTACAGGACACCGCCGACCAGCACCACTTTCGCTGCGCCAAAACGGTCGGCCAGGGCGCCGGTGAACGGTTGCGCCAGGCCCCAGATCAGGTTCTGCAGGGCGATGGCGAAGGCGAAGACTTCACGCCCCCAGCCGAATTCGGCGCTCATCGGCGCCAGGAACAGCCCGAAACCGTGTCGCACCCCCAGGGATAACGCCAGGATCAGCGCACTGCCCACCAACACCCAACCGCACGTACGCCACATCGAGGTCATTCTTGTTCTCCTGTCGCGGGTATATACCCGCTTATAATCGTACAAACCGGCTTCATGCCAGTTCGTCCAGCAACTTGAGTAACGTTTCGCGCTTTTCGGCGCCCAGGCGATCTACCAATCGCTGTTGCGCCGCCTCCCACGCCGGCAAGGCTGCTTCCAGGCGCTGGGCGCCCGCTTCGGTCAGCCGGACGATGCGGTTGCGCATGTCCTCGCCCTCCACCAGCGTTACCAGGCCTTCACCTTCCAGCACCCGCAGATTGCGCCCCAGGGTGCTGCGGTCCAGCCCCATGGCCTCGGCGAGCGTAGAAATACTCGGTTGATCCAGGCGCTGCAGATTGCACAGCAAAGAATACTGGGCAACGTTGATCCCGAAGCCATCGAGAGCGCCGTCGTAATGCCTGCTGACGCCACGGGCGGCGCGACGCAGGTTGATACATAAACATTGGGAGTCGAGCATGATGCGTGTATATACCCGTGGTTAAATAAGTGCAAGTCCTGCGAGGATCGCAACTTCCAGCAATTCCAGCAACGCCCCCGCCGTGTCTCCCGTCGTGCCACCCAATCGACGCAGCATCACCTGCCTCAGCCAGACGAAAATCAACGCTGCCAGCAACAGCGCCCATACGGCGCTGAGACCGGCGATCAGCACGCACAACAGGCTACTGGCCGCCAACACCTGCTTGCCCGCCAAGCGCGGAAGATGATCGGCCAGCGCCTGACCCAAGCCACCGGGACGCACATAGGACGTGGTGAGGAATAATCCCAGCAGCGCGCTGCGACTGATCAAGGGAACGATGATCAGGGCCAGTGCATGCTGCTGTTCGATCAGCGCCACCAGTGCGGCAAATTTCAACAGCAACACCAACACCAGTGTGACCACTGCGATCGGCCCGCTGCGTGGATCCTTCATGATCGTCAATGTACGCTCACGATCGCCGAATCCGCCCAGCCAGGCATCGGCGCTGTCGGCCAGGCCGTCCAGGTGCAGCGCGCCGCTGAGCAGCACCCACACCGCCAGCAACAATGCCGCATGAAGCAACAATGGCGTGCCCAGCAACAGCCAGTTCAGCGCCCATAGAATCGCGCCGAACAGCAAACCCACCAGCGGATAAAACAGCAGCGAGCGCCCCAGTTCCTCAGGCGTCGGCATGCCCGGCAGGCGAATCGGCAGGCTGCTGAGAAATTGCAGGGCGATCCAGAACGGCAACATATTCAGCGCACTTCCTTCAATACACCACCGGGCTCGACCGCCAGCGAGAACAGCGCCCCATGCGCCACTTCGACATTCAGCAGTTGCTCGCGTGGCAGGCCCCGGGCATGGGCCAGCAATAATCGCATGACCCCGCCATGACTGATCAGCAGCACACGTTCCCCGGCGTACCGCTCATGCAAACGCGCCACCGCCGCCAGCACCCGCGCGGAAAAGTCCGTGACCGGTTCGCCCTCAGGCGGGGTAAAGGCATAAGGATCCGCCCAGAACAAACCCAGGGCCTGGGCGTCGGTTTCCATCAACGCCGCGGCACTCTGCCCCTCCCAGGCACCGAAGTGCAGTTCTTGCAGGTTGCTGTCCAGCTCGATCGGCAGCCCTGATTGCACCGCCAGTTCTTCGGCGAATCGTGCACAACGCTGCAACGGCGAACTGACCAGGCGATCCCAGGGCCCCTGCTGCGCCACCGCTTCGCGCATCTGCGCCCAGCCCTTGTCCGTCAGCGCGTCGTCGAGGCTGCCGCGCAAGCCGCCGCCGAGTTCGGTTTCACCGTGACGCAACAGATCCAGATGCAAAATCATGCCGGACGATCCGCTACCGCCGCTTCGGCGAACGTCGCCATCTGCCCGTGCAGGTCGCAGGCCAGGCGCAGCAATGGCACGGCCAACGCGGCGCCACTGCCTTCGCCCAGGCGAAGCCCGAGGTCCAGCAAGGGTTGGGCATGCAGGGTTTCGAGCACATGGCGATGGCCCGGCTCGGCTCCGCGATGACCGAACAACAACCATGGCCGGCACGACGGATTCAAACGCACCGCCACCAACGCCGCGACGCTGCAGATGAACCCGTCCACCAATACCGCGATGCCGTGCTGGGCGCTAGCCAGGTAGGCGCCGACCAGTGCCGCGATTTCAAAACCACCGAGGTTGAACAGGGTCTGCAGCGCATCGCCCCGATGGGCGTCGTGCAAGGCCAGCGCGCGCTCGATCACTTGAGCTTTGTGACTGACACCCGTCGCATCCAGCCCGGTACCGGGCCCGGTCATATGCACCACAGGACAATCCAGCAAGGCACAGGCCAGGGCGCTGGCCGCTGTGGTGTTGCCGATGCCCATTTCGCCACCGATGAACAGTTGCGCGCCCATCGCGATGGCACGCTGCACACTGTCGCGACCGGCCAGCAAGGCGCGTTCGCCCTGAGCCTGGGTCATCGCCGGACCCCGGGCGAAATTCGCCGTGCCCGGACCAATGTTCAGGTGACGCACACCCGTCAGGTTCAACGACGGGGTGATGGTGCCGAGGTCGACCACTTCCAGGGAGGCGCCCAACTGCCGCGCCAACACGCTGATCGCCGCACCGCCGCTGACGAAGTTGTGCAGCATCTGCCCGGTGACTTCCTGGGGATAGGCCGACACCCCCTCGGCCACCACACCATGGTCACCGGCAAAAATCGCGATCCACAACCGCTCCAGACTCGGCTTGACCTGCCCCTGGAGCCCGGCCAGTTGTACCGCCACCGACTCAAGCTGACCGAGCGACCCGGCCGGTTTGGTCAGTTGCTGTTGACGGGCTTGCGCCTGCTCGACCGCCTGGGCGTCGATCGGTTGGCACGGGGTCAGCCACCACGATGGGCTCATAACGCAGTTCCTTTCAAAGTCAGGGGCAGGCCGGCGACGGCCAGGATGACACGCTGACAACGCTCGGCCAGGGCTTGATGCAGCCAACCGGCTTCATCGACATAACGACGAGTCAATTCGCCCAGCGGCACGACACCCATTCCGGTCTCGTTGCTGACAAAAATGATTTCACCCGGCAATGAGGCCAGGCATTCGAGCAAGGCTTCGCGCTCGGCGTTCAGGCGTTCGGCATCGTCCAGCATCAGCAGGTTGGTCAGCCACAGCGTCAGGCAATCCACCAGCAGGCAGCGCTCGGCGCTGGCGTTCTCGCGCAGGACGCGGGCCAGTTCCAGCGGCTCTTCGATCAACGCCCATTCGGCGGGACGGCGGGCGCGGTGATGGGCGACGCGCTCGTTCATTTCGCCGTCCAGGGGTTGGCTGGTGGCGATGTAGGTCACTTGGAGTTGGCTGTCGGTTGCCAGTTTTTCAGCCAGGCGACTCTTGCCGGAGCGGGCGCCGCCGAGGATCAGTTGGAGCATGGTTTATTCCATAAATTGTGCGGTGTCATGACGGGCCCCTTCGCGGGCAAGCCCGCTCCTACAGGGAAACGCGGTCAAACTGTAGGAGCGGGCTTGCCCGCGAAGGGTCCGGTAAAGCCAACTCAAATCCCACAGAGCTCACGCAGCAGTCCGGTATCCAGATGCTTCTCCACCAGATCCGCCAACCGCTCGATATCCCGCTCGCGCAACCCGTGGTAATCCACGTCCTGCACATCCTGCAATCCCGCCCAGCGCAACAGCGCACTGCACGCCGCTGGTGACTCGAACAGGCCATGCAGGTAAGTGCCGAAAATCTGCCCGTCGCGACTTTGCGCACCGTCGCAGCGGCCGTCATCGAGCTGCACGGCAGCGTTTTCCAATGCCGGTCCGGTAGTGACGCCAGCATGGATTTCATAACCGCTGACCTCAGCATTCTCCAGCGCCAGGCGCCCACGCACGTTGCGCAGCTGCTTCTCTTCTTCCAACTGCGTTTCAAACGCCAACAGCCCCAACCCCGCACTCGAGCCCGACGCCCCTTCCAGCCCCAGCGGATCATGCACCTGCTCCCCCAGCATCTGCAGACCACCGCAAATACCCAGGACCTTTCCGCCATAGCGCAAATGCCGGGAAATCGCGGTGTCCCAACCATTGGCACGCAGGTACGCAAGATCGCTGCGCACGCTTTTCGAGCCAGGAAGAATGATCAGGTCGGCCGGTGGAATCGCCTGGCCGGGGCCGATGAATTGCAGGTCCACTTGCGGGTGCAGGCGCAGGGGATCGAAATCGGTGTGGTTGCTGATGCGCGGCAACACCGGCACCACCACTTTCAACAGTTGCCCGGCCTTGTCGGCCTGGCGCTGATCGATGCCGTCCTCGGCTTCCAGGTGCAAGTCCATCACGTAGGGCAGCACGCCGATCACCGGTTTACCGGTGCGCGCCTCGAGCCAGTCGAGGCCGGGTTGCAGCAGCGCGATGTCGCCACGAAAACGATTGATGATGAAGCCTTTGACCCGCGCCTGTTCGCTAGGCGACAGCAGTTCCAGGGTGCCCATTAAATGGGCGAAAACCCCACCGCGATTGATGTCGGCGATCAGCACCACCGGGCAATCCACCGCTTCGGCAAAGCCCATGTTGGCGATGTCGCCCGCACGCAGGTTGATCTCGGCCGGTGAGCCCGCGCCTTCGACCATCACCACGGGATAGGCCGCGCTCAAGCGTTCATGGGAGGCCAGCACCGCTTGCATGGCGATAGCCTTGTAGTCGTGATAGGCCACGGCGTTCATGGTCGTGACCGCACGACCATGAATGATCACCTGGGCGCCGGTATCGCTGTTGGGTTTGAGCAGCACCGGGTTCATGTCGGTGTGGGGTTCAAGATGGGCGGCCTGGGCCTGCACCGCTTGGGCGCGGCCGATCTCGCCACCGTCGGCGGTCACCGCGCTGTTGAGCGCCATGTTCTGCGGCTTGAACGGCACCACGCGGACACCCTGGCGTGTCACCCAGCGGCACAGCGCCGTTACCAGGGTGCTTTTACCGGCGTCGGAGGTGGTGCCCTGCACCATCAGCGTGCTCATGGGTGTTCCTTGGCGTAGGCGTCCAGCGCCGAAGCGAGACGTGCCCAGTCGGCTTCATCGCCAGGCAGGCCGAAACGCAAGCTGCTGTTGTGAGTGAACAGGCGCAGCAGAATGCCGCGCCGGGCCATGAAGTCGTGAAGCAGTTCGGCGCGCTCGGTGCTCAGCCACTGGAACAGGGCGCAACCGCCCTGGGGCTCGAGGCCGTATTGCGTCAACAAGGTGGCCAGCCGCGCGCTGGCCTCATCGGTACGCAAGCGCTGGCGCGTGTGCCCTTCGGTGTCGCGCAGGCATGCCTGGCCGAGCACCCGGGTCGGCCCGCTGACCGCCCACGGCCCGACCTGCTCGGCGAGCAGCTTGAGCAACCGGCGCTCCGCGAGGACAAAACCCAGGCGTACCCCGGCCAGGCCGAAAAACTTGCCAAAGGAGCGCAGCACGATCAAACCGACCTGATGGGCAAACGGCGCCACGCTCAGGTGCGGCGTGTTGTCCATGAAGGCCTCGTCCACCACCAGCCAGCCACCGCGCGGGGCCAGGCGCGAATGCCAGTCGAGCAGACGCGCGGGCGTCAGGTTCAGCCCGGTCGGGTTGTTCGGGTTGACCACCACCAGCACGTCGAGGCTGTCGACGAAGAAGTCGACTTCCTGCTCCAGCACCTCGCGCACGATGTAGCCATTGCGCCGCCACGCCTCGGCATGCTCGGCGTAACAAGGCGACAGCACGCCGACCTTACCCGCCCGGCGCAAGCGCGGCAGTAACTGGATGGCCATCTGTGAGCCGGCGACCGGCAATGCCTGCAGGGTGCCGTAATAGTCGCAGGCCGCCTGCTCCAGGCCGTCATCGGTTTCCGGCAACCGCGCCCAGGCGCGCAGCGGGATGTCGGGCACGGGAAACGGCCAGGGCGCCAGGCCGCTGGACAGGTCGAGCCAATCGGCTTCGTCAATGCCGTAATCGTGCGCCGCCTTGCGCAGTCGTCCACCGTGCTCAAGCATAAAATTCAGCCCCCACGCACAAAATCAGCAGCCACAACCATACCCCTCGCTGGACCAGTTGCCAGCCGCGGTCGATGGCGTCGGCATCCGCCGGCACGCCCTCGCCCAGCTTCGGGCGCTGATGCAGTTCACCGTGATAAATCGCCGGCCCGCCCAACTCGACGCCCAACGCACCAGCACCCGCCGCCATCACCGGGCCGGCATTCGGGCTATCCCAGGTCGGCCCCTGGGTGCGCCAGCATTTCAACGCCAGGCGGGTCTTGCCCAGCAGCGCGTAGGTCAACGCCACCAGACGCGCGGGAATGTAGTTGAGCACATCGTCGATCTTCGCCGCCGCCCAGCCGAACCGCTCGAAGCGCTCGTTGCGATAGCCCCACATCGCGTCCAGAGTGTTGCTCAAACGGTAGAGCACCACGCCCGGCGCGCCAGCCACGGCAAACCAGAACAATGCGGCAAACACCGCGTCACTGCCGTTTTCCAGCACCGATTCGGTGGCGGCACGGGCGACGGCGGTTTCATCCAGATCGCTGGTTTTACGGCTGACCAGATAACTCACGCGTTGGCGTGCTTCTTCAAGATTATCGCTGCGCAAAGCCTTCGCCACAGGCGTGACATGCTCGCCGAGGCTGCGCATGCCCAGGGCGCAATAGAGCGCAAGAATCTCGACGATCCAGCCGACGTAGGGCGCCCAGGAAAATGCCGTGGCCAACAGGGTCAGCGGCAACACGGCGATCACCCACGCGGTGACCCCATGGCTGCGCCAGCCGCGACCGCCGCCATTGAAACGTTGCTCGATGCGCTCGGCAAATCGGCCGAACGCCACCAGCGGATGCCAGCGTTTGGGTTCACCCAGCAGCGCATCCAGCGCCACCGCGGCGACACTCAACAACGCCACACTCATTGACTCTCTCCCCAATAGTTTTCATACAACAGCTCACTCAGCGGACGCGCCTGCGCCCAGCCTTCGAGTACCAGCATCGGTGCCGGATAAAAGGCCTTGACCGGTCCCAGGCAAAGAATCGCCAAGGGCTTGGCACCCGGCGGCAGGCCCAGCAGGTCCGCCAGGGCTTGCGGCTCGAACAGCGAGACCCAGCCCATGCCCAGCCCTTCGGCGCGGGATGCCAGCCAGAGGTTCTGGATCGCGCAGGACAACGAGGCCAGGTCCATTTCCGGCAGGGTACGACGACCGAAGATATGCCGTTCGCGATCGTCCATCAGCGCGGCGACCAGCACCTCGGCGCAATCGTTGATGCCCTCGACCTTGAGCTGCATGAACTCGTCGGTGCGCTCACCCAGGGCCTCGGCGGTGCGCACGCGCTCCTGCTCCACCAGGACCTGGATCTGGCTGCGTAGCGCGCGGTCACTGATGCGGATGAAGCGCCAGGGCTGCATCAGGCCAACACTCGGGGCCTGATGCGCGGCTTCGAGCAGGCGCCGCAGTAAATCGGGCTCGACCGTGCCGCCGGCGAAGTGGCGCATGTCGCGGCGTTCGCCAATGGCGCGGTAGACCGCATCGCGTTCGGCTTCGGAGAAGGCGTTGTCGGTCATGGCCTCTTCGCTGTAGGAGCTGGCTTGCCAGCGAAGGCGGCCTCAAGGTCGGGTGCAAACAACGCGGCAACCGCCTTCGGATTGGACGGAAAATAAAAATGCACATAAGAGGCCGTCATCCGCCCCTCACGATAAACCGCCTCTGCCCCGCGTCCGCCGTTAGGGCTCAAGCCCCGGGCAATCGGTGTCAGTTCGGTGGTGGTCAAGGAATGATGATAAGTGTGCCCACGCAGTGAACCTTCCGGTAGCTCCACCGCCTGCAAGGCCAACGCAGCCAGGCGCTTCTGCATCACCGCATCGCCCTTCAACAAGCCGACCAGCTCTGCCCGAGTACCCTCAACATCGGTCAACGAGTCGAGCAGATAAAGCATCCCGCCACATTCCGCCAACAAGGGTTTGCCCGCCGCGTGATGCGCGCGGATCGCCGCCAACATCGAGGTGTTCTGCGACAGCGCCACATGGTGCAATTCCGGATAACCGCCCGGCAGATACAAGCTGTCCGCCTCGGGCAAAACAGCGTCACGGATCGGCGAGAAAAACCGCAACTCGGCACCCATCGCCCGCAACAGATCCAGGCTGGCGCCATAGGTGAAGGCAAACGCCTCATCACGGGCCACGGCGATGCGCACGCCAGCCAGAAGCGGTTCGGCCGCGATTACATCCGGCGCGGCGAAGGTCACCGCCGGTGGCAGCGCGACTTCGCAACTGCTGGCCAGGGCGTCTGCCGCTGCATCCAGGCGCACGTCCAGGTCGTTCAACTCGCTGGCTTGCACCAGGCCCAGGTGGCGGCTCGGCAATTCAATGCCGGTCTCCCGAGACAAGGCGCCGTACCAGCGCAGGCCTTCGGTCAGACTGCCTTCGAGCAGTTGCGCGTGACGCAGGGTGCCCACGCGGTTGGCCAGCACGCCGGCAAACGGCAAGTCCGGCTGATAGCGCGCCAGGCCCAGGGCCAGTGCGCCAAAGGTCTGGGCCATGGCGGTACCGTCGATCACAGCGAGCACCGGCACGCCGAAATGCCGCGCCAGATCGGCACTCGACGGCGTACCGTCGAACAGCCCCATGACGCCTTCGATCAGGATCAGGTCAGCCTCCGCGGCGGCCTCCCACAACAGGCGACGGCTTTCCTGCTCGCCGACCATCCACATGTCCAGTTGATACACCGGCGCACCGCTGGCGCGTTCGAGGATCATCGGGTCGAGAAAATCCGGGCCACACTTGAATACCCGCACCTTGCGTCCCTGGTTGCGATGCAACCGGGCCAGCGCGGCGGTCACGGTGGTCTTGCCCTGGCCGGAGGCCGGCGCGGCAATCAGTACCGCCGGGCAATGACGAGGTTGATTCACAGCTCGACGCCTTTTTGCGCTTTGATACCGGCCTGGAAGGCGTGCTTGATCATGCCCATTTCAGTGACCGTGTCGGCCAGTTCGACCATCTCCGGCTTGGCGCCGCGACCGGTGACCACCACGTGCTGCATTGGCGGGCGCGCTTGCAGGTCGCTAAGCACCTGATCGAGATCGAGGTAGCCGTGCTTGAGGGCGATGTTCAGCTCGTCCAGCACCACCAGGCCAATCGATGGGTCGCGCAGCAGTTGCTGCGACACCGCCCAGGCCGCTTCGGCCGCCGCGATGTCGCGCTGGCGATCCTGGGTCTCCCAGGTAAAACCCTCGCCCATCACATGAAAACGCACCTGCTCGGGGAAGCGCCGGAAGAACAGTTCTTCGCCGGTGCTGTTGCGCCCCTTGATGAACTGCACCACACCGCACTGCATGCCATGCCCCATGGCACGCGCAAGCATGCCGAAGGCCGAGCTGCTCTTGCCTTTGCCGTTGCCGGTCAGCACCAGCAGCAGGCCGCATTCGTTCGGGGAATTGGCGATGCGTTCGTCGATCACGGCCTTTTTGCGCAGCATGCGCGCCAGATGACGTTCGTCACGATCAGGGGTATCAGACATGGGGGAGCTCTCCGTTGAAGCAGGATTAACGGCGGGCAGGCACAAGAATAGACGGCAAGAAGCCTGGCATCGCCCACCGTGATGCCGCTTGGATGGATCAGGCCGGTCTCCGGGCTCATGAGCGGCGTAATGCCGGACTGCGCGCCTTCCCGCATCAAGGATCGACGCAGTGGCTTCTGACGCAGTTTTCACTCATTTACCGTTGCGGGGGCAGCGCCGGGATCGCGGGGCTTCATCGAATGAAGCGCTCAACTCACCGGCTTCCCTGTTTCACTCTGTCGACCCAAAGCCACAGAGCACCTGAAACAAGCGGCGAAGGTTAGAGGGTTGGGGGTGGAGCGTCAATTGAAGACGCGGTGGCGCCGTGAATAACTGCCGCCGATCAATCAAGTGACGTCAATCTTGTGCCACACTCACAGCAGTGATATCAAATAGCCACAAGCCTCAACACAATAACAAGGGTGAACCCCATGCAAGGCATCATCATCAGCAATCCGAAGCTGGAATTCCTGCGTCCGGTCCTCGAACGCTGGTTCGACTGTATCGACCGCTATAACGCCGTGCGCGGCGACACCGAGACGCCCTACTGGCTCGACGAAAAAGCCAACCTCGGCCTGCTGTCCGCTGCGGCCTGGATGGCCGAAATGATCACCCTGCAACAATCACCCACCCGCAAACAGACCGAAGAAGGCGAACGCAACGGCCGCGCCGATCTGTTTATCGCCACGCCCGAAGCACGCGCCTGGCTGCAGACCACGCAACGCTGGCCACGGGTCAACAGCCTGAACCTGACCCAGGCCCTGCTGGACATCACCAGCGACGCGAAAAAAATCAGCTACGCCAGCGACCTGAAAATCGGCTGCCTGTTCGTCGCGCCGCACAAGAACCAGCAAGGCGCCACCCCCGAAGAACTGCAGGACATGGTCGATGACCTGCAAAAGGAGCACAGCTGCGCCGTGGCCTGGTATTTCCCCTATGCCTATCGCAAATTGCGCAACGAAGCCGGCCACTATCACCCCGGCATCGCCGTGCTGCTCAAGGAAGCTCGCGGCTGACGTTGAACCATCGGGCTGCCGCGCTTCTCTATGGTTTAAGTCACTTCATTCATAGGGAAGGTCAGCAATGCGCACGTCTCAGCTGGTTTTCGTTATCGCATTAGCGGGAGGGCTCGCCGCCTGTGGCGAAACCGCCCGCTTGCAAGTCACCGACGGCACCGGGCCGTCCCCCAAGCTCCCGGAACCCAACAAGACCCTGTTCCCGACGATGAACATCGCCCCGGCCATCGGCTGGGCGGACGGCGCCAAACCCGTCGCGGCCAGCGGCACCCAGGTCGGCGCCTTTGCCGAGGGCCTCGATCATCCGCGCTGGCTCTACGTGCTGCCCAATGGCGACGTGCTGGTCGCCGAAACCAACGCCCCGCCCAAACCCGATGACAACAAAGGCATCAAGGGCTGGATCACCAAGAAAGTCATGGGACGTGCCGGTGCCGCCGTTCCGAGCCCAAACCGCATCACGCTGCTGCGCGACAGCAACCACGATGGCATCGCCGAAACCCGCACGGTGTTCCTGGAAAACCTCAACTCGCCCTTTGGCATGACCCTGGTCGGCAATGACCTGTACGTTGCCGACACCGACCGGCTGCTGCGCTTTCGCTATGTCGATGGCGAAACGGCCATCAAGTCGCAACCGATCAAAGTCGTCGACCTGCCGGGGGGCACCCTTAATCACCACTGGACCAAGAACGTCATCGCCAGCAAGGACGGCAGCAAGCTCTACGTCACGGTGGGCTCCAACAGCAACGTCGGCGAAAACGGCATGGACCAGGAGCAAGGGCGCGCGGCGATCTGGGAAGTGGATCGTGCCACCGGCAACCACCGGATCTTCGCTTCAGGCCTGCGCAACCCCAACGGCATGGCCTGGGAGCCACAAAGCGGCGCGCTGTGGACCGCCGTCAACGAGCGTGACGAAATCGGTAGCGACCTGGTGCCGGACTACATCACTTCGGTGAAAGATGGCGCCTTCTATGGCTGGCCATTCAGCTATTACGGCCAGCACGTCGACGTCCGCGTCGACCCGCAAAATCCCGACCTGGTGGCCAAGGCGATTGCCCCGGACTACGCGGTCGGCCCGCACACCGCCTCACTGGGCCTGACGTTTGCCGAGGGCAACAAGCTGCCGGCGCAGTTCAAGGAAGGCGCTTTCATCGGCCAGCACGGCTCATGGAACCGCAAGCCGCATAGTGGCTACAAGGTGATATTCGTGCCCTTTAGCGGCGGCAAACCGAGCGGTCAACCGGTGGATGTGCTCAGCGGTTTTCTCAATGACGAGGAAAAAGCCATGGGCCGGCCGGTGGGTGTGGTGGTTGATCAGCAAGGGGGTTTGCTCGTGGCCGATGATGTGGGGAACAAGGTGTGGCGGGTGTCGGCAGTGCAATAACCTGCACATGAAACAGGCCTGTCGGTCGGCCGCCTTGCTTCGGATTTGGCTTTGGTTCTGGCTTTTGATTTTGATCTTGATCTTGATCTTGATCTTCTTGCCCCATCGTGAGGCCGAGTGGAGGTTCTGCGCAGTGGGTAAACCGGCATGGATGCCGGGTTAGCCGCGGGGTGTCAGACTTCCCGCGTTATCGTTGACCTCCATCGCGAGCAAGCTTGCTCCTACAGGCTTTTCCAAGTGACTCGCCGTAAGGGCGAAACCATAAGCGGCCGTTACCGAAGGAATGGATATGTACTCGGTCAACAAAATCCAGGTCGGCTGTCAGGCCTACATCGCTGGCAAGCCAGCTCCTACAGTAGATCGGGTACGGCCGTGGGAGATGGGTCGGCTTTGAGGCCGCCATTGCTGTGTGCCTGGAGATCAGCGTTTACGGCAGAGCGTCAGCCCATCCCCCAACGGCAACAGCGATAGATCCACTCGCGCATCATCCCTCAAGGCACGATTGAGCGCCTGGATGGCGCGGGTATCTTCACTTTCGGGATTCTCCTCAAGCACCCGGCCACTCCACAGGGTGTTATCGAATACTGCCAGGCCGCCGGTACGCAACAGGCGTAGTGCTTGTTCCAGATAGGCCGGGTAATTGGCCTTGTCGGCATCGATGAACACCAGGTCGAACTGGCCTGGCTCGTCCAGCCTGCCGAGGGTTTCGAGGGCCGGCGCCAAATGCAGATCTATCCGCCCGGCCACGCCGGCCTCCTGCCAATAGCGGCGCGCGGTGGCGTTGTAGTCGCCGGGCAGGTCACAGCAGATCAGCAAACCGTCATCCGGCAACGCCGCCGCCATGCACAGGGCGCTGTAACCGGTGAAGGTGCCCACTTCCAGCACACGCCGTGCACCGATGAGTTTGACCAGCAAGGCGAGAAACTGCCCCTGTTCCGGCGCCACCTGCCAGCGCGCCATGGGCAGCGCCTGGGTTTCGTCGCGCAGGCGCTTGAGCAGCGGCGTTTCGCGCAGGGAAACGTCGAGCAGGTATTGATAGAGCGAATCGTCGAGATTGAGCGTGCGGGCAGTCATTACAACACTCTCTGGCGGTTACGGATTGCGCGCCAAATGCTCCGGTTGCAGAACGCGCTTGGCACTCAGGTAGGCTCTCTGCCAATACGCCTTGGACAGGCTGTCGAGCTTGACCGTGCCACCGGTGGCCGGCGCATGGACGAAGCGCCCTTCACCGACATAGATGCCAGCATGGCTGACCTGGGAACCGCCATTGGTGGCGAAGAAGATCAGGTCACCGGTTTGCAGGCCTTCCTTGCCGACACTGGCCGCTTGCATGGAAATCATTTCGCGGGTGGTGCGTGGCAGGGAAATACCGGCAACATCACGGTAGACGTAGCCAATCAGCCCACTGCAATCGAACCCGGAGTCCGGTGTGTTACCGCCCCAGCGATAAGGCGTGCCGACCAGCCCCAACGCGCGAAACAGCACGTCTTCCGCTTCCGGAGAAAAGGCCTGGGAGGGACCGAATACGATGGGTGCACGAACCACCGGCGCAGGGGGCGGTGTACGGCTGGCGCAAGCGCTGAGCAGCGCTGCGAACAGCATGATTGCGAGGCGGGCCGACTTCGTCATAGCAGAGCATCCTGATCAGGCTGCGGCTTTTTTCTGCGCGAGTGCAGAAAAGAAAACCGCCTGCGGATCACGCAGGCGGTTTGCCATCATTCATGGATCAGAATTTTAGCGCTTATATGGCAAACTTCAAGTAAGACTTTAAGTTCGCCCTACGAAAAGTATGTTTACTTGCGAGCGGTGACGATTGGAGTCGCCGCGGGTGCCATCGCGAGAGCCCGCTTGGCTTCGATGAAGGTCTTGCTCCAGTAGCTGTCGCCCAGGCTATCGATGCGCACACCACCGCTACGGCGGCTGCTGGAGTGGATGAACTGGTTGTCGCCCAGGTAGATCCCGGCGTGACTCACACGACCGCGACGACCGTTAGTGGCGAAGAACAGCAGGTCGCCCGGCTCGAGCTTGCTGCGCGAGACCAATGGTGCATCCACGTTGATCATTTCGCGAGTGGAGCGTGGCAGGTTCATGCCCGCTTCTTCACGGAACAGATAACCGATGAACCCGCTGCAATCGAAGCCGGCTTCAGAGGTACCGCCGAAACGGTAACGGGTACCGATCAGGGACATGCCGCGTTCGAGGATGCTGTCGGCCAGAACCGGAAGCTGGTAAGACTTGCCATTGCCGAAGCTGGCGAGTTCTTTTTCGGTGGCCGCTTCTTCCTGTTCAAGCGCTTGCTGATAAAGCGCGGAAGACTGGGCGGTAACGGAATTTTGAACCTGCTGTTGTTGTGCTTGCTGGGCCACTGGCGTGTGGGCAGCGCAACCGAACAACAGGGTAACGAGTGCGAGAGGCACGAGGGGTGCAAAGCGATTTAGCATGGGCACGACCGTGGCTGATTGATGTCAAGAAGCCGAGACTATGCCCGCTATCATCCTCATTTGCAAATTCAATCGAACTTTTTGTGACTTCTTCGTTTCTCGCTGACATCTAAGCGCTAAAGCCCATTCTAGACACTTACGCAGTCAGCGCCCCCGCCGGAAAGCGGATTTTCTGCCGTCCGAAATATTCGATATATCGCTGTGGGCCTTGAATTTACAGGGCCTTGGCTACCAGCCCAAGGTCTCTTTAAGGAAAGGAATGGTCAGCTTGCGCTGGGCTTGAAGAGAGGCCTGGTCGAGTTGCTCGAGCAGTTCGAACAGCGCGCTCATGCTGCGGGTACCGCGAGTCAGGATAAAGTGCCCGACTTCGTCGGTCAGGTGCAGGCCGCGACGTGACGCGCGCAATTGCAGGGCGCGCAGCTTGTCTTCGTCGGAGAGTGGGCGCATCTGGAAGATCAGCGCCAGGGTCAGGCGCGACTTGAGGTCAGCCAGCTTTACCGGCAGTTCGCGGGGCGAAGTCGATGCGGCAATCAGCAGGCGCCGACCACTGTCGCGCAGTCGATTGAACAGGTGAAACAACGCCTCTTCCCAGTCAGCCTTGCCGGCCACCGCCTGCAGGTCGTCCAGGCAGACCAGCTCGTATTGCTCGAGGTTGTCGAGGATTTCGATGCCGCGATCCATCAACTCGGCCAGCGGCAGGTAAACCGCCGGTTCGCCCATCTGTTCGAAACGCAGGCACGCGGCCTGCAACAGATGCGTGCGCCCTACCCCGTGCTTGCCCCAAAGGTAAATCAGGCTTTCGGTCCAGCCGGCGTCGGCTTCGCACAGACGCTCGACATAGCCGAGTGCAGCGGCATTGGCGCCTGGGTAGTAGTTGATGAAGGTGGCGTCGTCACGCAGACGCACACCTAGGGGCAGCTGAATCGGTTTCATGCTGACTGAACAGTTCCAAAGGAACCGTTAGTGGCCTCTGTGTAAAGTTTGCGAAGTTTATACCCGTGAGGCCGACCGCACAATGCGACAGACCACAAGCAAAATCAAAGGTTTGCGTTAGCGCACCGGTTTTATGACAGATTCTTTGGCGCTGTGGGCAGCCCGCCGGGGTCTATCCGGGCTGCCCATGACCCCGTCTATAGCTCGGGTTCGTCAACACCACTGTACATACCAGAATCCTTATACAAATCATGCACATGGCGCAGCAGCACCATGATCACCGCCGCCACCGGCAGTGCCAGCAAAACGCCGGTAAACCCGAACAGCTCGCCCCCGGCCAGAATCGCGAAGATCACCGCCACCGGATGCAGACCGATGCGGTCCCCCACCAGCAATGGCGTCAGCACCATGCCCTCCAACGCCTGACCGACCATGAACACTGCGACAATGCCCATCATGGGATACAAATCACCACCAAACTGGAACAGGCCGGCAATCAGCGCCGCGCCAATACCAATGATGAAGCCCATGTACGGCACGATGGCCGCCAGCCCGGCAATCATCCCGATCAACAGGCCCAACTCCAGGCCCACCAACATCAGGCCTGCGGCGTAGATCACGCCCAAGGCGACCATCACCAGCAATTGCCCGCGTATGAAGGCGCCGAGTACCTCATGGCACTCTTCGGCCAGTGACACCGCCTGCTCTTCGCGGTCCCGCGGCAGCAGGCTGCGGATCTTCGCCACCATCAAGTCCCAGTCCCGCAGCAGGTAGAAACTCACCACCGGAATCAGCACCAGGTTCGCCAGCAAGGCTATCAACGCCAGGCCCGACGCCGTCGCCTGGGTCAGGACCACGCCAACGATGTCGGTGGTCTGCCCCATGTGCTCGCTGATCGCCGCCTTGAGCTTGTCGAACCTCCAGAAGCCTTCCGACAAGCCAAACTTCGACTGCGTCCATGGCAATGCCGTGTGTTGCAGCCAATCGAGCATTTGCGGCGCCAGCTCATACAAGCGAAACAGCTGCTTGGCGAGCATCGGCACCAACACCAGCAACAGCGTGGTGAAGATCAGGGTGAACAGGGCAAATACCGCGATCACGCCCCAGGTGCGTGACAGGCCGGCCTTTTCCAGCCGATCCACCAGGGGGTCAAACAGATAGGCCAACAACAACGCCACCAGGAACGGCGTGAGGATCGGGTGCAACAGCCAGATAAACGCGCAGAGCAAGAGCACTCCACCCAACCAGAACCAACGCCGCGTATCGGCCATGTACCACTCCATTGCTGCTATATAAAGAAAGAAAATCCTACCAGCGGAAACGCAATTGCGGCGTCGGTGCCGGCGCAGGCGCGACCGCAGGGGCCGAACCACCGGCTACAGGCTGGACCGGAACCGCTGGCACCGGTGGTGGCGCCTGATCTGCCGTGACCTCCTGCAATTTTGCCAGCGACAACTGCGCACGCAATTGATCGGTACTACCATTGACCCGGTAAAGAATCCGGTCGCCGTCGACACTTTGCGGACGACCGCCGAAAGGCTCGAGCAAACGCCCAAGGCTCGCATAACGCTCCAGGTTCATGCCCTGGACTTCGAGCAACTGCGCGGCAGAAGACCCCGGCTTGGCGACAAATCGCGGCGCCAGTCGCTGGTTCACCGCCAGCATCACCGCGTCGGCCAAAGCGGCCTGATCGGCGCCCTGGGCACTGCCCGCCTCTTTCTGATCGCCCAGCCACAATTGCCACTTGGCTTGCCATTGGCCGCCCTCTTCCCGGGCATGCACTGCCAGCAAGGCGTCGGCATTGTAACGCTGCGATGCGTTGCGCAGGGCCGACGGATCAGTACTTTCCAGATTCGGCGCGGTGGCGACGATCTGTTCGTTGAGGTCCGCCAGCGGTAGACGCAGGGGCAGACCACGGTGCTGCGCAGCGCGGCGCAGTGGCGTCGCACCGGCCTGGCCATCACCCACCAGGCTCGCGCCCTCGGTGTAGTCGTTCAACCACCAGCCCAGGATCGACGGCCGATTGGCGCCCCACATCGCCAGCCCGGCCCGGCGCAAGGCCTGCTCGGTGGTACCCGGGTCGAAATCGACTTTCAACACTTCCGGCGGGCCGGCCTCGAAGCCGTACTGGCTGATGATTTGCTGCGGGTCTTTGCGAACCGCCGCCAGCCCGGGATTCTGGGGCGCCTTGGAGTCGCCAGTGAGGCGCAGGACCAGCGTATCGAGCGCCCGTTGCGTCGCTTCGTCACGTTCTTGCGCCGACTGGCCGTTGACCGGTTCGCGCACCTGATAAAGGCCTTTGACGGTTTCAGCCTGGCTGACAAGGCTGACCGCTGACAAGCAGCCCACAAACAAGAATTTACAAAAACCCATGGAAGATTCCTGAGGACAAAAGCGGCTGGAACAGACCGCATGAAGACGAACGAACAAGGCTGTGACCCTCGCCCGACGCAAAACATTCACACGCCCTGGGTAAGTTTTCGCACTGTGATAACGATAGACGGTTAATGACGACAACTTGTGCAGGCGAGCAGGATGTCAGCCACAGGGGGCGATGGCGGTTTTTTTTCGGCCGATATGCCCCCTGCCGTCGGCCTGAGGATGGCCGCTGACCGTCAAGCCTGATAAAATCGCGCGCCTTCGCAGACCGGCAACAGCCGGGCACCCTCGAATATCGCGTGAGGCAATCACCTTCGTCGATGTCGGCGGTCCCGCTGGACTCGGTCGTTACCCAGAAATCCCCCCTAAAGGCCTGGATCATGAGCAAGCAACCCTCCCTGAGCTACAAGGACGCCGGTGTAGACATCGACGCCGGTGAAGCATTGGTCGAACGCATCAAGAGCGTCGCCAAGCGCACTGCGCGCCCGGAAGTCATGGGCGGCCTGGGCGGTTTTGGCGCCCTCTGCGAAATCCCGGCCGGCTACAAGCAGCCCGTGCTGGTTTCCGGTACCGACGGCGTCGGCACCAAGCTGCGCCTGGCATTGAACCTGAACAAGCACGACAGCATCGGCATCGACCTGGTTGCCATGTGCGTCAACGACCTGGTGGTGTGCGGCGCCGAGCCGCTGTTCTTCCTGGACTACTACGCCACCGGCAAACTCAACGTAGAAACCGCGACCCAGGTCGTGACCGGCATCGGTGCTGGCTGCGAGCTGTCCGGCTGCTCCCTGGTGGGCGGCGAAACCGCTGAAATGCCAGGCATGTACGAAGGCGAAGACTACGACCTGGCCGGCTTCTGCGTCGGCGTCGTGGAAAAATCCGAAATCATCGACGGTTCCAAAGTCGCTGCCGGCGATGCCCTGCTCGCCCTGCCGTCTTCCGGCCCGCACTCCAACGGCTACTCGCTGATCCGCAAGATCATCGAAGTGTCCGCTGCCGACATCGAGAATATCCAGCTCGACGGCAAGCCGCTGACCGACCTGCTGATGGCCCCGACCCGTATCTACGTGAAGCCGCTGCTCAAGCTGATCAAGGAAACCGGCGCCGTCAAAGCCATGGCCCACATCACCGGTGGCGGCCTGCTGGACAACATCCCGCGCGTTCTGCCAAAAGGCGCACAAGCGGTGGTTGACGTAGCAAGCTGGACCCGCCCGGCGGTGTTCGACTGGCTGCAGGAAAAAGGCAACGTCGATGAAAACGAAATGCACCGCGTACTGAACTGCGGCGTGGGCATGGTTATCTGCGTGGCTCAAGAGCACGTGGAAACCGCACTGAACGTGCTGCGTGAAGCTGGCGAGCAGCCTTGGGTCATCGGTCAGATCGCCACCGCTGCCGAAGGCGCTGCCCAGGTTGAACTGAAGAACCTCAAGGCTCATTAATGTCAGCCACCTGTGATGTTGTGGTGCTGCTATCCGGCACCGGCAGTAACTTGCAGGCCTTGATCGACAGCACGCGGACCGGCGACAGCCCGGTCCGCGTCGCTGCGGTGATTTCCAACCGCGCCGATGCCTATGGCCTGCAACGCGCCAGGGACGCGGGTATCGACACCCGCACCCTGGATCACAAGGCTTTCGAGGGCCGCGAGGCCTTCGACGCCGCGCTGATCGAACTGATCGACACCTTCAAGCCCAAACTCGTGGTCCTGGCCGGGTTCATGCGCATTCTAAGCGCTGACTTCGTGCGCCACTACGCGGGCCGCCTGCTCAATATCCATCCCTCGCTGCTACCCAAATACAAAGGGTTACACACTCATCAGCGCGCGCTGGAGGCCGCCGACGCTGAACACGGCTGCTCCGTGCACTTCGTCACCGAGGAACTCGATGGCGGACCACTGGTCGTACAAGCAGTAATACCGGTAGAGTTGCATGACTCGCCGCAGAGTCTGGCGCAGCGGGTCCATGTACAGGAACACCTGATCTACCCCATGGCCGTACGCTGGTTTGCCGAAGGCCGGTTATCCCTCGGCGAACAAGGTGCTTTACTGGATGGACAGTTGCTTGCGCCCAGCGGCCACTTGATTCGAACCTAGGAGATTTTATGCGTCGCGCCCTGCTCTTCGCTTGCGCTCTGCTCGCCTTGCCCTTCGCACAGGCTGCAGACCTTCAACCTTTCTCCGCCAGCTACACCGCCGACTGGAAGCAGTTGCCCATGAGCGGCACGGCTGAACGCAGCCTGACCAAGGAAGCCAACGGCGTCTGGAAGCTCAACTTCAAGGCGTCGATGATGATCGCCAGCCTGTCCGAAGAAAGCACCCTGACTGTCGACAAGGACACCCTGCTGCCACAGTCCTACCACTTCGAACGGGGTGGCCTGGGCAAAGCCAAGAAGGCTGACCTGGACTTCGACTGGACCGCCAAGAAGGTCACCGGCACCGATCGTGGCGACGCGGTCAATATTGCCCTCAACCGCGGCATGCTCGACAAATCCACCTACCAGCTGGCGCTGCAGCATGACGTGGCCGCCGGCAAGAAAAGCATGAGCTATCAGGTTGTCGATGATGGCGAAGTCGATACCTATGACTTCCGCGTGCTGGGTTCGGAAAAAGTCGAAACCAAGGCTGGCCAGATCGATGCGATCAAGGTCGAGCGCGTCCGCGATCCGACACAAAGCAAGCGCATCACCGTGCTGTGGTTCGCCAAGGATTGGGATTACCTGCTGGTTCGCCTGCAACAGGTCGAGACCGACGGCAAGGAGTACAACATCATGCTCCTGGACGGCACCGTGAACGGCAAGCCGGTTAAAGGCAGCTGATACTCATATGTTTGAAGGAGCCCCGCACTTGCGGGGCTTTTTTTAAGATCAAAAGATCGCAGCCTTCGGCAGCTCCTACACGGGAATTCGGTCTCTTGTAGGAGCTGCCGAAGGCTGCGATCTTTTAAAGGAACGCACAACTGGCGCAATGCTCTATACCTTCAAGGTCTTTTTTGATCGAATGACTTTCCCTGCTGCCTGCGAGGTTTCCCATGACTGTTACCGTCAACACCGTTTCCGCCGAAGGTCTTCGCCATACCGTCCAGATCGATGACCACGAGTTGTTTGCCGACGCTCCCGTCTCCGCCGGTGGCGAAGGCAGCGCGCCAGAGCCTCATGATTATTTCGACGCAGCGCTGGGCGCCTGCAAAGCCTTGACCTTGAAGATGTACGCGAAGAAAAAGGACATTCCGCTGACCGGTGTTGGTGTGGAGGTCAAACGCGACAACAGCGAAGAGCAGAAAGGCAAATATGCCCTGCATGTGAAACTGACCCTCAAGGGCGTGCTCACCGACGCCCAGCGCGAAGAGCTGCACCGGGTGGCCGATCGTTGCCCGGTGCACAAGCTGATGACCAGCAGTGAAGTCAGCATCGAAACCCATCTGGCCGAAGGCGCGTTCAGCCAATAGCGGCAAGGGCTGCGCAAGCGGGTTATGCTCGACGCATTACCCGCTCAGCTTGGAACGCACCATGAACACTCCGCTCGTGATCCGCCCCCGCGCCGAAGATGTCGAAGGCCAGCCGATTCTTCGCCCGTTGCCGTCTGCCAAATGCCGCAATGTCGGGCCCTTCGTGTTTTTCGACCACATGCTCGAAACCCGTTATGCCGCGGGCACGGGCATGAACATCCGCCAGCATCCACACATTGGGCTGTCCACGCTCACCTACCTGTTTGAAGGCCAGTTGCAGCACAAGGACAGCCTCGGTTCGGACCAGGTGGTCAACGCCGGGGATGTCAGCTGGATGACCGCTGGCAGCGCCATCGCTCATGTCGAGCGCACGCCCGACGCGCTAAAAGACAGCGGCTTTACGATGCACGGTTTGCAGATCTGGCTGGCTTCTCCCAAAGACAAGGAACAGGGACCGGGACACTACAGCCACCACCCCGCTGCCACGCTGCCGGTCAGCGAAAACCTCGGGGTGAAGATCCGCATGATCGCGGGCTCGGGCTTTTGCCTCGAATCGCCTGTGCCGGTGCTTTCTCCGACGCTGTATGCCGAGGTGAATCTGCAAACGGCGACGACCCTGTTGATTCCCACCGAGCATGAAGAGCGCGCGCTGTATGTATTGAGCGGTGACGTGCAGCTCGATGGCGAGCCGATAGCGCCGCATTCGCTGGTGGTGTTGCCGGCCGGGGAAGAGATGACGTTGTTCGCCGAGAGCGACAGTCATGCGGTGGTGTTCGGGGGTGCGCCGCTGGATGGGCCGCGGCGGATCAACTGGAATTTCGTGGCGAGCGACCCGGCAGCCATCGATGAAGCGCGCCGGCGTTGGGCCGCCGGGGATTGGCCGACGGTGCCGGGGGAAGTTGAGCGGATCGAACTTCCTTAAGACTTTTTGTGAATTTCACATCGCCTTCGCGAGCAAGCCCGCTCCCACAGTTGACCGCATTCCAATGTGGGAGCGGGCTTGCTCGCGAAGAGGCCGGCACTATCGCAATCAGCCCTTGAACACTTCATCCAGCAGATTGTGCATCGAAGTGAAGGCCCGAGCGGCGACCTTGGCGTCGTACATCATCATGCCCGGTACGTTCGCATGGGGATCGGTGAACGAGTGAAACGCGCCGCCGTAGCTCAGCAGCTGCCAATCCACACCAGCAGCATTCATTTCATCTTCGAACGCCGGAAGTTGCTCTTTGGGCACCAACGGATCGGAAGCACCGTGCAGCACCAATACCGAGCCCTTGATGTTTTTCGCATCATTGACGTCCGGGGTATCCAGCGTACCGTGGAACGACACCGCCGCCTTCACGGGCGCACCCGTACGCGCAAACTCCAGCGCGCAGCAACCACCGAAACAGAAACCGAACGTGGCCAGTTTCGACGTATCGACAGCGGCCTCACCCTGGCTTTGCAACTGCTCGAACGCCACTTGCATGCGCTTGCGCAGCAACGGCCGATCGTTCTTCAGCGGCATCATTGCCGCGCCTGCCTCATCGTTGTTCTGCGGACGAACCGATTGACCATAGAGATCCGCGATCAGCACCACGTAGCCCTTGGCCGCGACCGACTTGGCGATCTCCTCGGCACCGGCACCGACGCCCATCCAGTTCGGCGCCATCAACAGGCCTGGACGCGGCCCTTTGTGGTCAGCGTCGAACGCCAGCCGGCTTTCGTAGGATTGGCCATCAATCTGATAGGCAACAGAACGTACAGTGATTTGGCTCATTTCTGACTCCTGATTTTTTTACACCAGAATGAAAAAACCCGCCGAAGCGGGTTTTTCTACAACGCTGTTAAGCCGACAGCTCAACCAATAGCTTGTTCAGACGACGCACATAGGCCGCCGGGTCTTTCAAGCTATCGCCGGCCGCCAGGGCCGCCTGATCGAAGAGGATGTGCGACAGATCGCCAAAGCGCTCGTCGCTCTGCTCGTTGTCGAGCTTCTCGATCAGTGGGTGAGCCGGGTTGAATTCGAAGATCGGCTTCGAATCCGGTACCTTCTGCCCGCTGGCTTCGAGGATCTGACGCATCTGCAGGCCCAGGTCCTGCTCGCCGATGGCCAGGATCGCCGGGGAGTCGGTCAGGCGATGGGATACCCGTACTTCAGCCACGGATTCGCCCAGCGCGGTCTTCAGACGCTCGACCAGACCTTCCTTGGACTTGGCGACTTCTTCCGCGGCTTTCTTGTCCTCTTCCGAGTCCAGGTTGCCCAGGTCCAGGTCACCGCGCGCCACGTCGACAAAGCTCTTGCCGTCGAAATCGCTCAGGTAGCTCATCAGCCACTCGTCGATACGGTCAGTCAGCAGAAGCACTTCGATGCCTTTCTTGCGGAAGACTTCCAGGTGCGGGCTGTTCTTGACCTGTGCGTAGGTTTCGCCGGTCAGGTAGTAGATCTTGTCCTGACCTTCCTTGGCGCGTGCCAGGTACTCGGCCAGGCCGACTACCTGTTCGCCGTCATCACCGATGGTCGATGCAAAACGCAACAGGCCGGCGATTTTCTCTTTGTTGGCGAAGTCTTCTGCCGGGCCTTCTTTCATGACCTGGCCGAAGTTTTTCCAGAAGCCTTTGTATTGCTCTGGGTCGTTCTTCGCCAGTTTTTCCAGCATGTCCAGCACGCGCTTGGTCAGCGCCGACTTCATGGAGTCGATGATCGGGTCTTTCTGCAGGATTTCCCGCGACACGTTCAGCGACAGGTCATTGGAGTCGACCACGCCTTTGATGAAGCGCAGGTACAGCGGCAGGAAAGACTCGGCCTGATCCATGACGAACACGCGCTGCACGTACAGCTTCAGACCTTTCGGTGCTTCACGCTGGTACAGGTCGAATGGCGCACGGGCCGGCACGTACAGCAGCGAGCTGTATTCCAGCTTGCCTTCAACCTTGTTGTGGCTCCAGCTCAGCGGGTTTTCGAAATCGTGGGCGATGTGCTTGTAGAACTCCTGGTATTCCTCGTCCTTCACTTCAGTGCGAGGGCGAGTCCACAGGGCGCTGGCGCGGTTGACGGTTTCCCATTCAACGGCAGGCTTCTCCTCGCCTTCCACGGCTGCCACTTCTTTCGGCAACTCGATCGGCAAGGCGATGTGGTCGGAGTACTTCTTGATGATGTTGCGCAGACGCCAGCCATCGGCGAACTCGTCTTCACCGGACTTCAGGTGCAGGACGATGCGAGTGCCACGGTCAGCCTTGTCGATGGTGGCGACTTCGAAATCGCCCTCACCTTTGGACGACCAGTGCACGCCTTCGCTGGCAGCGCTGCCGGCACGACGGCTGTACACGTCGACTTTGTCAGCGACGATGAATGCGGAGTAGAAACCGACACCGAACTGGCCGATCAGGTGCGAATCTTTCTTCTGGTCGCCGGTCAGGTGTTTCATGAAATCGGCGGTGCCCGACTTGGCGATGGTGCCCAGGTGGGTGATCGCGTCTTCGCGGCTCATGCCGATACCGTTGTCTTCGAGGGTGACGGTCTTGGCGTCCTTGTCGAAGCTCACGCGGATTTTCAGTTCGGCGCCGCCTTCCAGCAGCTCTGGCTTGGCCAAGGCTTCGAAACGTAATTTGTCTACAGCGTCAGAGGCGTTCGAGATCAGTTCGCGAAGGAAAATTTCCTTGTTGGAATACAGCGAATGGATCATGAGGTGCAGCAGTTGCTTCACCTCGGTCTGGAAGCCCAGGGTTTCCTTTTGAGTTTCCACACTCATGGTCATCAAACTCCAATCAGATGGCATAAGCCGCGACCTTCAGGGTCGGCGGCGGGTTGTCATCAGAGTTGGGGGCAGCATTCAGGATTTCAAGGGCTCATCAAGTTTGAAATGCGCCCGGGCCGTGGCGATGGGTTCCGCCTCGGTGCTTTGCCAGGCGGTAATCGCCACGTTGGCGACCCGGCGCCCCTGGCGACACACCTGGCAACGGGCCCAGGTATCGCGAAACTGCCCGGCGCGCAGGTAATCGAGGGAGAAGTCGATGATCTTCGGCACGCCCGGCGAACCGATCGCCACCAGCAGGTGCAGCGCGGCGGAAAGCTCCATGAAACCGGCGATCACGCCGCCATGGATGGCCGGCAACAACGGGTTGCCGATGTTGTCCTTGTTGGCCGGCAGGCGAAACAGCAACTCATCCCCCACCCGCGAGCATTCGACACCGATCAATCCGGCGTAGGGAATCAGGTTCAACAGCGGCGCATATTCGCCCTGCTCATGGGCCTGTTGCAGTTGCTCCTTGAATGACTCGCTCACTTCGCACCTCCGGCAATCACGCCGCCAAAACCCTTGGTCCCCTTGATGCCCTTGCCCATGCGCATGAAAGTGCCGACGACATGGGCAATCGGCTGCTCCGGGTCATCCTGATAGGCAAATCCGCGGGCGAATATCACGTCGGTGGTCACCCGATAGCACTGGGCGAAGCCATAGACATCCTTATGCGGTTCGGCAGCGTGCATGTAGTCGATGCGCAGGTCGAGGGTCGGGCAGACTTCGAACTCAGGCAGTACGCAGAGGGTAGACATGCCACAGGCGGTGTCCATCAAGGTGGTCAGGGCGCCGCCGTGAATTACCCCGGTCTGGGGGTTGCCGACGATCTGCGGGCTGTATGGCAGCACTACGGTCAGCCCTTCGGCGCCGGCGCTGTGAACCCGCAACCCGAGCACCGAACAATGTCGCAGCGCCGACAGGAACCGTGTCGCACGCTCAAAAACGGGGTTTTCGGCCATGTTGATAAAGACTCTTGTTTAGTTGGCAGTGAAGTAGAGAGCCAGGTAAAGGTTCCGCGCTAGAACAAACTTATATATCTGAAATAATTTGTGGAACTTAACCATGACGCCAAGGCTCTTAAGGCCAGATAGATCTTTTCCACAAGGAGAAACACCCCATGCGTAAGACTTTTGCTATTGCCTTGATGTTGACCGCTTCCCTCGGTCTCGCTGCTTGCGATAAAAAATCCGAGGACAAAGCTCAAGATGCCGCCGAACATGCTGAGCAAGCACAGCAAGACATGAACAAAGCTCAGGATAAAGTGAACGACGCTGCAAAAGAAAATGCCGAAGCCGCCAAAGCTCAGGCTGAATCGAACGAAGCCGCAGCAAAAGAAGCCGCGCCTAAAAACTGATCCGGTTTTTAGCGTGGTAAAAAAAACCCGCCAAGTGCGGGTTTTCTTTTGCCTGCGATTTATTCGCTAGAGCAAAATCGTTCGAAAAGTCGGACTAATCATCAGCAACAAGGAACAGATCAAACCCACCAGCCAGACCAGGCTGCGTTGCCAGGCCAGGTCTTTCCAATAACACAGCAGGTAAAGGACTCGTGTAACCACAAAGATGATCGCCAGCGAGTCGATCAGCCAACCCGCCGTTTGTGTGGTGTGAGCCATCAACACCCCCACCGCAAACAATATGAAGGCCTCGAAACTGTTCTGATGCGCCGCCAACGCGCGCGCGCCCAGCCCTGTGAGCTGCGCTTGCTGTTGGCGCGGCAGGTGATTGTTGTAACCGCCCTGCTCTTTCATGGCCGTGGTCACGGGCATGCGCGCCACGTAAATCAGTACGGCACTGATAAACACGCACCAAAATGGAATACTCATCAAGCGGCCTCTTTGTTCACCTCGGGCAATGGCGCCTCTGTAGGGGTATAGACCATCACATCGAGAACGTCGGAGTGAAACTCACGGCGATACAGCACGAACACCACGCCGGCACTCATCAACATGAACAACCAGGGGCTGACGAACCAGGCCAGCATGGTCATGCCGAAATAGTAAGAGCGCAGGCCGAAGTTGAACTGGTTGGCGGCCATGGAAATAACCCGGGCTGCCCGATTGGCAAAGGCTTTGCGCTCCTGCTCCGATACATGACGCTCGCCGACCATGGGCGCCGAGCCCACCAGGATGGCGGCGAAGTTGTACTGGCGCATGCACCAGCTGAAGGTAAAAAATGCATAAACGAACACCAGCGCCAAACACAGCAACTTGATCTCCGACATCCCCTGGGACGCCTGCTGCACCATCGGGATATCCGCCAGCAACGACACCGCCCTTTCCGACGCCCCAAGGACCGTGAGAATACCGGCCAGGATAATCAGGGTGCTGGAGGCAAAGAACGACGCATTGCGCTCCAGGTTGCCGATCACGCTGGCATCGGCGATGCGGTTGTCACGCAACAGCATGCGGCGCATCCAGTCTTCGCGATACAGGTGCAGCACGCTGGCCAGGCAGGCCGTGTCACGGCCCTTCCAGGTCGCATAGCGGGTGTAACCGCCCCAGCAGATGACGAACCAGATGGCCGCGAGGATGTGGATCAGGTTGGCTTGGATGAACGACATGCAGGTCCTTTTGATGGAGTGGCTGGTACACCGATACCCCTTGTAGGAGCGAGCTTGCTCGCGAAGAACCTGAGAGCAACGCGTTTATCCAGAAAACACACGCCATGATTCGCGTCCTTCGCGAGCAAGCTCGCTCCTACAATTGGATTGCGCAGTCTTTCGACGTTAGCGCAGAAGAAAAGGCACCGCATCTCCCCATAAAAAAATGCCCCGTATCGATTGATACGGGGCATTTCTGTTTTTGCCTGCAAGCCCGCTCGTGGCGGGCCGGCAACGCTTAAGCCAGCGCTTCTTCGCGCTTGCCCAGCAGACGGTCGCAAACCACCGCTACCACCAGGGTCATCACCGACGGCACCAGCCACGCCAGGCCTTGCTCGCTGAGCGGCAGGTGCGACAGTTGGGTCGGCATCCAGTCCGCCAGGCCGGCGCCCTTGAGGGCATCGATCAGGCCGAAGATGAACGACACCAGCATCACCGGACCGACGATGCGGCCTTGTTCATGCCAGAAGTCCTTGCAGAAGCTCAGGGCCACCAGGGCGATGCACGGCGGGTAGATCGCGGTCAGTACCGGGATCGAGAACGCGATCAGCTTGGTCAGGCCCAGGTTGGACACCAGCAGGGAGAACGCCGCGAGGATGATCACCAGCGTCTTGTAGGACAGTGGCAGCACCCGGCTGAAGTACTCGGCGCAGGCACAGGTCAGGCCGACCGCCGTGACCAGGCACGCCAGCGAGATCAGGACGGCGAGGAAACCGCTGCCCAAGGAGCCGAAGGTGTGCTGCACGTAGGCGTGCAACACGGCCGCGCCATTGGTGGCACCAGCAGCGACTTCATGGCTACCCGAACCCAGGCGGAACAGGCTGATGTAGACCAACGCCAGGCCTACGCCGGCAATCAGGCCGGCAATGATCGCGTAACGCGTGATCAACGCCGGCGACTCGACGCCGCGCGAGCGGATGGCATTGACGATGACGATGCCGAACACCAGTGCACCGAGGGTATCCATGGTCAGGTAACCATTGATGAAGCCCTGGGAGAACGGCGCCGCCACGTATTCCGGCGTTGCATGGCCAATGTCACCCGCCGGCAAGGCGAACGCGGCAATGCCGAGCGCGGCCAGGGCGATGATCTTCAGCGGCGCGAGGAAGCGCCCTACGGTATCGAGCAGACGACCCGGGTACAGCGAGATGAAGAACACCACCAGGAAGTACACGGAACTGTAGAGGAATAGCGCCAGCGGGCTTTCGCCGGTCAGGGGCGCCAGGCCGACTTCGAACGACACGGTCGCGGTACGCGGCGTGGCGAACAGCGGGCCGACAGCCAGGTAGCAGGCCGCCGCGAGCAGGCCACCGGCGATCTTGCCGATCGGGCTGCTCAGGGCATCCATGGCGCCACCGACCTTGGCCAGGGCGACGACGGTGACCACGGGCAGGCCGACCGCGGTGATCAGGAAGCCCAGCGCCGCCATCCAGACGTGAGGCCCGGACTGCAAACCGACGATAGGCGGGAAGATGATGTTGCCAGCCCCGACGAACAGGGCAAACGTCATAAAACCAAGTGCCAGGATGTCCTGGCCTTTCAACACTTTCATTAAGGAAATACCACACTACTGAATCGGAATTTAGAGAGGGATTTCCCTATGGGTGAGGGAAATGCTGTCGGTCCGTATGGGACCAACCCTTTTAGCGCGTTGCAGCCTTGTGGGCCGCGGACACAAAAATGGCGCGTATCCTAACGAATTTGGGCGGTAAACGCACTGTTAGAGGGCGGACTATCCGATACACGACATTTCCGTGTCGCATTTATGCATGTAAATGGTTGTCGCCTGTAAGTCCGTCTTCGCGAGCAAGCCCGCTCCCACATTGGAACGCGGTCAACTGTGGGAGCGGGCTTGCCCGCGAAGGGGTCGGCACAGCAACGCAAATCCCGGAAATGACAAAGGCCACCCGAAGGCGGCCTTTGTTTGGTGAAGCGTCAGCTAAGCGCGAGGCTTACTTGACAGCCCAACCAGTCAGCTCGGCCAGGGCCTTGCCGATGTCTGCCAGCGAACGCACGGTTTTAACGCCTGCGTCTTGCAGAGCAGCGAATTTCTCGTCTGCAGTGCCTTTGCCGCCAGAGATGATTGCGCCAGCATGGCCCATGCGCTTGCCCGGAGGAGCAGTCACACCAGCGATGTAGGAAACAACCGGCTTGGTCACGTGTGCCTTGATGTAGGCAGCCGCTTCTTCTTCAGCCGAACCGCCGATCTCACCGATCATCACGATCGCTTCGGTCTTCGGGTCTTCCTGGAACAGCTTCAGGATGTCGATGAAGTTCGAACCCGGGATCGGGTCACCACCGATGCCGACGCAAGTCGACTGACCGAAACCGGCGTCAGTAGTCTGCTTCACAGCTTCGTAGGTCAGGGTGCCGGAACGCGAAACGATACCGACCTTGCCTGGCAAGTGAATGTGACCTGGCATGATGCCGATCTTGCACTCGCCCGGAGTGATAACGCCTGGGCAGTTAGGGCCGATCAGGACTACGCCCAGCTCGTCGCACTTAACTTTAGCGTCCAGCATGTCCAGGGTAGGAATGCCTTCGGTGATGCAAACGATCAGCTTGATGCCGCCGAAGGCAGCTTCCAGGATCGAATCTTTGCAGAAAGGAGCCGGAACGTAGATCACGGAAGCGGTAGCGCCAGTGGCTTCTACTGCGTCTTTAACGGTGTTGAACACTGGCAGACCCAGGTGCTCGGTGCCGCCTTTGCCAGGAGTAACGCCACCAACCATTTTGGTGCCGTATTCGATGGCTTGCTGGGTGTGGAAACTACCTTGCGAACCGGTAATACCCTGGCAGATAACTTTGGTGTCTTTATTGATCAGGACGCTCATTATTTGCCCTCCGCAGCTTTGACAACTTGTTGAGCAGCGTCGGTCAGGCTGGTAGCAGCGATGATGTTCAAACCGCTTTCTGCCAGTACTTTAGCGCCCAGCTCAGCGTTGTTGCCTTCAAGGCGAACAACAACCGGGATTTTCACGCCGACTTCTTTCACTGCACCGATGATGCCTTCGGCAATCATGTCGCAACGAACGATGCCGCCGAAGATGTTAACCAGTACTGCAGCGACGTTGGTGTCGGACAGAATGATTTTGAAAGCTTCGGTAACGCGTTCTTTGGTAGCGCCGCCGCCCACGTCGAGGAAGTTGGCTGGCTTGCCGCCATGCAGGTTGACGATGTCCATGGTACCCATGGCCAGGCCAGCACCGTTGACCATGCAACCGATGTTGCCTTCCAGCGCTACGTAGTTCAGTTCGAACTTGGCAGCGTGCGCTTCGCGCGGATCGTCTTGCGACGGATCGTGGAAAGTCTTCAGCTTAGGCTGACGGTACATGGCGTTGGCGTCGATGTTGATCTTGGCGTCCAGGCAGTGCAGATCGCCGTCAGCCTTGATCACCAGCGGGTTCACTTCCAGCAGCGCCAGGTCGTGATCCTTGAACAGCTTGGCCAGACCTACGAAGATCTTGGCGAACTGAGCAACCTGCTTGCCTTCCAGACCCAGCTGGAATGCCAGCTCGCGACCCTGGAATGGCTGAGCGCCAACCAGTGGATCGATAGTGGCTTTCAGAATTTTTTCTGGAGTGTCGTGAGCGATTTTCTCGATGTCCACGCCACCTTCGGTGGAAGCCATGAACACGATACGACGGCTCGAACGGTCAACGACAGCGCCCAGGTACAGCTCTTTAGCGATATCAGTGCACGATTCAACCAGGATCTTGGTGACTGGCTGGCCATTGGCGTCAGTCTGGTAAGTCACCAGACGCTTGCCCAGCCACTGCTGTGCGAAGGCTTTGGCGTCTTCTTTGCTGCGAACCAGCTTGACGCCGCCCGCTTTACCGCGACCACCGGCGTGGACCTGGGCTTTGACAACCCACTCGCTGCCGCCGATTTTGTCGCAAGCTTCTGCTGCTGCTTCTGGGGTGTCTACTGCGTAACCAGTGGAAACTGGCAGGCCGTACTCAGCGAACAGCTGCTTACCCTGATACTCGTGAAGATTCATGCTTATTACCGTCTTCGTTAGGTACTGCGCATTCGGTGCTGCACTTGTTCAAGTGCCGCACCACCTGTGACTGCTGCTTGCGTAGCCTTTCCGGACAACCGGTGCAACTACGCAAGACTGCGTCCAGCGGATATTCCGCGGTGAGTCTTGCATGCAAGGCTCACGACGGGCCATACCGCCGTGGTTTCTTATTGTCTTAACGCTTCTTGCGGTTGGCGATGTGGATGGCGCCGCCATTCACTGCCAGAGCAGCTTCGTGCAAGGCTTCAGACAGGGTCGGATGGGAGAAAACCATCATGCCCAGGTCTTCAGCGCTGGTGCCGAATTCCATACCGATCGCGCCCTGCTGAACCAGTTCTGCAGCGCTTGGGCCAATCACGTGGACGCCCAGTACGCGGTCTGTCTTGGCATCTGCGATGACCTTGACGAAACCACCGGTGTCGTTGGCAGCCATGGCACGGCCGGAGGCTGCAAACGGGAAGGTGCCGACGTTAACTTCAACGCCTTCAGCTTTCAAGGCCTGCTCGGTTTTACCTACCCACGCGATTTCCGGGTGAGTATAAATAACCGAAGGGATCAAATCATAGTTCATCTGGGCCTTGTGGCCCTTGATGCGCTCGACAACCATGATGCCTTCTTCGGACGCCTTGTGCGCCAGCATCATGCCGCGAACCACGTCACCAATGGCGTAGACGCCCGGTACAGTGGTAGCGCAGTGATCGTCGACGTGCACGAAACCGCGCTCGTCCAGGGTCACGCCGCAGTCGGCAGCCAACAGATCAGTGGTCACTGGACGGCGACCAACGGCTACGATCAGCTTGTCGAACGTGATGGTCTGTTCGCCCTTGGCATCGGTGTAGTTCACAACGACTTCGTCGCCATTCACTTTGGAGCCGGTCACGCGAGCGCCCAGCTTGATGTCCAGGCCCTGCTTGGTCAGGGTTTTCAGCGCTTCCTTGGAAACAGCGGCGTCAGCGGCCATCAGGAAGGTGTCCAGGGCTTCCAGGACAGTCACTTCTGCACCCAGACGCGACCACACCGAACCCAGTTCCAGACCGATCACGCCAGCGCCGATCACGCCCAGACGCTTAGGTACGGATTGGAATTCCAGGGCGCCCGTCGAATCGACGATCACATTCTGGTCGACCGGAGCCGGTGGAATGTCGATCGGACGCGAACCTGGAGCCAGGATCACGTTTTCGGCTTCGATGATTTCTACCGAGCCGTCCGGCTTGGTGACTTCGACTTTCTTGCCGGCCAGCAGCTTGCCGTGACCCTCGATGGAGGTCACACCGTTGGCTTTGAACAGGGTCGCAACGCCAGAGGTCAGGCCTTTGACGATGGTGGCTTTACGGCCAACCATTGCACCCACGTCCATGGTCACGCCAGCGTGATTGATACCGTGGATCGCGAAGCCTTCTTTGGCTTCCTTGTATTTCCAGGAGCTGTCCAGCAGCGCCTTGGAGGGAATGCAGCCGACGTTCAGGCAAGTACCGCCCAGAGCCAGTTTGCCTTCCTTGTCGGTGTACTTCTCGATGCAGGCGGTCGAAAGACCCAGTTGGGCGGCCTTGATGGCAGCCACGTAGCCGCCAGGGCCCGCGCCGATCACTACTACGTCAAATTTCTGAGTCATAAAAGGTTCCCTTTTAGCAACAAGCTACAAGCGGCAAGCGGCAAGCTTGAAGCCGCTCGCTCGCTTTGAGCTTGAGGCTTGCAGCTTGCAGATTGCCGCTGCTTTTTAGATATCCAGTAGAAGACGAGCCGGATCTTCCAGCAGGTTCTTGATGGTCACCAGGAAAGTCACAGCTTCTTTGCCATCGATCAGACGGTGATCGTAGGACAGTGCCAGGTACATCATCGGACGAATCACGACCTGGCCGTTGATGGCCATAGGACGCTGGATGATGTTGTGCATGCCCAGGATGGCGGCTTGTGGCGGGTTGACGATCGGGGTCGACATCATCGAACCGAAGGTACCGCCGTTGGTGATGGTGAAGGTACCACCGGTCATTTCGTCCATCGACAGTTTGCCGTCGCGGGCTTTCTTGCCGAAAGTGGCGATGCCGCCTTCGATTTCAGCCAGGCTCATCAGTTCGGCGTTACGCAGAACAGGTACAACCAGGCCGCGATCGCTGGAAACTGCAACGCCGACGTCAGCGTAGCCGTGGTAAACGATGTCGCCGCCGTCGATCGACGCGTTGACAGCCGGGAAGCGCTTCAGTGCTTCGGTAGCTGCTTTCACGAAGAACGACATGAAGCCCAGGCGTACGCCGTTGTGGGACTTCTCGAACAGATCCTTGTACTTCGAACGCAGGGCCATGACTTCGGTCATGTCGACTTCGTTGAAAGTGGTCAGCATCGCCATGTTCGATTGAGCTTCTACCAGGCGCTTGGCCACGGTAGCGCGAACGCGGGTCATCGGAACGCGCTTCTCGATGCGATCGCCTGCAGCGAACACAGGAGCAGCGGCGGCAGGTGCGGCAGCCTTGGCAGGCGCGGCAGCCGGAGCGGCTTTCTTGGCAGCAACGGCTGCAACCACGTCTTCCTTGGTCACGCGACCGCCTTTGCCGGTGCCGGCAACGGAAGCGATGTTGATGCCGTTTTCTTCAGCCAGCTTGCGCGCAGCCGGTGCAGCAACAGGATCGTCTTCGCCTTCGGCAGCCGGAGCAGCGGCCTGAGCAGCGGCAGCCGGAGCAGCAGCGGCTGGAGCGGCAGCAGCGCCGCCCGCTTCGATGGAGCCCAGGACTTCGTCGGACAGAACGGTGTCGCCTTCGTTCTTGACGATAGCGCCCAGCACGCCGTCAGCAGTCGCCAACACTTCCAGTACGACTTTATCGGTTTCGATGTCGACGATCAGTTCGTCGCGCTTGACCGCGTCGCCCGGTTGTTTGTGCCAGGTGGCAACGGTGCCATCGGCAACCGATTCCGGGAAAGTGGGGGCTTTGATTTCGATAGCCATTATCTGTGGGTCCTTAAATTCGGTTTCAGGTGCGCGAAGGCGTTAAACAGTAAAGGCGTCTTGCAGCAGTTTTTCCTGCTGCTCAGCGTGCATCGATGCGTAACCGCATGCCGGTGCAGCAGAAGCCTCACGGCCCGCGTACTCGAGTACGAGAGACTTGTTGAGGTTGCTGATGCTGCGACGCATGTGGTGTTGGCTGCAGTACCACGCCCCCTGGTTCATCGGCTCTTCCTGGCACCAGACGGCAGCTTTGACGTTGGTGTAAGGAGCCAGGACTTCTTTCAAGTCGTCCTCAGGGAATGGGTACAGCTGCTCGATACGCACGATGGCGATATCGTCACGGCCTTCGGCACGACGTTTTTCCAGCAGGTCGTAGTAGACCTTGCCGCTACACAGGACAACGCGCTCGACCTTTTTCGGGTCCTGGGCATCGATTTCCGGGATAACGGTCTGGAAGGAACCTTCGGCCAGATCTTCCAAAGTCGAGATGGCCAGCTTGTGGCGCAACAGCGACTTCGGAGTCAGGACTACCAATGGCTTGCGCAGCGGGCGAATCACCTGACGGCGCAGCAAGTGGTAGATCTGTGCCGGCGTCGTCGGCATGCACACCTGGATGTTGTGCTCGGCGCACAGCTGCAGGTAACGCTCCAGACGAGCCGAGGAGTGCTCCGGCCCCTGACCTTCATAACCGTGCGGCAGCAGCATGGTCAGACCGCACAGACGGCCCCACTTGTGCTCGCCACTGGTGATGAACTGGTCGATAACGACCTGGGCGCCGTTGGCGAAGTCGCCGAACTGGGCTTCCCAGATGACCAGGGCATTTGGCGTGGTGGTCGAGTAACCGTACTCGAACGCCAGCACCGCTTCTTCGGACAGGAACGAGTCGTACAGGTCGAAACGTGGCTGACCGTCGTACAGGTTCTGCAGCGGGACGTAGGTGCCCGCGTCCTTCTGGTTGTGCAACACGGCATGACGGTGCGAGAACGTACCGCGGCCGATGTCCTGGCCAGTCATGCGAATCGGGTGACCTTCGAACGCCAGGGTCGCGTACGCCATGGTTTCGGCGTAACCCCAGTTGATCGGCAGGCCGCCGGCTTGCATCTTCTGACGGTCTTCGTAGATCTTCGCAACCTGGCGCTGAACCACGAAGCCTTCCGGAATTTCCAGCAGCTTGGCGGACAGTTCCTGCAAGGTCTTGAGGTCGAAGCGAGTGTCGTGACGCGCGGTCCAGGCGTGGCCCAGATACGGACGCCAGTCCACGAACAACTCTTTGTTCGGCTCCTTGACCAGGCTTTTCACTACGTGCAGACCGTTGTCCAGCGCGTTGCGGTATTCGTCGACCTTGGCCTGAACACGCTCCGCGTCGAGTACACCGGCCTGGGTCAGGCGATCGGCATACAGCTCACGGGTGGTGCGCTGCTTGGTGATCTGCTGGTACATGATCGGCTGGGTGCCGCTTGGCTCGTCGGCCTCGTTGTGGCCGCGACGACGGTAGCAGACCAGGTCGATCACCACGTCACGCTTGAACTGCATGCGGTAGTCGATGGCCAGCTGGGTCACGAACAACACGGCTTCCGGATCATCGCCATTCACATGGAGGATCGGCGCCTGGATCATTTTCGCAACGTCGGTGGCGTACTCGGTGGAACGCGAGTCCAGCGGGTTGCTGATGGTGAAACCAACCTGGTTGTTGATCACGATGTGCACGGTACCGCCGGTCTTGAAACCGCGGGTCTGCGACATCTGGAAGGTTTCCATCACCACGCCTTGACCGGCGAATGCCGCGTCACCGTGGATGGAGATCGGCAGGACCTTCTCACCGGTCACGTCGTTACGACGATCCTGACGGGCGCGAACCGAACCCTCGACCACCGGGGAAACGATTTCCAGGTGGGACGGGTTGAACGCCATGGCCAGGTGAACTTCACCGCCGGTGGTCATTACGTTGGACGAGAAGCCCTGGTGGTATTTAACGTCACCGGAACCCAGCTCGACCTTCTTCTTGCCTTCGAACTCGTCGAACAGCTCGCGCGGGTTCTTGCCGAAGGTGTTGACCAGCACGTTCAGACGGCCACGGTGGGCCATGCCGATGACGATTTCCTTGGTGCCGTAGGAACCGGAACGCTGGATCAGCTCGTCGAGCATCGGAATCAGGCTCTCGCCGCCTTCCAGGCCGAAACGCTTGGTACCCGGGTATTTGGTGCCCAGGTATTTTTCCAGGCCTTCACCGGCGGTCACGCGCTCGAGCAGGTGGCTCTTGATGTCGGCGGAGTACGTCGGACGGCCACGCACGCTTTCCAGACGCTGCTGGAACCACTGGCGCTGCTCGGAATCGGTGATGTGCGTGAACTCAGCGCCGATGGTGCGGCAATATGTCTGCTGCAACGCTTCGTGAATTTCGCGTAGGCTCGCTTCCTCTTTGCCGATGAACAGGTCGCCGGCACGGAAGGTCGTATCAAGATCGGCATTGGTCAAGCCGTAATGATTGATCGACAGGTCTGCAGGTGCAGGACGCTGCCACAGCCCCAGCGGGTCAAGCTGGGCTGCCTGGTGGCCACGCATACGGTAGGCCTGGATCAATCGCAGCACTTCAACTTGCTTCTTCTCGTGCTCACTGCTCACGCTGCCGGCGGAAACCGGTTGGGCGCGGCGCTGGTTCTTTGCCAGCAAGACGAAATGATCGCGAATTGTGGAGTGCGAAACATCGGTGGCAGAGTTGCCGTCAGCAGGCAACTTCTGGAAGTAGGTGCGCCACTCTTCTGGCACAGCGTTAGGGTCGTGCAGGTAGAGCTCGTAGAGCTCTTCCACATAGGCAGCGTTACTACCGGATAGGTAGGCGCTGTTCCACATGCGCTGCATCACGCTTTCTTGCATGCTTGGTCACCCTCGGTTAGGGGAACACCACCGGTGTCGACACCGAGCAAACTTGCAGAAGTCCGAATGCAGCGACCAAAACAAGCCACTAGGATCACACTGATAGTCCGGGTACCAGCCCGGATGCCCCTGCTTGTCTCATTTCTTCAAAATAAGAGCCGCAGCCTTATAGGCTGCTGCTCAGGTTAAAACTACGGCGCCGGTTGAAGCCTGCGCCGCAGCATCCACGGGTACAACGGTCTAGCGGGTACTACAGCTGAATCACACGCCGCTCGAGAGCAACATGTTACGGATGTGACCGATGGCCTTAGTCGGGTTCAGGCCTTTCGGACATACGTTGACGCAGTTCATGATCCCGCGGCAGCGGAATACGCTGAACGGGTCATCCAGCGAAGCCAGACGCTCGGACGTCTTGGTGTCACGGCTGTCTGCCAGGAAGCGGTACGCTTGCAGCAGGGCAGCTGGACCCAGGAACTTGTCCGGGTTCCACCAGAAGGACGGGCACGAGGTCGAGCAGCAGGCGCACAGGATGCACTCGTACAGACCGTCGAGCTTTTCACGCTCTTCAGGGGACTGCAGACGCTCGATGGCCGGAGCCGGCGTGTCGTTCTGCAGGTAAGGCTTAACCTTCTCGTATTGCTTGTAGAAGATGCTCATATCGACGACCAGGTCACGGATTACCGGCAAACCTGGCAGAGGACGAACGATCAACTTGTTACCTTTTACAACAGCAGACAGCGGCGTAACGCACGCCAGGCCGTTCTTGCCGTTGATGTTCATGCCGTCGGAACCGCAAACGCCTTCACGGCAAGAGCGACGATAGGAGAAACCTTCGTCCTGCTCTTTGATCAGGGCCAGCACGTCCAGCACCATCAGGTCTTTACCACCGGTATCAACCTGGAATTCCTGCATGAACGGCGCAGCGTCCTGATCAGGGTTGTAACGATAAACACTGACTTGCAACATGGCGGCCACCCTTAATAAGTCCGAATCTTAGGTTCAAAAGTCGGAACCGTCTTCGGCGAGAAGTTAACGGCACGCTTGGCAACGCGCTTCTCACCCGGGAAGTACAGGGTGTGGCACAGCCAGTTTTCGTCGTCACGGTCTTCGAAGTCTTCACGGGCGTGAGCGCCGCGGGACTCTTTACGCACTTCGGCAGCGATCGCAGTAGCTTCGGCCACTTCCAGCAGGTTCTGCAGTTCCAGAGCTTCGATACGCGCAGTGTTGAACGCCTGCGACTTGTCGTTGATCTTGACGTTGGCGATGCGCTTGCGCAGATCAGCCAGCTGGGCAATACCCTTCTGCATGTATTCGCCGGTACGGAATACACCGAAGTAGTTCTGCATGCAGTTCTGCAGCTCGCGACGCAGGGTTGCCACGTCTTCGCCATCGGTACGCTCGTTCAGGGCGGACAGACGAGCCAGGGCCGCATTGATGTCGGCGTCGGTAGCGTCGTCGTATTCGATACCGTCGGTCAGCGCCTTTTCCAGGTGCAGGCCGGCAGCACGGCCGAAGACCACCAGGTCGAGCAGCGAGTTGCCGCCCAGGCGGTTGGCACCGTGAACCGATACGCAAGCCACTTCGCCTACAGCGAACAGGCCCGGGATGATGGTGTCTACGCCGTCGGCGTCCTGGGTGATCGCCTGACCGTGAATGTTGGTGGCAACGCCGCCCATCATATAGTGGCAGGTCGGAACAACCGGAACTGGAGCAACCACCGGGTCAACGTGAGCGAAAGTCTTGGACAGTTCGCAGATGCCTGGCAGACGGCTGTGCAACACTTCCTCGCCCAAGTGGTCGAGTTTCAGCATTACGTGGTCACCGTTCGGGCCACAGCCGTTACCGGCGATGATCTCTTTAACCATCGAACGGGCAACAACGTCACGACCAGCAAGGTCTTTGGCGTTCGGAGCATAACGCTCCATGAAACGCTCGCCGTGCTTGTTGATCAGGTATCCACCTTCACCACGGCAACCTTCGGTTACCAGTACACCGGCGCCGGCGATGCCGGTCGGGTGGAACTGCCACATTTCGATGTCTTGTACCGGTACGCCAGCACGCAGGGCCATGCCAACGCCGTCACCGGTGTTGATCAGGGCGTTGGTGGTCGAAGCGTAGATACGACCTGCACCGCCGGTGGCCAGAACGGTAGCCTTGGCGCGGATGTAGGTGGTTTCGCCGGTTTCGATGCAGATGGCGATCACGCCGACGAAGTCGCCTTGACCGTTCTTCACCAGGTCAACGGCGTAGTACTCGTTCAGGAACGTGGTACCGGCTTTCAGGTTGCCCTGATAAAGGGTGTGCAGCAGGGCGTGACCGGTACGGTCGGACGCAGCGCAAGTACGCGCAGCCTGGCCGCCTTTACCGTAGTCCTTGGACTGGCCACCGAACGGACGCTGGTAGATACGGCCGGTTTCGGTACGCGAGAACGGCAGACCCATGTGGTCCAGCTCGAAAACGGCGGCCGGGCCTTCCTGACACATGTATTCGATAGCGTCCTGGTCACCGATGTAGTCGGAACCCTTGACGGTATCGTACATGTGCCAGCGCCAGTCATCGTTCGGGTCAGCGGACGCGATGGCACAGGTGATGCCGCCCTGGGCGGATACAGTGTGCGAACGGGTCGGGAAAACCTTGGTGATTACCGCAGTCTTGTGACCGCCTTGCGCCAGTTGCAGCGCTGCGCGCATGCCGGCACCGCCACCACCAATGATGATGGCGTCGAAAGAAATCGTTGGAATGTTAGCCATGAATCAGATACCCCAGAGAATCTGCACACCCCAGACGAAGTAAGCGAACATCGCGACGCCGCATACTGCCTGGAAGAGGAAACGTATAGCCGTCGCGGACTTGCCGAACGCCATCGGCGTCAGGTAGTCGGTCGCGATGGTCCACATGCCGACCCAGGCGTGAGCGCCCAGAGCAACAAGGGCCAGCAGGCTGAAAATACGCATCCAGTTGTTGGCGAAGAGCGCGTGCCATTGGTCATAGCCAAGGCCCGGGTTCGCCACGAGGTATCCGATCAGGAAAATGAAGTAAGCCGCGAGAACGACCGCAGACACACGTTGCGCCATCCAGTCATAGAGGCCCGAACGCGAGAGGTTCGTGACGTTAGTTACCATATCCAAACTCCTGCCAGAACGATTACCACCACGGAAACGGCGATAATGATTTTCGAGCCCAGTTTGCCGCCTTCCAGCGTCTCACCGATGCCCATGTCCATGATCAAATGGCGCACACCGGCAACCAGGTGATACAGCAAGGCGGACAGGATGCCCCAAATCACTAGCTTGGCTAGCGGACTGGTCAGACACGCTTTCACCTGACCGAAGCCTTCCTCGGAGCTCAGCGACTTGTCCAATGCATAAAGCATGATGGCAAGGCACACGAAGAGGATGACACCGGAGATACGGTGAAGAATGGACGTGTAAGCAGTGACTGGGAGTTTGATGGTCCTTAGGTCTAGGTTTACAGGTCGTTGGCTTTTCACGGCTTTTTTTTCACACTGAAGAGCCCCTAACAATCAGGGCAAAGTTGTTGGGGAGTGCACTGGTCAGGTAACCACCACCCAGGGAGGCGACCCCCAATAACGCAAGCCCAAAAGCCCTTGGCGGTCGGCTGCCGAGTATAGACAGTTAGGCTACTAATGACAACGCAAAGACCTCACCCAAACAGCTGATTGCACAACGGACATAAAAGGCGTAAATGGCAGGCAATTTCGAGAAAAAAGTAGGGTTAAAGCCTTCTGGAGCAAGACTTTAGGCAAATTGACATTCGAATTTATCTCACTATAGTGGTGCGGGCCCTGCGTGGGGGGTCTGTCTGATGATTTCAAGCATAAATAGGAGGCCACATGGCTGACAAAAAAGCGCAGTTGATCATCGAGGGCGCAGCCCCCGTCGAGCTGCCCATTTTAACCGGCACCGTTGGTCCCGATGTTATCGATGTTCGGGGTCTGACGGCCACGGGCCGCTTCACCTTTGACCCTGGTTTCATGTCGACCGCTTCCTGCGAGTCGAAGATCACCTATATTGACGGTGACAACGGCATTTTGTTGCATCGCGGCTACCCGATCGAGCAACTGGCTGAAAAATCGGACTACCTGGAAACCTGCTACCTGCTGCTCAACGGCGAACTGCCGACCGCAGAGCAGAAGGCCCAGTTCGTCAGCACCGTGAAGAACCACACCATGGTTCACGAGCAGTTGAAGACCTTCTTCAACGGCTTCCGTCGCGACGCTCACCCGATGGCCGTCATGTGCGGCGTTGTCGGCGCCCTCTCGGCCTTCTACCACGACTCCCTCGACATCAATAACCCGCAGCATCGCGAAATCTCCGCGATCCGCCTGGTTGCCAAGATGCCGACCCTGGCCGCGATGGTTTACAAGTACTCCATGGGCCAACCCATGATGTACCCGCGCAACGACCTGTCGTACGCGGAAAACTTCCTGCACATGATGTTCAACACCCCGTGCGAGATCAAACCGATCAGCCCGGTACTCGCCAAGGCCATGGACCGGATCTTCATCCTCCACGCCGACCACGAGCAGAACGCATCGACCTCTACCGTACGTCTGGCCGGCTCGTCGGGTGCCAACCCGTTCGCCTGTATCGCCGCCGGTATCGCTGCACTGTGGGGCCCTGCCCACGGCGGCGCCAACGAAGCCGTCCTGACCATGCTCGATGAAATCGGCGATGTCTCGAACATCGACAAGTTCATCGCCAAGGCCAAGGACAAGAACGATCCGTTCAAGCTGATGGGCTTCGGTCACCGCGTTTACAAAAACCGCGACCCACGCGCCACCGTGATGAAGCAGACCTGCGACGAAGTGTTGAAGGAACTGGGCATCCAGAACGATCCGCAACTCGAACTGGCCATGCGCCTGGAAGAGATCGCCCTGACCGACCCGTACTTCATCGAACGCTCGCTGTACCCGAACGTCGACTTCTACTCGGGGATCATCCTCAAGGCGATCGGCATTCCAACCAGCATGTTCACCGTGATCTTCGCCCTGGCGCGGACCGTCGGCTGGATCTCCCACTGGAAGGAAATGCTCTCCAGCCCGTACAAGATTGGCCGTCCGCGCCAGCTGTACACCGGCTACGAGTCGCGTGACATCACCAAGCTCGAAGACCGCAAGTAAGATCGTTCTTGCTGTAGCGTGTTGAGTTGTACCGGGAACGGCCTCTATTTGCATAGAGGCCGTTTTTGTTTACCTGGGGTTCACGCAGTGACTGAAGCACCGCTATCGCCAGCAGGCTGGCTCCCACAACGAGCACTTGTTCCAATGTGGAGCCAGCAGGCTGGTTCCCACAGGGAGCATGCATTCCAATGTGGGAGCCAGCCTGCTGGCGATAAGGCCAAATCCGGCGACACACATCCTTCAGACAGAAGCAAAAATGCCCCGATCTCTCGATCGGGGCATTTGCTTGCAGCTTACAACTTGCAGCTTCTAACTGCTCTTAGTGCGAAACCGCCCCACTCGCCCCCAACCCAGTCTGCGAACGAACAAACTGCGGGAAGAACAGCGCCCGCTCGTTATCAGCCGCGGTCGACTTGTCGGTAATCGAGAAGAACCAGATCCCGACAAAAGCAATGATCATCGAGAACAACGCCGGGTACTCGTACGGGAAGATCGCCTTCTCGTGATGCAGGATCTGCACCCAGATGGTCGGGCCAAGGATCATCAAGCCCACAGCGCTCACCAGGCCCAGCCAGCCACCGATCATCGCACCGCGAGTGGTCAGCTTCTTCCAGTACATGGAAAGCAGCAGGACCGGGAAGTTGCAGCTCGCCGCGATGGAGAACGCCAGGCCGACCATGAACGCGATGTTCTGGCTTTCGAACAGGATGCCCAGGCCTATCGCCAGCACCGCCAGGGCGATGGTGGTGATTTTCGAGACGCGGATCTCATCCTTCTCGTTGGCCTTGCCCTTCTTGATCACGCTGGCGTACAGGTCGTGGGACACCGCCGAGGCACCGGCCAGGGTCAGGCCGGCAACCACTGCCAGGATGGTCGCGAACGCTACCGCCGAGATGAAGCCCAGGAAGATGCTGCCACCGACCGCATTGGCCAGGTGCACCGCCGCCATGTTGTTACCGCCCAACAGCGCGCCAGCCGCATCCTTGAACGCAGGGTTGGTGCTGACCAGCAGGATCGCGCCGAAGCCGATGATGAAGGTCAGGATGTAGAAGTAGCCAATGAAACCGGTTGCGTACAGCACGCTCTTGCGCGCTTCTTTCGCATCACTCACGGTGAAGAAGCGCATCAGGATGTGTGGCAGGCCAGCGGTACCGAACATCAGTGCCAGCCCAAGGGAGAACGCCGAGATCGGATCTTTCACCAGGCCGCCCGGGCTCATGATCGCTTCACCTTTAGGGTGAACCTTGATCGCCTCGGAGAACAGAGCGTTGAAGTCGAAGTTGACGTGCTTCATCACCATCAGCGCCATGAAGGAAGCGCCGGACAGCAGCAACACCGCCTTGATGATCTGCACCCAGGTGGTCGCCAGCATGCCGCCAAACAGCACGTACATGCACATCAGGATACCGACCAGGATCACGGCAACGTGATAGTCGAGACCGAACAGCAGCTGGATCAGCTTGCCGGCACCGACCATTTGCGCGATCAGGTAGAACGCCACCACCACCAGCGAACCGCAAGCGGACAGCGAGCGGATCTGGGTTTGCCCAAGGCGATAGGACGCCACGTCGGCAAAGGTGTATTTACCCAGGTTACGCAGGCGCTCGGCGATCAGGAACAGGATGATCGGCCAGCCCACCAGGAAGCCGATCGAGTAGATCAGGCCGTCGTAGCCGGAGGTGAACACCAGCGCGGAAATACCCAGGAAGGACGCCGCGGACATGTAGTCACCGGCAATCGCCAGGCCGTTCTGGAAACCGGTGATCTTGCCGCCCGCCGCGTAGTAGTCGGAGGCCGACTTGTTTTTCTTCGACGCCCAGTAGGTGATGCACAGGGTTGCACCAACGAACGCGACGAACATCAGGATCGCGGAAACGTTGAGCGGTTGCTTCTGCACGGCGCCGGTCAGGGCGTCAGCGGCCCAGGCGCCAGGTGCGAATGCTGCGATGCTCAAAAGAGCCATTAGACGCCGGATCATTGCTGAGCCTCCTTGAGAATCGCATTGTTCAGGTCGTCGAATTCGCCGTTGGCGCGTCGCACATAGATACCGGTCAGGATGAAGGCCGAGACAATCAGCCCGACACCGATCGGTATGCCCCAGGTAATCGATGACTCAGGGCTGATTTTCGCCCCCAGTACATGCGGCCCGTAAGCAATCAAAAGGATGAATCCGGAGTAAAGCCCTAGCATGATCGCCGATAGAATCCAGGCGAATCGTTCCCTCTTGCTAACCAGCTCCTTGAAGCGCGGGCTGTTTTGAATCGAGAGGTAAATGCTGTCGTTCATTGTTTTTATCCTCGCAGCACAGATTTAGTTGGAACGGTATCCACTCTATGCGGCTGCGGGGCAGGTTCCAGACGACCTTAGTCTTAGAACCACGTGACGTATTCGCCAATCTCAAGCACTACTGAATAAAAGTGGGAGCTAGCCTGCTGGCGATTGCGATCTGTCAGTCAACACTTCAGTTAACTGACAGATCGCAATCGCCAGCAGGCTAGCTCCCACAGGGTACCGCGGGGTATCTGTTACTTGGTCCAGTCAGCCACACGCTCCGGATGCTTGGCTACCCAATCCTTTGCCGCCGCTTCAGGCTTGGCGCCTTCCTGGATTGCCAGCATGACTTCGCCGATTTCGTCTTTCGACGCCCACTGGAAGTTCTTCAGGAACTTGGCCACTTCCGGTGCCTTGGTCGCCAGCTCTTTGCTGCCGATGCTGTTCACGGTTTCAGCCGCGCCGTAAACGCCTTTCGGGTCTTCCAGGAAACGCAGTTTCCACTTGGCGAACATCCAGTGCGGCACCCAACCGGTCACGGCAATGGATTCGTTCTTTTTCTCTGCACGTGTCAACTCGGCAATCATGCCGGCGCCGGAACTGGCCTTGAGTTGAAAGCCGGTCAGGTCGTAGTCCTTGATCGCCTGCTCGGTCTTGAGCATCACGCCTGAACCGGCGTCGATGCCGACGATGCGTTTCTTGAAGCTGTCATCGGTTTTCAGGTCTTCAAGCGACTTGGCCTTGACGTACTCGGGCACGATCAAGCCGATCCTGGCGTCCTTGAAGTTCGGACCGTAGTCGACGACCTGGTCCTTGTTCTTGGCCCAGTAATCGCCGTGGGTCACCGGCAGCCAGGCCGACAGCATGGCGTCGAGTTTGCCGGTGGCCACGCCCTGCCACATGATCCCCGTGGCGACGGCTTGCAGCTTCACGTCATAATTGAGCTTCTGCTTGATCACTTCAGCGGCCACGTGAGTGGTCGCGACGCTGTCGGACCAGCCGTCAACGTAACCGATGGTCAGGGTCTTGTTCTCGGCATTGGCGAATGTGGAGCCAATCGCAAGCACCAGAGCGGCACCTGCGCCTAAAAGTCGTCGCATCTTCATCGTTACTTCCCCGAAAGTGCTGCGCTCGACGGATGCCGAGTCGCGTCAACGTATAGTTATGGTGCACAGCGCCCCCATCACGCCCCACCCGCAAACTCGTTCGATCATCAGCGGAGTACTGATGATGCGATCATCAACCTGACGCTGTTGGCGACCTGCTCTGCCAGCGACCTCAAGGCATCGAGAAACGACATCAGAACGCCATGAGTCTAGGACAGCGCACAGGTTCCGCACTATCCGCCCGAACTTTGCATGTCAAAATCATGCAGGGCACCAAGCGCGGGACAAATACAGGTAACATGCGCCGCTTTGCTCCCAGACGGCCTGACCATGCCCGCGACATCCCGTTTTCCTTTTTTTGCTTATCTGTTCGCTTGCCTGCTGGGGCTGTTTGCCTTGGGCGGCTTCTGGTACGGCCTCGGTAAACCGGTGCTCCTGCCGGACGTGGTCAGCGCGACGCACAAGTTGCAATGCGCCTCCTATACCCCGTTCGACAAGGACCAGTCGCCGTTCGACGTACCGTTCAACCTTCGTCCCGAGCGCATGGACGCGGATCTCGCGCTGCTGGCCAAAAATTTCCAGTGCATCCGCACCTACTCCATGACCGGCCTCGATGCCCTCCCCGACCTGGCGCGCAAGCATGGGTTGAAGCTGATGATCGGCGCCTGGATCAACAGCAACCCGGTGGACACCGAAAAAGAAGTCGACCTGCTGATCGCCTCGGCCAACGCCAACGCGGACGTGGTCAGCGCGGTGATCGTCGGCAACGAAACCCTGCTGCGCAAGGAAGTCACCGGCACCCAGTTGGTCAAGCTGATCAACAAGGTAAAAAGCCAGGTCAAGCAACCCGTTACCTACGCCGATGTCTGGGAGTTCTGGCTCAAGCACCCGGAGATCGCGCCGGCCGTGGATTTCCTGACCATCCACTTGCTGCCGTACTGGGAAGATGATCCGTCGAACATCGACGCCGCGCTGCAACATGTGGCTGAGGTACGCCAGGTATTCGGCAACAAATTCGCACCCAAGGACGTGATGATCGGCGAAACCGGCTGGCCGAGCGAAGGCCGCCAGCGTGAAACCGCCCTGCCGAGTCGGGTCAACGAAGCCAAGTTCATTCGTGGTTTTGTCGCCATGGCCGAGCAGCAAGGTTGGCACTACAACCTGATCGAAGCCTTCGACCAGCCGTGGAAACGTGCCAGTGAAGGTGCGGTTGGTGGTTACTGGGGGCTGTTCGATGCAGATCGCCAGGACAAGGGTGTGCTGGCCGGGCCGGTGTCGAACGTGCCGTACTGGTCGCAGTGGCTGGTGGTTGGCGGGTTTATCTTCCTTGGCACACTGATTCTCGGTGGACGCGTTCGCAGCACTCGCGCCGCGCTGGTGCTGCCACTGCTGGGCGCCTTGGCCGCTTGCTCGATGGGTGCCTGGGGCGATCTGGCACGGGTCACCACGCGTTTTGCCAGCGAGTGGTTGTGGGTCGCCGTGCTGACTGCCTTGAATGTGTTGGTGCTGGCCCATGCCGCGCTGACACTGAGCCCCCGCACCGGTTGGCGTGGCTGCGCGTTCAATACGCTTGAGCGTCGGGCAGGCTGGATACTGGCAGTGGCAGGATTTGCCGCTGCAGTGATGATGCTGGAACTGGTGTTCGACCCGCGTTATCGCAGTTTCCCGAGCGTCGCCTTCATCCTGCCAGCGCTGGTTTACCTGTGCCGCCCGGTGAGCGTGCCGCGCCGGGAGATTGCATTGCTGACCTTCATCATCGGCGCCGGCATTGCGCCGCAGCTGTTCCGGGAAGGCTTGCAGAACCAGCAGGCCTGGGGTTGGGCGCTGGTGAGCGGGTTGATGGTGGCGGCGTTGTGGCGTTGTTTGCGGGTTCGCAAGGACTGATCTTCAGCGCCGCCTCCGGCCTCTTCGCGAGCAAGCCCGCTCCCACATTTGATCTGCGTCGTTCACAAATCGAATGTGGGAGCGGGCTTGCTCGCGAAGGCTATCTATCAGGCGCTACGGGACGCCCTGACCAACCGCAACCCCGCAATCACCACCGCAAACACCGCCATTGTCGTGTTGTACAACGCCAGCGCCGGAAACCCGAACACCAGCGCCGCCACTGCCAACCACCACCCTGCCCGTCCCGGCAGCACAAAGCCGACCACGGCGGCGGCCAGTGCTGTCCAGCCCAACACCTGGAAGTGAATCATCAGGCCAAGATTGGAACGCACCTGGCATTCCCAGCGGCTGGCCTCGTCCACGCAGATGCCGACCCACTGCGCATCTTCCATGAAGCCATAACGCGCGCCATAGCTGGCGGCCAGCCATAACGGCAACAAAACAAGCAGCAGAATCACGGGCAAACGGCGGGACATGGAGCACTCCAATACGCGAAAACGGCGGCCAGCTTAATCGCCCGACAGCCTTAAGCAAGGGATAACAACTGTTAACTGGTCATTCAATCACTGCAAAGTGTATCGTCACGCTACTATTACTCGGAATTCAGGCCAGTTTGGTGCCGATGCGTGGCACTTTGGCGCAGATCCAGTGGTCATAGCCTGCGAACTTCATTCGGCACCTTTTTCTAAGGGATCTAGTCATGCTCCGTTCCTTGCGCTTCGCCGCCCTGTTTGGCGGCCTTATCTTGAGTGCGTCCGCACTGGCGGTCGATATCGACGCCGCCAGTTATGGCTATCCCTTGACCAACCCGTTCGAGGCGACCATTGCCACGACGCCACCGGACCTGCGCCCCGAGCTGCCGTTGGATGAGGACATCGATCAGTCCGATCGCAGCGTCACCCTGCGCCCGGAACGCGCATTCGAACTGCCGGACAACTTCTGGCCAGTGAAAAAACTTACCTATCGCATTGCCACCCAGGACAAAGCCGCGCCGTTGATCTTCCTGATCGCCGGCACGGGCGCGCGCTACGACAGCAGCCTCAACGAATACCTGAAAAAGCTCTACTACAAGGCCGGCTACCACGTGGTGCAACTGTCGTCGCCCACCAGCTTCGACTTCATGAGCGCCGCCTCACGTTTTGCCACGCCCGGCATCACCAAGGACGACGCCGAAGACATGTACCGGGTGATGCAGGCCGTGCGGGCGCAAAACCCGAAACTGCCGGTCACCGAGTACTACCTCACCGGCTACAGCCTGGGTGCACTGGATGCGGCATTCGTCGCGCACCTGGACGAAACCCGCCGCAGCTTCAACTTCAAGAAAGTGCTGCTGGTCAACCCTCCGGTCAATCTCTACACCTCGATCACCAACCTGGACAAACTGGTCCAGACCGAGGTCAAGGGCATCAACAACACCACCACCTTCTATGAACTGGTGCTGAACAAACTGACCCGTTACTTCCAGCAGAAGGGCTACGTCGATATCAACGACGCACTGCTTTATGACTTCCAGCAGTCCAAGCAGCACCTGAGCAATGAACAGATGGCCATGCTGATCGGCACCTCCTTCCGTTTTTCCGCGGCCGACATCGCCTTCACCTCGGACCTGATCAACCGTCGCGGCCTGATCACTCCGCCGAAAACCCCCATTACCGAAGGCACCAGCCTCACGCCGTACCTCAAGCGTGCGCTGCAGTGCGACTTCGACTGCTACATCACCGAACAGGTGATCCCGATGTGGCGTGCCCGCACCGACGGCGGCAGCCTGCTGCAACTGATCGACCAGGTGAGCCTGTATGCACTGAAGGACTACCTGCACGACAGCCCGAAAATCGCCGTGATGCACAACGCCGACGATGTGATCCTCGGCCCTGGAGACCTGGGTTTCCTGCGCAAGACGTTTGGCGATCGCCTGACCGTTTACCCGCTGGGCGGCCACTGCGGCAACATTAACTACCGCGTCAACAGCGACGCCATGCTGGAGTTCTTCCGTGGCTAAATACCTCCTGCTTATCGCCGCGTTACTCTGTGCAAGCGCTGCCAATGCCGACAACAGCAAGGCCAACGCACCGGTGGTCGTCGACAGTGACGGCTTCAAGGAGCCACTGAGCAAACTCAAGTTCAACCCGGGCCTGGACCAGCGCGAATTCGAACGTTCAACGCTCAGCGCATTGAACGTCTATGACCCGCTGGAAGAGTGGAACCGCCGGGTTTACCACTTCAACTACCGGTTCGACCAATGGGTGTTCCTGCCGGTGGTCGACGGCTATCGCTACATCACGCCGAGCTTCCTGCGCACCGGCGTCAGCAACTTCTTCAACAACCTTGGCGACGTGCCGAACCTGATGAACAGCTTGTTGCAGTTCAAGGGCCAGCGCTCGATGGAAATCACCGGACGGCTACTGCTCAATACCACCATCGGCATCGCCGGCCTGTGGGACCCGGCCACCGCCATGGGCCTGCCGCGCCAGAATGAAGACTTCGGTCAGACCCTGGGATTCTATGGTGTGCCGGGCGGCGCCTACTTCGTACTGCCGATCCTCGGCCCGTCGAACCTGCGTGATACTGGCGGCTTGGTGGTCGATTTCAGCGCCGAGAACGCCATCAACTTCCTCAACGTTGCCGAGGTCAGCTCCAACCATCCCGAAGTCTGGATCCTGCGCGCCATCGACAAGCGCCATCAGAACAGCTTCCGCTATGGCCAGCTGAACTCGCCGTTCGAGTACGAGAAGGTGCGCTACGTGTACACCGAGTCGCGCAAGTTGCAGATCGCCGAGTAGTACCGGCGGGCACAAGAAACTGTGGGAGCGAGCCTGCTCGCGATGAGGCCATAACATTCAACACCTATGTTGACTGTTACACCGCAATCGCGAGCAGGCTCGCTCCCACATTTGTCATGTGTTGGCCTTAGCCTTTCAGGGCTTTCCAGAGCTTGCTCACCGCCATCACCCCCGCCAACACCACCGCACCCGCCACAATCCCCGCCACCGCATTGAGTAACGTCGGCACGATAAATCCGGCACCGCCGGCGGCTGCGCTGACACTTTCGATCCAGTGATGCACCACCGGAACGCCGTGGGTGAGGATGCCGCCACCGACCAGGAACATCGCCGCCGTACCGATCACCGACAGGCTTTTCATCATGTACGGTGCCGCGCGCAGGATGCCACCGCCGATACTCTTGGCCATCTGCCCCGGCTTCTGGGTCAGCCACAGCCCCAGGTCATCGAGCTTGACGATGCCCGCTACCAGGCCGTACACGCCGACAGTCATGACGATGGCGATACCCGAGAGCACGACGACTTGCTGGGTCAGCGCCGAATCGGCCACGACGCCAAGGGTGATGGCGATGATTTCCGCCGAAAGAATGAAGTCGGTGCGGATCGCGCCCTTGATCTTGTCCTTTTCGAACGCCACCAGATCGACCGCCGGATCCGCCACCGCCTCGACCAGTTCGGCATGTTCGGCCTGGTCTTCGGCCTTGCTGTGGAGGAATTTATGGGCGAGCTTTTCAAACCCTTCGAAACACAGGTAGGCGCCACCGACCATCAACAACGGCGTGACCAGCCACGGGATGAACGCACTGATGGCCAATGCCGACGGCACCAGGATCAGTTTGTTGACGAACGAGCCCTTGGCGACCGCCCAGACCACCGGGATTTCCCGCTCAGCGCGCACACCGCTGACCTGCTGGGCGTTGAGCGCCAGATCGTCGCCGAGCACGCCGGCGGTTTTCTTGGCGGCCATTTTTGTCATCAACGCCACATCGTCCAGTACGGCGGCGATGTCGTCGATCAGCACGAGCAAACTGCTTCCTGCCATGAATCGGCTTTCCTTCTTGAATGAATGCCGTGCAGCATAGCGCGGCCGAGCGCCGCACGGAGCATTCTTGAGCGTCGCCGAAGGCCGGTGCTACCATGCGCCACCGCCAGTACAGGCAAGGAACCCCCTGGTTTATGAGCACCATCCGCGAGCGCAACAAACAATTGATCCTGCGTGCCGCCAGTGAAGAATTTGCCGACAAGGGCTTCGCTGCGACCAAAACCAGTGACATCGCAGCCAAGGCGGGATTGCCCAAGCCCAACGTCTACTACTACTTCAAATCCAAGGAAAACCTCTATCGCGAGGTCCTGGAAAGCATCATCGAGCCAATTCTGCAGGCCTCGACGCCATTCAACCCGGACGGTGTGCCCAGTGAAGTGCTGAGCGGCTACATTCGCTCGAAAATCCGCATCTCCCGCGACCTGCCCTTCGCCTCCAAGGTATTCGCCAGCGAAATCATGCACGGCGCCCCGCACCTGAGCCCCGACCTGGTCGAACAGCTCAACGGCCAGGCCAAGCACAACATCGACTGCATCCAGACCTGGATCGACCGCGGCCAGATCGCGCCCATCGACCCCAATCACCTGATGTTCAGCATCTGGGCCGCCACCCAGACCTACGCCGACTTCGACTGGCAAATCACCGCCATCACCGGCAAGGCCAGGCTGGATGAAGAAGATTACGAAGCGGCGGCGCAGACGATCATTCGGTTGGTGTTGAAGGGGTGTGAGCCGGACTGATAGACCGCAGCGCGGCCATCGCCAGCAGGCTGGCTCCCACAGTTGATCTCTGACACTCAGCTAAACCCCTGCTGGCTCCCATAATTGATCTCTGACACTCAGCTAAACCCCTGCTGGCTCCCATAATTGATCTCTGACACTCAGGTAAACCCCTGTGGGAGCCAGCCTGCTGGCGATGGGGACAACTCCGTTTTGGATCAAACCCAGATAGCATCCCACAACGGATAGTCGCCAAGCTTCTCTACCAGTCCAGCCCGCAGCGGGTTAGCTACTACATATCGAGCCATTTTCACTAAATCCTCCTCCCGCCGCAGCGCCCGATCATGAAACCCTCTCTGCCAGAGACCGGTGGTTCGACCGGTAGACTGCTTCACTGCCTTGGTGGTCAAGGATTTAGTCCTTTGCACCAGTCCACCCAACGACCCCTGCCGCAATTCGATCAACCAATGAAAGTGATCGGGCATGACAACCCAGGCCAGTGAATTGGCAAAGCCTTGATCCTGAGCGCAGCGAAATTGATTAACCACCCCTCTCCCCAAGAAGAAGTCTTTGAATATCGGTTCTCGGTCGCGAGTGTTGATAGTCAACAGGTAAATGCGGCTGGATTCGGCATATCGGCCGATACGCAAGCGATTTGAAGCGGGTAGATCAGGCATTCCTTTGCCCCTTGCATGATGAATTCATGAGCAAGGCTAGTCCTGATATTCCCAATGCGCGGGGCAGACAGTTAGCTGGATGTGTCTGTAAGTCAGTCATCGCCAGCAGGCTGGCTCCCACAGTTTGATCTCTGACACTCAGATAATCCCCTGTGGGAGCCAGCCTGCTGGCGATGGCGTCATCTCAAATGCAAAAGATCAAGCCACCACCCCAGCATCCGCCCTCAACCCCAGCGCCTCGATCGCATTGATTGCACACTGCTCATCAACATCCGACAGATCCCCGCTGATCCCCACCGCCCCCAGCACGTTCCCGTCCTGATCCCGCACCAGCACACCACCCGGTGCGGGCACGACGCTGCCCTGTCCCAGGCTATTCAATGCCGCGATGAACGCCGGGCGTTGCTGGGCGTCCAGTGCCAGCAGGCGTGAACCTTTGCCCAGCGCGATGGCGCCCCAGGCTTTGCCGATGGCGACGTGGGGGCGCAGCAGGCTGGCGCCGTCCTCGCGTTGCAGGGTGATCAGGTGCCCGCCGGCATCCAGTACCGCGATGGTCAGTGGCGCCGCGGAGATGGCCCGCCCTGCGCTGATGGCTTCGTTGACCAGGTTGACTGCGACTTTCAAGGTTAAAGCGCTCATGGTGCCGTCCTCATTTTGTTTTTGGAAAGGCGGTGGACTGCTTCGATGTGCCGTAGTCCGATGCAACAAATAGAACACAATGAATTATTTTTTTGTATACAATAATTATCGAAAAGCGCCACATGCGACGAAAAGCCACAGTAGATCGGGCTTCCGACGAATGAAACAACCGCTTGAGAAAATGGATTGACCTGCGCCGTCCGCCGTGAATACACTCTGCGCAAAGCCACTTGTATACAATTACAAAACGTAAAGAGGCACAAAACCATGAGCAAAATGAGAGCAATCGAAGCCGCCGTTCTGGTGATGCGCCGTGAAGGGGTTGATACCGCTTTTGGCATCCCCGGTGCCGCCATCAACCCGCTGTACTCCGCCCTGCAAAAGGTCGGCGGCATCGATCACGTACTCGCTCGCCACGTTGAAGGCGCCTCGCACATGGCCGAGGGCTACACCCGCACCAAGGCCGGCAACATCGGCGTGTGCATCGGGACTTCCGGCCCTGCCGGTACCGACATGGTCACCGGGCTCTACAGCGCCTCGGCCGACTCGATTCCAATCCTCTGCATTACCGGCCAGGCACCCCGCGCCCGTATGCACAAGGAAGACTTCCAGGCTGTCGATATCACCAGCATCGTCAAGCCAGTGACCAAGTGGGCGACCACTGTTCTCGAACCGGGCCAGGTGCCTTACGCGTTCCAGAAAGCTTTCTTCGAGATGCGCTCCGGCCGCCCAGGCCCGGTGCTGATCGACCTGCCGTTCGACGTGCAGATGGCCGAAATCGAGTTCGACATCGATGCTTACCAGCCGCTGCCTTTGGCCAAGCCGACCGCTACCCGCGTTCAAGTCGAGAAGGCTCTGGCCCTGCTCGATCAGGCTGAGCGTCCACTGCTGGTAGCCGGTGGCGGCATCATCAATGCCGACGCCAGCGATCTGCTGGTTGAATTCGCCGAGCTGACAGGTATCCCGGTCATCCCGACCCTGATGGGCTGGGGCACCATCCCGGACGATCACCCGCTGATGGTCGGCATGGTCGGCTTGCAGACGTCGCACCGCTACGGCAACGCCACCATGTTGAAATCCGACGTGGTGCTGGGCATCGGTAACCGTTGGGCCAACCGTCACACCGGTTCGGTGGATGTGTACACAGAAGGCCGCAAGTTCATTCACGTCGACATCGAAGGCACTCAGATCGGCCGCGTGTTCACCCCGGACCTGGGCATCGTCTCCGACGCCGCCGCCGCGCTGACCGTTTTCATCGAAGTCGCTCGCGAATGGCAAGCCGCCGGCAAGCTGAAAAACCGCAGCGCCTGGCTGCAAGACTGCCAACAGCGCAAAGCCAGCCTGCAGCGCAAGACCCACTTCGACAACGTGCCGGTCAAGCCGCAGCGCGTCTACGAAGAAATGAACCAGGTGTTCGGCAAGGACACCTGCTACGTCAGCACCATCGGTCTGTCGCAGATTGCCGGCGCGCAGTTCCTGCACGTCTACAAGCCGCGTCACTGGATCAACTGCGGCCAGGCAGGCCCTCTGGGCTGGACCATTCCGGCGGCGCTGGGCGTGGTCAAGGCTGATCCGAACCGTAAAGTCGTGGCCCTGTCGGGGGACTATGACTTCCAGTTCATGATCGAGGAATTGGCGGTGGGCGCGCAGTTCAAGCTGCCGTACATCCATGTGGTGGTGAACAACTCGTACCTGGGCCTGATCCGTCAGGCGCAGCGCGGTTTCGACATGGATTACTGCGTACAGCTGTCGTTCGACAACCTGAACGCGCCGGAGCTCAACGGTTACGGTGTCGACCACGTCGCGGTTGCCGAAGGCCTGGGTTGCAAGGCGCTGCGTGTGTTCGAACCGGCTCAGATCCAGCCTGCCCTGCGCAAGGCCCAGGAGCTGATCGAAGAGTTCAAGGTGCCGGTGATCGTCGAGATTATCCTGGAGCGCGTGACCAACATTTCCATGGGCACCGAGATCAACGCCGTCAACGAATTCGAAGACCTGGCGCTGGTCGGCAACGATGCGCCGACGGCGATTTCGTTGCTCGATTAATAGCTGACCGCTCTCCCTGTGGGAGCGAGCCTGCTCGCGATGAGGCCGGCACATTCAACATTGATGTTGACTGTCCCTCCATCGCCAGCAGGCTGGCTCCCACAGGGGTTCTGCACACATTTACGGGAGACCACCATGCCGCGTTTCGCAGCCAACCTGTCCATGCTGTTCACCGAACAGGACTTTCTCGCCCGTTTCGAAGCGGCCGCCAAGGCCGGCTTCAGTGGTGTCGAGTACCTGTTCCCCTACGACTTCAGCTCCGCCGAAATCAAGGCCAAGCTCGACGCCAACGGTCTGACCCAAGTGCTGTTCAACCTGCCGGCCGGCGACTGGGCCAAGGGTGAGCGCGGTATCGCCTGCCTGCCGGACCGCGTTGAAGAGTTCCGCGCCGGTGTCGACCTGGCGATTGCCTACGCACAAGTGCTGGGCAACACCCAGATCAACTGCCTGGCCGGTATCCGCCCACAAGGCGTCGACGATGCCACCGTGGAAAAAACCTTTGTCGCCAACCTCAAGTACGCCGCCGACAAGCTGCAAGCGGCAGGCATCAAACTGGTGATGGAAGCGATCAACACCCGCGACATCCCGGGTTTCTACCTGAACAACACGGCGCAAGCCCTGTCGATTCGCGAGCAGGTCGGCAGCGCCAACCTGTTCCTGCAATACGACATCTACCACATGCAAATCATGGAAGGCGACCTTGCCCGCACCCTGCAATCGCACTTGGGCGCTATCAACCATGTGCAGCTGGCGGACAACCCGGGGCGTAACGAACCGGGCACGGGTGAAATCAACTACCGCTTCCTGTTCGAACACCTGGACCGCATCGGGTACCAGGGTTGGGTCGGTTGCGAATACAAGCCGCTGACCACCACGGAAGCGGGCCTGGGCTGGTTGAAAACCCACAACGCAATCTGACACAGATCCCTTGTAGGAGCTGGCTTGCCAGCGAAGGCGGTGGGTCAGTCGACATGTATGCCGGATGGCACACCGCATTCGCGAGCAAGCCCGCTCCCACAAAAGCAGCTCCCCTATTCGCTTGAGCAAGACAAAAACAAGAGGATTTTCTCATGGCTAAAATCGGATTTATCGGCACCGGCATCATGGGCCACCCAATGGCGGCGAACCTGCAAAAAGCCGGTCACAGCCTGTTCCTGTCCGCGCATCACGACGCCGCCCCCGCCGACCTGGTCGCCGCCGGCGCCGTCGCCCTGGCGAACCCGAAAGAAGTCGCCCAGGAAGCCGAATTCATCATCGTCATGGTCCCGGATACCCCGCAGGTCGATGACGTGCTGTTCCGTGCCGACGGCGTGGCTGCAGGGATCGGCAAAGGCAAGGTGGTAATCGACATGAGCTCGATCTCGCCGACCGCCACCAAGGCCTTCGCCGCCAAGATCAATGAAAAAGGCGCCCAGTACCTCGACGCGCCAGTGTCCGGCGGTGAAGTCGGCGCCAAGGCCGCGACCCTGAGCATCATGGTCGGTGGCGATGCCGATGCCTTCGAACGCGCACTGCCGCTGTTCCAGGCCATGGGCAAGAACATCACCCTGGTCGGTGGCAACGGCGACGGTCAGACCGCCAAAGTGGCGAACCAGATCATCGTTGCGCTGAACATCCAGGCGGTGGCCGAAGCCCTGCTGTTCGCGGCCAAGAACGGTGCCGATCCAGCCAAGGTGCGTGAAGCGCTGATGGGCGGTTTCGCTTCGTCGAAGATCCTCGAAGTGCACGGCGAGCGCATGATCAAGGGCACCTTCGATCCGGGCTTCCGCATCAGCCTGCACCAGAAGGACCTGAACCTGGCCCTGCAAGGCGCCAAGGAACTGAACATCAACCTGCCGAATACCGCCAACGCCCAGCAAGTGTTCAGCACCTGCGCGGCGATCGGTGGCAGCAACTGGGACCACTCGGCGCTGATCAAGGGCCTGGAACACATGGCGAATTTCTCGATTCGCGACAAGAACTAAGCCCTGCATGAACTTGTGGGAGCCAGCCTGCTGGCGATGAAATCAACACGGTGTGTCTGATAGACCCCGGCGCCTGAATCGCCAGCAGGCTGGCTCCCACAAGGATCCGCTCCAATCCCAATAACAAGAATTCCGGGAGCCCGCCATGTCGGTCGATCCGCAACAATTCCTGCGCGAGCTGTTCGCCACAGCTATCGACGCGGCCCATCCGCAGCAAGTCCTCGAAGCCCATCTGCCTGCCGACCGTAGCGGTCGGGTGATCGTCATTGGCGCCGGCAAAGCCGCGGCCGCCATGGCCCAGGTGGTCGAGCGCTGCTGGCAGGGTGAAGTGTCCGGTCTGGTGGTGACACGTTACGGTCACGGCGCTCCGTGCGAAAAAATCGAAGTGGTCGAAGCCGCTCACCCGGTTCCGGACGCAGCCGGCCAAGCGGTGGCCAAGCGTGTCTTCGAACTGGTCAGCAACCTGACTGAAACCGACCGCGTCATCTTCCTGCTGTCGGGCGGTGGTTCGGCGTTGCTCGCCCTGCCCGCTGCCGGCATCACCCTGGCCGACAAGCAAGCGATCAACAAAGCCCTGCTCAAATCCGGCGCCACCATTGGCGAGATGAACTGCGTGCGCAAGCACCTCTCGGCGATCAAGGGCGGCCGCCTCGGCAAGGCCTGCTGGCCAGCCACTGTCTATACCTATGCAATTTCCGATGTGCCGGGCGACCTCGCCACGGTCATCGCCTCCGGCCCTACGGTGGCCGACCCGAGCACCTCGGCCGAAGCGCTGGCGATCCTCAAGCGTTACAACATCGACGTGCCGGCCTCCGTGCGCAACTGGCTGCAAAGCGCTGAATCGGAAACGGTCAAACCCGGCGATCCGTGCCTGGCCCGCAGCCACTTCCAGCTGATCGCCCGTCCCCAGCAATCCCTGGAAGCCGCGGCGGTCAAATGCCGTCAAGCCGGTTACAGCCCGTTGATCCTGGGTGACCTGGAGGGTGAGTCCCGGGAAGTGGCGAAAGTCCACGCCGGTATCGCCCGGCAGATTGTCCAGCACGGTCAGCCACTGGCCGCGCCCTGCGTGATTCTCTCGGGTGGCGAAACCACGGTCACCGTTCGCGGCAACGGCCGTGGCGGACGCAACGCCGAGTTCCTGCTGAGCCTGACCGACAGCCTCAAGGGCTTGCCCGGTGTCTACGCCCTGGCCGGCGACACCGATGGCATCGACGGTTCCGAAGACAACGCCGGCGCCATCATGACCCCAGACAGTCATGCCCGCGCCGCCGCCCTCGGCTTGAGCGCCAGCGACGAATTGGACAACAACAATGGCTACGGCTATTTCGCGGCGCTGGACGCGCTGATCGTCACCGAGCCGACGCGCACCAACGTCAACGACTTCCGCGCCATTCTGATCCTTGAGAGCCCAAAACATGACGCCTGATAAAAAGGTCAAGATCCTCGCCACCCTCGGCCCCGCCACCGACGGGATCGATGACATTCGTGAACTGGTGCAGGCCGGGGTGAATATCTTTCGCCTGAACTTCAGCCACGGCGATCACTCCGACCACGCCAAGCGCTATCAGTGGATCCGTGAAGTGGAGCGCCAGCTGAATTATCCGTTGGGCATCCTGATGGACCTGCAAGGCCCGAAACTGCGGGTCGGCAAATTTGCCGAGGGCAAGGTACAACTGTTTCGCGGCCAGGCCTTGCGCCTGGACCTCGATACCACGCCGGGCGATGAACGCCGGGTCAACCTGCCGCACCCGGAAATCATCGCGGCGCTGGAGCCAGGCATGGACCTGCTGCTGGACGACGGCAAGCTGCGCCTGCGGGTGGTCACCAAGTACGCCGACGCCATCGACACCACCGTGCTCAACGGCGGCGAACTGTCGGACCGCAAGGGCGTGAACGTGCCGCAAGCGGTGCTCGACCTGAGCCCGCTGACCGCCAAGGATCGCCGCGACCTGAGCTTCGGCCTGGAACTGGGGGTGGACTGGGTGGCGCTGTCGTTCGTCCAGCGTCCGGAGGACATCATCGAAGCCCGCGCGCTGATCGGCGACAAGGCGTTCCTGATGGCCAAGATCGAGAAGCCGTCGGCAGTGACGCAACTGCGTGAAATCGCCGAATTGAGCGACGCGATCATGGTCGCCCGCGGTGACCTGGGCGTGGAAGTGCCGGCCGAAAGCGTGCCGCAGATCCAGAAGAACATCATCAGCACCTGCCGCGAGCTGGGCAAGCCGGTGGTGGTGGCGACGCAGATGCTCGAATCGATGCGCTTCTCCCCGGCGCCAACCCGCGCGGAAGTCACCGATGTCGCCAATGCGGTGGCCGAAGGGGCCGACGCGGTGATGCTGTCGGCGGAAACCGCGTCCGGCGAGTACCCGCTGGAAGCCGTGCAGATGATGAGCAAGATCATCCGCCAGGTGGAAAACGGCCCGGACTATCAAAACCAACTGGACGTCAGCCGACCGAAAGCCGAAGCGACGGTCAACGATGCGATCAGCTGCGCGATTCGCCGTATCAGCAATGTGTTGCCGGTGGCGGTGCTGGTCAACTACAGCGAATCAGGCACCTCGAGCCTGCGCGCTGCCCGTGAACGGCCGACGGTGCCAATCCTCAACCTGACGCCGAACCTGCAAACCGCTCGTCGCCTGACCGTGGCCTGGGGCGTGCACTCGGTGGTCAACGATCGCCTGCGCCAGGTGGACGAAGTGTGCTCGACGGCCCTGGAAATTGCCCAGGCCCAGGGCATGGCGCAGCGTGGCGATACGTTATTGATCACGGCGGGTGTGCCGTTTGGGCAGCCGGGGTCGACTAACTCCTTGCGTATCGAGACGTTGATCTAGAGCGCCCATACCGGCCTCATCGCCAGCAGGCTGGCTCCCACATTGGGTGTGGGAGCCAGCCTGCTGGCGATGTAGGCGACTCGGTCCCTTTGACTCACAGAATTAAAATGCCTGCCAACCACTTCAACACCCACTGCCCCGACTGGGCCGAAGCCTTGCTCAACGGCTTCAGCCAGATATTCCTCCAGCGCAATCCGCTGTGCGGTTTGCTGATCCTGTCGGCCATCCTGTTCACCGCCCCGGCCCTGCTCGGCGGAGCGTTGCTCGGCGGTGTCGCCGGGTTGCTCACCGCGCAACGTCGCAACTATGCCAAGGCTGATCGTCAGGCCGGGCTGTTCAGCTACAACGGCGTGTTGCTCGGCCTGCTGCTGAGCCTGTACTTCCCCTGGTCGGCGATGATGCCACCGCTGATTCTGGCCGCCGGCGGCCTGAGTGCGATGATCACTCAACAATGGCTAAAACGCGTGCGGTTCAGCCAATACCTCCCCGCGTACACCACGCCATTCGTCGTGTTGAGCTGGGTACTGTTGTGCTTCGCCACGCCCTCGACCGAGGCGCATTTGATCGAGGTCAGCACACTGAACATGCTCGCCGCCCCGCTCAAGGGCCTCGGTCAGGTGATGTTCCTCGGTCATCCGCTGGCCGGGGCAATGATTGCCGCCGGTTTGCTGATCGCCGATCGTCGCGCCTTCTGCTGGGCGTTGCTGGCGTCTGTCGCGGGCATGGGCTGGAGTCTGCTGCACCACGACTTCTACACCGCACTGCTGGGCCTGGGTGGCTATAACGCCGTGCTCGCCGCCCTCGCCTTCAGCACGCAGCGCCAGCAGCCGTGGCTGCCACTGCTCGGTATCGCCGCAGCGCTGCTGCTGACGCCGATGTTTGCCGCTATCGGCCTGCCCACCCTGACTGCGCCGTTCATCCTCGCCGGCTGGCTGATCCGTACGGCGGCTCAAGTGCTCGGCAAAGCGCGGGGCGCCAGTGCGTCTTGCGCTCCTGGGGAGAATCAACCTAGGCTGCGCTGATCATTGAGTCAGGCGTTATCCATGGACAGCAGCAAAAACTGGCGTGAAGACCTCTACGTCATGATTTTCCAGAGCGACACCAAGGCGGGTCGGCGCTTCGACGGCATTCTGCTGTTGATCATCCTCGCCAGCCTGGTGATCGTGATGCTCGACAGCATCGACACCGTTCACCGCAACTACGCCGACGTGCTGGCGTATATCGAGTGGGGTTTCACCGTCATTTTCGCCATCGAATATGGCCTGCGCCTGTACTGTTCGCCCAAGCCCCTGCGCTACGCCTTCAGCTTTTACGGCCTGGTGGATCTGCTGGCGATCGTACCCGGCATCCTCGCGCTGTATTACGCCGATGCGCAGTACCTGTTGATTATCCGGATCATCCGGATGCTGCGGATTTTCCGCGTGCTCAAGTTGAGCCCTTACCTGAAGCAAGCCAACTACCTGATGTCCGCCCTACGCGGCAGCAAGCAGAAAATCGTCGTGTTCCTGGTGAGTGTCTGCACCCTGGTGACGGTGTTCGGCACCTTGATGTACGTGATCGAAGGCCCGGAACACGGCTTCACCAGCATTCCCAAGGGCATCTATTGGGCGATCGTGACGCTGACCACCGTGGGCTTTGGCGACATCGTGCCGAAGACGCCTTTGGGCCAGGTGATTTCCTCGCTGGTGATGATCACCGGTTACTCGATCATCGCCGTGCCGACCGGTATTTTCACCGCCGAACTGGCCAATGCCATGCGTGGCGAACAGTTGCAAACTGACTGCCCGGTGTGCAAGAAAAACAGCCATGAACACGGCGCCGCGTTCTGCTCTCGCTGCGGCAACGCCTTGTTCAAGAAAATAGAATAAGCAAAGAGCTTTTTAATCTTTAAACGACTATGCGAGCCCGGCTATAGTCGCTGGCAAATTGCCTGTTTTTTAATAAAAACATCTTCTCGAACAAGGAATTCGCAGTGAAAAAACTCTTTGGCGCCTCACTACTGGCCGCTGGCCTGGCACTGTCCAGCGTGGCTCATGCCGCACCGACCCTGCTCAATGTTTCCTACGACGTGATGCGCGATTTCTACAAGGACTACAACACTGCGTTCCAGAAACACTGGCAAGCCGAACACAACGAAAACATCACCCTGCAGATGTCCTTCGGTGGCTCCAGCAAACAGGCGCGTTCGGTCATCGATGGCCTGCCCGCTGACGTGATCACCATGAATATGGCCACCGACATCAACGCCCTGGCCGATAACGGCAAACTGATCCCGGACAACTGGGTAACCCGCCTGCCGAACAACAGCGCGCCGTTCACCTCGGCCACCGTATTCATCGTCCGCAAAGGCAACCCGAAAGCCCTGAAGGACTGGCCCGACCTGCTCAAGGACGGCGTGCAGGTCATCGTGCCAAACCCGAAAACCTCGGGTAACGGCCGCTACACCTACCTGTCGGCCTGGGGCTATGTACTGAAAAACGGCGGCGACGAGAACAAGGCCAAGGACTTCGTCGGCAAGCTGTTCAAGCAAGCGCCGGTGCTCGATACCGGTGGCCGCGCCGCCACGACGACCTTCATGACCAACCAGATCGGCGACGTGCTGGTGACCTTCGAAAACGAAGCGGAAATGATCGCCCGTGAGTTTGGCCGCGATCAGTTCGAAGTGATTTACCCAAGCGTCTCCGCCGAAGCCGAGCCACCGGTGTCGGTGGTCGACAAGACCGTCGACAAGAAAGGCACCCGCGCCGCCGCCGAGGAATACCTGAAGTACCTGTGGTCGCCAGAAGGCCAGGAGATCGCTGCCGCCAACTACCTGCGTCCACGTGACCCGGCCGTGCTGGCCAAGTACACCGACCGCTTCCCGAAAGTGGACTTCCTGTCGGTGGAGAAAACCTTCGGTGACTGGCGCACCGTGCAGAAAACCCACTTCAATGATGGTGGGGTTTTCGACCAGATTTACGCCCAGTAACCACAATCCCCTGTAGGAGCTGCCGCAGGCTGCGATCTTTTGATCTTGAAAAATAAAAGTCAAAAGATCGCAGCCTGCGGCAGCTCCTACAGGGGTGTGGCGCTAGCTCAGGTTGCCGCAGAAAATAGCCTGGTGACCATCGGCCGGGCTTTCACGCACGACCAGGGCATAACCGCCCGCTCGCAGCGTTTCCACGGCGACCGGTGCACTCTTCCAGAAATACTGGTGCGACGCCTGCGAATAGAACCGCGCATTCGGACCGTCGTTCATGGCATAGGCCGGTTTCGCACCCAGGCTCGCGCAGCTTCCCGAATAGATATAGGCCTCCAGACGGCCCGGCAAAGCACTTCCCATGCTTTCGCCACTGACCGCGAACCAGAACACCGTTGCTTTACCGTCGGACATCATGATGGGCCGGGCGATGTTCCCGGCATTGATGGAAGTAGCGTTCAGGGGAACGTTGGTGACCTGGCTGTCAGGTACTGTCGAGCACCCGAAGATCGACCCAACCGCTACCACCAACGCTAGCGAAGATACGATTTTCATCGTGATACTCCCGCTTTGTAAGGACACGTTGAAGTGATCCCCCTGTAGATTCTAGCTGTCAGGGCAAAGCGGGTGTTTCTTCGGATGGTCGGTCAACCGCTGGCAATCATTACGCCATGGCATGATTACTATCAGTCCAAACTCTCTTCCACCGTTGCGGTCAAGCCTTTAGCCTGCGCGCATTCCCTTCTGTTCAACGAGACACGTTATGACCCCAGCGACTCAGGTGCCCCACGGCACCGCGACAATGACCCGAGGCATGGTGCTGCTGTTCGCCTTCTGCTGCGGTGCGATCGTCGCCAACATCTACTATGCGCAGCCAATCATTGGGCTGATCGCACCGGACATCGGCCTGACCAGCACCATGGCCAGCCTGATCGTGTCGCTGACCCAGATCGGCTATGCCCTGGGCCTGTTCTTCCTCGTACCCCTGGGTGACCTGCTGGAAAACCGCCGGCTGATGATCATCACCACCCTGGTGGCGATTGCCAGCCTGCTGGGCGCGGCGTTCACCGATCAGCCGAACGTGTTTTTGCTGATTTCGCTGCTGGTGGGTTTCAGCTCGGTGTCGGTGCAGATCCTGATTCCACTGGCCGCGCACCTCGCGCCGGAAGAATCTCGCGGCCGCGTGGTCGGCGGGATCATGGGTGGCTTGTTGCTGGGGATTTTGCTGGCGCGACCGGTGTCCAGCGTGGTGGCCGATCATTTCGGTTGGCGGGCAATGTTTGTCATTGCCGCACTGTTGATGGCGGCGATCAGCATCGTGCTGGCGCTGACCATCCCCAAGCGCCAGCCTGACCACAGCGCGTCCTACGGCCAGTTGCTGGGTTCGCTCTGGACGCTGCTGCGCCAACAACCGGTGTTGCGCCAACGGGCGTTTTACCAAGGCTGCATGTTCGCCACCTTCAGCCTGTTCTGGACCGCCGTGCCGCTGGAACTGGCGCGCAATCATGGCCTGTCGCAAAGCCAGATCGCGATTTTCGCCCTGGTCGGCGCTATCGGCGCCATTGCCGCGCCTATCGCCGGACGCCTGGCCGACGCCGGGCATACCCGCAGTGCGTCATTGCTGGCCCTGCTGTTTGCCAGCCTGAGCTTTCTGCCCGCCTTCATCCACCCGGCCTACAGCGTGATCGGCCTGGCAGTGACCGGCGTGGTCCTGGACTTCTGCGTGCAAATGAACATGGTCCTCGGTCAACGCGCGGTCTATGCCCTGGACGCCAAGAGCCGCAGCCGCCTGAATGCCTTGTACATGACCAGCATCTTCATCGGCGGCGCGTTTGGCTCATCCGTGGCCAGTGCGGTGTATGAGCACGGTGGCTGGTTGTGGATCGTGATCGTGGGCAGTGCGTTTCCCCTGGTGGCGTTGTTGCGGTTCCTCAGTGTTTCACAGAAGGCTTCGCTGGCGACGGCATAACGACTCATGCGCCAGGCGGGCAAGTCGGTTTGCCCGCCAAGGCGATGTAACTGTCAATTACGAACCAGCTTCTCCATCGCCGCATCCGCGAGGAACGACGAACGGCTTTTGACATTGTGCTCGCGCACATAACGGTCAATGCGCTGGATCACATAGCCGGGCAACTTCACGGATCGCAGGTTTTGCCAGCGCCTGCTTTGACCGGAGCGTGGTTGTCACGCATCCCGGTCAGGCGCATGCGCCGGGCTCGTCGAGGCAGGCCAATAGTCGCTCGACGGTGCGCTCCAGTGACCCGGAGTTGTCGAGCACGTGCACTGATGGATCATCGGCCAGCAGGCGCTCACTGAAACGGGCATTGCGCGCCAGGCGCTGGTCGATCTCGGCCACGGACTCACGACCCCGCGCCAGCAAGCGCTGGCGCAACACAGCCTCGTCCACAGTCAGCAACACCGCCACCACGTTCGGATAATGCTCGCGAGTATCGTGCAGGTGCCCCCGCGAGCCGTTCACCAGCACGTCCTGCCCGGCAGCCAGCCAGTCGTCGATTTCACGTGGAATGCCATAGGTCAGGCCATTGGCGTGCCAGCTCAGGGCAAACGCGCCCTGGGCCTCCATCTCTATGAACTGCTCAGGACTGACCCCCAACGCCGCTTCGCCAACGGCTTCCGCCGATCGCGTAATGACCCGCCGCACGATACGGCAGCCTCGCTCGGCCAAACGTGTTCGCGCGGCATCGAGCAGGCTGTCCTTGCCCGAGCCCGAAGGCCCGATGAGATAGATCAATCTACCTGACATCCAATCACCCTCTTCGCTAGTCGCCCTACTTGCTGGACCACCGGTTAGTTTTCTTGTCGCGATCAGAGAGCCCGGTGGCCATGAAGCACTCACGGTACCTGGATCCCTGCACGATCTGGCGCTGGCCCGGCGAGTGGTCCATCACCATTGAACGGGTGTGCCGCCAATAGTGTGGCCGGGCTTAATCCTTGAGCTGCCGCAGGCTGCGATCTTTTGACTTTGCTTGCAAGAACAGACTCAGCCCCACAAATAAGGCGACCCCGAAGGTCGCCTTTTGCGTTACTGCCCGAACTGCCGTCCCAAACCACCCGGCACGCCCTGGATGTCCGTCTCTTCCCACGGCCCGTTGGGGCTGATCGAGCGGCTCCAGCCGTTATCCCAACGGTAATAGGTGCGCTGGCGGTAGAACGTGTTCGGTTGACCGTCGAGCACGTACACACCCATTTTCGGATCCCAATGACTGTTACCCCCCGGTGGCGGCGCAAAGCTCGCGGAGGTGCGCGGCAACGGCTTGGCCGGTTTGGCCGGCGTGGTCGGCTTGCTCGGCACCGTCGTCGGCGCCGGCTTGGTACTCGGCTGCGACGGCGGGATCGGTGGCGGGGTCGTCTGCTCGGGTGGCCGTTGGACCGCACAAGCGCTCAGCCCCAAAACAACGCTGAGCAGGGTGATACGAGCAATGGCGGTCATGGTGGCGTTTCCTGTTATTTATCCGGGCTTATTTATCCGGGCTGTCGATGGTCAGTTGTTGCGGCGCGGTGGTGCTGCTGGCCAGGGGCTGGCTGCGACCGATCCACTCGCCTGCCGTCGGTTGGCCGGCACGGGAGATGCGCGCAACCAGTTGGACTTCAGGGAAGTTCGACAGTTTCAACTGCGGCATCATTGCATCGCCATCGCCCAGTTCCACGGTGGCCGGCAGGTCAGCCACGGTCAGGCGCTTGGCCGCCAACGGCGCCGGTGGGCCCGAGGTGGCGCGGGCGAAGATGAACACGCTGTCGCCCGGCTGCACCTTGGTTTTCAAGTCGGGCGCCAGGTCCACCCGGACCTTGAGCAGCGCTGCCGGCTTGGCCGTTGGCGCCTCGGCCACTTTGCCACCGCTGGCCACCAGTTTCTCGCTGGCGCGGGCAATACCACCCTGCAGCGCGACACGGGATTGATCCTCCGGCGGCAGTTGCTCCAGCAGGCGATTCCAGTAATCGATCGCTTCCTGGTAACGCTGGCCTTCGAAGGCGGCGATGCCCAGCAGGCCAAGGCTGGTGACTTCCTTCGGATCGGCTTTCAGCGCTTCGTCGGTCAGGGCCTGGACCTTGTCCGACCACTTTTTGCCATCGGCGAAGTACTGGGCCTGCGCCCATTGCCCAAGCAGTTCAGGCTGACGCCCGGCGAGATTGACGGTGCGCTCGAAGACCTTCGCCGCGTCACCCGGACGATCCTGGGTCATGTAGGTGCGACCGAGGAAGTACAGGGCTTCGGCGGAATCCGGCTGCGCCGCGACTGCGCGCTCCAGACGTTGGGTCATCTCTTCCATCGACTGCGGCGCCTGGGAGAATTCCCGGGTCAGCTCGACCTTGTCGCTGGCACCGAAATGCAGGTACAGGCCCAGGCCCAGCACCGGGACCAGAATCGCTGCCAGCAACGGCGCCGGTTTGCCCAGGCGCGATACCCGCGGCGCGGCAACGCCCTCGGTGTCGGCGAGCAATTCACGGGCGGCTTCGGCGCGGCCTGCGTCCATTTGCGCGGCATCGAGAACGCCCTCCGCCTGCTGAACCTGCAGCTCAGCCACGCGCTCCTGATACAGCGCCACGTTCAGGGCAGTACGATCCTCTTCGAGCTGGGCGCGACGACTACGCAGAACGGGGATCAGCAGAAAACTCAGGGCCACCAGAAGGAGCAGACCTGCAGCGAGCCAGAAATCAATCATTCTTGGTTTTTATCCAACAGTTGGTCGAGGCGCTCGCGCTCCTCGGCAGAAAGCGAGCCCGGCGTCTCGGCGCGTTGCGCGCGACGACGGCGGACGATCACCGCGATGACCACGAAACCACCCAGCAACAGGCCGGCGGGACCGAACCAGAGCAGCGCGGTCTTGGCGTTCAGGGCCGGTTTGTAGCGGACGAAATCACCGTAGCGATCGACCATGAAGTCGATGATCTGCTGGTTGTCCTTGCCCTCGCCCAACATGCGGAAAATCTCCTTGCGCAGGTCGGCGGCGATCGGCGCATTGGAGTCGGCGATGTCCTGGTTCTGGCACTTGGGGCAACGCAGCTCCTTGGTCAATTCGCGAAAACGCTCGCGATCACCTTCCTTGGCGAACTCGTAGGTGTCGATGGCGGCGTGGGCTACGCCGGCCAGGCTCAAACCCAATACCACGGCGGCTAAAAAGCGTTTCATGGCTTGGCCTCATCAACCAGCGCCTGATACTTGGCCGCCAGTTTTTCGCGCCAGACCTGCTCGTCGATCACGCCGACGAACTTGTCGCGGATGATGCCCTTGGCGTCGATGAAGAAGGTTTCCGGGGCGCCGTACACGCCGAGGTTCAGGCCCAGGGTGCCGGCATCGTCGCGGATGTCCAGTTGATACGGGTTGTGGAACTCCGTCAGCCACTTCAAGGCATCGGCGTTGACGTCCTTGTAGTTGATGCCGTAGATCACCACGCCCTTCTCGGCCAGTTTGTTCAACACCGGGTGCTCGACCCGGCAGGAAATGCACCAGGTGCCCCAGACGTTGACCAGTGCCGGCTTGCCGAGGATGTCGGCGCGGGTCAGGGTCTTGTCGCCCTGCACCGCTGGCAGGGAAAACTCCGGGAACGGTTTGCCGATCATCGCCGAGGGCAACTCGGCCGGGTCGAGGTACAGACCGCGATACAGGAAAACCGCCACCACCAGAAAAATCGCCAGTGGTAACAGCATCAACCAACGTCTCATGCAGTAGCTCCCGTCATGCCCAGCGCTTCACGCACACGGGCTTTCACCTTGACCCGATAACGCCGGTCCATCGCTGCCAGCAACCCGCCCAGCCCGGTGAGCAAGCCACCGAACCAGATCCAGCGCACGAACGGCTTGACGTGTACGCGCACCGCCCAGGCGCCATCCCCCAGGGGCTCGCCCAGGGCGACGTAGAGGTCACGGGTGAAACCGGCGTCGATCCCGGCTTCAGTCATCACCGAGTTCTGTACCGTGTAGAGGCGTTTTTCCGGGTGAAGCACGCTGACTTCCTTGCCGTCCCTGATCACCCGTACGGTGCCCTTGTCGGAGGTGAAGTTCGGGCCTTCGAAATGTTTGGCGCCTTCGAACACGAACTGGTAACCGCCCAGGGCCATGGATTCCCCCGGTGCCAGGCGCAGGTCGCGCTCGGCACTGTTCTGGCTCGATAGCACCACGCCGAGGGCGCAGACGGCGATGCCCAGGTGGGCAACCTGCATGCCCCAGTAGCTGCGGGTCAGGGTCGGCAGGCCTTTGATCAGGCCTTTGTGGCGAGTCTTGTCGACAATGTCACGCGCTCCGGCCAGCAACACCCAGGCCGCGAGCATGAAGGTCGCCAGCACCGCCCAGTTGAAATCGCCGTAGGCGACGCCCGCCACCACCGCCAGCGCGGCGCTGCCGAGCAGTACCGGGGTGAGCATGCCCAGCAGCCATTTCACCGGGGTGTCTTTCCAGCGCACGATCACGCCGACCGCCATCACCAGCATCAACAAGGCCATCAACGGAATGAACAGCGCGTTGAAGTACGGCGGGCCGACCGACAGCTTGGCACCGGTCATGGCATCCAGGATCAACGGATACAAGGTGCCCAGCAGTATCATCGAAGCCGCCACCACCAGCACCAGGTTGTTGCCCAGCAACAGGGTTTCCCGGGACCAGAGGTTGAAGCCGACCTGGCTCTTGACCACCGGTGCACGCAAGGCGAACAGCGTCAGCGAACCGCCGACCACGAACAGCAGGAAGATCAGGATGAACACGCCGCGCTCGGGGTCCGAGGCAAAGGCATGCACCGAGGTCAGCACGCCGGAACGCACGAGGAAGGTGCCCAGCAGGCTCAACGAAAAGGCGGCAATGGCCAGCAACACGGTCCAGCTCTTGAACACGCCACGTTTTTCCGTGACCGCCAACGAGTGAATCAGCGCGGTGCCCACCAGCCATGGCATGAACGAGGCGTTTTCCACCGGGTCCCAGAACCACCAGCCGCCCCAGCCGAGTTCGTAGTAGGCCCACCACGAGCCCAGGGTGATGCCGATGCCGAGGAAGGCCCAGGCGACGATGGTCCATGGACGCGACCAACGCGCCCACGCGGCATCCAGACGACCGCCCATCAACGCGGCGATGGCGAAGGCGAACGCCACCGAGAAACCGACGTAACCCATGTACAGCATCGGTGGGTGGACGATCAGGCCGATATCCTGCAGCAACGGATTGAGGTCGGCGCCATCGCTGGGGATTTGCGGCAGGATGCGCTTGAACGGGTTCGAAGTGAGGATCAGGAACAACAGGAAACCCGTGCTGATCATGCCCATCACCGCCAGCACCCGCGCCAGCATCACCTGCGGCAGCTGCCGGGAGAACACCGACACGGCAAACGTCCAGGCGCCGAGGATCAACGCCCAGAGCAGTAACGAACCTTCGTGCGCGCCCCACACGGCGCTGAACTTGTAGTACCAGGGCAAGGCGCTGTTGGAGTTGCTGGCGACATAGGCGACGGAGAAATCGTCGGCCATGAACGCGTAGGTCAGGCAACCGAAGGCGAACAGCAGGAACGCGAACTGGCCCCATGCGGCTGGTTGGGCCAGGCTCATCCACAGGCGATCACCGCGCCAGGCACCGACCAATGGCACCACGGCCTGGACCAGGGCGAAACACAGCGCCAGAATCATGGCCAGGTGGCCCAACTCAGGAATAAAGATGCCGGAAGTCATGGATCAACCCTCCTTAGCGGGCGTTGGAGCGGATTGACCACTGTCTTTCAACGCCTTGGTCACTTCCGGCGGCATGTACTTTTCATCGTGCTTGGCCAGCACTTCATCGGCCACCACCACGCCGTCGGCATTGAGCTTGCCCAGGGCGACGATGCCCTGCCCTTCGCGGAACAGGTCAGGGAGGATACCGCGATAAGCGATGGTCACGGATTTGTTGAAGTCGGTGACGACGAACTTCACGTCCAGCGAGTCCCCGGAGCGCTGCAGGGAACCCGCTTCGACCATGCCGCCCGCACGGATGCGCGTGTCCTTCGGGGCTTCGCCATTGGCGATCTGGGTCGGTGTATAAAACAGGTTGATGTTCTGCTGCAGGGCGCTCAGGGCCAGGCCCACCGCGGCGCCGACCCCGACCAGGATCGCCAGAATAATGATGAGACGCTTTTTACGCAGCGGATTCACTTGCCGTTCTCCCGGCGCAGACGACGCGCCTCTTGTTGCAGATACCGCTTGCGGGCCAGGATCGGCGCCGCCACGTTGAGGGCCAGCACCGCCAGGCAGATGCCGTAGGCCGACCATACATACAGGCCGTGATGGCCCATGGCGAGGAAATCGCCGAATGAAGCAAAACTCATCGAGCGACCTCCAGGCTGTTTTCCACTTCGGCCTTGACCCAGCTGGCCCGGGCTTCGCGCTTGAGCACTTCAAGGCGCATGCGCAGCAGTAACACCGCACCGAAGAAACAGTAGAAACCCAGCGCCGTCAGCAGCAAGGGCAGCCACATCTCGGCGGGCATCGCCGGTTTTTCCGTGAGGGTAAAGGTTGCGCCCTGGTGCAGGGTGTTCCACCACTCCACCGAGTACTTGATGATCGGGATATTGATCACGCCGACAATCGCCAGCACCGCGCAAGCCTTGGCCGCGCTGTCACGATTGCTGATGGCGTTGCCCAGCGCAATAAGACCGAAGTACAGGAAAAGCAGGATCAGCATGGACGTAAGGCGTGCATCCCAGACCCACCACGAGCCCCAGGTCGGCTTGCCCCAGATCGCCCCGGTGACCAGCGCCACGGCGGTCATCCAGGCTCCGATGGGCGCTGCGCTTTGCAGGGCGACGTCGGCCAGTTTCATTTTCCACACCAGCCCGACGATGCCGCACACCGCCAGCATCACGTAGATGGACTGGGCCAACATGGCGGCCGGGACGTGGATATAGATGATGCGAAAGCTGTTGCCCTGCTGGTAGTCCGGCGGCGCGAAGGCCAGGCCCCAGACCACGCCAATGCCGATCAGCAGCAACGCCGCGACGCTCAGCCATGGCAGCATTTTGCCGCTGATGCCGTAAAACCATTTGGGCGAGCCGAGCTTGTGAAACCACGTCCAGTTCATACTTTGTTTCCGTCACGGTTGCTCTTTACTGTGAAGAGCCAGGGCCTGCCTTTCTTCAAAAGAAGTGATCAAAAAATGATCAGGCCTCATTATTATTCGCCGACGCTGATCTTCAGGCCAGCAGCTATTGCAAAAGGTGTCAGGGTTATCGCCAGGGCGGTCAGGCTACCAAGCCACAAGAGATAACCGGTCGCCGGCATGCCCTGCAAGGCCGCCTGCAAGGCGCCACTGCCAAGGATCAACACCGGGATGTACAACGGCAGGATCAGCAACGCCAACAACAGGCCACCGCGCTTCAAACCGACCGTCAAGGCCGCGCCCACCGCACCGAGCAGGCTCAGCACCGGTGTACCCAGCAATAAGGAAAGCAGCAACACCGGCAGACAGGCGGCAGGCAAACCGAGCATCAACGCCAGCAAGGGCGCGAGCAAAACCAGTGCCAGGCCGGAAAACGCCCAGTGTGCCAGTACCTTGGCCAAAACCAGAAGAGCCAGGGGGTGCGGCGAAAGGACCCACTGTTCAAGCGATCCGTCTTCGAAATCACTGCGGAAGAGCCCGTCCAGCGAGAGCAGGACCGATAAAAGGGCCGCCACCCAGACGAGTCCCGGCGACAAGGTTTGCAACAATTGAGACTCGGGTCCGACCGCCAGCGGGAACAGCGAAACGACGATGGCAAAGAACACCAGCGGATTGGCCAGTTCGGCGGGACGGCGGAACAGCAGACGGGCCTCCCGGGCGACCAACAGGCCGAAAACACTCATACGGCCCAGTTCCCCAGATCAATATCGCGATAGCTCGCCGGCATCCGGCTCAGCGTGTGGTGAGTGGTCAGCACCACCATGCCGCCGCGCTCGCAGTGCGCAGCCAGGTGTTCTTCGAGTTGCGCCACGCCTTGCTTGTCGAGGGCGGTGAACGGCTCATCGAGGATCCACAGCGGCGGGCTGTCCAGATAGAGCCGCGCCAGGGCCACTCGGCGCTGTTGACCGGCGGACAGGGTGTGGCAAGGCACGTCCTCGAAACCCCGCAGTCCGACAGCCGCCAAGGCCTGCCAGATCGCCTCATGGGGCGCCGGTTGATGCAGGGCGCAAAGCCAGCTCAGGTTCTCGTGCGGGGTCAGCAAGTCCTTGATGCCGGCGGCATGACCGATCCACAACAGATTGCGCGCAAGCTCGGTGCGTTGCTCGCTCAGCGGTTGACCGTTGAGCAGCACTTGACCGGCAGTCGGGTGCATCAGGCCGGACAACAGGCGCAACAGGCTGGTCTTGCCACTGCCATTGGGGCCACTGATCTGTACCATTTCGCCACTGGCCATTCTCAAATCGAGATTTTCGAAGAGCAGCCGAAGGTCTCGCTCACAGGCAAGGGCAACGGTTTGCAGGACTGGACTGGTCAAGGGTTCACGGGCCTTATACGGTTCAAGTCGGCGCTGGCGCAGCCGTTAAAGAGATGCAGAATAAAGGTATTGGCGCCCCGAACGAGAGAGCTGCGTCAATTAACTGCGAAATTTAGCGCAATCTGTATACAACGGAGCGGCATTATACATGCCATTTCCTACTCTCAAGCGTGCAATTTCCCAAGGTTGTGACCGCGTATGACAGGCGAAATGAACATCCTCCCGCTACCGCAGGCCGCCCCGGCGACCGCACGCCCGCAGGCGGTCAACGGCGAACTGCTCAAGCTGTTGACGCCGATGGAGGGCCTGATCAGCGCCGGCCAGACCGCCAAGGCCGAAGTGCTGTCGCTCAAGCAGGCGGACCAGGCGTTTCAATTGCTGCTCAAGCTCACCCTCGAAAGCGGCCGGCAGACCACGCTCCAGGCCCTCAGCAACCAACCCTTGGCCCAAGGCACCAGCGTCGCAGTCACCCAACCTTCGGCGGGCAACCTGGCGGTCACCGTACAGCAAGCTCTCGCCGCCAGCGTCGCCACCCTCACCCGCCTCGACACGGCGCAAATGCCGGTCGGCACCTTGGTGCAGGGTAAGGTGCTGACTTCTCAGGTGCTGCCACAAGTGCCGGGGCAACCCGCGGTGTTTCGCTCGATGGTCAGTCTGCTCAACACCGCGCTGAGCGGCAGCACGCTGAGCATCGACAGCGCGCAGCCGTTGCGCATCGGTACCTTGCTCAGCGCCCAGGTGCAAGACGCCCAGACATTGAAGTTCGTGCCCTTGAGCAGCCGCCAGGAACAATTGGCCGTGACCCAGCAACTGCTCAGCCAGCAAAGCCGCCAGGGCTCGCTGGACGGCTTGCTCAAACTGCTGCAAAACCTGCCGGCTTCGGACCAGACCTCCGGCGACCTGCGCGCGGCCGTGGACCGATTGCTTGCGGGCCTGCCGGACCTCCAGCAATTGAGCAGCGCCAAAGGCCTGGCCCAGGCGCTGGCCAGCAGCGGCGCATTCCTCGAAGCAAAACTGCTGGGCGGGCAGAACCTGGCGCCGGACATGAAGGGCGACCTGCTCAAACTGATCGGCCAATTGTCCTCCGCGCTTCCAGCCGGCACCCACCTCAGCGCGATCATCGCCGGCAACACCCTGGCCCAGGCCATGCCGAGTTTTGTACGCAATGCCTTGGGCATGCTCGGCCAAGTCAACGCAAAGCCGTCGCCGAGCGGGTTTCCGCTGCCTGAACGGCTATTGCAAGGCGCCGAAGGCGAAGACGATCTGGAACACCTGCTGCGCCTGGCCGCCGCAGCGGTTTCCCGCCTGCAAAGTCACCAGCTGTCCAGCCTGGAGCAGACCGGCGTCACCCCGGACGGACGGCTGATGAGTACCTGGCAGCTGGAGATCCCGATGCGCAACCTGCAGGACATCGTGCCGTTGCAGGTCAAGTTCCAACGCGAGGAGGCCCACGAAAGAGAACAACCCAAGGAACGCCCCGAAGAACGCGCGCCCAAACAACAACTCTGGCGCATCGAACTGGCGTTCGACATGGAGCCGCTCGGCCCGTTGCAGGTACAGGCACAGCTGATCCAGGGCAGCCTCAGCAGCCAGCTGTGGGCCGAACGCGCCTACACCGCCAGCCTGATCGAAAGCAACCTGGCGGCCCTGCGCCAACGCATGCTGGCGGCAGGCCTGAACGTCGGCGATCTCGACTGCCACCTCGGCAAACCGCCCCAAGGTCCACAAACCCGCCTCGAACAACGCTGGGTCGACGAAAACGCATGAAAAACCCCAACGCCCCACGCCAGGCCATCGCCCTCAAATACGACGGCACCCACGCCCCTACCCTCACCGCCAAGGGCGACGAAGAACTGGCCGAAGAAATCCTGCGCATCGCCCGCGACTGCGAAGTGCCGATCTATGAGAACTCCGAACTGGTGAGCCTGCTGGCGCGGATGGAGTTGGGGGACAGTATTCCGCAGGAGCTTTATCTGACGATTGCCGAGATTATTGCGTTTGCGTGGAATTTGAAGGGGAAGTTTCCGGAGGGGCAGGATCTGGATGCAGTGAGAGTGGAATGCGATATATCTGAGCGGGGAGATGATTATTGAAATGCTGACTGCCCTCACTTGGAGAGCAGCCGGCACAACGATTTATGGTAATACCTGAATCAGGCATCGTTCCCACGGTCTTCCAGTCGAATATCACCCGCGGTTACTTTACCGTCATTCCACCTGACTAGAACAAAAGAAATACGCATACCTACAAGGGGTAACAGATGTTCCATGCCCTTGAAGTCACTTCCGCGAAGGTCGTATAGATTATTATCAAGTGCGGATCGGACCGTTCCTTTCGCCGTTGGCGTTATGACTGGCCAACCTGGATGCTCCAATTCAAAAGACGCAATGATTCCGATATGACGATTTTGCTGCTGTTCCATGCGACAACTCCTTGAAATCGAAATTTCACACATTAGTGATCACGCCTGCCAAGCAGGATCGAATTCAAATTAGAGTTTTCGACACAACGACACAACTGTTAAAAGTACCAGGATTCACGTTTCAAGAGCGCTGTTTTAAGCCCGAACTAACAAGCTGACATAGCTATTGAAGTATTTTGGCCTTTCAAAAAATCATATATTACGGTGATCTTTAGATTGTCTTCGCTGGCAAGCCAGCTCCTACAGGGGGATGCGTTTACCTAAACTCCCGATAAAAACGAAAAGATCGCCGCCTTCGGCAGCTCCTACAGGTGAATGTAAGCCCCTGTAGGAGCTGCCGAAGGCTGCGATCTTTTGCTTGAGGCTTGCCGCTAGAAGCTGCTAGCTGCTCTTGTGCAACTTGCTCATCAACTCCGCCTCGGCCTTGGTCAGGCCGCAGGACTGGGTCAGTTCGTCGACGCTGGCGCCCATCCCGACCAGTTTCGCCGCCTGTTCAAACGACAGGCTCGCCGGATCGCGCTGTTCCAGGCGGGCCAGTCTGTCCGGCAAGGGCGCGACGAGCGCGCGAAGTTCATGCAGGTCTTCGCCCATGCTCACGTTGCCGTTCTGGTAATTATCGACGCGCCGGCCCAGGTCCTTGATGCGCTGGTCACGCTGCGCATCGCCCTGGGCCTGTTGTGCCGCGATCAGCTTCTGACCGCGCACGTAAGACAGAAACATTGCCAGCGTGCCTGCCCATAACAGGAACAGGACAATGACCGCTACCTCGAGGATCAATCAGATATTCTCCAGATCCGACCATTCTTCTTCGCTCATCATCTTGTCCAGTTCGACCAGGATCAGCAGTTCGTTGTTCTTGTTGCACACGCCTTGAATGAACTTGGCGGACTCTTCGTTACCGACGTTCGGTGCCGTCTCGATTTCCGACTGACGCAGGTAAACCACTTCGGCCACGCTGTCGACCATGATCCCGACCACTTGCTTGTCGGCTTCGATGATGACGATGCGGGTGTTGTCGCTGATTTCGGCGTTCATCAGGCCGAAGCGCTGGCGGGTGTCGATCACGGTGACCACGTTGCCGCGCAGGTTGATGATGCCCAGCACGTAGCTCGGGGCGCCCGGTACGGGGGCTATTTCGGTGTAGCGCAGGACTTCCTGGACGCGCATCACGTTGATGCCGTAGGTTTCATTATCCAGCTTGAAGGTAACCCATTGCAGGATCGGATCTTCGGAACCCTTTGCCGCCGTTGCCTTGTCATTCATACCCTGATCCCCTCAAGAAACCGCCCTGGCGGTGTTGTTCTGTTATGTAGTTTTGTGGGTCGGCTTGCTGCCGCCCATGTGCCTGGCCCCACCGCTGGCGATCAACTCGGCCAGTTCGGATACATCAAGCAAGGCACACATGTGCTCTATCACCGTGCCCGCCAGCCATGGCCGTTGGCCACGGTGGCTGCGCCATTTGATTTCATTCGGGTCCAGGCGCAACGAGCGACTGACCTGATGCACCGCCAGCCCCCACTCGTAGCCCTGGACGGAGATCACGTATTGCAAGCCCTGCTTGAAGTCCTCGCGGTAGCGATCGGGCATGACCCAACGGGCCGTGTCCAGGACCTTGAGGTTGCCTGCCTGGCTCGGCAGGATGCCGAGGAACCAGTCCGGCTGTCCGAACAACGACGTCAGCTCATGACCGGCCAGTGGATAGATCGAACCCAGGCACACCAGCGGCACCGCCAGGGTCAGCCCGGCGACATCGAACAACAGGCATTCGAAGGGTTCGGCCGCCCAGGCCGGACGACCGTCAGTTTCTACCGGTGGCGGCGTGCTGGCAGGTGGCAGATGCACTTCGACGACCGGGGGCACCAGGATTTGCTGCACTTCAACGGTCGGCGGTACCAGGGCTTGCAGCAAGGGCGCGATGGTCGATACCGGCGTCAGGACCGGTGGCGACGCTTCGATCACGGCCACAGCGGGCTTCGCCACAGCTACCACAGGTGCAACGTCCGGGGCGGCGCCCTTCTGTGCATCCCGGGCCTGCTCTTCGAGCACTGCGGCCTGGAATTCGTCGAGCGCAGACTCGGCTTCGATCACTTCGGACGGTGCGTCGGTGTCCGCCGAGAGTTCCTCGGTGATGTCTTGCAGCAGGCTGTCCAGATACGACTGCAGTGCCAGTTGTGGACGTGAGGTGATCTTTACCGGCCGATTCACTGACACACCCTCATTGTAGGAGCGAGCTTGCTCGCGAAGAACCCGAGAGCGACGCGGGGTGCCAGGTTTCGAGCGTTATCGTTGACGACCATCGCGAGCAAGCTTGTTCCTACAGGAGCGAGAGCGACGCGGGGTGCCAGGTTTCGAGCGTTATCGTTGACGACCATCGCGGGCAAGCTTGCTCCTACAGGAGCGAGAGCGATGCGGGGTGCCAGGTTTCGAGCGTTATCGTTGACGACCATCGCGAGCAAGCTTGCTCCTACAGGAGCGAGAATGCCGCGGGGTGACCGGTTTCGAGCGTTATCGTTGACGACCATCGCGAGCAAGCTTGCTCCTACAGGAGCAAGAGCGACGCGGGGTGCCAGGTTTCGAGCGTTATCGTTGACGACCGTCGCGAGCAAGCTTGCTCCTACAGGAGCGAGAGCGACGCGGGGTGACCGGTTTTCAGCGTTATCGTTGACGACCGTCGCGAGCAAGCTTGCTCCTACAGGAGCAAGAGCGACGCGGGGTGACCGGTTTTCAGCGTTATCGTTGACGACCGTCGCGAGCAAGCTTGCTCCTACAGGGGCGAGAGCGACGCGGGGTGCCAGGTTTCCAGCGTTATCGTTGACGACCATCGCGAGCAAGCTTGCTCCTACAGGAGCGAGAGCGACGCGGGGTGACCGGTTTTCAGCGTTATCGTTGACGACCGTCGCGAGCAAGCTTGCTCCTACAGGAGCGAGAGCGACGCGGGGTGACCGGTTTCCAGCGTTATCGTTGACGACCGTCGCGAGCAAGCTTGCTCCTACAGGGGCGAGAGCGACGCGGGGTGCCAGGTTTCCAGCGTTATCGTTGACGACCATCGCGAGCAAGCTTGCTCCTACAGGAGCGAGAGCGACGCGGGGTGCCAGGTTTCCAGCGTTATCGTTGACGACCATCGCGAGCAAGCTTGCTCCTACAGGAGCGAGAGCGACGCGGTGTGACCGGTTTCCAGCGTTATCGTTGACGACCGTCGCGAGCAAGCTTGCTCCTACAGGGATCGGGCTCATTCTTATGCCACCTGCGCAACGAGTTGCGCCGCCAGCAGGTGCTTGAGCAATGCGCGGTAGGCGACGACGCCACGGCTTTTGCCGTCGAATTGGGAAGGCGTCAGACCCGCCCGGCTGGCATCGCGCAGGCGCGTGTCGACCGGGATGTAGCCTTGCCAGATCTCTTGCGGAAACTTGTCGCGCACCACCCGCAGTGTACTGAGGGACGCCTGGGTGCGGCGGTCGAACAGGGTGGGCACGATGGTGAACGGCAAGGCCTGCTTGCGCGAACGATTGATCATCGCCAGGGTGTTGACCATGCGCTCCAGGCCTTTGACCGCCAGGTGTTCGGTCTGCACCGGGATCACCAGTTGCTGGCTCGCTGCCAACGCATTGACCATCAGCACCCCGAGCAACGGCGGGCTGTCGATCACGGCGTAATCGAAGTCCTGCCACAACTGCGCCAGGCTCTTGGCGATCACCAGGCCCAGGCCACTCTGGCCCGGCGACTGGCGTTCGAGGGTGGCCAACGCGGTGCTCGAGGGCAACAGGGAAATGGATTCGTGACTGGTGGGCAGCAACAACTGGCCCGGCAGGCCCTGGGGCACGCTGCCTTTATGCAGGAACAGGTCGTAGTTGCTGTGTTCCAGGCTGTCGGGGTCGTAACCGAAATAGCTGGTCATGGAGCCATGGGGGTCGAGATCGACCACGACCACGCGCTTGCCCGCCTCGGCCAGCAACCCGGCTAAAGCGATGGAGGAAGTGGTTTTACCGACACCACCCTTTTGATTGGCGACTGCCCAGACTCTCATTCGATTGTTCCTCCCGGCCCAACGGCTCGGCCGAGAATTAGCTCAACGTGTTAATGCGGGTGACGGAGAATTGACGGCGTTCTCCCCTACCGGCGACTTGACCTTGGTCGGTGCAGTTTGTGTGCCAGCACGCTTCAAGGCGGCATCCGGTTGTGCATTGGCCGCGCCGGTCGCGGTGAGGCTGCGGCGCACGTCCAGGTTGCGCGACACCACCAGCACCACGCGACGGTTGCGCGCCCGGCCCTCGGCCGTGGCGTTGTTGGCCACCGGCTGAAACTCGCCATACCCCACCGACGCCAGGCGACCGGGATTGACCCCCTGCATCGCCAGCATCCGAACGATGCTGGCCGAGCGGGCCGAAGACAGCTCCCAGTTGGTGGGGTACTGCGAGGTGCGGATCGGTTGGTCGTCGGTGAAACCCTCGACGTGGATCGGGTTGTCGAACGGTTTCAGGATCGCCGCGACCTTGTCGATGATGTTGAAGGCAATGTCGCTGGGCATGGCATCGCCGCTGCCGAACAACAGGCTGGAATTGAGTTCGATCTCCACCCACAACTCGTTGCCGCGCACGGTCATCTGCTTGGAACTGATCAGGTCGCCGAAGGCCGCGCTGATGTCGTCGGCGATGCTTTTGAGCGGATCGCTGGCACCGGAGACACCGGCATCGACCTGGTCACTGTCCTTGACCAACGGCTTGGCCGGGGTCACGGTTTTTGGCCGCTCGTCGCCAATGGGGATTGGCTTGAGCGCGCGATCGGTGTCGGTGAAGACGCCGATTAATGCCTCGGAAATGACTTTGTACTTGCCTTCGTTGATCGAGGAGATCGAGTACATCACCACGAAGAAGGCGAACAGCAAGGTGATGAAGTCAGCGTAGGACACGAGCCAACGCTCATGGTTTACATGTTCATCATGTTGACGACGACGAGCCATAGTCCATTACCCCCATCAATCCATGAAGCCCTGGAGCTTCAACTCGATCGAGCGTGGGTTTTCACCTTCGGCGATCGACAGGATTCCTTCCAGCAACATTTCGCGATAACGCGACTGGCGCAACGCGATGGACTTGAGCTTGGCGGCAATCGGCAGCAACACCAGGTTGGCACTGGCCACGCCATAGATGGTGGCGACGAATGCCACGGCGATGCCATTGCCCAACTGGGACGGATCCCCCAGGTTGCCCATCACATGAATCAGGCCCATCACCGCACCGATGATGCCGATGGTCGGCGCATAACCGCCCATGCTTTCGAAAACCTTGGCGGCTTCGATGTCGCGGCTTTCCTGGGTGTAGAAATCCACCTCGAGAATGCTGCGGATCGCTTCCGGCTCGGCGCCATCGACCAGCAATTGCAAGCCTTTGCGCGAGTAACTGTCGGGTTCGGCGTCGGCCACCCCTTCCAGCCCGAGCAGGCCTTCCTTGCGGGCGGTCAGGCTCCAGTTGACGACGCGATCGATGCCGCCGGCCAGGTCGACCCGTGGCGGAAACAGGATCCACGCGAGGATCTGCATGGCCCGCTTGAAGGCGCTCATGGGCGACTGCAGCAACGCCGCGCCAATGGTCCCGCCCAGCACGATCAACGCGGCCGGACCGTTGGCCAGCGCGCCGATATGGCCGCCTTCAAGGTAGTTGCCACCAATGATGGCGACGAACGCCATGATGATGCCGATGAGACTCAGAACGTCCATCAGACACAGGCCTCGACGATGTGCCGGCCGATGTCATCCAGTGCATACACCGCGTCGGCCAGTTCGGCCTTGACGATGGCCATGGGCATGCCGTAGATCACGCAGCTGGCTTCATCCTGGGCCCAGATCGAACTGCCGCTCTGCTTGAGCAGGCGCGCGCCTTCGCGGCCGTCGGCGCCCATGCCGGTCAGTACCACCGCCAGAACTTTGTCGCCGTAGGACTTGGCCGCCGAACCGAAGGTGATGTCCACGCACGGCTTGTAGTTCAAGCGCTCGTCGCCCGGGAGGATTTTCACCGCGCCCCGGCCGTCGACCATCATCTGCTTGCCACCGGGCGCCAACAAGGCCAGGCCCGGGCGCAGGATGTCGCCATCCTCGGCTTCCTTGACGTGGATCCGGCAGAGCTTGTCCAGGCGTTCGGCGAACGCCTTGGTGAAGGCCGCCGGCATGTGCTGGACCAAGACGATGGGGGCCGGAAAGTTGGCTGGCAATTGGGTCAATACCCGCTGCAGGGCAACCGGGCCGCCGGTGGACGTACCGATGGCGACCAGTTTGTAGGCTTTGCGCTTGGGCGCCGGCGATGATGGGGGGTGCGCAGGTGCACGAGTCGGGATCGGAGCAGGTGCCTGACGCACAGGCGCGCTGCTGCCATAACCAATGGTGCTCGCAGGCGTTGGCGCCTGCGCCGGCGCGGCCACCGGTGCCGGCGCACTGTAACTGCTGACTCGACGATTGCTGCGCGAGATGCTGAGAATCTTCTCGCACAGCAGTTGCTTGACCTTCTCGGGGTTGCGCGAGATGTCTTCGAAGTTCTTCGGCAGGAAGTCCACCGCGCCGGCATCCAGCGCGTCCAGGGTGACCCGGGCGCCTTCATGGGTCAGCGAGGAAAACATCAGCACCGGGGTCGGGCAGCGCTGCATGATGTGCCGTACCGCGGTGATGCCATCCATCATCGGCATCTCGTAGTCCATGGTGATCACGTCCGGCTTGAGGGCCAGCGCCTGATCGATCGCCTCTTTGCCGTTGGTCGCCGTGCCGACGACCTGGATATTCACATCCGCTGAAAGAATTTCCGAGACGCGGCGGCGGAAAAACCCCGAATCGTCCACCACCAGGACCTTGACTGCCATAAACACTCCATTAGACGCAGCGGGGCATCAGTCGCACCGCCGCGCCAGAATCAAATATGCCGTGTGGCGTAACGCTTGAGCATGCTCGGAACATCGAGAATCAGCGCGATGCGGCCGTCACCGGTAATGGTGGCGCCCGACATCCCCGGGGTTCCCTGGAGCATTTTGCCCAATGGCTTGATGACCACTTCTTCCTGGCCCACCAGCTGGTCGACGACAAAGCCGATCCGCTGGGTGCCCACCGAAAGGATCACCACGTGGCCTTCGCGCTGCTCTTCGTGAGCGGCGGAGCTGACCAGCCAGCGCTTGAGGTAGAACAACGGCAGTGCCTTGTCGCGCACGATCACCACTTCCTGGCCGTCCACCACGTTGGTGCGCGACAGGTCGAGGTGGAAGATCTCGTTGACGTTCACCAGCGGGAAGGCGAACGCCTGGTTGCCGAGCATGACCATCAGGGTCGGCATGATCGCCAGGGTCAGCGGCACCTTGATGACGATCTTCGAGCCCTGGCCCTTGGCCGAGTAGATGTTGATCGAGCCGTTGAGCTGGGAGATCTTGGTTTTCACCACGTCCATGCCCACCCCGCGACCCGACACGTCGGAGATCTCGGTCTTGGTCGAGAAGCCCGGGGCGAAAATCAGGTTGTAGCACTCGGTATCGCTCAGGCGGTCGGCCGCGTCCTTGTCCATCACACCGCGTTTAACGGCGATGGCACGCAGGACGTTCGGGTCCATGCCCTTGCCGTCGTCGGAGATCGACAACAGGATGTGATCGCCTTCCTGCTCGGCCGCCAGGATCACCTTGCCGCCACGGGCCTTGCCCGAGGCTTCGCGTTCTTCCGGCGATTCGATGCCGTGATCGACCGCGTTGCGCACCAGGTGGACCAGCGGGTCGGCCAGGGCTTCGACCAGGTTCTTGTCGAGGTCGGTGTCTTCGCCGACCAGCTCCAGGTTGATCTCTTTCTTGAGCTGGCGCGCCAGGTCGCGAACCAGGCGCGGGAAGCGCCCGAAGACTTTCTTGATCGGTTGCATCCGCGTCTTCATGACCGCGGTCTGCAGGTCGGCCGTGACCACGTCGAGGTTCGACACGGCCTTGGACATGGCTTCGTCGGCGCTGTTGGCACCCAGGCGCACCAGGCGGTTACGCACCAGCACCAGCTCGCCGACCATGTTCATGATCTCGTCCAGCCGCGCGGTATCGACCCGTACGGTGGTCTCGGCTTCGCTGGCCGGTTTTTCCGCGGGCGGCGCGGCGGGGGCGCGGGCCGCAGCCGGTGCAGCGACGGCAACGGGTGCCGGCGCTTCGGCTTTCGCTTCGGGCGCCTTGGCCACGGGCTTGGGTGCAACCACCTTGGCGGCCGGAGCAGCTACCGAGGCGCTCGAGCTGTTCGCCGCTGTCGCGGTGCCCACTTCGCTGAACTTGCCTTTGCCGTGCAGTTCATCGAGCAGGGCTTCGAATTCATGATCGCTGATCAGGTCGCTGCCGGCCGCCGCTGCGGTGGGCGCTGCCGGTGCAGGCACCGATGCGATGGCCGACTCCAGGGCCTCTACCGCAAAGTTGCCCTTGCCGTGCAGTTGGTCGAGCAAGGCTTCGAATTCTTCGTCGGTGATGTCCGAGCTATCGCCAGCGGCTTTCGGCTCTGGCGGCGCGACGGGCGCCGGGGCCACTGCATCGACGGCGAACTTGCCCTTGCCGTGCAGTTGATCGAGCAACGACTCGAACTCGGCGTCGGTGATTTCGTCGCTGGCAGGCACTTCGCTGGCCGGTGCTGGCGCAACCGCTGGCGCCTCGGCCTGGGCCTTGACGGCGTTCAGCGAGTCCAGCAACTGCTCGAATTCGTTATCGGTGATATCGCCGGAATCGGCTTCAGGTGCTTCGACCACTGCCGCTGCAGGTACAGCAGCCACCTCGTCAGCCGATTGCGGCTCGGCCAGGCGCGCCAGGGCCGCCAGCAGTTCAGGTGTTGCAGCCGTGACCGGACACCGCTCGCGCACTTCGCCGAACATGCTGTTCACGGCGTCCAGCGCTTCGAGGACCACGTCCATCAATTCCGAGTCGACGCGGCGTTCGCCCTTGCGCAGGATGTCGAACACGTTCTCGGCGATGTGGCAGCACTCCACCAGCTCGTTGAGCTGGAGGAAGCCGGCGCCCCCTTTTACAGTGTGAAAACCGCGAAAAATTGCATTGAGCAAGTCCGCATCATCCGGACGGCTTTCCAGCTCGACCAGTTGCTCGGACAGTTGCTCTAGAATCTCGCCGGCCTCAACCAGGAAATCCTGAAGGATCTCTTCATCGGCGCCGAAGCTCATTAAGGGGGTGCTCCTAAGGTCTAAAAACCTAAAAACCTAAAATCCAAGACTGGATAACAAATCGTCCACATCGTCCTGACCGGACATAACGTCTTCTCTTTTATCGGCATGAATCTGCGGACCTTCACCCTTCGAGAGATGTTTTTGTGGATCTTTTTCTGCAAGCATTGCCGCACGGTCATGTTCGATGCCCGCAAAGCGGTCCACCTGACTGGCCATCAGCACGAGCTTGAGCAGGTTGCTTTCCACTTCGGTGACCAGCTGGGTCACGCGCTTGATCACCTGGCCGGTAAGGTCCTGGTAATCCTGGGCGAGCAGAATGTCGTTGAGGTTGCTCGACACCGCGCGGTTGTCCGTGCTGCTGCGCGTCAGGAAGCCGTCGACGCGCCGGGCCAGTTCACGAAACTCTTCAGCGCCGACTTCGCGCCGCATGAACCGTCCCCAGTCGGTGCTCAGGCCCTGGGCTTCTTCAGCCAGGCTGTTGACCAGCGGCGTGGCGTTTTCCACCAGGTCCATGGTGCGGTTGGCGGCGGCTTCGGTCAGCTTGACCACATACCCCAGGCGCTCGGTGGCGTCGGTGATCTGTGAGACTTCCTCGGCTTGAGGCATGTGCGGGTCAATCTGGAAATTGACGATCGCGCTGTGCAGCTCGCGGGTGAGCTTGCCCACTTCCTGATACAGGCCACGGTCACGGGTCTGGTTGAGCTCATGGATCAATTGCACAGCATCGCCGAACCTGCCCTTTTCAAGGCTCTCGACCAATTCGACGGCGTGTTTTTTCAGGGTCGATTCAAAATCGCCCTGGGATGATTCGTTATGCCCCATAGCTCCCCCGTGGCGCAGTTCAACCGATGCGTTCGAAAATCTTTTCGATTTTTTCTTTCAACGCCTGGGCCGTGAAGGGTTTGACCACATAGCCGTTTACACCGGCCTGGGCTGCTTCGATGATCTGCTCGCGCTTGGCTTCGGCGGTCACCATCAGCACTGGCAGGTGCTTGAGCCTTTCATCGGCGCGCACGTGGCGCAGCAGATCGATACCGGTCATGCCAGGCATGTTCCAGTCCGTCACCAGAAAGTCGATGCTCCCGCTGTTGAGTACCGGAATGGCGCTAGTGCCATCGTCGGCCTCGACCGTGTTGGTGAACCCAAGGTCACGCAACAGGTTTTTTATGATCCGCCGCATCGTTGAGAAGTCATCAACGATGAGGATTTTCATGTTCTTGTCCAATTCGACCTCCAAGCAGACTAAAACGCGCCCAGCACCTGGACGCGCCATTTCAATCAAACTGGCGAAACACTCGATGACTGTCTGGAGTACAACGGATCGAGACCGGCGCGGTTCATCACCCCACCAGCCAAGTCGCAGTGCCCCCACACTGCCTTCAGCGCGCTCGCCACTCTCCCAGACGCCCCCGCAAGCGGGCCGCGCACTGGCTGTGTAACTGGCTGACCCGGGATTCGCTGACCCCCAGGACCTCGCCGATTTCCTTGAGATTCAACTCTTCGTCGTAGTACAGCGCCAACACCAGGCGCTCGCGCTCCGGCAAATTGGCGATCGCATCGGCCAGCGCCGCCTGGAAGCGTTCATCTTCCAGATCGCGCGACGGTTCCAGATGCGCACTCGCGCCGTCCTCGTGCAGCCCTTCGTGTTCGCCGTCCTGCAACAGGTCGTCGAAACTGAACAGGCGGCTGCCCAGGGTGTCGTTCAAAATCCCGTAATAATCGTCAAGGCTCAATTGGAGTTCGGCCGCAACCTCGTGATCTTTAGCGTCACGCCCGGTTTTAGCTTCAATTGTGCGGATCGCGTCGCTGACCATCCGCGTATTGCGATGCACCGAACGCGGCGCCCAATCGCCCTTGCGCACTTCATCGAGCATGGCGCCGCGGATACGGATGCCCGCGTAGGTCTCGAAACTCGCGCCTTTGCTGGCGTCGTATTTGGTCGATACTTCCAACAGGCCAATCATCCCGGCCTGGATCAGGTCTTCCACCTGGACACTGGCCGGCAGACGCGCCAGCAAGTGATAGGCAATGCGTTTAACCAGCGGCGCGTAACGCTCGATCAGCTCGTACTGCGCGTTACGCGCCGATGCCTTGTAGAGGTTGTAACCGCTTGCGGTCATAGCACGGGTCCTGCCGTTTGTTGCACGAGGCGCTCGACGAAAAATTCCAGGTGCCCACGCGGGTTGGCGGGCAGCGGCCAGGTGTCGACCTTCTGCGCGATCGCCTTGAACGCCAGCGAGCACTTGGAGCGCGGGAAGGCTTCGTAGACGGCGCGCTGCTTCTGCACAGCCTTGCGCACGCTTTCGTCGTAAGGCACGGCGCCGACATATTGCAGGGCGACATCGAGGAAGCGGTCGGTGACCTTGGTCAACTTGGCGAACAGGTTGCGCCCTTCCTGCGGGCTCTGCGCCATGTTCGCCAGCACGCGGAAGCGGTTCATGCCGTAATCGCGGTTGAGCAACTTGATCAAGGCGTAGGCGTCAGTGATCGAGGTCGGCTCGTCGCAGACCACCAGCAACACCTCCTGGGCCGCGCGCACGAAACTGACCACCGACTCGCCAATGCCCGCGGCGGTGTCGATCACCAGCACGTCGAGGTTGTCGCCAATGTCACTGAAGGCCTGGATCAGGCCGGCGTGCTGGGCCGGGCTCAAATGAACCATGCTCTGGGTGCCGGACGCGGCCGGCACGATGCGGATGCCGCCGGGGCCCTGCAACAGCACGTCGCGCAGCTCACAGCGGCCTTCGATCACGTCGGCCAGGGTACGTTTGGGTGTCAGCCCCAACAGAACGTCGACGTTCGCCAGGCCCAGGTCAGCGTCCAGCAGCATGACGCGCCGGCCGAGCTCAGCCAAAGCCAGGGACAAGTTCACTGACACGTTAGTTTTGCCGACGCCACCTTTGCCGCCGGTCACCGCGATCACCTGTACAGGATGCATGCTGCCCATGTTATTTCTTTACCTTGTTCTGCATAGACGGGGCCACATAACTGGCTGCGCGTTCACAACCGGAACAATGCATGGCAGGCCATCGATGTAGGTACAAAAACTATTCATTGTTACCTCAGCCAACCTGCTTGGTCGGGCTGTGATAGATATCAGCGAACATGTCAGCCATGGCTTCTTCGCTGGGTTCTTCCTGCATTTGCACGCTGACGGCCCGACTGACCAGTTGATGACGGCGCGGCAGATGCAGATCATCTGGAATCCGCGGACCGTCGGTCAGGTAGGCCACCGGCAATTCATGGCTGATGGCCAGGCTCAACACCTCGCCCAGACTTGCCGTTTCATCCAGTTTAGTCAGGATGCAGCCAGCGAGCCCACAACGCTTGTAACTGTGATAAGCGGCGGTTAGAACCTGTTTCTGGCTGGTGGTTGCCAGGACCAGATAATTTTTTGAGCGGATGCCGCGACTGGCCAGGCTTTCGAGCTGCATGCGCAGGGCCGGGTCGCTGGCTTGCAGGCCGGCGGTATCGATCAGCACCACGCGCTTGCGCAGCAACGGGTCCAGCGCCTGGACCAGCGACTGGCCCGGATCGACGTGGGTCACCGGCACATTGAGGATCCGCCCGAGGGTCTTGAGCTGTTCCTGGGCTCCGATGCGGAAGCTGTCCATGCTTACCAGGGCAATGTTCTGAGCGCCGTACTTGAGCACGTAACGCGCAGCCAGCTTGGCCAGGGTGGTGGTCTTGCCCATGCCGGCCGGGCCGACCATGGCAATCACGCCGCCCTCTTCCAGCGGTTCCACTTCCGGGGTGGCGATCATCCGCGCCAGGTGCGCCAGCAACATGCGCCAGGCCTGACGGGGTTCTTCAATTTCGCTGACCAGTGCCAGCAGGTCCCGCGACAACGGACCGGACAGGCCGATGCGCTGCAGGCGACGCCACAGGTTCGCCTGGGCCGGGCGGCTGCCCTGCAGCTGGTTCCAGGCGAGGGAACCGAGCTGCACTTCCATCAGTTCACGCAGGCTGTTGAGTTCCGATCGCATCGAATCGAAGGCCCGCGTATCGAGACCGGCCGCCGGCGCAGGGGCCGGGGCAGGTCGCGGTGGCTCGGCCAGGGTCGGTTCGATCAGCGGTTCGGCAGCGGTCAACGGCAGGCCGGCAAACAACTGGCGATTGGTGCCCTTGTCGCTCTCGCCCTCGCCCCGCAGGCTCAATTCGGCCTGGGCGGTGACGATCCGCGACTGGGTCTTGCGCAGCTCGTCCTCGAGCTCCACGTTCGGCACACGCGGTGCCAGCGCCGACAGCTTGTAATCCAGGGCAGCCATCAGCTCGACACCACCGGCGATGCGCCGGTTGCCAATGATGGCGGCATCGGCGCCCAGCTCATCACGAACCAGCTTCATGGCCTGACGCATATCGGCGGCGAAAAAACGCTTAACTTGCATAAACCACTACCTCAGCCGTTGGGCCCTACTGTCGCAACGATGGTCACTTGCTTGTTGTCAGGGATTTCCTGATACGCCAACACGTGCAAACCCGGGACTGCGAGCCGGCCAAATCGCGAGAGCATCGCGCGAACCGGACCGGCCACCAGCAGAATCACCGGTTGACCTTGCATCTCCTGCCGCTGCGCCGCATCGATCAACGAGCGTTGCAGCTTCTCAGCCATGCTTGGCTCCAGCAGGACGCCCTCTTCCGAGCCTTGCCCTGCCTTCTGCAGACTATTGAGCAATATCTGTTCCAACCTTGGCTCCAGCGTGACCACTGGTAGCTCGGAGTCAGTGCCTACAATGCTTTGCACGATGGCGCGGGATACGCCGACGCGCACCGCAGCCACCAGCGCGGCGGTATCTTGACTCTTGTTGGCGTTGTTTGCGATGGCTTCGGCAATGCTGCGAATGTCGCGTACCGGCACCTGTTCGGCCAACAGCGCTTGCAGGACCTTGAGCAATTGCGACAGCGACAGCACGCCCGGCACCAGCTCTTCGGCCAGTTTCGGCGAGTTTTTCGCCAGCAATTGCATGAGTTGCTGGACTTCTTCGTGGCCGATCAGCTCGCTGGAGTGCTTGTACAGGATCTGGTTCAAGTGCGTGGCCACCACGGTACTGGCATCGACCACGGTATAACCAAGCGATTGCGCCTGGGCGCGCTGGCTGATTTCGATCCACACCGCCTCCAGGCCGAAAGCCGGATCTTTGGCGGTTATGCCGTTGAGCGTGCCGTAGACCTGCCCCGGGTTGATCGCCAGCTCGCGATCCGGGTAAATCTCCGCCTCGGCGAGGATCACCCCCATCAGGGTCAGGCGATAGGCACTCGGCGCCAGGTCGAGGTTGTCGCGGATGTGCACCGTGGGCATCAGGAAACCCAGGTCCTGGGACAACTTCTTGCGCACACCCTTGATCCGCGCCAGCAGTTGCCCGCCCTGGTTGCGGTCCACCAGCGGAATCAGGCGGTAGCCCACTTCCAGGCCGATCATGTCGATCGGCGTCACGTCATCCCAGCCCAGCTCCTTGGTTTCCTGGGCGCGGGCCGGCGATGGCAGAAGTTCCTGCTGACGCTTGACCTCTTGCAGGGCCTGCACCTTGGCGGTGTTCTGTTTTTTCCAGAACAGGTATGCGCCACCGGCGGCCAGGGCGGCCATGGAAAGGAAGGAGAAGTGCGGCATGCCCGGCACCAGCCCCATCACCGCCATCAGGCCGGCCGACACCGCCAGCGCCTTGGGCGATGCGAACATCTGCCGGTTGATCTGCTTGCCCATGTCTTCGGAGCCCGAAGCACGGGTCACCATGATCGCCGCCGCTGTGGATAACAACAGTGATGGCAATTGCGCCACCAAACCGTCACCGATGGTCAGCAGCGCGTACACCTTGCCGGCATCGGCGAAGGACATGTTGTGCTGGAAGATACCGACCGCCATGCCGCCGATCAGGTTGATGAACAGAATCAGCAGGCCGGCGATGGCGTCACCGCGCACGAACTTGCTGGCACCGTCCATGGAGCCGTAGAACTCGGCCTCCTGAGCCACTTCCGAACGCCGCGCCTTGGCCTGGTTCTGGTCGATCAGGCCGGCGTTGAGGTCGGCGTCGATGGCCATCTGCTTGCCGGGCATCGCATCGAGGGTGAACCGCGCGCTCACCTCGGAAATCCGCCCGGCACCCTTGGTCACCACGACGAAGTTGATGATCATCAAAATTGCGAACACCACGATACCGACCACGTAGTTACCGCCGATCACCACCTCGCCAAAGGCCTGGATCACCTTGCCCGCGGCAGCATGGCCGTCCTGGCCGTGGAGCATCACCACCCGGGTTGACGCAACGTTCAAAGCCAGGCGCAACAACGTCGCCACCAGCAGGATGGTCGGGAACACCGCAAAATCCAGCGGCCGCAAGGCGTAGACGCAGACCAGCAGCACGACGATCGACAGGGCAATGTTGAAGGTGAAGAACACGTCGAGCAGGAACGGCGGCATCGGCAACATCATCATCGCCAACATGACCAGCAGCAACAGCGGCACGCCCAGATTGCCTCGACTGAGGTCTGCCATGTTCGTGCGGGCACTGTTGATTAACTGAGAGCGATCCACCGGTATTCCCCGTTCCTTTGAAGCAAAACTTTTGACGCCAGAAGCGGGCGCGGGGTGGGCACTGCAAGAAGCTTTCCAACTTTTGCGCAGGTTTGAAATAGAGGTTTGCGCAAGCAAAAAGATCGCAGCCTGCGGCAGCTCCTACAGAGGCTCGGAGTACCCCTGTAGGAGCTGCCGAAGGCTGCGATCTTTCGATCTTCCGTCCGTGTATCGCACGACCTTACAACGGCGAACCTATCAGTTCTGCTAGTACCCGCCCGTTGCATAATCGCTGATACTCGGCGCAAGTCCTTCGACCTTTCGAGGCGTCCATACATGGCAACCCCACGCGAAACCCTGCTCTGTCGATATAGCTACGATGCGCTTGACCGGTTGACGAGCAACGAACTGCCAAACGAGCCCGAGCACCAGCGCTTTTATTGCAAAAGCCGACTGGCCACCGAGATTCAGGGTGCGAACCGGTATTCGGTATTTCAGCACGGCGACCAACTGCTGGCGCAACAGCAGAAGGACGGCGGTTCACTCGATACCACGCTCCTGACCACTGATCAGCAGCGCTCGGTGTTGCAGACGCTCAAGTCCAATCAACCCCAACGACCCATCGCCTATTCACCCTATGGCCACCGCCCTGCCGGGAACGGGTTATTTACCCTCCTTGGATTCAACGGAGAGCGGCCGGATCGAGTGACCGGTTGGTATTTGTTAGGGAATGGGTATCGAGCGTTTAATCCGTTTTTGATGCGGTTTAATCGTCCGGACAGTTTGAGTCCGTTTGACAAGGGTGGATTGAATTCGTATGCGTATTGTGCAGGAGAGCCGATTAACGAGTCAGATCCTACAGGTCACTTTGCGATAGTGTTACGGGTCAGGTCATTGGCTTTACGCTGGTTAAAGGCAACCAGAAAAACCAACGCACTCATGCCCCCTCTCACTGCTAACTTACCAATACCACACTCAAAAACGAACGGACTTCTTTCGCTAACTGAAAACACTTCCACAAAAAAAATTATACCAGAAGCAAAAATCGTCCCAATACAACATCCAACCAACGCACCATTTGTTGGCGATGCACAAATTGTTACCGAAGCAAGAACTTCAACCCCTCTCAACACACAAACCTCCAATAGACGAACGTCCAATTGGTCTTTTGACGATATACATAATCGTCAGAATTCTTTGGAGACAACAACACATCCAGCTAGACCGAATCGACTACAGACAGAAGAAGAGTTCTCAAGAATAACAAGAACACAACATGCAAATGTGATGGCCTCAGTAAGGCAAGCGCAAGAACGCGGAGAGTTTTCTTTACCCGATTGGGTAAGAAGGGGACAAAGGTAAACGAAAGGGACAGATGTTTGGTGGAGAATTGAGACAGAGGTTTCGCGATCTTTTCGACTTTAAACATACGTCGCAACGCAATACGATGCTGGGGTTTCAGCAGATCATCATGCTGGCGGAACTGGCAGTGAGTCGTGCGCTGGATAATACCGATCCGCTGGGGCAGTGACGGATTCAGTCATGGCGCAAGACCTGTGGGAGCGGGCTTGCTCGCGAAGAGGGTGTGTCAGAGGCATTGATGGTGCCTGACACTCCGCATTCGCGGGCAAGCCCGCTCCCACAGGGTTTTGTGTGTTGGCTGAATGGGGTTATCAGGAATCGCGACGCAAATCCGGCGGGATCGGCAGGTCATCTTTTAGCGGATCCGGGCGCTTGCCCTTGCCCGCGCGGTACTGGCGGATCTGGTAGACGTAGGCCAGTACCTGGGCGACGGCGAGGTACAGGCCGCCAGGGATTTCCTGCTCAAGTTCGGTGGAGTAATAGATCGACCGCGCCAGCGCCGGTGATTCCAGTAGCAGGATCTCGTTGGCCGCCGCGATCTCTCGGATTTTCAGGGCCAGGAAGTCGCTGCCCTTGGCGATCAGCATGGGCGCCCCGCTCTTGTCCGGGTCGTACTTGAGGGCCACGGCGTAGTGGGTCGGGTTGGTGATGACCACGTCGGCATCGGGCACCGCCGCCATCATCCGGCGCTGGGACATTTCGCGCTGCAGCTGGCGGATCCGTTGCTTGACCTCCGGCCGCCCTTCCTGGTCCTTGTGCTCGTCGCGGATTTCCTGCTTGGTCATCTTCAGCTTCTTGATGCTTTCCCAGATCTGGATCGGCACGTCGACGGCGGCGATGATGATCAGCCCGCAGGCCATCCACAGGGTGCTCCAGCCGACCACTTGCAGACTGTGGGTGATGGCGCGGTCCAGGGGTTCGTGGGCGATGCGCAGCAGGTCGTCGATGTCCGCCGTCAACACCGCCAGGGCCACGAACAGGACGATGAAGAACTTGGCCAAGGCCTTGAGCAGTTCGGTCAGGGCCTTGGCCGAGAACATGCGCTTGAGCCCTGCACCGGGGTTCATGCGACTGAACTTGGGCGCCATGGTGCCGGCGGAGAACAGCCAGCCACCAAGGGAAATCGGGCCGATGATCGCCGCCAGCAGCAAGGTGATCATCACCGGTTGAACCGCCAGCAAGGCGATCTGCCCCGAGTGCAGCAGGTAAGTGCCCATCGCCCGCTGGTCCAGCACCACCTCGCGGGACAGGGAAAAATTCAGGCGCATCAGGTCCATCATGTCCTGGGCCAGGGCACCCCCGAAGATCAGCAGCGCACCGGCGCCGGCGAGCATGATCGCCAGGGTATTGAGCTCCTTGGAACGGGCGATCTCGCCTTTCTCACGGGCGTCCTTTTTCTTTTTCTCCGTGGGGTCTTCTGTCTTGTCCTGACCGCTTTCGCTCTCAGCCATGCCTTAGCGCGCCTGTGCCAGTTCGCGTAAAAACTGCAGGGCCTCGGAAGCCAGCGGTTGATACTGATTGAGAATGTCCGCCAGCCCGACCCAGAGGATGAACATGCCGAGCACCAGGGTCAGCGGGAAGCCAATGGAGAAAATGTTCAGTTGCGGCGCCGCCCGGGTCATCACGCCAAATGCGATGTTGACCACCAACAGCGCGGTGATCGCCGGCAGCACCAGCAGCAGCGCCGCGCCGAGCACCCAGCCGAGCTTGCCGGCCAGCTCCCAGTAGTGGTTGACCATCAGGCCGCTACCGACCGGCAACGTGGTGAAGCTCTCGGTCAGCACCTCGAACACCACCAGGTGGCCGTTCATGGAAAGGAACAGCAGCGTCACCAGCATGGTGAAGAACTGTCCGATCACTGCCACCGACACGCCGTTGGTGGGGTCGACCATCGAGGCGAAGCCCATGCCCATCTGGATCGCGACTATCTGCCCCGCCACCACGAAGGCCTGGAAGAACAGTTGCAGGGAGAACCCCAGGATCGCGCCGACGAGGATCTGCTCGGCAATCAGCAGCAGCCCGCTCAAGTCCAGCGCATTCACCGGCGGCATCGGTGGCAGGCCCGGGGCGATGACCACGGTGATGGCCAGGGCGAAGTACAGGCGGATGCGCTTGGGCACCAGGGCGGTGCCAAACACCGGCATGACCATCAGCAAGGCGCCGACGCGAAACAGCGGCAACATGAAGGTCGCCACCCAGGTGCTGATCTGGGTATCGGTCAGCTGCAGCAGCGACGACATGGTCTAGCCGATGACCTGCGGAATGCTGCCGTACAACTGCAGGATGTATTCCATGAAGGTCTGCACCAGCCAGGGGCCGGCGACGATCAGCGTCACCAGCATCACCAGCAGGCGCGGCAGGAAACTCAAGGTCTGTTCGTTGATCTGGGTGGCGGCCTGGAACATCGCCACCAGCAGCCCCACGAGCAGGCTCGGAATCACCAGCACCGCGACCATCAGGGTGGTCAGCCACAATGCTTCGCGAAAGATGTCGACGGCGACTTCAGGCGTCATGGCGACACACCGCCGAAGCTGCTGGCGAGGGTGCCGATGATCAGGGCCCAGCCATCGACCAGCACGAACAGCATGATCTTGAACGGCAGGGAAATGATCAGCGGCGAGAGCATCATCATGCCCATCGCCATCAGCACGCTGGCCACGACCAGGTCGATGATCAGGAACGGGATGAAGATCATGAAGCCGATCTGGAACGCGGTCTTGAGTTCCGAGGTGACGAACGCCGGCACCAGGATGGTCAGCGGCGCCTGATCCGGCGTGGCGATGTCGGTGCGCTTGGACAGGCGCATGAACAGCTCCAGGTCACTGGTGCGCGTCTGGGCCAGCATGAAGTCCTTGATCGGCACCTGGGCCTTGGCCACGGCATCCTGGGCGGTCATTTTTTCCGCGAGGTAAGGTTGCAAGGCATCCTGGTTCACCCGGTCGAACACCGGCGCCATGATGAACAGGGTGAGGAACAGCGCCATGCCGGTGAGGATCTGGTTCGACGGCGTCTGCTGCAAGCCCAGGGCCTGGCGCAGGATCGAGAAGACAATGATGATGCGAGTGAAACTGGTCATCAGCATGACGAACGCCGGGATGAAACTCAGCGCGGTCATGATCAGCAGGATCTGCAGGCTGACCGAATATTCCTGGGCGCCCTCGGCATTGGTGCCGAGCGTGATGGCCGGGATCGACAATGGATCGGCGGCGATCGCCAGCGGCGCGGCCAGCATCAGGGCCAGCGTCAGGATGATGCGCAGCGCAGCCATTACTTCTTATCCTTCTGATCCTTGCCCATCAGCTCCATCAGGCGCTGGGCGAACTCCGGGGTGGCTTTCTCGGTCGCGCTCGGCACCTGCACCGGCTCCTTGAGCACATGCAGCGCCGTGATGGTGCCCGGGCTCAGGCCAAGCAGGATCTGCTCGTTGCCGACCTGCACCAGCATCAGGCGATCACGGGGCCCCAGTGCGCGGGAACCGATCAGCTCGATCACCTGCCCCTTGCCCGCCGGCCCGGCCTGTTGCACCCGGCGCAAGAGCCAGGCGAGGAAGAAAATCAGCCCCAGCACCAGCAACAAACCAAACACCAGTTGTGTCAACTGCCCGGCCACGCCGCTGCTGGCCACAGGCGCGGCGGCGGCATTGGCGACAGGCTCGGCGGCCAGCACACTGCAGGGCAAGACCAGCGCCAGCCCCAAGAACAATCCCAAAAGCCTTTTCACTCAGCGCAGCTTCTTGATGCGTTCGCTTGGGCTGATCACGTCGGTCAGGCGGATGCCGAACTTCTCGTTGACCACCACCACTTCGCCATGGGCGATGAGGGTGCCGTTGACCAGCACGTCCAGCGGTTCACCGGCCAGGCGATCGAGCTCGATGACCGAGCCCTGGTTGAGCTGCAACAGGTTACGGATGTTGATGTCGGTGCTGCCGACTTCCATGGAGATCGACACCGGAATGTCGAGGATCACGTCCAGGTTCGGGCCTTCCAGGCTCACCGGCTCGTTGCTCCTCGGCACGCTGCCGAATTCTTCCATAGGCAGGCGATTGGACGAGGAACGACCCGCATCGGCGGCCAGCAAGGCGTCGATATCGGCCTGGCCGGCGTCACCGGCTTCTTCCAGGGCCGCAGCCCACTCATCGGCCAGCGCCTGGTCGTCCTGGGTATTCATGTGGTCAGCCATCATTTGTCCTCGGCGAACAACTCTTCAGTCAGAAGAGTCAATTAAATAGGGGGAGTGGCGCCGCCTCAACGACGCTCGATCGGCTCGATAACCTGCAGCGCAAGGTTGCCCTTGTGCGAGCCCATCTTGACCTTGAAGGCCGGCACGCCGTTGGCGCGCATGACCAGTTCTTCCTGCATGTCCACCGGGATCACATCCCCCGGCTGCATGTGCAGGATGTCGCGCAGCTTCAACTGGCGACGGGCAACCGTGGCGTTGATCGGTACGTCGACGTCCATCACGTCCTGGCGCAAGGCGTTGACCCAACGCTCGTCCTGGTCGTCGAGATCGGACTGGAAGCCGGCATCGAGCATTTCGCGCACCGGCTCGATCATCGAGTAAGGCATGGTCACGTGCAGGTCACCGCCACCGCCATCGAGTTCGATGTGGAAGGTCGACACCACGATGGCCTCGCTCGGGCCGACGATGTTGGCCATGGCCGGGTTCACTTCCGAGTTGATGTACTCGAAGTTCACTTCCATGATCGCCTGCCAGGCTTCTTTCAAGTCGACGAAGGCCTGCTCCAGGACCATGCGCACCACGCGCAGCTCGGTCGGGGTGAATTCACGCCCTTCGATCTTGGCGTGGCGGCCATCGCCGCCGAAGAAGTTGTCCACCAGCTTGAACACCAGCTTGGCATCGAGGATGAACAGCGCAGTGCCGCGCAATGGCTTGATCTTGACCAGGTTGAGGCTGGTCGGCACGTACAGCGAGTGCACGTATTCGCCGAACTTCATCACCTGCACGCCACCGACCGCCACGTCTGCCGAGCGGCGCAGCATGTTGAACATGCTGATGCGCGTGTAGCGGGCAAAACGCTCGTTGATCATTTCCAGGGTCGGCATGCGTCCACGGACGATGCGATCCTGGCTGGTCAGGTCGTAGCTCTTGACGGTGCCGGGTTCGGCAGCGATATCGGTCTGTACCAGACCATCGTCGACGCCATGCAGCAGCGCGTCGATCTCATCCTGGGACAGCAGGTCCTGCACGGCCATGTCGTGTTCCTACTGCAGTACGAAATTAGTGAAAAGCAACTGTTCGATCACCACTTTGCCGAGCTCTTTCTGCGCCACTTCCTGGACGCTGGCCGTGGCCTTCTGGCGCAACATTTCCTGGCCGACCGGCGAGGCGAGGGTCGCGAAATCCTGACCGGAGAACAGCATCACCAGGTTGTTGCGGATCACGGGCATGTGCACCTTGAGCGCGTCCAGATCCGCCTGGTTGCGCGCGAGCATGGTGATGCTCACTTGCATGTAGCGTTGGCGACCGTTCTGGGTGTAGTTGGCGACGAACGCCGGGGCCATCGGCTCGAACACCGCTGGCTGCTTGCCCAAAGCGGCGGTTTCAGCTTCGACGGCAGGCTTGTTCTGGGCGCTGTGCATGAAGTACCAGGTCGCGCCAACGGACAAGCCGATCGCCAGCAGCAGCGCCACCACGATCAAGATGATCAGCTTGAGTTTGCCTTTGGTTGCGGGGTCTTTTACTGCTGCGTCGCTCTTCGCCATGCCAATAATCCGTCACTATTCGGGTTTTCACAGTCGCACGGCAAGGCAAGAGCAAGTGTTATGCCAGAAACAAAAAAGATCGCAGCCTGCGGCAGCTCCTACAGGGTGTACACATTCCCCTGTAGGAGCTGCCGCAGGCTGCGATCTTTTAGGAGCATCGCGAATCAGGCGTAGTAGTCGACGGCACTGGAGCCGATCACCCGGGTAGCCGTTGCGGCCACTTCGGTCACGCTCGGCGCGATCTCGTCATCCATGGCATCCAGACGTCCACCGCCAGCACTGGCACGCCCGCTCTGCGCCTGCTGTTGCTGACCCTGATCCTGCGAACCGCGGGACTGGTCGGACACATTGACGTCCACCTGGCCCATGCCCTGCTGGGCGAACATGTCGCGCAGGCGATGCATCTGGCCGTCCAGCGCTTCCCGCACACCCGGATGGGCGCTCATGAAGGTCACCTGGGTCTGCTGGTCGGGCACCATGTTCACCCGAATGTCGAGGCGGCCGAGTTCGGCCGGCTGCAACTGGATGTCGGCCGCCTTGAGGTTGGCGCTGGACAGGTACATGACCCGGTTCACCACTTCTTCGGTCCAGCCGCTCTGATGCATCGCGATGGGCTGGTTGACCGGCACGGCGTTGGCGGTTTTCGGCGTGGCCGCCTGGGTCAGTGCCGCCAGTCGGTTGGCGAAATCGTCGACCCGGGTATCGCTGCTGGCCGATGTGAGATCCTTGAGGCCCGCATCGATCAGGCCACTGAAGGCTTTTTCGCCACCCTGGCTGGTGCTGTCCTGGTCGGCCTGCACATCGAGCATGTTCGCCATGCCGGCGGCAAAGGTCTGCGCCGAAGTCGGCTCGCCGTCGGCCTGGGTCGGTGCCGACTTGGCTGCCTGGCTCGAGGCCGAGACATGCCCGCTCTGCTCCATGGCCATGCGCAGGGCTGGCAAGGCGTCGAGCGGGTCGGCTTCGGGATCGAAACCGGTGTCGGTGGCGGGGACTGCTGGCGGGACGACCGCTGCAACAATCGCTTCAACGGGTGGCTGCTCAGCCACAACAGGCGCCGCGACCACAGGCACCGAGGCAGGGTCGACAGGCACCGCATCGGCGATCGCTGCCTGACCGGCATCCGTCGAATCGGCGTCGGCCTGCTTGTCGTCTTGCGTCGGTTTATCGGCGGGCAAGCCTTTGCCGCTATCGGCAACGGCGGGCTTCTCGGCGGCAGCGTTATCATCCTTTTGACCGACGCTATCTTCGACCTTGTCACGCGCTGGTTTCGCAGGTGCTTCAGCGGCTACGGACGTGTTCCGAGCCTGCCTGGCATACACCTGAGAGAAGCTGGAGGCCTTGTCCATGGGCTCGGCGGCCACTGTGGCGGCAGGGGCGGAGACGGTCTTGCTCTTGGCCTGAGTAGCGGCCAGCAGCAGTGATTGGGGCGTAAGGGGCATTTAACGGTCTCCGCTGCACTGGGATCGTAGGTACAGTTGAAGAATTGATTGCAAGGGGCGAGCCAGTTTCGCTCGATGCCGACGAAAAGCGTCCTGGGCCTCAGTTTTCCGCCAGGGACCGCTGCCGCTCAGCCTGGTAAAGAGGTCGCACAAAGGCGAACTCACCATCGATTTTGGCGATCAGTTCACTGATATCCAGGGAAGACAGGCTGTTGGCGCTCTTTTCAAGCTGGCCACACAGCTCGGCGAGCCTGACGGCCCCCATATTGAGGCTGCTGCCTTTGAAGCTGTGAGCCTCTTCTATCAGTTGCGCGCCCTGCTGCGCCTTGCGCAACAATCCAAGGCGCTCTTCGGAATCGGTGAGAAAGGTATCCAGCAATTTCGGATACTCGTCCTCCATGACCTCGCGCAACGCGCTCAGCGCGTCCAGGTCCAGATGTTCGTCAGTCACTTGTTCGCTCCTTGATCAAGAATCTTCGGATTATGCCAGAGCCTTCCAGTAAAACTCCACGCGGGCACTGCGACCGTCGTCGGACCAGCATGCATTTTGACCCAACTGACGGATCAGGCTGATGCCGCGCCCGGACAGACGGACAGGATCGACCGGGCGCTCCAGCACCCGCCCGACATCGAAGCCCTTGCCGCTGTCCTCGACGCGAATCGCCAGGCAACCACCCTCGCCCTTTGGCGTAACTTGCAAATGCACCCGCACATAACCATCCTGCAGCTCGTCCAGGCGTGCATTGCGTTGTTGATAATAGCGGGTAAAACCCGACACATCGCGCTTGAGGCTGGAGTCCAGGCCCAGCACCCCATGTTCCAGGGCATTGGAGTACAGCTCCGCCAGCACACTGTACAGCGCCCCGCTCTGCGCCCGCAGGCCGTGCACTTCCTGGAGCAATTGCAACAGATAGGGCAACGGGTTGAAGCGTTTGAGGGTCGCGGCGCGAAATTCGAAACTGGCCGACCAGTCCAGGGGACAGGACTGGCCGCTGTCGGAATAGACCGGCACCGGCGGACTCGCATGCACGGGTGGCGCCAGGATGACCTCGACCATGCTGACATCGTCGCGCGTTATCCCTTGAAAGTCCCGAAGCGCCTGCTCGATGTCCTCGAACAAGGTGTCGGGCTGACGATTGGCGGCAAATACCTGCAGCAAACGCTGCTCACCAAACAGCTGATCATCGGCATCGCAGGTGTCGATCACCCCGTCGGACATCAGGAACACCCGGTCACCCATGGCCATCGGGAACACTTCGGTCCGATCATCGAAGGTTTGCGGGCTCAGTACACCCAGCGGCAAATGCCGCGCCGTCAGTGGCGTACGCGCCCCGCTGGCAATGCTGTGCAGGTAGCCGTCCGGCATGCCGCCGTTCCAGACCTCCAGCGAGCGGCTCTGGAAACCCAGGCACAGCATCGTCGCGCAACAGAACATGTCCACCGGCAGGATGCGCTTGAGCTTGGCCTTCATCTCGCGCAGGGTTTCGGCGAGGCCGTAACCCTTGGTGGTCATGCCGTAGAAGACTTCGGCCAGGGGCATGGCGCCAACGGCAGCAGGCAGGCCATGGCCGGTGAAATCGCCGAGCAAGACATGCATGTCCCCTGCCGGGGTGAACGCGGCCAACAGCAGGTCGCCGTTGAACAATGCATAGGGCGATTGCAGGTAGCGGATATTGGCGGCATTCAGGCAGCCGGAATGGGCCACCTTGTCGAATACCGCCTTGGCCACCCGCTGCTCGTTAAGCAGATATTCGTGGTGCCTGGCGATCTGGTCGCGCTGCTGCAAGACAGTGGCCTGCAGACGCCGCAAGCGGTCCATCGCCTTGATCTTGGCGGCGAGGATCACCTGGTTGTAGGGTTTTGCCAGAAAATCGTCACCGCCCACCTCCAGGCAGCGGGCCAACGCCTGGCTTTCCGACAGCGAGGTGAGGAAGATGATGGGCACCAGGGTTTCCCCGGCCAGTTCCTTGATGTGCGCAGCCGCCTCGAAGCCATCCATCACCGGCATCATCGCGTCCATCAACACCAGTTGCGGGCGTTGCTGGCGAAACACGTCAACCGCTTCGGCGCCGTTGGCGGCCGTCAGCACTTGATGCCCCTGGCGGCGGACGATGCTCGACAACAGCATGCGGTCGGCCGCGCTGTCCTCGGCGATCAGGATCGTCAGCGGTTCGAGTACCACCTGCACGGTGGTCAACTGATGTCGAACAGCTTGTCGAAGTTGGAAATGGCGAGGATTTTCCTCACGTCGGAACTGCTGTTGACCACGCGAATGTCGGAATCGTCGCCACCGGCATGGTCACGCAACAGCAGCAGCATGCCCAGGGCGGAGCTGTCGAGGTAGGTGGCTTCTTTCAGATCGACCACGACCTTTGAGAGGATCTGCTGTTCGTAGGATTTTCGAAATTCCTGATGCTTGGCGAAATCGAATCGTCCCTTGATCGATATCGTCAGCTTTTTCCCGTCCGGGGAGATTTCTGTAACGACTGACATATCATGGCTTCCTTGTCATTGGTAAACCTTCTTGTACAAGGTTTAGCATTGGGTAGAGGTTGGGGCAAGGTTGGGGATCAAGATCAAAAGATCGCAGCCTTCGGCAGGTCAGGTCCGAAGACAACCACGGATTCATGCCCAACACAAAACATTGTAGGAGCCCGGCTTGCCGGCGAAGGCGGTCTTGGGTATTGCGCTGGTCTCTCGGGCCTCTTCGCTGGCAAGCCAGCTCCTACAGGTCCGTGGAAAACCATGGATTCATGGCCAACACACAACATTGTAGGAGCCCGGCTTGCCGGCGAAGGCGGTGTTGAGTTTTGCGCTGGTCTTTCGGGCCTCTTCGCTGGCAAGCCAGCTCCTACAGGTCCGAAGACAACCACGGATTCATGCCCAACACAAAACATTGTAGGAGCCCGGCTTGCCGGCGAAGGCGGTCTTGAGTATTGCGCTGGTCTTTCGGGCCTCTTCGCTGGCAAGCCAGCTCCTACAGGTCCGAAGACAACCACGGATTCATGCCCAACACAAAACATTGTAGGAGCCCGGCTTGCCGGCGAAGGCGGTCTTGAGTATTGCGCTGGTCTTTCGGGCCTCTTCGCTGGCAAGCCAGCTCCTACAGGTCCGAAGACAACCACGGATTCATGCCCAACACAAAACATTGTAGGAGCCCGGCTTGCCGGCGAAGGCGGTCTTGGGTATTGCGCTGGTTTTTCGGGCCTCTTCGCTGGCAAGCCAGCTCCTACAGGTCCGTGGAAAACCATGGATTCATGTCTAACACAAAACATTGTAGGAGCCCGACTTGCCGGCGAAGGCGGTCTTGAGTATTGCGCTGGTCTTTCGGGCCTCTTCGCTGGCAAGCCAGCTCCTACAGGTCCGTGGGAAACCACGGATTCATGTCTAACACAAAACATTGTAGGAGCCCGGCTTGCCGGCGAAGGCGGTCTTGAGTTTTGCGCTGGTCTTTCGGGCCTCTTCGCTGGCAAGCCAGCTCCTACAGGTCCGTGGAAAACCATGGATTCATGTCTAACACAAAACATTGTAGGAGCCCGGCTTGCCGGCGAAGGCGGTCTTGAGTATTGCGCTGGTCTTTTGGGCCTCTTCGCTGGCAAGCCAGCTCCTACAGGTCCGAAGACAACCACGGATTCATGCCCAACACAAAACATTGTAGGAGCCCGGCTTGCCGGCGAAGGCGGCCTTGAGTTTTGCGCTGGTCTTTCGGGCTTCTTCGCTGGCAAGCCAGCTCCTACAGGTCCGAAGACATCCACGGATTCATGTCTAACACAAAACATTGTAGGAGCCCGGCTTGCCGGCGAAGGCGGTCTTGGGTATTGCGCTGGTTTTTCGGGCCTCTTCGCTGGCAAGCCAGCTCCTACAGGTCCGTGGAAAACCACGGACTCATGTCTAACACAAAACATTGTGAGCCCGGCTTGCCGGCGAAGGCGGTCTTGAGTATTGCGCTGGTTTTTCGGGCCTCTTCGCTGGCAAGCCAGCTCCTACAGGTCCGTGGAAAACCATGGATTCATGGCCAACACACAACATTGTAGGAGCCCGGCTTGCCGGCGAAGGCGGCCTTGAGTTTTGCGCTGGTCTTTCGGGCCTCTTCGCTGGCAAGCCAGCTCCTACAGGTCCGTGGAAAACCATGGATTCATGGCCTACACGCAACATTGTAGGAGCCCGGCTTGCCGGCGAAGGGGGTCTTGAGTATTGCGCTGGTCTCTCGGGCCTCTTCACTGGCAAGCCAGTTCCTACAGGGGTTTCGCGTTCGCGCTGAGCTGCCGCGGGCTGCGATCATTCCCGGGCAATCTATCAATACGCATCCTGTCGCGGCAGGCGCTGGGACAATTCATCCAGCAACTTCTGCTCGCGCTTGTCTTCCAGCGCCCGCGCTTCGTCCTGGTAGCGCTGAACCAGCTTGCGCAAGCCTTCGACCCGGGCGAACGCCTGTTGCCAGGTGTCCCGCGCCTTGTTCAGGTTGTTCTGGTGCCAGGCCAGGCTCTGCCGCTGTTGATCGATGGCCGTGCCCAATTGCGCGAGAAAGCCCTGGTAGCCCAGTAGCCATTGCCCGGACACGCCGGCACTGCCGCGCACGATCCACTGTTCCTGATAGTCGAGCCGAAAGGCTTCGAGGTCGGCCAGCTTGCTCTCGGCCAGCCGCACCTGCCCCTGGAAGTGCCCCAGACGCTGGACCGCGGTTTTCTCGGCCTTCTCGGCCATTTCCACCACGGGGGCCAGGCGGCCCGCCCGACTCTGGGCCATGGCCGGTTAACCGCCCGCCGCAGGCGCGAAGATCGAGGCGAGATACGCTTCGCTTTCGCCCAGGCTGATGCTGTCGTTGAGGCCCTGGCGCAGGTATTTGACCAGCTGCGGCTGCAGGGAAATCGCCAGGTCGGTCTCGCGGTCACCGCCGGCGACGTAGGCGCCGACGCTGATCAGGTCGCGGCTCTGTTGATAGCGCGACCACAACTGCTTGAAGTACTGCGCCCGGGCCATGTGTTCCGGCGACACCACGGCCGGCATGACCCGGCTAATGGAGGCCTCGATATCGATGGCCGGGTAATGGCCCTCCTCGGCCAGTCGCCGCGACAGCACGATGTGCCCGTCGAGTACGCCCCGCGCCGAGTCGGCAATCGGGTCCTGCTGGTCGTCACCTTCGGACAGCACGGTATAGAACGCCGTGATCGAGCCACCGCCCTTCTCGGCATTGCCGGCGCGCTCCACCAGTTTCGGCAACTTGGCGAACACCGAGGGCGGATAACCCTTGGTCGCCGGCGGCTCGCCGATGGCCAGGGCGATTTCCCGCTGGGCCTGGGCGAAACGCGTCAGCGAATCCATCAGCAGCAGAACATTCTTGCCCTTGTCGCGGAAATACTCGGCGATTCGCGTGCAGTACATGGCGGCGCGCAGACGCATCAGCGGCGCATCGTCCGCGGGCGACGCCACCACCACCGAGCGCTTGAGCCCTTCTTCACCGAGGATATGTTCGATGAATTCTTTAACTTCTCGACCCCGCTCACCGATCAGACCGACGACGATAATGTCGGCCTCGGTAAAGCGCGTCATCATGCCCAGCAGCACGGATTTACCGACGCCGGTACCGGCGAACAAGCCAAGCCGCTGACCGCGTCCAACCGTCAACATGCCGTTGATGCAACGAATGCCCACGTCCAGCGGCTCGCTGATCGGCTCGCGCTTGAGCGGGTTGATGGTCGGGCCGTCCATCGGCACCCAGTCCTCGGCCTTCATCCCGCCCTTGCCGTCCAGGGCGCGGCCGGCACCATCGAGCACGCGCCCGAGCATGCTCATGCCCATCGGCAAGCGACCGCTGTCGGACAGGGGCACCACCCGGGCACCGGGGGCGATGCCGGCCACGCTGCCGACCGGCATCAGGAAGACCTTGCTGCCGGAAAAACCCATGACTTCGGCTTCGACCTGCACCGGATGGTAGCTGTCATCGTTGATGACCATGCAGCGACTGCCCATGGCGGCGCGCAAGCCCTCGGCTTCGAGGGTCAGGCCGACCATGCGCAGCAGGCGGCCTTCGAGGATCGGTGCGCCAGCCAGTGTCGTGGCCTCGGCGTAACTGCCCAGGCGCTTGGCGAAACTGGTGCGTTCAAGGCGCATCAGGGGCAGCCACGGGTTTGCTTTCGACGGGCAACTCAAGACTCAGGTCTGGAGCGGCCGGGTGCAAGGCTTGTTCGTGCATCTGGTCGAACAGCTTGTCCATCACCTGCGCAACGCGGGTTTCGACCGTAGCATCGATACGACTGTGCTCGGTTTCGACCCGGCAACCGCCAGGCAACAGCGCCTCGTCCTCGACGATGCGCCAGGTTTCCTCATGGCGCTCGCGCAAGGCTTTGACCTGGACGAAATCCTGCGGATTGATATACAGCCGCACGTTTTCAACGCCCAATGGCAACAGCTTGAGGGCTTCGCGCATGACGTGTTCGATCTGCGTCGAGTCCATGGCCAGTTCGCGCTGGATCACCTGTCTGGTCATGTGCCGCACCAGCTCGACCAGGGACTTTTCAATCTGGGTGTCCTGTTCGGCGATGGGCTCGAACAGGTGCGCCATTATTTTTTCAAGGCTGGCGATCTTGGCCGCCAACGCCACTTCGGCTTCCTGGCGAACCCTGAGCGTGGTGCTGTGGAACCCTTCTTTTTCGCCCACCGCAAAACCTTCGTTGTAGGCTTCCTGGCGAATGCTCTCGAGCTCCTCAAGGGTCAGTGGCTGGACTTCCTCCAGCGGCACTTCCTCCATTTCCGGCGGCTCGGGTTCGGGCTCGGGCTCAGGCTCAGGTGCCGGCGGATCGAAGCTGGGCAGTGCCCAGGACTCGAAACCACCGACATCACGGGCCCTGATCAGGTCAGAGGGCTGTTCATCGTTCTTGGCCATGGGGTCAGATCATTTCCTCGGCGCCTTTGCCGCCGAGCACGATCTCGCCCGCTTCGGCCATGCGACGGGCGATGGTGAGGATTTCTTTCTGCGCGGTTTCCACATCGCTGACGCGCACCGGGCCCTTGGCCTCGAGATCGTCGCGCAACAGTTCGGCCGCACGCTTGGACATGTTCTTGAAGATCTTCTCCTTGACGTTTTCGTCCGAGCCCTTGAGGGCCAGTACCAGCACGTCGGAGGACACTTCACGCAGCAACGCCTGGATGCCGCGGTCGTCGACATCGGCCAGGTTGTTGAACACGAACATGAGGTCTTCGATCTGACCGGACAGGTCTTCGTCGACTTCGCGGATCGAGTCCATGAGCTGGCCTTCGATCGAGCTGTCGAGGAAGTTCATGATGTCGGCCGCGCGCTTGATCCCGCCCAGGCTGGTGCGCGAAGCATTGGAGTTGCCGGAGAACTGCTTCTCGAGAATCTGGTTGAGTTCCTTGAGGGCGGCCGGCTGCACGGTGTTCAGCGAGGACACCCGCAGGATGATGTCCAGGCGCACCTTGTGGTCGAAGTTGCCCAGCACTTCACCGGCCTGGTCCGGGTCGAGATACGCCACCACGATCGCCTGGATCTGCGGGTGCTCGTAACGGATCACGTCGGCGACCGCCCGCGGCTCCATCCACTTCAGGCTGTCCAGGCCGCTGGTGTTGCCGCCCAGCAGGATGCGATCGATCAGGCCGTTGGCCTTGTCTTCGCCCAGGGCCTGGGTGAGCATCTTGCGCACGTAGTCATCGGAACCGACGCCCAGGCTGGTCTGGTCGCCGACGATGTCGACGAACTCGCTCATCACCTGCTCGACCTGCTCGCGGTGCACGTTACCCATCTGCGCCATGGCCACGCCAACACGCTGGACCTCTTTGGGCCCCATGTGGCGCAATACCTGGGCAGCATCGGTCGAGCCCAGTGACAGCAGCAGGATCGCGGCTTTGTCGACCTTGCTCAGTTTGGCGGCAATGGCTCGGTTATCACTCATCTGCGTTAATCCACTCTTTCACGACCTGGGCGACACGACCCGGGTCTTCTGCCACCAGGCTCTTGATTGCGTTCAACTGTGCGTCATAGCCTTCGCTCGGGCTTGGCAGCAGGATGCTGGTCGGGCCACCGAGGCTGATACGATCGTTGGCCAGTTCGCCGTCCAGGCCGCCCATGCCACCGAGCTCGACGTCGCTGCCGATGCCCGCCAGTTGCTTGTCCTTGCCACCACCGGTGATGTTGTTGAGCACCGGGCGCAACACACCGAACACCAGCACCAGGATGAACAGGACGCCCAACAGCTGCTTGACCACATCCCAGAACCACGGCTGGGAGTAGAACGGAATATCGGCAATCACTTCGCCGCGCTCGGCGGAGAACGGCATGTTGATCACGCTGACACTGTCGCCACGGCTGGCGTCGAAACCGACCGCATCCTGGACCAGGCGGGTGAAACGGGCCAACTCATCGGCACTCCACGGCGCACGGGTCATTTCACCGTTGGCCGGGTTGATCTTGACCTGGTCATCGACCACCACCGAGACCGACAGGCGATTCAATCGGCCCTGCTGTTGCCTGGTGTGGCTGATGGAGCGGTCCAGTTCGAAGTTCTTGGTCGACTGCTGGCGCTTGTCCGCCGGATACGGTGCGAGCATGGGCTGGCCGGTGGCCGGGTCCATGACCTGCTGGCCGTTGGCATCGAGCAATGGCTGGCCGGGCTGCACCATGCCGGCCGACGCGGTGGCGCCACCGGTGGTTTGCGGTGCCGAGGCTGGCGACGGTGGCTGGTTGCTCAGGGCACCCGGTACACCTTGCGGGCCGTTGCTGGCGGTACGTTGTTCGTTGACCGACTGCTCGCTGCGCAACGCCGGCTGGTCCGGGTTGAACTGCTCGGAGGTGGACTCGACGGCGCTGAAGTCGACATCGGCCGAGACTTCGGCCTTGTAGCGGTCGTTGCCCAGCACCGGTTGCAGAATGTTGTGCACGCGCTGGGTGAGCATGCTCTCCATGCGGCGGCTGTAATCGAATTGCTTGCCGGCCATGGTCAGCTCGGAGTTTTCCGCCTGATCGGAGAGCAGGTTGCCTTTCTGGTCGACGACGGTGATCTGCGACTTGCTGAGTTCGGGGACGCTGGTCGCCACCAGATTGACGATGGCCACGACCTGGCCCGGCTCCAGCGAACGCCCGGAATACAGCTCGACCAGCACCGAGGCGCTCGGCTTGCGCTCGTCACGCACGAACACCGAGCTTTTCGGGATGGCCAGGTGCACCCGGGCACCCTTGACGTTGTTCAGGCTGGAAATGGTGCGCGCCAGTTCGCCTTCCAGGCCGCGACGATAACGGGTCGCTTCCATGAACTGGCTGGTACCCAGGCCCTGTTCCTTGTCGAGGATTTCAAAACCGATGTTGCCATCGCTGGGAGTGACACCCGCGCCCGCGAGCTTGAGACGCGCGCGGGACAGGTCTTCGGCCTTGACCAGCAAGGCACCGGAATTGGGTTCGACGTTATAGGCGATATCGGCGGCCGCCAGGGTATCCATGACCTGCTTGGCGTCCATGCCGGCAAGGCTGCCGTACAGCGGACGGTAGTCCGGCTGCTGGGACCACAACACCACGGCAAAGCCAATCGCCACGCTCGCGGCCAGGCCGACCATCAGGCCCACCTGACGCAGCATGGTCATCTCGGAGAGGTTTTCCAGGAAGGACAACCCGAACAGCGGCGGCTTGCCGCCTACGGAATTGGCCTTGGCCGGAACATTGTCAGCGATTGCATCAGCCATGACTCAATCTCGTCCTTAAACCGGCATCTGCATGATGTCTTGGTAAGCCTGAACCAGCTTGTTGCGCACTTGGGTCAAAGCTTGGAAAGACACGCTGGCCTTCTGCGAGGAAATCATCACGTCCGTGAGATCGACACCGCTCTTGCCGATCTCGAAGGCATTGGCCAGGGCTGTGGACGCCTGCTGGGTGTCGTTGACCTTGTTGACGGCCTGACCGAGCATGTCGGAAAAGCTGCTGCCATTCAGTTCAGGGACGGCGGCAGTCGATTTCGGCGCAGACATGGCGTCCATTTGCATGGCGCGCATATCCAGCATCAATCGATTGAATTCAATACCTTGGCTCATGCTCTACTCTCTCTGGCGGCCCGCAATTTTTTGACGCTCACTCAGCGGGTAACGAGGTGTTAGCAACAAGGGTGCCAGCTTTCCCGGTGTCGCATCTGTAGGAGCAGCCGGTAGAAGCTCGATTGCTCGCGATTGACCCAAGAGCGACGTGTTTATCCTGAAACCCCGCGTTATCGTTAACGACCATCGCGAGCAAGCTTGCTCCTACAGGGCCCCGTGCAGGCCAGCGCTCAGGTGGCAAACAAATACGCTTCCACGTCCATGCCGGCATCGCGCATCTGCGCCAGCTTGTAGCGCAACGTGCGCGGGCTGATGCCCAGGCGCTCGGCGGCCTCTTTGCGGCGGCCGCGCTCGGTGCGCAGGGTGTCGATGATCATCTGGAATTCACGGCGCCGCAGATCGTCGCCCAGCGCCCCGGCAGATTCGGCCTCTACTTCCACTGCCCGCGCTGGCGCCAGTGCCGGTAACGGCGCGCAAGCGACCGGCCCGGCGAGACAGAAATCCTCAGGCTCAATCATTCCACCCTGCTGCAGGATCAAGGCGCGCTGAATCGCGTTATCCAGTTCGCGCACATTGCCCGGCCACGGATAACCAATCAGGCACGCCTGCGCCTCGGGCGACAATCGCGCCGCCGCATGCTTCATTTTATTGACGTGTTTGGCCAGCAGGCGCTCGGCCAGCGGCAGGATATCGGCCGTGCGCTCGCGCAAGGGCCGCCAGGCCAGCGGGAATACGGACAGGCGATAGTACAGGTCTTCACGGAACCGCCCCGCCGCCACCTCAGCGGCCAGATCCCGGTTGGTGGTCGCGACCACGCGGATATCCAGGGTGATCGGCTTGCGCGCACCGACTCGCTCGACTTCGCGCTCCTGCAGCACCCGCAGCAACTTGGCCTGCAACCCCAGGGGCATTTCGGAAATTTCATCGAGCAGGATAGTCCCGCCATCGGCCTGCTCGAACTTGCCGGCCTGCGCCGCGATGGCGCCGGTGAACGAGCCCTTCTCGTGACCGAAGAGCGTGGCCTCCAGCATGTTGTCGGGAATCGCCGCGCAGTTGATCGCAATAAATGGCTGGTTGGCGCGCCGGGAGTGCTGGTGAATGTAGCGCGCCAGCACCTCCTTGCCGGTGCCGGACTCCCCGGAGATCAGCACCGTGGAATCACTGCGCGCCACCCGCGCGGCCAGTTCCAGCAACTGCGCACTGGCCGGTTCGAACGCCACAGGCCCTTCGTGATCGGTGCTGCCGACATTGCCCAGCGCATGGCGTGCGACCAGGTCGAGCAGCGCCTTGGGCTCGAACGGTTTGACCAGGTAATCCGCGGCACCCTGGCGCATCGCATCGACCGCCCGCTCGACGGCACCGTGCGCCGTCATCAGCAACACCGGCAGTTGCGGCTGTCGCGCCCGCAGCAACGCGAGCAATTGATGACCGTCCATGCCCGGCATGTTGACGTCGCTGACCACCAGGTTGAACGCCTCGGCCCCCGCCGCTTCCAGGGCTTCCTGCGCCGAAGCCACGGCCTTGTAATCGTGCCCGGCCAGCAACAGCGTGTCCGCCAGCGCTTCGCGCAAAGCGCGGTCATCCTCGACCAGCAGAACCTTGATTGCCATGGCCTTCACTCCACTCCCTGGGCGTTACTTTTCTCATTGATAAAAAGCGGCAGGAGCACCTGCGCACAGGTGCCGCGACCGATCCGCGAGCGCAAGCGCAACTCGCCCTGATGAGCCCTGGCGACTGCCTTGACCACGGTCAGGCCGAGGCCGGTGCCGGTGGTCTTGGTGGTAAAAAAGGGTTCCCCCAGGCGCGCCAGCACCGCGCCGTCGATACCGCTGCCGCTATCGCTGACACACAAACGCAAGTTGTTGCCACGGGTGTAGAGATGCACCTTCAAGCGCACCTCACCGGCACTGGCCTGAATCGCGTTCTCGATCAGGTTGAGGATCGCACCGACCAGGGTGTCGCGGTTGCACAGCAATTCACCGGCATGACTGTCGCATTGCCAGCGAATCGGCAGGTCCTGCACATGGGTCAGCGCCGCCGCCTGCAATGATTGCATCAGCTGCGCCGGGGTCACCCGGTCGGTCAAGGGCAACTCGCCACGGGCAAAGACCAGCATGTCGCGCACCTGATGCTCCAGCTCGTGCAGGCGCTCCTTGAGTCGTCCGGCGAAACGTTGCTGGGTGTCGACCGGCAGCGTTTGCTCGGTCAAGTGACTGGCGTAGAGCAAGGCCGCGGATAACGGCGTGCGAATCTGATGCGCCAGCGACGCGACCATGCGCCCCAGGGAAGACAAGCGTTCGTGGCGCGCCAATTGATCTTGCAGATGGCGGGTTTCGGTCAGGTCGTTGAGCAGCACCAGTTGCCCAGGCTCCGCACCCAGCGAACGCGTGGCAATCGACAGGCGCCGACCATCCTTGAGAGAGACTTCATGACCGTCGTCTTCGCGGGGCGCAAAGCAACGGGCAATCACCTGCCGCCACAGCTCGCCTTCGAGGGGCAGACCGAGCAGTTCGCAAGCCGCCGGGTTGGCTTCGCGCACGATGCCCTGGGCGTCGATAACGATGACGCCGCCGGGCAGGAGGTCGAGCAGGTGTTGCAGGCGATTGGCCAGACGTTCTTTCTCTGCCAGCTCCTGCATGCGTTGGGCGCTGACCACCGCCAACTCGCCCTTGAGCTCGGTGACCCGGGCTTCGAGCATGCTGTAGGAGTTGGTCAACTGGCTGGACATCTGGTTGAACAGGGCAAACGCCTGCTCGAGGCCAAGCCGGCTCGCCTGCTCTACGGACGACGATTGTCCCAGGGCACTAGGGACAGGAGACAGGGGGGCGGCTTGGGGCATCGTGCTCTCTCGCTTGGCTGACCGTCAGTTAAACGGAACGTTGCGAGGGCTATAGCAATACCCGTGCCTAAAAAAAACTGCTTGAAAATGAACGAGTTGAAAAACAGGCGTCAATCATCCGCCTGTTCATCTCCATCACGACGGCTCATGCCGTACTTGCGCATTTTTTCCACCAGCGTGGTGCGGCGGATGCGCAGGCGTTCGGCGGCGCGCGCGACAATGCCGTTGGCATCGTCCAGTGCTTGCTGAATCAGACCCTGCTCCAGGCCACCGAGGTAGTCCTTCAGGTCCAGGCCTTCAGGGGGCAACATGGCATGGGTGGTGAAGTCCGGGGTATGGCCGTTGATTGCCACCCGCTCTTCGAGATCGCTGCGCAGGGTGTCGACCAGTTGCTCGTCTTCATCGTCGACGTAGCGAAATTTCTTCGGCAGTTCGACCACGCCGATCACCCCGTACGGATGCATGATCGCCATGCGCTCCACCAGGTTGGCCAGCTCGCGGACGTTGCCCGGCCAGCCGTGACGGCACAGCGACATGATCGCCGCAGAGTTGAAGCGGATCGAACCGCGCTTCTCGTGCTCCATGCGCGAGATCAACTCGTTCATCAGCAGCGGAATGTCCTCGACGCGCTCGCGCAGCGGCGCCATCTCGATCGGGAACACGTTCAGGCGGTAGTACAAATCTTCGCGGAAGGTGCCGATCTCGATCATGCTTTCGAGATTCTTGTGGGTCGCGGCGATGATGCGCACATCGACGCTCTGGGTCTTGTTGCTGCCCACGCGCTCGAAGGTACGCTCCTGCAACACGCGCAGCAGCTTGACCTGCATCGGCAGCGGCATGTCGCCGATTTCGTCGAGGAACAGCGTACCGCCATTGGCCAGTTCGAAACGCCCGGCGCGGCTGGTGATCGCCCCGGTGAACGCGCCCTTCTCATGGCCGAACAATTCGCTTTCCAGCAGCTCGGCCGGAATCGCCCCGCAATTGACCGGCACGAACGGCGCTTCGCGGCGCTTGGAATGGTAATGCAGGTTGCGCGCGACCACTTCCTTGCCGGTCCCGGACTCGCCGAGGATCAGCACGCTGGCGTCGGTGTCGGCCACTTGCTGCATCATCTGGCGCACGTGCTGGATCGCCCGGCTGGTGCCGACGAGGCTGCGGAACAGATTGGGTTCGCGATGCCGACCGCGCTCACGGGCCTGGTCGTACATCTCGCGATAGACCTGGGCACGGTGCAGCGAATCGAGCAACTTGCTGTAGCTGGGAGGCATTTCGAGGGTCGACAGCACGCGACGACGCTGGTCTTCCGGCAGGTCGATGGAAGAATTATCGCCCATCAGCAAAATCGGAAGGAACTCATCCCATGTCGCGAGTGTCTTTAACAAGCCCTGAAGCGACCCCGGAGCATTGACCGTCCCGATGAGGACACAGATTACTTCACGACTGGACGACAAAGAGACGACAGCCTGCTGCCAGTCATGGCTACCGCAGGGTAAATTTTCTTCGCCGAGAAAATTTAAAATCACCGCCAGGTCGCGGCGGCGGACGCTATCGTCATCGATCAGCAGAATTTTGGTTTCACGCCACATGCAATCGTAACTTCCCTAGTCAACCCGGTGCCCGAAATGAGTGGGCAAGCTAGACGCTTGCAGACTGTTAATGCCTGTAGACGCCTGAAATCTGGAAACAGCCACTAGTAAAGTCAAAAAACCGTTCACAGTCAAATTTATGGCGCAATCTGACTGGATCAAGCAGATATTAATTAACCAAACAGATGGTAAACCTTTGCGGCACTCTTCGCTTGGTTGATCTGCGACATCTGATCAACAATTGCCTGACGCTCGCCCATCGTCACCGTCAATAAATCTTTGTACACCGCCAGCAGGCTCTCCAGGTGGGCGCGCAGCGCGTCCTCGTCGATCGGTGCTTCAGCGAGCACCTCATCCACGCATTCACGGCAGGCCGAATCCAGCTCGCCGATCGCATCCCAGTTACGTTCGGCCAGCGCATCGATGAGCGCTTCGCGTGTTTCTTCGATCCGTTGCAGTGCTTGACTCATGACGTCATCCTCGGCCCTCAGGCCTGTGGGCTTCCAATCGCATCCCAACCGCTTTTCAGGGTTTCAAGCAGACCTGCTACTTCGTCGATGATGGCCGCGTCGTTTTCTCGATTGGCTTCCATCAGACGCGTCATCATGTAGGCGTACAGATTGTCGAGCTGCTGCAGCGAAGCCGGATCATCGGTTTTTTCCGGATTCAGGCCATCGCGCAGACCGATGATGATGTCCACAGCCTTGCCCATCATCAAACCCTTGAGTGCGATGTCGCCACGCTCCAACGCACCCTTGGCCTGGGCCATGCGGTCCAGCCCGCCTTCCATCAGAAGTTGTACCAGGCGATGTGGATTGGCTTCAGAGATCTGGGCATGGGAATTGACCTTCTGGTATTGGCGAAGGGCTCTCATGGGGTTCATATTTCTACCTCGTGACAGACAGCAGCTTGGAATTGGGAAGGCTCTGATCTTTATGTCGACTGATCGGCACAGAACTTTAGCGCAGACACTTCACCCAAGAAAAAACCCAGGCGCTGTCATTACAGCTTGCCTGGGTTTTTTATGCCTAATCCGGATCAGCTGTCTTTCGGATTGTTCAGCGCATTGAGGGTGGTCATGATGCTGTCGCTCTGGGCGCGCAGTCGGGCTACCAGGGAATCCATGGCGGTGTACTTGGCAGTCAGGCTCGTTTGCAGGCTGGCCATTCGCGCATCAAGAGTGTCTTGCTGCTTTTTCAGGTCATTTAAGCTATCGCTCAAGCTTGTCGAACGCGCAGCAAAAACCCCGGTATTTTTCATCGCGAAGCTGTCCGTCGCAGACTTCATGCGCGCTAGCAAACCGGTATCGCCCGAAAAGATCCCATTGATATCAGCGGCATTAGTGAGCGCCGCCGCATTAAACACTTTGTCATCAATGGAGAGCAGGCCGGTCTTTTGATCGGTCTCGACGCCGAACTGAGCGAGAGATTTCATTTGGCCGGTGCCGCCCATGACATTCAACTCGGTACGCACCGACGACAACAGTGAACGCAGAGAGGCGTCGCCTGTCAGAGCGCCAGTGGTCAACGAACCGTCGGCATTGGTCGTGACTTTGGTCTCGGTATTAGCAGCCGAAATCAGCGCGTTGTAGGTATCAACAAAACCCTTGACTGCCGACTTCAACGCCGTGGTATCGGCAGACACCGTGATGGTGGCTGGTGTCGCCGCACCGCCACCGGACGGAATCGGAGAAACGCCCGTCAACTTGACGGTAATGCCACTCACTGCGTCGGCAATGGTATTGGACTTGGATTCCATCACCACGCCATCAAGCTTGTACTTGGCGTTCTGTGGTGTCGCGAGAACCGAGGTGCCGGTTTCCAGACCGGAATTGCCCGTTAGACTCAGGTCCGAACCGACACCCGTTTTATTGGAAGTCAGCACCATCCGAGAACCATTGGCGTCAGTAAGGATGTTGGCGCTCAAGCCCTGGTTCGCGTACTGGGAATTGATCGAATCGCGGACTTGCTGCAGCGTCGCGCCGGCAGGAATGCTGACGTCGAACGTATCGCTGCCTTGCTTGATGCTCAGAGTAGACGGCGCCGAACCCGAATTGACGACCGAAGACGCGCCGTCTGTGAAAACCTTGGTGGAAATTTTCGATGCAGTTGCCAACTGAGTGACCAGCAGCGAGAAATTGCCAGCAGCGGCACCGTTACCTATTGTCACGGTGGCGACTTTTTCGTCGGAAGACGTGCCGCTCAGGCCGCTGAAGCTGGAAGCGGTTTTCATGTTGTCCAACGCACCACGGAAGGCATCCAGCGCCGCCTGGATTTTGCCGATCGACGACAGCGAGGTGGTTGCTTTCAGCGTCTGATTGTTGATCTGCGTCTGTTTTGGCGCCCTTTCGGAATCCACCAAAGACTTCACAATCGCCTGAGTATCGATGTTCGAACCAATACCGCTAACCGATGTACCCGCCATCCTCTCTCTCCTTATCCAGTAGCTGCCGCCGTTTCCTTGACCAGGAACGTCTTAAACAGCGACAGCAACAAAATTCATGCCAGTTCAGACTTTGTCGTCAAACAGCAAACTACTGGCGTCCGACAGGCTCTGAGCCAGCTTTAGTGCAGCTTCCGAGGGTATCTGACGAATAACCAGACCCGTTTCGGTGGCGATGACCTTGACCACGACGCGGCCAGTGGAATCATCTATGGAAAAATCCAGATTGCGCCGGGCAGCCTGGACAAACTCCTGAATGTCGGTGACAGCTTTTTCCAGCTCGTCACGCTTGGGCTCGGAGTTCGAAGCCTTCACAGCTTCAGCCTTGGGCTGTTCCAACTTTCCAGTGACATTCGGCGTTACGCCTTGCGGGGCAACGGCGGGATAGGACTGGGTCAACTTGACGCTCATGTCCATGCCTGATCTCCTGATCATGAAAATAACAAAAGGGCGCGTAAACGCGCCCTTCCGTCAGTTACCAAGCGCCGGAATCAACCCAGCAGCTTCAGCACAGCCGACGGCAGCTGGTTAGCCTGGGACAGGATCGCGGTGGAAGCCTGTTGCAGGGTTTGCTGCTTGGTCAGCTGAGCAGTTTCGGCCGCGAAGTCAACGTCCTGGATCACGCCACGAGCAGCAGTGGAGTTGTCCGAGATGCTGCGCAGGTTGGCCACGGTGCTATCGAAACGGTTTTGCACAGCACCGAGGTCAGCACGCTGGGAGTCGATCGCGGTGATCGCTTGTGTAATCACATCAACAGCGTTTTGTGCATTGGCAGCAGTAGTCACGTCAGTATTGCTGACAACTGTCTTGGCCGAATTTGCGGAAGTAGCTGCCGCACCACCGAACAAGCCGCCAACGCCAGCACCCGACATCGAATAGCTGTTGGTGGAGTTCAGCGAGATTGCGCCGGTAGCGATGATTGTAGCGCCAGCTGCGGCCAAGGCAGTGTAACCACTAAGAGCACCAGAACCGTTTTTTGTTGCGACCTGTACGCCTACTGCACCGGCATCACCGCCGTCGAATACAAGGTTCTCGCCGGTATCGGACTTCACGGAAAGGGCTTGAGTGGTGGCATCGTAGTTTACGCTGACGCCCAGTTTTGCAGCGTTGGACTTCAACTGATCAGCCAGATCGGAAGTGCTGGTTACACCAACGAAGCTGACCTTGGCACCAGCTACCGTCAAGGAAAAGTTAGCAGGTACCGCAGGTGTAGCAGTTACTTTGAAAGAAACTTCAGTGCTGGCAGTTGCGCTCAAGCCACCTACCGCACCGTTCAACTGAGCGGCAATAGCTTTGGCCGAATCACCGGCAGCAACGGTGATAGTGCCACTGGTCTGGCCACCGCCTGTAACAACGATAGGACCGCCAGTCAGACCACCAGCAGTGCTAGGTGCGTTTGTTACGCTTTTCAGTTGCTGAGAGCCAACTTTGTTAGCAGAAACGTCGCCCAGAGTCATGTTGATCGTCTGGTTGGCGTTTGCGCCCACCTGGAAAGCAGTAGTACCGAATGAACCGTCCAGCAGGTTACGACCACCGAAGGTAGTGGTGGTAGCGATACGGGTCAGTTCAGCAGTCAGAGCCGAGTATTCAGCGTTGTTCGACTTACGGTCTTCAGCGCTTGGCGAGCCGTTCGCGGAAGCCAGGGCCAGGGTACGCATTTTCTGCAGAATGTTGGTGGATTCCTGCATCGCGCCTTCAGCCGTTTGCGCGATGGAGATACCGTCGCCGGCGTTCTTGATGGCGGTGCCCAGGCCGTTGATCTGGCTGGTCAGACGGTTGGAAATTTGCAGGCCAGCAGCGTCGTCTTTAGCGCTGTTGATACGCAGGCCGGAGGACAGGCGCTGCATCGAAGTCTGCAGGTTGCCGGAAGCTTTGTTCAGGTTGTTCTGAACGGTCAAGGAAGCAAGGTTGGTGTTTACGGTTAAAGCCATGACGAAATCCTCGTTGGATGGATACTTCGGCTTCCGGCCCTGACATCCGTCGGGTTTGGCCTAGAGAACCTACGTAATAGTTATCGTCGTGAAGAGGCTTTGCTTGAGCGGTTTTTTGCAAATTTTTAGTGGCAGGGTGCCAGCCCTTTATTTTCAAGGCTTTAACGCCATAAATTCGGCGCCATAAAAACGCAAAACGCCCGGAAATCTAAATTTCCGGGCGCTTTTTATTGCCATTGCAATCGAATGAGTCAACCGCGATAGAGAATCGCCGAACCCCACGAGAGGCCCACGCCAAAGCCGCTGATGGCCACGCGAGTCCACTTGGAATCGAACACGTGGTTCTGCAACAACAGCGGAATGCTCGACGACACCGTGTTACCGGTTTCGAGCATGTCCTTGACGAACTTCTCCGGCTCGCCTTCTTCAAAGCGGCGTGCCACGGCATCGACAATTGCCGCACTGCCTTGGTGAATGCAGAAAGCGTTGATATCGCTGGCCTGCAAATTCGACTCGCTCAGCAACTCATGCAAATGCGCCGGGACTTTGAGCAAGGCAAAGTTGAAGACCTGGCGGCCATTCATGAAGAACACACCGTCGCTGACTTTCAGGTGCGGAGCACCGGAACCGTCGGTGCCGAACTTCGACTTGCCCAATTGCCAGACCGCATTTTCACCCATCCAGGTGGCGGTTGCGGCATCGCCGAACAGCATGGTGGTGTTGCGGTCTTCCGGGTCGACGATCTTCGAATACGGATCGGCGGTGATCAGCAGGCCGTTTTTCAGCCCCGCGGCTTCCATGAAGCCTTTGATCGCATACAGGCCGTACACGTAGCCGGAACAGCCCAGGGAAATATCGAAAGCGGCGACGTGGGTCGGCAGGCCCAGCTTGTCCTGAACGATCGCGGCGGTGTGCGGCAACCCCTCCTCATCCCCGTTCTGGGTGACGACGATCAGACAGTCGATGGACTCACGCTTGAGTTCGGGACTGGCGGCAAACAGCGCATTGGCGGCTTCGACACACAGATCGGAAGTTTCCTGATCGGCAGCCATGCGTGGCAAAAATGCCGAGCCGATCTTGCCAAGGATAAAGGTTTCGTCCTTGTCGAACTTGGCACCCTGGACGTAATTATCAATCCCGGCTACCGGCACGTAACTCGCTATATTTTTTATGCCAATCATTATGGCTTCCCAATAATAAACAGCTGAACATCGCCGCTCGCTGAATCGAGGGCGTCTACAGTCGGGGCCAGGCCCCCAGAAGAAGCGACGTCGGGATTCAAGCAGTTACCTTGAACAGCCCGCCACCTAACCGCCCGCAGACAGGATACAGTGAAGATGCGCGTTTTGACCGGCGGGTCACTCAGAGATCCACGCTTTATTTGATTTTGTGGTCCGCAGCCCCGCCCCACCCCGCTACGTAGAATTAAAAAAAAATCAAAAAAAAAGGCCAGCCCCCCATGCAGAGGGCTGGCCGCGAGGAGTCAGGACCGGTTCAAAGCTTGTTGAACAGGCTCAGCTGGGAGACCTTGGCGAATGCCAGTTGCGCGGCCTGCAGCATGGTCTGCTGCAAGGTCAGACGCGTCAGCACCTCCGCCGGATCGGTGTTCTTGATCGAATTTCCGGTCGATTCGTTGATCAGGCTGGTGCTGGTGTTCTGCTCATTCTGCATATCCATCACATTGCCCCGTGCACCGATAGCGCCACGTGCCAGGTCCACCTGGTTCTTGGCGTTGTTCAGGTTGGCAATGGACGAAGCCAGCGTGTCTTCGAGGAAACGTTGTGCGACCGGATTACCCTGGGTCGGTGAGTCAAGCGCCGAACGCAGCTGGCTGATGGTGTCGAGCACGTTCTGGGTCTGGTGGGTGTTGACCGCAATATCGAACTGATCACCTGCCGCTGGAACCGCCGGCGTGCCGCCGAGGGTGAAGCTGACACCGGCTGCCGTCGCTACGCCAGCGGTCACGGTCCCGGTGGTCACTGGAGTGCTGCCAGCCGTCAACGGACGGGTGTACATCTCGAACGTCCCGGGACCGGTGAACTTCAGCACCGCTCCGCCTTCCGGGAAGAAGCTCTTGTAATCCGCAGCGTTGGTCACTGCGGCCTGGGAAATGATCGCAGTCGACGTGTTGCTCGGGGCGCGGTTAGCGACGAAACTGTCCGGTTTGGCCGTCAGCTGGAAGCTGTGACCGGCAATGACCGCATCGGCGCTGGCGGAGTCGGCGGGGGTGTCGCCGGCCTGGAACGTAATGTCCAGCTTGAAGGTCACGCCGCGGAAATCGACGTCGGAACCGCCCTTGGCATTCGGATCGAACTTGCCACCGCCACCGGCTTCGGCGGTCACGTCATTACCCGATGCATCGGTGATCTTGTACTGGGTGCTGCTGACGAACGACAGGGTATAAGGCTGGCCGCTGCGGAAGTTCGCATCGAAGGTCGGACCGGAGCTCACCAGACCAGGCGACAGGGCCACACGACCGTCATCGACGGCGGGTGCTGTCATGGTGGTCGAACTACGCGCAGCGTTGATCGCCTGCTGGAAAACGTCCCAGCCGGTATCGTTCAGCCCCAGGGACATCGAGTCGCCGATTTTCAGTTCCAGCTGGGTCTGGTCGCCCTGGTAGCTGTAGGTGCCGTCACTATTGCGTAAAAAAGGCGGGGTGTTGTTGCTGGCGCCGGAGAAGATGTACTTGCCGTTGGCGTCCTTGCTGTTCATCAGGCTCAGCAATTGCTCTTCGGACTGCTTGAGCTCGGCGGCAATGGATTTGCGGTCATCGTCGTTCAACGATCCGCCACCCGCCCGAATCGCCAACTCGCTGACTTTCTGCAGCACGTTGTTGATGCTGTCCAGCACGCCCTCTTCCTGCGCCTGGGCCGTGTTCAACGCGTTGATGTTGGTGGTGTACTGACCCAACATGGCTTTCTGCTGCTCGAGTTGCAGCAAGCGCGCCGCGCCGACCGGATCATCTGCCGCGGTCTCGAGTTTCACGCCACTACTGGCCTGCTCGGCCGTCTTCATCACGTTGTTGAGGTTGCGCTGATAGTTGGCAGCAGTGGTCGCGTAGTACTGTGCAGTAGAAATTCGCATGTTCTACGGTTCCTTAAAGAGCATTGATCAGGGTGCTGAAAATTTCCTGCGCAGTCTTGATGATCTGCGAAGAGGCCGTGTAGTACTGCTGGTACTTGGTCAGGTTGCCGGCCTCTTCATCGAGGTCGACGCCCGACAGCGAGTCACGCGCATTGCGCGCCCCGGTGACGATGGTGTCGGTCGCCGTGGCATCGAGTTGACCCTGCTTGGTCAAGGAGCCAACGGTGGACACCAGGCCACCATAGGCCTCGGTAAAACTCACACCGGGACTGGTCGCAGTCGCGCCGACCGTGGCCTTGGTCTGCAGGGCCAGCAACGCCTGTGCGTTGCGGTTGTCGGTGCTGTCTGCGGCGGTCATCGCAATATTGAAGCTGTCGCCCGCCTTGGGACTGCCGCTGACGGTCATGCCGACACTGAAGGTCTTGGCCGCGCCGCTGGCATCGGTGTACGGCACCGAAATGTTCAGGTCGTTGTTCTGGCCGGGCACGATGTTGCCGGTGCCGATACTGACCCCCTTGGCATCGAACACCTCATAGGCACTGGCGCTGGTCATCAGCATCCGGACCGGCATCGACGCCTTGACCGCGCTCTGCACTTCCAGGCGCTGGGCCGAATCGTAGATGTCCAGGTTGGTCTTCAGGGTCGGCTGGCTGGCATCCCCCGTACCGTTATTGCCCTGGGCCTTGGTGGACGTCAGCGGTGCAGACGTGGCCAGGCGCTTGGCGTCGGTCATGACGGTGGCCATGTCCGCGGCGGAACTGCGGGTCGGGGTAATCTTGAAGCTGTCGCCGCTGTTTACCGCACCGGCGTTGAGGCTCAGGCTGAAGCCATCGATGACCGGTGGCGGTGTCGTGCCCAGGTCGAAACTGCCCATGTCGGTATTGTCCGACAGGCGCCGCACGCTGTAGCCGGTGGCGCTGGTGAAGGTCACCTGGTAATCGCTGGCCGCCAGCTTGCCGGTGTCCTTGATGGTGACGTTCAGGTTACCCGACGCCGGATTGTTCTTGGCATTGGCAATGCTGCGCTGACTGATGGCCGCGGCACTGTTGATGTCATTGAACAACGCTGCGCCGAAGTTACCGCTCTGGTCCAGCCCCTGCCCCAACTGCTTGTTGACCTGATCGGCGACGACCATGGCGATACGCCCCAGGCCATTGACCGCCGGGGTCAATACCTCATTGCGATAACGCAACAGCCCGCCCATCTCGCCGCCGCTCATCACGTTGGTGATGTCGATCGACGAACCGTTGCGATCCATGATGATCGAGGAACGGGTCGGGTCGGCCGGGTCGGCGGCCACGCGCAGTTTGTTGACGGTGTCGCCCACCACCAAAGGCTGGCCGCTGCCCAGGTAAATATCCATGCGCCCTTCGGTCTCAGTGACCTGGGTGCCCACCAGCTCATTGAGCTGGCGGATGGTTTCGTTACGCTGGTCCAGCAATTCGTTGGGCGTGCCACCCGAACCACTGACTTCACTGATTTTCTTGTTGTACGCGGCAACGGTCGACGCCAGCTTGTTGACCTGGTCGGCCATCGAACCCAGCTGATCGTTGATGTAGCTGCCTTGCTGCTTCAATTGCCCGGAGATGGCATTGAAGCGGCTGCTCAAGCCTTGGGCGTTGGTCAGCAACGCTTGGCGCGCGGCATTGTCGTTGGAGTTGCCCGCCAGCGTTTGCAAGGACGAGAAAAAAGCCTGCAAGGATTTGGTCACACCGGTGCCGCTGTCGGACAGCAGCTTGTCGACCTGGGTGGCCTGCCCCAGGTAAGCCTGCGCATCACTGTTGAGCGACGTCGAGGTCTGCAACTGCGCGTCGAGGTAGCTGTTGTACACCCGACGCACGTCGGCCAGCGTGGTACCGGTGCCGATGAACACATTGCCGTACTGAATCGAGCCTTTGGTGCCCTGCACAGTTTGTTGGCGCGAGTACCCGACGGTATCGACGTTGGAAATGTTGTTACCGGTAGTCACCAATGAGGCGTGGCTAGCGGATAGACCCGACATTCCGATGTTGAGCAAACTCATGGTTCAGACCCTTATGTCTATAAAGGCGTGGTTGAAACGCCCGCCGCAGCGTAGTTCTGATAACTCGTCATCTGCCTGGCTATCTGCGAAATCTTGCTGGCGTAAGCCGGGTCGGTTGCGTAACCGGCCTTTTGTAGCTCGCGCACAAACTGTTCCGGGTTATCGGCCGACTTCACGACATCTTGATAGCGGTTGTTGGTTTGCAGCAGCGTTACAAGGTCATGGAAGCTGTCCTTGTAGGAGTCGTAGGAACGGAACTCGGCCGTCTCCTTGACCATCTCGCCATTCCTGAATTCGCTGGTGATCGCCCGCGCCGAATCACCCTGCCAACTGCTGCCGGCCTTGATGCCGAACAGGTTGTGGCTGCTGCTGCCGTCCTGGGCCCGCATGACCGATTTGCCCCAACCGGTTTCCAGGGCGGCCTGGGCCACCAGGTAACGTGGGTCGACACCAATGCGATCGGCCGCTTCCTTGGCCATCGGCAGCATGGTGTTGACGAATTCGTCGGCGGAGCTGAAGGCTTTTTTCGCCGGTGCCAGGGGGATTTGCGCGATGGCGCGCCCGTGGATCTGCAGGGACCCGCTCGACGCCATTTGCGCGTTCGCCAGCCAGTCGCCGTTGTACAAGGGACCGGAACCTGTGGTCGCGACGCGCTCGGGCAACGGCGTCTTGTTGCCCGCGGTCGCGGTCGGCGTGGCGGAAGGCACCAGGCCGGCGAGCAAGCGGTCGGCCAGTTTTGGCGGCAGGGCCAGGCGCCGCTGATTGATCAGCGCCATGTCATTGCGATGGGCGCCCTCGCCTGTCGGCGCACTGAGCGAACGCGAGGCCCACAATGGGCGCTCGCCATTGACCCGGGACAGTGGCCCGTTGATCGCCACAGTGCCAGCGGCCACTGGTGTCTGCGCGGCCGCTTTCGCCGCTTCCTGCTTGGCCGCCGACAGTGTCGCCGCTTCACCCGGCGCCAGCGGCTTGTTCTTCGACATCTGCCGCATCAGCACGTCCGCCAGGCCGATACCGCCGCCTTCGCGGGACATCGAAACCGCCAGTTGCTGGTCGTACATTTCCTGGTACTGCTTGGCCTCGGCGGTGTTCATCGGGTTGTCCTTGCCCAGCGACTCGGTGGCCGAGCGCATGGACTTGAGCATCTCGCCGAGGAACAGCGACTCGAATTCCTGCGCCACCTTGCGCATGTTGGCGTCGCTGTTCTTGTCGCCGACCTTGAGCTGGTTCAGCCGGTTCAGGTCGGAAAACGCGCCGGAATCGCTGCTGCTGACCCGACCGCTCTTGTTCATGTCCATGGTCGCCGTCCTCAGATCACGATCAGGTCGGCTTGCAAGGCGCCAGCCTGTTTCAGTGCTTCAAGGATCGCCATCAGGTCACCCGGTGCCGCGCCGACCTGGTTCACCGCACGGACGATTTCGTCGAGGGTGGTGCCTGGGCCGAACTTGAACATCGGCTTGGCTTCCTGCTCGGCATTGACCCGCGAGCGCGGCACGACCGCGGTCTGGCCATTGGACAGAGGGCCGGGCTGGCTGACGATCGGGTCTTCGGTAATGGTCACGGTCAGGCTGCCGTGGGTGACGGCGGCCGGGGAAACCTTGACGTTCTGGCCGATCACGATGGTGCCGGTGCGCGAGTTGATGATGACTTTGGCCACCGCCTGGCCTGGATCGATTTCAAGGTTTTCCAGGATCGACAGATAGTCGACACGCTGGCTCGGATCGAGCGGCGCCGTGACGCGCACCGAGCCGCCGTCGATGGCCTGGGCCACGCCTGGGCCGAGCATGTCGTTGATCTTGTCGACGACGCGCTTGGCCGTGGTGAAGTCGGAGCGGTTGAGGTTCAGGGTCAGGCTGTTGCCCTGGTTGAATCCGCTCGGCACCGCTCGCTCGACCGAGGCGCCACCCGGGATGCGGCCGGCCGACGGCACGTTGACCGTGATCTTCGAGCCGTCGCGACCCTCGGCATCAAAACCGCCGACCACCAGGTTGCCCTGGGCCACCGCATAAACGTTGCCGTCGATACCCTTGAGCGGCGTCAGCAGCAAGGTGCCGCCGCGCAAGCTTTTGGAGTTACCGATGGACGACACGGTGATGTCGACCTGCTGCCCCGGCTTGGCGAACGCCGGCAAGTCGGCACTGATCGACACCGCCGCGACGTTCTTCAACTGCACGTTGCCCGAGCCCGGCGGCACCTTGATGCCGAACTGCGAGAGCATGTTGTTGAAGGTCTGCAGGGTGAACGGGGTCTGCGTCGTCTGGTCGCCGGTGCCATTGAGCCCGACCACCAGGCCGTAGCCGATCAATTGGTTGGAGCGCACGCCGGAAATGCTGGCGATGTCCTTCAGGCGCTCGGCTTGAGCACCGAACGCTGCGGACATCAGGAACGCAGCCACCATCAGGTGTTTGAAATTCAATGTCGCCACCTAGAAAGGGAACAGCGGGCTGAGGAAGAAACGGTCGAACCAGCCTGGCTGACTCGCATCGGCAAATGAACCGGTGCCCGAGTAGGTGATGCGCGCATCCGCGACGCGGGTCGATGACACGGTGTTATCGGTGGAGATATCGTCAGCCCGGACCAGGCCGGCAATCCGTACCAGCTCGTCGCCGGTGTTGAGGGTCATCCACTTCTCGCCGCGCACGGCGATGATGCCGTTGGGCAATACGTCGGCGACGGTCACGGTGATCGAACCGGTCAGGGTGTTGCCCTGGGCGGCCTTGCTGTCACCCTTGGTTGCGCGGTCGCCTTCGTAGCTGGCGTCCAGGCTCAGGTCACCACTGCCAAACGGATTGTTGGTGCTGGGCGTGGAACCGAACAGAGAGCTCAGGCCGATGCTGGCCTTGCTGTTCTTGCCAATCTGCGAGTTGGCGTTTTTGCTGGCCTGGGTCTTCTCGTTCAGGGTGATGGTGATGATGTCACCGACCCGGAACGCCTTGCGGTCGCTGTACAGGTTCTGCTCGAAGCCGGCCTGATAGATCGAGCCGTTGTTGGCGGCAGCCGGCAACGGCGTGCGCGGCAACACCGGTGCATAGTAGGGATCATTGGGCTTGGGCGACATGGGCACACAGCCCGCGAGCACAGTGACCCCACTCAGTGCCAGAACAGATACAAAGCGTTTCATGACCCTACCTCACGGTGTTGCCGGCGACCTCTTGGCCGCCCCAAAGACTTGATTACAGATTCTGCGTTACGAACGAGAGCATCTGGTCGGCGGTGGAGATCACCTTGGAGTTCATCTCGTAGGCGCGCTGAGTGGTGATCATGTTGACCATCTCTTCAACGGTGCTGACGTTGGAGGTTTCCAGGGTGTTCTGCAGCGTGGTACCGAAACCGGCAAGGCCCGGGGTGCCGACTTGCGGCGCGCCACTGGCGGCAGTTTCCAGGAACAGGTTGTTGCCCACGGCCTGCAGGCCGGCCGGGTTGATGAAGTCGGCGGTCTGCAGGTTGCCGATCACCTGGGAGGCCGGGTTGCCGGCGACGGTGATGGACACGGTGCCGTCCTTGCCCACGGTGAAGGTCTGGGCGTCGTTCGGAATGACGATCGCCGGCTCCAGGGCAAAGCCGCTGGCGTTGACGATCTGGCCGTTGGAGTCCAGGTGGAAAGTACCGTCACGGGTGTAGGACGTGGTGCCGTCCGGCTGCAGGATCTGGAAGAAGCCGCGACCGTCGATGGCCATGTCCAAAGGTTGCTCGGTGGTTTGCAGGCTGCCGGCGTTGAAATTTTTCTGGGTGCCGACGATGCGCACACCGGTACCCAGTTGCAGGCCCGACGGCAGTTCGCTGTCCTGGGTCGACTGAGCGCCTGGCTGACGCTTGATCTGGTACAGCAGGTCCTGGAACTCGGCGCGGTCACGCTTGAAACCCGTGGTCGAGACGTTCGCCAAGTTGTTGGAAATGGTGGTCAGGTTGGTGTCCTGGGCGGACAGACCGGTTTTGGCAACCCATAGAGCCGGAAGCATTCGATTCTCCTCGTGCGCCTGTTTTACGGCGCGACGTTCTGGTAATTAGCTGATCTGCAAGACCCGAGCCATGGCCTGGTCGTCTTCTTTGGCGGTGTTCATCATCTTGATGTGCAGCTCGAACTGCTTCGACAGGGCCAGTACCTGAGTCATCTCGTCCACAGCATTGACGTTGCTCGACTCGAGGAAACCGGAGACCAGCTTGACGTTGGCATCAGCTTGCGCAGGCTGGCCGTCCTTGGTGTGGATCGAACCGTCCAAGCCCTTGGTCATGTTCTTGATGTCCGGGTTGACCAGCTTGATGCGGTCGACTTCGGCCATGACCCGCGGGCCTTCGCCCATTGCGCGAATGCTGATGGTGCCGTCCTCGCCCACTTCGATCTGCTGCTCGGGCGGCACGGCAATCGGGCCGCCATTGCCGATCACCGGCATGCCGTTGCCCGCGCGCAGCACACCCAGCGCATCCACCACCAGGCTGCCGGTACGCACGTAGCTTTCGCCGCCATCAGGGTTCTGCACCGCCAGCCAGCCGTTGCCTTGCACGGCAACATCGAGGTCGCGGCCGGTCTGTACCAGCGAGCCTGGGGAAAAGTCGGTGGCCGGGCGTTCGGACAGGGCAAACGCTCGCGCCGGAAAGCTGTCACCGAACACCGGCATCGAGCGGGCCTGCTCCAGGTCTTTCTGGAAGCCGCTGGTAGAGATGTTCGCCAGGTTGTTGGCATGGGCCTTTTGCGCCAGCGCATTCTGGCTGGCGCCGGTCATTGCCACATAAAGGTACTTGTCCACACGCTTTCCTCTGCCTGCCGGACGTTTGCCGCCCGATGCTGTTCTGAGGTGGCATAAGCAATTTGCAGACCAAGTTGGTTTTGGCGGCGCGAGGCCCGGCAAACAAAGGACTTGAGAGATTTCGCAGGTCTGGAGGGTTTGTATCAGAGACGAAAAACCGGCGGTGATATGCCGGTAAGTGGCAACGCATGACCTGGTTACCAGCAATGCTGGCCCCTTCGCGAGCAAGCCCGCTCCCACAGTGATCTGTGGCGCTCACAAAACCTGTGGGAGCGGGCTTGCTCGCGAAGAGGCCGGCACAATCACAACAAAAGTCAGCTAAGACTCAGTCTTGCCCACCTCATAATCACGCAACTTGTTGGCAATGGTGGTATGCGAAACCCCCAACCGCTTGCCCAGCTGCCGACTGCTCGGGTGCTCGGAATACAATCGCTCCAACACCGCCTTCTCAAAGCGCCCGACAATCTCGTCCAGCCCGCCTTCCAACGAAAAATCGCCAAGTGGCTGACGCACACCGTAGTCCGGCAGACGAATATGCTCGGCCTTGACCGTCCCGCCCTCACACAGGGAAACCGCCTGGAACAGCACGTTTTCCAACTGCCGAACGTTGCCCGGCCAATGGTAATGACTGAGCCGGTCCATGGCCGCTGGCGCGAGCTTGGGCAGCGGGCAACCGATCTGCCGGCTGGCCTGATCGAGGAAGTGCTCCACCAGCGGCGTCAAGCCGTCCAGGCATTCGCGCAGCGGCGGGATGTGCAACGACAGCACGTTCAATCGGTGATACAGGTCCTGGCGAAACTCCCCACGGGCACAGAGTTCGGACAGGTCGACCTGGGTCGCGCAGATCACCCGCACGTCGAGGTACACCTCTTCATCGCTGCCTACACGACGGAAGCAGCCATCCTGCAGGAAGCGCAGCAATTTCACCTGCAGGCGCGGGCTCATTTCCCCGACTCCATCGAGAAACAGCGTACCGCCCGCCGTCAGCTCCAACAGCCCGAGCTTACCCTCGGCCCGGGCGCCCTCGAAGGCGCCAGGGCCATAACCGAACAACTCGGTCTCGGCCATGGATTCCGGCAGACCGGCGCAATTGAGCGCCATCAGCGGCGATTGCCCGCGCGGGCTGGCCAGATGGCAGGCCCGCGCCAACAATTCTTTACCGGTGCCGGTCTCGCCTTCTATCAATAGTGGCGCATCGAGCGGGGCCATGCGCCGGGCTTCGCGCACCACCGCCGCCATCACCTTCGAGCTTTGAAAGATGCTGTCGAAGCCGCGCAACTCCTGCTTGCGTACGTTATAGATGCGCTCGCCCACCCGGTCGGCGCGATGCAGGGTCAGCACCGCCCCGGCCATGGCTTCGCTGTCGTCATGCTCCGATTGCAGGGGCGCGATGTCGGCCAGGAACACATCGCCCTTGACCTTGACCCGCAGTCCGTTGATCCGCGATTTGTTGGCGCGCACCAGCTCCGGCAAATCGAAATCCTCGGCATAACGCGACAGGGGAATCCCCGGCACCTCATCTACCCGCACACCCAGCAACTGCGCCGCCGCGCGATTGGCCGCGACGATGGAACCGCCCATGTCGATCGACAGCACCGGAAACTCCAGGGCGCCGAGCAACGCATTGAGCTCCATGTGCCGACGCTCACTGGGCATGAGCCCTACACGCTTGACGCCAAAAACCCCGGCAATCGCCTCGAATTTCGGACGCAGTGCCTGGAACTGAATGTTGATCAGGTTCGGACAGTGCAGGTAGATGGCATTGCCATGCTCGCCACCCACTTCACCGCGGGCGACGTTGATACCGTACTCGACCAACAGGTTGAGGATGTCGCGCAGGATGCCGATGCGGTTCTGGCAGTGGACTTTGATACGCATGTAAAAGACCTGATAAACGATGATTGACCTGTGGGAGCCAGCCTGCTGGCGATGGCGTCGCATCAGGCGATATTGTTGTCGAATGACACGCCGCTATCGCCAGCAGGCTGGCTCCCACAGGGTTAGCGCCCGACTTTTCTGATCAGGCGCTCAGATAGTCGTCAAGATTATGTGACAGATGTAGGGCTTTTCCCACCCGCCAATCTCAACATTTACGCGATGACGGCCAATACGTAACGAAAACTTTACGATAATCCAGGGATTTTCCCGCGCAGGACGCCGCTCACCTGCTGCAGCGCTGCAATCGATGGGGTATTCCTAGGTCCATAGCAGCACATAACAAGAACGAATCCCCTAGCAGGAGAGCAGCATGAAGCAGACGCAATACGTGGCTCGCGAGCCCGATGCGCATGGTTTTATCGACTACACCGCCGAAGAACACGCGGTGTGGAACACGCTGATCACTCGCCAACTGAAAGTGATCGAAGGGCGTGCGTGCCAGGAATACCTGGACGGCATCGAAAAACTCGGTCTGCCCCACGACCGCATTCCGCAACTGGGCGAGATCAACAAGGTCCTCGGTGAAACCACCGGCTGGCAAGTTGCCCGCGTGCCGGCGCTGATCCCCTTCCAGACCTTTTTTGAATTGCTCGCCAGCAAGCAGTTTCCGGTGGCCACCTTCATTCGTACTCGCGAAGAGCTGGATTACCTGCAAGAGCCGGACATTTTCCACGAGATTTTCGGCCACTGCCCGCTGCTGACCAACCCCTGGTTCGCTGAATTCACCCACACCTACGGCAAACTCGGCCTCAAGGCATCCAAGGAAGAGCGCGTGTACCTGGCGCGCCTGTACTGGATGACCATCGAGTTCGGCCTGGTCGACACCCCGCAAGGCCAGCGCATTTACGGCGGCGGCATCCTGTCTTCACCGAAAGAAACCGTGTATTGCCTGTCGGACGAGCCTGAGCATCAGGCATTCGATCCGCTGGAATGCATGCGCACGCCTTACCGCATCGACATCCTGCAACCGCTGTATTTCGTTCTGCCGAACCTCAAGCGCCTGTTCGACCTGGCCCACGAAGACATCATGGGCATGGTCCAGCAAGCGATGCAGATGGGTCTGCATGCTCCGAAATTTCCACCGAAACCCAAAGCGGCCTGAACCGCCGCTTTTTCGATCAAGTGAGTCTGTCAGGAACCGACGCTTTGCTTTAGCGTGGTGTTATTGACGGTCGATTTCCCTTTATCCCGATTTCAGGAATCCATCATGTCCACATTGAACCAAGCCCACTGCGAAGCCTGCCGCGCCGACGCCCCACAGGTCAGCGATGAAGAACTGCCAGTCCTGATCAAGCAGATCCCGGACTGGAACATCGAAGTTCGCGACAGCATCATGCAGCTGGAAAAGGTTTTCCTGTTCAAGAACTTCAAGCACGCCCTGGCGTTCACCAACGCCGTCGGTGAAATCTCCGAGGCCGAAGGTCATCACCCTGGCCTGCTGACCGAGTGGGGCAAAGTCACCGTGACCTGGTGGAGCCACTCGATCAAGGGCCTGCACCGCAACGACTTCATCATGGCCGCGCGCACGGACATCGTTGCCAAGGACGCCGAGGGCCGCAAATAATGCATTTCGACGCCATCGGCCGGGTGCCCGGCGACCCGATCCTCGGTCTGATGGAGGCGTATGCGCAGGACCCCAACCCGCGCAAATTCGACCTCGGCGTGGGTGTCTACAAAGACGCCCAGGGCCTGACCACCATTCCCCAGGCGGTGAAGCTGGCCGAAGCGCGCCTGGTGGATCGCCAGACCACCAAGACCTACATCGGCGGTCACGGCGACGCGGCTTTCGGCAAGGTCATCAGTGAGTTGGTGCTCGGCGCCGACTCGACGCTGCTCAGCGAACAACGCGCCGGCGCCACCCAGACCCCGGGCGGCACTGGTGCGTTGCGCTTGAGCGCTGACTTCATCGCCCAGTGCCTGCCGGGCCGTGGCGTCTGGCTGAGCAATCCGACCTGGCCGATCCACGAAACCATTTTCGCCGCGGCCAAGGTCAAGGTCAGCCATTACCCTTACGTGGGCAGTGACAACCGTCTCGACGTCGAGGCCATGCTCGCCGCGCTCGAGCAAGCCCCCAAGGGCGACGTGGTGCTGCTGCACGCCTGCTGCCACAACCCGACCGGCTTCGATCTGTCCCATGACGACTGGCGCCGGGTGCTGGACGTGGTGCGCCGGCGCGAGTTGCTGCCGCTGATCGATTTCGCCTACCAGGGCTTCGGTGACGGCCTGGAGCAGGACGCCTGGTCCACCCGACTGTTCGCCGCCGAGTTGCCGGAAGTCTTGATCACCAGCTCCTGCTCGAAGAACTTCGGCCTGTACCGCGACCGCACCGGCGCGCTGATTGTCTGTGCGAAATCCGCCGACAAGCTGACCGACATCCGCAGCCAACTGGCCCACATCGCCCGTAACCTGTGGTCGACGCCGCCGGATCACGGCGCTGCCGTGGTGGCGACCATCCTCGGCGACCCGGAACTGAAAAACCTCTGGGCCGACGAAGTGGAAACCATGCGCTTGCGTATTGCGCAACTGCGCAGCGGTTTGCTCGAAGCGCTGGAGGCTTACGGTTTGCGTGAGCGCTTTGCGCACATTGGTGTGCAGCGCGGAATGTTTTCCTACACCGGGATGACACCTGAGCAAGTGAAAGCGCTGCGGGATAACCATAGCGTGTACATGGTCAGTTCGGGTCGGGCGAACGTTGCCGGCATTGATGCTACGCGCCTGGATTTGCTGGCCGAAGCAATCGCCAAAGTCTGCAAATAACTTCCAAACACTGCAAATCCCCTGTGGGAGCGGGCTTGCTCGCGAATGCGGAATGTCAGTCGACATCCATATTGACTGATCTACCGCTTTCGCGAGCAAGCCCGCTCCCACATTAGTTTTGCATCGCTCCTCTTATTTCCCTGTATATACAACCCCATTCGTCGAAACAAATGGATATAAAAGTCTGTTTGTCATTTCTACTCCTGTATCCTGCCCAGGCTTTTTTGAAAGCGCGGATCTACCAGATCTATCAACAGACTTAGCGAGGAGCGCGACCATGCACGAGATTCCTAATCTCCCCTTCCCAAGCCTGCACGTACCTGAGCAGACGACCACGCAACAAGCCGGTGCCCAACAGCCCGAGCCGAAAGAAGCCACTGACCGCCGCCAGGCAGACAGCGAAGACTGAAACACCCGCCGTACAGACTGTGTGGAAAGCGCTAACATGCGCTTTCCACACCGCCTGAACAGTGACCCCGCCCATGACCGACGAATTCGACGAAACCCAGGCCAGCCTCCTGATCGGCACCGCCGAGAAAATGATCGAAATCTGGAATCGCCTCTCCCCCGAGAAACAGGCCGCTTTGCTCGCCCGCTTCGGCAGCGAAGAAAACGCACTGGCCGCCCTGGTCACCACGCAACTGGTCGCACCTGCAAAGCCCGACTGATCCCGCCCGGCAAATAGTTTTACTTTTTCCACGACCCGCGGCCGCTCGCGCCGCTATCATAAGCAGCCTATCTATCCTGCTTTCCCGTGGACCTTTACCCATGTCTGAAAACCAGCGCCCCCTGGCGGTCACGCTGCAAGTCGTTTCCATCGTCCTGTTTACCTTCATCGGCTACCTCAATATCGGCATTCCCTTGGCGGTACTGCCGGGCTATGTCCATAGCGACCTGGGTTTTGGTGCGGTGATCGCCGGGCTGGTGATCAGCGTGCAATATCTGGCCACCCTGCTCAGCCGTCCCTACGCCGGGAAGATCATCGACAACAAGGGCAGCAAGCTGGCGGTCATGTATGGCCTGGCCGGCTGTGGCCTGAGCGGCGTGTTCATGCTGATCTCGGCCTGGACCCAAAGCCTGCCGATGCTCAGCCTGATCAGCCTGCTGATCGGCCGCCTGGTGCTCGGCAGCGCCGAAAGCCTGGTGGGCTCAGGCTCCATTGGTTGGGGCATCGGCCGGGTCGGCGCGGCGAACACCGCCAAGGTCATCTCCTGGAACGGCATCGCCAGTTACGGCGCATTGGCCGTGGGTGCGCCCTTGGGCGTGTTGCTGGTCAAGCAGCTGGGCTTGTGGAGCATGGGCGTGAGCATTGTCCTGCTGGCGCTGCTTGGCCTGCTGCTGGCCTGGCCGAAAACCGCCGCGCCCATTGTGGTCGGTGAACGACTGCCGTTCATGCATGTGCTCGGTCGGGTCCTGCCCCACGGTTGCGGCCTCGCACTGGGCTCGATCGGCTTTGGCACCATTGCCACCTTCATCACCCTGTACTACGCCACCCAACACTGGGACAACGCCGTGCTGTGCCTGAGCCTGTTCGGCGCGAGTTTCATCGGTGCACGCCTGCTGTTCGGCAACCTGATCAATCGCCTCGGCGGTTTTCGCGTGGCGATTGCCTGCCTGTCGGTGGAAACCCTGGGCCTGTTGCTGCTGTGGCTGGCACCCGATGCGCATTGGGCGTTGGCGGGCGCGGCCTTGAGCGGTTTCGGTTTCTCGCTGGTGTTTCCGGCGCTGGGTGTCGAAGCGGTCAACCTGGTGCCGGCCTCCAGCCGCGGGGCGGCGGTCGGCGCCTATTCGCTGTTCATCGACTTGTCGCTGGGGATCACCGGGCCGTTGGCTGGTGCGGTTGCGGCGGGCTTCGGCTTTGCCTCGATCTTCCTGTTCGCCGCCCTCGCCGCCTTGAGCGGCCTGGCGTTGAGCGTTTACCTGTACCGGCAGGCACCGAAGCAACGCCAGGCGCGGGATTCACGCTAGAAGTCGACCTTGCCGCGCCCGGCCTTGATGTTGCCGCGCTTGCTCTTGGACTCGAGCCGACGGGTCTTGGAACCGAGGGTCGGCTTGGTCGGCCGGCGTTTCTTTTCGACCTTGGTGGCGCTCTGGATCAACTCGACCAGACGCTCCAGCGCATCGGCGCGGTTCTGCTCCTGGGTCCGGTATTGCTGGGCCTTGATGATCAACACGCCTTCGCTGGTGATGCGACTGTCGCGCAGCGCCAACAGCCGCTCCTTGTAGAACTCGGGCAAGGACGAAGCCGGAATGTCAAAGCGCAGGTGCACCGCGCTGGAGACCTTGTTGACGTTCTGCCCTCCCGCACCCTGGGCGCGAATCGCCGTCAATTCGATCTCGGCATCCGGCAGATGCACGTTGTTGGAAATCACCAGCATGGAAAAGCGTCCGTATTCGAGAGTGTTCAGGATACCGCGAATAGATTGAAGGAATGCGGACCTTGTGGGAGCGTGGCTTGCCCGCGATTCAGGCGCCACGGTTTATCAGGGGCACCGCGTTATCGTTCATCGCGGGCAAGCCACGCTCCCACAGGTTTTTGCAGCGCTATAAAAAACCCGGCACTTGGCCGGGTTTGTTTTTACTGTGTGCAGTTATTCCACCGCTGGCTGCAAGGCGCGCTGTGCGCTGCGCTTGTTCTTGATGCCGTAGCAGACCCACATGAACACCAGCCACACCGGAATCGCGTACACCGATGTCTGGATCCCCGGAATCAACAGCATCACGCCGAGAATGAACAACACGAACGCCAGGCAGATGTAGTTGCCGTATGGGTACCAGAAGGCCTTGAACAGCGGCGTCTGTTTGGTCTTGTTCATGTGCTGGCGGAACTTGAAGTGCGAGTAGCTGATCATCGCCCAGTTGATCACCAGGGTGGCCACCACCAGCGACATCAGCAGTTCCAGCGCGCTGTGCGGGATCAGGTAGTTCAGCAGCACCGCGATCAGGGTCACGGCGGCCGAGGCCAGGATCGAACGCACTGGCACGCCGCGCTTGTCGATCTTCGCCAATGCTTTCGGCGCATCGCCCTGCTCGGCCATGCCCAGCAGCATGCGGCTGTTGCAGTAGGTGCCGCTGTTGTACACCGACAAAGCCGCGGTCAGGACCACGAAGTTGAGGATGTGCGCAGCGGTGTTGCTGCCCAGCATCGAGAACACTTGCACGAACGGGCTGCCGCTGTAGGAATCACCGGAGGCGTTCAGGGTGGCCAGCAAGCTGTCCCACGGGGTCAGCGACAGCAGGATCACCAGCGCACCGATGTAGAAAATCAGGATCCGGTAGATCACCTGGTTGATCGCTTTCGGGATCACGGTCTTCGGCTTGTCGGCTTCAGCTGCGGTGAAACCGAGCATTTCCAGGCCACCGAAGGAAAACATGATGAACGCCATGGCCATCACCAGGCCGCTGATCCCATTCGGGAAGAAGCCGCCGTGGGACCACAGGTTGCTGACCGCCGCTTGCGGGCCGCCGTTGCCGCTGACCAGCAGGTAGCTGCCCAGAGCAATCATGCCGACGATCGCCACGACCTTGATGATCGCGAACCAGAACTCGGCCTCGCCAAAGACTTTGACGTTGGCCAGGTTGACCGCGTTGATCAGCACGAAGAACGCCGCTGCGGAGGCCCAGGTCGGGATGTCCGGCGCCCAGTAGTGGATGTATTTGCCGACCGCCGTCAGCTCCGACATGCCGACCAGAATGTACAGGATCCAGCAGTTCCAGCCCGACAGGAAACCGGCAAAGCCGCCCCAGTACTTGTGCGCGAAGTGGCTGAAGGAGCCGGCCACCGGGTCTTCGACGATCATTTCACCCAGCTGGCGCATGATCATGAAGGCGATGAAACCGCAGATGGCGTAGCCGAGGATCATCGACGGGCCGGCGGATTTCAGTACCCCGGCCGAGCCGAGGAACAGACCGGTACCAATCGCGCCACCGAGGGCAATCAATTGAATGTGGCGATTTTTCAGGCCGCGCTTCAGCTCGCCTGAATGCGAGTTTTGTCCACTCATGAAAAGGGTCTCACGCAAGGTTTGATGATGTTCAGAAGGCGTTGCTGCTCAAGACAGACGTTAAGCAGCGCCGATCAAACCCCAGCGCAGGCACCAGGAGTTCAGCGTATTTACAACGGTCATGCGTCACCTGTTTGTTTTTATCTGTGACGAAATCGAACCCGACGCGCTTGTGGCGCGGCGGAGTGAACAAGGCGGATAGCCTTGAGGTTTGCGCATTTGCGCAGGAGGTCACAGGTAAAACGCGGCGCATTGTACACCGGTAACCCCCTGTTGCCAGACCCCGCTGGATCAGCGTGTCGGTAGCCGGGATTGCATGTGTCCGCCTCGAAGGGATCGGGCGACTGCAAAAAGGAGGTCAGACCTTTGCGGGTCATGGACCGGGACGGTGGAAAAACCGACCCGCGATGGGAGCTGGAAATGGATTGCGGCGTTCATTGCGCCTCCTTTTTGTTATGCACCTGCACGACAGGCATGGCGCGCATAACACCTTGCATGGGGGCGGGAAACAAGCGGGCTAGAGGGCTGGGGGAAGGACTTGAGCGAATTGAGCGTAAGAATTTTTTTACGGCATTACGTGAGAGGCGATTTCATGGGGTTAATACAGGGATTTCGTCATGAAATCTTTACAGCCTGTCATTTTGACTTTCCACTTCGGAATCACTGGTGCAGCGACTGGCGCTTTCGCGAGCAAGCCCGCTCCCACAGTGGATCGCATTTATCTGTGCCGGCTCGGTCACCTGTGGGAGCGGGCTTGCTCGCGAAAGCGTCCTCAAAAACGCTACAGGGCTAAAACCAGGCACAAAAAAAACGCCAACCCGAAGGCTGGCGTTTTTCATGAAGCGCTTTCCGATTACTCAGGCTTGCGACGACCAAACCCCGGACGCTGACCGGAACCGGCCGGTGCGCCACGGCGCTTGCCCGACGGCGCATCACCGTCGACCAGCTTGATCCCCGGACGCTTCGGCGCCGGCTTGGCCGGGCGCTTGGTGTCGGCCGGACGATCAGCTACCGGCGTACCACGGCCTTCGCCACGCTCGGTGCGGCCATTGGCCGGACGCGGCGTGCGTGGACCGCGTTCACCGTCCTGACGAGCAGCCGGCTTGCGCGCCGGGCGCTCGCCTTCGATCTGCGGCTCGCGGCTGGCACGTGGCGCTGCAGGTGCGGCGGTGGCTGGACGCAGGGTCCGTACGCGCTCGGTCTTGGCCATTGGACGCGACGATTTACGCTGCATCCGGTCAAGCTTGTCTTTGCTCTTGGCGTTCATCTGCGGCATCGCGACCGGCGTCAGGCCGACCTCGGCACTGAGGATGTCGACTTCGTACTGGCTCATTTCGCGCCAGCGACCCATCGGCAGGTCCGAGTTGAGGAACACCGGACCGAAACGCACGCGCTTCAGACGGCTGACCACCAGGCCCTGGGATTCCCACAGGCGACGTACTTCGCGGTTACGACCTTCCATCACCACGCAGTGGTACCAGTGGTTGAAACCTTCGCCGCCCGGCGCCTGCTTGATGTCGGTGAATTTGGCCGGGCCGTCTTCGAGGACCACGCCAGCTTTCAGGCGCTCGATCATCTCGTCATCGACTTCGCCACGCACACGCACCGCGTATTCACGGTCCATTTCGTAGGAAGGGTGCATCAGGCGGTTGGCCAGCTCACCGTCGGTGGTGAACATCAGCAGGCCGGTGGTGTTGATGTCGAGGCGACCGATGTTGATCCAGCGGCCTTCTTTCGGCTTTGGCATCTTGTCGAACACGGTCGGACGGCCTTCCGGGTCGACACGGGTGCAGATTTCGCCATCGGGCTTGTTGTACATGATCACGCGGCGGACCGACTCGGCGGCCTCTTCACGCTTGATGACCTTGCCGTCGATGGTGATGGCGTCGTGCATGTCGACGCGCTGGCCAAGGGTGGCGTCTTTGCCGTTGACCTTGATCCGGCCGTGGCTGATCCAGGCTTCCACGTCACGGCGCGAGCCGACGCCGATACGGGCGAGGACCTTCTGCAGCTTTTCGCCTGCTGGGCCGATTTCCTGGTCGTCTTTCTGGTCTTTGATACTCATCTGGGCACCTCCCGGTGTGTTCTGAAAACTGGGTACTTGGGCGAAGGGATCGCCGAAGGGTCGCGAATCATACGCGCATGCGGGCGTTTGCGCATCAGAGACTAGCTGATGAATGCAAGGTTATTGGCTTTTCCGCCGGCCGGTGATCCACTTTGAACACATTCCCCCTCATTGGAACTGTGTCAGTCTTCGAACTCGCGGCGTTCGGCTTCGATGGCTTCGGCGAGGGCCAAGGCTTCGGCTTCTTCGTCGGATAGCTCCGGCTCGGGCTTTGGCTGCTCCAGGGCAGCGACGGCGGCCAGGAGCTTTTCGCGAGCCTCGGCAACGCCGAGGATGTCGTCTTCCTGCTCGGGCTCAGCTTCGGGTTCAACCTGTTCCGGTTCGATGTCAGGCTGCTCCGGATCAATCCCCGGCAACTCACCATCACGCAACAAATCGTCGAAGTCGGTCTTGATCCCCTCCTCCATGCTGTCCAGCTCCAGCAACAGCGTATGGAAACTGGTCTCTTCCTTAGGCTCTTCCGGCTCGGCGCTGGCGTCGGCCAGTTCTTGCAGCCCTGCAGGTACTGGCGCGTCGTCGAAATCGAGCACCGGGTCCGGCTCCAGTTCGCGCACCTCGGCCAGCGGCGGCAGGTCATCGAGGTTCTTCAGGTTGAAATGATCGAGAAACGCCTTGGTGGTGGCGAACATCGCCGGCTTGCCCGGCACATCGCGGTAGCCGACGATGCGGATCCACTCGCGCTCCATCAGCGTCTTGACGATCTGGCTGTTGACCGCCACGCCCCGCACATCCTCGATCTCGCCCCGGGTGATCGGCTGGCGATAGGCGATCAAGGCAATGGTTTCGAGCATGGCCCGCGAGTAGCGCTGCGGCCGCTCTTCCCATAAGCGCCCGACCCACGGCGAAAACTTTTCACGGATTTGCAGGCGATAGCCGGAAGCAACCTCCTTCAACTCGTAGGCGCGGCCATCACAGGACTTGCCCAGAATGGTCAGGGCTTTCTTGAAGACCGCGGGTTCCGGGCGCTCGCCCTCTTCGAAGAGCTCGAACAGGCGCTCCAGCGATTGCGGTTTTCCAGAGGCCAACAGAAAGGCTTCGAGCAGTGGCGCCAGCTCGCGGGGTTCACTCAGGTTCATGATTGGACTCGTTATTCGGCTCGTGCTCGGACGTGGATCGCGGCGAACGGCTCATTCTGCACCAGCTCGACCAAGGATTCCTTGACCAGCTCGAGAATTGCCATGAAGGTCACGACAACCCCCAGGCGCCCTTCCTCGGCGGTGAACAGCTCGACGAACGGTACGAAACCGCCGCCCTTGAGCCGTTCCAGCACATCGCTCATGCGTTCGCGGGTGGACAGCGCTTCGCGGCTGACCTGGTGGCTTTCGAACATGTCGCCACGGCGAAGCACCTCGGCCATGGACAGCAAAATCTCGGACAAGCGCACATCCGGCAACAGTTTGCGCGCCCTGGCTTCCGGGGCATCGAGCTTGGGCACCACCACGTCGCGACCGACCCGGCTCAGGCCATCGATGCCTTCGGCGGCGGCCTTGAAACGCTCGTACTCCTGCAAGCGACGGATCAGTTCGGCTCGCGGGTCTTCTTCCTCGTCCTCGACGGTTTCAGCCCGCGGCAGCAGCATCCGCGACTTGATCTCGGCCAGCATCGCGGCCATCACCAGGTATTCGGCGGCCAGTTCCAGGCGCACCGACTGCATCAACTCGACATACCCCATGTACTGACGGGTGATTTCCGCCACCGGGATGTCGAGGATGTTGATGTTCTGTTTGCGGATCAGGTACAGGAGCAGGTCGAGGGGGCCTTCGAAGGCTTCGAGAAAGACCTCCAGCGCATCCGGCGGGATGTACAGGTCCAGCGGCATTTCCATGACCGCCTGGCCATAGACCATGGCGAAAGGCAGCTCTTGTTGGGCCCCAGCCTGACTGTCGACGGGTTCAACTGCGGACATCTAGGCCTCGACCATGAACGGCGCAGGGTCGCCACAACCGACGCGGATCACTTCCGGCTCGCCATCGGCGAGGTTGATCACCGTGGAAGCCTTGATCCCGCCGAAACCGCCATCGATGATCAGGTCGACCTGATGCTCGAGCAATTGGCGCATTTCGTAAGGATCGGTCAAAGGATCCTCGTCGCCCGGCATGATCAGCGTCACGCTCATCAACGGTTCGCCCAGCTCTTCGAGCAACGCCAGGGCAATCGGATGGCTCGGCACCCGCAGGCCGATGGTGCGTTTTTTCGGATGCAACAGCAGGCGCGGGACTTCACGGGTGGCGTTGAGGATAAAAGTGTAGGGCCCTGGAAGGTGAGCCTTGAGAATGCGGAAGGTGCCCGTGTCGATCTTGGCGAACAGCCCCAGTTGTGACAGATCGCTGCAGATCAGCGCAAAGTTGTGCTTTTCGTCGAGCTGGCGCAGTCGGCGTACGCGCTCCACGGCGACCTTGTCGCCGATCTGGCAACCAATGGCGTAGGAGGAGTCCGTGGGATAGATCACCACCCCGCCCTTGCGAATGATCTCGACAGCCTGCTTGATCAGGCGCGCTTGCGGGTTTTCCGGATGAATCTGGAAAAATTGACTCACATTCTCTACCTGTTCAGACGACGGCAATATTTGGGTCATGTTTGAATCGACACCACAGTGGTGGCAGATCCTCCGGAAGCGGGCGATATTCACCGATCTCGGACCAGCCTCCAGGGCCATGAAAATCACTGCCGGCGCTGACCAGCAGACCGAACTCGCGGGCCAGAATAGCCAGGCTGCCTACTTGCTCGGCAGGCTGATGGCCATTGACCACTTCGATCGCGTGGCCCCCTGCTTGAATATAGTCGGCAATCAGGCGGCGACGCTTGCTGCGAGTGAATTCGTAGTGCCAGGGGTGGGCCAGACTGACCCACGCCTTGGCCGCGCGCAGGGTTTCGACGGTTTCTTCCAGGGTTGGCCAGTGTTGCTTGACGTCACCCAGCTTGCCGGCACCCAGCCATTTGCGGAACGCTTCGGCGCGATCCTTGACGAAACCTTCGCGCACCATCCAGTCGGCGAAGTGCGGGCGGGCCGGCGCGTTACCGCTGTCGCCCAGGGCCTGCTGGACTTCACGGGCGCCTTCGAGCGCTCCCGGCATGCCTTTCAACGCCAGTTTGCGGCTGATTTCCTCGGAACGTAGCCAGCGGCCGTCGCGCAACTTGGCAATCGCCTCGACCAACGGCGCGGCATTGACATCGAAACCGTAGCCCAGCACGTGAATGGTCGCGCCGCCCCAGGTGCAGGACAATTCGACGCCATTGACCAGTTGCATCCCCAGCGCATTCGCTGCACAGCGGGCCTCGTCGAGGCCTTCGAGGGTGTCGTGATCGGTCAAGGCCAGGACTCGCACGCCTTTCTCGAACGCTCGCGCAACCAGGATCGCAGGCGCCAGGGCGCCATCGGAGGCCGTGCTATGGCAGTGCAAATCAACATTCACAGGGCTTTGTAACCTCAAATCAGCTGGCGCTATCGCGCGCCCATATGTTTGTTATTATGCCGCCACATCCTGCTTCTGGCTGCCACTGTGAAACAATTCATCGATTTCATCCCGCTCCTGCTGTTTTTCATCGTCTTCAAGATCGATCCACGGGTCGTCGACATAGCCGGCCACGAGGTCACTGTAGGCGGCATCTACAGCGCCACCGCGATGCTGATCATCAGCTCCCTGGTGGTCTACGGCACGCTGTTCATCAAGCAGCGCAAGCTGGAGAAGAGCCAGTGGCTGACCCTGATCGCCTGCCTGGTCTTCGGCAGCCTGACCCTGGCCTTCCACAGCGAGACCTTCCTGAAATGGAAAGCTCCGGTGGTCAACTGGTTGTTCGCCCTGGCGTTCATCGGCAGCCACTTCATCGGTGACCAACTGCTGATCAAGCGCATCATGGGCCACGCGCTGAGCCTGCCGGAGCCGGTCTGGACGCGCCTGAACATCGCCTGGATCGCGTTTTTCCTGTTTTGCGGTGCCGCCAACCTGTTCGTCGCGTTCACGTTCCAGAGCTACTGGGTCGACTTCAAGGTCTTCGGCAGCCTGGGCATGACTTTGCTGTTCCTGGTCGGCCAGGGCATCTACCTGTCCCGCCACCTGCACGACGCCGATACCACAACGCCGAAAACCGAGGACTGACATGCTTTACGCAATCATTGCCACAGACGTCGCCAACTCCCTGGAAGCCCGCCTGGCCGCCCGGCCTGCACACCTTGAGCGCCTGCAGGTGCTCAAAGGCGAAGGTCGCATCGTATTGGCCGGCCCACATCCGGCGGTCGACAGCAATGATCCAGGGGCAGCGGGTTTCACCGGCAGCCTGATCGTCGCCGAATTCGACTCCCTGAGCGCCGCGCAGGCCTGGGCCGACGCCGATCCGTACATCGCCGCCGGCGTCTACGCCAACGTCCTGGTCAAGCCTTTCAAGCAAGTCCTGCCGTAACGTCTCTTGGCGCGGTGAACCTTATCGGTTCATCGCGTTCTCAATCGCTCATTATTCTCGTTTGCCTGCCGACAAACTCCCCAATATCCGTATTGGAATCAGGAGTCGCGATGCGCAAAGGTCCGTTGTGTCTGATGTTGGTCACGTTGTCGATCGTGGCGCCCGCCCACGGTGAAGAAGCCGCCGAGGGCGCGAACTCCACGCCGCTGTCCTTGAGCGCCGGCAGCCAGATCAACGAACTGCAGCAACGCTTGAAGGAAAGCGAGCGGCAACGAGAAGAACTGGGCAAACAATTGAACAATGCCGATGGCGAACGCGAAAGCGTCCAGCTGGTCCGGTTGCGCCAGGAGAATCAGCGACTCAAGCTGCAACTTCGGGAAGTCCAGGCCGGCAGTACGATCCCGCGCTTGCTGACCGATCAGCAACAGTGGTTCGTCGTTGGCGCCGGGGTGGCGCTATTGGCCCTGCTCTGCGGTATCTTCGCCAGTGGAGCGAGTCGAAAACGTCGACAATGGCTAAATTGAGTGATTCATGAGCGAGCTGTTACTAATTGATGATGACCAGGAGCTGTGCGAGCTCCTGAGCAGCTGGCTGAGCCAGGAAGGGTTTCAGGTGCGCGCCTGTCACGATGGCCAGAGCGCCCGTCGCGCACTGGCCGAAACCTCCCCGGCGGCCGTGGTGCTGGACGTGATGTTGCCGGACGGCAGTGGCCTGGAACTGCTCAAGCAACTGCGCAGCGATCACCCGGACTTGCCGGTGCTGATGCTGTCCGCCCGCGGCGAACCCCTGGACCGTATCCTCGGCCTGGAGCTCGGTGCCGACGACTACCTGGCCAAACCTTGCGACCCACGGGAACTGACAGCCCGCCTGCGCGCCGTGTTGCGCCGCAGCCATCCGGCGCCGGCGTCCAGCCAGATGGAGCTGGGCGACCTGTGTTTCAGCCCGGTGCGCGGCGTGGTCAGCATCGATGAACAGGAGTTCACGCTTACAGTTTCCGAAAGCCGCCTGCTCGAAGCCCTGCTCAAGCAGCCCGGCGAGCCGCTGGATAAACAGGAACTGGCGCAAATCGCCCTCGGCCGCAAGCTGACCCTGTACGACCGCAGCCTCGACATGCACGTGAGCAACCTGCGCAAAAAAATCGGCCCGCATCCCGATGGCCGCCCGCGCATCGTGGCCCTGCGCAGCCGCGGCTACTACTACAGCCTCTAAACCTACGCTCCCTTGCAGGAGCCGGCTTGCCGGCGAAGGCGTCCTTGAATAATGCGTCGTTCTTTCGGACGCCTTCGCTGGCAAGCCGGCTCCTACAAGGGTTGTTTTTGTCAGGTCGGCGCAAAACCATCTTTACCCAAGCTTTACGTACCGCTGACCGCCGCTGACCTTGATCTGCGTAATCTGAACTCATCCGGAACGTACCGGGAATGAGACAAGGAGATTCACCATGCGCAAGACTCTTATCGCTCTGATGTTCGCCACCGCCCTGCCGACCGTTGCCATGGCCATGCCTGAAGGCGCAGGCCCGATGGATGGCCCGATGGACGGTTCGCGCCACGGCGGTCAGATGCACGGCATGCACGGTAAAGGCCCGTACAGCCAACTGGACCTGAGCCGCGAGCAGCGCGAGCAGATCCGCAAGATCATGGGCGAGCAGATGCACGAGCGTAAGCAAGTGGTCGACAAGTACCTGGAAAAACTCTCGCCAGCCGACCAGAAAGCCATGAAAGATGAAATGGCCGCCAACCACAAGAAAGCCGAAGCCGATGTGCGTGCCTTGTTGAAGCCGGATCAACAGAAGAAATTCGACGAGATCCAGAAAAAACAGGCTGAACGTCGCGCGGAATGGGCAGAGTTCAAGGCCTGGAAAGCGCAGCAGGCGCAAAAAGCGCAATAATGCGCTAACCCCCGGCCCAACGGTTAACCACCGTTGGGCCTCATTGCTTTTGATCTACTGTAGGAGCGAGCTTGCTCGCGATGGACGTCAACGATAACGCGCGGCATCAGGTAGCCCGTGTTGTCTAGTCGTCCATCGCGAACAAGCTCGCTCCTACAGGTCTGTTCGAGGATTTTCTGTGCGCTCATTGTTCTGGCGGGTCCTGGCCAGCTTCTGGCTGGCCATCGCCCTGGTTGCAGGGCTCTCCATTCTGCTCGGGCACATGCTCAATCAGGACGCGTGGATTCTCAGTCGCCATCCGGGCCTCAATACCCTGGCCGAACAATGGACGCAAACCTACGAAACCCAGGGCGAAGACGCAGCCCAGGACATTCTGCAACAGCGCAAGCGCCAATATCACATCGACGTCCAGGTACTCAACGAGAGCGGTGACCCGGTGGTGCGCGGCACCTTCCCACGGCGTGCGGCTGCCTTTGAGGCGCGGCAGAACAACGACGACCGCCGCCTGCCATGGCGGCGCCTGACCGATGAGTTCACCAGCGACAAAAGTGGTGACACCTACCTGTTCATCTACCGCATCCCTCACCCGGAACTCGACGCCTGGCACCGCGAAAGCCTGCTCTGGCCGTTGAGTGCGCTGGGGATCGCCCTGGTGGTACTGACCCTGTTCAGCCTGCTGGTGACCTTCTCCATCACCCGCCCGCTCAGCCGTTTACGCAGCGCGGTGCATGACCTGGGACAAACCACCTACCAACAGAACAGCCTGGTCAAGCTGGCCAACCGCCGCGACGAATTCGGCGTGCTGGCCAACGACTTCAACCGCATGGGCGCGCGCCTGCAAAGCCTGATCGGCAGTCAACGGCAACTGCTGCGCGATGTGTCTCACGAACTGCGGTCCCCGCTTGCCCGGCTGCGCATTGCCCTGGCATTGGCCGAACGGGCCAGCCCTGAAGAGCGGGAAAAACTCTGGCCGCGGCTCACCCGCGAATGCGACCGCCTCGAAGCCTTGATCAGCGAAATCCTCGTGCTGGCGCGGGTCGATGCCGATAACGCCAGTGCTGAAGAAGTGGATCTCAACGCCCTGCTCACGACCTTGCAAAAAGATGCACAGCTGGGTTCACCCGATCAGCTCGTGCACCTGGAAGCCGAGTCGCAGCTGACCCTCAAGGGTTGGCCGACCATGATCGAGCGCGCCGTGGACAACCTGCTGCGCAACGCCCAGCGCTTCAACCCGGCGGGCGGCCTGCCGATTGAAATGCAGGCCTTGCGCCAGGGGGAGCGGATCGTGGTGACCGTGCGTGACCATGGGCCGGGGGCGGAAGCTGAACATTTGCGCCAGCTGGGCGAGCCCTTCTATCGCGCGCCCGGGCAGACGGCAGCCGGGCACGGCCTGGGACTGGCGATTGCGCGCCGTGCGGCGGAACGCCATGGCGGAAGCCTGATGCTGGCCAATCACCCTGAGGGTGGATTTATTGCCAGTCTGGAATTTCCTTTGGTGCCGGGGGCGGTGACCTGAAAAGATCGCAGCCTCGTTTCACTCGACAGCTCCTACGGATGTAACACTGTAGGAGCTGCCGCAGGCTGCGATCTTTTGATCTTCAGGCTTTACCGGGCCAGGCACTGACAAATTCGGCCAGATCAACCTTCTCCGCCACCCGCGGTTCTTTTTGCGGCGTGCCGAGGTACAGGAAGGCAATCACCTCCTCCCCTTCCGCCAGTCCCAACCCCTTGGCCACATGGGACGAATAGGCCAGGTCACCGGTGCGCCATACCGCGCCGATACCCTGCGCATAGGCCGCGAGCAAAATCCCGTGGGCCGCACAACCCGCGGCCAGCAACTGTTCGGACTTCGGATATTTGACGTGCTCCTGCACCCGCGCAATCACCACGACCACCAGCGGTGCCCGCAGCGGTCCATTACGCGCCTTGTCGATGGCCGCTTCAGCGACTTCAGCGTCCTGCAGCTTTGCCGCTTCGGCCAGCAACTCGCCCATTTGCTCACGCGCCGCGCCTTCGACCGTCAGGAAGCGCCAAGGCTGCAAGTGGCCGTGATCCGGGGCGCGCATGGCTGCGGCAAACAGCACTTCGCGTTGCGCCTGGGTAGGTGCCGGCTCGATCAGGCGCGGCACGGAAACACGGTTGAGCAAAACGTCGAGAGCCTGCATCGGCCACCTCCAGAAAAAAATGTGCGGCTATTCTAGCTGTAACTACTGAGGCAGTGCGGTTTACATGCCCCGCCCCGCAGGTAGAATGGCGCCCTCCTTACTTCAGCCGAGCGGATTTCATGGCGTTGCCGACCTTACGTCTCATTGGTTTCATCATCGGCATTTTCCTGATAACCCTGGCCATCGCCATGGTCGTGCCCATGGCCACGCTGGTGATCTTCGATCGCACCGGCGACCTGCCGTCGTTCCTCTGGGCCAGCATGATCACCTTTGTCGCCGGCCTCGCCCTGGTCATTCCCGGGCGCCCCGAGCATGTCCATCTGCGACCACGGGACATGTACCTGCTGACCGTCAGCAGCTGGCTGGTGGTGTGTATCTTCGCCGCGCTGCCGTTCCTGCTGACCCAGCACATCAGCTACACCGACTCGTTCTTTGAAAGCATGTCCGGGATCACCGCCACCGGTTCGACGGTGCTCAACCACCTGGACGACATGTCCCCCGGCATCCTGATGTGGCGCTCGCTGCTGCACTGGATCGGCGGCATCGGGTTTATCGGCATGGCGGTGGCGATCCTGCCGCTGCTGCGCATCGGTGGCATGCGGCTGTTCCAGACCGAGTCTTCGGACCGTTCTGAAAAAGTCATGCCCCGTTCGCACATGGTGGCGCGCCTGATCGTGGCGGCCTACGTCGGCATCACCATTTTCGGCAGCCTGGCCTTCTGGTGGGCCGGGATGAGCCCGTTCGATGCGATCAACCATGCGATGTCGGCGATTTCCACCGGGGGGTTCTCGACCTCGGACCAGTCCCTGGCCAAGTGGACGCAACCGGCGGTGCATTGGGTGGCCATCGTCATCATGATTCTCGGCAGCCTGCCGTTCACCCTGTACGTGGCGACCCTGCGCGGTAACCGCCGGGCGCTGATCAAGGACCAGCAGGTCCAGGGCTTGCTCGGCATGCTGCTGGTGACCTGGCTGGTACTCGGCACCTGGTACTGGTGGACCACCCAGCTGCATTGGCTGGAGGCGCTGCGGCATGTGGCGCTGAACGTGACGTCGGTGGTCACCACCACCGGATTCGCGCTGGGGGACTACAGCCTGTGGGGCAATTTCTCGCTGATGCTGTTCTTCTATCTGGGTTTCGTCGGCGGTTGCTCTGGTTCGACTGCCGGCGGGATCAAGATTTTCCGCTTCCAGGTCGCCTACATCCTGCTCAAGGCCAACCTTAACCAGCTGATCCACCCCCGTGCGGTGATCAAGCAGAAGTACAACGGCCACCGCCTCGATGAAGAGATCGTGCGTTCGATCCTGACCTTTTCGTTCTTCTTCGCCATCACCATCTGCGTGATCGCGTTGTTGCTGTCACTGCTCGGGGTGGACTGGATGACCGCCCTGACCGGCGCCGCCAGCACCGTGTCCGGCGTCGGCCCGGGGCTGGGCGAGACCATCGGCCCGGCAGGCAACTTCGCTTCCTTGCCGGACGCGGCCAAGTGGATTCTCTCGTTCGGTATGCTGCTGGGCCGACTGGAGATCATTACCGTGTTTGTGCTGTGTATACCGGCGTTCTGGCGTCACTGACCGGCGCCGGCGTTTCCATCAGCCGCGCCCGGTACTCGCCGGGCGTGGTGTCGAACCAGCGGCGGAAAGCGCGGAAGAAATTGCTCGGATCAGCGAACCCCAGCAGGTAGGCGATTTCCAGCAGGGTCATGCTCGGTTGCGCCAGGTACTGCTCGGCCAGTTCACGACGGGTGTCGTCGAGCAACGTCTGAAAACTCGTACCCTCCTCCTGTAGACGCCGTTGCAAGGTGCGTTGCGACAAATGCAGCGTCTGCGCCACGGCATCGCGCTTGGGTTCGCCCTGGGGCAGCAGACGGCACAGCACCTGGCGCGCCTTGTGCGTGACCCGACTCTCGGAAAACCGCGCCAGGTATTCGCCGGCAAACCGGTCATGCAACAGCGCCATGGCCTCGTTGGCCGTCGGCAGCGGTGCTTCCATGTCCGCGCGTTCAAATATCAACGCATCGTAGGGCGCGTTGAACACCAGCGGCGCATGGAAGGCTTGTTTATAGGGTTCGAGATCGGCCGGTTGATCACCCTGCACCAGCACCTTGCGCGGGTGCAGCGTGCGTCCGGTCAACCAGCCGCACAGTGCCAGGGCGCAGGCCAACGAGGCTTCGGCGCTTTGCCGGGTCGGCGGCAAATGGTCGCCGTGCACCGTCAGGATCAGCGCATAGCCCTCATCCAGCAGGCGAAAACTCAGGTCGGCGCTTTCGGCGATGATCCGCTGGTAACGCACCAGTCGCCTGAAGCCTTCGGCCAGGGTCTGGCTGGACATCAGGGCGTATCCGGTCACATGGAACTGTGCCGGTCGCACCACCTTGCCCATGTTCAGGCCAATCGCCGGGTTGCCGGACAGTTCAACCGCCCGTTGCCACAGTCGTGTCATGGAATCTTGCGGGAAGCGCGCATCCGGATCATCCAGTGCCGCGTAGTCGAGCCCCAGTTGATTGAACAGAACCCGGCAATCCAGGCCGTCCATTTCCAGTGCTTTGACAATCCCCATCGCCCAGCTTGCAGAAGTCGTTCGTTCGCTCATGGCGTCTACTGTCTTGGTGAGCCGTCTGTCGCGGCAAATTTTCCGAAGGATACTAAAGTGGCGCCTATTGTCACTGGCTCGCGCCAATGATCACTCTAGACTCAAATAAGCTACCCGCAGAACAAGTTGCAGCCAGAACAATAACCACAGAGATCGCGGTCGTGGAAAACATCAAGCGTTTCAATAGCTTCGCTGAGTTTTATCCGTATTACCTCAGCGAACACAGCAACAGTACCTGCCGACGATTGCACTTCATCGGCACCACGCTGGTTATTTTCATTCTGGCGCTGACCGTCGGTCGTGGCGCCTGGACCTTGTTGTGGGTATTGCCGCTGGCGGGTTACAGCTTCGCCTGGGTTGGCCATTTCTTCTTCGAGAAGAATCGTCCTGCAACCTTTCAGCACCCTTTCTACAGCCTTCTCGGCGATTTCGTCATGTATCGCGACATGATCCTGGGACGCGTGCCGTTCTAGATCAGCAGAGGATTGCCGATGAATGCCAATGCCCGTTTTACCCACATGAAGGATGGTACGCAGGAAGACTGGGCGATCATCGCCGCGGACTTCAGCGCCTACGCTCGCCAATTGCCGATTCGGATCGCGGCGCACCTGAAGCTGCTCGAAGGTGATTTCGGCGGGTTCCCCGTGGACCGCCTGACTCACTCGCTGCAAACCGCCACCCGCGCCTGGCGCGATGGCCGCGATGAAGAGTACGTGGTCTGCGCCCTGCTCCACGACATCGGCGACACCCTGGGTTCCTACAACCACCCGGACATCGCCGCGGCCATCCTCAAGCCGTTTGTCAGCGCCGAGAATCTGTGGATGGTGGAAAAACACGGGATTTTCCAGGGCTACTACTTCTTCCATCACCTGGGCATGGACCGGCATCTGCGCGAGCAATTCTGCGATCACCCGCAGTATCAGGCCACCATCGAATTCTGCGCCAAATACGATGCGGCGGCGTTTGACCCGGCGTATGACACGCTGCCGTTGAGTTTCTTCGAACCGATGATGGAACGGTTGTTTGCGCAGCCGAAGAACTCGATCTACAAGGCGGCGATGTAGGAGCGAGCTTGCTCCGGGCGGCGTTCCGACGAAAAACCTGAGGTCGCCGCGGGGTGTCTGGTTTCCCGCGTCATCGTTGAATTCCATCGCGAGCAAGCTTGCTCCTACAGCGAAGGCGCCGGACCTGTCTACGCAGGCTCTGCCATTTTAACTGCCTTCAATTGGGCCTCCTGCGCATCGGCCAGCCGATACAACTCGATCGTGCCATCCCAATGCTCGATCAGCGCCGTGCACGACTCCACCCAGTCGCCGCAATTGAGGTAGTCGACCCCGCCCACCTTGCGAATCTCGGCATGGTGAATATGGCCGCACACCACGCCGTGGAGTTCGCGCTTGACGCACTCGTGGGCGATGGCTTCTTCAAAATCGCTGATGAAGCTCACCGCGGTTTTCACCTTGTGCTTGAGGTACGCCGACAGCGACCAGTAGCCGTAGCCGTATCGGGCGCGCCAGTGGTTGAGCCAGCGGTTGAGGGTCAGGGTGAATTCGTAGGCCGAGTCGCCGAGAAACGCCAGCCAGCGGTGGTAGCGGGTAATCACATCGAACTGATCGCCGTGGATCACCAGCAAGTGCCGGCCATCGGCGGTCACGTGCACCGCTTCGTCCACCAGCTGGATGTTGCCCAGGATCAGCTTCGAATAGCGGCGCAGGAATTCGTCGTGGTTGCCGGTGACGTAGATCACCTCGGTGCCGCGCTTGCTCATGGTCAACAGCCGGCGGATCACATTGGTGTGCGCCTGGGGCCAATACATGCCGCCGCGCAGTTTCCAGCCGTCGATGATGTCGCCGACCAGGTAGACCTTGTCCGCGTGATAACCCTTGAGGAACTGCGACAGATGCTCGGCCTGGCAATCGCGGGTGCCCAGGTGCACATCGGAAATCCACAGGGTCCGCACACGTTGCTTACGACTGGGTTTGGCGAGCTCGGCGCTGGTCATGGGCAACCCTCAGGACAAGTTTTGGCAAGCTTGCCGCGTCCGGGTTAATGGCCCATGACAGCGCCGAGTCAGTCCTGTGACAGCGCGCGCAGGTGGTGTCGGTGTAGACTGCGACCTGACGCATCAACCCTGCAACGAGAGCCGAGATGAGACCGATCCTCACCCTGCGCCAGTACACCCACGACCTGATCGTCCACAGCCATGAGCATGCGCAACTGGTGTTCGGGCTGTCGGGTGCGCTGGATTTCGAAGTCGACGGGCATGGCAGCCAGGTGGTCCAGCAAAGCTTCGTGGTGATTCCGGGCGGCTTTCATCATGCCTGCGGCAGCCCCAACGGCAGCCGCTGCCTGGTCCTCGACGTGCCCGGCGATCAATGGCTTGGCCAGTCCCTGGGCGATCATGCCGATGCCAGTCGACGCCTGCTCGACAACGCCGGCCGCTTGTCGCTGGATGCGGGACAGAGCCAGTTGGTCGAGTGGCTGGCCAACAGCCCGGTCGATGATCCGGTCATTGCGCAACAGGGCGCGGTGCTGTTGCTGGCGAGCCTCAACAACGCCAGGCCCGACTCGGTCGGCGGCCGGCGCCTGCCCTACGCCGCCCTGAATGCACACATCGACCAATACGCCGCCTACCCGCTGCAAGTCGCCGACCTGGCGCGCGTGGCCGGTCTTTCCAGTGCCCGTTTGCATGCCCGGTTCGTGGCCGAATGCGGGCAGACGCCGATGGACTACATCCGCAGCCGACGCCTGCACAAGGCCGTGGGACTGCTGCGCAATTCGGCGCTGCCCATTGGCGAGATTGCCTGTCGGGTCGGCTACAGCTCCCAGAGTGCCTTTGCCGCAGCGGTGCTGCGCGAGTTCGGCGCATCGCCGGGTAGATTGCGGCGCGAGGCTGGCGACAAATGACGCGAGTCTGGCGACAGACACAGGGTTCGTTTACACGTTCAATGTAGGAGCTGCCGCAGGCTGCGATCTTTTGATCTTGCTTTCAGGATAAAGATCAAAAGATCGCAGCCTGCGGCAGCTCCTACAAGGGTCGGCGGTGTTGTCGGCCACGTTTATCAAGGATTGCCATGACTCCCCGTACCGCCCTGGGCGCCCTGCATATCGGCGCATTGATGTTCGGCCTGACCGGCGTATTCGGCAAACTCGCCGCCGCTTCGCCGGCGATCATCGTCTTCGGCCGGGCGGCGTTCGCGGTGCTGGCGCTGGCGTTCTTTGCGCGCTTTGCCAGCCAAAGCCGTTGGCGAAGACTCGAAGCGGTGGATGTGCGCCGACTGCTGCTCAGCGGCTTGCTGCTGGCCGGGCACTGGGTGAGTTTCTTCATCTCGGTGAAGGTCGCCGGCGTTGCCATCGCGACCCTGGGTTTTGCCAGTTTCCCGGCCTTTACCGTGATCCTTGAAGGGCTGATTTTCCGTGAGCGCATCCGCGCCAATGAAATTCTGCTGGTGGCGCTGGTGAGTGTCGGGCTGGTGCTGGTCACGCCTGCGTTCGATCTGGGCAGTGGCGCCACCACCGGCCTGCTCTGGTCGATCGCCTCGGGCTTGCTGTTTTCCTTGTTGTCGCTGACCAACCGCGCCAGCTCCGCGCGCATCCCGCCGGTGCAGGCGGCGTTGTGCCAGAACGTGGTGGTCGGATTGTGCCTGCTGCCAGCCGCAGCCCCGCACCTGAGTGAAGTGCGCGCCATCGACTGGCTGTGGATCGGCCTGCTCGGGGTGTTCTGCACCGGCGTCGCCCACAGCCTGTTTGTCGCCAGCCTGGCGGTGATCAAGGCACGGACCGCCGCCGTGGTCTTCGCCCTGGAGCCGGTCTACGGGATCACCATCGCCTGGCTGCTGTTCGATGAAAACCCGACCCTGCGCATGCTGCTGGGTGGCGCATTGATCATCGTCGCGATCGTGGTGTCCAGCAGGCTATCGAGTGGTGCGAGCAAGAAAACCGTTGCCGCCGAGGCGGTGTCTCACTGAGTGCGATCGTTGTGCCCCAGGTCGCGGTCCGGATCGATCTGGTCGCGGACCCGCTGCTTGAGCACCTTGGCCTCGGGGAAACCGCCGTCAGCCTTGCGCTCCCAGAGCTGCACCTGGTCACAGAAAATGTGAAAGACCCCACCCGTGCCGGGCACCAGGGACACCTTGCCCAGGTCATCGCCAAAGGTGCTGAGCAGCTCCTGGGCGAGCCAGGCCGCACGCAGCAGCCACTGGCATTGGGTGCAATAGGTGATGACGATTTCCGGTTTGCTGGCGGTCATGATCGGCGAAACTCCTGAGGCAGAGGGCGCCACCATGATAACGGTGTTTACTGCCTGTTACCCGGTTCGGCGGGTTCGATTACCCATTCAATCTCAGGCTCGGGCAGCGCTGGCGCTTTCGGCGGCTGCTCGGCGGTAGGAGAAGGGTCCATCGGGCCCAGATCCCAGTTCGTTTCCATCGACAAGTCGTCCAGATTCAGCTGGAACTCATCGAAGGGTAATGGCGGCGATGGCGTCACCAGGGGCAAAAGTACCGGTGCTGCAAGCACAACCGGCGCAAGAGGTTGCAATGGCGATTGGCGGACGGGCACTTCCTGAAGGCTCTGCCCATCGGGCTGCGGGTCTGGTTGCGATGGTTCCAGCGATACCTGGTCCTGCTGTCTTTGCCGACGAACCCGCACCAGCAGTAACGCCAACGCCACCAGCGCCAGCAACCCTCCGATCGCTAGCCAGTTCGACCCAGGCTCCGCCACTGGCGCTGGCGCCACGTCAACCGACGCAACAGGTTCCGTGGGTGCCTGCTTGACCTCGGCCAATCGGGCTTGCAACTCGGCGACCTGCTTTTTCTCAACGGCGATCTGCTCGTCCCGGGCCTGAAGTTTCACGTTGAGTTCATCGACGCTCGCCTGCAACTGTTGGTTGTGCAGGACGCTGGCGGCCAGTTGTTCAGCCAGGGGATCGGCGACAGGCCTTGCCGCCGATTCCGTGCGTGCAGGTAATGGTGCGACTGCCGGCTCGACACTCGGGAATGCTGAAGAGGGACGGTTCACCGCTGGTTCATCACTGATCGGTGCCAGGTTTTCCGCACCTGGAGGATCGATCAGCACGGTGTACTCGCGCAACACGCGGCCATTGGGCTGGTCGAGTTGCACCAGAAAATCCAGGTAGGGTTCCTTGACCGGTTTGTTGGAGCTGACCCGGACCAGGCTGCGATTGCCCCGCAGGATGGGCGTGAATGTCAGGTCGTTGAGGAAGGCCACGCGCTCGACGCCGGCGCGGCTGAACTCGTCCGCCGTCGCCAGGCTGACCGACAGCTCGCCCTCAGCCACTGCGGCGGCATCCACCAGGGCGATCTCCGCGCGCAGCGGCTGATTCAGTGCCGAGTGCAGGGTGATTTCACCGAGGCCCAACGCCGGCACCCAGGCCGAATAAGTAACAGCGGCACAGGCCAGCAACAGCCTGGCGCCATACCGTACAACCAATAGCCGACTCTGGAGCATGAACATCCCTTAGGTAAACCAAAAACCAATCTGCACGTGTTCGCACCTGCGGTACGAACACGATATTGCCGACTAGTTCTTATAGTCCGCCCAATGCCCTGGCTCAAAAGCCTGGGCGGGAGGTTGTGTCTCAGGATTTTTCGAGGTTGGCCAGGATGTGCCCGTGAACACGCATGCAGACCTTTACGTCCGCCTCATCGACACCTTCGAAGAGTTCATGACGCAGCTGGGTGGCAATGGTTTCAATTTGTTCGATCAGGGGCAGCGCCGGCGCGCAAAGCACAATTTTTTTCGCCCGACGGTCTTCCACCACCGCCTGGCGTTGCACCAGGCCCTGGCTTTCCAGACTGTCGAGCAGCCGCGCCAGGGTTGGTCCCTCGACGCCGACGCTTTGCGCCAGCTCACGCTGGGTCGGGGCTTGCTCGAAGCGCGCCAGGTGCAGCAGCACCAGCCAGCGGGCCTGGGACAGGCCAAGTCCGGCAAGGCGGCGGTCGAGCTCGGCGCGCCAGCCACGGGACATTTGTGCCAACTGCATGCCAAAACGGTGTTGATCGGTCAACGACATAAAACACTCATGATCAGACTGAAATAAGAGAAATACTAATAATTAGTCAGCTAAGCATGAGCCTTGGCTGGAGGCAAGGCTTGTTCTGTACTGAATCGTTACATCAATGAGGCTGGTCATTCAAAGTTCGAATTCGGACTGCAAAGCCGCCCGAATACAGTACAGGACCCCTTCGGGCACCCTCCCTGCAAACAGCGCGGAAATTTCCGCTACCGGCGGCAGTTCGCCCTCTCCGTCGAGGAACGCGTCCTGGACTTCGCCCATCAAGTCCTCCGGCAAGTCCAGCGCCTGCTCCAGCGACAACTGCTGCTTGCCGATCGCCTCGGCGAGCAGGGTGTAGACGTTCTTTTCCGAGCATTGCAACTGACCGGCGATCTGCAACGGCGTCATGCCGGCACGGGCCAGGGTGATCAGCTCGTGGCGCAGGTCTGCGACAACTTTCGGTGCCTCGACCTGGCCACCGAGCACTTCGAGGAACGCCTCGCCATAACGCTCCAGCTTGCGGGCGCCGACGCCACTGACCCGGGCCATTTGCGCCAGCGAGGTCGGTTGGCTGCGCAGCATTTCCAGCAAGGTCGAGTCGGGGAAAATGACGTACGGCGGTACGCCGTGTTCTTCGGCCAGCTTGCGCCGCAGGGCACGCAGGGCTTCCCACTGTTCGCGCTCTTCGCCACGCACCAGCTGGCTCGCCTGGCTCTTGCTGCTCTTGGCAGTGGTTTGCGCCTTCAGGTCGCGACGCAGTTCCAGGGTCACTTCGCCTTTGAGCAGCGGACGGCAGGTGTCGCTCAGGCGCAGGCCGCCGTAGCCTTCCAGGTCGATGTCGGCCAGGCCGCGAGCCACCAACTGGCGGAACAGCGAACGCCACTCGCCTTCGGACATCGCCTTGCCGACCCCGTACACCGAAAGGTGCTGGTGCCCGAAGCTGCGCACCTTTTCGTTGTCCTTGCCCAGCAGGACATCCACCAGGTGCCCGACGCCGTAGCGCTGGCCGGTGCGGTAGATCGCCGAAAGGGCCTGACGGGCGGGTTCGGTGGCGTCCCAGGTCTGCACGCCATCGACACAGTTGTCGCAATGGCCGCAGGGCTCTGGCATGTCTTCGTCAAAGTAGGCCAGCAGCGTCTGGCGACGGCAGCGGGTTTCCTCGCACAGCGAGAGCATGGCATCGAGCTTGTGTTGCTCAAGACGCTTGTGGCGCTCGTCCCCTTCGGAGTTCTGCAGCATCTGCTTGAGCATCACCACGTCCTGCAAGCCATAGGCCATCCAGGCATCGGCGGGCAAACCGTCTCGTCCGCCGCGCCCGGTTTCCTGGTAATAGGCCTCAAGCGACTTCGGCAAGTCGAGGTGTGCGACAAAGCGCACGTTGGGCTTGTCGATGCCCATGCCAAAGGCCACGGTAGCGACCATGATCAGGCCTTCCTCGTTGAGGAAGCGTTTCTGGTTGTGGGCCCGCAGGTCGTTGGGCAGGCCGGCGTGATACGGCAGCGCCGGGAAGCCTTGCTCGCTGAGGAAGGTCGCCACTTCCTCGACTTTCTTGCGCGACAGGCAATAGACGATACCGGCATCGCTGCGACGCTCGGTGAGGAACGCCAGCAACTGCTTGCGCGGCTGCTCCTTGGGCACGATGCGATAAAAAATGTTCGGCCGGTCGAAACTCGACAGGAAGCGCTCGGCATTCTGCAGGTGCAGGCGGGTGACGATCTCTTCCCGGGTTCGCTTGTCGGCGGTGGCGGTCAGGGCGATGCGCGGTACGTCGGGGAACAGTTCCGCCAACTGGCCCAGTTGCAGGTATTCCGGGCGGAAGTCATGGCCCCATTGGGACACGCAGTGGGCTTCGTCAATGGCGAACAGCGAGATGTTCAGCCCTTGCAGGAAGCTCAGCATGCGCGGCTGCACCAGACGCTCGGGCGCGAGGTAGAGCATTTTCACTTCACCGCGGCGGATCCTTGCCGCCAGGTCACGCTGTTGCTCGGCACTGAGCGTGGAGTTCAATGCCGCGGCGGCCACACCCAGTTCTTCCAGGGTCGCGACCTGATCGTCCATCAGCGCGATCAGCGGCGAAACCACGACCGCCAGGCCGTCGCGCAGCAGCGCCGGCACCTGGAAGCACAGGGATTTACCCCCACCGGTAGGCATCAGGACCAGGGCATCGCCGCCACTAGCCACGCGCTCAATGATTGCACCCTGGCGGCCACGGAAACTGTCGTAGCCGAAGATGTCCTTGAGGACGCGCTGAGCCTGTTCGAGCATAAAAACTCCAAAAATCACCGAAACATCCCTGCAAGGCTGGTGCAGAACCCGCAACTTTGCACCGACAAATCGTAAGTGCGCATTACATGTCGCTTCACATTTCAGCCATGACGCCAGCAGGGCATCACAAAACGCGCGAGTATACCCGAGCCCTCCCTCGCGCAGGGCACCGCTGATAAGAGCGGATGAAGATGCCCCCCGACAGGGAATGCTGCATCCAAGAGGGGCAAATATGCCGCGCGGCTGGCCCAAGCGCTCAAGAAGGCCTAGAATTCCCGCATCGAATATTCCCCAAGGTAGCCCTTTAATGTCCTTCGCTGAGCAACTAACCCGCCTGCAAGTCTTCCTCGACGCCGATGAACTGCATGACGAGGCGCTGGACTACGTGGCCGCCCACGGCTACCTCACCGCGCTGTCGATCTGTTCCGAAGACGTTCCCGACCGTGAATGGATCGACGCCCTCTTCGCCGAAGAGCCGCACTACAGCGGCGAAGCCCAACGCGAAGAAATCGAAGCCACGCTGATCGGCCTCAAGGCTCACATCGCCCGCCAGCTGGCCTCCGATGAAGAGTTCGAACTGCCGTGCGACCTCGACCTGGGCGACGATCCGGATGATTCCGAACTGCGCGGCTGGTGCATCGGTTTCATGGAAGGCGTGTTCCTGCGCGAAGAAGCCTGGTTCGAAACCGCCGAAGACGAAGTCAGCGAAATGCTCCTGCCGATCATGGTCGGTTCGGGCCTGTTCGACGAGCAACCGGAGTTCTCCGACATCGCCGCCGACGCCAACCTGATGGACGACATGATCGTGCAGATCCCGGAAGCCCTGACTGCGCTGTACCTGCTGTGCAACGCACCAGACGAAAAACCGGCGATCCTCAAGCCACGCCATCACTAAGGTCCCGCCTATGGACAACCCCATAGGCAACCGCTCCCTGATGTTGCGCTACGTGCTGCTGGCCATCGGCTGGCTGAGCGTGGCGCTGGGGGTGATCGGGATTTTCCTGCCGGTGCTGCCCACCACACCCTTCCTGTTGCTGGCGGCTGCCTGTTTCGCCCGCAGTTCGCCGCGTTTCTATCAGTGGCTGGTCAATCACCCGCGGCTCGGGCCGTGGATTCGTGACTACCTCGAAGGTAATGGCATTCCGCTCAAGGGCAAGGTCTATGCCATTGGCCTGATGTGGGCCAGCATCCTGTTCTCCTGCTACCTGGTGCCGATGCCCTGGGCGCGGGCGTTCATGCTGACCAGTGCGGTGCTGGTGACCCTGTACATCCTCAAGCAGAAAACCCTGCACAAGTCCTGAGATTCCCCCGCCTGCAGGTCGACGCTGACCCGACCACCACCTAGACTTCAGGTCTCTGCACTCGAGCAGCCAGTCATGCCGCGCAGTCCGGGTAGTCCAGGATGGCCAACACTCCGACTTCGGTTTGGCGGATGGCTGCTGCTGGCCAGTTTTCCCCTGGCCGGGCTTGCCAGCGCCTGGCCCGCCTGGGATTTCGCGCAGATTTCGCATACCGCACAAAAGCGCTATGCCAGCCTGGGGCCGACCCAGGGACGTCTCCAACCCTGGAGTGAAATGCTGCAAGGTGAACGCAACCTGCCCGAGCTGGAGCAATTAACTGCGGTCAATCGCTTCTTCAACCAGCAGCTGGATTTCCAGGACGACGCCCGCCTCTGGCGCCAGGCCGATTACTGGGCCACGCCCGTCGAGGCGCTGATCAAGGCCGCGGGCGATTGCGAAGACTATGCCCTGGCGAAATATTTCAGCCTGCGCCAGCTGGGCATTCCCAGCGACAAGCTGCGCATTACCTACGTCAAGGCCCTGAAACAGAACCAGGCGCACATGGTGCTGACCTATTACAGCAGCCCTGGCGCCGAACCGCTGGTGCTCGACAACCTGATCGGCGAAATCCGCCCCGCCTCGCAGCGCAAGGACCTGTTGCCGGTGTATGCCTTCAACGCCGAAGGCCTGTACCTGCCCGGCAAACCTGGCCACCCGCGCAGCGGCGACTCGAAAAAACTGTCGCGCTGGCAAGACGTCCTGAAAAAAATGCAAACCGAAGGATTCGCCGTCGGCGACGGTTAGTCGCCACGCCAAGGAGCGCTCGATGAAACTGCGCAACCAGTTGTTTCTTGCCATCTGCCTGTTCTTGCTGGTGGCGTTCAGCGGCAGTTTTTATGCCAGCCTGGAAAGCTCTCGCGAGCAAACGCTGGGCCAGTTGCGCGCCCATGCCCAGGACGCCGCGACCGCCCTGGGCCTGACCTTGACCACCCAGGTCGACGACCCGGCGATGATGGAGTTGATGGTCAGCTCGATTTTCGACAGCGGCTATTACAGCGACATCCGCGTCACCCACCTGGAGAATCGGCAGGTGCTGGTGCAGCGCAGCGTCCCCGAGCAAATCGACGGCGTACCCGGCTGGTTCGTCAACCTGGTGAATTTGCGCCCCGAGGGCGGCGATGCATTGATCACCCGTGGCTGGCAACAGGTGGCGCGCGTTGAAGTGTTGAGCAATCCCCAGTTCGCCCTGGCCAAACTCTGGGACAGCACACTGGGAAGCCTCGTCTGGTTGCTGCTCTGCGGGCTGCTCAGTGCAGTGTTCGGTGGCTGGCTGCTGCGTCGGCAATTACGTCCGCTGGACATCATGGTTCGCCAGGCCGACGCCATCAGCAAACGCGAGTTTCTCAGCTTGCCGACGCTGCCGCGCACACCGGAGTTGAAACGCGTGGTGCTGGCGATGAACCAGATGGTCGAGAAGCTCAAGACGCTGTTCGCCGAAGAGGCGGCGCGCAGTGAAAAACTGCTCGGCGAGTCCTACCGGGACAGCCTGACAGGGCTGGCCAACCGGCGATTGCTCGATGAACAACTGGCCGATCAATTGCGGATCTCCGAGCAAAATGGCGACGGTCATCTGCTGATGCTGCAGCTCAACGATTTGGCCGGGCTCAATCAACGCCTTGGCGGGCAACGCACCGATGCGTTGATTGGCGCGGTCGGCGACTTGCTCAAGCGCCTGACTCAGGTACCGCAACGGCGCACCTGGCTGGCAGCGCGCAATCGCGGTGGCGAATTCAGCCTGCTGGCACCGGATCTCGATACCGAGGAGGCAACGCGCCTGGCTGCCGAGCTCAGCGCCACCCTGGAAAACCTGCGCCTCACCGGTGCCAGTGACTGCATGCCCGTCGCCCATCTGGGCGTCGTCGCCTTCCATCCCGGCGACCCGGCGAGCCACGTGCTGCATCAACTTGACCAGGCACTGAACGAAGCCCGGCAACATCCCGAGCGCCCCTGGGCCGTGTTGGGCCACAGCGACAGCGCACCAAAGCAGGCCCAACACCACTGGCACACCTGGCTTGACGCTGCCCTGAACGAAGGCCAGCTGCAGTTGTATTTTCAACCGGTGGTGTTATGCGCCGAGACTCGTCAGGTGCTGCATCACAAGGTCCTCGCACGCCTGCTCGATCCACAGGGCGAAGCGATCGCCGCCGGCCAGTTCTTGCCGTGGATCGAGCGGTTTGGCTGGTCGGCGCGCTTTGACCTGGCGATGCTCGAAGCCACCCTCGAATACCTCGTCATCAACCGGATGCCCCTGGCATTGAGCCTGTCCGGCAGCACCTTGCGCGATCAGGCGCAGGTGCAACTGATCCTCGACATGCTTGAATCCCTGCCGGAACTGGCGCCCTTCCTGACCCTGGAAATCGATGAGCGCCAACTGCCTCCGCCAGACCCGTTGCAACGCTTGAGCCACAGCCTGCTCGCCACCGGTTACCGTATCGGGCTGCAGCATTTTGGCGGCCATTTCAGCCAGATCGGCAACCTCACGCAACTGGGGCTGGCGTACCTTAAAATCGACGGCGCCTACATCCGTGGCATCGATGCCGAGCATGATAAACGGCTGTTCATCGAGGCGGTTTGCCGCACGACCCACAGCATCGACTTACCCTTGATCGCAGAAAAAGTGGAAACCCAGGGGGAGCTGGAAGCGATCCGGGCATTGGGGGTGTTTGGCGTGATGGGGCGCTTGATCGGTGAGCCGCAGCCGATGTGATCTGCGGACGGTCGCAGGCAAAAAAAACCGCTCTCCCCTGTCACAGGAAGAGCGGTTTTTTTATTGCGGTTTTCAGGTCACACGGTATCCACCTTCAATGAATGGTCATTGAGCATGCCGTTGATGATGGTGGCCGCATCCGCTGAGCCAACGACCCCGCCCGCCCCCGGCATGACCCCATAGTGGCTGGCCAGGTTGACGCCGGCCAGGTCGATGGTCTGGTTCGGCGCGGCGCCGGCCATGGCGCTGACGTCGATGCTGGTCACCAGTGACGCGCCGCTGCCGCTGACGGTGAAATGCAGGTAGTCATCCAGTGAAGCCGCGGTGTTGGTCTCTCCTTGCAGCAGTTGCGACAGGTCGAGCTTGTCGGCACCCGGTGTGAAGTCGGTGATGACGTCGTGACCGCTGTTGCCGTTGAGCCACTGGAAGGTGTCGGCGCCACTTCCGCCGGTGAGGGTGTTATTGCCCAATCCACCGATCAGGAAGTCGTCGCCACCCGCGCCGTTGAGCACGTCGTTACCCAGGCCACCGGTGATGATGTTGCTGTTGTGATCGCCGGTGAGCGAGTCATTGAAGTTGGAGCCGGTCAGGTTTTCGATGGCGGTCAGGGTGTCGGTGCCGGCACCGATGGTGTTCTGTGCGCCGCTCTCGCCGAGATTGACCGTGACCCCGGCGGTGGCGTGGGCATAGCTCGCGGTGTCGATGCCCGTACCGCCATCGAGCAGGTCGTTGCCCGGTCCGCTGTAGAGCAAGTCGTTGCCTGCTCCACCGTGCAGCTCGTTGTTGCCGGTGTCGGCGACCAGCGCGTCATCCCCCGCTGTCCCGGTGAGGATGTGGTCAGCCTGGTAGCTGATGCTGTCGCTGCCGCCATGGGGGTCGCTGGCGGAGTAGCTGTGGTCCGGCGCAGTGTCCTTGGCCGCGGAGTAATCGACGGTCATCTTCAACTCGTAGTTTTCAGCGCTGTTTGCGCCTGGGCCCGGACCGTCGGGGATGTTGGTGATGTGGATGTGATAGGTCGCATCCTCCTTCGCCGTAAGGGTCTGGCCATCAGCGATGGGCGTGTAGGCGCCATCGTTGATCGAGTACTCCAGGCTGACCTGACCGGCAGTGAGGTTGTGATCCAGGTTGAGGGTTTCCCCCTGCTTGAGATTGACGGTGATCAGGTCATCGCTGTTGTGACCGTTGACCGCACCCAGCGCTCCGCTGACCACCAGGACCGCGGTCATGGCCGCCGTATTCGCGACGAAGGCGCTGCGGGCGATATCGGCATTGTCGCCGGAGACACTGTAGTTCGGTTTGGTCCCGGTAAAGTCTGCCCCTTTTGCGGGCTCCGAGGCTTTTTCGTGGACGCTCGCACCGCTGTCGTGGGCCGTCACCATGCAGCTGTTGTTCACGTCGATGGTGATCGTGGTGGTGCTTTCATCACCGTCACCGTCGCGCAGGGTGTAGGTGAACACATCACTCGCACCCGCCCCGCCCACCGAGTTCGGGTAGCTGTGGTACAGCGCGTTGCCTGCTGCATCCAGGGTCAGGTAGCCATGGGTGCCGTTGATCTGGCTGCCCACGCCGCCATGTACCGGAGTCGAGGTGTCGTCGCCAGCACGCACA
>NZ_JANHLK010000079.1 GCF_028682635.1 Pseudomonas putida | reverse complement strand
CCTGCTGAACTTCCAGACCCTGATCAGCGACCTCACCGGCCTGCCGATCGCCAACGCCTCCCTGCTCGACGAAGCCACCGCCGCCGCCGAAGCCATGACCTTCTGCAAGCGCCTGAGCAAAAACAAGGGCAGCCACCAGTTCTTCGCCTCCGTGCATTGCCACCCGCAGACCCTCGACGTGCTGCGCACCCGTGCCGAGCCGCTGGGCATCGACGTGGTGGTCGGCGACGAGCGCGAACTGACGGACGTGACGCCGTTCTTCGGCGCCCTGCTGCAGTACCCGGCGAGCAACGGTGACGTGTTCGACTACCGCGAACTGACCGAACGCCTGCACGCCGCCAACGCCCTGGTGGCCGTGGCCGCCGACCTGCTGGCCCTGACCCTGCTGACCCCGCCGGGCGAATTCGGCGCCGACGTGGCCATCGGCAGCGCGCAACGCTTCGGCGTGCCGCTGGGCTTCGGTGGCCCGCACGCGGCCTACTTCTCCACCAAGGACGCGTTCAAGCGCGACATGCCGGGCCGTCTGGTCGGCGTGTCAGTCGACCGTTTCGGCAAGCCGGCCCTGCGCCTGGCCATGCAGACCCGCGAGCAGCACATCCGCCGCGAGAAAGCCACGTCGAACATCTGCACCGCGCAAGTACTGTTGGCCAACATCGCCAGCATGTACGCCGTGTATCACGGTCCGAAAGGCCTGACGCAGATTGCCCAGCGTGTGCATCACCTGACTGCGATT
>NZ_JANHLK010000078.1 GCF_028682635.1 Pseudomonas putida | reverse complement strand
GCCGCTTTGAGCTTGTGGCGAACCGCAGAGGGTCATCAAGAGTGTGGACTTGCCGGCACCGTTGGCGCCGATCAGGGTCACGATCTCGCCCTGGCGGACTTCGACGTTGACGCTGTGCAGGGCCTGGATCTTGCCGTAGAAGGTGGAAACGTTTTCGAATTGCAGCATTTACGCTTCCCCCAGGTAAGCTTTGATCACTTCAGGATTGTCGCGGATCTGTTCCGGCGTGCCGTCGGCCAGGGGGGTGCCCTGGTTGATCACGACGATGTGGTCGGAAATGCTCATGACCAGTTTCATGTCGTGTTCGATCAGCAGCACAGTGACGTTGTGCTCTTCACGCAACATGCTGATCAACGCCTTGAGGTCCTCGGTTTCCTTCGGGTTCAGGCCGGCGGCCGGTTCGTCGAGCATGAGGATCCGCGGGCGGGTCATCATGCAGCGGGCGATTTCCAGGCGCCGTTGCTGACCGTAGGCCAGGGTACCGGCCGGACGGTTGGCAAACGCCGTGAGGTTGACCTTTTCCAGCCAGTACTCGGCGAACTCCATGGCTTCGCGCTCGCTCTTGCGGAACCCCGGGGTCTTGAACAGGCCCGCCAGGAAGTTGGTGTTCAGGTGACGGTGCTGGGCGATCAAGAGGTTCTCGACCGCGGTCATGTCCTTGAACAACCGCACGTTCTGGAAAGTACGCACCACGCCTTTGAGGGCGATCTTGTGGCCCGGTAGGCCCTCGATCGGCTCGCCATCGAGCA
>NZ_JANHLK010000077.1 GCF_028682635.1 Pseudomonas putida | reverse complement strand
AACGCTGGAAGTTGTTGACCATGCCATACAGGCTGCGCAACGGCTTGTACTCGGGCGCTGGAAAGCCTGGGTAAGGTGGCTTTGGCGGCGAGGGGTACAGGCTGAAACGGGCGTCCTTGTTGAGCATCTGCTCGGCGCTGAGGTCCTGATTGGTGCAGGTGAATTCGATGCGATAGGTGAAGGGCTGGCTGAGGTGCTCCTGGCCTTCGAAGGCCAGGACGTCGAAGACAGCGTCGAATCGGTAGATGGTGAACTTGTGGCGAGTGTGGTCAAAGAAAATGCGCGGTGTGTTGGACAAAATCAGTCCTCCCTGGGCTGGATCGGCATACGGGGAGGCTTGGTTTTCCACCCTCGTTCAAGCACACGAGAGCTTTCAGGAATCTGATAAAGGTTGGGATCGGATGCTTCCGATGCACGCGTAGGATGCGTCCGAAATGGCTGCGTGCCGGATCTGTAGGATTTTTTGCGGGGTTGACGAAGGGAGGGACGCGGCGGTAATCCCACGGCATTCAAGCGTTTGGAGCGAGGGTTGTTCCGCCTATATTGGCAGCGTTTTTTTCGAGCAGTTTGCAGAGTGTTTAAAAGCCCATCAGGTTACTTCCCGAAAGCCACAGCGCCGTGCGTCGTCTCCTACGATTACGCCAGAATCCACCGGCTTGTGCGCCTTGGGGCTGCTCGGTAACTTGATTCGTGTCACTGATGGTCAGTGATCGGGTTTAGTAGCCCGGCCAAGGTTGAAGCGGTGCTCGGCGAGCTGGCGGTGAGTCGGGCGCTGGATCGGATTGATCGGGCTGAATAGAAGATCAA
>NZ_JANHLK010000076.1 GCF_028682635.1 Pseudomonas putida | reverse complement strand
AGTTGCCCAGGGCGTCAGTGGCCTGGTAGGTGAAGGTTTCGTGCAGGACGTTGGCGCCATCGTTGGCCGGCGGTGTGGTGCTGGCTGGCGCAGTCAGGGTGTAGGTGTAGCTGCCGTCCGGGTGTAGCAGCAGTTGGCCGTAGGTGCCGACGGCATTGCTGACCAGGCTGTAGGTGATGGTGCCGCTGCCGCCGTGGACCGCGCCGACGAGTGTGCCGCTGGCGATTTCGCCGGGGTTGCACGGCTGCTCCAGGGCATTTTCGTAGACGGTCACATCCTGGTCGCTGGCCGCCACCAGGCAGCTGTTGTGCACGTCGATGGTGACCGTGGTGGTGCTTTCATCACCGTCACCATCGCGCAGGGTGTAGGTGAACACGTCGCTCGCGCCCGGGCCACTCACCGTATTCGGGTAGCTGTGATACAGCGCGTTGCCTGCCGCATCCAGGGTCAGGTAGCCGTAGGTGCCGTTGATCTGGCTGCCCACGCCGCCATGCACCGGGGTCGAGGTGTCGTCGCCAGCACGCACGCCGACCACACCACCGCCGGAGCCATCGGAACCGCCAACGTCGTTCACCAGCACATTACCGGTAACGGTTGCGCCCTCGCCCACCGAGGTCGCATCGGGCTTGGCGGTCGGCAGGTCGTCGACGACCTTGACGTTGATTTCGCCACGCGCCTCGCTGCCGTCGGCATCGATGGCGATGACTTCGAAGTTCTCGGTGATGCTGTTGGCGCCGTCGGCGTTGGGGTGGGTGTCGGTGTAGTTGAGGGTGTAGCTGTAGCTCACGACCCCTGTGGCCGGGTCAAAGCCGGTGATGGTCAGG
>NZ_JANHLK010000075.1 GCF_028682635.1 Pseudomonas putida | reverse complement strand
CGGGCAGGTCAAGCTGCTGGGAATCAAGTTGTACGTCTATGGTTTTTCCCGTGGCGCATCGGCGGCGCGGGCCTTTGTCAGCTGGTTGAACCAGCTGTTGACCCGGTCCGAGCCGGTGCTGGCGTTGCGCTTGTCCGATTTGCGCCTGCCCATCAGCGTCGAGTACCTGGGGCTGCTGGACACTGTGGCCTCGGTCGGTCTGGCCGACATCGTACCAGGGGCCAACGGCCATATGAGTTGGGCCGATGGCAACCAGGAACTGCCAGCCAGCACTCTGGTTAAGCGTTGCCTGCACATCGTTGCCAGTCATGAGCAACGGTTGTCCTTTCCGCTGGAGTCCATTCGCCGGGAGCAGGGGGGTTATCCGGCGAATAGTGTGGAGGTGATTTATCCGGGCGTGCACTCGGATCAGGGTGGGGGGTATCCGCCGGGGGATCAGGGTAAGGCCGTAGGTAGAGATGATCGTTTGCTGTTGTCGCAAATTGCTCTGCATGATCTTTATTCCGACGCCTTTGCTCATGGCGCTCCGTTGAAAGCACCTAAAACTGCCTTGTCGGGTGAGATGACCCATGAGGTGTGGAGAGTGATGGATCTCGAGGGAGAGATGGAGTTTGCTATCGCGCCCACCTTAGTTGATCGCTTCAATGCCTGGCGTCAGCTAACCCTGGGCTTGCCCCCAGCACAACAACCGCTGTCCGCTGAACAGGTTGACCATTACCAGCCATTACCCGCAACCACTAGCCTGGAACAGACCCTGCGCGAGCAGATGAGCTGGATCACCGGCTGGCGCATCGACCGCTATGCCTTCGCCAGCCTCAAGCACACTCCATTCTATCTTCAGGCGAGCGACCGCGAAGCCGACAAAGGGGTCAAAGCGCGCGCCGAAGAGCATCGCGACGAGAAGCAGGCAGAGGTCGTAAAG
>NZ_JANHLK010000074.1 GCF_028682635.1 Pseudomonas putida | reverse complement strand
GCTGAGAAATTCGCGAGCCCGCTGCTGCTTGCGGCTTTTTACGACCGCTGCCTGATTCTGGTCGCGCTCTTCTTCAGCGCGAGCTCGGACTTCCTCGTCGGCCTGGAGGTCGCTCGCCTGAAGATAGAACGGTGTATGCATCAAACTGGCAAACGCGTAGCGGTCGATGCGCCAGGCAGTGATCCAACTCATCTGCTCGCGTAGGGTCTGCTCCAAACTAGTGTTAGCGGGTAGTGGCCGATAGTGCTCGATCTGTTCGGCAGACAGCGGTTGTTGTACGGGAGGCTGGTCCAGGGTTAGCTGACGCCAGGCGTTGAAGCGGGTTACCAGGGTTGCTGAAACGTCAAACTCTTTCATTAACGCATACTCCATTGCTCGCCAAACTTCATGGCGCAATTCGGCTGGCAATGTTTCTTTCGGCACTTTCAAAGGAGCGCCGTGGGCGAAGGCGTCGGCATATAGATCCTGCAAAGCGATCTGCGACAGCAATAAACTGTCATTCGCGCCAATAGCCTTACCCTGATCCCCCGGCGGATACCCCCCACCCTGATCCGAGTGCACGCCCGGATAAATCACCTCCACACTATTCGCCGGATACCCCCCCTTCTCCCGGCGAATGGACTCCAACGGAAAGGACAACCGTTGCTCATGACTGGCAACGATATGCAGGCAACGCTTGACCAGACTGCTGGCGGGCAGTTCCTGGTTGCCATCGGCCCAACTCATATGGCCGTTGGCCCCTGGTACGATATCGGCCAAACCGACCGAGGCCACGGTGTCCAGCAGCCCCAGGTACTCGACGCTGATGGGCAGGCGCAAATCGGATAGGCGCAATGCCAGCACCGGCTCGGACCGGGTCAACAGCTGGTTCAACCAGCTGACAAACGCCCGCGCCGCCGATGCGCCACGGGAAAAACCATAGACGTACAACTTGATGCCCAGCAGCTTGACCTGGCCT
>NZ_JANHLK010000073.1 GCF_028682635.1 Pseudomonas putida | reverse complement strand
CCGCCCATCATGCGGATGTACATCCAGGTGATCGGCAGAATGCTCGCGCTGCCGAACGGTGCCGCGCAGACCGCGCCTTCCTTGCGTGCCATTTGCGCATGGCCTGGCAGGAACGGGGTCAGGTGCGACTTGACGCCGATCGGGCCGACGCCCGGGCCGCCACCGCCGTGAGGAATGCAGAAGGTCTTGTGCAGGTTCAGGTGCGACACGTCGCCGCCGAACTTGCCCGGGGCGCACAGGCCGACCATGGCGTTCATGTTGGCGCCGTCGATGTACACCTGGCCGCCGTGGTCGTGGATGATGCCGCAGATTTCGCGGATGCCTTCCTCGAACACGCCGTGGGTCGACGGGTAGGTGATCATCAGCGCGGCGAGGTGTTCGCGGTGCTCGATGGCCTTGGCGCGCAGGTCTTCGATGTCGACGTTGCCGCGGGCGTCGCAGGCGGTGACCACGACACGCATGCCAGCCATCTGCGCAGTGGCCGGGTTGGTGCCGTGGGCCGACGACGGGATCAGGCAGATGTCGCGACGGTCTTCGCCACGGCTCTGGTGGTAGGCGCGGATGGCCAGCAGGCCGGCGTATTCACCCTGGGAACCGGCGTTCGGTTGCAGCGAGATCGAGTCGTAGCCGGTGGCGGCGCAGAGCATCGCTTCCAATTCATCGGTCAGTTGCTGGTAGCCGGCGCTTTGTTCGGCCGGGGCGAAGGGGTGCAGGGCGCCGAATTCAGCCCAGGTCACCGGGATCATTTCGCTGGCGGCGTTGAGTTTCATGGTGCACGAGCCCAGCGGGATCATGGTGCGATCGAGGGCCAGGTCCTTGTCGGCGAGCTTGCGCAGGTAGCGCATCAGCTCGGTTTCCGAATGGTAGCGGTTGAACACCGGGTGGCTGAGGATTGGCGACTGGCGAACCTGAGTGGCCGGGATGGTGCTGGAGACGGAAGCGGCGAGGGCGGCGAAGTCCGGCAGGGTCTGGCCCGCGGCGAACAATGCCCACAGGATTTCGACGTCGGCCTGGGTGCTGGTTTCGTCCAGGGAGAGGCCCAGACGTTCAGCATCGACCACGCGCAGGTTGATCTGCTGGGCGTGGGCCTGCTCGTGCAGCTTGGCGGTGTTGGCGCCAGTGGCAATCGTCAGGGTGTCGAAGAAGTTTTCTTGCTCGACGTTCAGACCGATCGCTTTCAGGCCTTGGGCCAG
>NZ_JANHLK010000072.1 GCF_028682635.1 Pseudomonas putida | reverse complement strand
TAGCGCACGAAGCGATGGCCCCGTCGCTCCAATTCGCGATCGAGTTCGTTGAGCAGGATGTTCGACAGCAACGGCGAGAGCGGGCCGCCTTGCGGCGTCCCTTCCTGCCGTCGGCTGGCAAGACCACCTGACATCGTCCCCGCTTCGAGGTAGCGACGGATCAGCGTGAGCACACGTTTGTCTTCGATTTGACGCTCGATGTAGGCCATCAATACATCGTGGTTGACCCGATCAAAGAACTTCTCCAGATCCAGTTCCACGCACCAGCGGTGACCCGCTGCCACGTGGGCACGGGCTGTTTCGATGGCTTGATGAGCGCTTCTGCCCGGACGAAAACCGAAGCTGTAGTCCGAGAACAACGGATCGAAGATCGGCGTGAGCTGTTGCAGCAGGGCCTGTTGGATCAGGCGATCCACGACGCAGGGGATTCCCAGCTGTCTTGTTCCGCCTTTGGGTTTGGGGATGTCGACGGCGCGCACACCTTGCGGGTGATACTCGCCGGCCAGCAACCGAGCCTTGAGGATCGGCCAATACTGTTTCATGTAGCCCGCCAATTCGTCGACCGTCATGCCATCGGCACCCGGCGCGCCCTTGTTGCTGACTACGCGTTGATACGCACGCTTGAGATTGGCGGGTGCAAGCACCCGCGCCATCAGCGTGTCCGGCTCCGCGTTCGTCCACGTCACAGACGCCGTCGATGCTTGCGCCCTGTCAGCCGTCATCCTCGGATACCGTCCGGGACCTGGGGTAACAGTTTTCTCTTGGAGAATATTCTGCGTTTCAGCATTCGACGAGACTCTGACGCCTACTGGCGGCATAACCTGTTCGGCCCTTCATCGACCCGGTTTCGGCGATTACTACGGCTTCGGCTGACTTCTGCACGCTCATCCCGTCGCCTCTCGACGCTCGGTAGCACAGTGGCAAACGTGCAGATCTCCCAGGGTAATTCGCGCGACCTTCCTGCTTATGCCTGTCGGATATACGTCACAGCGTTCCGTGCAAGTATTGGGCTTTGGCAATTTTGGCTACCTTACCCCGCTGCACCGCCTAATCCGCTTCCTGTTCGTCAGGCCAGCATTTTGCCTCGGGCTTCCTTCAGATTCGCAGTCGCCCGCGACACCCTTGCCTCTGGCTAACACTTCCCCTTGCCGGGTGTGTAGAGGACTTTCACCTCCAAGTCACCAGCGTGGCCACCACAGCCAAGCTGGTTGCGCTTCGCGCAACGCGCCATGCCTGGCGCACCAA
>NZ_JANHLK010000071.1 GCF_028682635.1 Pseudomonas putida | reverse complement strand
CCCCCACTGTCTACCCGCTTTTAAAAAACCGTCGCCCCGTTGCATCTATGTATAAGGCCTATTCGTGGAAGCCGTCTTCGGCTTCTGGCCAAAATTGGAAAAGCTCGTGGTATGCCGATTACATTCAGGCCTCGAAGGCCAGTAGGAGCTTAGGCATCAATCCACGCCGGTCTTACCTGGGGTCAATTTTTTTCAGCAAAGGGTCGGACAGTTGGTACCTCGGTGGCAGAACTCTGTCGCTCAGTGGCTCATCGTTGCCTGCTGGCCATCTCCGGCGTGGCGACGATAAGTCTGGTCATTCTGTAGAAGCACCCAGACGATTCGCAGGTTGCGGTTGGCTAGCCTGATCGCAGCTTCCTTACGACCCAACCGGCTCATCCAGTGCAACAAGCGGCGGTCATCGGGTTGCTGGGAATCAGGTCGTAGTTGTTGCAGCACCGCGTGGGCTCCTTGGATCATCAGGCTGCGTAAATAAGCATCACCTCGCTTGGTCATGTCCCCCAGCCGGATCTTTTCCCCGCTGCTGTGCTGGTCAGGCACCATGCCAAAGTACGCGGCAAACTTGCGGGCATTGGGAAATCGCTCAGGCTTGGTTTCCTTGGCCACCAGGGCCGTGGCTGTGACTGGGCCGATGCCGCGCACAGTCATCAGTCGCTTCGCCGTCATGTCGGCGTTGGCGGCCACTTCCAGGCGTCCCGTCAGTACGCTGATGCGCTCGCCCAAATGGCGCCACTCGGCCAGCAGTTCGTCGATCAGTTCACGCAGCAGGGCCGGCACCGGCTGGGTAGCATCTTCCAGCACCCGCGGAATTTTCTGGCTGATCGCAACATCGCCTTGCGCCAAGGCGACACCGTGCTCGAGCAGCAGGCCGCGCATCTGATTACTGACGGCCGTGCGCCGACGCACATAGCCCTGACGGGCGCGATGCAACGCCTGCATGGCCAGCGCCGCGACGCTTTTGACCGGTACTGCGCAGATTTTTTCATCGCGACCAGCCCGCAGAATCGCCAACGCATCGTTGCGATCATTTTTTGGCCCACTGCGATGTTTGGCCACCAAACCGGCTGGAAGAATCCGCGCCGAATTACCTTGGTCTTGCAGTTGCCGGGCCCAGGCTTGAGCACCCGGACCGGTCTCCATCAAAACCACAACATGAGGCGGCAACTTTTGGAGAAACTCATAGAACGCCTCGCGCGACTTGATCCGTTGCTCGAAGCGCACCTGGCCGAGAACATCTTCACCGGCGACCTGAAAAACCTGCTTGGCCAGATCGACCGCCAAGGTTGTGCAGGCCGACAAATCGGTAGAAGACAGGGATTGATCAATCGAACTATGCTTTTTCATGGACTCGCCCTCGCTGCCGTTGGCTGTTTAGACTGCCACCGTGGCGCATTGACGCCTCGGCTGGGGCGAGTCCATCCAATTACA
>NZ_JANHLK010000070.1 GCF_028682635.1 Pseudomonas putida | reverse complement strand
CTGTAGGAGCCGCCCCGCCGCCAAGGCGCCGCGCTGTCGCGCAGCAAACAGATGATGCATGGCTCATGTTCTGCGGCGCGCTTCAAATGCGAAAAAGCACATGGCGGCTGTCCCGTAGGGGCAGCCGCCATGTGCTTTGCTAGGATTTAAGTGCGCGGGACAGAGGCCGTCGCTAGCAATGGTGTGACAGCACCCGTGTAGGAGAGTGGCCCGCACGGTATCGGCGTGGAGTCGTTGTAGGCACGGCTAGCCGTGACCACGTATGAGAGAGTGAACCCTTTCGCCACCGTGTGCCCCGCGCGCCCTTAATCCTGCGAGGAAAAGCGATGGCGCGCAAGCGATCACAGCAACGGTTTGAACTCATCCACCCTCATTGTGCCGGCATTGACATTGGCAGTCGTGAGCATTGGGTCGCGGTTGACCGTAAACATGAGCAACCTGTTCGTAGTTTCCGTACGTTCACCGACGATCTGGTCAATCTTGCCGATTGGCTGGCCACCCTCAAGATCGAGGTCGTGGCGATGGAAGCTACCGGGGTGTACTGGATCCCCCTGTTCGAGCTTCTCGATTCGAGGGGCTTCAAGGTCTACCTCGTCAATTCGCGGTCCACACGGCAGATTTCCGGTCGTAAATCAGATGTTCTCGATTGCCAGTGGATTTGGCAGTTGATGAGTCACGGTTTGCTGCGCGGTGCTTTTCGTCCGGCTGATGCCATATGTTCTGTTCGTGCCCTGGTTCGACAAAGAGCCACTAAAGTGCGCGATCAGGCTCAGGCCCTGAACCGCCTTCAAAAAGCGCTCAGCCAGATGAACATCCAATTGGCCAACGTCATCAGTGATATTTCTGGCGTGACAGGGATGAGAATCCTGCGTGCGATCATCAAGGGCGAACGTGATCCACAGACGTTGGCGCAACTCATGGATCGCCGAATCAAGGCGGACAAGGAAACAATCGCCCGCAGTCTGCACGGGAACTGGCGCCTGGAACACCTGCATGCCCTGGAGCAGGAAATAGAGTGCTATGACTTCCTTGAGCAGCAGATCCAGGCATGCGACAAAGCCATCAGCCAGGCCCTGATGCAGTTACCCGAACGCGAGCAAGCGCCACAACCGTCTCGTAAAGTACTGCGCAGTCCACATCGCTCGGCAACAGAGCAGGCTGCGTTGCACCAAGCCGTCTGGCGAGTGATGGGCGTCGATCTGACCGCCATACCGACGGTTGGAGTCGATACCGCTCTGGTCATTGCCAGCGAAATTGGCCCTGATCTATCCCGCTTCCCTACAGGACAGCACTTCTGTTCCTGGCTAGGTCTGGCGCCGCCCACACGGATTTCCGGCGGTCGGCAGTTAGCTGGAAGCAGCCCAAAGGTGCTCAATCGAGCCGCGCAAGCGCTCAAGCAAGCGGCTTCGAATGCCCGAAACGATAAAAGCTTCATCGGTGCCAGCCACCGAGCCCGCCTTACCCGTATGGATGCCAGCTGCGCAATCAAGGCGACAGCACATCAGCTCGCACGATTGATTTATGCGATGTTGACCAAAGGCCAGCCGTACGTTGAGCAAGGAATTGAGGCATTCGAAGAGCGAAGCAAAGACAGGCAGCTTCGAGCCTTGCTGCGCAAGGCCCGGAAGCTGGGAATGGATCTGGTAAAAGCGGCGTAAAAAAAGCTTTGAAAAACAGGTGATTATATTTTGTTTGATGAGAGCTG
>NZ_JANHLK010000007.1 GCF_028682635.1 Pseudomonas putida | reverse complement strand
GGCTGGCTTGAAGCGTGCTTCGCAGCTGGCGATCCTGAATGCCAACTACATTTCCCGTCGCCTCGAAGAGCACTACCCAGTGCTCTACACCGGCAGCAACGGCCTGGTCGCGCATGAATGCATCCTCGACCTGCGCCCGCTCAAAGACAGCAGCGGCATCAGCGTCGATGACGTCGCCAAGCGCCTGATCGATTTTGGCTTCCACGCCCCGACCATGTCCTTCCCGGTGGCCGGCACCTTGATGATCGAGCCGACCGAAAGCGAATCCAGGGAAGAGCTGGACCGCTTCTGCGACGCCATGATCCGCATCCGCGAAGAAATCCGCGCAGTGGAAAACGGCACGCTGGACAAGGACGACAACCCGCTGAAGAACGCTCCGCACACCGCGGCGGAAATCGTCGGCGAGTGGTCGCACCCGTACAGCCGCGAGCAGGCTGTTTATCCGCTGGACACCTTGATCGACAGCAAATACTGGCCGCCTGTAGGCCGAGTCGACAACGTCTTCGGCGACCGCAACCTGATCTGCGCGTGCCCATCCATCGCCGACTACCAAGACGCATAACCCTGCGCGTAACCCCTGTAGGAGCTGGCTTGCCAGCGAAGCTTCTGGCGGCCTTGATGGCCCCTTCGCTGGCAAGCCAGCTCCTACAAGGTGTGTGCGCCCCCCCCCTTTCGAGAACAACAGAGGACCTTCACCATGTTCAGCAAGCACGACCAGATCAAAGGCTACGACGACCAACTGCTCGCAGCGATGAATGCCGAGGACGCGCGCCAGGAACACCACATCGAGCTGATTGCCTCGGAGAACTACACCAGCCAACGGGTCATGGAGGCACAAGGCAGCGGCCTGACCAACAAGTACGCCGAAGGCTATCCGGGCAAGCGCTATTACGGCGGCTGCGAACACGTCGACGTGGTCGAACAACTGGCCATCGACCGCGCCAAACAGCTGTTCGGCGCCGACTACGCCAACGTCCAGCCGCACTCAGGCAGCCAGGCCAACGCCGCGGTTTACCTGGCGTTGCTGCAGGCCGGTGACACCGTGCTGGGCATGAGCCTGGCCCACGGTGGTCACCTGACCCACGGCGCCAAGGTGAGCTTTTCCGGCAAGCTCTACAACGCCGTGCAATACGGTATCGACACCGCGACCGGGTTGATCGACTACGACGAAGTCGAGCGCCTGGCCGTCGAGCACCAGCCGAAAATGATCATCGCCGGGTTCTCCGCTTACTCCAAGACCCTCGACTTCCCGCGCTTTCGCGAGATCGCCGACAAAGTTGGCGCCTATCTGTTCGTCGACATGGCCCACGTCGCCGGGCTGGTGGCCACCGGTCTATACCCCAACCCGCTGCCCTATGCCGACGTGGTCACCACCACGACCCACAAGACCCTGCGCGGTCCGCGGGGTGGGCTGATCCTGGCCAGGGCCAATGCGGAACTTGAGAAAAAACTCAACGCCGCCGTATTCCCCGGTGGCCAGGGCGGCCCGCTGATGCACGTGATCGCCGCCAAGGCCGTGTGCTTCAAGGAAGCGCTGGAGCCGGCGTTCAAGACCTATCAGGCGCAAGTGATCCGCAACGCCCAGGCCATGGCGCAGGTGTTTATCGAACGCGGTTATGACGTGGTGTCCGGTGGCACCGACAACCACCTGTTCCTGGTCAGCCTGATCCGCCAGGGCCTGACCGGCAAGGACGCCGACGCCGCCCTGGGCCGTGCCGGCATCACCGTGAACAAGAACGCCGTGCCCAACGATCCGCAGTCGCCGTTCGTGACCTCGGGCCTGCGCATCGGTACGCCGGCGATCACCAGCCGCGGGTTCAAGGAAGCCCAGAGCATCGAGCTGGCCGGCTGGATCTGCGACATCCTCGATCATCTCGGCGATGCCGATGTCGAGGCTCAGGTCGCCCGTCAGGCCGCTGCGATGTGCAGCGATTTCCCGGTCTACCGCGACTAAGCACACACCACAAAACCTGTAGGAGCTGGCTTGCCAGCGAAGACGTCGGCAAATTCAACATAGATGTTGATCGTTCGACCGCTTTCGCTGGCAAGCCAGCTCCTACAGGTCCGGTTCTTGTCTGACAGACCATGGGAAACCTATGAACAAAGTGCAAGTGGGCACCAAACTGCGCGGTGCGGAAAAGGTCGCGCGGATTCCGGTCAAGATCATTCCCACCGATGAATTCCCGCGCAAACCGGACTGGATCCGCGTGCGCATGCCGACCTCCCCCGAGGTTGACCGGATCAAGCAACTGCTGCGCAAACACAAGCTGCACAGTGTCTGCGAGGAAGCCTCGTGCCCGAACCTGGGCGAGTGTTTTTCCGGGGGCACCGCGACCTTCATGATCATGGGCGACATCTGCACCCGGCGCTGCCCGTTCTGTGATGTCGGCCACGGGCGTCCGAAACCCCTGGACGTCGATGAACCGGGCAACCTCGCCGTGGCCATCGCCGAACTGCGCCTCAAATACGTAGTGATCACCTCGGTGGACCGCGACGATTTGCGCGACGGTGGCGCCCAACACTTCGTCGACTGCCTGCGCGAGATCCGCAAGCTGTCCCCGGGCATCCAGCTGGAAACCCTGGTGCCGGACTATCGCGGACGGATGGACGTGGCCCTGGCGATTACGGCGCTTGAGCCGCCCGATGTGTTCAACCACAACCTGGAAACCGTGCCGCGCCTGTACAAGGCCGCGCGGCCGGGCTCGGATTTCGAGTGGTCGCTGGACCTGCTGCAAAACTTCAAGCAGCGGGTGCCGCACGTCCCCACCAAATCCGGGCTGATGCTGGGTCTTGGGGAAACCGACGAGGAAGTGATCGAAGTCATGCAGCGCCTGCGCGAGCACCATGTCGACATGCTCACCCTCGGCCAGTACCTGCAACCGTCGCGCAGCCACTTGCCGGTGCAGCGTTTCGTGCACCCGGACGTGTTTGCCTGGTTCGCCGAGGAAGGCGCGCGGATGGGCTTCAAGAACGTCGCGTCCGGGCCATTGGTGCGTTCGTCCTATCATGCCGATCAACAACTTCATGGAGGTGTGGCGGCTTTCAAGCCATGATGAGGTGACTTGTCATGGATTTCAGGAGGCCCGGCCCGATGCCCTTTGCCGCTCGATCATCGCTTTTGTTTTTAAGTCTTGCCCTGCCGTGCCTCGCCGGTGCCGAACCGAAGCCCGAGCACATGGTGTATTTGCGCACCATCGCCCCGGGCATCGAGCAGGACATCCGTTATGCCAGCGCCCACAATTTCACCGGGCACCCGCTCGACGGTTACGAAGCGCCCGAGTGCCTGTTGTCCCAGGAGGCCGCCAAGGCCCTCGGCCGGGTGCAAACGGCGCTGCAGGCGCAAGGCTATGGCTTGAAGGTGTTCGATTGTTATCGCCCCAGCCGCGCGGTCGCCGACATGGGGCGCTTCGCCACGGAGCCGGGCGATCCGCGCAAGGCCGAATTCTATCCACGGGTGGACAAGCAGGACTTCTGGCGCCTGGGTTATGTGGCGCGGGTGTCCAACCACTCCAAAGGCGGCACCGTCGACCTCAGCATGACGGGGCCGGGCGCCCTGCCCGCCGACACCTGGACGCCGTCAGCCACGCCAGTCGATTGCACGGCACCTTATGGTCAGCGTTGGCACGACGGCGCGGTCGACATGGGCACCGGTTTCGATTGCTTCGATGAGCGCGCCCATACCGATTCGACGTCGATCACGGAGGCGGCCATGGAAAATCGCCAGCGACTGACCCGCGCCATGGAACAGGAGGGATTCACCGGTTACTCCGCCGAGTGGTGGCACTTCACCTATACCCGTGATGCGTCGTTGAAGACCGTCATGGACTTCCCCATTACCCCGCTCGCGCCATGAACAGGCTTGGCAAAATCTGCGCGTGGCTGCTCCTGCTGCTGCCCTGTGCCGCGATGGCGCAAGGGCTCGATGGCAGTGGTCAGTTGATCGTGGTCACCAGCAACAACTGGAATGCCATCCAGGGCATCGCCCAACGGTATGAACGCCGCGGCAGCACCTTCGAAAAGGTCGAAGCGCCGTTTGCGGTGGTTCTCGGCAAACACGGCATGGGCTGGGGCAAGGGACTGCTCGACACCCGGCCACTTCAGGGGCCGGTGAAACAGGAAGGCGATGGAAAGGCACCTGCCGGGATGTTCAAACTGGGCAGCGCTTTTGGTTACGACGCTTCAGCTGACACTCGCCTGCCCTACCTCGCACTGACCTCGACCATCGAATGCGTGGATGACAGTCAGTCCACGCGTTACAACGAACTGGTCGACGGCGCCACGATTACAAAAGACTGGAACAGCGCCGAACGCATGCGCCGCAAGGATGACTTGTATCGCCAGGGCATCTTCATCGAGCACAACACACCGGCATCCCCGGCGGCCGGCTCGTGCATCTTCTTCCATATCTGGCGTGGCCCCACGGCACCGACCCGGGGTTGCACCGCGATGGACCCGACGGATATCGCTCGCCTGCTCAGTTGGCTCGACCCGCGCCAGGCTCCGCTGCTGGTGCAATTGCCCGAGGCGCAGTACGAGCAGTTGCGGGAACGCTGGCACCTGCCACCGCGCTGACCCCCAGCGGGCGCCTGGCCAGGCGGATCTTGCCCAGCGTGTCGACAAAGGGCGTGACGATCAGGCTGTACAGGCTCAAGTAACGGCCATGATCCGCCTCGCCGGTGCCGAAGCGGATGGGCTCCGGTTGCGCCTGGGTGACGTACAGCGTGCCGAACATCCAGTCCCAGAGTGACAGGTTGACCCCGAAGTTCTTGTTGAAATGTCGCGGTGCGTCGCTGTGGTGAATCTGGTGCTGGGCCGGGCTGTTCAGCACGTGCTCGACCCGCGGCCCGAAGGACAGCCAGACATGGCTGTGGCGCAGATTGGCTGCCAGGGCGTTGAGGATGAACACCATGTAGGTCACGCCGAACAGCGTGTAACGGCTGATCTCCCCGCCGCAGGCGTACCAGAAGATGCCGGCAAAGGCGCTGACGAACACGAGATCGATCAAGCGCTCGACCACCTTCTCGAGGAAATGCACCCGGCTCGCCGTCACCGGTACCAGCACGGTCGCCGAATGATGAACTTTGTGAAACGCCCACAGGTAGCGCGAGTGGTAAGCGCGGTGTGCCCAGTAATGGATGAAGTCCTGCAGCAGGAACACGCCCAGGCCATAGAGCAAGGACAGGGCCAAGTGCTCCTCGACCTGCACCCGTGCGCCCCACAGCCGGGTGAAAAAGCGCATGTAGTCCCCGGAGCGCAATACGTACGGATCGACCAGGCCGACGATGGGCACCACCAGCAGGACTTTGAGGATGGCGCGCACAAAGTAGTAACGGTAATCGAGCAGCGCCGAAGGATGAAAATGCACGCGGTTGCCGCCGATGAACTGCCAGAAGGTGGGAGCGTCGGTCAGCCCGCGGGATCTGCGCCAGCGGAACAGGCCGTAGGCCACGGCGTAGGAGGTGAAAAGAAAGGCCACACAGAGACGACCATTGAGGTCGAAGAGCCCGAGGAACTGGTCGCTGACAGGCGCGATCAGCCACCGGTGCAGGTACTGGTCGATCGGTGCGAGAACATCCATGAAAGGCTGCCCCCTGCGCAAGTAGAGCGTTGGGTAGGTTCGAAAAACGCTTGTCGCTGGAGCACGGCTTGCCGGCGATGACGACCTTGAGAGCGCCTTCGCCGGCAAGCCGGCTTCCTACAGAATGTTATTGCGGATGTATCTTATTCAGGTCTTTGAATTTCGGCAACTGGCACAACTCCTGTCGAGGTCTTGGCCATCAGGAAATACAGGATTCCCGGCACCACCAGGCCGACGATCCAGGAAATATCCACGCCGCCAAGTTGCGCGACCATCGGTCCGGAATAGAAATGGGTGTCGACGAAAGGCAGCTGGATCAACACGCCGATCACGTACACGCTGATGCCCGGCATGTTCCAGCGACCATAGCGTCCTGCCGGGTCGGACAATGCCGGGATGTCATAACGCTCCTTGTTGATGAAGTAGTAATCCACCAGGTTGATCGCGCTCCAGGGGGTGAAGAACGTCAGCAGGAACAGGATGAAGTACTTGAACGAATTGAGGAACGAGTACTGGCCCAGCAGTGCGAGGGTGGTGGACGCCGCGACGATAACCAGCACGAACACCATGCGCTGGCCGGCGCTGATTTCCAGGCGACGGCGAAAGCCGCTGATGATGGTGGCCACGCACATGAAGCTGCCATAGGCATTGAGGGTCGACACCGTGACCTTGCCGAACACCACGCTCAAATACAGCAAGGAGGCCATCACCCCGGTACTGCCCAGGCCGACGATGGTCGCCACTTCATGTCCGCGAAAGTTCGCCCCCGCCAACGCCGCGGCGAATACGCCCAACACCATCGACGCCTGGGCGCCCAGCACGGTGCCGAGGCCGACGGCGGCGAAGGTTTTCCAGGATGAAGTGTTGCTCGGCAGGTAGCGCGAATAGTCAGCCACGTACGGGCCAAAGGCGATCTGCCAGGAAGCCGACAGCGACACCGCCAGCAGGAAGCTGCTCCAGCTGAAGTGGCGGTTTTCCAGCAACAGGCCGATGTCGTTGAGGCTGATCAAGCGGCTGAACAGATAGACGAACGCGATCACGCCCAACACGCTGGCCACCCGCCCGACCAGGTGGATCACCCGGTAACCGAACATCGTCAGCAGCGCGATGCAGGCGGCGAAAATCAGGATGCCGGCACTGTCGCTGACGCTGATCAACTGGGCAATCGCCTGCCCCGACAACACCGCACCGGTGGCGCTGAAGCCGAGGTACATCAGGCACACCAGCACAATCGGGATCGCCGCGCCGTACACCCCGAACTGCACGCGGCTGGAAATCATCTGCGGCAACCCGAGCTTCGGCCCTTGGGCGGCGTGCAGCGCCACCACGGCACCGCCCAGGACCTGGCCGATCAGCAAGCCGATGAGCGACCAGAACACATCACCGCCCAACACCACGGCCAACGCCCCGGTGACGATCGCGGTGATCTGCAGGTTGGCGCCGAGCCACAGGGTGAACTGGCTATAGAGACTGCCGTGGCGCTCGGCCTCGGGGATGTAATCGATCGAGCGGGTCTCGATCAGGGGACTTCGTTGCTGACTATCGGTCATTATTCTTGTTCTCTGCGAAAATAGAAGGCATGCACGCAATTCAAATGTGGGAGCGGGCTTGCTCGCGAAGGCGATGTAACAGTCAACATTAATGCCACCTGACACACCGCATTCGCGAGCAAGCCCGCTCCCACAGGGGGAATGCGTTTATTTTTGTTGTTCGGTCATGGCCACCTGCCCCACAAACGGTGCCTTCGCCCACACCACCTTGCCGCCCACCAGCGTCAGCAACACCTGATTGCGCCCCAACTCGTCCTCAGGCACCTGCATGAAGTTCTTGTCCAGGACGATCAGGTCGGCAAACTTGCCCACCTCGACCGAGCCCGTCACTTTTTCCAGCCTGAGTTGCTCGGCCGCATTCAGGGTAATGGTGCGCAGCACCTCGGCACGGGACAGCGACGGGTCATCGTTGAGCCTGCCCGCGTATTTCGGACCATAGCTGTGCGGATTCTGTGGATCGCCCGCGCGGGTGACACCGATTTTCAGCGCGAGGAACTCGTCCAGCGGGTCCACCGGCCAGTCGCTGCCATACGCCACCCGGCCACCAGCGCGGGCGATGCTGCCCGAGGGTTCCATGCGGGAAAATCGCTCGGCGCCCAGATGCTCATTGGTCCCGTCCACCGTGGACGGTGCCTGCTGCGCCCACTGGAACGACATGTTGGCGGTCACGTCCAGCGCCTTGAAGCGCCCGTAATCGGCCGGGTCCACCGACTCGGCGTGGGTGATGGCCGGGCGGAACGGGTTGCCGGGCAATTGCTGGCGCACGTAGGCGATGCCGTTGAGCGAGTCGCGTACTGCGCGGTCGCCGGTGGCGTGCAGGTGCGGATCGAGACCAACCTGGACGGCCTTGAGCAGCAGCGGATTGAGAACCTGGGGCGGGAAATACAGCTCGCCACGGTTCTTGCCCGGCGCCCATTTCGGTGCCTTTTCGGTGCCGGCGTTGTGCAGGTACGGCGTCAACATCGCCCCGGTGTCGGCCGGTGCGTTGATGATGCCGTCCATGAACAACTTGACGTGACGCATGCTCACGCCCGGCGCGACCTTGGTTTCCCCCTGGTCGTAGGTGCTGGCCAGGGCCTTGGCCTCGGCGATGGTTTTATCCGGGTCTGCAGTGGCGGCAGCCGGGTCCAGCTTGATCGCCAGCAAGGCCCGGGCGGTGAGTTCGCCGGACTGCGCGAGGGCGGTGAATGCCTTGGCGTTCTCCGGTCCCGACATGGCATCGAAGAAACTGGTGATGCCCTGCTGGCGCATGGCGTCGAGCGCGGCGCGGCTTTGCATCAGCTTCTCGGCGTCGGTGGCCGGCGGAACCACGGCGGCCATGGCATCCGCCGCGCCGTCCTCGCAGATGCCGGTCGGATTGCCGGCACTGTCGCGCACGTACTTGCCATCGCCGGGGTTGGCCGTGCGCTTGTCGATGCCCGCCACCGCGAGGCCGCGGGAGTTGACCAGCACGGTATGGAAGTCGGTGGAGCGCACCTGGATCGGGCGCCGGGTCTTGAGCGCATCGAGGGTCGATTTGTCGGCATCGCCGTCGAGGCCGGTCATGCCCATGCGATCCCAACTGCCGACTTCGAGCCAGACGTCGTCGCCCTTGTCCTTGTCCGCATCCAGACAAGCCTGGATGGTTTCCTGGAACACCTTGCGGGTCATCGTCTGGTACTTCAGATCGCACAAGGTCATGGCGCGACCGCCGTCCCCCGGATGCATGTGCGCATCGATGAAGCCCGGCATCAGCATGCGCCCGGCCAGATCGACCACTTGCGTCTGGCTGCCGATGTAAGAAGCAGCGCCCTCATCGCTGCCGACATACAGGATCTTCCCGTCCTTGACGGCAACCGCCTGCTGCACCGAATCCTTGCCGTCGACGGTGTACACGTAACCGTTGCGCATGACCATGTCGGCACTGGTCGAACCCTGGGTCTGGCACCCCACGAGCGCCACGCAGGACACGACCGTCGCACCGGCAACGGCGATAAATAGCCCGGAGAATTTCAATGGCCTCACCTCTGTTTTTATAGTTTTTGAAGGGCCCTGCCAGACTGCCGCGCAAGCCCTTGATATGCAGGGCATACCCTATCGAGCACGGCGGTCGGATGGACCTCTGCAAATGAGGAGGGGTAAGGCAAAAAAACCGGCGTTGCGGTTAAACCCGGGGTGTGCGCAATACCGAGCCCAATTCGACCTTGCTCTTCACGCCCAACTGCAAGTAGCAATTGCGAAGGTAAGTCCGCACTGTCGCCGGGCTGAGGGAGAGGATTCTGGCGATTTCCTTGTAGGAATGGCCCGCCGCGAACAACATCGCCACCGTCCGCTCCCGAGGTGCAAGTACCGCACCGCGTGGCTGGGTTTCCAGCGACAGAATGACGTGCTCGGCGTTCGGGCTGAGGGTTAGTGCGGAGCGGCCCAGGCGCATGACGCAGGGCGCTTTCGGCAGGTGGGCGATGACCTCGGCGGGCAGCGTCGAGCCGCTCCACCCCGGCAACTCGCGTTGAATGACCGCGCACAACCCGGCGCCGATGTAGAGCAGGCCACCGTCGCGCCGCGCGATCCCGAAATCGCTGGCGCCATTGCCGGTGTCGACGCGGATCATGTCCTGCACCTGGAATCGCCACAGCTGCAACAGGTGGTCGCAGAACGCGGAAAACAGATCGGCCTCGCCGTCGCTGAAGGCCATTGCATCGGCGCCACGGTAGAGGCAGACGAAAAACATCAAGCCGCTTTCCGGCAGCTCGAAGGTAATGCACATCAGGTGATAAAGATCATGGCGCCGTGCGAATGCATCCACTTGGGCGTTGGGGTCGTTGAAGCCGCTGTCGCGGATGACCTCGCCGGGACGGCTCAAGGTGTCATGGGAGAATCTGTCGCTGCCGGCGTTCTGTTGCCATTCGGCGGCAAATGAGTCAGGCAGTTCGATGCGCCCGTGCATCCAGCTTTGCGGCGGTGCGCTGGCGACCGAGGTGGACATCTCGCCCCACCAAGCCGAAGCGAATGGCACCAGTTGACGGAACGCCTGCAAGCCGTCGGCGATGAATTCGGCAGCGCCACGCTCGCGTGCCAGACGCCCCAGGTGCAACACGCAACGGTTGAACGCCTGCAGGGTGTTGCCACCCTGATTACCCTGCTCCATCGTGCCGATCCTGTTCGCTGCATGGTTTGTCGCCGGGACCATGCCACAGGCGCCACGATGCCGTCCACCGGGCGATTCATTGCACCACGCTGCTCAAACCATACAACGACGGCCGCCGGTCCCGGTGCAGGTCGTTGCCCTCGCTGATGCGCTTGTTGCGCGCCTCGGCCAGGTTCAGGGTGGCCAGCAGAATCTGTTCGCCGCCCTGCTCCGCCGGCCCGGCCAACGGATAACCGTCGGCGTCGACGATCACCGAACCCTGCACCCAACTCACCCCGCGCTCAAAGCCATGGCGGTCACAGGCGGCAATGAACATGCGGTTGACCGAGGCATTGGCCTGCACGCGCAAGACCTCTGCCGCGCGCTCGGTCTGCGGTCGTGGGCCGTCAGGCCAGTTGACCGGCGCGCACAGCAGGTCGGCACCGGCCAGCGCCGGCAGGCGCACCCATTCGGGGAACTCCAGGTCGTAGCAGATCAGCATGCCGATACGCCCGTGGACCGTTTCGATTACCGGCGGCGCGGCATCGCCAGCACTGAAGATGGCCTTTTCCGCATCCCACAGGTGCACCTTGCGATACACCGCACGCACGCCCTGGGCATCGATCAGTGCCGCACTGTTGGCCAGTTCATCGCCGGCCAGGCGCTCGCAGAATCCGCCGACGATGACGAGGTTCAATTCACGGGCCAGGGCCTGCCACAGGCGCAAGGTCGGACCTTCGGCGGTTTCCGCCAGGGCCAGGGCTTCTGCGCGGTCGGCAAACAGGTAGCCGCTCTGCACCAGCTCCGGCAACACCACGACCTGGGCACCCTGCAGGGCCGCCGAGCGGATGGCGCGCTCGGTGAGCGTGCGGTTGTAGGCAAGGTCACCGATCCTGGGTGCCAATTGGCAGCAGGCGACCAGGGTATTTCGTGCAGTGTTCAACGCACCGACTCCGCAGATGAATGGGCCATGGCGATAATGTCGTTTTCGCTGATCGCGTCGATGACCCGGCGTTCAGCGGCCAGATCCAGCGAGCGGCTGAGCAGGTAATACGTCAGGCCCGACACCAGCAGGCCCACCAGCCAGGCAATGTCGACGCCTTCGAGCATGCGCGCCAGCGGACCGACGAACACTTCCTTGCCGGCCGCCGCATCGAAGATGTAGAAGAACGGCACCATGGCGGCAAAGCCGATCAGGTACGCAACGATGCCGCGAAATTGCCAGGCGCCGTAGATGCCCTTCGGCGTGAAAAAATGCGGGATTGCGTAGCGGCCTTTGCGCACGAAGAAATAGTCCACCAGGTTGACGGCGGTCCAGGGCACGAGGAAATACAACAGCAACACGAGGAAGGTGTTGAGCAGCGCGATACCATCACCTTTGATCGACAGCACGCAGGTCAACAGGATGATGCTGATGGCGCTGATCGACAGCACCCGGGCGCGCGGGGTCGGGGTGATTTTCCTGATCGAATCGACACCGGTCAGCAGCGTCAGCATGGCGCTGTAGGTGTTCAGCGCAATGATCGGCAGGAAGCCCGCCACCGACACCACTACCAACAGATTGCCCAACCCGGGAATCATCGAAGAACCCACCTGGTTCAACGCCACCAGTGCATCCACCGCTTTCAGTTCCTGGGCGAGCCAGGCGCCGAGGCCGATCATCCAGCTGCCCGACAGCGACGCGCCGATGAACACCGCCGCGATCAGTTTCGGCCGGCTGGTGTTTTTCGGCAGGTAGCGGGAATAGTCGGACACGTAGGGCGCGTAGGAAATGTTGTAGCTGGCACCAATGGCAAACAGGGTGGCGAAGGCGATCCAGCTGAAACCCAGGTCGGTGGCCGGGGTGACGCCTTCGGAACCGGCGCCGAACATCAGGGCGATGGTCACCAGGGCATATAACGGCAGCGTCGCCAGCAGCGCCCACTTGAAGGCCTTGTGCATCAGGTCGTGGCCGTAGATCGACAGCAGCGCACCGATCAGCACCACGGCCACGGCGACAATGGTCGGGTCAATGCCGAACACGTGCTGCAGCCCGTTCATGATCAGCGAGACGTTAACCACATTGAAGCCGACGAACACGAACATTGTCGCCAGCAACGCCAGGATCACCCCGCGATAGCCGAACTGGGCGCGGGACTGGATCATCTGCGGCAGGCCCATTTCCGGTCCTTGCGAGCCGTGGAAGGCCATGAAGATGGTGCCGAACATGATGCCCAGCGCGCCGGCGAGCATGGTCCATAGCGCCGACAAACCCAGGCTGGGGCCGACAAAACCGATGGAGATGGTGAAAAAATGGAAGTTGCCGAGGAACCAGAAAGGCCCCTGGCTGCTGAGCTTGGCATGGCGCTCGTTTTCCGGGATGTAATCGATCGAGTGGCCTTCGATGGCCAACCCGCCATTCGCCTCGGCGGCGTGCGCGGAAACTGGGGACCCTGACATACGATGATTCCTATGCAGTTGATTGTTTTTGTTTTGAGCGCAGCGGTCGATTCGACGTCCGGAACAGGTGAAACTCCAGAAAAAGCTGACGATGACCCTGGTTTCCCTGCAATGTATGGCGTTGGCCGCAGCCATAAAATATCCAAGGCGCACTGTTCACATAGATCGGCGTCAATGTAATCGAGTCTCGGGAGCCCCCATGCTGGGAACTGTAACGGAGCTGGATCTGCGCCTGATCCGGGTATTTCTCACGGTGGTCGAGGCCGGCGGGATTTCGGCGGCGCAAACCGCCCTCAACACCACCCAACCGACCATCAGCGCGCAGTTGGCGACGCTGGAGGCACGGGTGGGTTTTCGCCTGTGCGAACGCGGTCGCGGCGGATTTTCCGTAACGCCCAAGGGCGCTCAGTTCGTCGAGGCGGCGCGACGGTTACTGGCCGCCGCCGAGGGCTTTCGGGTCGAGGTACAGCACATCAACCGCAAGGTCTCGGGCAACATCAACGTCGGCCTGCTGGGGCAGATCGACCCGGTGGCGAACACCAAAATCGGTTTGGCCATTGCGCGGCTAAGGGCGCGGCACGAGGGTTTGTATTTTCACTTCACCGAGCTGTCGTCGTCGCTGCTGGAAGAAAAAATCATCAACGGCCATATCGACCTGGCGATCGGTTACTTCTGGCATCGCTTGCCCAATATCGACTACTTCCCGTTGTTCCAGGAAACCCAGATCGCCTACTGCGCGCCGTCGCACCCGCTTTTCGGGCAGGTGGGTGCGCTGACCCGCGAGGATGTCAGCCAGCATGACTGGGTCTGGCCGAGCCACCCCTTGCCGGAAATGCCGGCGCCCACCTCGATCGAACGCTTGACCGTGCTCACCGACAGCATGGACGGGGCCGCCCTGCTGATCCTGTCCGGCCAGCACCTGGGTTTCCTGCCCCAGCATTATGCGGCCCGGCACGAACAGCTGGGGCAGTTGCATCCACTCAATCCGCAGTTGCTGCGCTATGAAGTCGGGTTCCACGCGGCGGTGCGGCATTCGGCGCGGCAGCGGGATCTGGTCAGTGCGTTCCTGAACGAGTTGATCGATATCTTCGGCGCGGCCTGAGAACGGCGCAACCTGCAGTCCCTTGCAGGAGCGAGCTTGCTCGCGAAAATAATCGGAACGCCGCGGGGTGTCAGGCACCCAGGGTTTTCGTTGACGACCATCGCGAGCAAGCTCGCTCCTACAGGGGGGATGCGCTGGTTTAGAAATGGATGTCCTTGGCCGGAACCACGTCGATCCGCGCCACCGAACCGGTCAGGTGCGCCAGGTCCTTGTTGTGCTCGGCAATGATGTCTTCGGCGCTGAGGTTGCCGTTGTCGACCGTGGAGTGCGCGTCCGCCGCCAGCACCACGTCGTAGCCCAGTTTCAACGCCTGGCGCACCGTGGCGTTGACGCAATAATCGGTTTGCAGCCCGCAGATGACCAGGCGTTCGAAGTCATCGATCGGCAACAGCTTCTGCAGGTTGGTCTGGTAGAACGAATCCGGGGTGGTCTTGCGTACGCGCGCATCCTTCGCTGAAGTTTCCAGCCCTTCGGCCAGTTGCCAGCCCGCCGCCTCATGGGCAAAGGGACTGCCCTTTTCCTCGTGCTGGATGAACACCACCGGCACGCCGGCCTTTCGCGCCCGGGCAGAGAGATCGTTGATGGTGGTGATGACACGCGAGATCTGAAAACACTCGTACTCGCCTGCGCACAAGGCTTGCTGTACATCGATGATCAGCAGTGCAGTGGTCATGGTTCCTTCCTTGAAGAAGTCAGTGGATCAGGGACGAACATAAGTCCGTCCCCCTCCAAACACAAGCCTCAGTAGCCGAGCGACAACCCGGTATTACGCCGTGGATCGTTGGCCCCGTAGAAACGGTTCTTGCCCACCGGCTTGCCCTCCAGCGACGGCGCGCCCACCAGGATCGCCGCGAGGTGGTTGGCATCCTGGGGACCGGCAAACTTGTGGCCCCAGCTTTCGAGGATCTTCACCGTGTCCGGGCTGGTGGTGAAGGTCTCCAGGTTGGTTTCCTCCGGCAGCCATTGCTGGTGGAAACGCGGTGCATCGACCGCTTCCTGGATGTTCATGCCGTAGTCGATGACGTTGAGCATGGTCAGCAGGGTCGCGGTGATGATACGGCTGCCACCGGGGGTGCCCACCACCATCACCACTTTGCCGTCCTTGGTGACGATGGTCGGGCTCATGGACGACAGCGGCGCCTTGCCGGGTGCGATGGCGTTGGCCTCGCCCTGCACCAGGCCGTACATGTTGGGTACGCCGATCTTCGAGGTGAAGTCGTCCATTTCATCGTTGAGGATGACCCCGGTCTTGCTCGCCATGACCCCGGCACCGAACCAGTCGTTGAGGGTGTAGGTCACCGACACCGCATTGCCCCATTTGTCGACGATGGAGTAATGGGTGGTGTTGCTGCCTTCATGGGGGGCTACGCCAGGCTTGAGGTCCTTGGACACCCCGGCCTTCTGCGGGCTGATGGCTTCACGCAGCTTGGTCGCGTAGTTTTTGTCGAGCAGATGCGCGATCGGGTTTTTCACGAAGTCCGGGTCGCCCAGGTAGCTGTTGCGGTCCACATAGGCGTGGCGCATCGCTTCGATCTGGTAGTGCATGCCCTGGGCCGAGTGATAGCCCAGGTCCTTCATCGGATAGCCTTCGAGGATGTTCATGATCTGGCAGATCACCACTCCGCCGGAGCTCGGTGGCGGTGCCGAGACCACATGGTAGCCGCGGTAGTCGCACTCGATGGGCGCCAGTTCGCGGGTCTTGTACTTGTCGAGGTCGGCCTGGGTGATGATGCCCTTGTTGGCCTGGCTGGAGGTGACGATGGCGTCGGCCACCCAGCCCTTGTAGAAGCCGTCGGCGCCTTTCTCGGAGATCTCCCGCAGGGTCTTGCCGAGGTCTTTCTGCACCAGTTTCTGCCCGACCTGCATCGGCTCGCCATTGCTCAGGAAGATCGCGCCGGAATCCTTGATGTCCTTCTTGAACACGTCGGTAGCGTACTCCAGCAACTCGACGTCACCCTGCTCCAACTCGAAACCGTCTTCCGCGAGCTTGATGGCCGGGGCGATCACTTCCTTGCGCGGTTTGGTGCCGTATTTGGAGAGCGCCAGTTCCATGCCGGACACGGTGCCCGGCACGCCGACGGCCAGGTGACCGCGGGTGCTCAGGTCGGGGATGACGTTGCCCTCTTTGTCCAGGTACATGTCGGCGGTGGCGGCCAGCGGGGCTTTTTCACGGAAGTCGAGGAACGTCTTGCGCCCGTCCGCCAGCTGGATGGTCATGAAACCACCACCCCCCAGGTTACCCGCCGCGGGATAGACCACCGCCAACGCGTAACCCACCGCAACAGCGGCGTCGACCGCGTTGCCACCGTTCTTCAGCACATCCACGCCCACATGGCTGGCCAGGTGCTGGGCGGTGACCACCATGCCGTTTTCGGCGGCGACCGGGGCCACGGAGGCCGCATGGGCCATCAGGCAGCTGAGCGCCAATGAGGTCGCAATCAGCGATTTGGCAAAAGGTTCGTACTTCATGAGTCGGTCTCTTCTTCTTATTTAAGTAGGAAAACGCATCAAAAGCCGTAGGCAAGTATGGTCGCGATTGCGTATTGCGCCTCCTCGGTGAAGCAGTATCCTTAACGCCTGTTCAACAATTCGGCGATGCTTGCGACATGACCTACACCTGCATCACCCTGGCGTCACCGGTCGGCGAGTTGAAGCTGGTGGCGAACGGTTCACGTCTGGCGGCCATCCTCTGGGAAAACGACAAACCGGGCCGGGTGCGCCTGGGGCCGATGAGTGAAGCGCCGGACAACCCGCTCCTGCAACGCACCGCGCAACAACTGCGCGAATACTTCGCGGGCACGCGCCAGTCTTTCGAGCTTGAGCTTGATTTCGTCGGGACGGACTTTCAGAAGAAGGTCTGGATGGCCTTGTTGACCATCCCCTTCGGCGAGACCCGCAGCTACAGCCAGATCGCCACGCAGATAGGCAACCCGAGCGCGGTGCGGGCAGTGGGCGCGGCGAATGGGAGGAATCCGATTTCGATCATCGCGCCCTGTCACCGGGTGATTGGCGCGTCGGGGAAACTGACCGGGTTCGCCGGGGGGCTGGAGGCGAAGCAGACGTTGCTCAGCCTGGAAAGCCGAACACCTCGCCTGCCCGGGTTTTGATTTGTCGGGTTTACCTCACGCAAGCTGCGCCTGGTATTCCTTCTCGTATTGGCCCGCCAGCGACTCTTTCTGCTTGTCGTCAAGCAACTTGCCGGCCATCTGGAAGAACTTCTGCTCCTCTTCCTCGAGATGGTGATGAACCTTTTCCGACAGCTTCTTCGCGGTCGCGAGCCAGGACGGGCTGGACATCTCTGTACTGTCCAGTTCTTCCATCATTTCATCCATCTCGTGGTGCTCGGCGATCGCGTGGCGGCTCAAGTCGACGCCGTTGTCGAACTCCATCAGCGGGATGTAGAAATGCCGTTCTTCTGCGGTTTCGTGAGCCTGCAGTTCTGACTTGAGCTGCTTGTACGCCTCGACGCGTTCAGGGGTATCGCCGCTGGTGCGGATCAAGGCTTTGGCGTAGGTACGCTGGCGCTCGTGGCTTTCGCGCAAGGCTTCGAAAATATTCACGGAATGTCCTCATCGGTCGCACTCTGGAATGGCGCGTCACAGTAAATGACATCTGCGTATTGGCGAGGGTTCCACTGGCTGAGGGTGCTGGAACAATGACAGGGACCACGATAGGCTGCCGGTTCACTGCCATAAGGATATAGCCATGAACCTGCGAATAGAGTTTTCGCCCACCCCCACGGAAGAAGAGCGCCAGGCCATCCTGCTGCCGCTGCGCGCCTACAACGCCTCGAAGGCCGACGGCGCGGTACCCGAGCACATCGCCCTGCTGGTGCGCGACGATAACGATGCGATCCTCGGCGGCCTCTATGCCCGGTTGTTTTACCAGTGGATGTTCATCGACCTGCTGTCGGTACCGGAACAGGCCCGGGGACAGGGCATGGGCACCCGGCTGATGCAGATGGCCGAAGAGCTGGCGCGGGAGAGGAAGTGCGTAGGACTGTGGCTCGACACCTTTGAATTCCAGGCGCCGGAGTTCTACAAAAAATGCGGCTATAGCGAGATCGGGCACATTGCCGATTACCCGCCGGGGTACAAGCATTTCTTCTTCCAGAAACGCCTGAGCTACTGACCACAACACAAAAACCCTGTGGGAGCGGGCTTGCTCGCGAAAGCGGTTTTTCATTCAACATCGATGCTGACTGACCCACCGGCTTCGCGAGCAAGCCCGCTCCCACATGGGGAATTGCATTGACCTTAAAGGCAGGTGGCCAACGCCGCCAACCGCCGCTTGGCGACAAAATCATCCTGCTGCGCGTAATAACTCAACACCGTGCCCGAGGCATCGGTGGTCACGTCGACAAAAGACTCCGCCGAGCGGGTGTACACGGTGGTGCTGCCCTTCTCTCCCGGTTCCAGGTACGCGGCAGCATCGACACCGAACACCGCTTCGTCCTGCCAGGAAAACTGCACGCACTGGGCGACGTCCTTGGCCGGCTTGTCCGAGTTGAGGGTCTTGTACGGGGCCTTGGTACGAGCGTCGTTCATCGCCGAGCTCGCGCATCCCGCCAGCAAGGTAACGGCCAGCGCCACCATCAGAATTCGCATTGCATTCACTCATCAGGAAAAAGCGGACTGTATCACCGTGGCACTGCGTATCGTTCTGCTTTACTTCATTTATACCGCGACAGCGCCTGACGATTCGCGCACCCTGTCGCGCCAATAGCGCTGAATTGCACTTTTCACTGGAAGCCCCATGACACCCAATGCCGAATTCTACAAACCGACCACTGAATACGCCGACAAACTGATCAGCCAGATCGGTCAGACACCTTCCTGGATCGCCAAGCGAATCGGCGTTACCGACAAGCGCATTCGTTACATCCTCGAGGGCGAAAGAACCGTCAAGGGCGAAACCACGCCGATCCAGATGACCTATACCGAGCAGTTCGCCCTCGAGTGCCTGGCGGCAGCGGCCAAGGCCAGCAAGAAACAGTCTTCATAATCCGTTCCCAAGGAGTGACCATGGCGGCATCCGAGCAGCAACACGAACACGCACTGAAGAAGTTTCTCGACGAGCGTCCCGAACTGCGCGTCGAGCTCGACAACCTCAACCCGCTGCTGGCCCAGGCCAAGGGCGAAACCCTCGCGCAGTTTCGCGATGAACGCCTGCATGAGGCCTTCGAAGCCGAAGCCGAACAACAGGGTTTGTTTGCCTGGGAGCTGACGCTGCTTTTGACCGCCGCCACACCAGAGGAATACCAGGCCCAACGCCTGGAAGTGCACAAGGAAGTCGCGGAAATGGCCGGCATGGACTGGCTGGAGTATTGCGACCTGTACGGGATAACCCCCTGACCACCGCTCGAGGACGTCACCGCCAATGCTGCCTTCCGCCTCCAGGACCCACGCCAGCCCCGGACACCTGCACACGCAGAAATGGCGCGGACGAATCGGCATGAGCCTGGTGGCCATGCTCTCGGTGCTGGCCGGCATGACCGACGCGATCGGTTTCATGGCCAGCGGCGACTTCGTCTCGTTCATGAGCGGCAACACCACGCGAATGGCGGTGGCCATCAGTGCCGGCGACCTGGGGTTGACCCTGCGCCTGGTGATCCTCATCGCCACCTTCATTGTCGGCAATGCGCTGGGCATTATCGTCAGCCGCCTGGGCCGGCGCCGGTCACTGCCCTTGCTGTTGTGCATTGCCGCCCTGCTGTGCGCCGCGGCGGCCTGGCCCTACGACAATCAACTACCCGCCCTGCTGGCGGCGATCATCGCCATGGGCATGCTCAATGCTGCCGTGGAGGAGGTCAACGGCCTGCCGGTCGGCCTGACCTATGTCACCGGCGCCCTGTCGCGCTTCGGCCGTGGGCTGGGGCGCTGGATGCTCGGCGAGCGCCGCAATGGATGGAGGGTGCAATTGATCCCCTGGACCGGCATGTTTGCCGGTGCGGTACTCGGTGCGGTGCTGGAACATCATTTCGGGCTCAAGGCGTTGTTTGCCAGCGGCTTGCTGGCGGCGGCGCTGGGGCTGTTGTCGTTGAAGATTCCGCGGCGTTGGCAGTTGGGGTATATGCCCCGTTGATTGTTGCTGCCTGTGCGGGCCCCTTCGCTGGCAAGCCAGCTCCTACAGTTGATCTGTGGCGATCTGCAATTTTGTGACCGACGCATTTCCTGTAGGAGCTGGCTTGCCAGCGAAGAGGCCCGCACAGGCGACATCGATTTAGCCCCTGCGCCGATAAAGCTTTATCATGGCCGCAGTTTCGCTGATCGAGTCCGCCATGAAGTTCGCCATCGCCGTATTTTCCGCCGCCCATGCGCCCTCCTCGCGGCGCGCCTTGCTGTTCGCCCAGGCTGTGCTGGCCGGTGGGCATGAGATTGTCCGGCTGTTTTTCTACCAGGATGGCGTCTACAACGCGTCCGCCAGCGTGGTCACGCCCCAGGACGAGCTGGACTTGCCCAAGCAATGGCGCGCCTTCGTCAGCGAACACCAATTGGATGGCGTGGTGTGCATCGCCGCCGCCCTGCGCCGTGGGGTGTTGAACGAAGAAGAAGCCAAACGCTATCAGCGCGAAGCTGTCGCCGTCGGCGCGCCGTGGGAATTGTCCGGGCTCGGCCAGTTGCACGATGCGGTGCAGGACGCCGACCGCCTGATCTGCTTCGGAGGTGCGTGAGATGGCCAAATCCTTGCTGATCATCAGCCGCCAATCGCCCTGGTCCGGTCCGGGCGCGCGGGAAGCGCTGGACATCGTGCTGGCGGGCGGTGCCTTCGATTTGCCGATCGGCCTGCTGTTTCTCGACGACGGCGTGTTCCAGCTCGCCGCGAAACAGGACGCCAGGGCCCTGCAACAGAAAGACTTGAGCGCCAACCTGCAGGCCTTGCCGATGTTCGGCGTCGAAGAACTGTTTGTCTGTGCCGACAGCGTTGCCGAACGCGGCCTGGACCCTGGCGCCTTGTCGCTTGCGGAAGCCCGCGTGTTGGCCGCCGACGAAATCACTGCGCTCATTGACCGTTACGACCAGGTGATCACCCTCTGATGTCGACTTTGCATGTGTTGTCTCATTCCCCGTTCGGCGACGACCGCCTGAACAGTTGCCTGCGCCTGATCGGTGCCAACGACGCGCTGCTGCTGTGCGGCGACGCGGCCTATGCCCTGCAGCCCGGCACCGCACCTTTTACGGCGCTGAATGCCCGCGGCCTGACACTCTACGTGTTGACCGAAGATGCCCAGGCCCGGGCTATCGACGTGCCAGGCTGGGCAACGGCTGTGGATTACCCGGCCTTCGTCGAACTGTCGATCCACCATGACAAGGTCAACAGCTGGTTATGAATGTATTGACGGTCGGCGCGCGCGCCATCGAGCTGGACAAGGACGGTTTTCTTGTGGATCTCAGCGACTGGTCGGCGGATGTCGCCAGTGCCCTGGCCGCCGCCGAAGACATCGAGTTGAGCCCCGAGCACTGGGAGATCCTCGAACTGCTGCGCAGCTTCTACGCCGAATTCCAGCTGTCGCCGGCCACCCGGCCGCTGATCAAGTACACCGCATTGAAACTCGGCCCGGACAAAGGCAACAGCCTGCACCTGAACCGACTGTTCAAAGGCACCCCTGCCAAACTCGCCGCAAAACTGGCGGGCCTGCCCAAACCGACGAATTGCCTATGACCGACTACCCAGCGCTGACCCTCGAAACGCCCGCCGAGCACCCGTTCGCCCAATTCGTGCGGATCCTCGGCAAAGGCAAGCGTGGCGCCCGCGACCTGACGCGTGAAGAAGCCCGCGCCGCCATGGGCATGGTGCTTGACGACAAGGTCGAGGACACCCAGCTCGGCGCGTTCCTGATGCTGTTGCGCCACAAGGAAGAAAGCGCGCAGGAAATGGCCGGCTTCACCGAAGCCCTGCGTGAACGCTTGCAGGCGCCGGCCCTGGCGGTGGATCTGGATTGGCCGACCTATGCCGGCAAGAAACGTCATCTGCCGTGGTATCTGCTGGCGGCCAAGTGCCTGGCACAGAACGGTGTGCGCATCTTCATGCATGGCGGCGGCGCGCACACTGCGGGTCGGCTCTACAGCGAACAATTGCTGGATGAGCTGAACATCCCGTTGTGCCGCGACTGGCAGCAGGTCGGCACGGCGCTGGACAACGGCGGCCTGGCCTTCATGCCGTTGGTGGACTGGGCACCGCAGCTGCAACGCATGATCGACCTGCGCAACACCCTCGGCCTGCGCTCGCCAATCCACTCGCTGGCGCGAATCCTCAACCCGCTAGGCGCCCGTTGCGGCCTGCAAAGCATCTTCCACCCCGGCTACCAGGCGGTGCACCGCGATGCCAGCGGCCTGCTCGGCGACACGGCGATCGTGGTCAAGGGCGATGGCGGCGAGATCGAGATCAACCCCGACGCTGACAGCCACCTGTACGGCACCCGCGGTGGCGAGAGCTGGGATGAGGAGTGGCCGCAACTGTCGAGTCAGCGCCACGTCAAACCCGCCAGCCTGGAACCTGCGCATTTGAAGGCGGTATGGCGCGGCGATGTCGTCGACAGTTACCCGCAAATGGCCCTGATCTCGACCATGGCCCTGGCGTTGCGCGGCCTGGGCCAGAGCCGCGAGCAAGCGTTCGAAACTGCCCAGCAATACTGGGACGCGCGGGACAAATCGATTTAATCGATCATAACCCTTCAAGCTTTGCGCTTTTTTATCGAACCTAACAGCCTAGACTCTTCTCCAACGCTTATCGGTTGAGGAGTCTCGAACATGGGTTTGTTAGTAGAAGGTCGCTGGCAGGACAAATGGTACGAAAGCAGCAAGGACGGCGCGTTCCAGCGTGAACAGGCGCAGCGTCGCAACTGGGTCACGGCTGACGGCCAACCCGGCCCAAGTGGTGTCGGTGGCTTTGCTGCCGAGGCTGGCCGCTATCACCTCTACGTATCCCTCGCTTGTCCGTGGGCGCATCGCACGCTGATCCTGCGCAAACTCAAGGGCCTCGAAAGCCTGATCGATGTATCAGTGGTCAGCTTCTTGATGCTGGAAAACGGCTGGACCTTCGACAAGTCCCACGGCTCCACCGGCGACAAGCTCGATCACTTCGACTTCATGCACCAGCGCTACACCGCCGACACCGCCGACTACACCGGCCGCGTCACCGTGCCTGTGCTGTGGGACAACCAGCAGAAGCGCATCGTCAACAATGAATCGGCGGAAATCATCCGCATGTTCAACGGCGCCTTCGATGAATTGACCGGCAATGACCTGGATTTCTATCCGGCTGCGCTGCGCGGTGAAATCGATGCGCTGAACGAGCGGATCTATCCGGCTGTGAACAACGGCGTGTACCGCGCCGGGTTTGCCACGTCGCAGAGCGCTTATGAACAGGCCTTCGATGAATTGTTTGCCGAGCTGGATCGACTGGAGCAGTTGCTGGGCGCCAACCGTTACCTGGCCGGTGAGTACCTGACCGAAGCGGACATCCGTCTGTTCACCACGTTGATTCGTTTCGATGCGGTGTATTTCGGGCACTTCAAGTGCAACCTGCGGCGGATCGCGGATTATCCGAACCTGTTGAACTGGCTAAGGGAGATTTACCAGTGGCCGGGGATTGCCGAGACGGTGAGTTTTGAACACATCAAGAATCACTACTATGGCAGCCACAAGACCATCAATCCGACGGGGATCGTGCCGAAGGGGCCGCAGCAGGATTTTACCACCCCGCATGATAGGGAGCGGTTGAGTGGGAAAGGGGTTTGGCGCAAGGCCTGAGATTAATGCAGGTTTTGAGGGCCCCAATCGCCAGCAGGCTGGCTCCCACAGGGGATTTGTGTCGTGCACAAAACCCTTGTGGGAGCCAGCCTGCTGGCGATGGCGGCACCTCGGTCTCTAGACCTGCGCCTGAGCCCCTTCAAACCACGCCAGTTTCTCGCGCAGTTGCACCACTTCCCCCACGATCACCAATGTCGGCGCATGCACTTCATGTTCCGCCACCAGCCGTGGCAGGTCCGCCAACGTGCCGGTAAACACCCGCTGATTGACCGTGGTGCCCTGCTGGATCAACGCCGCCGGGGTATCCGCCCCGCGACCATGCTTGATCAACTGCTCGCAGATGCTCGGCAAGCCCACCAACCCCATGTAGAACACCAGGGTTTGCGCCGGCGCGACCAGGTCGGCCCAAGGCAGATCGCTGGAACCGTCCTTCAGGTGACCAGTGATGAACCGCACCGACTGCGCGTAATCGCGATGGGTCAGCGGTATCCCGGCATAGGCCGCGCAACCGCTGGCCGCCGTGATGCCTGGTACCACCTGGAACGGGATGCCATGGGCCGCCAGTTCCTCGATCTCCTCGCCACCACGGCCGAAGATGAACGGATCGCCACCCTTCAACCGCACCACGCGCTTGCCCTGTTTCGCCAGGTCGACCAATTGCTGGTTGATCTGGTCCTGGGGCACGGCGTGATCGGCGCGGCGCTTGCCAACGTAGACGCGCTCGGCATCGCGACGGCACAGCTCGAGAATCGCCGGCGCCACCAGGCGGTCGTAGAGCACCACGTCGGCTTGCTGCATCAGGCGCAAGGCCTTGAACGTCAGCAGGTCGGGATCACCTGGCCCTGCGCCCACCAGATAGACCTCACCGGTCGCCACTGGCGCTTCACCTTCGATTTTCGCCTGCAGCAAACGCTCGGCTTCACCGCCCTGCCCGGCCAGTTGCCGGTCGGCAATCGGGCCCTGGAAGACGTCTTCCCAGAACGCGCGACGCTGCTGCACATCCGGGAACAGCTTTTTCACCTGATGACGGAACCGCGCCGCCAGGCCAGCCAGCTGACCGTAGGTGGAAGGAATCCAGGTTTCGATCTTGGCGCGGATCAATCGCGCCAGTACCGGCGCATCGCCACCGCTGGACACGGCAATGATCAACGGCGAACGGTCGACGATCGCCGGGAAGATCACGCTGCACAAGGCCGGCGCATCCACCACGTTGACCGGCACGCAACGCAGATGGGCATCCTTTGAGACTTGTGCGTTCAGCGCTTCGTCGTCGGTGGCGGCAATGATCAGCACACAACCGTCCAGGTCCGCCTCGCCGTAACCGCGCGTGAGGCACTCGCCATCATGGGCGCTGACCAGCTCACGCAGCTGCGTTTCGATCTCAGGTGCGACCACCCGCAGCAGCGCACCGGCATCGGCCAGCAGGCGGGATTTGCGCAAGGCAATTTCCCCCCCACCGACGACCAACACACGACTGCCGCGAAGGTTATGGAACAGCGGCAGATAGTTCATTTAGCCGATGACCTCGAGGCCACCCATGTACGGCTTGAGTACCTCAGGAATACGGATCGAACCGTCGGCCTGCTGGTAGTTCTCCAGCACCGCCACCAGGGTACGACCGACCGCCAGGCCGGAACCGTTCAGGGTGTGTACCAGTTCCGGCTTGCCGGTTTCCGGGTTGCGGAAACGCGCTTGCATACGACGGGCCTGGAAGTCGCCGCAGTTGGAGCACGACGAGATTTCGCGGTATTTGTCCTGGCTCGGAATCCACACTTCCAGGTCGTAGGTCTTGACCGCGCTGAAGCCCATGTCGCCAGTGCACAGGGCAATGGTGCGATAAGGCAATTCCAGCAGTTGCAGGACTTTCTCGGCGTTGGCGGTCAGGCCTTCCAGCGCTTCCATGGAGGTCGACGGCTCGACGATCTGTACCATCTCGACCTTGTCGAACTGATGCTGGCGGATCATGCCGCGGGTATCGCGACCCGATGCACCGGCTTCACTGCGGAAGCACGGCGTGTGCGCGACGAACTTGATCGGCAGCAGTTTCGAATCGACGATTTCGCCGGCGACAATGTTGGTCAGCGACACTTCGGCGGTCGGGATCAGGTACAGGTCGGCTTCGCCTTCGCGGGCGATCTTGAACAGGTCTTCTTCGAATTTCGGCAGTTGACCGGTACCTTGCAGTGCCGGAGCCTGGACCAGATAAGGCGTATAGGCCTCTTCGTAGCCGTGCTCGGTGACGTGCAGGTTGATCATGAACTGCGCCAGGGCGCGGTGCAGACGGGCGATAGGGCCGCGCAGCAACGCAAAGCGCGCGCCGGACAGCTTGGCGGCGGTCTCGAAGTCCAGCCAGCCGAATTTTTCGCCCAGGGCGACGTGGTCCTGCACCGGGAAGTCGAACGCGGTCGGCGTGCCCCAGCGGCGCACTTCGACGTTGCCGTCTTCGTCTTCGCCGATCGGCACCGATTCATGCGGCAGGTTGGGAATGCCGAGCACGATGGCGTCCAGTTCGGTCTGGATCGCGTCCAGCTCGGTTTTACCGGCACTCAACTCGCCCGCCATGCGCTCGACGTCCGCCATCAACGGCGCGATGTCTTCGCCGCGTTGCTTGGCCTGACCGATGGATTTGGAGCGCGCGTTACGTTCAGCCTGCAGTGCTTCGGTGCGGGTCTGGACGGTCTTGCGCTGTTCTTCCAGCGCTTCGATGCGCGCGACATCCAGGGCAAAGCCACGGGATGCCAGGCGGTCCGCTACGTCCTGAAGGTTGCTACGTAACAGTTTGGAATCGAGCATGTCGGTCTCTCGTTATCAAAGTTTGGTCAAGGACAGGCCAGCCCAGGTGGCGAGCAGCCCGCCGAATACGCTGATGGCAGCATAGCCCAGGGCCAGAAGCACTTGCCCGCTTTCCAGCAGGCGCACCGTATCCAGTGAAAAGGATGAAAAAGTCGTCAGCCCTCCGAGGAAGCCGACGATCAACCCGGCGCGCACCTCGATCGGCACCTCCGGGCGTAGCAAAAACAGACCGTATAAAACGCCGATCAGCAAACAGCCGACGATATTAACGGCCAGCGTCGCGGTATAGAAGTGCCGCGGCCAATTAGCGTTGATCCAGTTGCCCGTGGCAAAGCGTAGCAAGGTGCCGGCCGTTCCGCCGATGGACACTGCAATGATCAGGGGGAGCACTATTTTCTCCGCTGCCGGGGGCTCAGTCGGTCGAGCTTGGCCAGGTGATTGAGCTTCTCGCCGATCTTCAATTCCAGGCCACGGGGTACCGGCTGATAGAACGGAATCGGCTCAAGTTCTTCCGGAAAGTAATCTTCCCCGGCGGCGTAGGCATCCGGTTCGTCGTGGGCATAACGGTATTCGTCGCCATACCCGAGCTGCTTCATCAGCTTGGTCGGTGCGTTGCGCAGGTGCAGCGGCACTTCCAGCGAACCGTGTTCGGCGGCGGCACGCAGTGCGGTCTTGAAACCCATGTACACCGCGTTGCTCTTCGGCGCGCAGGCCAGATAGGTGATGGCCTGGGCCACCGCCAATTCGCCCTCGGGGCTGCCGAGGCGCTCCTGCACTTCCCACGCCGCCAGGCACAGGCTCAGCGCACGCGGGTCGGCATTGCCGATGTCTTCGCTGGCCATGCGCACCACGCGCCGGGCCAGGTACAGCGGATCGCAGCCGCCATCGATCATGCGCGCGAACCAGTACAGCGCGCCGTTGGGGTTGGAACCGCGCACGGATTTATGCAGCGCGGAGATCTGGTCGTAGAAGGCTTCGCCGCCCTTGTCGAAGCGCCGACGGGTATCGCCGAGCAGGCTTTGCAGCAGGTCGGTGCCGATCTCGCTGTTGTCTTCGGCCAGGTCCGAGGCGTTTTCCAACAGGTTGAGCAAGCGCCGGCCATCGCCATCAGCAGCCGACAGCAGCATCTGGAAGCCTTCATCGCTGAGGGTCAGGTTGCGCTTGCCCAGGCCGCGCTCTTCGGTCAACGCGCGGTGCACCAGTTTGCGCAGTGCGGCTTCGTCGAGGCTCTTGAGCACATAGACCCGCGCGCGGGAGAGCAAGGCGTTGTTGAGTTCGAACGAGGGGTTTTCCGTGGTCGCGCCGATGAAGATCAGCGTGCCATCTTCGACATACGGCAGGAACGCATCCTGCTGGGACTTGTTGAAGCGGTGCACTTCGTCGACGAACAGGATCGTCCGCCGGCCGTACTGCGCGGCCTGCTGCTTGGCGATTTCCACCGCCTGGCGGATTTCCTTCACCCCGGCCAGCACCGCTGACACCGTTTCGAAATGCGCCTCGGAGACTTCCGCGAGCAACCGCGCCAGGGTGGTCTTGCCCACTCCCGGCGGTCCCCAGAAAATCATCGAATGCAGGGCACCCTGCTCCAGGGCTTCGCGCAAGGGCTTGCCGCGAGCGAGCACGTGTTCCTGACCGACGTACTCGTCCAGGTTGGTCGCGCGCAGGCGGGCGGCCAGGGGCTGGGCGATGGGGGCGCTGCGAAACAGGTCCATGGCGTACGTTTAAAACCTCTAGATAATCCTGAGATCGATGATTAACCCCTGTGGGAGCGGGCTTGCTCGCGAAGGTGGTGTATCAGTCACCTTCAATGCTGAATGACACACCACCTTCGCGAGCAAGCCCGCTCCCAAAAGGTGTTTTTGCGTTTATTCCTGGATCACGTCCGCACCCTTGGGGATGTCGAACTTGAACTTGGAAGCCGGGATCGGCTCGTTGGCCTTCACCCCGGTGAACAGGATATTGGTGCGCTGGCCGACGCTGTCGATCAGCTGCATATCGTTGACCAGGCCATTGCGGAACGACAGGCGCAGGCTGTCGAACAGAGTGTCCTTGGTTTTCGGCTTCAAGGTGAAGTCGATCACGCCGCCGGCTTCCTTGGCGCTGATATCGAAGCTCTGGCTGATCTTCGACACGTCACCGGACAGCAGCAACGCCGGGGTCTGGGTCAGGCGCTGGTCGAGGTTCTTGATGGTGGCCTGTTCCAGGTCCGGGTCCCACAGGGTGACCTTCTTGCCGTCGGAGACCATGGTCTGCTCGGCGGGCGCATTGGTGTGCCAATAGAACAGGCCCGGGCGCTGCAGCGACATTTCGCCGGCGGTTTCCTGCAACTGGGTACCCGAGCCATCCAGGGTCAGCTGGGAGAAACGCGCGGTCAGGGTCTGGGATTTTTCCAGCAATTGGGTCAGGCGTGCCACGTCCTTGTCATCGGCGTGGGCCGAGAGCGTGCTCAAAGCCAGTACCGGCAGCAACAGCATGCGGATCAGACGCATGGGAGTCCTCATAACATTCGTGGGAGTGCGGGCGGCGCCTCAGGACGCCGCCCCTTTTCAGTGTCGGGTCAGTCGCGCACCGGGCCGGGGGCCAGGACTTCACGCGAACCGTTGGTGTTCATGGACGTCACGACGCCGGCCATTTCCATGGCTTCGATCATGCGCGCGGCGCGGTTGTAGCCGATCTTCAGCTTGCGCTGCACCGCTGAAATGGACGCACGACGGCTTTCCAGGACGAACTGCACCGCTTCGTCATACAGCGCATCAGCTTCCGGATCATCGCCGTCGCCGCCACCGCTGCTGCCTTCAAAGCCGCTGCCCGCCTCTTCGACACCGTTGAGGATGTCGTCGTTGTATTCCGGCGCGCCACGCAGTTTCCAGGCCTCGACCACGCGATGGACCTCGTCGTCGGACACGAACGCGCCGTGAACCCGGATCGGCAGGCTGGTACCCGGCGGCATGTAGAGCATGTCACCGTGGCCGAGCAGTTGTTCAGCGCCGCCCTGGTCGATGATGGTCCGCGAGTCGATCTTGCTCGACACCTGGAACGCCATGCGGGTCGGGATGTTGGCCTTGATCAGGCCGGTGATCACGTCCACCGACGGACGCTGGGTCGCGAGGATCAGGTGGATACCCGCCGCCCGCGCCTTCTGGGCGATACGGGCGATCAGCTCTTCAACCTTCTTGCCGACGATCATCATCATGTCGGCGAATTCGTCGACCACCACCACGATGGTCGGCAGCTTCTGCAGCAACGGCGCTTCGTCGTGGATGCTTTCGCGCTTGTACAACGGGTCGCTCAATGGCTCGCCGGCGTCCTGCGCTTCCTTGACCTTGGCGTTGAAGCCGGACAGGTTACGCACGCCCATCTTCGCCATCAGCTTGTAGCGTCGCTCCATCTCGGCAACGCTCCAGCGCAAGGCATTGGCGGCGTCCTTCATGTCGGTCACCACCGGGCACAGCAGGTGCGGAATGCCTTCGTAGATCGACAGCTCGAGCATTTTCGGGTCGATCATGATCAGCTTGGCATCTTCCGGGCCGGACTTGAACAGGATCGACAGGATCATCGCGTTCACACCCACCGACTTACCGGAACCGGTGGTACCGGCCACCAGCAGGTGCGGCATCTTCGCGAGGTCAGTGATCACCGGCTTGCCGCCGATGTCATGGCCCAGGGCCAGGGTGACCGGGGACTTGAAGTTGTCGTACTCGGGGGTCGACAGCACTTCGGAGAAGCGCACGATCTGCCGGTCTTCGTTGGGAATCTCGATACCGACCGTGGTCTTGCCCGGAATCACTTCCACCACACGCACACTGGTCACGGCCAGGGAACGCGCCAGGTCCTTGGCGAGGTTGGCGATACGGCTGACCTTGACCCCTGCCGCCGGCTGGATCTCGTAACGGGTAATCACCGGACCCGGATGAATCGAGTCCACGGTGACTTCGACGCCGAATTCCTTGAGCTTGATTTCCAGCAGGTGGCCGACGGCCGCCAGGGATTCGGGCGAGTAATTGAGCTGTTTCTTTTCCGCCGGGTCGAGAATCGAGATCGGCGGCAAGGTGCCTTCAACGGCGCTGTCGACGAACAACGGCGCCTGCTTCTCTTTTTCCACGCGCTTGCTCGGCGCTGGCGGTTTGGGTGGCGCCGGGGCGATCACCGGCGGCACCTGCTTCTCGCGCTCGGACATGTGCTTGCTCAGGGCCTGCTCGCGTTCGATCAGGCGCTCCTTGACCTTGGCTTGCTCACGCTTGTCGGTGACGGTCGGCGCGACCACATCGTGCACGCGGTCATCGACTTCACGCAGTTGCGCAACCAGTTGCTTGCGCTCGACTCGGGCCGCCCACCAGCGATTGGCGGCGCCCTGGAACAGTTCGAACAGGTCGAGGGTGATCTTGCCGGTGACGTCCATCACCTTGAACCATGACAGGTCGGTGAACACCGTGAGGCCGAACAGGAACAGGGCGATGAACAGCAGCGTGCTGCCCTGGATGTTCAGCGCGTTCTTCGCCAGGTCACCAAGGCTCTCGCCCAGCGCCCCGCCAGCGCCGGCCGGCAGACCGGTGGCAGCATGGAAATGGATGTGCGCCAGCGCGGCACCGGAAAGCACCAGGAACACCAGGCCGATCAGGCGCCAGGAGAACAGCCAGCCACTCCACTCCCACGGCTCGTGGCGTTGACGGAAGATCTGGTAGGCCTTGATCGCCAGCAACAGCGGGAAGATATAGGCAAAGTAACCCAGCACCATGAACAGGATATCGGCGCTGTAGGAGCCCGCCGGGCCGCCGAAGTTCTGCACGTCATCGATCTTGCTGTTGTGGCTCCAGCCCGGATCGTCCTTGCCATAGGTCAGCAAGGCCATCATCAGGAACAGGCACAACGCTCCGATGGCGATCAATGCACCTTCCTTGAGGCGGTAGTGCAAGTGCTGGCGCCAGAGTGGAACAACTGTTTTGGGTGCTACGGTGGATTTCTTCAAAACCTGCTTTTCCTGCGCCAATGGCGCGTCCATCTGTTAATGACTATGAAAAAACTGCCCAATCCAGGCAGGTAAAAAAGTTAACAGGCGTAACCGGGACTACTTTTAACACTGCGCATCGGTTTTCATAAACAGCAAATGCGCTGCCTATTTTGTTACAAACACTGTTACAGCGAGGCATTGTACGGGTTTGTACGGGCGATGCCATGCTGGCAACCCTTGGGTGTAGCATAGTCAACAGCACATGACGTGCGACTCAATTTGAGCACGCATTCTCTTTCGTGACAAAGGCTTATGAGGTGTTTTTATGAGCGAAGCGAAGCATTCCCGCCTGATCATCCTGGGTTCCGGTCCCGCGGGCTACAGCGCAGCCGTGTATGCCGCTCGCGCCAACCTCAAGCCCGTTGTCATTACCGGCATACAGGCAGGTGGCCAGCTCACCACCACCGTGGAAGTCGATAACTGGCCAGGCGATGTCGAAGGCCTGACCGGCCCGGTCCTGATGGAGCGCATGCAAAAACACGCCGAGCGCTTTGCCACCGAGATCGTTTACGACCACATTCATACCGCCAAGTTGCAACAGCGCCCCTTTGAACTCATCGGTGACAGCGGCACTTATACCTGTGACGCCCTGATCATTGCCACGGGTGCCTCGGCACAATATCTGGGGCTGCCTTCGGAAGAGACTTTCGCGGGCAAAGGGGTTTCTGCCTGCGCGACCTGCGACGGCTTCTTCTATCGCAAACAGGTGGTCGCGGTGGTGGGCGGTGGCAATACCGCCGTCGAAGAAGCGCTGTATCTGTCGAACATTGCCAGTGAAGTCCATCTGATTCACCGTCGCGACAAGTTGCGTTCGGAAAAGATTCTTCAGGACAAACTCTTCGAAAAGGCCGCCAAGGGCAATATCCGCCTGCACTGGAACCAGAACCTGGACGAGGTGCTGGGCGATTCCAGCGGCGTGACCGGCGCCCGCCTGCGCGACAGTCATACCGGTGCCATCACCGAGCTGCCGCTGACCGGCGTGTTCATCGCCATCGGCCACAAGCCCAATACCGACCTGTTCACCGGTCAACTGGAAATGCGCGATGGCTATCTGCTGGTCAAGGGTGGCAGCGAAGGCAACGCGACAGCCACCGCCATCGAAGGCGTGTTTGCCGCAGGTGACGTCGCCGATCACGTCTATCGCCAGGCCGTCACCTCCGCCGGCGCCGGCTGCATGGCCGCCCTGGACGCGGAAAAATACCTCGACGACATTCCCGTTGTTTGACCGCACACTCCACGGCGGGCCCTGCGCCCGCCCCGCCCTCCCCTTCTGCAAGCCCTGATGCCATGCTGACTTGGTTACAACGCAACACCCTGACGTTCCCGGCGCTGGAAAAGGCCATGCGTGATCCCAATGGATTGCTGGCGGCCGGTGGCGACCTGTCCGCCGACCGGTTGATCCAGGCTTACCGCCATGGCTGCTTCCCCTGGTTTTCCGAAGGCCAGCCGATTCTCTGGTGGTCGCCGGACCCTCGCACCGTGCTGTTTCCCGATGAACTGCATGTGTCCCGCAGCCTGAAGAAACTTCTGCGCCAACAACGCTACCAGGTGACCTTCGATCAGGATTTCGCCGCGGTCATCCGTGCCTGCGCCGCACCCCGGGAGTATGCGGACGGCACCTGGATCACCGATGCCATGCAGGACGCCTATATCGAGCTGCACAGGCGCGGCCATGCGCACTCAGTGGAAGTCTGGGACCAGGACGAACTGGTGGGCGGGCTGTACGGCCTGGCGATGGGCCAGCTGTTTTTCGGCGAATCCATGTTCAGCCTGGCCGACAACGCCTCCAAATTTGGCTTTGCCACACTGGTGCAACATCTGAAAGACTCGGGTTTTGTGCTCATCGACTGCCAGATGCCCACCGACCATTTGCACAGCCTGGGTGCCCGGGCGATTCCACGCCGCGAGTTTGCCGACTACCTGGCGCGGCATCTGGATCAACCCAATCATGCAACCTGGGTTTGCTGAGCGACTTTTGTCCGCGTGGCTTACACTTATTCAAAAGCTTATCCCGAGGGTTGATCATGACCGAGTTGGCGCGTTTGAAGTTTTATGCCACTCAACCCCACTCCTGCAGTTATCTGCCCGAGGAGCAGGCCACGACCCTGTTTCTCGACCCTAGCCAGCCCATGGATGTGCACGTCTATGCAGACCTGTCTGAAATGGGTTTTCGGCGCAGTGGCGACCATCTGTATCGCCCCCATTGCCAGAATTGCAATGCGTGCGTACCGGCGCGCATTCCAGTCGGGCAATTCACCCCCAATCGTCAGCAAAAACGCATTTTCAAACGCAACGCCGACTTGCAGGTGCGCCCCGCAAAGCCGGGTTTCAGCGAAGAGTATTTCGATCTTTACCAGCGCTACATCGAAGAACGCCATGCCGATGGCGACATGTACCCACCCAGTCGCGATCAGTTTTCCACCTTCCTGGTCCGCGACCTGCCATTTTCCCGGTTCTACGAATTCCGCCTCCAGGGTCGATTGCTGGCCATTGCCGTCACCGACCTTCTGCCGAACGGTCTGTCGGCGGTCTACACCTTCTATGAACCCGCCGAAGAGCGCCGCAGCCTGGGGCGCTACGCCATACTCTGGCAAATCGCCGAAGCCCGGCGACTGGGGCTGGATGCGGTTTACCTGGGCTACTGGATCAAGAACTGCAAAAAAATGAGCTACAAGACCCAGTATCGCCCCATCGAACTGCTGATAAACCAGCGCTGGGTCGTCCTGAACTAGAGCAGGCCCTAAACCCCTTGGCTTGAACACCCTTTTTCGGGCACAATGCACGCCGCTTTTGCCTGGCGCAGTTGCACCGGGCCATTCATTGGACACCGAGGGCTTTACTGCATGTCGAAAGAAGACAGCTTCGAAATGGAAGGCACTGTCGTCGACACCCTGCCCAACACCATGTTTCGTGTGGAGTTGGAAAATGGGCACGTCGTAACCGCGCATATTTCCGGCAAGATGCGCAAGAACTACATTCGTATTCTTACCGGTGACAAGGTGCGCGTCGAGCTGACGCCCTATGACTTGAGCAAAGGGCGCATCACTTACCGCGCTCGCTAATCAGGTCAATACAAGACGCCCGGCTTATGCCGGGCGTTTTTGTTTGCCTGCGATTTGATGCAGCACACAAAACCAATGTGGGAGCGGGCTTGCTCGCGAAAGCGGCGCATCAGTCAACATCGATGGTGAATGTTAAGCCGCCTTCGCGAGCAAGCCCGCTCCCACAGGGGATCGGTGCACACCTGACAGACAGCAAAAAGGCGCCAATCGGCGCCTTTCTGCTTTGTTGCGGTTTGACGTCAGGCCATTTCAGCCGTGGTTTCGAACTCGAAGGTCAGCTCGCCGTCCTTGATGTCGATGTGGACCACACCGCCATGTTCGGCCAGTTCGCCAAAGAGGATCTCCTCCGCCAGTGGACGCTTGATCTTGTCCTGGATCAGGCGCGCCATCGGGCGAGCGCCCATTGCCGAGTCGTAACCGCCAGCCGCCAACCAGCTGCGGGCTGCATCGGTGACTTCCAGCAATACACGCTTGTCTTCCAGCTGCGCCTGAAGTTCGGTAAGGAACTTGTCCACCACGCTCTTGATGACCTCATGGCTGAGGCGACCAAACTGGATGATGGTGTCCAGACGGTTGCGGAACTCCGGCGTGAAGCTCTTCTTGATCACTTCCATCGCATCGGACGAGTGGTCCTGATGGGTGAAACCGATCGAAGCACGGGCTGCGGTTTCGGCACCGGCGTTGGTCGTCATGATGACGATCACGTTTCGGAAGTCGGCCTTGCGCCCGTTATTATCGGTCAGCGTCCCGTGGTCCATCACCTGCAGCAGCAGGTTGAAGACTTCCGGGTGCGCCTTCTCGATTTCATCGAGCAACAGCACGCAGTGTGGCTGCTTGGTGATGGCTTCGGTCAGCAGACCGCCCTGATCGAACCCGACATAACCTGGAGGTGCACCGATCAGACGCGATACGGTGTGGCGCTCCATGTACTCGGACATGTCGAAGCGAATCAGCTCGACCCCCAGCGCCTTGGCCAACTGACGCGCCGCTTCGGTCTTACCGACACCGGTGGGACCGGCGAACAGGAACGAACCGACTGGCTTGTCAGGCGACTTGAGGCCGGCGCGGGACAGCTTGATCGCGGTCGCCAGCGAGTCGATCGCGGCATCCTGGCCAAATACCGTCAGCTTCAGGTCACGCTCAAGGTTACGCAGCAGCTCTTTATCGGAGCTGGTGACGTGTTTTGGCGGAATACGCGCGATTTTCGCGACGATGTCCTCGACTTGAGGCACTTCGATGCGTTTTACGCGCATTTCGATCGGTTGCAGGCGTTGGTAGGCACCCGCCTCGTCGATCACATCGATCGCCTTGTCCGGCATGTGCCGGTCATTGATGTAGCGCGAAGCCAGTTCAGCCGCGGCGCGCAGGGCCTCATCACTGTATTCGATATTGTGATGGGACTCGAAACGCCCTTTCAGGCCGCGCAGGATACCGATGGTGTCTTCCACCGAAGGCTCCGACACATCGACCTTCTGGAAGCGACGTGCCAGGGCACGGTCCTTCTCGAAGATCCCGCGGAATTCCTGGAAGGTGGTCGAGCCGATGCAACGGATATCACCGGACGACAGCAGCGGCTTGAGCAGGTTCGAGGCGTCCATGACGCCACCGGACGCGGCACCCGCACCGATGATGGTGTGGATCTCGTCGATGAACAGGATCGCCTGCGGACGTTTTTTCAGCTCGTTGAGCAGCGCCTTGAAGCGCTTCTCGAAATCGCCGCGGTATTTGGTCCCGGCCAGCAGGGCACCCAGGTCGAGGGAGTACACCACGCTGTTGGCCAGCAGGTCCGGCACCTGGTTGTCGACAATGCGCTTGGCCAGGCCTTCGGCAATCGCGGTTTTACCCACGCCCGCCTCACCCACCAGCAGCGGATTGTTCTTGCGGCGACGGGCCAGGATCTGGGCGACGCGCTCGACTTCCAGCTCACGGCCTACCAATGGATCGATTCGACCCTGGCGCGCGAGTTCATTGAGGTTACTGGCATAAGCATCCAGTGGATTGCCTGAAGATGAAGACTCCCCGCCCTCGTCGTCCTGCATATCTTGCTCGCCCTCGGAGTGATCGCCGTGCCCTGGCACCTTGGAAATGCCGTGGGCGATGTAGTTGACGACATCGATACGGGCAACGCTCTGCTGTTTCAGCAGGAACACTGCCTGACTCTCTTGCTCACTGAAGATCGCGACCAGCACGTTGGCGCCAGTCACTTCGCGTTTGCCCGAGCTCTGTACGTGAAACACAGCACGTTGCAGGACACGCTGGAAGCCCAGGGTTGGCTGGGTCTCACGATCCTCGTCATGCACGGGGATCAGTGGCGTGGTGGAGTCGATGAACTCCTGCAGGTCATGCTTGAGTTTGTCGAGGTTCGCGCCGCACGCACGCAAAACGGTGGCGGCAGCCTCATTGTCCAATAGGGCCAGCAGCAGGTGTTCGACGGTCATGAATTCATGACGCTTCGAACGAGCCTCCTTGAAGGCAAGATTGAGGGTGACTTCGAGCTCGCGGTTTAACATAGCTTCACCTCATACCCAAGTGGTCGGCGATTAACCGTCCTTCTCGATTTCACAGAGTAGCGGATGCTGGCTTTCCCTGGCGTACTGGTTGACCTGCATGGCCTTTGTCTCGGCGATGTCGCGGGTAAACACTCCACATACTGCCCGCCCTTCTGTATGGACGGCCAGCATGACCTTGGTCGCCAGCTCGCGATTCAGGTTAAAAAACACCTCGAGCACTTCGACGACGAAATCCATCGGTGTGTAGTCATCATTGAACAAAACCACCTTGTACATCGGCGGCGCCTGTAAAGCAGGCTTGGCCTCCTGAACAGCAATGCCTGCGGAATCGTCGTCGTGTTCCTCCGGGCGATCTTTCTGGAGAGTCGGGCGATCCTGATTGAATGTTAGTCGAATCTGGCTGATTGCATGCATGGAAAGAAAGGTTCGTCAGTTGTGCAAATACAGTGGTGGGGGCGGTCTTGGGTGATTTCAACTCCGACTGCCTGGTCACCTTGACTATCGGCAAAACGGTGTTACAACCAATAGAGCCCACAGTGGGTAAAAAAGGTCCGCGGAGTCAACTTTTTTTCTAAGAAGTGACTGCGGATGTACTGGATGATACTCCAGTGATGGAGTCTGTTGCAGAGGGAGTTGGTATGTCAGGTGTCAAGGTCAGTGGCAAGGTGAAATGGTTCAACAACGCCAAGGGTTACGGTTTCATCAACGAGGATGGCAAGACAGAAGACCTGTTTGCCCACTACTCGGCCATTCAAATGGACGGTTATAAAACCCTGAAGGCCGGTCAAGCCGTCGTCTTCGAGATCATCCAGGGGCCCAAGGGGCTGCACGCCGTCAACATTGGCAACCCTGTCGATAGCACAAATGCCGTGACCCCTGCTACGCAACAAACCGTTACCGTTTAACGCAGCAGCGTCATCCAGTCATAAAAAAACCGCCCGACTCAATCGCTTGAGCCGGGCGGTTTTCGCATTCCCGGATTTTCTTACATGTGCGAGATCAGCGCATCACCGAAGCCGGACGAAGAAACCAGCTTGGCACCTTCCATCAGGCGTTCAAAGTCATAGGTCACGGTCTTGGCGGAAATCGCGCCGTTGGTGCCCTTGATGATCAGGTCGGCCGCTTCGGTCCAGCCCATGTGGCGCAACATCATTTCAGCCGACAGGATCAACGACCCCGGGTTGACCTGGTCCTTGCCGGCGTATTTCGGCGCGGTACCGTGGGTGGCTTCGAACATGGCCACGGTGTCGGACAGGTTGGCGCCCGGTGCGATACCGATACCGCCCACTTCCGCCGCCAGGGCATCGGAGAGGTAGTCGCCGTTGAGGTTCAGGGTCGCGATCACATCGTACTCCGCGGGGCGCAGCAGGATCTGCTGGAGCATGGCGTCGGCGATGGCGTCCTTGACGACAACGTTCTTGCCGGTTTTCGGGTTCTTGAACTGCATCCAAGGACCGCCGTCGAGCAGGGTCGCGCCGAACTCTTCGGCCGCCACTTCATAGGCCCATTCCTTGAAGGCACCTTCGGTGAACTTCATGATGTTGCCTTTGTGCACGATGGTCAGCGAATCACGATCGTTGTCGACCACATATTGCAGGGCCTTGCGCGCCAGGCGCTTGGTGCCTTGCAGGGACACCGGCTTGACGCCGATACCGCAGTTTTCGTCGAAACGGATCTTGGTGACGCCCATTTCTTCTTTAAGGAACTTGATGACCTTGGTGGCTTCCGGGGTACCGGCCTTCCACTCGATGCCGGCATAGATGTCTTCGGAGTTCTCGCGAAAGATCGTCATGTCGACGTCGCCTGGCTTCTTGACCGGGCTTGGCACGCCTTCGAACCAGCGCACCGGGCGCAGGCAGACGTACAGGTCGAGTTGCTGGCGCAGGGCCACGTTGAGGGAACGGATACCGCCACCGACCGGCGTGGTCAGGGGGCCCTTGATGGAAACCACGTAATCCTTGACCGCGTCCAGGGTTTCCTGAGGCAGCCAGGTGTCCTGATCGTAGACCTGGGTCGCTTTTTCCCCGGCGTACACTTCCATCCAGGAAATCTTGCGCTCGCCGCCGTAAGCCTTTTTCACAGCAGCATCGACAACCTTGATCATGACCGGGCTGATGTCGACACCAATGCCGTCGCCTTCGATGAAAGGAATGATCGGGTTATTAGGAACATTGAGAGAATGGTCTGCATTGACGGTGATTTTGTCGCCGACGGCTGGAACCTGAATCTTCTTGTAACCCATGCTGAACTCCATTGATTGGATTGAACATCTGGCTTGGTTCGAGCGTAACCCAGTTAAATCGGCGCGCAAACCCTATGTTCTATCGATATGCCGCAAAGCCATACAACCTGCGCCCTACAAGCCTGAAATCAAAGGGAAAAGCGCCAAACTCAAGCACGACGAACGACCTTACGCCTTGCTCGCCCCTGCGACCTTTAGACCAATGGACGACAAACGTTGTGTATGAACCATCGGCAGATTGCCAGCTACCTATGTATAATGCCGCCGCTGACTAAAGGGTCACGTCAGGTTGAACAGCTCTACGACGAGTGTTTCCACCCGATGAGACGGTCTGCTACCGCAGCCCGCCTACTTGACGCCCTACTTGATGCACCCAACATCACAGCAACGAAATCTCGATATTCGGCTCATGGATGACTTTGAACGAACGCGCTTACCCGGCGCCCCTCGAGTTTCTGCGCACGCTTTAGCAAAGAAGAGAGAGTTAATCCGAATATGCCCACCCGCTCGAAGATCATCTATACCTTCACCGACGAAGCTCCCGCCCTCGCCACCTATTCACTGTTGCCTATCGTAGAGGCGTTCACCGCCTCGGCTGATATCGCCGTTGAAACCCGCGATATCTCTCTTGCAGGGCGTATCCTGGCCAGCTTCCCCGAGCAATTGGGTGACAAAGCCGTAGCCGACCACCTCGCCGAACTGGGCGCCCTGGCCGTTACGCCTGAAGCCAACATCATCAAGCTGCCGAACATCAGCGCCTCGGTTCCGCAGCTGCAAGCCGCGATCAAGGAACTGCAGGCCCAGGGCTACGCCCTGCCGGACTATCCGGAAACCGTGAGCAGCGACGCCGACAAAGAAGCCAAGGCCCGTTACGACAAGGTCAAGGGCAGCGCCGTGAACCCGGTACTGCGCGAAGGCAACTCCGACCGTCGCGCGCCGCTGTCGGTGAAGAACTACGCTCGCAAGCACCCGCACAAAATGGGCGCCTGGGCTGCTGACTCCAAATCCCACGTTGCACACATGAGCAGCGGTGACTTCTACGGCAGCGAAAAAGCCGCCCTGATCGACGCTGCTGGCGCCGTGAAGATCGAACTGATCGCTCAAGACGGCACCACCACCGTCCTGAAAGAAAAGACCACCGTTCAGGTTGGCGAGATCCTCGACTGCGCCGTCATGAGCAAAAACGCTCTGCGTGCCTTCATCGCCGCTGAAATCGAAAGCGCCAAGGCCCAGGGCGTGCTGCTGTCGGTTCACCTGAAAGCGACCATGATGAAGGTCTCCGACCCGATCATGTTCGGCCAGATCGTTGCCGAGTTCTACAAGGACGCACTGGCCAAGCACGCTGACGTGCTGGCGCAGATCGGCTTCAACCTGAACAACGGCATCGGCGACCTGTACGCTCGCATCAAGGCCCTGCCGGCCGAGCAACAAGCGCAGATCGAAGCCGACATCCAGGCGGTCTACGCCGTTCGTCCATCCCTGGCGATGGTCAACTCCGACAAGGGCATCACCAACCTGCACGTGCCGAGCGACGTCATCGTCGACGCCTCGATGCCGGCGATGATCCGTGACTCCGGCAAGATGTGGGGCACCGACGGCCAGCTGCACGACACCAAGGCCGTGATCCCGGATCGCTGCTACGCCACCATCTACCAGGCGGTCATCGAAGACTGCAAGGCCAATGGCGCGTTCGATCCAACCACCATGGGCAGCGTGCCGAACGTTGGCCTGATGGCGAAAAAAGCCGAAGAGTACGGCTCCCACGACAAGACTTTCCAGATCAAGACCAACGGTGTAGTCCGCGTGACCGACACCAACGGCACCCTGCTGCTGGAACAGTCGGTTGAAGCCGGCGACATCTTCCGCATGTGCCAGACCAAAGACGCGCCGATCCAGGACTGGGTCAAACTCGCCGTCAACCGTGCTCGCGCAAGCAGCACGCCAGCGATCTTCTGGCTGGACCCGATGCGCGCCCACGACGGCGTGGTGATCGAGAAAGTCCAGGCTTACCTGAAGGATCACGACACGGCCGGCCTGGACATCCAGATCATGGCGCCAGTCGACGCGATGAAGTTCACCCTGCAGCGCACCCGCGAAGGCAAGGACACCATCTCGGTGACCGGCAACGTCCTGCGCGACTACCTGACCGACCTGTTCCCGATCATGGAACTGGGCACCAGCGCCAAGATGCTGTCGATCGTGCCGCTGATGAACGGCGGTGGCCTGTTCGAAACCGGCGCCGGCGGTTCGGCTCCGAAGCACGTGCAGCAACTGCTGGAAGAGAACTTCCTGCGCTGGGATTCGCTGGGTGAATTCCTGGCCCTGGCCGCGTCCCTGGAACACCTGGGCGTGACCTACAACAACCCCAAGGCGCTGGTTCTGGCCAAGACCCTGGACCAGGCCACCGGCCAGTTCCTGGACAACAACAAGTCGCCATCGCGTAAAGTCGGCAACATCGACAACCGCGGCAGCCACTTCTACCTGGCGCTGTACTGGGCCCAGGCCCTGGCTGCCCAGACCGAAGACACTGCACTGCAAGCGCAGTTCGCGACCCTGGCCAAGACCCTGACCGAGAACGAGGCGACCATCGTTGCCGAGCTCAACGCCGTCCAGGGCAAGCCAGTGGACATCGGCGGTTACTACCACGCCGACGCCGAGCTGATCAGCAAGGCCATGCGTCCTAGCGCAACTTTCAACGCAGCGGTTGCAGCGTTGGTTTAAGGTTGTAAGGAAGCACCACAAACCCCGGCCATGTGCCGGGGTTTGTGTTTTCAGAATTCACACAATCCCCTGTAGGAGCTGGCTTGCCAGCGATGGCGGCCTACCATTCAACATTGAGGGCGGCTGATCCACCGCATTCGCTGGCAAGCCAGCTCCTACAGGGGCAGCATTTCAACATTGAGGGCATTTTATGGAGTGGAAACCCCACATCACCGTCGCCACCATCGTCGAAGACAACGGCCGCTTCCTGATGGTCGAGGAGCTCAAGCACGGACGCGTGGTGCTCAACCAGCCCGCCGGCCACCTGGACCCGGACGAAACCCTGACCGAAGCCGCCGTGCGCGAAACCCTCGAGGAAACCGGCTGGGACGTCGAACCCACCGGCGTACTGGGCATTTATCTCTATACCGCCCCAAGCAACGGCGTCACCTACCAACGGGTCTGCTTCATCGCCAAAGCACTGAAACACCACCCCGAGTATCAACTGGACGACGGCATCGTCGGCGCCAAGTGGTTGACCCGCGAGGAATTAATCGAGCAGCGCGACAACTGGCGCAGCGAGCTGATCATGCGCTGCATCGACGACTATCGGGCCGGTATTCGCTTCGGTCTCGAATTGATCCGTCCTTCTCTTTAGCCTTGCGGGCTTCGGCCTGTTAGAATCGCGTCCTTTTTCAAGACACTCATTGAATCCCTATGCGTGATCCAGCCCCTTCTGACACACAAAAGAAGCGCGTCATTGTCGGCATGTCCGGCGGCGTGGACTCTTCCGTATCCGCCCTCCTGCTGATCGAGCAGGGCTATGAGGTGGAAGGCCTGTTCATGAAGAACTGGGAAGAAGACGACGGAACCGAATACTGCACCGCCATGGATGACCTGGCGGACGCCCAGGCCGTGTGCGACAAGATTGGCATCAAGCTGCACACCGCCAATTTCGCCGCCGAGTACTGGGACAACGTGTTCGAGCACTTCCTGGCCGAATACAAGGCCGGCCGCACGCCGAACCCGGACATCCTGTGCAACCGGGAGATCAAGTTCAAGGCGTTCCTCGACTACGCCATGATGCTCGGCGCCGACCTGATCGCCACTGGCCACTACGTGCGTCGCCGCGACATCGACGGCCGCACCGAGTTGCTCAAGGGCCTGGACCCGAACAAGGACCAGAGCTACTTCCTGCACGCCGTGGGTGGTGAGCAGATCGCCAAGACCCTGTTCCCGGTCGGCGAGCTGGAAAAACCGCAGGTGCGGGCGATTGCCGAGAAATACGAGTTGGCGACCGCGAAGAAAAAGGATTCCACCGGCATCTGCTTTATCGGTGAACGCCGCTTCAGCGACTTCCTCAAGCAATACCTGCCGGCGCAACCGGGCGAGATCAAGACCACCGAAGGCGAAATCATCGGCCGCCACCATGGCCTGATGTACCACACCATCGGCCAACGCCAGGGCCTGGGCATCGGCGGCCTGAAAGACGCCAGTGACGAGCCGTGGTACGTGCTGATCAAGGATCTTGCGCACAACGAGCTGATCGTCGGCCAGGGTAACGATCACCCGTGGCTGTTCTCCCGCGCCCTGCTCGCCTCGGATATCTATTGGGTCAACCCGATCGACCTGAGCCAGCCGCGCCAGCTGACCGCCAAGGTTCGTTATCGCCAGAGCGACCAGCCCTGCACACTGGAGAAGACCGCCACCGGCTACCGCGCGACCTTCGACGACCCGCAACGCGCGGTCACCCCGGGCCAGTCCGTGGTGTTCTACGACGGCGAAATCTGCCTCGGCGGCGGCGTCATTGAAGTGGCTGAACCCTGGACCAGCAAAGGCCAGGCTCAATGACCCCCACTCAGGAGCAACTGACGGCCCTCGGCGGTGTATTCCTGGCTGCCGTGCTGGTCGACAAGATCGCCAAGACCGGCCAGACCAACGAGGCTGGCCTGACCTGCATGCTCGGCAGCCTGCTGATCCGCGACCCCAAGGACACCCTGGAAGTCTACGGCGGCGACGACATCAACCTGCGCGAAGGCTATCGCGCATTGATCGGCGCCCTCGAACGCGATCCGAGCGCCCTGCAGCGTGAGCCGCTGCGTTATGCCCTGGCGATGCTTGGCCTGGAACGTCAATTGGCCAAGCGCAGCGACATGCTGGACGTGATCGGCAAACGCCTGCCGCAGATCCAGTCCCAGGTCGAGCACTTCGGCCCGGCCCACGAAAACGTGATCGCCGCCTGCGGCGCGCTGTATCAGGACACCCTGAGCACCCTGCGCCAACGCATCCAGGTGCACGGCGACATGCGCAACCTGCAGCAACCGAGCAACGCCTCGAAAATTCGTGCCCTGCTGCTGGCCGGCATCCGTTCGGCACGGCTGTGGCGGCAATTGGGCGGTCATCGCTGGCAACTGGTGATCAGCCGCCGCAAATTGCTCAAAGAGCTTTACCCATTGATGCGTAACGAATAACCCGCATCGACAGCACTGAACTCAGCAATACGCGTAATACGCCGGTCAGTTGGCGACGGACCGGCGGATTTTTTCATGTATGATACGCGCCCCATTTCGTTGCCCGACTGTCCGAGAACACCCCATGCAGCTTTCTTCGCTCACTGCGGTTTCCCCTGTTGACGGCCGCTACGCCGGCAAAACCCAGGCCCTGCGCCCAATTTTCAGCGAGTACGGCCTGATCCGTGCCCGCGTCCTGGTTGAAGTGCGCTGGCTCCAGCGCCTGGCCGCTCACCCTGCCATCAGCGAAGTGCCGGCGTTCTCCGCCGAAGCCAACGCTGTGCTGAACACCCTGGCGGAAAACTTCTCCCTGGAGCACGCCGAGCGTGTCAAAGAGATCGAGCGCACCACCAACCACGACGTAAAAGCCATCGAATACCTGCTCAAGGAGCAGGCGGCCAAGCTGCCGGAACTGGCCAAGGTCAGCGAATTCATCCACTTTGCCTGCACCAGCGAGGACATCAACAACCTGTCCCACGCCCTGATGCTGCGCGAAGGCCGTGATGATGTGATGCTGCCGCTGATGCGCCAGACCGCCAACGCCATCCGCGAACTGGCCATCCGTTTCGCCGACGTGCCGATGCTGTCGCGCACTCACGGTCAACCGGCTTCGCCGACCACCCTGGGTAAAGAGCTGGCGAACGTGGTTTACCGTCTGGAGCGCCAGATCGCTCAAGTCGCTGCCGTACCGCTGCTGGGCAAGATCAACGGCGCTGTGGGCAACTACAACGCGCACCTGTCGGCCTACCCTGAGATCGACTGGGAAGCCAACGCTCGCGCTTTCATCGAAGACGAGCTGGGCCTGGGCTTCAACCCGTACACCACGCAGATCGAACCGCACGACTACATCGCCGAGCTGTTCGACGCCATCGCGCGCTTCAACACCATCCTGATCGACTTCGACCGTGACATCTGGGGCTACATCTCCCTGGGTTACTTCAAGCAGCGCACCATCGCTGGCGAAATCGGCTCGTCGACCATGCCGCACAAGGTCAACCCGATCGACTTCGAAAACTCCGAAGGCAACCTGGGTATTGCCAACGCACTGTTCCAGCACCTGGCGAGCAAACTGCCGATCTCCCGCTGGCAGCGCGACCTGACCGACTCCACCGTACTGCGCAACCTCGGTGTCGGCTTCGCCCACAGCGTGATCGCGTACGAAGCCAGCCTCAAAGGCATCAGCAAGCTGGAGCTCAACGAGCAGAAGATTGCCGCCGACCTGGACGCTTGCTGGGAAGTGCTGGCCGAGCCGATCCAGACCGTGATGCGTCGCTACAACATCGAAAACCCGTACGAAAAGCTGAAAGAATTGACCCGTGGCAAGGGCATCAGCCCTGAAGCGCTGCAGACTTTCATCGACGGCCTGGACATGCCAGCCGCGGCCAAGGCCGAGCTGAAACTGCTCACCCCGGCCAACTACATTGGCAACGCTGTAGCGCAAGCCAAGCGCATCTGATCGACCGCTAGACCCGTTTAAGACGCCCGGCCGCGCCGGGCGTTTTTATTCCCGTATGAAAAGTGCTTTTTTTCAATAGGTTACACATGAATCCTGACATTCCTCTTCAACTTCTGGGCGGCATCACGGCACGCGAATTCCTGCGCGACTACTGGCAGAAAAAACCGTTGCTGATCCGTCAGGCGATTCCCGATTTCGAAAGCCCGATCGACGCCGACGAACTAGCCGGCCTGGCGCTGGAAGAAGAAGTCGAATCGCGTCTGGTGATCGAGAACGGCGAGCGCCCTTGGGAATTGCGTCGCGGCCCGTTCGCCGAAGACGAATTCAGCAAACTGCCGGAACGCGAGTGGACCCTGCTGGTGCAGGCCGTGGACCAGTTCGTGCCGGAAGTCAGCGAACTGCTGGAAAACTTCCGCTTCCTGCCGAGCTGGCGCATCGACGACGTGATGATCAGCTTCGCCGCCCCCGGTGGCAGCGTTGGCCCGCATTTCGACAACTACGACGTGTTCCTGCTGCAAGGCCATGGCAAGCGCAACTGGAAAATCGGCCAGATGTGCGACTCCGAAAGCCCGCTGCTGCAACACGCGGACCTGCGCATCCTCGCCGAATTCGAAGCCACCGATGAGTGGGTCCTGGAACCGGGCGACATGCTCTACCTGCCGCCGCGCCTGGCCCATTGCGGCGTTGCCGTCGATGACTGCCTGACCTACTCGGTCGGTTTCCGTGCACCGAGCGCCGCTGAAGTGCTGACCCACTTCACCGACTTCCTCAGCCAGTTCCTGCCGGACGAAGAGCGCTACACCGACGCCGACGCCCAGCCGGTGGCGGATCCGCATCAGATCCAGCACGACGCCCTCGATCGCCTCAAAGGCCTGCTGGCCGAGCACATGAGCGACGAGCGCCTGCTGCTGACCTGGTTCGGCCAGTTCATGACCGAGCCGCGTTACCCGGAACTGGTGGTCGGCCCGGAAGATCTCGAAGAAGACGACGTCCTCGGCGCGCTGGAACAAGGCGCGGTGCTGATCCGCAATCCAAGCGCACGCTTGGCCTGGTCGGAAGTCGATGACGACCTGCTGCTGTTCGCCAGCGGCCAGAGCCGTTACCTGCCGGGCAAACTGCGCGAGTTGTTGAAGATGATCTGCGCGGCCGACGCCTTGCACGTCGACAACCTGGGTGACTGGCTGGCCGACGAAGACGGCCGCGGCCTGCTGTGCGAACTGGTCAAGCAAGGAAGCCTGGGGTTTGCCGATGAATAAGATTCACGTACGTGTCGCAGACTGGCAGAAAGACAACGCCGAGATCCGGCGCATTCGTGAAGCGGTGTTCGTCGCCGAGCAATCCGTTCCGCCCGAGCTGGAATGGGATGCCGATGATGTGACGGCCGTGCATTTCCTCGCCCTCGAAGGCGACTTTCCCGTGGGCACCGCCCGCCTGCTGCCCGACGGTCACGTCGGCCGGGTGTCGGTCCTCAAGGACTGGCGCGGTCTGAAAGTCGGCGATGCACTGATGCACGCGGTGATCGGCGAAGCCGAAGAGCGCGGGCTGAAGCAGCAGATGCTCAGCGCCCAGGTGCAAGCCACGGCGTTCTATGAGCGCCTGGGCTTTCACATGGTCAGCGAGGAGTTCCTGGAAGCAGGGATTCCGCATGTGGACATGGTTCGCCATTCGGCCTGATACCGAGTCGCGGCCTTCGCGAGCAAGCCCGCTGCCACAATTGGAATGCATTCCCCTGTGGAAGCGGGCTTGCTCGCGAAGAGGCCAGTAGGCACACCACAAAACGCCCCGCCATCACGCGATGCCGGGGCGTTTTGTTGTCTAGCATTAAACTTGCCCCCTCCCAGGCCGACACACTGCTATCACCCAAACCTGTAGGAGCGAGCTTGCTCGCGATGTAGGTGAACGATGACGCGTGCTGCCTGAAGCAACGTGTCGCGATCAAGTTTTTCGCGAGCAAGCTCGCTCCTACAGACATTCCAGGCCGACAAACTGGCAATATCAACATTTTGAAGCTGGCGGAGATAACGGATATGTCCCTACGCACCCTGCTCACCACACTGCTGGTGACCTGCAGTTTACCGCTCATGGCCGCCACCGAAATCGTGCCGCTGAACTACCACACCAGCGCCGACATGTTGCCGGTGGCGCAGGATTTCATCGGCAAGGACGGCCAGGTCAGCGCCTACGGCAATCAGCTGATCGTCAATGCCGATCAGCGCAAGATCGACGAACTTAAGGCCTTGATCGGTCAACTCGACACCGCGCCCAAACGCCTGTTGATTACCGTCGACACCAACGAAAACAACTCCCAAGGCAATCAGGGTTATTCGGTCAACGGCGCCAAACCGGGCCAGACCCGCATCATCAGCCACAGCACCGACAGCCGGGACGGTGGCATCCAGCAGGTCCAGGCCACCGACGGCATGCCAGCTTTGATCCAGGTAGGCCAAAGCGTACCGCTGACGAGCAGCCAGACCGACTCCTACGGCGACCTGCGCAGCCAGACCGAATACCGCAACGTCACCCAGGGCTTCTACGTCACCGCCAACGTCACTGGCGAGATCGTTCACCTGTCGATCAGCACAAACCGTGACCGAATGAGCCAGGAACGTCCCGATGTAGTGAACGTGCAAAGCACCGACACAACCGTCACCGGCCGCCTGGGCGAGTGGATCCTGCTGGCCGGGGTCAACGGTCAGACCCAGGCCGACAAACAGGGCGGGAGCCGCAGCTACTCGACCCAGAGCCGCAACGACATGACCTTGCGGGTGAAAGTTGATACTTTGGACTAAAGCCCCGAAAACTGACTGAGGAGTCGTATTAGACCAAAGATGTAGTGCCTGAAAGAAAGCACTACAAAACGTTTGACGAGGCAAAAAAGCAAAGGCATGATGGCCTCGCTCCCGCTAATCAGGGGCCCTGGCAAGGGCCTTCGAGGCGATGTTCGCATCTACCCCGCGAACCGCTTCGTGTCTGTACCGCCCACAAGGTGTGTTTGACGAGGTTGCCGACTGGAACGAAGTTGTCCCGAGGGACGGAAGCGTATTTAGGTAAACCCGGCATCACACTGAAGTTCGCACCAAGGCCCACGACGCCCGAATGCGCCCGACAGTTCGCCCTTACCTGCTCACTTCCCCTCGAGCCCATCGTTCATCCCGTCGCCATCCCCGCCGAACCCGACTTGACCACCTAAGCTTCTGGTCAGCGAGCGCAGGAATTTTCCACCGCAGAACAACTTTTCATAAAGACGCGACGAGGTTTATCTCCCATGGCACTGACACGCGAACAGCAAATTGCAGCCCTCGAAAAAGACTGGGCTGAGAACCCGCGCTGGAAAGGCGTGACACGCACTTACTCCGCTGCTGACGTCGTCCGCCTGCGTGGCTCGGTTCAACCTGAGCACACCTTTGCAAAAATGGGCGCCGAGAAGCTGTGGAACCTGGTTACCCAGGGTGCCAAGCCAGCCTTCCGTCCTGAGAAAGATTTCGTCAACTGCATGGGCGCCCTGACCGGCGGCCAGGCTGTACAACAAGTCAAAGCCGGTATCCAGGCAATCTACCTGTCGGGCTGGCAAGTGGCTGCGGACAACAACTCCGCCGAATCGATGTACCCGGACCAGTCGCTGTACCCGGTTGACTCGGTACCGACCGTGGTCAAGCGCATCAACAACTCGTTCCGTCGCGCCGACCAGATCCAGTGGAAAGCCGGCAAGAACCCGGGCGACGCTGGCTACATCGACTACTTCGCGCCAATCGTGGCTGACGCCGAAGCCGGTTTCGGCGGCGTACTGAACGCCTACGAGCTGATGAAGAGCATGATCGAAGCAGGCGCCGCCGGCGTTCACTTCGAAGACCAACTGGCTTCCGTGAAGAAATGCGGCCACATGGGCGGCAAGGTACTGGTTCCTACCCAGGAAGCCGTACAGAAGCTGACCGCTGCCCGTCTGGCAGCCGACGTTGCCGGTACCCCGACCATCATCCTGGCCCGTACCGACGCCAACGCCGCTGACCTGCTGACCTCCGACTGCGACCCGTACGACCAGCCATTCGTGACTGGCGAACGTACCCAGGAAGGTTTCTACAAGGTGCGCGCCGGCCTGGATCAAGCCATCGCCCGCGGCCTGGCCTACGCTCCGTACGCCGACCTGATCTGGTGCGAAACTGCCAAGCCGGACCTGGACGAGGCCCGTCGCTTCGCTGAAGCGATCAAGAAGGAATACCCGGACCAACTGCTGTCGTACAACTGCTCGCCTTCCTTCAACTGGAAGAAAAACCTGGACGACGCGACCATCGCCAAGTTCCAGCGCGAACTGTCCGCCATGGGCTACAAGCACCAGTTCATCACCCTGGCCGGCATTCACAACATGTGGCACAGCATGTTCAACCTGGCGCACGACTACGCCCGCAACGACATGACTGCCTACGTGAAGCTGCAAGAGCAAGAGTTCGCTGATGCTGCCAAGGGTTACACCTTCGTGGCTCACCAGCAGGAAGTGGGCACCGGCTACTTCGACGACATGACCACCGTGATCCAGGGTGGCTCGTCTTCGGTAACCGCGCTGACCGGTTCGACCGAAGAAGAACAGTTCCACTGATCTGCTTCACTTGAGACATCAGCCGCCGCGGGCCTTATAGAAAGCTAACCGCAGCGCTGCACACCTGACGCCCCGACTGGTTCGGGGCGTTTTTTTGCCCGCAATTCCCCATACACAACAAAACCCTGTAATGCGCAAATAAGACAACTTCCCCACCCTAAACCCACTAAACAGTTTAAAAACCGGCACAAACAATATTGATTATCATTTAGCGAAAACTATGTTCGTTACATTCCTTACAAAACATAATTCCCGAAATGCCGGCTAATGCCCGCAACGCAAGGGCTACGGCGCTTTTACCGCGCGCTATGTCCTTATTCCTATAAATAATTTCGCTATAGGAATTTTACTTGCTGGGTGTTTAGCCATAAAATCAGCGGGATTGATTGCTGCGACATATCGTCACTGCTTTGTTACTTTTTCAAGCTCAGAGACCTTTGCTCTCTGTTAAGGATTACCAGCATGCCCGAAGCGACAGGACTCATGGCCCACAACTGGGGCTTTGCCATTTTCCTTCTAGGCGTCGGCGGCCTCTGCGCCTTCATGCTCGGTGTCTCCAGCCTACTCGGGTCAAAAGCCTGGGGCCGCAGCAAAAACGAACCGTTCGAGTCCGGCATGCTACCTACAGGTGGCGCCCGCTTGCGGCTCTCAGCCAAATTCTATCTGGTCGCGATGCTGTTCGTGATCTTCGATATCGAAGCCCTCTTTCTCTTTGCATGGTCTGTGTCCGTCCGCGAAAGCGGCTGGACCGGATTCGTCGAAGCTCTCGTTTTCATAGCAATTCTGTTGGCAGGTCTTGTCTACCTATTCCGAGTGGGTGCCCTTGACTGGGCTCCGGAAGCTCGGCGCAAGCGGCAAGCGAAGCTGAAACAATGAGGCTTTGGCAATGCAATACAATCTCACCAGGATCGACCCCGATGCTCCTAACGAGCAGTATCCGATTGGCCAGCGGGAAACCGTTTCCGATCCGTTAGAAGATCAAGTCCACAAAAACATCTTCATGGGCAAGCTCGAAGACGTGCTTAACGGCACGATCAACTGGGGGCGCAAGAACTCCCTGTGGCCGTACAACTTCGGTCTTTCGTGCTGCTACGTGGAAATGACTACCGCCTTCACGGCGCCCCACGACATCGCGCGCTTTGGCGCCGAGGTTATCCGGGCATCGCCGCGCCAGGCGGATTTCATGGTTATCGCCGGTACCTGCTTCATCAAGATGGCGCCGATCATCCAGCGTCTCTACGAGCAAATGCTCGAACCTAAATGGGTCATCTCCATGGGTTCGTGCGCCAACTCCGGTGGCATGTACGACATCTACTCCGTCGTTCAAGGGGTGGACAAGTTCCTGCCCGTGGACGTCTACGTGCCTGGCTGCCCGCCCCGTCCTGAAGCTTTCCTGCAAGGTTTGATGCTGCTGCAGGAGTCGATTGGACAGGAGCGTCGTCCGCTTTCCTGGGTCGTTGGTGATCAAGGCGTCTACCGCGCCGAGATGCCTTCGGAGAAGGAAAAGCGCCGCGAACAGCGAATCGCAGTCACCAACCTGCGCAGCCCCGACGAAGTCTGATCCAGATCTGCTTCTTTAATAGAACGAGACACTGGCTTCATTCTTTACGTTGACCGAAAGCGATAAAATAACCATGACTACAGGCAGTGCTCTGTACATCCCGCCTTACAAGGCAGACGACCAGGATGTGGTCGTCGAACTGAACAACCGTTTTGGCCCGGAGGCGTTCACCGCCCAGCCTACCCGCACCGGCATGCCGGTGCTTTGGGTTGCCCGTGCCAAACTCGTCGAAGTCCTGACCTTCCTGCGCAACCTGCCCAAGCCGTACGTCATGCTCTATGACCTGCACGGCGTGGACGAGCGTCTGCGTACCAAGCGTCAAGGGCTGCCGAACGGCGTCGACTTCTCCGTGTTCTACCACTTGATGTCGATCGAGCGTAATAGTGACGTAATGATCAAGGTCGCCTTGTCCGAGAGCGACCTCAGCCTGCCGACCGTCACCAGCATCTGGCCGAACGCCAACTGGTACGAGCGTGAAGTCTGGGACATGTACGGCATCGACTTCAAAGGTCACCCGCACCTGTCGCGCATCATGATGCCGCCGACCTGGGAAGGTCACCCGCTGCGCAAGGACTTCCCGGCCCGTGCCACCGAGTTCGACCCGTTCACCCTGAACCTGGCCAAGCAGCAACTCGAGGAAGAGTCCGCGCGCTTCAAGCCGGAAGACTGGGGCATGAAGCGTTCCGGCCCGAACGAGGACTACATGTTCCTCAACCTCGGCCCGAACCACCCTTCGGCGCACGGTGCATTCCGCATCATCCTGCAGCTGGACGGTGAAGAGATCGTCGACTGCGTTCCGGACATCGGTTACCACCACCGTGGCGCCGAGAAGATGGCCGAGCGTCAGTCCTGGCACAGCTTCATCCCGTACACCGACCGTATCGACTACCTCGGCGGCGTGATGAACAACCTGCCGTACGTGCTCTCGGTCGAGAAGCTGGCCGGCATCAAGGTGCCCGAGAAAGTCGACGTCATCCGCATCATGATGGCTGAGTTCTTCCGGATCACCAGCCACCTGCTGTTCCTGGGTACCTACATCCAGGACGTCGGCGCCATGACCCCGGTGTTCTTCACCTTCACCGACCGCCAGAAAGCGTACACCGTGATCGAAGCCATCACCGGTTTCCGCCTGCACCCGGCCTGGTACCGCATCGGTGGCGTCGCCCACGACCTGCCGCGCGGCTGGGAAAAACTGGTCAAGGATTTCGTCGAGTGGATGCCCAAGCGCCTGGACGAATACCAGAAAGCCGCACTGGACAACAGCATCCTGCGCGGCCGGACCATCGGCGTCGCCGACTACAACACCAAGCAAGCCCTGGAATGGGGCGTCACCGGTGCCGGCCTGCGTGCCACCGGTTGCGACTTCGACCTGCGTAAGGCGCGTCCGTACTCGGGCTACGAGAACTTCGAGTTCGAAGTGCCGCTGGCCGCCAATGGCGATGCCTACGACCGTTGCATCGTGCGCGTCGAAGAGATGCGCCAGAGCATCCGGATCATCGACCAGTGCATGCGCAACATGCCGGAAGGCCCGTACAAGGCGGATCACCCGCTGACCACGCCGCCACCGAAAGAGCGCACGCTGCAGCACATCGAAACCTTGATCACGCACTTCCTGCAGGTTTCGTGGGGCCCGGTCATGCCGGCCAACGAATCCTTCCAGATGATCGAAGCGACCAAGGGCATCAACAGTTATTACCTGACGAGCGATGGCGGCACCATGAGCTACCGCACCCGGATTCGTACCCCAAGCTTCCCGCACCTGCAGCAGATCCCTTCGGTGATCAAAGGCAGCATGGTCGCGGACTTGATCGCGTACCTGGGTAGTATCGATTTCGTTATGGCCGACGTGGACCGCTAAGCATGAACAGCACGCTTATCCAGACAGACCGTTTCACCTTGAGTGAGACCGAGCGCTCGGCCATCGAGCACGAGTTGCATCACTACGAAGACCCGCGCGCGGCGTCGATCGAAGCCCTGAAGATCGTCCAGAAGGAACGTGGCTGGGTGCCCGATGGCGCCCTGTACGCCATCGGCGAGATCCTCGGCATCCCGGCCAGCGACGTAGAAGGCGTGGCGACATTCTATAGCCAGATCTTCCGCCAGCCGGTTGGCCGCCACATCATTCGCGTCTGCGACAGCATGGTCTGCTACATCGGCGGCCATGAATCCGTGGTCAGCGAAATCCAGAGCAAACTCGGCATCGGCCTGGGTCAGACCACCACCGATGGTCGTTTCACCCTGCTGCCGGTTTGCTGCCTCGGCAACTGCGACAAGGCGCCGGCGTTGATGATCGACGACGACACTTTCGGGGATGTGCAGCCAGCAGGCGTTGCCAAATTGCTCGAGGGCTACGTATGACCCTGACTTCCTTCGGTCCAGCCAACCGCATCAAGCGTTCGGCCGAGACTCACCCGCTCACCTGGCGCCTGCGTGACGACGGCGAAGCCGTCTGGCTCGACGAGTACCAGGCCAAGAACGGCTACGCCGCTGCGCGCAAGGCCTTCGCCGACATGGCCCAGGACGACATCGTCCAGACCGTGAAAGACGCAGGCCTCAAGGGCCGCGGCGGTGCAGGCTTCCCCACGGGCGTGAAGTGGGGCCTGATGCCCAAGGACGAATCCATCAACATCCGCTACCTGCTGTGCAACGCGGATGAAATGGAGCCGAACACCTGGAAAGACCGCATGCTGATGGAGCAACTGCCCCATCTGCTGATCGAAGGCATGCTGATCAGTGCCCGCGCGCTGAAAACCTATCGTGGCTACATCTTCCTGCGTGGCGAGTACACCACCGCCGCCAAGCACCTCAACCGTGCCGTGGAAGAAGCCAAGGCTGCAGGCCTGTTGGGCAAGAACATCCTGGGTTCGGGTTTTGATTTCGAGCTGTTCGTCCACACCGGTGCCGGGCGTTACATCTGCGGTGAAGAAACCGCACTGATCAACTCCCTCGAAGGCCGTCGCGCCAACCCGCGCTCCAAGCCGCCCTTCCCTGCCGCCGTTGGCGTGTGGGGCAAACCGACCTGCGTGAACAACGTCGAGACCCTGTGCAACGTGCCGGCGATCATTGCCGACGGCGTGGACTGGTACAAATCCCTGGCCCGCGAAGGCAGCGAAGACATGGGCACCAAGCTCATGGGCTTCTCCGGCAAGGTCAAGAACCCGGGCCTGTGGGAACTGCCATTCGGCGTCACCGGTCGCGAGTTGTTCGAAGACTACGCCGGCGGCATGCGCGACGGCTTCAAGCTCAAGGCCTGGCAGCCAGGCGGCGCCGGTACCGGCTTCCTGTTGCCGGAACACCTGGACGCACAAATGTACGCCGGCGGCATCGCCAAGGTGGGTACCCGTATGGGTACCGGCCTGGCCATGGCGGTGGACGACAGCGTCAATATGGTGTCCCTGCTGCGCAACATGGAGCAGTTCTTCGCCCGCGAATCCTGTGGTTTCTGCACCCCGTGCCGCGATGGCCTGCCATGGAGCGTCAAGCTCCTGATGGCCATCGAGAACGGTGAAGGCCAGCCAGGCGACATCGAGACCCTGCTGGGTCTGGTCGGCTTCCTCGGCCCAGGCAAGACCTTCTGTGCTCACGCACCGGGCGCCGTGGAGCCATTGGGCAGCGCAATCAAATACTTCCGCCATGAGTTCGAAGCCGGTATCGCGCCTGTCAGCGCCGCCGTCCCGCCTCTGGCAAGGCCGATCGTAGTCGGCGCGTAAACGCTTAAAAAAGGCGAAGGGTCCGTGCCCTTCGCTTTTCGTGCGATGACGCCTTTACCGGCTGTGTTGATTCGCGCGGATAACAAGATTCCATTAGCCACGCCCGCTGACACCGGGCCAACGAAGAACTTTGAACCATGGCCACTATCCACGTAGACGGCAAAGCGCTCGAAGTCGATGGGGCAGACAACCTGTTACAGGCATGTCTGTCTCTGGGCCTCGATATTCCGTATTTCTGCTGGCACCCTGCCCTTGGCAGCGTTGGCGCTTGCCGCCAGTGCGCGGTCAAGCAGTACACCGACGAGAACGACACCCGTGGTCGTATCGTCATGTCCTGCATGACCCCTGCCACCGACAACACCTGGATCTCCATCGAAGATGAAGAATCCAAGGCCTTCCGCGCCAGTGTTGTCGAATGGCTGATGACCAACCACCCTCACGACTGCCCGGTCTGTGAAGAAGGCGGTCACTGCCACCTGCAAGACATGACGGTAATGACCGGCCACAACGAGCGCCGTTACCGCTTCACCAAGCGTACCCACCAGAACCAGCAACTGGGCCCGTTCATTTCCCACGAGATGAACCGCTGCATCGCCTGCTACCGCTGCGTGCGCTTCTATAAGGACTACGCCGGCGGCACCGACCTCGGCGTATTCGGCGCCCACGACAACGTGTACTTCGGTCGCGTTGAAGACGGCACCCTGGAAAGCGAGTTCTCCGGCAACCTCACCGAGGTCTGCCCGACCGGTGTGTTCACCGACAAGACTCACTCCGAGCGCTACAACCGCAAGTGGGACATGCAGTTCTCGCCGAGCATCTGCCATGGCTGCTCCAGCGGTTGCAACATCTCCCCGGGCGAGCGTTACGGCGAACTGCGTCGTATCGAAAACCGTTTCAACGGTTCGGTAAACCAGTACTTCCTGTGCGACCGTGGCCGTTTCGGCTATGGCTACGTCAACCGCGAAGACCGTCCGCGTCAGCCGCTGCTGGCCAATGGTGCCAAGCTGAGCCTGGACGAAGCACTGGATAAAGCCGCCGACCTGCTGCGCGGTCGCAACATCGTCGGTATCGGTTCGCCACGCGCCAGCCTCGAAAGCAACTACGCGTTGCGCGAACTGGTCGGTGCCGAGCACTTCTACTCGGGTATCGAAGCTGCCGAGCTGGACCGCATCCGTCTGGTCCTGCAAGTGCTCAAAGACAGCCCGTTGCCAGTACCGAACATGCGCGACATCGAAGACCACGACGCCATCTTCGTCCTCGGCGAAGACCTGACCCAGACTGCTGCGCGCATGGCCCTGTCCCTGCGTCAATCGGTCAAGGGCAAGGCCGAAGACATGGCCGACGCCATGCGCGTCCAGCCATGGCTCGACGCCGCGGTGAAGAACATCGGCCAGCACGCGCTGAACCCGCTGTTCATCGCCAGCCTGGCTGAGACCAAGCTCGACGACATCGCTGAAGAGTGCGTACACGCCGCTCCAGACGACCTGGCCCGCATCGGTTTCGCCGTGGCTCACGCCCTCGACGCCAGCGCGCCTGCCGTTGAAGGCCTGGACGCTGAAGCCCTCGAACTGGCCAAGCGCATTGCCGACGCCCTGCTCGCCGCCAAGCGCCCACTGATCATCGCCGGTACTTCCCTGGGCTCCAAAGCCCTGATCGAAGCCGCCGCGAACATCGCCAAAGCCCTGAAGCTGCGCGAGAAGAACGGTTCCATCAGCCTGATCGTGCCAGAAGCCAACAGCCTCGGCCTGGCCATGCTCGGTGGCGAGTCGGTCGACGCTGCGCTGCAAGCAGTCATCGACGGTAAAGCCGACGCCATCGTCGTGCTGGAAAACGATCTGTACACCCGTACCGACAAGGCCAAGGTCGATGCTGCCCTGAGCGCGACCAAAGTGCTGATCGTCGCCGACCACCAGAAGACCGCCACCAGCGATCGCGCGCAACTGGTCCTGCCAGCCGCCAGCTTTGCTGAAGGCGACGGTACCCTGGTCAGCCAGGAAGGCCGCGCCCAGCGTTTCTTCCAGGTTTTCGATCCGAAGTACATGGATGCGAGCATCCTGGTCCACGAAGGCTGGCGCTGGCTGCATGCCCTGCGCGCGACCCTGCTGAACCAGCCGATCGACTGGACCCAACTGGACCACGTCACCGCTGCCGTCGCTTCCAGCACCTCGATCCTGAACCGCATCGTCGATGCCGCACCGTCCGCCGCGTTCCGCATCAAGGGCATGAAACTGGCCCGTGAACCGCTGCGCTACTCCGGTCGTACCGCCATGCGCGCCGACATCAGCGTGCACGAACCGCGTACCCCGCAGGACAAGGACACCGCGTTCGCCTTCTCCATGGAAGGTTACTCGGGTTCCGCCGAACCGCGTCAGCAAGTGCCCTTCGCCTGGTCTCCGGGCTGGAACTCGCCGCAGGCCTGGAACAAGTTCCAGGACGAAGTCGGTGGTCACATCCGTGCTGGCGACCCGGGCACCCGCCTGATCGAAAGCACCGGCGACTCGTTGAACTGGTTCGCCAGTGTTCCGCGCGCGTTCAACCCGGCACCGGGTACCTGGCAGGTCGTGCCGTTCTTCCACCTGTTCGGCAGCGAAGAGAACTCTTCGAAAGCCGCGCCGGTCCAGGAACGCATCCCGGCGGCCTATGTTGCCCTGGCCAAGTCCGAAGCCGATCGCCTCGGTGTCAACGACGGTGCCCTGCTGCGCTTGAACGTGGCTGGCCAGACCCTGCGTCTGCCGCTGCGCATCAACGAAGAACTGGGCGCCGGTCTGGTGGCATTGCCTGCGGGCATCGCCGGCATTCCGCCAGCCATCTTTGGCAAATCCGTTGACGGTCTGCAGGAGGCAGCTCAATGACCTGGTTCACTCCTGAGGTGATCGACATCATCCTCGCGGTCCTCAAGGCCGTGGTGATCCTGCTCGCCGTGGTGGTCTGCGGCGCCCTGCTCAGCTGGGTCGAGCGTCGTCTGCTCGCCCTCTGGCAGGACCGTTACGGTCCGAACCGTGTGGGTCCGTTCGGCGCGTTCCAGATCGCCGCCGACATGATCAAGATGTTCTTCAAGGAAGACTGGACGCCTCCGTTCGCCGACAAGATGATCTTTACCCTGGCACCGGTAGTCGCCATGAGCGCCCTGCTGATTGCCTTCGCGATCATCCCGATCACCCCGACCTGGGGCGTGGCGGACCTGAACATCGGCATCCTGTTCTTCTTCGCCATGGCCGGTTTGTCGGTCTACGCGGTGTTGTTCGCCGGTTGGTCGAGCAACAACAAGTTCGCCCTGCTGGGCAGCTTGCGTGCCTCGGCGCAGACCGTGTCGTACGAAGTGTTCATGGGCCTGTCGCTGATGGGCATCGTGATCCAGGTCGGCTCGTTCAACATGCGCGACATCGTCGACTACCAGGCGCAGAACCTGTGGTTCATCATTCCGCAGATCTTCGGTTTCCTGACCTTCTTCATCGCTGGCGTGGCCGTGACTCACCGTCACCCGTTCGACCAGCCGGAAGCGGAACAGGAACTGGCCGACGGTTACCACATTGAATACGCCGGCATGAAATGGGGCATGTTCTTCGTCGGCGAGTACATCGGCATCGTGTTGATTTCGGCGCTGCTGGTGACCTTGTTCTTCGGTGGCTGGCACGGTCCGTTCGGCATCCTGCCGCAGATCCCGTTCATCTGGTTCGCACTGAAAACCGCGTTCTTCATCATGATCTTCATCCTGCTGCGCGCTTCGATTCCGCGCCCACGGTATGACCAAGTGATGGATTTCAGCTGGAAGTTCTGCTTGCCGCTGACCCTCGTCAACATGCTGGTGACCGCTGCGATCGTGTTGCTCAACACGCCCGCCGTCGCGGCTCAGTGAGGATAGAGAATCATGAAGTACATATTTGACATCGTGCATGGCTTCTACACCCAGCTTCGCAGCCTGGTGATGATCTTCGGCCACGCCTTCCGCAAGCGCGACACGCTGCAGTACCCGGAAGAACCGGTCTACCTGCCGCCGCGCTACCGTGGACGTATCGTCCTGACCCGCGACCCCGACGGCGAAGAGCGTTGTGTAGCCTGCAACCTGTGCGCCGTGGCGTGCCCGGTCGGTTGCATCTCGCTGCAGAAAGCTGAAACCGAAGACGGTCGCTGGTACCCGGACTTCTTCCGCATCAACTTCTCGCGCTGCATTTTCTGTGGCCTCTGCGAGGAAGCCTGCCCGACCACCGCGATCCAGCTCACGCCGGACTTCGAAATGGCCGAGTTCAAACGTCAGGACCTGGTTTACGAGAAAGAAGATCTGCTGATCTCCGGCCCCGGCAAAAACCCTGATTACAACTTCTATCGTGTTGCAGGTATGGCGATTGCCGGTAAGCCAAAAGGCTCCGCGCAGAATGAAGCCGAACCGATCAACGTGAAGAGCTTGCTGCCTTAAGGAAGAAAGATGGAATTCGCTTTCTATTTCGCATCGGGTATCGCTGTGGTGTCCACGCTCCGCGTGATCACCAACACCAACCCTGTGCACGCCCTGCTCTACCTGATCATTTCGCTGATCGCCGTGGCCATGACGTTCTTCGCCCTCGGCGCACCGTTTGCCGGTGTCCTGGAAGTGATCGCCTACGCTGGCGCCATCATGGTGCTGTTCGTGTTCGTGGTGATGATGCTGAACCTGGGGCCCGCCTCGGTTCAGCAGGAGCGCGTCTGGCTCAAGCCCGGCATCTGGCTCGGCCCGGTCGTACTCGGCGCCCTGCTGCTGGTGGAACTGCTGTACGTGCTGTTCGCCCACCAGAGCGGCCAGGCCGTCGGCCACACCACCGTAGACGCCAAGGCCGTGGGCATCAGCCTGTTCGGTCCTTACCTGCTGGTGGTCGAACTCGCCTCGATGCTGCTGCTCGCCGCAGCCGTGACGGCGTTCCATTTGGGCCGTAACGAAGCCAAGGAGCAATGACGATGCCTGCTATCCCCATGGAGCATGGTCTGGCGGTCGCCGGCATCCTGTTCTGCCTCGGCCTGGTCGGCCTGATGGTCCGCCGCAACATCCTCTTCGTGCTGATGAGCCTGGAGGTCATGATGAATGCCTCCGCCCTGGCGTTCATCGTTGCCGGTAGCCGCTGGGCGCAGCCGGATGGACAGATCATGTTCATCCTGGTGATCAGCCTGGCAGCCGCCGAGGCCAGTATTGGCCTGGCGATCCTGCTGCAACTGTATCGCCGCTTCCACACGCTCGATATCGACGCTGCCAGTGAGATGCGCGGATGAATCTTCTCTATCTGACTTTCGTATTCCCTCTCATAGGTTTCCTGCTGCTGTCGTTCTCCCGTGGACGCATCTCGGAAAACCTCGCCGCGCTGATCGGCGTCGGCTCCATCGGTCTGTCGGCGATCGTCACCGCCTACGTGATCTGGCAATTCAACGTCGCCCCGCCACAAGGCGGCCACTACACCCAGGTGTTGTGGCAGTGGATGGCGGTGGAAGGTTTCACGCCGAACTTCGCGCTGTACCTGGACGGCCTGTCGGTCACCATGCTCGGCGTGGTTGTCGGCGTCGGCTTCCTGATCCACCTGTTCGCGTCCTGGTACATGCGCGGTGAAGCCGGTTACTCGCGCTTCTTCGCCTACACCAACCTGTTCATCGCCAGCATGCTGTTCCTGGTGCTGGGCGATAACCTGTTGTTCCTGTACTTCGGCTGGGAAGGCGTGGGCCTGTGCTCGTACCTGTTGATCGGTTTCTACTACAGCAACCGCAACAACGGTAACGCGGCACTCAAGGCATTCATCGTCACCCGTATCGGCGACGTGTTCATGGCCATCGGCCTGTTCATCCTGTTTGCCCAACTGGGCACGCTGAATGTCCAGGAACTGCTGGTGCTGGCACCGCAGAAATTCCAGGCCGGCGACTTCTGGATGGTCATGGCCACCCTGATGCTGCTGGGCGGCGCTGTCGGTAAATCCGCGCAACTGCCGCTGCAAACCTGGCTGGCGGACGCGATGGCCGGTCCTACCCCGGTTTCGGCACTGATCCACGCCGCAACCATGGTGACCGCCGGTGTCTACCTGATCGCCCGTACCCACGGCCTGTTCACCCTGGCGCCGGAAATCCTGCATCTTGTAGGTATCGTTGGTGGTGTGACCCTGGTGCTTGCAGGTTTCGCCGCCCTGGTCCAGACCGACATCAAGCGTATCCTCGCCTACTCGACCATGAGCCAGATCGGCTACATGTTCCTGGCCCTGGGCGTGGGTGCCTGGGATGGCGCAATCTTCCACCTGATGACCCACGCCTTCTTCAAGGCCCTGCTGTTCCTTGCCTCCGGTGCGGTGATCGTTGCCTGCCACCACGAGCAGAACATCTTCAAGATGGGCGGCCTGTGGAAGAAACTGCCTCTGGCCTACGCCAGCTTCATCGTCGGCGGCGCGGCCCTGGCGGCCCTGCCACTGGTGACCGCAGGCTTCTACTCCAAGGACGAAATCCTCTGGGAAGCGTTTGCCAGCGGTAACGAAGGCCTGCTGTATGCCGGTCTGGTCGGTGCGTTCATGACCTCGCTGTACACCTTCCGCCTGATCTTCATCGCGTTCCACGGTGAAGCGAAGACCGAAGCCCACGCCGGTCACGGCATTGCCCACTGGCTGCCACTGTCGGTGCTGATCGTATTGTCCACCGCCATCGGCGCGATGATCGTTCCGCCACTGCACGGCGTGCTGCCGCAAAGCGTCGGCCATGCCGGCGGCGAAGCCAAGCACAGCCTGGAAATCGCTTCGGGCGCCATCGCCCTGGCCGGTATCCTGCTGGCAGCCTTGCTGTTCCTCGGCAAGCGTCGCTTCGTCACCGCCATCGCCAACAGCGGCATCGGCCGTTTCCTCTCGGCCTGGTGGTTCGCTGCCTGGGGCTTCGACTGGATCTACGACAAACTGTTCGTCAAGCCATACCTGGCGATCAGCCACATCCTGCGCAAAGACCCGCTCGACCAGACCATCGGTCTGATCCCGCGCATGGCCAAAGGCGGTCACACCGCCCTGAGCCGTACCGAGACCGGTCAACTGCGTTGGTACGCCGCCTCGATGGCTGCTGGTGCCGTGCTGGTCATCGGCGCTGTCGTGCTGGTAGCGGTCTGATATGAACCTTGCGAATTTGCGAAAGGAAACGAACCCGTCATGATTCTGCCTTGGCTAATCCTGATTCCCTTCATCGGCGGCCTGCTGTGCTGGATGGGTGAGCGCTTCGGCGCCACCCTCCCCCGCTGGATTGCGCTGATCACCATGTCCCTGTTGCTCGCTCTCGGCCTCTGGCTGTGGGCCAACGGTGATTATTCATTTGCCCCGGCGCCTGGCGCCGACCCGACCTGGGCGCTTGAGTTCAAGCACGTCTGGATCGAACGCTTCGGCATCAACGTGCACCTGGCCCTCGACGGCCTGTCGCTGTTGATGATCATGCTGACCGGTCTGCTGGGTGTGCTCTCGGTACTCTGCTCGTGGAAAGAGATCCAGCGTCACGTGGGCTTCTTCCACCTGAACCTGATGTGGATCCTGGGCGGTGTCGTCGGCGTGTTCCTCGCCCTCGACCTGTTCATGTTCTTCTTCTTCTGGGAAATGATGCTGGTGCCGATGTACTTCCTCATCGCGCTCTGGGGTCACAGTTCTTCGGATGGCAAGAAAACCCGGATCTACGCGGCGACCAAGTTCTTCATCTTCACTCAGGCTTCCGGCCTGATCATGCTGGTGGCGATCCTCGGTCTGGTACTGGTCAACTTCAACGACACCGGCGTGATTACCTTCAACTACGCCGACCTGTTGAAGACCAAGATGTCGATGACCACCGAGTACATCCTGATGCTCGGCTTCTTCATCGCCTTCGCGGTCAAGCTGCCAGTCGTGCCGTTCCACTCCTGGTTGCCTGACGCTCACGCCCAGGCGCCGACCGCAGGTTCCGTCGACCTCGCCGGTATCTTGCTGAAAACCGCGGCCTACGGCCTGCTGCGTTTCGCCCTGCCGCTGTTCCCGAATGCCTCGGCCGAGTTCGCGCCGTTTGCAATGGCCCTGGGCCTGATCGGGATCTTCTACGGTGCGTTCCTGGCGTTCGCGCAAACCGACATCAAGCGTCTGATCGCCTTCTCGTCCGTTTCCCACATGGGCTTCGTACTGATCGGCATCTACTCCGGCAGCCAACTGGCGCTGCAGGGCGCGGTGATGCAGATGCTGGCGCACGGCCTGTCGGCGGCGGCACTCTTTATCCTCAGCGGCCAGCTGTACGAGCGCACCCACACCCGCGACATGCGTGAAATGGGTGGTCTGTGGTCGAAGATCGCCTACCTGCCAGCCCTCAGCCTGTTCTTTGCAGCGGCGTCCCTAGGCCTGCCGGGTACCGGTAACTTCGTCGGTGAGTTCCTGATCCTGATCGGTACTTTCCCGATCGCTCCATGGGTGACCATCATCGCCACCACCGGCCTGGTGTTCGGTTCGGTCTACTCGCTGATCATGATCCACCGTGCCTACTTCGGCCCGGCCAAATCGGACGCGGTACTGCATGGCATGGACGGTCGCGAAATGATCATGGTGGTCGGCCTGGCAGCACTGCTGATCTACATCGGCGTGTACCCGCAACCGTTCCTCGATACCTCTGCCGCGACGATGCATGGCGTGCAGCAGTGGCTCGGCACCGCCTTCACTCAACTCGCTTCGGCCCGGTAAGAGCGCTATGGAATTCACGACTCAACACTTTATCGCGCTAGCGCCGTTGTTGATCACCAGCGCCACGATCATCGTGGTGATGCTGGCGATTGCCTGGCGCCGCAACCACTCCCAGACCTTCCTGCTGTCGGTGGCAGGTCTGAACCTGGCTCTGCTGTCGATCCTGCCAGCCCTGAAAGTCGCGCCTCTGGCGGTGACTCCACTGCTGCAGATCGACACCTTCGCCTGCCTGTACATGGCGCTGATCCTGGTCGCCACCCTCGCCTGTGTCACCCTCGCCCACGCCTACCTCGGCGATGGCGGTTCGGGTTACCCGGGCAACCGTGAAGAACTGTACCTGCTGATCCTGATGGCCGCCGCCGGTGGCCTGGTACTGGTCAGCGCGCAGCACCTGGCCGGCTTGTTCGTCGGCCTGGAACTGCTCTCGGTACCGGTCTACGGCCTGGTGGCCTATGCCTTCTTCAACAAGCGCTCGCTGGAAGCCGGCATCAAGTACATGGTGCTGTCGGCTGCCGGTTCCGCGTTCCTGTTGTTCGGTATGGCCCTGCTCTACGCCGACGCTGGCAGCCTGAGCTTCAACGGCATCGGCCAGGCCCTGGCGGCCACTGGTCTGCCAAGCTCCCTGGCGCAACTGGGCCTGGGCATGATGCTGATCGGCCTGGCGTTCAAGTTGTCGCTGGTACCGTTCCACCTCTGGACCCCGGACGTTTACGAAGGTGCTCCGGCACCGGTGGCAGCGTTCCTGGCCACCGCGTCGAAAGTCGCTGTGTTCGCGGTGATGGTGCGTCTGTTCCAGATCTCGCCAGCAGCGAGCAGCGGTGTGCTGAGCGACGTACTGACCATCATCGCCATCGCGTCGATCCTGTTCGGTAACCTGCTGGCACTGACCCAGAGCAACCTCAAGCGTCTGCTGGGTTACTCGTCCATCGCCCACTTCGGCTACCTGCTGATCGCCCTGGTGGCGAGCAAGGGCCTGGCCGTGGAAGCCATCGGCGTGTACCTGGTCACCTACGTGATCACCAGCCTCGGCGCGTTCGGCGTGATCACCCTGATGTCCTCGCCGTACAACGGCCGCGACGCCGATGCCCTGTACGAGTACCGCGGCCTGTTCTGGCGCCGTCCGTACCTGACCGCCGTACTGACCGTGATGATGCTGTCCCTGGCCGGTATCCCGCTGACCGCGGGCTTCATCGGCAAGTTCTACATCATCGCCACCGGTGTGCAGTCGCAACAATGGTGGCTGGTCGGCTCCCTGGTACTGGGCAGCGCCATCGGCGTGTTCTACTACCTGCGCGTCATGGTCACCCTGTACCTGATCGAACCGAACCTGCGTCGCCACGATGCCCAACTGCACTGGGAACAACGCGCAGGCGGCGTGATGCTGCTGGCCATCGCGGTACTGGCGTTCTTCCTCGGCCTGTATCCACAGCCGTTGTTGAGCCTGGTACAGCAATCGGGGCTGGCGGGTTGATGGCTTAAGCTTTATGCGGTAGAAAACAGAAACGGCACCTTCGGGTGCCGTTTTTGCGTTTGGCGTATCAAGATCAAAAGATCGCAGCCTTCGGCAGCTCCTACAGGTGGATCGCATTTCAAGGTAGGAGCTGCCGCAGGCTGCGATCTTTTGATCTTTATTGCCCTCTTTTTTTTCAGGAAGTTACCTGCAGGGCGGTACGCAGTAGCTGACATTCAACAGGAGGCATTTGCCGTTAAATTTGAAGACCAGCTATCCAGAAAGAAAACCCGGTAACCGACGTTTAGGAACTGATGACATGCTTGATGACTTCGAAGGTACTCAAATCTGAGACTTCCGTCCTGCTGTCAAATGTTTGTTCGGCTGATGAAGTTTGGTGACTGGGATGGCCTCATCGCGAGCAAGCTCGCTCCCACAGGGGATCTTCTGTGGACACACTAATCGCGAACACCGCCGATCAATTGTAGGAGCAAGCTTGCTCGCGATGGCGTCGGAACAGGCACAAACGCAAACGGCACCTTATGGTGCCGTTAACGTTTCACAGCTCAGATATTACTTACGCGCCGCCTCCCACGATTTCAGCAGCTCGGCATAACTCACGGTCTCACCCTGAGGCTTCTCGTTCGCCAGTTTCGGTTTCGGTGCACCCGGCTGATCGAACCAGTATTGCGCATCGCGCTCCGGGTTCATTTTCGGCGCGCAGGTGGCTTGGGCCTTCGAGCGTTCCAGACGGGACATGATCGCGTCCTGATCCTTGGCCAGGCCGTCCAGGGCTTCTTGCGGGGTTTTCTCGCCGCTGGCGGCTTCGGCGATGTGGCTCCACCACAGCTGCGCGAGACGCGGATAGTCCGGCACGTTGGTGCCGGTCGGGGTCCATTGCACGCGGGCCGGGCTGCGGTAGAACTCCACCAGGCCGCCGAGTTTCGGTGCCAGGTCGGTCATGGCTTGTGAGTTGATGTCCGACTCGCGGATCGGGGTCAGGCCGACAATGGTTTTCTTCAGCGAAACGGTTTTCGAGGTCACGAACTGCGCGTACAGCCAGGCCGCGAGTTTCTGTTTCTCAGGCGTGGACTTCATGAACGTCCAGGAACCCACGTCCTGATAGCCCAGCTTCATACCCTCTTCCCAATACGGCCCGCGCGGCGATGGTGCCATGCGCCATTTCGGCGTGCCGTCGGCGTTCATCACCGCCAGGCCCGGTTTGGTCATGTCGGCGGTGAAGGCGGTGTACCAGAAGATCTGCTGGGCGATGTTGCCTTGGGACGGCACGGGGCCTGATTCGGAGAAGGTCATGCCCGCCGCTTCCGGTGGTGCGTACTTCTTCAGCCAGTCGACGTATTTGGTGGTGGCGAACACCGCCGCCGGGCCGTTGGTGTCACCGCCGCGGGTCACGCTGGAGCCGACCGGGTGGCAATCCTCGACGCGGATGCCCCACTCGTCCACCGGCAAGCCGTTGGGGATGCCCTTGTCACCGCCACCGGCCATGGAGAACCAGGCATCGGTGAAGCGCCAGCCCAGGGACGGATCTTTCTTGCCGTAGTCCATGTGCCCGTAGACACGCTTGCCATCGATTTCCTTGACGTCTTCGCTGAAGAATTTGGCGATGTCTTCATAGGCCGACCAGTTCACCGGAACGCCTAGCTCGTAGCCGTACTTTTCCTTGAATTTGGCCTTGAGGTCCGCGCGCTCGAACCAGTCGGCGCGGAACCAGTACAGGTTGGCGAACTGCTGGTCAGGCAATTGATAGATCTTGCCGTCCGGCGCGGTGGTGAAGGAGATGCCGATGAAATCCTTGATATCGAGGGTCGGCGAGGTGAAGTTCTTGCCCTCGTTGGCCATCAGGTCGGTGATCGATTCGGTCTTGCCGTAGCGGAAGTGCGTACCGATAAGGTCCGAGTCGTTGACCCAGCCGTCATAGATGTTCTTGTCCGATTGCATCTGGGTCTGCAGCTTTTCCACCACGTCGCCTTCCTGTAGCAGGTCGTGGGTCAGCTTGATCCCGGTGATTTCGGTGAAGGCCTTGGCCAGCACCTTGGACTCGTATTCGTGGGTGGCGATGGTTTCCGATACCACCTTGATGTTCATCCCGCGAAACGGCTCCGCCGCCTTGATGAACCACTTCAGCTCTTCGAGTTGCTGATCGGCCGTCAGGGTGGACGGCTTGAATTCACTGCCAATCCATTTCTTCGCGGCGTCTTCATAGGCATCGGCCCAGGCAGACGCGCTCAAACCGCTGAGTGCCAGCATGGCTGCCAATGAAATGCTATGTCGCAGCTTATTGTTTTTGTCGAACATAGAGACCTCCTGTTTAAGTTTCGGAGCAACATTGCCGAGCGATTCGACTAGCCCCACCGCATCACAGCCAACAGCCACACCAGGGACATCGCGAAGGCGACCCAGATGCTCCAGTCGGTCACGCCGATTACCAGCAGATGCAGGTAGGCGCTGCCGAGAAGACCGATGAACAACCGATCGCCACGGGTGGTGGCAATCGGCAAAAAGCCTCGCCGAAGGATGCTCGGCGAACGCAACTCCCAGGTGGTCATGCCCACCAGGATCAAGGCAATGACAGTGAAGAATGCCGCCGTCGGGACGGTCCAACTCATCCATTCCATCATCAGCTCCTCATACCCGGCCCAGGGCAAAGCCCTTGGCCACATGGTTGCGCACAAACCAGATCACCAGCATGCCTGGCAGGATGGTCAACACCCCCGCCGCCGCCAGCACGCCCCAGTCGATGCCGGACGCCGAGACCGTGCGGGTCATCACCGCCGCGATAGGCTTGGCGTTCACCGAGGTCAGGGTTCGCGCCAGCAGCAGCTCGACCCAGGAAAACATGAAGCAGAAAAACGCCGTGACGCCGATGCCGGAGCCGATCAGCGGGATGAAAATCTTCACGAAGAACTTGGGAAAACTGTAGCCGTCGATGTAGGCGGTTTCGTCGATTTCCTTGGGCACGCCCGACATGAAGCCTTCGAGAATCCACACCGCCAGTGGCACGTTGAACAGGCAGTGCGCCAGGGCTACCGCGATGTGGGTGTCGAACAGGCCGATCGATGAATACAGCTGGAAGAACGGCAACAGGAACACCGCCGGCGGCGCCATGCGGTTGGTCAGCAGCCAGAAGAACAGGTGCTTGTCGCCGAGGAAGCGGTAGCGCGAGAACGCATAGGCCGCCGGCAACGCCACGCTCAGGGAGATGATGGTGTTCAGGCTCACGTAGTACGCCGAGTTGATGTAACCGGTGTACCAGCTCGGATCGGTGAAGATCACCTTGTAGTTGGCCAGGGTGAAATCCTGTGGGAAAAGCGTCAGGCCGCCGAGGATTTCGCTGTTGCTCTTGAAGGACATGTTCAGCAGCCAGTAGATCGGCACCAGCAGGAACAGGATGTAGATCAGCAGTGGAACAAGCTTTCTCATGCTCATGATGGCCTCAGCGGTTGGCGTCAGAGTGAGTCATGGCGGTATAGAACAGCCAGGACACCAACAGGATGATCAGGAAGTACACCAACGAGAACGCGGCGGCCGGCCCCAGGTCGAACTGCCCGATCGCCATCTGCGTCAGGGTCTGGCTGAGGAAGGTGGTGGCGTTGCCCGGTCCGCCCCCGGTCAGTACGAACGGCTCGGTGTAGATCATGAAACTGTCCATGAAGCGCAGCATCACGGCGATCAACAGCACGCTCTTGAGCTTGGGCAGCTGGATATGGCGGAACACCGCCCAGGCGGACGCACGGTCGATCCGCGCCGCCTGGTAATAAACATCCGGAATCGCCCGCAAGCCGGAGAAACACAACAGCGCCACCAGCGAGGTCCAGTGCCAGACGTCCATCACCAGCACGGTGACCCAGGCGTCCATGGTGTTCGCCGCATAGTTGTAGTTGATGCCCATGGCCTTGAGGCTCGCCCCCAGCAGGCCGATGTCGGCCCGGCCGAAGATCTGCCAGATGGTGCCGACCACGTTCCACGGGATCAGCAAGGGGATCGCCAGGATGATCAGCACCACCGACGACCAGCGCCCCTTGGTCGGCATGGTCAGGGCAATCGCGATGCCCAGGGGGATTTCGATCAGCAGCACGCACGCCGAGTAGATGAACTGGCGCAGCAGTGAATCGTGCAGGCGTGGATCTAGCAGCACTTGTTTGTACCAGTCGGCACCGACGAAGTAGCGGCTGGACTGGTCGAAAATGTCCTGCACCGAGTAGTTGACCACGGTCATCATCGGGATCACCGCACTGAACGCCACCAGCAGGAACACCGGCAGCACCAGCCACCAGGCCTTGTTGTTCTGCACCTTGTTCATGGCTGCGCCTCTTGGCTGGCATTGGCTTCGAGCAGGAAATCATCGGCGTAGACCATCAGCCACTGCGCCGGAAAACTGATGTACGCCGTGCCTTCGGGCACCGGTTTGTCTTCGGCCAGGCGCACTTTCAGCGGCGCGCCGTCGAGGTTGAGGGTCATGATCTTGTAGGTGCCGAGGTCTTCGACGTGTACGACTTGTGCCCTCAGCGCGTCATCAAAAGGCTCGTCCCATACATGGATGAACTCCGGGCGAATGCCGACTTTCAGGGTTTTCCACGTGGATTCGGCGATGCGTTTCTGCATGGCCTCGGACAAGGGCAGATGGGTCGAAGCAAAACCGACGCCACCCGGTTGCGGCCGGACTTCGATCAGGTTCATTCCCGGACTGCCGATGAAATAACCGACAAAGGTATGGCTCGGCCGTTCGAACAGTTCCCGCGGCGTGCCGAACTGCACGATCTGCCCGCCGTACATCACCGCGATCTTGTCGGCGAAGGTCGAGGCCTCCAGCTGATCGTGGGTGACGTAGACCATGGTGATGTTGAACTGCTCGTGGATCTGCTTGAGCTTGCGCCGCAGCTTCCACTTCAGGTGCGGGTCGATCACCGTCAGCGGCTCGTCGAAGAGGATCGCCGAGACGTCATCGCGCACCAGTCCACGGCCCATGGAGACTTTCTGTTTTTCGTCGGCGGTGAGGTTGCTGGCTTTTTTGCTCAGCAGGTTCTGCAGGTCGAGGACTTCGGCAATTTCCTGCACCTTGGTGTTTATCTTCGCCTCGGCCATGCCCTGGTTTCGCAACGGAAAGGCCAGGTTGTCGAACACCGTCATGGTGTCGTAGACCACCGGAAACTGGAAAACCTGGGCGATGTTGCGTTTTTCCGGGGTCAGGTTGTTGACCGCCTTGCCATCGAACAGTACATGACCCTGGGACGGGCTGAGCAGGCCGGAAATGATGTTGAGCAGGGTCGACTTGCCGCAGCCAGACGGGCCGAGCAATGCGTAGGCGCCGCCCTGCTCCCAGATGTGATCCATCTGGCGGATCGCGTAGTCCTCGGGACCGCTTGGCGTGCTGGTGTAACTGTGGGCGAGGTTCTGCAAACGGATTTCAGCCATCAGGCAACCCTCGCGACGCGCCGGCCGGGCGCCTGGACCAGCCGCCCCTGCGCATCGAACACGAACAGTTTATGGGTCGGGATGTAGATGCGGATCGGCGCATCGACGTCGTATTCGTGAACCCCGGGCAAGTGCAGCACCAGCAGGAAATGCTCGTTGCGCACGTGCAGGAAGGTTTCCGAGCCGCTGATTTCCGCGACTTCGACGGTCACCGCCAGTTCCAGGTCGTCGTCGTTGCTCGGCACCAGCGAGATGTGGCTGGGGCGCACGCCAAAGCGGAACTCGCCCTCGCCCACCGGGCGTAAATCGACGTTGAGCGGGAAGTGCACGAAATTGGCGAAGCTCACTTCGTTGCCGGCAATGCGACCCGGCATCAGGTTGATCGGCGGCTCGGAGAACAACTCCGCCGCCAGTACGGTCTGCGGCTGGTGGTAGACCTCGGACGACAGGCCGCTCTGGATTACCCGGCCCTCATGCAGAATCGTGGTGGTGCCGCCCAGGGCCAAAGCTTCGTTGGGCTCGGTGGTGGCATAGATGGCGATGGTGTGGCGCGCCTTGAACAGCTCGCGCATTTCCTGGCGCAGCTCTTCGCGCAATTTGTAGTCGAGGTTGACCAGCGGCTCATCGAACAGGATCAGTTCGGCATCCTTGACCAGCGCCCGGGCCATGGCCGTGCGTTGCTGCTGGCCACCGGACAGTTCCAGGGGATAACGCTGCAGGAATTTCTCGATTCGCAGCATCTTCGCGGTTTCCAGCACCTTGCTCTGGATCTGCTCATTGGAGACACCGGCCTGGCGCAACGGCGAGGCGATGTTCTCGAAGACGGTCATGGTCGGGTAATTGATGAACTGCTGATACACCATCGACACGTTGCGAAGGCGCACCGGGCGCTGGGTGACATCGACGCCATTCATCAGGATGCGCCCGGTGTCGGGCTTGTCCAGCCCGGCCATCAGGCGCATGAGGCTGGTCTTGCCGGACAGCGTGCGCCCGAGCAGAACGTTGAAGGATCCGGGTTCGAAACGCAGGCACGCATCGTCGATCCAGGTCTGGCCCTCGACGGTGCGGCTGACATGCTCCAGGGTTAACGACATGGCTCGGCCTTTTTTATTTTTGGAGTCAAGCGACCTGGGTGACAGAGCGACTTTCGTGCCAGAAATTTCAAGCCATTGAGCGGATTGGAGTTTTTATAAAACCGCGAAGAACCGGCGTTCGTAGCTGAACAGAAATGAACAACCTGAAGTGAACAATTGAACAGCTCACCGATTGACATTGAACAATAGTGAACAACACTCTATGGACTGTTCACGACCCCTGTAGGAGCTGCCGCAGGCTGCGATCTTTTGATTTTGTTTTTCAAGATCAAAAGATCGCAGCCTGCGGCAGCTCCTACAGGGGATCGCATGCACCATAAAAACAATAAAAATGCTGATTCAGAGGCTGACTGTCATGGCCGTACCTGCCACCGCGCTATCCCACGACGCCATCATCCAGGACTCCTGGTCCCGCTGCCGCGCGTTCGGCCTCGATCACCAGAGCACCCCGGCGTTCGACCAGCTGCCGGCTGAAGGCATCGCGCAGTTGCTGGAGAGCCAGCATTCGTTGGTGCAGACCACCCATCAGGAAGTGCTGCCGTATTACGAAAACATCCTCAGCAACTCCAACTGCCTGATCATGCTCGCCGACAATCAGGGCCAGGTGCTGACGTCCTGGGGCACCCAACGGTTTATCCAGCCGAGCCTGACCCGTGGCTTCAGCGCGGGCGCCAGCTGGATGGAGCGCTGCAGCGGGACCAACGCGATCGGTACCGCCCTGGCCTGCGAGCAGGCGGTGCACATCGAGCACGATGAGCACTTCCTCAAGGCCAACCGCTTCATGACCGGTTCCGCCGCGCCGATTTTCGATGCCGAGCGCAAGGTCATCGCCGTGCTGGATGTATCCAGCGACAGCTACCTGCCGCCCTCCCATACCCTGGGCATGGTCAAGATGATGAGCCAGACCGTGGAAAACCGGCTGATCCTCAACCTGTTCCACGGCCAGCATTTTCAACTGACTTTCAACACCGGCCTGAACAACCTCGACAGCCAGTGGGCCGGCTTGCTGATTTTCGATGAGAGCGGCCAGGTGCTGTCCGCCAACCGCCGCGCCGACAACCTGCTTGGCGTGCGCCTGTCGCGGGTCAGCATCGAAAGCCTGTTCAAGGTCTCGCTGCTGGAGCTGCTGAATCAACCCGAAGGCCTGCCCTTCTCGCTCCAGGCCTCCGGACGCAATCGTTTCCAATGCTTGCTCAAACGTCCGAAACAGGTGCCGATCCAGGCCAGAGTGTTCGTGGAACCTGCCGTACAAGCACCGGCAGCAATCAGCCTCAATACTTTGCATTTTGGCGACAGCCGTGTAGAAAAAGCCGTACGCCAGGCCGAGCGCTTGCTGGAAAAAGACATTCCGTTGTTGATTCACGGCGAAACCGGGGTCGGCAAGGAAGTGTTCGTCAAAGCCCTGCACCAGGCCAGTTCGCGCAGCAAACAAGCGTTCATCGCCGTGAACTGCGCCGCGATCCCCGCCGAACTGGTGGAGTCAGAACTGTTCGGCTATGAAAAAGGCGCGTTCACCGGGGCCAACCAGAAAGGCAGTATCGGCCTGATTCGCAAGGCCGACAAAGGCACGCTGTTCCTCGATGAAATTGGTGACATGCCGCTGCCGACCCAGGCCCGTTTGCTTCGTGTGTTGCAGGAGCGATGCGTGCAGCCGGTGGGCAGCAGTGAGTTGTTCCCGGTGGACATCCGCATCATTTCCGCGACCAACCGTTCTTTGCGTGAGCAGGTGCAACTGGGGCGTTTTCGCGAGGATTTGTACTACCGAATCGGCGGCCTGACCCTGGAACTGCCACCGTTGAGAGAGCGCAGTGACAAGGAGGCGCTGTTCAAACGCTTGTGGGAACAGCACCGCGAGCCTTCGCAATGGGCGGGATTGAGCCGCGAAGTGCTGGAATTGTTCAGCCGTCATCCGTGGCCGGGGAATCTAAGGCAGGTCAGCAGCGTAATGCAGGTGGCGCTGGCCATGGCCGAGGAACAACCGGTGCGGCCGGAGCATTTGCCGGATGATTTTTTTGTCGATCTGGAGATGGAGCCGGTGGAGACGGCGGAGCCATTGGCGGTGGATCTTGATGATGCCGAGGCGTTGAATCGGCAGTTGCAGGCGGTGGGGGGGAATATTTCGCATCTGGCGCGGCGGTTGGGGGTTAGTCGCAATACCCTTTACAAGCGGTTGCGCCAGGCTGAGCGATGAGTTGGTCGGACGGGCCTCTTCGCTGGCAAGCCAGCTCCTACAGTGTCCGTGGTGTACGAAATGTTGGCGAACAACGCGACCCTGTAGGAGCTGGCTTGCCAGCGAAGGCGCCAGATCAAACACCACTGGAACCCGCCAATCTGCCCAAAAACAAAAACCCGCACAAGGCGGGTTTTGTCTGTAACGCAAGCAGCAATCAGTCAGCCAAACGCCAGGTCGTCCCGCCCTTGCCGTCTTCCAGCACCACGCCCATGGCGGTGAGCTGGTCGCGGATGCGGTCGGATTCGGCCCAGTCCTTGCCGGCACGTGCCGCCAGGCGCGCAGCGATCAGCGCTTCGACTTCAGCCGCATCCACACGCCCTTCGGCGCCAGCCTGCAGGAAGTCATCGGCTTCGAGCTGCAATACGCCCAACACGCTGGCCAGTTCTTTCAAACGGGCAGCCAGGCCGGCCGCTGCGTTGAGATCGCTCTCGCGAAGGCGGTTGATCTCGCGAACCATTTCGAACAGCACCGCGCAGGCTTCCGGCGTGCCGAAGTCGTCGTTCATCACCTGGGTGAATCGCTCGACGAAGGCTTCTCCACCAGCAGGAGCAACAGTCGGCAGGCCTTTCAACGCGTGGTAGAAACGCTCCAGGGCGCCCTTGGCGTCCTTGAGGTTGTCTTCCGAATAGTTGATGGCGCTGCGGTAGTGGCTCGACACCAGCAGGTAACGCACGACTTCCGGGTGGTACTTGTCGAGCACATCGCGAATGGTGAAGAAGTTGTTCAAGGACTTGGACATCTTCTCGCCATTGATGCGAATCATGCCGCAATGCATCCACGCGTTGGCGTAGGTCTTGCCAGTGGCCGCTTCGCTCTGGGCGATTTCGTTTTCGTGGTGCGGGAACTCCAGGTCGCTGCCGCCACCATGGATGTCGAAGGTCTCGCCCAGGCAGCAGGTCGACATCACCGAGCACTCGATGTGCCAGCCCGGACGCCCGGCGCCCCATGGCGATTCCCAGCTCGGCTCGCCCGGCTTGGCGGCTTTCCACAGCACGAAGTCCAGCGGGTCCTGCTTGGACTCGTCGACTTCGATGCGCGCGCCGATGCGCAGGTCTTCGATTTTCTTGCGCGACAGCTTGCCGTAGCCCATGAACTTGCCGACGCGGTAGTACACGTCGCCATTGCCCGGCGCGTAGGCGTAGCCCTTGTCGATCAGGGTCTGGATCATCGCGTGCATGCCAGGGATGTGATCCGTGGCGCGCGGCTCCATGTCCGGCTTCTTGATGTTCAGGCGCGCTTCGTCTTCGTGCATCGCCGCGATCATGCGCTCGGTCAAGGCTTCGAACGACTCGCCGTTCTCATTGGCCCGGTTGATGATCTTGTCGTCGATGTCGGTGATGTTGCGCACGTAGGTCAGGTCGTAGCCGCTGAAGCGCAACCAGCGGGTCACCAGGTCGAACGCGACCATGCTGCGACCGTGGCCCAGGTGGCAGTAGTCGTACACGGTCATGCCGCACACGTACATGCGCACCTTGTTGCCATCGAGCGGCTTGAAGACTTCTTTGCTCTTGGTGAGCGTGTTGTAGATCGTTAGCACGTTATTTCCTTGAATCACTGGCCCCAGGAGTCACGCAGGGTCACGGTACGGTTGAACACCGGAGCGCCCGGTTTCGAGTCCTTGATATCCGCGACGAAGTAACCTTCGCGCTCGAACTGGAAACGGTCTTCCGGCTGTGCATTGCCCAGCGAGGGTTCAGCACGACAACCGGTGAGTACCTGCAGCGAGTCAGGGTTGATGTTGTCCAGGAAACTGGCGCTGTCTTCGGCCTTCTCAGGGTTGGCCGAACGGAACAGTCGATCGTACAGACGCACTTCGCACTCGACGCTGGCAGCGGCCGGCACCCAGTGCACCACGCCCTTGACCTTGCGGCCTTCAGGGTTCTTGCCCAGGGTGTCCGGATCGTAGGAGCAACGCAGTTCGACGATGTTGCCATCGGCGTCCTTGATCGCTTCGTCGGCGCGGATCACGTAGCTGCCGCGCAGGCGCACTTCGCCGTTCGGTTCCAGGCGCTTGTAGCCCTTTGGCGGCTCTTCCATGAAGTCTTCACGGTCGATGTAGATTTCCCGGGCGAACGGCAGGACGCGCACGCCCATGTCTTCTTTCGGGTGGCATGGCAGTTCGAGGTTCTCGACCTGGCTTTCCGGATAGTTGGTGATCACGACTTTCAGCGGACGCAGCACGCACATGGCGCGCGGGGCGCTGTGGTCGAGGTCGTCACGGATGCTGAATTCGAGCATGCCGAAGTCGACCACGCCGTCGGAGCGGTTGGTGCCGATCATATCGCAGAAGTTGCGGATCGACTTCGGCGTGTAGCCACGGCGGCGGAAGCCCGACAGCGTGGACATGCGCGGGTCGTCCCAGCCGTTGACGTGCTTTTCATCGACCAGCTGCTTGAGCTTGCGCTTGCTGGTGATGGTGTAGTTCAGGTTCAGGCGGCTGAACTCGTACTGGCGCGGGTTGGCCGGCACTGGCAGGTTCTCGAGGAACCACTCGTACAGCGGACGGTGGCTTTCGAACTCCAGGGTGCAGATCGAGTGGGTGATGCCTTCGATGGCGTCCGACTGACCATGGGTGAAGTCGTAGTTCGGGTAGATGCACCACTTGTCACCGGTCTGGTGGTGATGCGCGTGACGGATGCGATACATGATCGGGTCACGCAGGTTCATGTTCGGCGAGGCCATGTCGATCTTGGCCCGCAGCACACGTGCACCGTCCGGGAACTCACCGGCGCGCATGCGGGCGAACCAGTCGAGGTTCTCTTCAACCGAACGATCGCGGAACGGGCTGTTCTTGCCCGGCTCGGTCAGGCTGCCGCGGTATTCCTTGGCTTGTTCAGGGGTCAGGTCGTCGACATAGGCCTTGCCGGACTTGATCAACTCCACCGCCCAGTCGTGCAACTGGTCGAAATACTGCGAGGCGTAGCGCACTTCACCGGACCATTCGAAGCCCAGCCACTTGACGTCGCTTTCGATCGCGTCGATGTATTCCTGGTCTTCCTTGGCCGGGTTGGTGTCGTCGAAACGCAGGTGCGTGACGCCGCCGAACTCCTGGGCCAGGCCGAAGTTCACGCAGATCGACTTGGCATGGCCGATGTGCAGGTAGCCGTTGGGCTCAGGCGGAAAACGGGTGACGATCTGCGTGTGCTTGCCCGAGTCCAGGTCTGCCTGGATGATCGGCCGCAGGAAGTTGACCGGCACGGCTGGGCCGGTCTTGGCATTCGAGGTAGGGTCGACAGTGGGCTTGCTCATAGGATCCTTGAACGTACTGGTGCGTGGCCGTAATGAAGGCCGGACAAAACAAAGCCGCTATCATAGCCGATGCCGTCAAGTACCTGACAGAGCGCACCCTGTAAACCGTCGTATTTAATAGGCCGTAAATGAAAAAACAGCCTCGAAATTCGCGCCTGTCACGCTAAACTGCGCACCTTGGCCGAGACTGGCTGAACCGGTTGCGGGACCCAATGTCCCAACACCACGAATTCCTCTTGATGAGTAACGATCATGACCCAAGTCAAACTGACTACCAACTTCGGCGACATCGTCCTCGAACTGAACGCCGACAAAGCCCCGATCACCGTGGCCAACTTCGTCGAGTACGTTAAAGCCGGTCACTACGAAAACACCGTTTTCCACCGTGTCATCGGTAACTTCATGATCCAGGGCGGCGGTTTCGAGCCAGGCATGAAAGAAAAGAAAGACAAGCGCCCAAGCATCCAGAACGAAGCTGACAACGGCCTTTCCAACGACAAGTACACCGTCGCCATGGCCCGCACCATGGAGCCGCATTCGGCTTCCGCGCAGTTCTTCATCAACGTGGCTGACAACAGCTTCCTCAACCACAGCGGCAAGAACGTGCAAGGCTGGGGCTACGCGGTATTCGGCAAAGTGACCGCCGGCACCGACGTTGTCGACAAGATCAAAGGCGTGGCCACCACCTCCAAGTCCGGCCACCAGGACGTACCGGCAGACGACGTGATCATCGAGAAAGCCGAGATCATTGAGTGATACTGCTGATTTCAGACTTGCATCTGGAAGAGGAGCGCCCGGACATTACCCGGGCGTTTCTGGATTTGCTCGCCGGACGCGCCCGTTCGGCGAGTGCGCTGTACATTCTGGGCGACTTTTTCGAGGCGTGGATTGGCGACGATGCCATGACGCCGTTCCAGCGTTCCATCTGCCAGGCCCTGCGCGAATTGAGCGACAGCGGCACGGCGATATTTCTGATGCACGGCAATCGCGACTTCATGCTGGGCAAGGCGTTCTGCAAACAGGCCGGCTGCACCCTGCTCAAGGATCCGACTGTCGTGCAGTTCAATGGCGAACCCGTGCTGTTGATGCACGGCGACAGCCTCTGCACCCGCGACGAAGCCTACATGAAGCTGCGTCGCTACCTGCGCAACCCGATCACCCTGTTCATCCTGCGGCACTTGCCGCTGCGTACCCGCCATAAACTGGCGCGCAAACTGCGCAGCGAAAGCCGCGCGCAGACGCGGATGAAGGCCAATGACATCGTCGACGTCACGCCCCTGGAGATTCCGCGGATCATGCAGCAATACGGCGTGAAAACCCTGATCCACGGCCATACCCACCGCCCCGCCATCCACAAGCTGCAGCTTGGCGAACAGGCGGCCCGGCGCATTGTGCTGGGGGATTGGGACAAGCAGGGTTGGGCGTTGCAGGTGGATGAGCAAGGGTTTGCGTTGGCGCCGTTTGATTTCGTAACACCGTAAAGATCAAAAGATCGCAGCCTTCGGCAGCTCCTACAGGTGTACACATAACCCTGTAGGAGCTGCCGAAGGCTGCGATCTTTTAGCAGTCAATGTCCTGCAGAAGCAGGCCCCGCCTTCGCCGCAAACGGCGGTTTCGCCAGCCAGACGATCACGATCAACCCCATGAACGCCCACCCCAGCAACGTGAAGTAATCCACGGTGGAGAGCATGTACGCCTGGCTGGTCAGCACATGATCGAGCTGCGCGTACGCCTGGCTGCTCGCCCCACCCAATGAATGCAGGGCCTCGCGGGTTGCGGGCTCATAGGTGCTGATGCTCTCGCTCATGTATGCATGGTGCTGGTCGGCCCGGCGGATCCAGATCCACGTGGTCAACGACGCCGCGAAGCTGCCGCCCAGGGTCCGCAGGAAGGTCGCAAGGCCCGCGCCATCGGCGATCTGGTTTGGCGGCAGGTCCGACATCAGGATGCTCAGGGTCGGCATGAAGAACAACGCCACGCCAATCCCCATGAACAACTGCACCAGGGCGATGTGCTGGTAGTCCACTTCGTTGGTGAAGCCGGCGCGCATGAAACAGCTCAAGCCGATGGCCAGGAACGCAACGCCCGCCAACAAGCGCAGGTCGAACTTGTGCGCGTACTTGCCGACAAACGGCGACATCAAGACCGGCAGGATCCCGATCGGCGCCACCGCCAGGCCGGCCCAGGTGGCCGTATAGCCCATCTGGGTTTGCAGCCATTGCGGCAGGATCAGGTTGATCCCGAAGAACCCGGCGTAGCCCAACACCAGCACCAGTGTGCCGATGCGGAAGTTGCGGTAGGCGAACAGCCGCAGGTTGACCACCGGGTGGCGGTCGGTCATTTCCCAGATCACGAACACCGCCAGGGCAATCAGCGAAATGGCCGCGCCAATGAGGATGAAGTTCGATTCGAACCAGTCGAGGTCATTGCCCTTGTCGAGGATGATCTGCAACGCCCCGACGCCGATGACCAGGCTGATCAAGCCGACGTAATCCATCGGCTGGTAACTGGTCACCACCGGCCGCGCCTTGAGCTGCGAACGCACGACCATGACCGCGAAGATGCCGATTGGCACGTTGATGAAGAAGATCCACGGCCAGCTGTAGCTGTCGGTGATCCAGCCGCCGAGGATCGGGCCTGCAATCGGCGCGACCACCGTGACCATCGCCAGCAACGCCAGGGCCATGCCGCGCCTGGCCGGTGGATAGACGGCGATCAGCAGCGTCTGGGTCATCGGGTACAACGGCCCGGCCACCAGGCCTTGCAGCACCCGGAAGCCGATCAGCTCCGGCATCGAGGTGGAAATACCGCAGAGAAACGAGGCCAGCACAAACAGCACGGTCGCCCACAGGAACAGCTTCACCTCACCGAACCGCCGGCTGAGCCAGCCGGTCAGCGGCAACGCGATGGCGTTGCTCACCGCAAAGGAGGTGATGACCCAGGTGCCCTGCTCCGAACTGACACCCAGGCTGCCGGAAATCGTCGGCAGCGCCACGTTGGCGATGGTGGTGTCGAGCACCTGCATGAAGGTCGCCAGCGACAGGCCGATGGTGCTCAGCACCAGGCTTGGGGGCGTGAAAGACGCGTTATTGCTCATCGCGAATCCTTTGAAACCTGTTGGGCGCTGCGCCTTTTACAGACGCAGCTGACCTTTGTGGGAGCGAGCCTGCTCGCGATGGAGTGTCAGTCGACGGTGATGTAGCTGACCCACCATCGCGAGCAAGCTCGCTCCTACAGGGGGGCGGGGTGATGGTGGATTGGCGAATCAGCGATGCACGGTCTTGCTGACCGCGGCGCTGTTGTCGTGGATCAACTGGGTGATCATGGCGTCGGCCTCGGTCAACTGGCGGTCATAGATGCCGGTGCTGAACGACGCCTTTTGCGGCGGCTGTTGCGCCAGCACCGGGCCGCTCTGGTCCCGCAGGTTCACATCGACCAGGGTCGACAGGCCAACGCGCAACGGATGCTCGGCCAGCTGCTGGGCGTTGATATGAATGCGCACCGGTACCCGCTGCACGATCTTGATCCAGTTGCCGGTGGCGTTCTGCGCCGGCAGCAAGGCGAAGGCGCTACCGGTGCCGGCACCGAGGCTGTCGACGGTGCCGCTGTATTTCACGCTGCTGCCGTAGAGATCGGCTTCAATGTCCACCGGTTGGCCGATACGCATGTCGCGCAGCTGGGTTTCCTTGAAGTTGGCGTCGATCCACAGTTGATCCAGAGGGATCACCGCCATCAGCGCCTCGCCCGGTTGCACCCGTTGCCCAAGCTGCACGCTACGCTTGGCCACATAGCCGGTGACCGGCGCGATCAGGGTGCTGCGGGCGTTGTTCAGGTAGGCCTGGCGCAATTGCGCCGCGGCGGCCATCACGTCCGGGTGCGAGGAAACCACGGTGTCATCCACCAGCGCGCTGGAAGTCTTGAGCTTCTGTTGCGCATTGGCCAGGGCGTTCTGTGCCGAGGTCAGGTCGTCACGGGCGTGGGACAGTTCCTCCTGGGAAATCGCCCCGCCGACCGCGAGATTTTTCCGCCGGTTGAAGTTGTCCTGGGCTTTTTGCACTTCGGCCTGTTGCGCGTTGACCTGGGCTTTCATGCCGTCGACGTCGCTGTACAGGCCGCGAACCTGACGCACGGTGCGGGCCAGGTTGGCCTGGGCACTTTGCAGGCCGACTTCGGCGTCATTCGGGTCGAAGTTCACCAGCACCTGGCCTTCGTGGACCAGATCGCCATCGTCGGCGCCGATGCTGACGACGGTGCCGGTTACCAACGGGGTGATTTCCACCACGTTGCCGTTCACATAGGCGTCGTCGGTGCTTTCGCTCCAGCGCCCGTAGAACTCGTGGTAAGCCCAGACGCCCGCGCCGCCCAATACGACCACCGCGGCCAGGACCAGCAGCATGAACTTGCGCTTGCCCGAATCGGGATTGGCAGGTTGGGTTTCAGGGGTTGAAGTTGTATCGGCAGTGGCCATGACAAATACCTTGAATTAGTGGGTCAGCGTGGCGGGCGCGGCGTTGGCCGAGGCAATGGCCTCAGGCTGGAAACCGCCACCCAGCGCCTGTATCAGCTGGATCGACAGGTCGATCTGCTCGGCATTCAGGTTGGCCAGCTGACGCTGGGCCTGAAGCAACTGCTGCTCGATGCTGAGCACGTCCAGGTAGTTACCGATGCCGGAACCGTAGCGCTGGACCACGGTGTTGTAGGAATCCTGGGCGATGTCGGTGGCGTGCTGCTGGGCAGCGATCTGCCGACCGATATCACGCAACTGGTTGATGCTGTCGCTGACGTCGCCCAGCGCCCTGACCAGGCTTTTGTTGTACTGCGCCACCGCCAGGTCGTAGTCGGCGTCGCGGGAATCGAGGTCGGCGCGCAGGCGGCCACCGTCGAAAATCGGCACGGAAATCGTTGGTGCGACATTGAAGAAGCGGCTGGCCGAACCAAACATCGCATCCCCCAACAGGGATTCGGCACCGGCCGCGGCGCTGAGGTTCAAGTTCGGATAAAACTGCGTCTTGCCGGCGTCGATATTCTTGCTCGCCGCCTCGACCCGCCAGCGCGCGGCCACCAGGTCCGGACGCCGTCCGAGCAGTTCGGCCGGCAGTACCGACGGCAAGGCCACGGCACCGGGCTTGAGAATGTTCGGCCGGGCGATTTCATTGCCGCGATCCGGGCCTTTGCCCAGCAGTACGGCTAGCGCTATCTTGGCGCTTTGCAGGCGTTTTTCGGCGTCGATCAAATTGGCTTGGGAGGTGGCTTCCAGGCTTTCGGTCTGCTGGAACTGATACTGGCTGTCGATCCCGGAGCTCAGGCGACGCTGGCTCAGGTCGAGCATTTGCCGAGTGCGCTTGAGGTCTTCGGCGGACAGGTCATGGACGATGTGCGCCTGGCCCAGATCGCTGTAGGCGCGGGCCACGTCGGCGGACAGGGTCAACTGCGCAGCCTGCTGATCGACTTCGGCGGCACGGGCCTGGCCCAGCGCGGCTTCCCAGGCATCACGCTGACCGCCCCAGAGGTCGAAGTTGTAATTGAAGGTGGCGCTGATGTTGCGCACGGTGGCGTAGTTGTCGCCCTGCCCCAGCGGGTCCTGGTCTCGGGCCAGACGCGAACGGCTGACGCCGGCGCTGGCATCCAGGGTCGGCATCCGCGCGGCGTCGGCGGCGTAGGCCGCGGCGCTGGCCTGGTGGGCGCGGGCGTCGGCGATCTGCATGTCGGGGCTGTCGCGCAGGGCTTCGCGGATCAGGCCGTCGAGCTGCGGATCGCCGAGACTGGTCCACCAGTTGCTTTTCGGCCAGGCCGCTGGCGACAGCGTCACGCCGCTGAGGGATTGCCCCGCCTTGAGGTTTTTCGCGTCGAGGCTGACGCCTTCGGTGGTCAGGCCACTGTAGCTGGCACAACCGGCCAGGCTCATGGCCAACAGCACCAGGCTCAGGCCGGTGCGCAAGGTTTTACTGTTCATTGGTCACCTACCCGCAGCAGGGTGATCGAGTCACCGGCTGCTATCAGGATTTTCTTGAGGATCGACTCCAGGGTTTTCAATTCTTCCGGCGTGATGGCGCCGGCCAGTTCATTCATGGCCTGGGCGCCGATGTGCGGCAGACGATCAGCCAGCTTCTGGCCTTCGGCGGTCAGCACCAGCTGAACCTGACGACGGTCTGCCTCGGAGCGTTGGCGGGCGAGGAAACCTTTCTGTTCCAGACGATCGAGCATGCGGGTCATCGAACCGCTGTCCAGGGACAGGTGCCGGCACAGCTCGCCAGGCGAATCGACGCCGTACTGGGCGATGATGATCAACACCTTGAACTGCGCGGCGGTGATGCCGTGGGGTTCCATGTGCGTGTCGATGATGCGGTCCTTGAGCAGCGCAGCGCGCCCAAGCAGCAGGCCGAGGTGGCAATTGTGGAAGTCGTCTGGCGTGAAATGTTTCATCTGAACACCAATAAGCTGCCTAGGCAGTGAATGTATGTCGAGATATTACTGCCTAGGCAGTCAATGTCAACGTAATAGTTAGGTTGCTTTGTAATTAGTTGACCAATGGCGTAGGGTATTGCGCCATATAAAGGGACGTCGTCGCCCTGAAACCCGCTGGAAGCAAAACTACCTATCTGGTTAAACTACGCCGCCGCGGCTCCCGGAGCCCGCCTGAAGATCACGGGGACATCACAGTGGCCGTTAGACCGCCCAAGCATTCGCGACTCACACCGCGCTGGCCATCGTTGCGCCGCCTGTTCGACAAGGGATCAGCCGGGGCTGACCGTCACTGCGCGAATGCCCGGGTCATTCACGACTACTTCCACCACAAGGCCGGTTCCCAGGGCTACACCCTCAGCCACAGCCAGCAACGGGTGATCGACTGCATGGCGCAGCACGCCTCGACGCTGTTGGGCACCTCGGGCAAGGCGCTGCCCGGGCTTTACCTGCATGGCGCCGTCGGGCGTGGCAAGAGCTGGCTGCTCGACGGTTTTTTCCAGGCGATCCCCCTCGCCCAGAAGCAGCGACTGCACTTCCACGGTTTTTTCGCCCGCCTGCACCAGGGCATGTTCAGCCATCGCGAGCAACCGGATGCGCTGGCGACCACGCTGGATGAGTTGCTGAGCGATTGCCGGGTGCTGTGTTTCGACGAGTTTCACGTTCACGATATCGGCGATGCGATGCTGATCACGCGGCTGTTCAAGGCGCTGTTCCAGCGCGGGATCCTGCTGCTGGTCACCTCCAACTACCCGCCGGAAGGCCTGCTGCCCAACCCGCTTTACCATGCGCGCTTCAAACCGGTGATCGACCTGATCAATGCGCGCATGCAGGTCATGGAAGTCGGCGGGCCGCACGACTATCGCAGTCAGGCCAGAACCCATGCGCATCAACTGTTCACCCAGGGCCGATACGTCTGGCCCGCGACGCTGGCGCAACGCCAGGCAGCGAACCTGCCAGCGCCGAACGGGCCGGCCATTGCCCTGCCGGTCGGCGCTCGCCATCTCTCGGCCCGCTACTGCGAAGGACGTACCGTCGGCTTCACCTTCGGCGACCTGTGCGATCACCCCACAGCGGTCATGGATTATCTGGAACTGTGCCGGCGCTTCGATCACTGGATCATCGACGACCTGCCCGACCTCGCCGACTGCACGATTGCCGCGCAGCAGCGTTTCATCAATCTGGTCGACGTGTTGTATGACCAGGACAAGCACCTGACTTTGCTGGGCCAACGCTCCCTGCGCGAAAGTTTGGGTGGTGACGCGATTGACCTGGCGCGTACGCGCAGCCGGTTGGGGCAGTTGGTGGAGGTGCGGGAGGGGGTTTGACTGGGGGAAACACACATCTGTAGGAGCCGGCTTGCTGGCGATGCGATGGTGGCCGTTATGCCGCCTTCGCTGGTCAGCCAGCTCCTACAGGTGATCGGGTTAGCTGCGAGAGATGTTTAGCCGGCCAGGCCGACAAACATATCCTGCACGTCGTCATGGTTATCGAGGCCTTCCAGGAAAGCTTCGACTTCAGCCATCTGCTCATCGCTCAAGCCGCTGACCGGGTTCTTCGGCTGGTAGCCCAGCTTGGCCGACAACACGGTGAAACCTTGCTCAGGCAGGGCTTTTTGCACGGCGTCCAGGTCCGTAGGTTCGGTCAGGAACAGCGTCGCGCCGTCTTCGCCCGGCTCGAAATCCTGGGCACCGGCTTCGATGGCGGCCATCTCCGGATCGGCGTCCGGGGTGTCCGGCGAGGCTTCGATCATGCCCACGTGGTTGAAGTCCCAGGCCACCGAACCGGAAGCGCCCAGTTGGCCCTTGCGGAAGGCCACGCGGATTTCAGCGACGGTACGGTTGATGTTGTCCGTCACGCACTCGACGATCAGCGGCACCTGGTGCGGCGCGAAGCCTTCATAGGTCACGCGATGGTATTGCACGGTCTCGCCCAACAGACCCGCACCCTTCTTGATGGCACGATCCAGTGTTTCCTTGGGCATCGAAGCTTTCTTGGCCTGTTCGACCACCAGACGCAGGTGTGCGTTGGTGGCGGTATCGGCACCGTTGCGCGCAGCAATGGTGATTTCCTTCACCAGTTTGCCGAAGATCTTGCCCTTGGCGTTAGCTGCCGCTTCTTTGTGTTTAACCTTCCACTGTGCGCCCATTACTCACTCTCTTGTCTATGGCGCCGAAACATCTATTGGCCGACGCATGCCGCCAAGTTTATACGGCCTAAAGTTGGCAATCGACCAAAAAATCTCATCCACGGATCGACATTTTTACCGATGGTTGTAGGGCGATTCTGAAATTTCGCTTAGCCATGTCCACAAGGCCTGCAGGTTTCGTACCCTCGCAGTCCCTACTCCATGGTAGAAGCGCGATCGATGCACAACGACAAGGAAAGTCCCTTCACCCTGACACTCCTCGACGACCACCTCAGTTTGCAAGTGGTGCAGTTCAGCGGTCGCGAGGCCCTCAACCAACCCTATCGATTCGATATCGAAGTGATCGGCCTGGCACCGGCCCTCAACCTTGAACGGCTGCTGCAACAACCGGCGCTGCTCGACCTTGGGCAAGGCCAGGGCATTCATGGCGTGCTGCATAGCGCCAGCTGCGAACATCGAGGACGTGGCCGGATAGGCTATAAACTGGTGCTGGTGCCGGCCCTTCAAGCGCTGGACCGAATCCGATCGCGGCGGGTCTTCCAGCGTCTCAGCGTGCCCATGATCCTGCGCCAGCTGCTGGAGGAACATGACATGCCTGCAGACAGCTATCGCCTGGACCTGGCAGACGGGCACTATCCCCTGCGGCCGTTTTGCATTCAGTACGAGGAAACCGACCTGGCCTTGCTGCAGCGCCTGTGCGAGGAAGAAGGCATTCACTACCACTTCGAACATTCCGCTCAGAGCCATGTGCTGGTGTTGGCCGACGACAACATGAGCTTTCCCCAGGAGCCGCTGCTGATGCCATTCCAGGGTGATGACAGTGCTCAACCGGCGATCAGCGAGCTGTATCAGCGCCACGCTGCACAAACCGTTTTCCCACGAACGAATGCGAAAAATCGCGGTGCTTCGCAGGTCGGTGAAGGCGCAGCCAATCACGCTTTCACCCACACGAGCGCGCCCCGCTCCACTCAGGAGCAACGTCATCACGATCAACTCGACCGCCGCGATCTGCAGCGCATGCGTTGCCAGCAGTTGCAGCTTCACGGCCAAAGCAATCAGCCCCTGTTACGCAGCGCCTGCATCGTGCAAGTGGCAGATCACCCCGTGCCGGGGTTCAACGATCAATGGCTGGTCTGCGAGGCGCGACACCAGGGACAGCAGGGTTCGATCCTGGCTGAGGACAGCAGGCCCCGGCGCTACCGCAATCAGTTCACGGCCATCCCCTGGTCGACGGTATTTCGTCCCCCTCTGGACCAGGCCAGGCCGCGCATCCCCGGCTTTCAGCCTGCACGGGTCTGTGGTCCGGCCGGACAGCACGCGGCACAGGATGATCAAGGTCGTTTGCAGGTAAGTTTGTGGCCCGACACGGATGTCGATCCCGCAGAGGGCCTCTGGCTACCTGTCGCACTGACAGTGTCCCAAGCCCCAACGGAACCGATCCAGCTGCCCATGGCCGGCAGCGATGGCTGGGTCAGTTTCCTCGACAGCGACCCCGACCGTCCGGTGTTCTGCGCCAGCACCGGACAGCGCCGCAGCCCGCCAGCGGTGCGCGCCGACACCCGCCACAGTGACACCCGCCTGCTGCTCGACTGGCTGATCAATCGTCCGGACGACTGAGCCTCAGCCCTTGTCCGCCTTGCCGGCCGCGGCGGCGAATTTCGCCAGGCGCACGTCCAAGTGCCGTGGCCGACGCCCGTGGTCCTCGGCGCGCTCCTTGCGGCGGATGGCGTTGCGCACCATCAACGAGCCGAGATAACGAATCGGTTCCGGCGGGAAAAAGCCCAGCGGTCCGCTTACCAGCGGCGAGCGGGTCCAGGGGTTGTCCAGGCCCTGGACCATCGAAGCGAGGATCTGCCCGCCCATGTGGCAAGGCCCCACCCCGCTGCCCGAATAACCAAAGCCGTAGAACACGTTGCCACTGGCGCTCATCTGCCCGAAGAACGGCAGCCCGGTCACCGAGCGGTCCGAGGGACCGTTCCAGGTCGCTTCGACCTTGACCTCGGCAAAGGCCGGGAAAAAATCCGCCAGGCTGTGCCGCAACAGGCCGGCATAGGGCGACGGTTGATCGAACACCGGCAGCATGCGCCCACCATAGGCGAAGGTGTTGCCGCCCTTGCCGAGCATGATCCGGCCGTCCGGGGTGTTGTGGTAGTAGTGCACGAAAATCCGCGAATCGAGCACCGTGACGCCGCTGGTCAAACCGATTTCGCTGAGCAGGTCGGGCCGCGGCTCGGTGATCAGCATGTCACTGGAAACGATCGCCACGCTGCGTTCGAACTGCGGGAAGGCCCGGGCCATCCAGGCGTTCATCGCCAGCACCACCCGGTCGGCGCGAATGGTCCCGTGCGGGGTCTGGATCCCTGCCGGCTTGCCCTCCTCCAACCCGGTCATGGCGGTGTTTTCGTGAATCCTCACGCCCAGTTGCAAGGCGACCCGGCGCAAGCCACGCACCAGCTTGCCCGGCTGCACACTGGCGGCCGCCGGGGAAAACCAGCCTTCCAGGTGCTTGGCCGAACCGGCCATGCGCTGCACATCGGCCACGGGGCGCTGGGTGAACGAGTTGATGCCGTGGCGTTCCAGCGCCGCAATCACCGCGTCGGTCGAGCCGCATTGCGCGCGATTGGTGGCGGTATAGAGGGTGCCGTCAAGACGATAATCGGCGTCCACTCCATACTGCTCGCAGAAGGCGCCGATGGCATGGATGCTGCGTTCGGACTCCTTGACCAGCCGCACCGCCTCGTCAACGCCGAACAGTCGCTCGAGGGTGAAGTACTTTGCCGACCACGACAGCGCACATCCACCGTTGCGCCCACTTGCGCCGGCGCCGCAGATGTCCGCTTCGATCAGCACGATGTCCAGTTCCGGGTCCTGTTCCTTGAGCATGATCGCGGTCCACAAGCCGGTATAACCGCCGCCGACGATGCACACGTCGGCGCGGCTGTCGCCTTGCAGTGGCGGACAGGTTTCCGATGCATCCGCCTTCAAGGCCTGGTCCAGCCAAAAGGGTCTCATGGGTCAATCTCCAGTCAATTGTCCACACGCCGGCCTGCCGCAAGCGCAGCAGGCGACGCGGGAGAGGATTCAGGTACGCAGGGGTTTGATGGTCATCGCCCGGTTGGGGACGTAGGCAAAGTGAGTCCCCTGGCCCCCGGGGCGGCTGTTCCAGTGGGGGACCAGCACCAGCGCCGAGAACAGCGCGCAGCCAGCGAAGACAATGAACACGGTGACGGTATCGAAGTAGCCTGGCAGCAATCCGCCGAGAATCGCCCCCACCGAGCCGCATCCATTGACGAACCCGGCCGCCGTGGCGCCAGCCTTGGCGGTACCGAAATCGATGGCGGCCGCGCCGCTGATCATCGAGTCAGGTCCGTAGAGGGTCAGACCCATGACGAACAACAGCGCCACCACCAGCATCACACTGCCGGTTTGCAGGGCGCCCATGAAGAAGGCGAGCGAGACGGTCAGCGCCAACAGGCTGATGACGCAGGCTGGCATGCGCCGTGCGCCGAACAGCTTGTCCGAGGCCAGGCCGATCATGATCGGCCCGAGCAACCCGGCCAGTTCGAACGCGGTGGGAATGATCGCCGCGCCGACCTTGCCCACCGAGGGCATCTGTTCGAACACGATCACCGGGCCCCAGAGCAGAATCGCGTAGCGCGCCGGTTTCAACATGAAGTACGCCAGGCCAAGGATCAGCACGGTGCGGTTGCGCAGGATTTCCTTCAGCGGCTCCAGCACGCTGATCTTGCTTTGGGCATAAGCCTCTTCAGCGCTCAGTTCGGGCTCCGGCTCCACGGCCGGCAAGCCCACATCTTCAGGTTTGTTGCGTTGGAAAATAAAAAACAGCACGGCGACCAGCCCAACCACCGCCGCACTGGAAATGAACGCTGCGTGCCAGGAGCCGATCAGCGTGTAGGCCCACCATCCGGCGAATGGCGATGCCACCAGTCCGCCAAAGGCGTAGCAGGAACTCCATAGACCCAGCACCCGCCCGCGTTGCTCGGACGGAAAGAAACTGCCGAGGTTCTTGCACAGCCCCGACCAACCGGTGGACTGCGCCAGGCCTTGAATCAGCATGCAGGTGGCGAAGATCGGCAAGGTGGCGAAACTGCCCATCACCAGCGCTGCCGCCGCCGAAATCAGCAAGCCGCCAAGGACCACCACCCGCGGCCCGAAGCGGTCGGCCAGGATGCCCCAGGTGAATTGGCCGATGGCGTAGGCGGTCAGGTAAATCGCGTCGAGGTTGGCCATGGCCATCTTGTCGAGCATGAACGTCGGGTCTTCGCCGATGCCGAGCTTGGCAACGGAAAACGCTTTGCGGGTGAAGTAGAAAGCGGCGTAGGCGAGCCAGGTGATCGCGAAGATCTGCACGCGCCAACGCTTGATGGTGCCGATGTGCTTGTTCATTGTGGTTCTGACCTCAGGGTGTGAGTGTGCCGGCAGAATTGGAAGAAAACGCCTGTGTTTTTATTGTTGAGCACTGCGAAATCACCTTGTCCCTGTGGGCGATTCCGGTCAGATGAGTCCTGTTGTTGCACGCACAGGCTCATGGCACCCGCGCTGTTCGACTGAGCAGTCACCGGGGCTGAGGTCGATCAAAACAATTACTGATTAATAAGTGAAATCGATTTATCGTATTTCCAAAATAAGCTCAGCTTGTTACTGGAGATTCCCATGTCGGTTTCCCACGCCCAGCTCAAAGCCTTCCATGCCGTGGCCGTGCATGGAAGCTTCACCAAAGCCGCCGAGCGTTTGTTTCTCACCCAACCGGCGATTTCCGACCAGGTGCGCAAACTCGAAGAACGCTACGGCGTGTTGCTGTTCCACCGCAACAAACGCTCGGTACGCCTCACCGACCTGGGCGAGCGCTTGCTGAGCGTCACCCAGAAATTGTTCGTGATCGAAGCCGAGGCCCAGGAGCTGTTGCAGGATTCCCAGGCGTTGCAGACCGGCAGCCTGATCCTGGCGGTGGATGCGCCGGTGCATGTGCTGCCACAGATCGCCCGGTTCTGCGAGCGCTACCCCGGTATCAGCGTGAAGATCGAAACCGGCAACACCGATGAATCGCTGTTCCGCCTGTTCAACTATCAGGCCGACCTGGCATTGCTCGGCCGCGAGGTGAGTGACGAGCGATTGATCTCGCTGCCGCTGCGCAATGACCCGATGGTGGCGTTCGTGTCGCGCAATCATCCGTGGGCGGATCGCGAGTCCATCACCCTCGCCGACCTCGACGATACGCCGCTGGTGCTGCGGGAAATCGGTTCGGTGACCCGCCAGACCCTGGAAGAAGAAATGGCCGGCGCGGGGTTTCGCATTCGCCCTGCGATTCAGGTCGAAGGTCGGGAAGCTGCGCGGGAGGCGGTGGTGGTGGGGATTGGTGTGGGCGTGGTGTCGGCGGCGGAGTTCGGTGCGGATTCGCGGGTGTGCGCGTTGCCGATTATCGATTGCAAACGGCGATTGACCGAGACGCTGGTGTGCTTGCGCGAGCAGAGTTCGCGGCGGGTGGTGGCGACGTTTTTGCAGATGGTTCGCGAGAGTCTTGTGTAGGCAGGTCTGGCCCTATCGCCAGCAGGCTGGCTCCCACAGGGATTTATGCTATTCACCCATCTTGTGTACGACGCAATACTCTGTGGGAGCCAGCCTGCTGGCGATGCAGGCAACGCGGTCTAACTGGCAGGCGCCAAGCCGAAAAACGCCTGAATCAAGCGCAAATCCCGCCGCCGCTCCATGCACCCCATCATGTGCCGATTGACCAACCCCTCGCCAATGATCGGCACCGCCGCCACCCGCGGGTCATGGCTGACTTCCACCGACGACACCACCCCCACCCCCAATTCGGCAGCGACCGCCTCGGTCACCGCTTCCCGGCTGTCCAGCTCCAGCAACACCCGCGGATTGACCTGTGCCTGGAGGCAGGCTTCATCGAAGGTGCGTCGGGTGATCGAACTCGGCTCACGCAGCACCATGATCACCTGGTCCAGTTCCTTGAGCGGCACGCCTTGAGTGCGCCGCGCCCAGGGATGACCTTCGGGCACCAGGGCGCAGATCCGCGATTCGCTCAGGGCTTGCAAATGCAGGCCCTTGCGCGGCTCGACTTCGGTCAATACCGCCACGTCGGCATGCTCGGACAACAGCGCCGCCAGGGTTTCCTGGGCATTGCCCAGGCGCAGGTTGACGGTGATCCCCGGATAACGCGCGCGCAGGCTCGCGAGCATCGGCATGACCATGTGCGGGCCGTCCGCCGCCACTTCCAGGCGCCCGGTGAGCAACTGCCGGTTGGCCTCCAGCATCGCTTGCGCCTCCTCGGCCAGGCCGAACATCGCCCGGGTGATCGCCGCCAGCTTGGTGCCCTCCTCCGTCAACTCCACCCGTCGTGCGGTGCGGCGCAGCAGGGTGATCTGGTAGTGCTCCTCAAGCGCCTTGATGTGCCCGGTGACCGCCGGCTGGCTGATGAACAGCCGCGCGGCGGCGCGGGTAAAGCTGCCCTCCCGGGCCACGGCATCGAACGCGCGGAGCTGAAACAGGTTCATGAATAACTCTCACTGATGGCTGGCATAACAACAAACAATTTGATTGATAACTCGGCAAATTGCAATTTAAGCCCCGTAGCTTCATCCCATCGATTGCGAGGACACGAGAATGAGTACTGCCGCACCCATCCTGCTCACCCCCGGCCCGTTGACCACGTCGCCCCGCACCCGTCAGGCGATGATGGTTGACTGGGGTTCATGGGATGACCGCTTCAACCAGCTGACCGCCAGCCTCTGCGAACAACTGCTGGCGATCATCAACGGCGCCGCCAGCCACCACTGCGTGCCACTGCAAGGCAGCGGCACCTTCGCCGTCGAAGCGGCGATCGGCACCCTGGTGCCCCGTGACGGCAAGATCCTGGTGCTGATCAATGGCGCCTACGGCAAACGCCTGGCGAAGATCTGCGAAGTACTCGGGCGCTCGTTCAGCACCTTCGAAACCGCCGAAGACGAACCGACCACCGCCGCCGACGTCGACCGCCTCCTGCGCGCCGATACCGGCATCACCCACGTTGCCCTGATTCACTGCGAAACCAGCACCGGCATCCTCAACCCGCTGCCGGAAATCGCCCAGGTGGTCGAGCAGCACGGCAAGCGCCTGATCATCGATGCCATGAGCTCCTTCGGCGCGCTGCCGGTAGACGCTCAACAGGTGCCGTTCGATGCGCTGATCGCCGCTTCCGGCAAATGCCTGGAAGGCGTGCCGGGCATGGGTTTCGTGTTCGCTCGCAAAGAATCCCTGGCCAACGCCGCCGGCAACTCGCACTCCCTGGCGATGGACCTGCACGACCAGCACACCTACATGGCCAAGACCGGGCAATGGCGCTTCACCCCGCCGACCCACGTGGTTGCCGCGCTGCACGAAGCCCTGCTGCAATACAACGAAGAAGGCGGCCTGCCCGCCCGGCACCAGCGCTACGCCGCCAACTGCCAGGCCCTGATGGAAGAGATGGCCGGGCTGGGCCTGCGCAGCTTCCTGCCGGCCGCCATCCAGGCGCCGATCATCGCCACCTTCCATGCGCCGAAAGATCCGCGTTACCAGTTCAAGGAATTCTACGAACGAGTCAAGGCCAAGGGTTACATCCTCTACCCGGGCAAACTGACTCAGGTCGAGACGTTCCGTGTGGGCTGCATTGGTCATGTGCAACCTTCAGAAATGCGCGAAGCCGTCGCGGCCATCGGCGAAGTATTGCGCGAGATGGAAGTGCTCGAAATCTAAACCGCACCTCATTCCCCTGTGGGAGTGAGCCTGCTCGCGATAGCGGACTGTCAGCCAACACATGTGCTGAATGTCAGGGCCTCATCGCCAGCAGGCTGGCTCCCACAGTAAAAGCAGCCCCCAATTAGCCAGTTGCCACAGGATCTGATCACCATGAACTACACCAACCCAACCAAGCTGCAAGCCGCCATCCTCGACTGGGCCGGCACCGTGGTCGACTTCGGCTCGTTCGCGCCGACGCAGATTTTCGTCGAGGCTTTTGCCGAGTTCGACGTCCAGGTCTCCATCGAAGAGGCCCGTGGCCCGATGGGCATGGGCAAGTGGGACCACATCCGCACCCTGTGCGACCAGCCGCAAGTCGCCGAGCGCTATCGCAATGTGTTCGGCCGTACGCCGACCGACGATGACGTCACCGCCATCTACCAGCGTTTCATGCCCCTGCAGATCGAGAAAATCGCCGAACACTCGGCGCTGATTCCCGGCGCCCTGGACACCATTGCCGGCTTGCGTGAACAGGGGATCAAGATCGGTTCCTGCTCCGGTTATCCGAAACAGGTCATGGACAAGGTCGTCGAACTGGCCGCCACCAACGGTTACGTGGCCGACCACGTGGTCGCCACCGATGAAGTGCCGAACGGCCGCCCATGGCCCGCCCAGGCATTGGCCAACGTGATCGCGCTGGGCATCGACGACGTCGCCGCGTGCGTGAAGATCGACGACACCGTGCCGGGCATCCTCGAAGGTCGTCGTGCCGGCATGTGGACCGTCGCGCTGATCTGCTCGGGCAACGCGCTGGGCCTGGACTATGAAGGCTACCGTGCCCTCGGCAGCGATGAACTGGCCAGCGAGCGCAAGCGCATCCACGCCCTGTTCGAAGGCTCGCGTCCGCACTACATGATCGACACTATCAGCGATTTGCCTGAAGTGATTGCCGATATCAACAAGCGCCTGGCCAAGGGCGAAATGCCGCAAACCAACTGACCAAACGCGTATCGCCCCCTGTAGGAGCTGCCGCAGGCTGCGATCTTTTGATCTTGAAAACAAGATCAAAAGATCGCAGCCTGCGGCAGCTCCTACAGGGCATTCAGCGTCAGAGAGCCTTCAAGCAAACCCGGTGAAACAGGATTACAGTTAAAGCACACCGTCGATCAAGAACGGGTGGCTGCAAACCGGACCTGTGAGGAACACCGTATGCCGTGGAAAAACTCCGACTCGCGCTACAGCACCGTCTCGATCGCACTGCATTGGTTGATGCTGGTCCTGCTGGCGCTGGTTTACGCCTGTATCGAACTGCGCGGCCTGTTTCCCAAGGGCAGCGGTGGTCGAACACTGATCGTCGAATCGCACTTCATGCTCGGCCTGACCGTCTTCGTGCTGGTCTGGCTACGCCTGTTCGCCCGCAGCCTTGGCCCGGCACCGCAGATCTTTCCGGCGTCACCCAAGTGGCAAACGCTGCTGGCCAAATTGATGCACTGGGCGCTGTACCTCTTCATGATCGCCATGCCGATCCTGGGCTGGCTGGTCACCAGCGCCAAAGGTAACCAGGTGATGTTCTACGGCTTCGACCTGCCCCTGCTGGTCGCGCAAAACAAGGACCTGGCCAAGCAGATCCAGGGCTGGCACGAACTCGGTGGCACCCTCGGCTACTGGCTGATCGGCCTGCACGCCGTCGCCGGGCTGTATCACCACTATGTGGTGGGCGACAACACCCTGCTGCGAATGATGCCCAAGCGGGTCAACAGCAATACCGGAAGCTGACGCATATCAAATGTGGGAGCGGGCTTGCTCGCGAAGGCAGTGTGTCAGTCAATTAACGATGCGACTGATGCACCGCCTTCGCGAGCAAGCCCGCTCCCACAATGGATTGCGGTGCTTTTCAGGTTTTGGAGCTAAAACCCCGGCGGCCTTGCAAACCACCGGTGTGGATAAAGATCAGCCGCGTGCCCGGGGCAAACTTCCCTGCCTCGACCTGCTGCTTTAGCGCCAGCAATGCCTTGCCGGTGTACAGCGGTTCCAGTGGAATGCCGCTGGCCTGTTCGGTCTGCTCGATGAATTCAAGCAATAGCGAATCGACCTTGGCAAAACCACCGCGGCTGGCGTCGAACAGTTCATAAGACGGATGATTCACCCCCGCCTGCGCCAGGATGCGCTCGACCTGCTGTGCCACCCCATGATCGTCGGGCACCGCCAGCGCGCCGTAGACCGGGTGCTCGCCCGCTTCGGCCATCACCAGGCCGGCCAGGGTCGTGCCGGTGCCGCAGGCCAGCCACCAGCCGTCGTAGTCGTTCCAGCCCAGGTCATTCAGTTGCCGGCAGGCCAATGCCTTGAGCGGCAGGCAGCCCTGTGCACCCGGCAACCCGCCGCCGCCTTCAGGCACCGCCAGTAAGTCGGGATACTGCGCCTGCCATGGCTCCCAGAAACCCGCCTCATGCCGCGCCCGATAGCCGGCAAAACCGAGCCAGTGCAGGTGCATGCCGAACGCCTGCAAATCGTTCACCGTCGGTGTTTGCTGAGGGTGCCCGCGCAACAGGCCGACCGTGGTAAAACCGAAGCGTTTGCCGGCAGCGGCCAGGGCATGCAGGTGATTGGAATGGGCGCCGCCGAGGCTGATGATGCCCTTGGCGCCTGCCTGGTCAGCGGCTTTGAGGTGTTCGGTGAGCTTGAACCATTTGTTGCCGCTGATCAGCGGGTCGATCTGGTCCAGGCGCAGGATGGCGAGTTCGATGTTGGCTGCGGTGAGCCAATCAAGGTGGAGGCGATCGAGTGGGGCTTGGGGTAGCCAGTCGGAAGGAACAATCATCAGCGCTGGGCGACCTGAAAAACCCCATTCTACCAGCCGATAAAAAACCCTGTAGGAGCTGTCGAGTGAAACGAGGCTGCGATCTTTTGATTTTTACAAGCAAGATCAAAAGATCGCAGCCTTCGGCAGCTCCTACAGTTCAGCAGCCAGTCGCGAACCCTGGTTGATCGCCCGCTTGGCATCCAGTTCCGCCGCGACATCCGCGCCGCCGATCAGATGCACGTTCTGCCCCGCCGCCACCAGGCCTTCCTGCAACTCGCGCAGCGGGTCCTGCCCGGCGCAGATCACAATGTTGTCCACCGGCAGCACCTGCGACTCACCGGTTTCGCCGATGCGGATGTGCAGGCCTTCGTCGTCGATCTTCAGGTACTCGACGCTGTTGAGCATCTGCACCTGCTTGTTCTTCAGACCGGTGCGGTGGATCCAGCCGGTGGTCTTGCCCAGGCCGTCGCCGACCTTGGATTTCTTGCGCTGCAGCAGGAACACTTCGCGGGCCGGTGCATGGGGCGCCGCCTTGATGCCGGCGACACCGCCGCGGGCTTCCAGGTGAGTGTCGATGCCCCACTCCTTCCAGAATTCATCGCGGTTCAGGCTGGTGGCCTGGCCCTGGTGAACCAGGAATTCCGAGACGTCGAAGCCGATACCGCCAGCGCCGATCACCGCGACTCGCTTGCCCACCGGTTTGCGCTCGAGCAGCACGTCCAGGTAGCTCAGCACCTTGGCATTTTCCACCCCCGGAATCGCCGGCAAGCGCGGCGCAATACCGGTCGCCAGGATGATCTCGTCGTAGCCGCCCTCGACCAGTTTCGCCACATCGACGCGGGTGTTCAGGCACACCTCGACGTTAGTGGTCTGCAGCTTGCGACCGAAGTAACGCAGGGTCTCGAAGAACTCTTCCTTGCCCGGTACCCGCTTGGCCACGTTGAACTGACCGCCGATTTCGCTGGCCGAATCGAACAGCGTCACCGCATGGCCACGCTCGGCCGCCACGGTGGCGACGGACAACCCCGCAGGCCCGGCACCGACCACGGCGATTTTCTTGATCTGCTGCACCGGCACATAGTTGAGTTCGGTTTCGTGGCAGGCGCGCGGGTTGACCAGGCAACTGGTCAGCTTGCCGCCGAAGGTGTGGTCCAGGCACGCCTGGTTGCAGCCGATGCAGGTATTGATTTCATCGGCGCGGCCTTCGGCGGCCTTGTTGACGAAGTCCGGGTCGGCGAGGAACGGCCGCGCCATGGAGACCATGTCGGCATCGCCCTCGGCAAGGATCTGCTCGGCGACTTCCGGGGTGTTGATGCGGTTGGTGGTGATCAGCGGAATGTTCACCGAGCCGCGCAGCTTGGCCGTGACCTTGCTGAAGGCCGCGCGCGGCACCTTGGTGGCAATGGTCGGGATTCGCGCTTCGTGCCAGCCGATGCCGGTGTTAATGATCGTCGCACCAGCCTGCTCGATGGCCTTGGCCAACAGCACGATTTCGTCCCAGGTGCTGCCGCCCTCGACCAGGTCGAGCATCGACAGGCGGAAAATGATGATGAAGTTCGGGCCAACCGCCTCACGCACGCGACGCACGATTTCCACCGGCAGGCGCATGCGGTTTTCGTAGCTGCCGCCCCAGCGGTCGGTGCGGTGGTTGGTGTGGGCGGCGAGGAACTGGTTAATGAAATAACCTTCGGAACCCATGATCTCGACGCCGTCGTACTCGGCCTGCTGGGCCAGGGTCGAGCAGGTGACGAAATCGCTGATCTGCTTCTCGATGCCTTCCTCGTCCAGCTCCTTGGGCTTGAACGGGTTGATCGGCGCCTGGATCGCGCTCGGCGCAACCTGTTTCGGGCTGTAGGCATAACGACCGGCGTGGAGGATCTGCATGCAGATCTTGCCGCCCGCCTCGTGCACCGCGCGGGTGACGATGCGGTGCTTGAGCGCTTCTTCTTCGGTGGTCAGCTTGGCCGCGCCGGAATACACGCCGCCCTCGTCGTTCGGGCCGATACCGCCGGTGACCATCAGGCCGACACCGCCACGGGCACGCTCGGCGAAGTACGCCGCCATGCGCTCGAAACCGCCGGGCTTTTCCTCAAGGCCGGTGTGCATCGAACCCATCAGGGTGCGGTTGCGCAACGTGGTGAATCCCAGGTCCAGCGGGGCCAACAGGTGCGGGTAATGGGCGGCGGTCATCGGTAACTCCACAGCGAGCGATCACGGAAAAAGCGGAAGCTCTACGGCCCCCGTCAGTCATGTTCGACAGACTAAGAGCCGCGCAGCTGCGGCTCAATGACCGAAACTGACAACTTAATGATCGAAATGTGCAGCGACGCTCAAGCCGGTGCTCCCAGCAACTGGCTCAGCACGGCGCGCAACTTGCCGGGTTTCACCGGTTTGTTCAGCAGCGGCGCTTCGAGCCGTTGCAACGAGCGCCGGCACTGGTCCGTACGGTCCGCGGTGATGATCACCGCAGGAATGGCCTGGCGGTAATGCTCGCGCAAATGCCTGACCACATCACAGCCCACCACGCCGTGGTCCAGGTGATAATCGGCCAGGATCAGTTCCGGCGCCTGACCGGCCAGGGCCGCCAGCGCCGAGTGTTCATCGGTGGCGGTGACCACGTCGCAGCCCCACTGCCCGAGCAACGCACTCATGCTTTCGAGGATGCTCACTTCATTGTCCAGCACCAGCAATCGCCGGCCCGGCAGCGGATTACCCGTGCCCGGTTGCGGTGCCGCGAGGCTGATGGGCAAAGGCACCTCGCGGGATATCGGTACCTCGATGCTGAACATCGATCCGCGGCCCGGAAGCGAGTGCACCTGGATGCGGTAGTCGAGGATTTTCGCGATGCGCTCGACGATCGCCAGCCCCAGCCCCACGCCCTTGCGGTCGGCGGCGCGGCCCACGTCCAGCTGATTGAATTCGAGGAAGATGGAGTCCAGGCGATCGGCGGGAATGCCGCGTCCGGTGTCCCACACTTCCAGGCGCAGCTTGTCGCCCCGGCAACGGGCCCCCAGCAGGATGCTGCCTTCGTCGGTGTAGCGACAGGCGTTACTGAGGAAGTTGCGCAGGATCCGGGTCATCAGGCGCAAGTCGGTGCGAATGGCGTAATCGCCCATGTGCACGCGCAACCGCAAGCCGGCGGCCTGGGCCACGGACTGGAACTCCGAGACCAGTGGCCCGAGCAATTCGTCGAGGCGATACAGCGCGACATCCGGCTTGACCGCCGCTTGATCGAGGCGGGAGATGTCCAGCAAGTCGGTGAGCAGGTCCTCGGCGCCTTCCAGCGCCTGATGGGTACGCTCGACCAGCACCTGCTCGACCTCGGGCAGCTTGCGCTCACGCAAGGTCGAGATCAGCAACCGCGCGGCGTTGAGCGGTTGCAACAGGTCATGACTCGCCGCAGCGAGGTATTTGTCCTTGCTGCGGTTGGCGGCCTGCGCGGCGTCCCGTGCATCGCGCAGGGCTTCGGCGATCTGTTTACGCTGGGTGATCTGTTGTTGCAGGTTGCGGTTGGCTTCCAGCAGTTCGTCGGTGCGCGCGGTCACGCGCTGTTCCAGTTGGTCGTTGAGTTGCTGCAGGCGTTCCTGGGCAAGCTTGCGTTCGGTGATGTCGGCGACGAAACCTTCCACCAGCCCTTCCTGGTCGGGCTTGAGCAGCAGGTTCATCAGCACGTCGAGATGGCTGCCGTCCTTGCGCCGCAACTGGGTTTCATAGCCGTGCAGGCTGCCCTGGTGGGTGAGGATTTCGCCGATGTCTTCCAGCTCCTGGGCACCGCCGACAAACAGGTTGCTCGCCAGGTCCGCCAGGGAGAACAGCACCTCCTGCGGGTCCTGATAACCAAGCATGCGCGCCAGGGCCGGGTTGGCGGCGCGCATGCCGTCGTGCAGGCTGGCCTGGAAAATCCCGTGGACCGCGTTTTCGAACAACCATTTGTAGCGGTTGCGCTCGGCTTCCAGTTCGTCGAGGCGCGCGGCCAGTTCCGGGTAATGGCTCTTGCGCGCCGAATGACTGCCTAATCCGAGTAATCCGGCCAGCGCCCGTTGTTGCTCGTCAGAGGGCTTCGCCATAGACGACCTCGACATCACGCTGACTGGATTCGCGCGGGTTGGTGAGGATGCACGGATCATCCATGGCGTGTTGCGACAGGAATGGAATGTCCGAGGTCCTGACCCCATGCAGCCCGAGGGTTTCGTGGAAACCGATGGCATGCTTGAGCGCGATCAGGTGCTCGACCAGGCGCCCGCAGATCTGCCGGTGATTGAGGCCGCGGCAGTCGATGCCGAACGTCTCGGCGATGACCTTGAAACGGTCCGGCGCCGAGTCGTAGTTGAACGCCACCACGTGCTCCACCAGCACCGCGTTGCACAGGCCATGGGGCAGGTCGAGAAAGCCGCCGAGGCTGTGGGACATGGCATGCACCGCGCCAAGGATCGCGTTGGAGAACGCCAGCCCGGCCTGCATGCTGCCGAGCATGATTTTCTCGCGCAGGGCGATGTCCGTCGGGTTGGCGATCATCTGCACCAGGTTGCCGTTGATCAGGCGCATGGCTTCCAGCGCATGGGGATCGGTCAGCGGCCCGTGCCCGGTCGACACGAAGGCTTCGATGGCATGCACCAGCGCGTCGATGCCGGTACAGGCCGACAGGAACGGGTCCATGCTCAGGGTGGTTTCCGGGTCGATCAGCGACACGTCCGGCACCACCGCCTTGCTGACGATGGAGAACTTCATGCGTTCCTGCTGATTGGAAATGATCACGAACTGCGAGACGTCGGCCGAGGTGCCGGCGGTGGTCGGAATCAGGATCAGCGGCGGGCTGGGCACGCGGATGGTGTCCACGCCTTCGAACTCGAGGATGCTGCGGCCATGGGCGACGACAATGCCGATGCCCTTGCCGCAATCCATCGGGCTGCCGCCGCCGACGGCAACGATCACATCGCAGTGGTTTTCCCGATACAGCTCGGCACCGAGCATCACCTCTTCCACTCGCGGGTTGGGCGAGACGCCGCTGTACAGGCAGTATTCGATGCCCAGGGCTTGCAGGCTGGCTTCGACATCCGCCACCCATCCGGCGGCAATCACCCCCGGGTCGCTGACCACCAGCACCTTGCGCGCGCCAAAGGTCTTGGCATAGTTGCCGACGTTGTGCCGGCAACCGGCACCGAAGATGATTTCAGGCGAAACGAATTTACGCAGCTGACTGAGACTCTGGCTCATTGGAAAGCCTGTTTTTATTGTTTTGGAAGGTAAGGTCCACACTAAAGCATCCGGCTGCGAATGCAATCAGACCAATGGCTGGGTTCACTGCAGGTCCCCTGTAGGAGCGAGCTTGCTCGCGATGGTCGTCAACGATAACGCTGGGAGCCTGACACTCAGCGGCGCTCTCGGGTTCTTCGCGAGCAAGCTCGCTCCTACAGGGGGGGGTGTTGCCAGGGTCATCCGCGGTAGATCAGCTGCGAAGCCTTCGCATTGCGCAACGTCAGGTGCTCCATGCCCTGCCCCGGCGCCTCTGCTTCTTCGCGGGCCTTGAGGATCACCCCGTGATGGGGCGACTTGCTGCACACAGGGTCGGCATTGGCCGCGTCGCCGGTGAGCATGAACGCCTGGCAGCGGCAGCCCCCCAGGTCCTTGTGTTTTTCATCGCAGGAACGACACGGCTCCTTCATCCAGTCATCGCCACGAAAACGGTTGAAACCCAACGATTGGTTCCAGATGTGCTCGATGCTGTGCTCGCGCACGTTGGGAAACTGCACCGGCAATTGCCGGGCGCTGTGGCAAGGCAGCGCCGTGCCGTCCGGGGTGATGTCGAGAAACAGGTTGGCCCAGCCGTTCATGCAAGTCTTGGGACGTTCTTCGTAGTAATCGGGGGTGACGAAAATCAGCTTGCAGGGGTGCCCCTGGGCCTCAAGACGCTCACGATACTCGTTGGTAATGCGCTCGGCCCGTTGCAATTGCTCCCGGGTCGGCAACAGGCCGACGCGGTTGAGCTCGGCCCAGCCATAGAACTGGCAGGTGGCCAATTCGACGAAATCCGCTTCCAGCTCCAGGCACAGATCAATGATCCTGGCGATGTCATCGATGTTGTGCCGATGGGTGACGAAGTTCAGCACCATCGGATAACCCTGGGCTTTCACCGCCCGGGCCATCGCCAGCTTCTGCGCAAAGGCCTTGCGCGAGCCGGCGAGCATGTTGTTCACCGCTTCGTCGGCGGCCTGGAAACTGATCTGGATGTGATCGAGCCCGGCGACCTTGAAGTCACGCACCTTCTGCTCGGTCAGGCCGATGCCCGAGGTGATCAGGTTGGTGTAGTAACCCATGTCCCGCGCGGCCTTGATCAACTCGGCCAGGTCGGGCCGCACCAACGGTTCGCCACCGGAAAAGCCCAATTGCGCGGCGCCCATTTCGCGCGCCTCACGGAACACGCGAATCCATTCCTCGGTGTCCAGTTCCTCGCCGTGGCGGGCGAAATCCAGGGGATTGGAGCAATACGGACACTGCAACGGACAGCGATAGGTCAGCTCCGCCAGCAGCCACAACGGCGGCCCCGGCAGCGCGTCACTCGATCCAGAATTGCGCATGGGCCACCTCCAGGAAAGCCAGCACGTCCTCGTCGATGCCCGGCACCTCAGGAAAACTCGCGGTCAGCCGGTCGATGATCGCCGCGACGCTGCGCTGGCCGTCCAGCAGCTCGAGAATCTGCCCCGCACTGGCGTTGAGCTTGATCATGCCTTCGGGGTAGAGCAACACGTGGCAGTCCTGGCGCGGTTCCCACTGCAAGCGAAAACCCGGGCGCAGCGTCGGTGAATGCGCGCGTTTGACCAGGCTCACAGCGCGATCCCCCGATGCCAGACGCGCTCGGTTGTCACCGTGTGATACGGCGGGCGCTCCAGCTCATAGGCCATGCTCATGGCGTCGAGCATGCTCCACAGCACGTCGAGCTTGAATTGCAGGATCTGCAGCATGCGTTGCTGGGCCTCGAGGGTGACGTAGTGGGCCAGGGTGATGCGCAAGCCGTGTTCGACATCCCGTCGGGCCTGGCTCAGGCGCGTGCGGAAGTAGTCGTAGCCGGCGGGGTCGATCCACGGGTAATGGGTCGGCCAGGCATCGAGCCGCGACTGATGGATCTGCGGCGCGAACAGCTCGGTCAACGAGCTGCTGGCCGCTTCCTGCCAGCTGGCACGCCGGGCGAAATTGACGTAGGCATCCACGGCGAACCGTACGCCGGGGAGCACCAGCTCCTGGGAGAGGATTTGCTCGCGGTCGAGCCCCACCGCCTCGCCCAGGCGCAGCCAGGCTTCGATGCCGCCCTCGCTGCCAGGCGTACCGTCATGATCGATGATCCGTTGCAGCCATTCCCGGCGCACTTCGCGATCCGGGCAGTTGGCCAGGATCGCCGCGTCCTTGAGCGGGATGTTGAGCTGGTAGTAGAAGCGATTGGCGACCCAGCCCTGGATCTGTGCGCGGCTGGCGCGGCCGGCGTACATGGCTTGGTGGAAGGGGTGATGGATGTGGTAGCAGGCGCCCTTGGCGCGCAGGGCCTGCTCGAATTCGCTGGGGGTCATGGGGGTGTCGGTCATTGCCGGTCTCCGGATTTGGCGGTGTCTGAACTGACGCCTTCGCGAGCAAGCCCGCTCCCACAGGGGGAATGCGTTTCATTGTGGGAGCGGGCTTGCTCGCGAAGGGGCCATTAGCTACAACACAATGCTCATGCCGTCATAAGCCACTTCAATCCCCCGCCGCTCCAGCAGGGCCCGCTCGGCCGAGTCTTCATCGAGGATCGGATTGGTGTTGTTGATGTGGATCAGCACCTTGCGCTGGCCGGGGAAACCCTCCAGCACTTCCAGCATACCGCCGGGCCCACTTTGCGCCAGGTGGCCCATTTCGCTGCCCAGGTTCTGCCCGACTTCGCAAATACGCATCTCGTCGTCGCGCCACAGGGTGCCGTCGAGCAACAGGCAATCGGCGCGCTGCATCCAGGCCAGCACCTCATCGTCGATCTGCCCAAGGCCCGGCGCGTAGAACAGCGAGGCGCCGCTAAGCGGGTCTTCGATGAACAAACCGATGGTGTCGCCCGGTTGCGGGTTGCCGCGATTGGGTGAATACGGCGGCGCGTTACTGACCAATGGAATCGCGCGAAACTGCAACTGCGCGCAGGCCGCGATCTGGAAGGGCTCGCGGTCCAGTCCGACCGGTTGCCACTGCAAGCCGCCGTTCCAGTGACCGAGCATGGTGAACAACGGGAAGCCGCTGCTGAGGTCCTGATGAACCCGCTCGGTGCACCACACGTCATGCGGGCAGCCTTCGCGCAGGCTCAGCAGCCCGGTGCAGTGATCGATCTGGCTGTCCAGCAGCACCACGCCGGCGATGGCGCTGTCGCGCAAACGCCGCGCCGGCTGCAGCGGCGCAAAACTGTCGAGTTGTGCGCGGATGTCCGGTGAAGCATTGCACAGCACCCAGTCCACACCGTTGTCGCTCAGGGCGATCGACGACTGCGTGCGACGCTGGGCCCGCACACTGCCATTGCGCACACCGGCGCACTGGCGGCAGTTGCAGTTCCACTGCGGGAAACCACCGCCGGCGGCGGAACCGAGAACGCGGATGTGCATGGGCAATGCTCCAGAAGGCAGGCCCGGCCAACGCCACGGCTGGCCGGGTGATCAATCAACGGTTGGCGAAATACATCGTCACTTCGAAGCCAATGCGCAGATCGGTAAACGCGGGTTTAGTCCACATGGGTCATTCCTCTTCTTGTGCCGGGCGATTCCGGTAGAGCCATTAATGCACGGTGGGCCAGGGGGTCGAATGCTACTTTCGAAGGAGGTTTGGGGGTGATTTGGTAGGGGGGGGGGGGTGACACAAATTTCCAATACCCCACATACCCATGTGGGAGCGGGCTTGCTCGCGAAGGCGGCGTCACATTCAACAAGATGGTTGACTGACACTCCGCTTTCGCGAGCAAGCCCGCTCCCACATTTTGTTTCGCGGTGAATTCAAGGGATCAGAAGAACCCCAACGGATTGATGTCGTAGCTCACCAGCAGGTTCTTGGTCTGCTGGTAATGGTCGAGCATCATCTTGTGGTTCTCCCGGCCGACACCGGACTTCTTGTACCCGCCGAACGCCGCATGGGCCGGGTACAGGTGGTAGCAGTTGGTCCACACGCGCCCGGCCTTGATCGCCCGGCCCATGCGGTAGGCGCGGTTGATGTCGCGGGTCCACAGGCCGGCACCGAGGCCGAACTCGCTGTCGTTGGCGATGGCCAGTGCCTCGGCTTCGTCCTTGAACGTGGTGACGCCCACCACCGGCCCGAAGATTTCCTCCTGGAACACGCGCATCTTGTTGTGGCCCTTGAGCAGCGTCGGCTGGATGTAATAGCCGCTGGACAGGTCGCCCTCCAGACGCTCGGCCGCGCCGCCGGTGAGCAGTTCGGCGCCCTCCTCCTGGGCGATGGCCAGGTACGAGAGGATCTTGTCGTATTGCTGTTCGGAAGCCTGGGCGCCGACCATGGTCTCGGTGTCCAGCGGGTTGCCGCGCTTGATCTTGACGATCTTCTTCATGACTTCGGCCATGAAGGGTTCGTAGATCGACTCCTGCACCAGGGCCCGGGACGGACAGGTGCACACTTCGCCCTGGTTGAAGAACGCCAGCACCAGGCCTTCGGCGGCTTTTTCGATGAACGCAGGTTCCGCGTTCATGATGTCTTCGAAGAAGATGTTCGGCGACTTGCCGCCCAGCTCAACGGTGCTCGGAATGATGTTCTCGGCGGCGCAATGCATGATGTGCGCGCCCACCGGGGTCGAGCCGGTGAAGGCGATCTTGGCGATGCGCTTGCTGGTGGCGAGGGCCTCCCCGGCTTCGCGACCGAATCCCTGGACGATGTTCAGCACGCCGGCAGGCAGCAGGTCGGCGATCAGTTCGGCGAAGACCATGATCGACAGCGGCGTTTGTTCTGCGGGCTTGAGCACGATGCAGTTGCCTGCCGCCAATGCTGGCGCGAGTTTCCAGGCAGCCATCAGCAGCGGGAAGTTCCACGGAATGATCTGCCCCACCACGCCCAGGGGTTCGTGGAAGTGATAGGCGGTGGTCAGTTCGTTGATCTCGGCGGCGCCGCCTTCCTGGGCGCGGATGCAGCCGGCGAAGTAACGGAAATGGTCGGCCGCCAGGGGCACGTCGGCGTTGAGGGTTTCGCGCACGGCCTTGCCGTTGTCCCAGGTTTCGGTGACGGCGAGGATTTCCAGGTTCTGCTCGATGCGGTCGGCGATTTTCAACAGCACCAGGGAGCGGTCCTGGGCCGAGGTCTTGCCCCAGGCATCGGCGGCGGCATGGGCGGCGTCCAGGGCCTTGTCGATGTCGGCGGCGCTTGAGCGCGGGAATTCGGCGATCACTTCGCCGTTGACCGGCGAGGTGTTGGTGAAGTACTCGCCATTGACCGGCGCGACGAATTCGCCACCGATGAAGTTGCCGTAGCGTGGCTTGAACGTCACGACGGCGCCAGGTGTTCCGGGTTGGGCGTAGATCATGGTGGGCCTCTGTCTGGGTCGATGCCTGTCGTGCCGACAGGCGATGCACCGATACTAGTGAGCCCCGCACGCCAGACGAATGCATCGTTGGCAGGAGGGGCTCTCGTCATTTGGTCGTAGGCGTTGCACACACCCAAATGTGGGGGGGTTATGCGGTGGACTGGGGATTAGTGTTTGGCAACGAGGTCTTTGGGCAACTTGAAGGTCCAGAGCATGCCGCCCTGGTTGAAGTCCTTGACCCGCTTGGCCACTTCGCCGCCCCACAGCGGCACGGCGCCGCCCCAGCCGGAGAGCACCGAGACGTACTGTTCGCCGTCCATTTCCCAGGTCACGGGCGAGCCGAGCACGCCGGAGCCGGTCTGGAATTCCCAGACCTTCTCGCCGGTCTTGGCATTGAACGCCTGCAGGAAGCCTTCCGGCGTGCCAGTGAACACCAGGTTGCCCTTGGTGGTCAGCACACCGCCCCACAGCGGCGCGAAGTTCTTGTGGCGCCAGACTTCCTTGCCGGTTTTCGGGTCGATCGCCCGCAGCACGCCGATGTAGTCTTCATTCAACGGCTTGATGGTGAAACCGGCACCGAGGAACGCCGCGCCTTTCTTGTAGGCGATGCCTTCGTTCCAGATGTCCATGCCCCATTCGTTGGACGGCACGTAGAACAAGCCGGTGTCGCGGTTGTAGGCCATCGGCATCCAGTTTTTCGCGCCGAGGAAGGCCGGCGCGACGAACACCGAGCTGCCCTTGGCTTCCGTGCCCGGTGCGCCAGGACGGCTGGCTTCGTTGTAGATCGGCCGACCGGTCTTATCCAGGCCGGTGGCCCAGGTGATCTTGTCCACGAACGGGAAGCCGCGGATGAATTTGCCGTTGGTGCGGTCCAGCACGTAGAAGAAACCGTTGCGGTCAGCGGTGGCCGCCGCCTTGATTTCCTTGCCGCCCTCGGTGTAGTTGAACGACACCAACTCGTTGACGCCGTCATAGTCCCAGCCGTCGTGGGGCGTGCTCTGGAAGTGCCACTTGATGGTGCCGTCGTCCGGGTTGAGCGCCAGGCGCGACGACGAGTAGAGGTTGTCGCCAGGGCGCAGGTGCGAGTTCCAGGGCGCCGGGTTGCCGGTGCCGAACAACAGCAGGTTGGTTTCCGGGTCGTAATAACCGCCCAGCCAAGGCGCGGCGCCGCCGGTCTTCCACAGGTCGCCCGGCCAGGTCTTGCCGGCTTCGCCGCCGGAGATGCCGTTTTCCACGGCCTTGCCGTCCTTGTAGACGTAACCCATGTGGCCTTCCACCGTTGGCCGGCTCCACAGCAAAGTACCGTTCTTCGGGTCGTAGGCTTCGATCTTGCCAACCACGCCGAACTCGCCACCGGCCACGCCGGTGATCAGCTTGCCGTTGATCACCAGCGGCGCGGCGCTGATCGAGTAGCCTTCCTTGTGGTCGGCGACTTTCTTGCTCCAGACCACCTTGCCGGTGTCCTTGTTCAGCGCCACGAGCTTGGCGTCGAGGGTGCCGAAGATCACCAGGTCGCCGTACAGCGCGACGCCACGGTTGATCACGTCGCAGCAGGGGCGGATGTCATCCGGCAGGCGCGCATCGTATTGCCAGAGCTTCTTGCCGGTACGCGCATCCACGGCGAACACCCGCGAATAGGAGCCGGTCATGTACATCACGCCGTCCTTGATCATCGGCTGCGCCTGCTGGCCGCGCTGCTTTTCCCCGCCGAAGGAGAACGCCCACACCGGTCGCAGCTCCTTGACGTTGTCGACGTTGAGGATCTCCAGCGGGCTGTAGCGCTGACCCTGTACGCCGAGGCCGTTGGTGACGATCTGCTCGGGGTTCTTGGGATCCTGGAGAATGTCCTGGTCGGAAACCCCGGCCAAGGCCTGGCCGGACAACAGCATGGCACTGAGCAGCAGGCTCAAGACGAAGGGCTGGCGACGTGCGGGTTGAGTCATGACGGCTTCCTCTGCAGTTTTTGTTATTTCCGGGAAATTTTCCCGGTCTGGTGCAGATTCTTGGGCGCCGCCGCCCGGACAACAATTGCCCGCAATGTGGAGTTTTCTAGTTCCTTGGTACAGGGTCGGATGCCGACCAACACCCCCTGTGGGAGCGGGCTTGCTCGCGAAGAGGCCTTTACATTCAACGTATGTATTGCCTGGCACACCGCTTTCGCGAGCAAGCCCGCTCCCACAGGGGATTTGGGTGGGTCAGTTGTTTGAGTTGGAATCGACTCGGGTCATCTGCACTCGCTCGTAACGCGGGTACAAATGACTGACGCTGCGGATCAATTCGTAGCGGCTGAGGTTGATCCCGGCAAAGCGCTCGGGAATCGGGCTGCGGATCATCTCGCTCATGTCGCTGCCGTTGGCCGCGCCGTCGCGCATCAACTGATCGAGCCAGCCCAGGTAGTCGCGCATTTGCGCGAAGGGCTGTGGATCGCTGGCGACCGGGCCGTGGCCGGGCACGATCAGTGTCCAGGGTAAAGCCTGCAGGGTCGCGATGTCGGCCAGCCACACCGCCAGCCCCGGACTGTTGGGCGTGGTCAGCGCCCGCTGATAAAACACCAGGTCCCCGGCGAATAGCACGCCGGTTTTCTGGTCGAGAATAGCCAGATCCGCACCTGTATGCCCACCCAGGCTCAGCAGGCGCAAATCGTGATTCCCAAAACTTTCCACACCCGGCGTCAGCGCCTGCGTCGGCAACACCACTTCGGTGCCGCGCATCCAGTCGCCCACCAGCCGGTACATGTTCTCGGCCATGGCATCGCCCTGCTTTTGCAGCAGCTCGCTGGTGCCGGCCAGTGCGCCAATCGGCACGTCGGTAAACGCCTGGTTGCCCAGCACATGGTCGGGGTGATGATGGGTCAACAGCACCTGGATCACCGGCTTGTCGGTGGTCGCCGCGATGGCCCGGCGCATGGCCTCGCCATAACGCCTGGACGGTCCGGTATCGATCACCACCACGCCCCGCTCGGTCACGATGAACGCCGTGTTGACGATGTTGCCACCGTTATCCCTGGCGAAATTGTCGGTGCTGCCTTCGAGCAGCCAGGTGTCTTCGGCGATCTGCCTGGGCTTGAGCGAGTACTCGAGTTCGGCCATGGCCGGCAGGCCCAGGCCGATCAACAACAGCAGCATCCAGCGCATGACAGGCTCCTTGGATTCAGGGGATCGACGCATCGAACCGATTGCCGCTGTTATCGCGCAACAACAGGCGCGTCGGCCCTGCCCCTTCGATATCAAAGGCCAGGCTGGGGTTTTCGCTGACGGCGGGGAACAGCTCGAGGCGGGCCAAAAGCTGATCGTGCTGATTGCGCAACTCGGCATGGTTGAGGAAAAATTCCGGGATGCCGCTGACCATGCCGTTGTCCATTGGATGCGCCACCTGCAGGCGCACGCGGCTGAATGCCTCCCGCGGGTAACGGCCGCCCAGCACTTCGCCGATGTGTTCTTCCCAGCCCGCCTGGGTGCGTACCACGCTGGGCGCGGTGCAACCGCCGCCTGCCGCGTCGATCAGGGTCGAACCGACATGCCACACCCCGTCACGGGTCAACACCGCCGCGCGCAAGGGCGTGGCCTGTTCGACGCGGATGCGGATCGACAGCCACGGCAACACACCATCCAGCGGTTCGAAATCGACGATTTTCGGCAGGGGATTGAGTTCCGCCCAGGCAAGGATTTTCACCACCTCGCCCTTGAACGCCCGGGCGTCGATTTCCAGGGGCACTTGCCGGGCATCTTCGGCGAATGGCGGCGCCAGCAGCTTGACCCGCTGGTCGAACACGAACGGCGCATCGCCCAGCATCTGCTTGTGATAGAAGGCCCACATCACCGACGGTACCGGATCCTGGCCCGGATCGATGTCCACCGCCCGGGCAGCCGGGCTCAGGATCAGCCACACGACCAACAGACAACTCCCTCGCCAGATCATCCCTTGCTCCTATTGGTACATCTCGGGCACGTCGTAACGCAGGCCGTAATGGCCATAGATGGTTTTCACCGAGCCTTCGCGGATCAGGCCTTCCAGCGCCTCCTCCACGGCATAGGCCAATTGCCGGTTGCTTTCGTGCACCGCCATGCCGATCTCCCAGAGCTGCTTGCCCATGTTCGGGTAGGCGTTTTCCGCCAGGGTCAACTGCGGGTCGGCCGCTTCATGCACTTGCCAGTCGATCTCGCCGCGCATGGCCATGACCGCGTCGACCTCGCCGGCCTTCATCGCCGCAAACGCCTGGGGCACGCCCGGGTAGTGACGGGTCTTGCCGGCGAGCATGCCGTTGAACACCGAGGTCAGGTAGAACGAGGGCACGCTGTCGACCTCGACGCCGATCGGGTGTTGCTCGAACACCGCGACGCTGGCCACCTTGTCCAGCCGTCGACGGTCGTAGGCGACCTGCCACTGCTCGTTCTGGTATGGGCCGAACATCACCACATGGCCGTTTTCCATCTCGCCGAATTCGTTGCGTTTCTGCGCGTAATCGCGGTCGTACGGCACCCGCATCATCAGGTCGGCCAGTTGCTGGTTGTGCAGCGGGCTGGCCCGCCAGATGTAATCGCGCAGGTCGTCGTCGAGCTTTTCCCCGGCGGGCGCCCAGATCAGCGTCAGGCGCACGCCCAGCGCCTTGGCCAGCGCCTGGGCCAGTTCGACATCGACACCCCGGGGCTGACCGGCGTCTTCAAAACTGTAGGGGGCAAAATCCTTGTAGACCGCCACTTTCAGCTCCCCGGCGGCGATCATTTCGTCATAGTTGCGAACCTGCGCCTGCACCGACTGGCAGCACAGCCACACAGCGCCGATCAACACCGCGAGCAGGCGCATGGGTCACTCCTCGACGTGGACGCTGTCCAGGTAACTGCGCACCGCCCACAGGGCTTCCTGGCTCAGGTAGTCGGCCATCTTCGGCATATACACGCGGCCGTCACGCACCGCGCCATGGCGCACCCGCTCAACGAACCATTCATCGCCCGCCTCGCCGACATCGAGCATGCGCAGGTCCGGCGCGATACCACCGGACTTGGCTTCCAGGCCATGGCAGGCCGCACAGTTCTGGTTGTAGGCCGACGAGCCGATTTCCACTGCCTTGTCGTGCTCCGGGGAACTGCGGTAAGGGTTCACGGCGGCCCAGCCGTCGCCATCCACCTGGACGCCGGCATCCTTGATCGGGGTCAGGCCTTTGGTCTCAACGGCTTGTGGCACCACATTGCCGTGGGCCCATACGGAACCTGCACTGATAAAGCCGGCCAGCAGTCCGGCAACGAGCAAGGCGTTGCGTTTTGTTGTCATTGTTATGCCCTCTGGATTGCACGCAAGACCTCTTGGCAGAGGCTATGGCAACCATCTTAGGAACCCCGACGCGCTGACCCCATGCTGCTTTGGTGGCCGCCGTCTAGTCCCTTGGTAGTAAGGCCTTGGAGGGACGCCCAAATCAGGTGGCCCCTGGGAATTTTTCCCGGCAACGGCGGGACATTTTCCGTATCCGCCACACGGCGGGCGCCCCACCCTGTGCAGGCCAAAACCTCCACTGGGAACTGCCACCATGACAATAAGATCGCTACCCGCCCTTTCCCCCCTGACCGTCGCCGTGCAGACATTTTTGCTGGCCGCCAGCCTGTCCCTGAGTGCTACTGGTCATGCCGAGTCCACCCCGGCCACCGCTGGCAAAAACGTCAGTTGGGAAGACATTGCCAACGACCACCTGACGACGAAAGACGTGCTGCAATACGGCATGGGCACCAATGCCCAGCGCTGGAGTCCCCTGGCCCAGGTCAACGACAAGAACGTGTTCAAGCTGACCCCGGCCTGGTCCTATTCCTTCGGTGACGAGAAGCAGCGCGGCCAGGAATCCCAGGCCATCGTCAGGGACGGCGTGGTCTATGTCACCGGCTCGTATTCGCGGGTATTCGCCCTGGATGCCAAGACCGGCAAACGCCTGTGGACCTACAACCACCGCCTGCCGGACAACATTCGTCCGTGCTGCGACGTGGTCAACCGCGGCGCGGCGATCTATGGCGACAAGATCTACTTCGGCACCCTCGATGCGCGGCTGATCGCCCTGGACAAGAACACCGGAAAAGTGGTGTGGAACAAGAAGTTCGGCGACCACGCCGCGGGCTACACCATGACTGGCGCCCCGGTGCTGATCAAGGACAAGACCAGCGGCAAGGTGCTGCTGATCCACGGCAGTTCCGGTGATGAGTTCGGCGTGGTCGGCCAGCTCTACGCCCGCGACCCGGACACCGGCGAAGAAGTCTGGATGCGGCCTTTCGTCGAAGGCCACATGGGCCGCCTGAACGGCAAGGACAGCACCCCCACCGGCGACGTCAAGGCGCCGTCGTGGCCGAACGATCCGACCACCGAGACCGGAAAGGTCGAAGCCTGGAGCCATGGCGGCGGCGCACCCTGGCAGAGCGCCAGTTTCGATGCCGACACCAACACCATCATCGTCGGCGCCGGCAATCCGGGCCCCTGGAACACCTGGGCGCGCACCTCGAAGGACGGCAACCCGCACGATTACGACAGCCTCTACACCTCCGGCCAGGTGGGCGTCGACCCGAGCACCGGCGAGGTCAAATGGTTCTACCAGCACACGCCGAACGATGCCTGGGACTTCTCCGGCAACAACGAGCTGGTGCTGTTCGACTACAAAGACAAGGACGGCAAGACGGTCAAGGCCACCGGCCACGCCGACCGCAACGGTTTCTTCTACGTGGTCGACCGCAACAACGGCAAATTGCAGAACGCCTTCCCCTTCGTCGACAACATCACCTGGGCCAGCCACATCGACCTCAAGACCGGCCGCCCGGTGGAGAACGAAGGCCAGCGCCCGGTCAAGCCATTGCCGGGGGAGACAAAGGGCAAGCCGGTGGAAGTCTCGCCGCCGTTCCTCGGCGGCAAGAACTGGAACCCCATGGCCTACAGCCAGGACACCGGGCTGTTCTACATTCCGGGCAACCAATGGAAAGAGGAATACTGGACCGAAGAGGTCAACTACAAGAAAGGCTCGGCCTACCTGGGCATGGGGTTTCGCATCAAGCGCATGTACGACGATCACGTCGGCACCCTGCGGGCGATGAACCCGACCACCGGCAAGGTGGTCTGGGAGCACAAGGAACACCTGCCGCTGTGGGCCGGCGTGCTGGCGACCAAGGGCAACCTGGTGTTCACCGGTACCGGCGACGGTTTCTTCAAGGCCTTCGATGCGAAAACCGGCAAGGAGCTGTGGAAATTCCAGACCGGTAGCGGCATCGTCTCGCCGCCGATCACCTGGGAACAGGACGGCGAGCAGTACATCGGCGTGACCGTCGGCTACGGCGGCGCGGTGCCGTTGTGGGGCGGCGACATGGCGGAGTTGACCAAGCCGGTGGCCCAGGGCGGCTCGTTCTGGGTGTTCAAGATCCCGAGCTGGGATAACCAGACGGCGAAACGCTGATCCCCACCGCCAGCAACCTGCGCCTACAACGCGAACCTGTAGGAGCCGGCTTGCTGGCGATTGCGCCCCTCCTCACAACGAGACGCCCGCCATGAAGTACCTTCCCCTGCTGCTATTGCTAAGCGCCCTCCCGACCCACGCCGACAACGGCGACGAGACCCCCCTGATCATCAACGGCTGCACCATCGCCGAACACAGCCAGTGCCCCGGCGCCAACCTCAAGGGCGCCAACCTGAGCAACCAGGACCTGCGCAACATGAACCTCAGCGGCGCCGACCTGCGCGAGGCCGACCTGCGCCACGCCCGCCTCGACCTCGCCAACCTGGAAAAGGCCCGCCTACAGGGTGCTAATCTGACCCGCGCGAGCCTGCAGCAAAGCAATGCGCGCCTGGCGGATTTCACCGGCGCCACGCTGGTGGCGATCCAGGGCTGGGGGATGTTCGCCCAGGGCGCGCAATTCGCCAACGCCGACCTCAGCGCCGCCTACCTGCAATTCGCCCGCCTCTCCGGCGCCAGATTGCACAACAGCAACCTGCGCGCCGCCGACCTGGAGATGACCTGGCTGAGCAAGGCCGACCTCAAGGATGCCAACCTGAGCGACGCCAACCTGCAGGAGGCCAAGTTGGGTGAAAGCAACCTGGAGCACGCCAACCTCAGCGGCTCGCGCCAGCACTATGCGAATTTTCAGGATGCGAACATGGAGGGCTGTACGGGGTGCCCGACGACTTGGGACAAATGACCAGAATGCAACACACCCCCCCTGTGGGAGCGGGCTTGCTCGCGAAAGCGGAGTGTCATTGAGCATTTTCGTGACTGACACACCGTCTTCGCGAGCAAGCCCGCTCCCACAGGGGATGGGTGTTGAATGGACGAGCGAGTCACCCCGCCTTGCGCACCACCCCCATATCAATCCCCAGATGCACCAGCTCGGCATGGGAGCTCACCTGCAACTTGCTCTTGAGCAACGTCAGGTGATTGGAAACCGTCTTGCTGCTGATGCTCAGTTGCTCGGCTATCTGCCGCGCCGGGGTGCCCTTGGCGAGCATCACGAAAATCTCCAGCTCGCGCTGGGTCATGCTCTGCAGGCGCGGGTCGCTGGCGTCCTGTTGCGCATGGCAAGCCAGTTGCGTAGCCAGCGGCTGTTCGATGTAGGCGTGCCCGGCAAGCACGCGCCGCACCGCCTCGATCAACACTTCTGGCGCCGAGCTTTTGGTCAGGTAACCCGCGGCCCCGGCGTCCAGTGCCTGGCGCACCAGCGGCAGTTCATCGTGCATGCTGAAAAACAGCACCCGCAGTTGCGGCAAGCGCTGGCGCAAGCGCCGGGTGGTTTCCAGGCCGCTGATGCCGGGCAAGCCGAAATCCATGATCACCAGCTGCGGCACGCTCTCCTGAACGCGCAGCAACGCTTCCTCCCCCGTTGCCGCCTCACGCACCTGCAGCGCCGGCAACAGGGCGCGCAACAGGCTGGCGTAGCCCTGGCGGACTACCGCATGGTCATCGACCAGCAAAATACTCATGAAACCTCCAGGGGCATGCTCAAGGCCAGCGCCCAACCGGCGCCGGGGTGACTGATGATGCGCAACTCGCCGCCCAGGCTACGGGCGCGTTCGCGCATCGAATACAAGCCGACGCCGGGGCGCTGGGGTTGCGCGGCGCCGCGACCGTTATCGCGCACCAGCAGGCGCAGGCGCGCGCCCTGATGTTGCAGGCGCACCCGCACCTGGCTGGCGTCGGCATGCCGGGCGATATTGGTCAGGGCTTCCTGCAGCAAGCGGTACAGATGGGTCTTGTCTGGCGCCGACAGCGTTGGTAACTGCGCACTGAGGCGCAGTCGACAATCGATGCCCTGGCGCCCCTGCCATTGCTCCACCAGCAAGCGGATGGCGTCGGCCAGCGACAGGTGTTGCAGGACCACCGGATAGAGGTTGTGCACCAATGCCCGAAAGCCCTGTTGCAGGTGTTCGCAGTTGTGCTCCAGTTCCACCATGGTGCGCTCGACGGTTGCCGGCTGATCGGCCACCAGGCGCAGCAGACAGGCCTGGGCACGGATGCCGGCCAGGTACTGACCGAGATCGTCGTGCAGGGTCTGGGCCAGTTGGGTGCGCTCCTGTTCCTGTACGGCCAGCAAGGCCTGGGTCAGCCGGGCGTTGTCGCTGCCGGCCTGTTCCAGCGCCGCGGTCATGCGGTTGAAATGCACCGCCAGTTGGCGAGCCTCGGGCACCCCTTCGGTGCGCAGGCGCACGTTGAGCTGGCCGGCGCACACCTGCTGCAGCGCCCGCAGCAACTCATCGAGCAAGCCCATGCCGCGGCGCACGGCCCAGCGGATGGTCAACAGGCTGACCAGCAGGGCCATCGCGCACAGGCTGAGCAGCTGTTGCAGGGAATCCCGGACTTCGTCGATTTCATCCCGCGGGTCGACTGCGATCTGCACCCGTCGGCCATCGGCCAGATCGAGAACGCTTGCGCCGTGTCGGCCCTCAGTGAACAACAAGCGTGCGAGCCAGGCATCGAGTCCGTCCTGCACGGCTGGCCGGGGTTGTTCATCCGCCGCCAGCCAGTGCACACGCACATGGCGCAGGCCTTGGGTCAGCCGTGGTTGCAGGCTGACCGGGTCACGGGCGGCGGTTTCGCTCAGGTACTCGACCACCGCTTCGGCCGATTGCAGTTCACGCTCCACATCCGCCAGCGCCTGATGCACCAGCAACGCCGTGCACGCCAGGGTGACCAGCGCGAAAAAGCCGCAGACCCACAGGTTGATCCGCCACAGGGCCGACATGCCTAGCGCCCCGGTGTCGCGGGCATCACCTGCATAGGTGCGGGACGCGGGCCATGGAGCCGGTCGACGCCGATCAGGGTGAGAATCAGCAGGAGCGGCAACAGCAGTGCCTTGACGATACGCATGCCCAGTCCCCTCCAGAGTCGTGGCCTTTATTGCCCATGCTAAAACCGCGCCGCCCGGTGCGGGCTACTACCTTGGTACTGGCTGGTTGGTACTTTCTGCATATTTCCACGCCTGCCCGGGCTTCCTATGCTGGCGCTACCTGTAATGGAGTGCCCTATGCGCCAGCTTGCCCCTTACGCCCTGATCTACCTGCTGGCGATTGCCTGCGCCGCCGGGCTGGTCACCCAGAGCCAGGCGGCGGACGCGCCCTTGCAGGTGCGCATCGGCTACCTGGGTTATCGCCCGGACCCTGGCCCGCTGCTGTCGAACGTCATTGCCGAACCCACCGACGCCGGGCTGCGCGGCGCCGAACTGGCGATCACCGACAGCAACAGCACTGGGCGTTTTCTCAATCACGCCTACAGTCTGGTCAGCGCCAGTGTCGACAACCCGCAAGCCTTGCTCGAAGCGGCAAAATCCCAGCATGAACAAGGCCTGCGCTTGTTCGTGGTGAACGCACCGGCCAGCAGCCTGCGCCAACTCAGTGCTGCGCTGCCCGACAGCCTGCTGTTCAACGCCGGCAGCCCCGACGACAGCCTGCGCAGCACCGATTGCCTGCCCAACGTGCTGCACAGCCTGCCGAGCCGGGCGATGCTCGCCGATGCGCTGGCGCAATTTCTGATAGTGCGCAAATGGCAACGAGCGCTGCTGATCGTCGGCCCGACCACCGACGATCAAGCCTACGCCGCCGCCCTGCGCCGCGCGGCCAAGCGCTTCGGCCTGCAACTGGTGGCGGAGAAAGCCTGGAGTTTCGATAACGACCAACGACGCAGCGCCCAGGCCGACATGCCGCTGTTCACCCAGACCGCCGAATACGACGTGGTGCTGGTGGCCGATGAGCGCGGCGATTTCGGCGAATACGTGCCCTACCAGACCTGGTACCCGCGCCCGGTCGCCGGGACTCAGGGCCTGACCCCGGTGGGTTGGCACAAGACCGTGGAAACCTACGGCGCCGCCCAGCTGCAGAAGCGCTTCGAAGCCCTGGCCGGCCGCTGGATGAACGACCGCGACTTCGCCGCGTGGATGGCCGTGCGCAGCATCGCCAGCGCCGTGAGCAAATCGCGCCAGACCGAGCCGAGGGCGATCCGCGACCTGGAAATCAGCGACCAGTTGCCGCTGGACGGTTTCAAGGGCCGCAAGCTCAGCTACCGCCCCTGGAACGGCCAGTTGCGCCAACCGATTCCGATCGTGCAGCCGCGGGCGCTGGTCAGCACCTCGCCCCAGGACGGTTTCCTGCACCCGTTCAACGAGATGGACAGCCTGGGTTACGACAAGCCCGAGGTCAGCTGCCGCTTTCCCTGAATACAACAACTACAACAAGGAAACTGCCATGCGCCGCACTCTTCTTTCCTGCGCCCTGCTGCTCGCCGCCAGCCACGCCGTCGCCAGCACCGCCTGGGTCTCCAATGAAAAGGACAACAGCCTCAGCCTGATCGACATGCAGACCCTGCAAGTCACCGACACCCTGCCCGTCGGCCAACGCCCCCGTGGTCTGCTGCTGTCCCACGACAACAAGCTGCTGTACATCTGCGCCAGCGACTCGGACCGGGTCCAGGTGATGGACGTGGCCACCCGCAAGATCATCAAGGAACTGCCCTCGGGCAAGGACCCCGAGCAATTCGCCCTGCACCCCAACAATCGCTGGCTGTATGTCTCCAACGAAGACGATGCGCTGGTCACGGTGATCGACACCGAGACCTCCAAGGTCCTCGGCCAGATCAACGTCGGCGTCGAGCCCGAAGGCATGGCCGTCAGCCCCGACGGCAAGTGGGCGGTGAACACCAGCGAAACCACCAACATGCTGCACTGGATCGACACCAGCACCCAGACCCTGGCCGACAGCACGCTGGTGGATCAGCGCCCGCGCTTCGTCGAGTTCTCGCCGGACGGTTCACAGCTGTGGGCTTCGGCGGAAATCGGCGGCACCGTGACCATCCTCGACGTCGCCAGCCGCAAGATCCTCAAGACCCTGAACTTCCAGATCAAGGGCGTGCATCCGGACAAGGTCCAACCCGTGGGCGTCAAGCTCAGTGCCGACGGCAAGTACGGCTTCGTCGCGCTCGGCCCGGCCAATCATGTGGCGGTGATCGATGCCAAAACTTTCGAGATTCTCGACTACCTGTTGGTGGGTCGACGGGTCTGGCAGATGGCATTCACCCCGGATCAAAAGCAGCTGCTGGCCACCAACGGCGTCAGCGGTGACGTTTCGGTGATCGATGTCGACAGCCTCAAGGTCAGCAAATCGGTGAAGGTCGGACGATATCCGTGGGGCGTGGTGGTGACCCCATGAACGCCCTGGAAGTCAGCGACCTGAGCTTTGCCTACGGCCCTCGGGAGGCCCTGCGCCAGGTGAACTTCAGCCTGGCGCCCGGGCGTTTCGCCGCGCTGCTGGGGCCCAACGGCGCCGGCAAATCCACCCTGATCGCGCTGCTGACAAGGCTCTATGACCTGCAGCACGGGGATATCCGGGTCGGCGGCTGTTCATTGCGCAGCGCCCCGCGCCCGGCGCTGAAACAACTGGGCGTGGTGTTCCAGCAAAGCACCCTGGACCTGGACCTCAGCGTCGAGCAGAACCTGCGTTATCACGCCGCGCTGCATGGCTTGTCCCGGCGCCAGACGCGCCTGCGGGTCGACGCGGAACTGGCCCGCCAGGCCCTTTGCGAGCGCCGTGGCGAACGGGTGCGCGAACTCAATGGTGGCCATCGCCGTCGAGTGGAAATTGCCCGTGCACTGCTGCACGAGCCGCGCCTGTTGCTGCTCGACGAAGCCAGCGCCGGCCTCGACCCGGCCAGTCGCCTGGCGCTCAACCAGCACATTCGCAAGCTGTGCCACGAGCAACGCATCAGCGTGCTCTGGACCACCCACCTGCTCGACGAAGTACAGGCCAGCGATGACCTGTTGATCCTCCATCAGGGCCGCCTGGTGGCCAGCGGACAGGCCGACGCACTGAGCCTGGAGCACGGCGGCGACCTGGACTCGGCCTTCACTCGCCTGACCACCTCAGGAGCTGCCCAATGAACGCGTACTGGCAATGTTTGCGCGGCATCGTCCTGCGCGAATGGCTGCGTTTCGTGCTGCAACGCACGCGGTTTCTCAGCGCCCTGGTGCGGCCATTGCTATGGCTGCTGGTGTTCGCCGCGGGCTTTCGCGCCGCGCTGGGCATCGCCATCATCGAACCCTACGACACCTACATCCCGTACGAGGTCTACATCATCCCCGGGCTGGCCTGCATGATCCTGCTGTTCAACGGCATGCAGGGGTCACTGTCGATGGTCTACGACCGCGAGATGGGCAGCATGCGCGTGCTGCTCACCAGCCCCCTGCCCCGCACCTTCCTGCTGTGCAGCAAGCTACTGGCCACATCGCTGATTTCGCTGCTGCAGGTGTATGCCTTCCTGGCGATTGCCTGGCTCTACGGCGTGCAGCCGCCGGTCATGGGGTTGCTGCTGGCCCTGCCAGTGTTGCTGCTGGTGGCCTTGATGCTCAGCGCCCTGGGCCTGTTGCTGTCGAACGCGATCCGCCAGCTGGAGAACTTCGCCGGGGTGATGAACTTCGTCATCTTCCCGCTGTTTTTCCTGTCATCGGCGCTCTATCCGCTGTGGAAAATGCGCGAGGCCAGCGAGTGGCTGTACTGGTTGTGCGCGCTGAACCCGTTTTCCCATGCGGTAGAGCTGGTGCGTTTTGCCTTGTATGAGCGGTTCAATCCGCTGGCGTTGGCGGTGTGCGTGGGCCTGACCCTGCTGTTTTCGCTACTGGCCGTACTCACCTTCAACCCTCAACATGCCGCCCTGCGCAAATCCACCTGACCACGAAATTGAGCATGGAAAATTAATACTTTAGTACTGGTCCTACCTGTCTATCGTCGCATTCCCAACGCCTCGCGACTGGCATGTAATGGCTGCATAACTATAAGGACCAGACCCCATGCCGCGTGCCTCACGTCACCTGCTGCGTCCCACTCTCGCTGCGCTGTCGCTGGGCCTGTGGCTGGGCGGTGCACAGGCGCAAGCCCCGCTGTTTTCCCCCGATGGCTATCGCATCGACCTGTACCGCAGCCCCACGCCGGAACAACTGCCAGGCGCGACCATCATCGACACCCCAGGCCTGCAAGCGCTGCTCGGGCAAAAGCCGCGCCCGCTGCTGATCGACGTCTACCGTCGCCAATGGCTGCAAGGCCGCTTCATCGAAGACCAGCCCCACGAAAACCTGCCCGGCAGCCACTGGCTGGCGAACACCGGCGACGGAGAGCTGACGGCGCAATGGCAGGACTACTTCGCCGACCACCTGAAAAAGCTGACCGCCGGCGACCCGGCGCAACCGTTGGTCTTTTACTGCCGGGCCGACTGCTGGTTGAGCTGGAACGCCGTCAAGCGCGCAGCCTCTTTGGGCTATAAGACACTGTATTGGTACCGCGATGGCCTCGACGCCTGGCAAGCCGCCAGCCTGCCGGTCGCACCCGCTTTGCCCGAACCCTTTCCCTGAGCTTTACGCGTGCCTGTAGTTGCCACACCATAATCAAAATAATGAGGTGAAAGGCCATGTACAAAATTCTGATTGCCGACGATCACCCGCTGTTTCGCGAAGCCATACACAACGTCATCAGCGATGGTTTTGCCGGTAGCGAGGTGATGGAAACCGCCGACCTGGACAGCGCCCTGGCGTTGACCCAGGAGCACGATGACCTGGACCTGATCCTGCTCGACCTGAACATGCCCGGCATGCACGGGCTCAATGGCCTGATCAACCTGCGCAACGAAGCGCCGACCATTCCGGTGGTGATCGTCTCCGCCGAGCAGGACAAGCAGATCGTCCTGCAGGCCATCACCTACGGCGCGGTGGGTTTCATCACCAAGTCCTCGCCCCGTGCCCAGATGACCGAGGCCATCCAGCAGATTCTCAATGGCAATGTCTACCTGCCCCCGGACATTATCCGCACCACCAAAAGCAGCACCCACCGGCGCATGAACGATGCCCCGAGCTTCCCGCCGGAACTGTTGCAGGCCCTGACCCGCAAGCAGCTGCAGGTGCTGGAGCGGATGACCAAGGGTGAATCGAACAAGCAGATCGCCTACACCCTGGAAATCGCCGAAACCACGGTCAAGGCCCATGTCTCGGCAATCCTGCGCAAACTCAACGTGCACAACCGGGTGCAGGCGATCCTGAGTGCCGGAGATATTGATTTCGGGTCTTATTTGCGGCGTTGAAACAGAAGACCGCGTCGTTCCCATCGCCGGCAGGCCGGCTCCCACAGGGGATTTGTGTACGACGCAGATCCCTGTAGGAGCGGGCTTGCTCGCGAAGAGGCCCTCACAAACACCAAATAACTCATGGCCTGGCGAGCAAATGACTCATCGCCGTCTTCAGCTTCATCGGCCGCACCGGCTTGTGCATCAGGGTATGCCCCAGTTCGCGGATCTGCTGCTTGAGCTCGTTGCTGTAATTGGCGGTGATCATCATGGCCGGGATCGCGCAGGCGCGGCGGGCGTTGATCCGCGCGACGGCATCGACGCCGTTCTGGTCGTTGTCCAGGTGATAGTCGGCAATCAACAGGTCGGCGCCAGCATGGTAGTTGTCCACTTGCCGCGCCAGGTCATCTTCCGACAACGCCGTCACCACCCGGCAGCCCCAGCCTTCGAGCAACGTGCGCATGCCCGCGCAAATGGTCGCATCGTTGTCCAGCACCCAGACCCGCGCCCCGCGCAGCCGTTCGAGCATCGGTTCGCTCATCGGCAGGCTCGGCAATGGCTTGGGCGCGGTGGCGCTGATTGGCACCTCCACTGCGAACATCGAGCCCCGGCCCGGCCATGAACGCACGTGGATGCGGTGCCCGAGGATGCCGGCGATTTTCTCGACAATCGCCAGCCCCAGGCCCAACCCACGATCCTGATCCGGACGTTGCACGTCGCCGCGCTTGAACTCCTGGAAGATTTCTTCCAGGCGATTTTCGGCAATGCCCATGCCGCTGTCCCAGACCTCGATCGACAGGCTGCTTTGATGCCGCCGACAACCCAGCACCACACGACCGCTGTAGGTGTAGCGAATGGCGTTGCTCAACAGATTGCGCAGGATGCGCGCCAGTAACTGGATGTCGCTGCGCACCAGTGCCGAACAGGGGATGAAATGCAGTTGCAGGCCCTCGCTGCGCGCCACCTCGGTGTATTCGGCGGCGAGATTTTCCAGCAGTTCGCTCAAGGCGAACGGCGCCACATCGGCCTTGATCACGCCGGCATCGAGCTTGGAAATATCCACCAGGGTGCCCAGCAGACTCTCCACATCTTCCAGGGAATTGCTGACATTGCGCACCAGATGCTCGTTGGCGATAGGCTCGCGGCGCTCCAGCAAGGCGCTGGTGAACAACCGCGCGGCGTTCAGCGGTTGCAGCAGGTCGTGACTGACCGCGGCGAGGAACTTGGTCTTCGACAGGTTGGCCTGTTCCGCCTCCAGTTTGGCCTCACGCAAGCGTGACTCGACCCGCCGGCGCTCGTCGATTTCACGCAGCAACTGGTCGTTGAGCTGGGTCAGTTCGGCGGTGCGTTCGCGCACCCGCAGTTCGAGGTTCTGATAGGCCTGGTGCAGCGCTTCGGCGGTACGCCGGCGTTCGGTGATGTCGCGGATCAACACGAAGATCCCCACCACCTCGCCACTGGCCAGGCGATTGGGCACGTAGGAGCGCAACATGTAGCGCTCCTGGTTGTTGACGTTGGTCTCGGCGAATTCGAAGGTCACGCTCTCCCCGGCCAGCGCCCTGGCCACGTAGGACTCCAGGCGCTGGTAATGCTGCTCGCTGTGCACCTGGCGCAGGCTCTGGCCGAGCATCACGCCGCGCGGCCAGCAGTACCATTCTTCGTAGACCTTGTTGGTGAACTCGTAGACCAGGTCGGCATTGAGGTAGGCGATCAGCGCGGGCACATGGTCGGTGATCAGGCGAATCCAGCGCTCGCTTTCGCTCAGGGCCTGGGCGTGCTGGTAGCGCTCAGTGATGTCGGTGAAGGTGTTGACGAAACCACCGGCCGGCAGTGGATGGGTGCGAATTTCCAGGACCCGGCCATCGTACAGGCGCTGTTCGCAATCCTGCACGGGACGCCCGTTCGCGCCACGACTGGCCGGGGTCAGCAGGGTCAACTCGCTGTCGGCGATGACTTCGGCAAAGGGCCGATGGGCCGCCACCGGCGCCAGGCCGCTGAGTTCCAGGAACCGCCGGTTCCACAGCTCCAGGATGCCCTCGGCGTTGACCATGGCCACGCCTTGGGACAGGTTGTCCACCGCCCGTTGCAGCAAGTGCGACTTCTGCGCCACCGCCTGCTCGCGGCGCATGGTTTCGCTCTGCTTGACGTCGGTGATGTCGGTGAACAGGATCACCCGCCCGCCCTCCTGGGTCGGCCGCTCGCTGACCTGCAGCCAGCGCCCGTCCTGCAGGCGATACAGCAGGTTCTCATCGGCGTGCCCGCGCGGCTCCTCGGTAAACGGCCCGTTGTTCATCATCAGGCGCTTGACCTCGCCCAGGCGCATGCCGGCGTTGATCCGCACCCGGCTGTGGGTCCAGAACGCCCTGAAGCGGCTGTTAAACAGGACAATGCGTTGATCGGCATCGAACAGCACGAAGGCATCGGAAATGCTCTCGATGGCGTCGATCAGGTGTTGATGGGCGGTTTCGGCACGCAGGCGGGCTTCGCTGAGCAGGTGGTTGCCCGCCTTGAGCTCGGCCATGGCCTGGTTCAAGGCATCGGTGCGTTCACGCACCTGCTCGGCCAGCACCACCGAATGCTGGAACGCGGCATAGGGATCGTTGCCGCGGGTGATGCCGGACTCGATGCGCTCGATCAGCGCCGCGTTGATGCGCTGCAGTTTCTGATTGTCGTGCTGCAGGACGGCGATTTGCGCCCGCAGTTCAGCGCTGTCCAAGGGAGCGGCCGCGGGCAATGGCAACGCCGGTGAAGGTCTGGTTGATGTGCATGCCATTGAACTGTTCTCCGTAGGTGTTGAAGCCCATCACCCGCTGTTCGCGCAGGAAACTGCCGATCTGCTCCAGGCTGCCGGAGTCTTCCAGCTCCAGGCGCCTGAGGAAACAGTCACAACCGATGGTCAACAACAGGTCGCCGAGGCGCTCCTGCAAGCCGTCGAACAGGCGTTGCAGGTTCGGCAGCATCGGCCCCGGGGTCATGGCGGTGAGGACGATGCCGTTCTCTACGGCGCAATAAAAACTCAGGCTCAGGTCCGGATGCACCTGCTGGATGGCGCGAACGTAGTATTGATCGTTGATGCGCACCGCCAGGGGGTGTGCGGCGAAGATCCGGTGGTCGAGCTCGGCCACCGGCACGCCGATGTGCCGGGCGTACTCGGCGGCGGCCGGCTCGGCGTTGAGTTCGAAGACTCGCCGCGAGGTGCTGTCGGCGCCGGTGACCACCAGCTTCTCCGCGCGCGGCAGGATGTGATGGGTGGTGAACACTTCGAAGTCCAGCCAGGTATTGACCAGCACCACCACCGCCGCACCGCTGCGAAAGCCGCCGTCGAAGTAGACATGGGTGTGGGTCAGGTAGTTGTCGTCACCGGCCGAGCCGCCGAAATGCGGAATGTCGCCCAACGCCGCACTCAAGGCGGCGAGGACCATTTCCTCGCGGCTGGACAGGCCATCGAGCAAGGTCAGGGCAAAGCTGTTGCCCTTGATCGGGGCCAGGGTATTGCTGCGACAGCCGTTGACCAGGCGCTCGACCATCTGCTGCGCGTCGATCAGGCTGAAGTGCTCCATTTCGTCGATCAGTTCCAGGGCGATGGAAAAGTAACGATGATCGAAGCCCACCGCCGTCACGCAATTGCGCCCATAACCCTGCGGGGTGATTTCCCCGGCGCTGGTGCACCCCGCCAGGCGTATCCCGCCGAACCCTTGTTGCAAGGCGCCGCCCAGGGCCTGCAAGTCGTATTCGGCGGAGCAGAAGAACAACACGAACCCCAGGTGCGGGTGCAGCAACTGCCGCGCCAGCTCCTGCGCCACCTGTTGGGGATCGGTGGCCTGGGACATCGCACTGACGATCCCATCGTTCTGGACCTGCTGCATGGTCGCCCCTCGCAGGTGCGTGTGTATGAGGCACGAGTGTACGAAGCCTGCGAAGGGCCACGAATGCTACTTGGGTAGCAGGTAGCCGCTTCAATGGGATGAGAGCTGTGTCGCAGATCCCGCGAACACCACCCCCCTGTAGGAGCCCGGCTTGCCGGCGAAGGCGTCATAGAAATCGCCTTCGCCGGCAAGCCGGGCTCCTACAAGGGGTTCGTGGTTTACCAGGTCAATACCGCCCCCAGCGCAACGGTATCGGTGTCTTCGTTCTGCGCACTGTTGTCATGGCCGTTGATTTCGAACTGGTTGTACTCGGCCACCAGCTTGAGGTTGTCGTTCACGTCATGGAACAGCGCGATGCCGCGGGTCTCGTAGTCGGCGCCGCTGCCGACCACGCCGTTGCCATCGTCATTGGTCTTGCCGTAGGACAACGCCATGCGGTTCTTGCCCAGCTTGTAGGAGCCCTGCAACAGGTAGCCGTCGCTGTCGACGTTGCGCAGAGTCGGCTCGCCGGCGTTGTTGGTGAAAAACGGATTGATGCCCTTGGCCTGGAAACCGGAGCCGGTCAGGGACAAGCCGCCCATCTTCGCCTGCACGCCGTAACCGACGCCTTTGGACGTGACGGTGTCGACGGTGGAATCGGTATTGTCCGAGGTCTGGTAGCTGCCGTTGACCCAGCTGTAGATCTTCGCCCCGGCGAGGTCGAACTGGTAGGTGATCTCGCTCTCGGTGCGCGGGTTTTCCTGGTAGGCCTTGCCGGTGGGGCTGCTGTCGTTGGTGTCCACCGGGTCCATGATGCCCACCGCCACGCGCAAGCCGTCCATCACTGGCGTACGGTAGGTGATCTGCGAGGTCGGGAACGGATAGGGGTAACCGGTGCCGATGTTGCCGAACGACACCCCGCCACCGTCCACCAGGCCCAGGGTATCGCTGACCTGACCGTAACCGGCGAGCAACTCGTCGAGCAGGATGTTGGAGCGCGCGAACAGGCCGAAGTCCTTGCCGATCAGCACTTCGCCCCACTCAGGGTTGGCCACGGTGCCGTAGAACTGCCGCACATCGATGGCGGTGTCGGTGCCATTGGTTTCACTGTCGTTGATGGTGACCCAGAACGAGGCGCGGGCACCGAGCTTGAGGTCATCGACCTGCTTGCCCATGTTGAAGCCCAGGTAGTTGGGCAAAAAACCCATCTTCACCCGCGATTGTCGGCGATCGTACTGCTCGCCGGCGCGGTCGACATCGCTGTTGACGTAGAAGGCATTGATGTAGCCGTCGGTGGAGAACGTGGTCTGGTCTTTGTCGTACAGCATGATCTCCGCCTCGGCCATGGCGCTCAGGCCGAAGGTAGACAGACTGGCAATCAAGGCAGGCAAAAAACGCTGGGTGAAGTTCTTGTTGTTGTGCATGGCGCGCTCCGCGACTGGGACGAGTTGTCGGGGGCGATTATCGAAAGCGCGAGGGCAGCGCCATACGCTGCCTTCGGGGTGGAATCGAGGTGCTTTGGCATGGCCGCATGCGCGCGATAACTGTGGCCTAAGACCGTCTGTCGGCAAGGCTCACCACTTAGGATGTAGGCCTGTAGCACCATGAAAAATGCCCAAGTCTTGCGACCCGGGCATTCGTTCCTCGACTGTGCTGCCAGCGTCAGAAGCTCGCCTTGACCGACAACATGAAGTTGCGTGGATCGCCGTAGTAGTTACCGAAGGACTCGGTACCGATGGTGGTGTAGTAGCGCTTGTCGAACAGGTTGTTGCCATTGAGCGCCACCGACCAGGTGTCGTCGATGCGGTAGCCGATGCGGCCGTTCCAGATCGCATAACCCGACTGGGTGATTTTCTCGCCGCTAGAGGGCGAAACCCGGAAGTTATCGCTTTGCGCGTTGACGCCAGCACCAATAGTGAATCGCTCGAGTGACCCGCCCAGGGCGTAATCGCCCCACATGCGCAACAAATGCCGAGGCACATAACTGTTGAACGCCGCGCCATTGAGGCTGCTGTCGATGTCGTCGAGGGTCTTGGTCTGGGTGTAGGTATAACCGGCCAGCAGCTGCAGGCGTTCGATGACTTCACCGCTGATCTCGGCCTCGAAACCCTGGGCGCGTACCTTGCCGGCGTTGACGTAGCAGTAGCCATCGGAGGACGGGCAGGACGAGTTGAAGTCGGTCTGCGCCTGGTCTTTCTGGATCGTACGGAACAGATTGAAGGAACTGTTCAGTCGACCGTCGAACCAGGCGCCCTTGATCCCCAGCTCGTAGCTCTGGCCCACCAGCGGCTTGAGCGCCGAACCGTCTTCGGAGCGGTAGTTGCCTTGCGGGGTGAAGATTTCCGCGTAGCTGGCGTAGGCCGTCAGGTTCTCGTTCAGGTCCAGCAGTACGCCGGCAAACGGCGTCACCTGCCCGGTCTCGGTGGTGCTGGAGTGCTCCGAGGTGCCGGTGTTGATGAAGTCGGAATCGGTATCGGAGTTGTACCAGCTCACCCGACTGCCGACGACGAATGTCAGCGGGTCAGCCAGTTTCAAGCGCAGGGTCGAGTACACGCCCTTCTGTTTGGTCACCGAATTGACCGGCCCACCACGGGACGAGTTGTCGATGAAGTAGCTGTCATCCGGCTCGGGGATATGCTTGTCGGGATTGAACACATTCTGGCGCTGCGGCAGAAACGCCACCGAGTAGAAGTCGTCCTTTTTCGAACGGCTGGCGTTGACGCCCACCACCAGTTCATGGCGTTGACCGAAGGCGTCGAACTTGCCATCCACGTAGGCGTCCAGGCCGTAGTCGACCTGATCGTAGTCGTACATGCTGCCCAGCATGCCGGTGGTATTGATACCCGGCGTCACGGCGCCGGAAGCGAAGGCGTACTTGATGTCCTGGGTGTTTTTTGTATAGACGCTGGCGACCTTCAAGGCCCAGTCGTCGTTGAGCTGGTGAGTCAGGTCGCTGAACACGGTGGTGCGCTGGCTGCGCCAGGTGTTCCACGAAGGATCGAGGCAGGTCGAGCGGCTGAGCTTCAGGTCGCTGCCGTCCCGGTAACGCGGCAGGCCGCCCCAGCAAGGGTTGGCATCCACGTCTTCATAGGCGACGCCCAGGCCAAGGGTGGTGTCAGGGCTCAGGTCAAGGTCGAGCGCGCCGTAATACACCTGGTCCTTGCGACTGGCATCGTCGACGAAGTAATGCCGGCTCTGTTCGGCGACCACGGCCCGCCCGCGCAAGGTGCCGGATTCGTTCAATGGGCCACCGGTGTCGACCTGGCCTCGATAGTTGTCCCAGCTGCCACCGGACAGGGTGATGTCGGTGTGCGCCGAGGTCTGGCCGCGCTTGCGTACGAAGTTCACTCCGCCTGCGGTACCGCCCGCGCCTTTCATCATGCCCGCGGCGCCGCGCAGGATTTCCACCCGGTCGTAATACGCCATGTCCTGGCTGAAACTGTCGGCCTGGACATAGAGGTTGCCCATGTCCAGGGGCACACCGTCGTACTGGTACTGGCCCGACATGCGGAAGCCACGGGAATAGAAGTACTTGCCGCCCATGGTCGAGTCGTAGACGGTGATGCCCGGGGTCTTTTCCATGACCTGGTCGATGGTGTTGAGGTTCTGGTCATCGAGCATCTTGCGCGTCATCACCGTGACCGATTGCGGCGTCTCCCTGAGCGAGTGCTCGCCCTTGCCGAGGGTGACTGCACCTGTGGTGTAGGAGCCGCTGTATTCGGTGGTCGCGCCCAGCACTTGGCCATTGATGTTGGTCGCGCCCAGTTCCAGCGCCGAGCCGACAGTGGGAACCGGTCGCAGCACATAAGTCCCGTTGGCCTGGGGCTCGGCCTGCAGGCCGCTGCCACCCAGGATCCGCGCAAAGCCTTCGCTGACGCCAAACGCACCCTTGAGCCCGGGGGATTTCAGCCCGTCGGTTTGGCGCGCATCGAACGACAGCGCAGCCCCCGCCACGCTGGCGAAATGACTGAGGACTTCGGTCAGGCTGCCGCCGGCAATGTCAAAGGACTTGATTGAGCTGTGCTGTTGCTCCAGCGGCTGTGCCGCCATGGTTACCGTTGACCAGACGCCCGCCGTCGTTGCCGCCAAGAACCCGACCTTTACTGCGGTCGTCAAACGACCCGGTTTGTACACCCGAAACATGCTTGCCCTCCCCCAAAAACAATCGGTAAACACTCATTGAGGGATGAGCCGAACGTTGCGTATGAAAAGTGCAAAGGCAGACAAACTTTTTTCAACTCAGTGTGAAAGCGCACTGGCAGGCGCCGACACATCGACCCAATATCGGCTGTAGCGGGTGATCCGTAGCGAGAAGCCACTCTCCAGCGCAGCCAGCGCCAGGTCGGTGTCATCAATGGGGAAAGCGCCGGACACCTTCAGCTGCGCGATACTTGGATCGCAGCGCAGCACGCCGGTGCGATATCGCGAAAGGTCGGCCAGCAACTCGCTCAAGGGACGATTGATGGCAATGATGCTGCCCTGTTGCCAGGCTCCCACCGACGCATCGTTGCGCCGTACCGCCCCCAATGAGTGGCCATCGAAGTCCAGGGACTGGCCGGCTTCCAGACGTACCATCGAGCCTGCGGAACGGACCTCCACGGCCTTCTCGAGTACCGCCACCCCACCGCCCTGCCCATTGTAGCGGACGAGAAAACGCGTGCCGAGCGCGAGCACCTCGGCATGATGGGTGAGCACCTTGAACGGCCGTTTCAAGGGATCGACCGCAGTCGTCACCTGGATCTCGCCGCGCAACAGTTCGAGCACACGTTGACGACCGTCGAAACGCAGGTTGACCGAGGTGTCGGTGTTGAGCAGCAACGTGCTGCCGTCGGCCAGGCGAAACTCACGGCGCTCACCCACGGCGGTGCGGAAATCGGCAAACAGGTTGCTGGAAGTTTCACTGCGCAAGCCCAGCCAGCCCAGGGAACCGGCTGACGCGAGCACCAACACACTGCGCAACACCTGGCGCCGGGAGCGATCAGCGCCACGCAACGCTGGCGACGCCAGGGAACCCGGCACACTCGCCATCTGCTCGCTGACGTCGACCATGCGTTGCCAGGCCTGGCGATGGGCCGGATCGCCGGCCAGCCAGTCGTTCCAGGCGGCCAGGTCGGAATCGCTGGCGATACCCGAACGAAGTCGGGCATACCAGCGGGCAGCGGCGCCAATCGCCTGTAACTCGGCGGGCGATAGGCTCATGCCAGTTGCAACTGAATCTGCATCAGGCAGCAATGCTCCATGGCCTTGGCCATGTAGTTGTTGACCGTGCGGGTGCTGATATTCAAGCGCTCGGCAATCTGCGGGTAAGTCAGGCCGTCGAACTGGGACAGGATGAACGCCTGCTTGACCTTCGTCCCCAACCCTTGCAGCAGGCGGTCGATTTCCACCAGGGCCTGCAGCAGGATCGCCTGTTCCTCCAGCGAAGGCTGCTGCCACTCAGGCATGGCGGCCAAGGCTTCCAGGTAGGACTGTTCCAGCGAGCGACGGCGAAACAGATCGATCAGCAAGCCCTTGGCGATCATCGACAGGTAAGGTCGCGGCTCACGAATCTCCAGCGCATTTCGCGCCTTGATCACCCGCACAAAGGTGTCCTGCGCCAGGTCCGCCGCATCGAACGCATTGCCCAGGCGCTGGCGCAGCCAGCCATTGAGCCAACCGTGATGCTCGCAATACAGATCATTGACGGCGCTGCGCAGGGATAAATCGTTGGCGGACATGAGGTGGAATAGTTCGCGAGTGATAATGACTCGCATTGTCAGTCGTGCGCAGGGTAATTTGCAATAGCCACAACGGCCAACCCGCCTCGCCGCACTGGAAGGTGGGGCCAGGCAACGGCTACGCTGATATCATTCAAGTACTTACAAGCCGGGTAGAAAACATGAACCGTCAAAAAAAGCTGCAGCAGTTGTTCAAGGCCAAGGCCAAGAAGGCCAGCGCCAAACTGGCACCGAAAAAACCGAAATACATCAGCAAGGCTGACCGATTGAAACTGGCGGCTGAAGCCGGTGACGCCTCGATCAATTCCCCTAGCGAAAATTGATCCAGTTCGGCGCGCTCGAACTCATCGCCACACAGCTCGCGTAACGCTTGCAGGCCTTGACGCTGGCAGGCTCCGGCGGCACCGACACCAGCACGGTCAACACCAGGAAAAACAGGATCAAGAACGGTACGTAATAGGCGAGATGACTTTTTATTTTCATTGTCAGTGCGCTCGTGGCCCTTGAATCGAAACTGCGTGGGCAGTCCCCTTTGTAGAGGCGCCTTCGAGTGAGCGAAGGCGCCCTGTCACGCTGTCAGCGCTCGTCCACCGTGATGAACTCGCGACGTTCTGCCATGAATGCCGGCACGTCGTCCTCATTGGTGAAGAACTGCTCGTACCACTCGCGCAACTGGTAGACCGGGCCATCGGTTTCGGCCAGTACCGGCTTGTCGATGCGGATCTTGTGCTTCCAGATCACCACGTCCTGGTAGAACGAGTCGCGGTTGCCCTGGACATAGGCCCTGGCCACTTCCTGGTTCTGTTCTTCGGTCCAGCCCGGCACCCGCTTGACCATGCAACCAAAGCGCAGGTCGAAGCTGTTCGGTGTCACCGGCACGTGGCTGTTGAGCAGGATGGCGTGGATGCGCACGTCGCCGAACATCGAGCTGATGTGGGTGAAGTGGGTCGCCGGCCCGTAGTAGGCCGACGGCGCGATCAAGTCGCCGCCCAGGCGCTCGGAGTCGCCATGGAAAATCTGATGGCCGATGTGGCCTTCGAAGACGTTGGCGAAATACTTGGTCGGCGTGCCGTGCACCGGCCCGAAGTGCTGGGCGTCCACCAGGTTATCGACCAGCTCCCGTGGGTTGGTCTCGATGTGCATGGTGTCGATGTTCCAGTCGTGCACCCAGTCCGGATCGTCCATCTCGGGCAGGTGCGGAATGACCACGCCCTCCTTCGGCGCGCGGCCTTCGGGGTTGTTCCAGACGAACAGCAGGTTGTTTTCCTCGCAGGTCAACCAGCTGCGGGTCTTGGCCTTGGGTGGGATGCGCTTGCAGTAGGGAATCTCCACGCATTTACCGCCGGTGTCGTACTTCCAGTGGTGGAACGGGCATACCAGCCGGTCATTCTCGATGGTGCCCTGGGACAGGTCGGCGCCCATGTGCGGGCAATAGGCATCGAGGATGCTGATGTTGCCCTGGCTGTCGGCGAAGGCCACCAGGCGGGTGCCAAAGACTTCCAGGGTGTGGGGCTTGCCATCACGGTAATCGCTGGCATTGCCCAGGCAGTGCCAGCCGCGGGCGTAACGGTGGGTACGCTGGGCGTTCTCGATGTTGATTTCAGCGAGTTTGGTCATTGTTGTTGTTCCTCGGTTGCAGACTTGGGCAGGCAATGCCCCCAAGAAATACAGGGTGATCCCATGGCCGACATCATTGGGTAGCCGCGCCGGCAGGTCATCCTTCAGTTGGACTAGATCAAACGCGATCCACTCTCAATGGGCGCCCCAGTCACCAGGGGCGCCGCACTGGACGGTTACTGGCCGAAGCGCCGGGCAGCCTCCGGGCCGAAGTCCCGGGGACTGAAGCCGGTTTTGTTCAGCAGGTAGCCATTGCGCTGTTCGTTGATCAGGTTGAACGCCAGGTAGCTGCCGGCGTTGAGGTCGTAGTACAGGCCGACGCCCGCTTGAGGCCGCTGGCTTTCGTAGGCGTAGAAGTAATTCAGCATCGAGGTCCGCCACAGCTCGCCACGGTTGTCATAGTTGTCGGCGAGCATCGGGAACCAGGTGTCCTCGTCGATATACAACTTGCGCTTGCCATACAGGTGGCGATAACCCGGCTTGAGGGTGCCTTCGAGCTCCCACACCCGATGGCGCTCATAACGCATCGCATCGGGATTGATGTGGCCCGGCGTCAGCAGATCGGCGTACTTGAGGTTGGCCGCGTGCAGGCGGTAGGTGTTGTAGGGGATGAACATCTCGCGCTTGCCGACGATCTTCCAGTCGTAACGCTGCCCGGAACCGTTGAACAGGCGCACCTCGTCGACGGTGATCGAGCCGCCGCTGCCAGGGAACGACATGTCGAAGCCATAGCCGGGCGACTGGCGCACCCGCCGCGTACCCGGATCGTAACGCCAGGCCTGGCGCGGTTCGGTCTTGTCATTCCAGAACTCGGTGCCGGTATTGATCTCGCCCTTGTCCCGTTGCGGCAGCAGGGTTTCGTTGAGATAGAACGACGAGTTGCCGGTGGTCTCGCCAATCCTGCCCGGCTCCAGCGCCGGTGCCAGGTTGCGCGAATGCACGCGTCCCCAGTTGATGTTGCCATCCTTGAGCACGTAGGCGTTGTCGGAGGTGTATTCCTCGGTCCAGGCACGCAGGGTAAAAGCCGAGGCGTTCTTCAACAGTTCCAGGCCGCTGCGCGGTACCGGAAAGGCTGTGCCGCCGGTTTTGCCCACTACCCCTTCACCCTCATCCACCAGGCGAGCAATGCTGGCGTTCTCGCGGGTGGCTTTGCAAACCGCGTCGTCGAAGCGGAAATCCCGGTGCGAGGGGTAGATCGGCATCTTGTAGGTGCCCGGGAACAGCTTGAACAGGGCTTTCTGGCCGTCGGACAGGTAGTCGTTGTACTGCGCGATGTTCTGCGCGGTAATCACGAACAGCGGTTTTTCGTCCGGGTACGGGTCTACCGGGTGGTTACCAGTGCCCTTGAAATCAACGTGGGGCGGTGCGCCCAGCCATTTGCCGCTGAACGCTGGAATGCTGCCGTCGGCGTTGCCGGCTTTTTCCGCGCCCACGCACGTCAGGTCTGTGCCCAGGCGGGAGGCATCTTCGGGTGCGGCATTCACCGTGCCGATGGCACAGCCCAATATCAACGCCAACGCCCAGCCAGGGGACTGATTACTGCCGGTCATTTTTATTCTCCTTAGGTTCGACAACGGTGGCCCAGTATCGACAGCCCGGTAACCCGGCAGCATCGTCCGCACGGACTAACGCATTTTGGTACGCCCCCTCGTCATAGCCGCGCCGCCGCCGGCTGCGGCGCGCCCAGGGCGACCACACTGTTGAGCATGATCCGCACCAGCTCCGTCTGGCGCCGCACGCCGGTCTTGGAAAAAATCGAGCGCAGGTGCGCACGCGCGGTATTGCGGCGGATATTCAGGAATTCCGAGGCCTCCTCCAGCGACAGGCCGTTGGCCAGTTCCAGGGCCAGCGTGGTTTCCGCCGGGGTCAGGTTGTACAGTTGCGACGTCAGCACCGTGCTCACCAGCGACTTGCTCACGGCATCGCGCACATACACCACGACCGTGGGTTTGCCATTGCCTTCGAGCAGGTCCCCCGAGGGAATCAACTCCACCACCACGCCCAGGCTGACCTGCCCGGATGGACGGGAAATCGAGGTCGCCTCGGCCACCTGCACCCCTCTGCTGGCGCCCTGCCTGGCGCGCTGGAAGGCATTGCGCACCAGCCGCGCCAACTCCCGATTGTCGCTGGGGTAAGTCGCTTCCAGCCGCCCACCGACAACCTTGAGGCCGTCCTGGCTGTCGAGGATTTCCCGGGCCACGGGATTGAGTTGCACCACAGTGCCGTGCTCATCGAGCACGATGGTCGCCACCGCCAGGCGGCTGATCGTCTGTGAATAAAGGCTGCCCAGCGACTCGCTGCGGTCGAGCAGCGAATACATGTGCAAGGCCCGGCGCAGGTGGGGCAACAACATGGCACACATGGCCCGCTCGGCGTCACTGAACCGTGGCTGGGCCCGTGGTCGATTGATTCGGAAACGCACCGTGCCGCCATCCGGCATGCGGATATCGGCTCCGAGCATGTGGTAGCAATCGTAGGGTTGACAGTACAACAGGTAAAACGCCGAGCTGGCCCATTCGCTGTCGCTGATCAGTTCGTCGACGGTGAACACCGTGTCGGTGGGCAAGCCGTCGAACAGGGTGGATTTGGCGTAGTAGGCGTAGTGGTTGATACCGCCCTTGCCCAGTTCGACATCTCCGGCGACCACCATCGGCGACAACAGCGGCTCGTCCTGGACCCGCAGGATCAAAGTGACGAAATTGGCCTTGAACAACGCTCGTACCTCGCGCAACGCGTCGCTCAAGCTGCGGGTATCCATCGCCGAATCGTAGATGTTGCCGATGATCCGTTCGTACTCGGCCAACTCCAGGCCCATGAGCGCCAGGACCTGTGCATTGGGCATACAACTTTGCATAACCATTCCCCAGCAGGGGGCCCGAGTCTCGGGCCCCATGGATTTAATCGAGCGGACGGCGCTGCCCCGCTCGCTTCATGGCAACTCGAACAGGCCGGCGGCGCCCATGCCGCCACCGATGCACATGGCAATCACCACATACCGCACGCCGCGACGTCGCCCTTCGAGCAAGGCATGGCCGACCATGCGCGCGCCGGACATGCCGAACGGGTGACCGATGGCAATCGCCCCGCCATTGACGTTCAGGCGATCTGTCGGGATCTGCAGCGCATCGCGGCAATGCAGCACCTGGCTGGCGAAGGCCTCGTTGATCTCCCACAGGCCGATGTCCTTGACGCCCAGGCCAAAGCGCTTGAGCAGCTTGGGAATGGCGATCACCGGGCCGATGCCCATTTCCTCAGGCGCGCAGCCACCCACGGCAATGCCGCGGTAGATGCCCAGTGGCGTCAGCCCGCGGCGCTTGGCCTCGGCGCGACTCATCAGCAGGCTGGCCGCGGCGCCGTCGGAGAATTGCGAAGCGTTGCCGGCGGTGACGTACTCGCCCTGCTCGATCCAGGCGCCGTCCTTCCACACCGTTTTCAAGCCCGCCAGGTCTTCCAGGCGCGTATTGGGCCGGTTGCACTCGTCTTTCACCACTTGCACGCGTTCATGGCCACTGGGCTGGCCATCGGCGGCGAACAGCAGTTTATCCACGGTCAGGCCGACGATTTCATCGTCGAACAGGCCGTCTCGCTGAGCGGCGGCGGTGCGCAGCTGGCTAAGCAGCGAATATTCATCCTGGGCGGCGCGGCTGATGCCATAACGACGCGAGACGATCTCGGCCGTCTCGATCATCGGGATATAGGCGCTGGGCATCACCTGCAGTACGGCTTCGGAACGGGCGCGATAGGCGTTCTTGTGTTTGGTCTGGGTCAGCGACAGCGACTCCACACCGCCGCCAATGGCGATGTTCATCTCGCCGGTCATGATGCCCTTGGCGGCCATGCCGATGCTCATCAGGCCCGAAGCGCACATGCGATCCACGGCCATGCCCGGCACGCTGTCCGGCAAACCGCCGGTGTAGGCGCAGAGCCGACCGATGTTGAAACCCTGGGTGCCCTGCTGCACCGACGCGCCCATGATCACATCCTCGACCTCGGCAGGCTCGATGCCGGCGCGCTCGACTACCGCGTGCACCACATGGCCGCCCAGCACCGGGGCCTCAGTATCGTTGAACGATCCGCGAAACGACTTGGCCAACGCGGTACGGGCGGTGGCGACGATGACGACTTCATTCTGGTCCATGGCTAACTCACTCGGAAATGGCATTGAAGGTGTAGCGGCTGATGGTGTCGATCACGCAGCCGGGGCGAGCCTGGCCTTCCACTTCCATGGTCATGCGCACCACCAGTTGCACGGCGTCGCCCAGTTGTTCGGCACGCAGGATCTGGCCGCTGCCGCGCACCCGCGAGTCGACCTTGACCGGCGCCGGGAAACGCACCCGGTCGCTGCCGTAATTCACGCCCATCGCCATGTTTTCAAGGATCAGCAACTGCGGCATGAACAGATTGGCCAGGGACTGGGTCAGGTAGCCGTGAGCGATACAGGAGCCGAACGGGCCGCTGGCGGCGCGCACCGGGTCGACATGAATCCACTGGTGATCGCTGGTGGCTTCGGCGAACAGGTCGATGCGTTGCTGGCTGATGGTCAGCCATTCGGTGTGGCCCAGGTCCAGGCCCTCGGCCGCAAGCAGCGCCTGGGCGCTGTTGAATACGTGACTCATGTGCCCATCCTCACGCTTGTTGTGAACTGACGGACAGCACTTCGCCGACCATGTAGGAGGCATAGTCGCTGGCCAGGAACATCATGACGTTGGCCACCTCCCAGACTTCGGCGGCGCGGCCAAACGCCTCGCGCCCGGCCAGGCTGGCGAGCAACTCTTCGCTGGAGGCTTTCTTGAGAAAATCGTGCAGGGCAATCGATGGCGACACCGCGTTGATGCGCACGCCGAACTCGGCGGCTTCCAGGGCGCTGCAGCGGGTCAGCGCCATCACCCCGGCCTTGGCGGCGGCGTAATGGGCCTGTTCCTTCTGCGCCCGCCAACCGAGCACCGAAGCGTTATTGACGATGGCCCCGACGCCACGGCGCTGCATGTGCGGCAACATCGCCCGGGTCATGCGGAAGGTGCCGGTCAGGGTCACATCGAGCACCCGCAACCACTCTTCGTCGCTCATTTCCATCACGCGTTTCTGGCCACCCAGGCCGGCGTTGTTGATCAGCACATCAACCCCGCCCAACGCCTCTTCGGCCGCGGCCACCAGGGCCTGGACTTCGTCTTCGACGGTGACATTGCACAGCTGGCCATAAATCGCCTGCAACCCGGTCTCGGCCTTGAGACGCTCCACAGCCTCCTCCAGCCGCCGTGCATGCACATCGGAAATCATCAGCGCCCGACATCCTTCCTCAGCACTGCGCCGTGCCGCCGAATAACCGATACCGGCACCTGCCGCCGCGGTAATCAACACCGACTTGCCGGCCAGCAATTGATGACCGGGAACATAAGGGGGGGCTTGTTTCACAGCGTCTACCTCCGAAGAAATCAATACGCTGCAGTTGTACGGAGGGAGCGATGCGGACGCATCGTCAAAATGGGGTATGAAGATCAAAAGATCGCAGCCTGCGGCAGCTCCAGGTGACCGGGTTCCCCCTGTAGGAGCGAGCTTACTGGCGAAAAACCTGAGAGCAGCGCGGGGTGTCAGGATCCTCGCGTCATCGTTGACCTCCATCGCCAGCAATCGAGCGTCGACCGGCTGCTCCTACAGGTGACCGGGTTCCCTTGTAGGAGCGAGCTTGCTCGCGAAAAACCTGAGAGCAGCGCGGGGTGTCAGGATCCTCGCGTCATCGTTGACCTCCATCGCGAGCAATCGAGCGTCGACCGGCTGCTCCTACAGTGGATCGGGTACGGCCGTGGGAGATGGGTCGGCTGTCAGGACGCCATCGCCGGCAGGCCGGCTCCCCCAGTGGTCGGGGTTTCAGCCTCCCCAGACTTTCTGTGGCTTCGGCGCTTCGGCAAGGATGGCGTCCACCGCCGCGCCGATCTCTTCGACTTTCCACAACGCGCCCTTGTCGCAGGTGACGCCCGTGCGCCAGCCCTCGCCCAGGGAGATACGTCCACCCTGGCTTTCGAAGACCTGCCCGCTGACGTGGGCCGAGGCCGAGCTGCCCAACCAGACCACCAACGGCGCGACGTTTTCCGCGGCCCAGGCGTCGAAGCTGCCGTCCTCGGGTTTTTTCACTACGTCGGGCATCGCACCCTCGGTCATCGAAGTGCGGGCGGCCGGTGCCAGCGCGTTGGCGGTGACGCCGTAGCGCGCCAGTTCCGCCGCTTGCACCAGGGTCAGCGAGGCAATGCCACCCTTGGCCGCCGAATAATTGGACTGCCCCACCGAGCCTTGCAACCCGGCGCCGGAGCTGGTGTTGATGATTCGCGCGTCCACCGGCGTGCCGGCCTTGGCCAGGTCGCGCCAGCGCCGACCAAGGATGTTGGCCAGGCAGTAATGACCCTTGAGGTGCACGCGCATGACCATGTCCCAGTCCTCTTCACTGAGGCTGATGAACATGCGGTCGCGCAACACGCCGGCGTTATTGATCAGCACATGCACTTCGCCGAACGCCGCCAGTGCCGCATCGACGATGCGCTGCGCCGTGGCCAGGGTGGTTATGTCGTCGTTGTTGGCGATGGCCTGGCCACCGTTGGCGCGAATCTCCCCCGCCACATCCTCCGCGGCCTCGGCGCGAATATCGTTGACCACGACATTGGCCCCTTGCGCGGCGAATGCCAGGGCGTAGGCGCGACCGAGTCCGCCGCCGGCCCCGGTGATGATCACGGTGCGGTCTGCACAGATAGCCATGTTTGACTCCTCAAAATAGTGGGTAGCTGCTCGCCCGAAGTGGCGGCCCCCGCATGGAAAATTACAAGCGTTCGATGATGGTCACGTTGGCCTGGCCGCCGCCCTCACACATGGTTTGCAAGCCGTAGCGACCACCACTGCATTCCAGTTCGTTGAGCAGCGTAGTCATCAATCGTGCGCCAGTGGCGCCCAACGGATGGCCCAGGGCAATCGCGCCGCCATTGACGTTGGTTTGCGCCGGGTCGTAGTCGAGCTCCTTGGCCCAGGCCATGACCACCGAGGCGAAAGCTTCGTTGATCTCGACCCGGTCGATGTCAGCCATGCTCAGGCCGCTCTTGGCCAGGGCCCGGCGGGTGGCGGCAATCGGTGCGGTGAGGTGCCAGATCGGATCGTCGCCGAGCACCGTCAGGTGATGAATCCGCGCCCGTGGCGTCAGGTCGTAGCGTGTGAGTGCCGCCTCGGACACCACCAGCAATGCTGCCGAAGCGTCGCAGGTCTGGCTGGACACGGCGGCGGTGATCGACGGGAACTGCGGGTCCACCGGTTGCAATTCGGCCATCTTCGCCAGGCTGCTGTGGCGCGGCGTTTCATCCACCGCCAACCCTTGGCAACTGACGATTTCCCGGGCGAACCGGCCGCTGGCGATGGCCGCCAAGGCACGTTCGTGGCTCTGCAGGGCAAAGGCTTCCATCTGCTCGCGGCTGATCTGCCAGTGATCGGCAATCCGCTGCGCGGCATAGAACTGGTTGACCGGCTGCAGGCCAAACCGCGCCCGCCAGCCGACGCTGCCCGAGAACGGGTCGGCAAAGCCCAGGGGCTGGCCGGCGAGCATCGCCGAGGAAATCGGGATCTGGGTCATGGTCTGCACCCCGCCCACCGCGACCACGTCCTGGGTGCCGCTCATCACCGCCTGCGCGGCGAAATGCAGCGCCTGTTGCGACGAACCGCACTGGCGATCCACGGTGGTTCCGGGCACCGTCAGCGGCAGGCCGGCGGCCAGCCAACTGGTACGGGCGATGTCGCCGGCCTGAGAACCGATGGTGTCGACGCAACCGAATATCACGTCGTCGTAGTCCTCCGCGGGGATCACGTTGCGCGCGACCAGGGCCTTGAGCACATGGGCGCCCAGGTCTATCGCGTGGATCTCGCTCAAAGAGCCCTTGCGCCTGCCGGTGGGGCTGCGCAGTGCATCAACAATGTAGGCCTGGGCCATGACTCATTCCTCGAAAGTATGCCCTGGCTCCAGGCCAGTGGCGTCGGCGAACAGGTAGTCGCTGACACGGGTTTTGTGAAAGCCGCGGTCGCCCCAGGACGCATCGAGGGCCCAGGCGCGCTTCATGAACATCTGCAGGTCCACTTCCCATGTGTACCCCATCGCCCCGTGCACCTGGATGCCCTTGCGCGCGGCGATCCAGCTCGCCTCGTTCGCCGCCAGGCGTGCTTGAGAAACCCGGACACCGGCGTTGACGTCGCCCCGGGCCAGGGCATGGGCGGCGCGATAAAGCACCGGCTTGGCCTGCTCGATATAACGGGCGACATCGGCCAGGTGATGCTTGACCGCCTGGAAACTGCCGATCGGCTTGCCGAACTGTTTGCGCTGGGCCACGTAGTCCACCGACAGGTCGAGCATGCGCTGCGCCAGCCCCAGCAATTGCCCGGCCACCGACAGCGCACCACGGTCCAGCATGCGCTCCAGCAAGGCACGGCCCTGCTCGCCACTGGCAATGCAGGTCTGCGCCGACGGAGTCCAGGTCACTTGGCCCAGGCGGCGTGAGGCATCGATACTTAGGTGGTTGTCCACGTTGACTTCGCAGCGCGGCACCACATGGATCTCGTCGCCGTGGGTGAGGATCAGCACTTCGGCCAGTTGTGCATCGCTGACCAAGGCATTGACCGGATGACTGATCGCCATCCGCAAGCTGCCGTCGGCAATCCGTGGCAGCAGGTCGGCACGCGCCGGATGCACCGCAGGCAGACCGGCGAGCAAGCCGGTGGCGACATAGGCGGTGTCGGCCAATGAGTCGGGAATGGCGTAGTAGCCCAGCTCCTGTGTCATCAATGCCCAGGTCACATCGTCCATGCCCAGGCCGCCTTCGGCCTCGGGCACCGACAAGGCGGTGAGGCCCTGGCCGGCAATCTTGTTGCGCAGGTCCCGGGAGCGCCCGGCATCGGTCTCCCAGATTTCCCGGAGCATCTCCGGCGCGGCTTCGGTCATCAGGAAACGACTGATGGCTTCGCGGAACGCCAACTGGTCATCGTTGAAAGTGAAGTCCATGGCGGTTCCTTATTTCGGCAAACCGAGCATGCGCTCGGCGATGATGTTGCGCTGGATTTCGTTGGTGCCGGCGTAGATCGGCCCGGACTGGGCAAACAGAAAACCTTCCAGCCAGCCCGCCGCATCGCCCGCTGACGCGCCCTTTGTGACCAGCTCGCCACGGGTGCCGAGAATGCGCATGGCGGTCTCGTGCATCTTCAGGTCGAGCTCCGACCAGATGATCTTGTTGATGCTCGACTCGGCGCCGATCTGCTCGCCCCGGCTCAGGCGTCCTACGGTGTAGTAAGCCGACATCGCATAGGCCTCGGCGCACATCCAGGTCTCCAGCACGGCATCGCGCAGACCAGGGTCGCGGTCGGCACTGACGCGATGGGCCTTGTACAGTTCGACCAGCTTGCGTGCCGTGGACTGGAAGCGCGCCGGTGAACGCAGCAGCAAACCACGCTCGAAGCCGGCAGTGGCCATCGCCACGTGCCAGCCCTGCCCCTGGGTACCGATGAGGTTGTTCACGGGGACCCGAACGTCATCGAAAAACACCTCGGCGAAGGCTTCCTTGCCGTTGAGTGCCTTGATCGGGCGAATGCTCACCCCCGGCGTATTGAGCGGCACCATGATGAACGACAGGCCGTGATGACGGGTTGATCCCGGCTCGCTGCGGAACAGGCCGAACAGCCAGTCGGCGAAGTTCGCCCGGCTCGACCAGGTCTTCTGCCCGTTGATCACGTAATGGTCGCCGTCGAGTACCGCCTTGCTGGTGATCGCCGCCATGTCGGAACCGGCGTTGGGCTCCGACCAGCCTTGCGCCCACATGTCCAGGCTTTCGGCCATGCGTGGCAAGAAACGCTGCTTTTGCTCCTGGGTGCCAAACTCCATCAGGGTCGGGCCGAGTAACAGCTGGCCGTTCTGGTTGATGCGCATCGGTGCGCCTGCACCGTAATACTCTTCCTCGAAGATCAGCCACTCGATCAAGTCGCTACCGCGACCGCCCAGTTCGGCCGGCCACATCACCATCGACCAACGGCTCTCGAACAGCTTGGCCTCCCAGGCGCGGTGCTGTTCAAAACCTTCGCGACTGTCGTAACTGGCGAAGGGCTCACTTGGCAGATTGTCCGCCAGCCAGGCCCGTACTTCGGCGCGGAAGGCGTTTTGCTTGGGGGTGTAAGTCAGGTCCATGGCGATCTCTCAGAACTTGGCGTCGCGTTTTTCGACGAAGGCCCGCCGCGTTTCCGCAGAATCCGGGCTGCTGTAGGCCTGCATGGTGAAGCCCTGCTCCCAGCGGTATTTGTCTTCCAGGTTGCCGTCTTCGATGCCGTTCAAGGCTTCCTTGGCGATGCGGATCATCGCCGGGCTCTTCTCGGCGATTTTCGCCGCGATGCCCAGGGCGGTTTCGCGCAACTGGTCCTTGCTGACGACGCGCTCGATAAAGCCGTATTGCAGCGCCTCTGGAGCGCCGATACTGTCGCCGGTGAAGAACAGGTAGCGGACTTTCTGCACCGGGAACAGGCGCTGCAGATGCGCACCGCCGCCCATGGCGCCGCGGTCGACTTCCGGCAGGGCGAAGGTCGCGCAGTCAGAGGCGACGACGATGTCCGCCGCACCGGTGATGCCGATGCCGCCGCCGAGGACGAAACCATGGACCGCGACAATCACCGGCACCGGGTTGCGGTGCACGGCCTTGAAGGTGGCGTAGTTACCGGCGTTGACCTCGACGATCCGCTCCGGGTACTGGTCCAGCTCCTTGATGTCGACACCGGCGCAAAAGCCCCGGCCTTCGGCGCGGATCACGATCACCCGCACTTCGGGGTTGGCCCCAAGGGCGTCGATCTCCCGCGCCAGGGCGTGCCATTGCTGGCTGTCGAGGGCATTGACCGGTGGCTTGGCGATCACGAGTTCAGCGATCCCCTGATTGAGTTGTGTGGTAAATGCCTGGTTCACAGGGGTTCTCCAATACTGGCGGGACGGTTCGATGGGAGGGTCTGGCTGCGGGCCAGGAGCGCGTCCAGGCACTGCTGGGCCTCGCTGGCGATGCCTTCGATGACTTCGCGGCAACTGAGTAACTCGCCGATGGCCGCCGCGACCTGGCCGCTGGGCAGGATGCCCTCGTCCGGGGCGCCGTCGATCATCGAGCGCTGCAACAGCACCGGCTGGTTGGCGGCCATCACCACTTGCGACAGCTGTGACGGGTCTTCACGCAACGCGCGGATGAAGACAGAAGCCATGTGCCCAAGGCTCATACCGGTCTGCTGCTTCCACTGCCAGGCGCTGCCCAGGGCAATGCGCAGGCGACCGAAGGGGCCCGCCTGCTCCAGGTGATTGATGAAGCGGTTTTCGATCATGCGGTGGCGCATGCCATCCACCGCCGTGGTCACGCGCACCCGTTGCGGATCGTTGACCTTCAGGTAGCGTTCCAAGGTCGCGGCCGGGGTCGGCGATTCGCGGGTCATGAGAAACCGCGTGCCCATGGCGATGCCGGCGCCACCGGCGGCCAGCACCGAGGCCAGGCCACGGCCGGTGGCGAATCCGCCGGCAGCGATCACCGGTACCTTCACGGCCGCCAACACCTGGGGCAGCAGGATCGAGCTGGGCACGCCGCCGGTATGGCCGCCGCCCTCGCCGCCCTGGATGGTGATCAGGTCGGCACCCAGCTCCACCGCCTTGAGCGCATGCTTCAAGGCACCGACGGTGGGAATGCACAGCACCTTGGCCGCCTTGAAGCGCGCGATGGTCTGCTTGTCCGGACCGCGCCCGTAACTCACGGCGCGCAGCCGATACTTGATCGCCAGGTCGACGCACTGCGTGGCGTTGTCCTGGAACATATGGAAGTTGAGACCGAAATTGCTGCCACCGGTGGCGTCGATCACCTTGCGGATTTCGCCTTCCAGTTCAGCAGCCGCAATGGTCGCCCCGGCCAGGAAACCGAAGCCCCCGGCCTCGGTCGAGGCGATCACCAGGTTGGCGTCGGCAACCCAGCCCATGGCGGTCTGCACGATCGGATAACGGCAACCGAGGGCCTCGGTCAGCGGCGTTTCGAGCCAGCGGTTCATTGGCTTTTATCCTCGGCCTGCTTGTTGGCCCGGGCCATGCCCTTGGCGTCGAAACCGCCCAGTTTGTCGCCGGACAACAGCTCGTTATGGGCATGGGCAAAGTGGTGCCAGGCGAACACCGCATCCATCGCCGTGCGCTTGCCTTGCAGGTCCTCGACGTGGTTGATCGCCTGCTTGGTCAGGGCCAGGCCCATGCGCGGCTGACGGGCAATGCCGGCAGCCAGGGCATAGGTGGCCTGCTCCAGTTCATCACGAGGCACCAGGCGGTTGACCATGCCCACCTGCCAGGCCCGGTTGGCGCTCATGCGATCACCGGTGAAGAGGAATTCCTTGGCAATGCGCGGGTTCATTTCATAGGGATGGGCGAAATACTCCACGCCCGGAATGCCCATGCGCACCACTGGGTCCTGGAAGAACGCGTCGTCACTGGCGACGATCAGGTCGCAGACCCAGGCCAGCATCAGGCCACCTGCGATACACGCGCCATGGACCATGGCGATGGTCGGCTTGGGCAGTTCGCGCCAGCGTCGGCACATGCCCAGGTACACCTCCTGCTCGCGGGCATACAGCTGCTCGCCACCGGGTTTGTTGGTGTGGTCCCACCACAGGTGTGCGCGCTCGAACGGCTTGTCGATATCGCGCCCCGGCGTGCCGATATCGTGGCCCGCCGAGAAGTGCTTGCCGTTGCCACGCAGGACGATGACCTTGACGCTGTCGTCGTTCACCGCCTGGCGAAAAAAGTCGTCCAGGGCGTAGGTCATCTGCGAGTTTTGCGCGTTGTTGAAGGTCGGCCGGTTCAGCGTCAGCGTGGCAATACCCTCGCCCACGCTGTACAGCACCGGGGTGTCCGTCTCGTAGACGGCGTTGTCCTGGCGGACGATGAATTCACTGTCGCTGCTGTGCATGGTCGCTGTCCTTGCCTCAGGCCGTACGGATGCCGGGCGGGTTGCCCTTGATCGCCGTGGCGCGGTAATCGTGGGGGTCGAGTCGGCGGATCAGCGCCAACTGCTCTTGAGTGGGGTGCGCGGTCTCGCGCAATTGCGCCGACTTGAGCAACGGGAAGCCGGTGTTGTCCTGGACCTGTTCGAAAGTCACGCCGGGGTGCAACGAGCGCACCTGCACCGCACGGTCCGGGCCATCGAAATCGAGGACGCAGAGGTCGCTGACCACGCAACGGATGTCCATCAGGTCGCGACGCGCGCCTTCGGGCCAGCGCTCGGCCTTGAAGCCGACACCGGAGATCATGTCCACTTCGCCGCTGACGAACACCCGGCTGTTATGGCTGGGCACGAAGAACGAGTTGAGGTGGTTGATGCTGTTGCCTGGCAGGCCGCGCACGCCGAGGATCGCCGTCTTGGGCTTTTGATAGTCGCCGACGCAGGACAGGTTGGTCTGGCCCCAGCGGTCGATCTGGGTCGGCCCGATCATTGCGTGACGGCGCCCGCCCCAAACGCATTCGAATACTCGTTCGAACGACATGTAACCCGAATAACGCGCAACGTAGTCGCCACGCGGGCCCAGCGGGATCGGTTCTTCGACCAGGAACGCCTCGCTGTCGGTCATCAACAGTTCCGGGCTGTGGGTCAGTTTGGCCAGGCTGGCGCCCAGGCGCGGGATCACGCCCAGGCCCGAGGCAATCACCTCGCCATTGCCACGCCAGGCCTCGGAGGCGGCGACGATCATCAGTTCAGCCAGGGTGAAATCACAGGTTGCAGACATGGTCGATAATCCTCAGAACACGGGAAGGGGCAAGGCGCCCATGGAGTCGGCACCGCCGTTCTGTGCCTGATAGGCCTGCTCGCCACCGGCGATCCAGGTCTGCACATAGTCCTGCCAGCCGTTTTCCGCCTGGCTGCTGGCGACATAGCCCTTCAGGTGCTTCATGTCCCAGCCGTAGTCAGGGGCGCAGAGCGTCGGATGCGCACCCAGAGGTGCATGCACCACGCCGCTGACCAGATAGCGCTCGAAGGTGTTGAAACGGGCCTGCTCGGCGTTCAGCGCAAGGCGGTCTTCCAGGCGTTCGCACGAGACAAAGCACTGCTGGGCGGCGCGGGCGAACAGATGATCGAAATACGGGTCCGGCCCGGTCACAAGGCAGTTGCCCAGGCGGTCGGCGACATTGACGTGCAGGAACGCCACATCGAGGTTGAGCGCCGGCATCGCCAGCAGCACCTCGCCATCGGCGTAGGGCGACTGGATGGTCTTGAGTGCCGGGTTCAGGCGCGTCACGTCGGTGGCCAGGCCGCAACGGGTGGGCAGGAACGGCAAACGCATGCCGGCGGCGCGCAGGCCCCACTGGAACATGCCTTCGTCGAGCTCCATCAACTCCAGCTCGCCGGCTTCGCGGGCCTTGCGGTAGTAGGGTTCCAGCGGAATGGCATCGAGGGTGGCGAAGCCGAACACCAGTTTTTTGACCTTGCCGGCGGCGCACAGCATGCCCACTTCCGGACCGCCGTAGGCGACCACGGTCAGGTCCTTCACCGGTGAGCGCAGGATCTCGCGCACGATCGCCATCGGCTTGCGCCGCGGGCCCCAGCCGCCGAAACCGATGGTCATGCCATCGCGCAATTGAGCAACCGCATCGGCCGCTGTCAGTTGTTTGTTCATCATGACAATTCCTTAGTGTTGGCCGACCGAAAAGTCGTGCCCCCAAATGCTCACGCGGGTGAACTCGAAAGCCGAATGCTCGGCCCAGTCGACTAGCAACCCGCCAAAGCCGTACTCCAGATCGAAGCCGGACGGTGTCTTCATGTAAAAACTGGTCATGCGGTCGTTGAGGTGCTGGCCGAGGGTGGCCGACAGGTTCACCGCATGGGCGTGCAGACGGTCGTGGGCGCGGCCGACTTCGGTCATCGAGTCGACCTCGACCATCACGTGCACGCAACCGGACGGCACCGGGTACTCGGCCAGTGCCAGGCTGTGGTGGCGAGCGTTCTGGCAATGCAGGAAGTGAATGCGGATCGGTGCTACCGAAGGGTCGGGACGGAAGTTGAAAATGTCCGACAACTCGAAGCCGAGCACATCCTTGGCGAACGCCAGGGTGGCGTCGAAGTTCGGCGCCGGCAGCACGGTGTGGCCCAGGCCCATGTCGCCGGTGATGAAACGCGGCACGCCCTGGGGCGACACGAACGGCAGGCAGTCGGAGCGATGGCCCCAGCTCAGCTCATGGCAGTTGCCCGACGGGTCGGTCACCTTGACCAGCGCCTGGACGCCGCGCTGCTCGATCTCGGTGGCGGAGCCTGGCTGCCATTCGATGCCGGCAGCGCTCAGGTGCTCGAGGGCGGCCGTGAAGGCTGTCTCGTTGGCCAACTCCCAGCCAGAGGCCAGGTAACGCGCCTCGCTGCCTTCGACGATCAGCATGCGAAACGGACGCTCGTCCATTTTCACGTACAAGCCACCGCCCGGCGCCGGGTTCACTTGCATGCCGAGCACGTCTTCGGCGTAACGCTGCCAATGACTGAGGTTTTCGATCTGCGAGACGAAATAGCTCAAACCGCGAATGTCGATCATGCCTGGGTCCTCGTTGGCTGAATGACTTTTGTGGGGAGCATTGTGCGAAGCACTGGCCGAGGCTTCATCGTCCGTTGAGACTAAGCAGGCGAAGGCGTGGGCAGATGCCACATTGGCGGGCAGGATGGACGCCCACTGTAGGAGCTGGCTTGTCGGGTCGCCGCATCGCAGCGAAAGCGCCGGGTCAGGCAACACATGAGTTGCCAGGACGGACGCCTTCGCTGCCGTTCAGCGCACGCGAATCTTCGGGTCATCCGCCCCGCGGCGCAGGGTCTTGAGGAAGCCCTCCAGCGGTGCGGGTTCGGCGATTTGCGGCAGGGCGTCCTTGTCCGGGCGTTGCGCCCAGAAGGCATCCCAGGACGGAAACAGCTCGTGGAAGCTGCCGGCGTACGGCTCGCGCCCTGGCCAGCGCATTTTCAGGCCGCCGATCGGTGGTTTGTTGAGGTCGGTCGCGTACCAGTAGCACGGTAAGCGGCGACGGAAACACCAGCGCCCGTCGATCCGTTCGTAGTCGTCCCAGTACAGCATCTGCATGATCACCCACTCGGGACCGGTCTCATGTTCGTTCTTCGAATAGACCACGCCGGTGGCGTGATCGGCATCGCTGAACTCGATGATGTGCTGCCCCAGGTGATGGGAGGTGCCATGGAACTGCTTGCGCATGGTTTCGTCCAGCCATGCCTTGAGGTGCACACGACCGCTCTTGTCGCGACCCACGCGCACATCCGGGGCGAAGCAGTTGGCCATGGCATCCATGTCGCGCATGTCCAGGGCCAGGGCGTACTTGCCGGCCAGTTGGCGGATCGCGTCCAGCGACTCCAGGCGATCGATGCGCTCAAGTAAAGCGTTGGCGTCCTGGCTCATCAGTCGAGCACCGTGTACAGGTCCGAACCGCGTCCGCCGTCCACCGCCAGGCTGGCACCGGTGACATACGAAGCCTCGTCGCTGGCCAGGAACACGATGGCGTTGGCCAGCTCCACCGGCAGGCCGACCCGTTTCATCGGGATGACTTTTTCGGTGTTGCTGCGGGTCTTGGCGTCGGCCAGCATGCCGGCCGTGGCCGGGGTGTCGACCACCCCGGGAATGATCACGTTGCAGCGGATGTTGTGCGGTGCGCCTTCGCTGGCCGCCGCCCGGCTGAAGTTGATCACCGCCGCCTTGGCCGCCGAGTAACCGGCCATCCAGGCCGTGCCGAACAGGCCGCAGATCGACGCGATGTTGACGATCGAACCGCCGCCCTGGGCTTTCATCAACTGCATCGCGGTGCGGGTGCCCCAGAAGGTGCCGTCGACGGTGGTGCCAAAGTTGGCGTGCCAGTCGGCGGTGGTCATGCTGTCGATACCGCCCCAGGTGTAGGCCATCGCGTTGTTGACCAGGATGTCCAGGCGACCGTGACGTTGCGCGGTGGCTTGCAGCGCACCGACGTAGGCCTGTTCATCGCTGACGTCGGCCACGGCAATCTCGGCCTGCCCGCCTTGGGCACGGATTTTCTCCTGCACGCCTTGCAGCGGCTCAATGCGCCGCCCGCACAGCACCACCGTGGCGCCCTCTTCGGCGAACCGCAGCGCAGTGGCTTCGCCGATGCCGGAACCGGCGCCGGTGACGAAGGCGATTTTTCCTTGTAGACGCTTGCTCATGAGTGACTCCCTGATCAGATAAAGGCCATGCCGCCGTTGACGGCGATGTTCTGCCCGGTCATGAAACTGGCGTCTTCGCTAGCCAGGAACACCGCGACCCTGGCGATCTCGTCGGTCTCGCACATACGGCCCAGGGGCACGTTTTTCAGCAGCGCCTGCATGTAGTCATCGGGAATGCCGGCCATCATCGGGGTGTTGGTCGGCCCTGGTACCAGGGTGTTGACGCGGATGCCGCAGGCGGCCAGTTCACGGGCGATCGAACGGGTCAGGCCCATGACCCCGGCTTTCGAGGCGCAGTAGTGGCTCGGGCCTTCGCCGGTCAGCGCGGCGGTGCTGGAGAGGTTGATGATCGCGCCCTTGCGGCCACCCTTGACCATCAATTTGGCGCCTTCACGGCAGCACAGGAAGGTGCCGCCCAGGTTCACACCGATCACCCGCGCCCAGCTCTCGTCCGTGGTTTCGAGAAAGCTGTCCAGCCCGCCCACGCCGGCGTTGTTGACCAGGATGTCGAGGCCACCGAAGTGCTCCTCGGCCTGCCCCATGGCATCGGCCACGGAGGCGCCGTCACCGACGTTGCAGGCCAGGGCGAGCACCTTGTCGCCCAAGTCTGCCAGGCTCTCGGCCAGGGCCGCCTGGTGCAGGTCAACAGCCACCACCTTCGCGCCTTCGGCGACAAAACCACGCACGATGGCCTGGCCCATGCCTTGGGCGGCACCGGTCACGAAGGCCACTTTATCGAGTAACTTCATAGCAATCTCCAAGTGTGCGAATACGCTGCGGCCCGCTGTAATGGAGCCGTCACTTGCATGATTAGCGGCCAGGGCCTCGGCCCACATCGTCCGATGGGACTAGCGCCGCGTGGTCTGAACGGACGATGTAAATGACGGCGTCAGCGCCCAGCATTCGCTAGCGCGCACCACGCCAGGCGCTGTATTCCCCTTCAATTCACTGCAGCAATCTGCCGCAGCGCCTGGTGCGGTTGTGCCTCATGAATCCGCAGACAATGGAGAACCCCATGAACCAACCCGTAGACCTGCCCCTGCCCGTCGGCCATTACGCGACCCTGCCCAACGGCCTGCGCCTGCACTATCTGGATGAGGGCGCCGGCCCCGTGGTGCTGTGGCTGCACGGCAGCGGGCCGGGCGCCAGTGGCTTCAGCAACTTCAAGGGCAACTACCCGCAATTGGTCGCTGCCGGCTATCGCAATATCGTGCTCGACCTGCCGGGTTTCGGCCGTTCGGACAAACCCGAGGACGTGCAGTACAACCTGGACTTCTTCGTCGACTGCGTGGCGGCGTTTTTGGAGTCCGTCGGTGTGCGGCGTTGCACGCTGCTGGGCAATTCGCTGGGCGGCGCGATCGCCTTGGGCCTGGCCCTGCGCCTTCCACAACTTGCCCAGAGCCTGATCCTGCTGGCACCGGGTGGTGTCGAGGAGCGCGAGACCTACTTCAAGATGGAGGGCATCGTGCGCATGGTCAGCCTGTTCAGCGCCGGCCCCATCGGCATGGAGGAGATGCGCAGCATGATGAGCTTGCAGTTGTTCGATGCGTCGATCCTGCCGGAAAGCCTGCTGCAGGAACGCGTGGCGGTGGCGGTGACACAGCCGAAGAACCTGTTCAGCACGATGATGGTGCCGAACATGGAAGCGCGCCTGGGCGAGATCCAGTGCCCGATCCTTGGCTTCTGGGGCAGCAACGACCACTTCAACCCAATCAGTGGCGCCCAGCGCATCATCGACGGCGCACCGAATGCGCGGTTCATCGTGCTCAACCGGTGTGGGCATTGGGTTCAGGTGGAGCATCGGGAATTGTTCAACCGTAGCTGCATTGAGTTTCTGCAGCACGGTTGAACCGGCGACGCGTTGTGCGAGGCTTGCCAGCGATGGTGGCATAAGCGTCACCACCGCCATCGCCGGCAAGCGGGCTCCTACAGATGTGTGTCACACCACAAACCCGACATACCCCCACAAAACCTGTAGGAGCTGGCTTGCCAGCGATGACGGCATAACGGCCCCCACCGCATCGCCAGCAAGCCGGCTCCTACAGATGTGTGTCACACCACGAACCCAACATACCCCCGCAAAACCTGTAGGAGCTGGCTTGCCAGCGATGACGGCGTAACGGCCACCACCGCATCGCCAGCAAGCCGGCTCCTACAGATTTTCGTACCGCCAACAATCCGCGTACACCCGCAATCCTGTAGGAGCTGGCTTGCCAGCGATGACGGTATAACGGCCACCACCGCATCGCCAGCAAGCCGGCTCCTACAGATTTTCGTACCGCCAACAATCCGCGTACACCCGCAATCCTGTAGGAGCTGGCTTGCCAGCGATGACGGCATAACGGCCACCACCGCATCGCCAGCAAGCCGGCTCCTACAGATGTGAGTCACACCACGAACCCAACATACCCCCGCAAAACCTGTGGGAGCTGGCTTGCCAGCGATGACGGCGTAACGGCCACCATCGCATCGCCAGCAAGCCGGCTCCCACAGGCAAACCAAACCCTGGTGTATCTGTTACCCTGCCGCCTTCTGGCTGTTCAACACTGCGTCGCCGGGCTTACCCAGTACGCAGGAGGTGCCGCCGGGGGTATACATCATGGCCACGCAGCGGTTGCAGGCGGTGCAGATCGAGTCGCGGCTGGCGCCAGTGGCGAGTTTGTTGACGTAGTCGTTTTCGGCCAGCAATACCCGACCCATGGCGACCAGGTCAAATCCCTCGGCCATGATTTTCTCGATGCTCGCCAGGCTCTTGGCACCGCCCAGATAGGCCAACGGCATTTTCACCGCCGCACGTACCTTGCGTGCATGTTCCAGCAGATACAGCTCGCGGAATTCCACGGTCGGCTCCTTGCGACGCTGGATAGCCATGGCCAGGGCGATGATCTTGTTCTTCTGCTGCACGCGGTTTTCCTTGGGGAAGGAGGAACCGAACATGGTGGTGATCGACTCGGCATTCATCCCCGCGCTGAGCACCAGCAGGTGCGCGCCCTCCTCTTCCAGCATGCGTGCGATCTGCGCGCCGTCTTCGGCGCTGTTACCGGCGCGCACGCCTTCGGTCACGCTGTATTTGCAGATGACCGCCATCTCCTTGCCGACTGCATCCAGCACCGCTCGCAACACCCGACGCGGAAAGCGCAGGCGGTTTTCCAGGTTGCCGCCGTATTGGTCGCGACGCTTGTTATACATCGGCGAAATGAACTGACTGAGCAGGTAGCCGTGGCCCATGTGGATCTCCACGGCATCGAAACCCGCCTGACGCGCCAGGCGTGCGCCTTGGGCGAAGTCGCGCACCACTTGTCGCATGTCGTCTTCGTTCATCGCCTGCTTGAGGAACATGCCGCTCATCAAGCCGATCTTGTTGAAGCCGCCGCTGGCTGACAGTGGGCGCTTGGTCGAGCGTTCGCGGATGAAGGTGAAGCAACCACCATGGGTGATCTGTGCGCTGGCCAGGCCACCGGCCTGATGCACCCCGTCGGTCAGGGCCTTGAAGTGCGGCAGGCTGGATTGGCTGAGGGTCAACTGGTTGGGCAAGGTGCGACCATCGCTGCTCACCGCGCAATAGGCCACAGTGGTCAGGGCGGTGCCGCCTGCGACCAGGGCCGAGTGCAGCTTGACCAGTTGTTTGGACGGCACGCCCTGGGCACTCATGCCCTCGTTGGTGGCGGCCTTGATGAAACGGTTTTTCAGGGTCAACGGACCAATTGCGATCGGGCTGAACGGTGATGGCGTCGGACGAGGATTCATGACAGGCCTCTCTTTATTGTTATCAGGCTAAAAGCGAACGACTGCGGCACCGGATCGCGACGCAGCCATGATCATCAGAAGGTGTACTTGGCGTTGAACGACAGGTAGTCGCGGTCGGCCAGCAAGCGGCCCTGGGCGACGTCCGGCGAGCTCAGGTAGGCGACATAGGTCATGCCGACCTGGAAGTTGCCCAGGTACTTGAAGTCGCCACCCACGGTCAGGCGCTTCTCGTCGCGCCCCAGGCCCTGGTAGGCGCTGCCGTCGACGTTCTGCGTCCATACTACCTTGGTGTTCAGGTCCAGGCCCGTGGCGATGGACGGGTAGTCCATGTAGGCGCCGACGCCCAGCAGGGTCGAGCCACGGGTCTGGGTCTTCGATTCGAACTGGTCGAAGGTGCCATCCACGCCGACTCCGCCGCCGGTGATCGTCAGGCTGTCCACTCCGTCGATGTGTTGATGCACCACTTCACCCATGAAGGTGGTCTGCTGGGCGAGCAGGCTGGGGCCGAGGATGTACGAGGCGTTGAGGTTGCCCTGCCAGATCTGCCCAGTGGTCGGCGCGCCATTGTTGAGGTAGACCGAGGCGCCATCGCGATAGCTCAGGTCACCGGCGTACTGCACCGAATCGCCGACCTTGGAGCTGAAGCTGACACCCGTCAGCTTGACGTCTTCGAAGTAGCCCAGGCGATAGGACGGCGCAGTGCCGTCATGCCCGATGCCCTTGAGCGAGGAGTATTGGGTGGTGCCGGTGAAGTCGAAGAACAGCGAGCCGACGCGCTCGTTATAGCGGTAATGAAACAGCCCGACTTCGGTGTTCTCGGTGATCCGGTAGCGCACACCCAGGCCCCATTGGCCGCTGTCCTTGGCGTCTTTCTCACCGGCGTAGCCGACTGCCAGGCCGTTGGGCAGACGGTCGACCTGGCCGGCACCCAGACGGAAAAACTCGGCGCCGGGACCGAAGGTGTCGCTGCCGAAATAATCGCCCACTGGATTGAGCTGGGTCTTTTCCCACTCGTACTGGTAGTAGCCCACCAGCGCCAGGTCTTCATTCAGCGACCATGATCCGGACACCTGCCCCACGGGCAGGTACGAGTCCTTGGCCTCGGTGCCCGGCACGTTGAACTTGGTCGCATCCACCGGGGCCTGGCCCTGGCTGATGTTGGCCCAGAACAGGCTCTCGCCCCAGGCCACCAGGTGCCGCCCGGCCTTGAGCGACAGGTACTGGGTCTCGCCGAGCTCGAAGTTGCCGTACACATACGCATCGAGCAGTCGCGCCGCGCTGCCGCTCATGCGCCGGGTCTCGTCGCTGAAGCCGTCGTTGTGGCCGGTCTTGTTCACCGTTTCCGGCGAGTCGTTGGCATTCTTCTGGTTGTAGACATCGTCGTAGAACTGACTGCCGCGCAGCACCGCCCCCAGGTTGTCGTGCCGAAGTTGCAACTCGCCGAACAGGCTCAGGCGGTTGTTGATCAGCGAGCCGCGCTTGAAGTTGCGTGTGCCGTCGTCGTTGTTCGGGTCGTTGAGGTATTGACTGGCCTGCTTGGCAGTGCGCATGGAGGCGGTGTAGTTGACCGTCAGCGACGAATCCAGGGTGGTGTTCTCCCCCAGTTCGATACTCGGTGCGGCGCTGGCCGTGGCGCTGGCGATGGTGATGGCCGTTGCCAACAGGCAGCGGCCACCGCTCAGGTTCCGCGAATGGCGCGCGACAGTATTTCCCGTGAACATGCTCCTCTCCTTTTGTTGTTGTTTTTTTCGTGTTGGCGAGATGGCTGCGCCTTACGCCGGAACGCTGTTGGCCAGCGCCGCGCGCAGTTCGTTCTTCGCCACCTTGCTCGACGGATTAAGTGGCAAGGCGTCGAAGAAACGCACCTGGCGCGGCACCTTGTAATTGGCCATTTGCTCCCGGCTCCAGGCGATCAGTTGCGCCTCGTCGAGTTGCCGCCCTTCACGCAGCACCACACAGGCACAGCCGACCTCGCCCATGCGCTCATCGGCGATGCCGATCACCGCCACCTGGGCAATGGCCGGGTGTCTGATCAGCGCGGCTTCGATTTCCGCCGGGTAGCAGTTGAAGCCGCCGACGATGTACATGTCCTTGAGGCGGTCGGTGATGATCAGATTGCCCGCCTCGTCCAGTCGCCCGACGTCGCCGGTATGCAGCCAGCCTTCGGCGTCGATGGCTTCGCGGGTCGCTTCGGGGTTCTGGAAATAACCCTGCATGATGTGGAACCCGCGCAGGCAGATCTCGCCGGTCTGCCCGGCCTCCAGCACCTGGTTGTGCGGGTCGCGGATGCTCACTTCGGTGCCGGCGATCGGCCGTCCGCTGGTGCCGGCAATAACCTTCGCCGAGTCTTGGGGATCGCATATCGTCGCCAGCCCGCCGCATTCGGTCAGGCCGTAGGCGGTGGTCACCACGGCGAACCCCAGCTCGTTGCGCATGCGCTCGATCAGGCTCGGCGGGATGCTCGCCGAACCGGTCACCGCGATGCGCAGGCTCGACAGGTCGGTCTGCTGCAGCTGCGGATGGGCCAGCAGCGAGAGATACAGGGTCGGAGCACCGGGCAGCACGCTGATGCGTTCTCGGGCGATGCGCTGGAACACCTGCTCGGCGTCGAACACCGCATGGGGCAGGATGGCCGCTCCGCCGATCAGGCAGGTCAGCCAGCCGGCCTTGTAGCCGAACGCATGGAAGAACGGGTTGACGATCAGGTAGCGATCTTCCGGCAGCAGGCCGATGACCTTGACGTATTCGGTGAAGGCCCGCAGGTTCTGGCCATGGCCGCTCATCACGCCCTTGGGTTTGCCGGTGGTGCCGGAGGTGAACAACAGGTCGCACATGGCCTCGGGCTTGATCTCCATGGCCCGGCGCCTGGCGCTGTCTGCATCGATGGTCGCCGCGCCGAGCAGGAACTGGGCAAGGCTCAGGTCCGAAGGCAACCCGGGGGTGTCGCCATCGAGCAGCACCAGGTGTTCGAGGCTGGCCGGCCGATGGGGCGCGAGCAACGCCGGGTAGTCCACGTCGAGAAAACGCTGCTGGACAAACAATACTCGGCAGCCGCTGCGCTCCAGCACATCGGCGGCCTCAAGGCCCTTCATGCGCGTGTTGATCGGTACCAGCACCGCCCCGGCGCACTGGATGCCCAGCGCCGCGAGGATCCAGTCGCCGCTGTTCGGCGCCCAGATGCCAATCCGGTCGCCGGCCTGGATGCCCAGGGCCAGCAAACCCCGGGCAAAGCCCATGACGCGCTCGGGCAGCTCGGCGTAGTCGATGCATTGGCCGTTGTCCTCGATGGCCGTGCGCCCGGCAAAACGTTCGGCACTGCTGAAGACCAATTGGGCAAGGGTGGCAGGGGCGGCGCTCAGGGGCGCGGCAAGGTTCAGGCTCTGATTCATCGTGGGCTCGCGCTGGGCATAATTGAAGGCATCAATCGGGAAAGCGGATACGCAGTTGCGCGCTGGTGGGCACCGCCTGGCAGGCCAGGATCCAGCCTTCGGCCAGGTCGCCCGCGTCCAGTGCATCGTTGTGCAGCAGCTCGACCTCGCCGCTTACCAGGGTGCACATGCACGAGGCGCAGCCACCGACTCGGCAGGCGCTGGGCGGGTTTAGGCCGGCACGCTCCATGGCGGCCAGCACGGTCTCGCCGCTGTCGCAGGCCAGTTGGTGGTCTTCTCCGTCCAGGCGCACCGCCAATTGCGCGGCCACGGCCGCTTCGCTGCTGGTCGCCAGCGGCAGCTCGCCTTCACCGGGCAGCGAGACAAAGCGCTCGACGTGCACCCGGCGATCCGGCATGCCCAGGCCCTTGAGCGCGCTGACCGCCGCGTCCATGAACGGGCCAGGGCCACAGATGAATGCCTGAGCATCGATGAACGGCCGCGCCAGCTCCGCCAGTTGCCCGACGCTCGGGATGCCCTGCACCGAATCGAGCCAATGGACGATCTGCAGGCGTTGCGGATGAGCGCTGGCCAGCTGGCGGAGTTCGTCCTTGAAAATCACCGAGGACTCATCGCGGTTGGCATAGATCAGCAGCACCCGACCAGTTCCCGCGAGCAACGCCGAACGCAGGATCGACAGCACCGGGGTCACGCCACTGCCGCCGCCAAACAGCAGCAAGTCGCCGTCGAGACTGCGCGGCACGAACACCCCGGCCGGTGGCAGCACCTCCAGGGTCTGGCCGGCCTGCAACTCGCCGCACAGCCAGTTCGAGGCGCGGCCCTCGTGCACGCGCTTGACCGTTACCCGCAACGGCTCATCCAGCAACGGCGTGCTGGACAATGAATAACAACGGGGCAGCCAGCCGTCCTCGAAAGGCACGCGCAAGGTCAGGAACTGGCCTGGTTGATAGCGAAAACGTTCGCCCAGGTGCTCCGGCACGTCGAACACCAGGGAACGCGCATCGGCGGTTTCCTCGATCACGCGGGCCACGCGCAGGGCAAGATAATTGTTCATAGGTCAGCTACTCATGACCACCTGGCCGTGCAGCACGGACAGGTGTAAACCAGGGGTGTCGAAACGCTCGCCATGGCCTCAGACGTAAGGGTCCGGGTTGGGTAGGCCGAGCAGCACCGCGCCGTAGCTGCGCCCGTAGGCCATGTAGTTGTTGGCGATGTGCCCGCGGGCCTGGTGCAGGTCGCGGAACAGCCGCGCCACCGGGTTTGTGTTGTACAGGCCGGAGGCGGCCATGCTGCGCAGCAGGTCGTTGGCCCGTTCGGCGCAGATGTTGGTCACATAGGCCGACTGGTAGCGATACAGCAGGCGGGTCTCGGTGTCCGGGTACTCGCCGGCACGTGCCAGACTCATCAGGTGGTCATAGTTTCGCTCGAGCACCAGGCGCAGGCTGTCGACGGTGATCATCGCTTCGGCCACGGCGGTTTGCGCCACCGGATCGTCAGCGGTCCGGGCGCCGTGCTTGCCGATGTGTTTGGCGGCGTTGTCTCGGAACTCGTTGATCGCGCCCTGCAGGGCACCGAGGGCCGAGGTCGAGACGGCGCGGGAGAACACCTGGGCGAACGGGATCGCGTAGATCGGATTGGTGTTGACCAGACGCCCGGGAGTCGCTTCGAGGGTGCAGTTGTTGGTGCGTTGCACGCGATGGGCCGGGACGAATACATCCTCGACCACGATGTCATGGCTGCCGGTGCCGCGCAGGCCCAGCACGTCCCAGTTGCGTTCGATCTGATAGTCGCTGAGCGGCAGCAGGAAGGTGCCGTGCTCGGCGGGCATGTCGCCATCGGGCGGCAGGATGCCCCCCAGGAACACCCATTGGCAGTGTTCGCTGCCGCTGGAGAAACCCCAGCGCCCGCTGATGCGGTAACCACCTTCAACCACCGTGACCTTGGCCGCCGGCATGTAGGTCGAGCAGATCAGCGCATTGTGGTCATCGGCCCAGACTTCGCGCTGCGCTTCGATCGGGTAACGCGCCAGTTGCCAGGGGTGAACCCCCATCACGCCGTAGATCCACGCCGTGGACATGCAACCCTCGGCGAGGATGGTCTGGATTTCGAAGAAGGTCCGCGGATCCACTTCATAACCGCCGAACGCCCTTGGCTGCAAGGCCCGCAACAAGCCGGCGGACTGCAACTCGAGGACGCTCTCCACCGGCACCTTCAAGTCCTTGTCGGCCTGCGCCGTGCGCGCCTTGAGTGCCGGCACCAGGCTGCGTGCACGTTCCAGCAGATCATGTTCGTCCTGGGTCTTTTCTCGCATGCTGTGCATCACTCAATTCTCCCGATCTCACTGCGCCACTGCGCGAGTTGAGACGGATCATCGGATCGAGCGGGTAATCCTTCATCGTCAAAGCGGACTAGGGGTGGGGTTGGGTATCGGGGTTTGGCGGGTATATCCGTTTCTTCGGTAACGACGGCTCATGGTTGCGCCCTGACGGCGGGTCACTTGTAGGAGCGAGCTTGCTCGCGAAAAACCTGAGAACACCGCGGGGTGTCAGGCTGCCCGCGTCATCGTTAACCTCCATCGCGAGCAAGCTCGCTCCTACAAAGGGCGAAACCCTGGGTGGCCGTTACCGCAGGAATGGATATGCACACACCGCCCGCTAGTCCATTGAGACGATGCTGGCCACGGCCGTTGCGGCGATATTCAATCCATCGACAATCGACCCCACGGAGCAAGGGCCCATGAGTATTTTGCAGCGTTTCCAGATGCACGGCAGCGTCGCCATCGTCACCGGCAGCGGCCGGGGTATCGGGCGGGCGATTGCCCTGGCGTATGCCGAAGCCGGCGCCGATGTGGTGTGCTCGGCGCGTTCGCTGGACGAGGTAGAGGCCGTGGCCGAGGAGGTTCGCGGCCTGGGCCGGCGCGCGCTGGCCATCGCCTGTGACGTCAACGATGCCGGGCAACGCCAGGCACTGGTGCGCCACAGCGTCGAGCAAATGGGCCGCATCACGCATCTGGTCAACAACGCAGGCGGCGGCGGTCCCAACGATCCGCTGGCAATGACCCCTGAGCAGTTCGCCCAGGTGCTGAATTTCAACGTGACCACCAGCTACGACTTCTGCCAGTTGTGCGTGCCGCTGATGCGCGAGGCCGGTGGCGGCAACATCATCAATATCAGCTCGGTGGCGGCGCGTTATGCCCAACGCCATTTCAGCGCCTACGGTACAGCCAAGGCGGCCCTCAGCCACTTGACCCGCTTGCTGGCCCAGGACTTCGCGCCGCAGATCCGCGTCAACGCCGTCGCCCCCGGCCCGACCCTCACCGAAGCACTGAACGGCGTGATGCCCACCGCCATGCGCGAGGCCATGGAAGCCAACACCCCGCTCAAATGCCTGGGCACCCCGCAGGACATCGCCGCCGCCGCGCTGTACCTGGCCAGCCCCGCTTCGGCCTGGGTGACCGGCAAGATCATCGATGTCGATGGCGGTGCCGACTCGTCGGCGTGGCCCGGCTGAACCACTCCTTTGGGCTCGCCCCTGATGATGTCGGGGCGGGCCTTTTTTTTCTCCCACCCCACTGGAGCCCTCGCCATGGACGCCCATTTGATCACCGCGCTCGGTGACGAACTGTTCAACGCCCTGCGCAGCCGGCAGACGCTGGCCCCCCTGACCCGCCGTTATCCGCAGATCACCCTGGAGCAGGCCTACCGGATTTCCCTGCACTTCCTGCAACGCCGCGAAGCCCTCGGCGAGCAAGTGATCGGCAAGAAAATCGGGGTCACCAGCCGCGCCGTGCAGGAAATGCTCGATGTCCACCAACCGGATTTCGGCTTCCTCACCAACGCCATGCAGGTCGAGGACGGCTGCGATGTCAGCCTGGCCCTCTACAACCTGATCCAGCCGCGGGCCGAAGGCGAAATCGCCTTCATCCTCGGTGAAGACCTGCAAGGCCCGGGCATCAGCGCCGAAGACGTGCTGGCCGCCAGCCAATGGGTCGTGCCGTGCTTCGAGATTGTCGATTCGCGGATCGACGACTGGCAGATCCGCATTCAGGACACCGTCGCCGACAACGCCTCCTGCGGCGTGTTCGCCCTCGGCAGCCAGCACATCGACCCGCGCTCGCTGGACCTCGCTGCCGTGCACATGCAAATGAGCAAGAACGGCCAACCGGCGGGTTCCGGCCTGGGCTCGGCGGTGCAGGGTCATCCCTGCGCGGCAGTGGCCTGGCTGGCCAATACCCTGGGCGAGCTGGGCATCCCGTTCCGCCGTGGCGAAATCATTCTGTCCGGTGCCCTGGCGCCGCTGGTGCCTGTGGTCGCCGGCGACCATATCAGCCTGTCCATGACCGGGCTCGGCGAAGCCAGCCTGCGCTTTGTCCCGTGATCGCCCTTCCCTTTCCAGGAGCCAGAAAAACATGAGCAAGAAGATCAAATGCGCGCTGATCGGGCCGGGCAACATCGGCACCGACCTGTTGTACAAACTGATGCGCAGCGAGGTGCTGGAGCCGGTGTGGATGGTCGGCATCGACGCCACCTCCGAAGGCCTGGCACGGGCCCGCGAGCTGGGCCTGAAAACCACCGCCGACGGGGTCGACGGCCTGCTGCCCCATGTCCTCGAAGACCAGATCCAGATCGCCTTCGATGCCACCTCGGCCTACGTGCACGCGCAGAACTCGCGCAAGCTCAATGCCCTGGGCGTGTTGATGATTGACCTGACCCCGGCAGCCATCGGCCCGTACTGCGTGCCACCGGTCAACCTCAAGGCGCAACTGGGCCTGGGCGTGATGAACGTCAACATGGTCACTTGCGGTGGCCAGGCCACCATTCCTTTGGTGGCCGCGGTGTCCAGCGTGCAGCCGGTGGAGTACGCCGAGATCATCGCCACCGCCGCGTCGAAATCGGTCGGCCCCGGCACCCGGAAAAACATCGACGAATTCACCCGCACCACCTCAAGCGCCGTGGAGAAAGTCGGCGGCGCGAAGAAAGGCAAGGCGATCATCATCATCAACCCCGCCGAGCCGCCGCTGATAATGCGCGACACCGTGCATTGCCTGACCGAGAGCGAACCCGACCAGCCGGCGATCACCGCCGCCATCGAGGCCATGATCGTGCAAGTGCAGCGCTACGTGCCCGGCTACAAGTTGGTCAACGGCCCGGTGTTTGAAGGCAACCGGGTGTCGATCTTCATGGAGGTCGAAGGCCTGGGTGACTACCTGCCCAAGTACGCCGGCAACCTCGACATCATGACCGCCGCCGCGGCGCGCACCGCCGAGATGTTCGCCGAGGAAATCCTCAAGGGCGAGCTGGTGTTGCAAGCAACCGTCCAACCCGCCCACGCATAAGGAGCCGACCATGGATCTTCGCGGCAAAAGCATCACCGTTCACGACATGTGCCTGCGCGACGGCATGCACCCCAAGCGCCACCAGATCAGCCTGCAACAGATGAAAGAGATCGCCTGCGGCCTCGACGATGCCGGCGTTCCGCTGATCGAAGTCACCCACGGCGACGGCCTGGGCGGCAGTTCGGTGAACTACGGTTTCCCGGCCCACACTGACGAGGAGTATCTGTCGGCGGTGATCCCGCTGATGAAAAAGGCCAAGGTCTCTGCCCTGCTGCTGCCGGGGATCGGCACCGTCGATCACCTGAAAATGGCCCATGAATTGGGGGTCAACACCATTCGCGTGGCCACCCATTGCACCGAGGCTGACGTCAGCGAGCAGCACATTTCCCACGCCCGCGGCCTGGGCATGGACACTGTCGGCTTCCTGATGATGGCCCACATGAACAACCCTGAAGGCCTGGTCAAGCAGGGCTTGCTGATGGAAAGCTACGGCGCCAACTGCATCTACCTGACCGACTCGGCGGGTTACCTGCTGCCCCACGACGTCAGCGCCCGTGTGGCGGCGATGCGCGCGGCCCTCAAGCCGGAAACCGAGATCGGTTTCCATGGCCACCACAATCTGTCGATGGGCGTGTCCAACTCCATCGCCGCGATCGCCGCCGGGGCCAACCGCATCGACGCCGCCTGCGCGGGCCTCGGTGCCGGTGCCGGCAACACGCCGATGGAAGTGCTGGTGGCGGTATGTGACCGCATGGGCATCGACACCGGCGTCAGTGTGTTCGGTATCCAGGACGTGGCCGAAGACCTGGTGGTGCCGATCATGGACTTCCCGATCCGCAGCGACCGCGATGCCCTGACCATGGGTTACGCCGGGGTCTACGGTTCGTTCCTGCTGTTCGCCAAGCGCGCCGAGAAGAAGTACGGCGTGTCGGCCCGGGAGATCCTCGTTGAAATGGGTCGCCGCGGCATGGTCGGCGGTCAGGAGGACATGATCGAGGACACCGCCATGACCCTGGCCCGGCAGCGGCGGCAGGCATAAGACCCTGCTGGCAGATCCACCGCTTTCGCGAGCAAGCCCGCTCCCACATTTGATTCGCGGCGCACGACACAAACCTCCTGTGGGAGCGGGCTTGCTCGCGAAGAGGCCATGCCAGTCACCCTCCAGGGCGACTGGCACACCGCTTTCGTCAACGCCAATCGGCGACGATGCCGTGCTCCAACGCAAACGGCTGCGCCGCAATGGTCCGCCGCTGAAACCCCGGTGCCTGTTCGTCTGTAGCCAGCCACAACATCACCGCCGCCGGTACATGGGGCGGCGCACTGCCGGCGCGTAAGGCAATCAGCCCCTTGTCGCCGATGGTGGCCTTGAGCGATTCGGTGGTCACCACGCCCGGATTGAGGGTATAGGCGCGCACGCCAGCCTCGCCCAGTTCCGTGCTCAATACCCCGGACAACCGCGACACCGCCGCCTTGCCCGCGCCATAGGCGTAACCCCAGCCACCCTTGCCCGCCGCCACCGGTGGGTCGCTTTCGCCGGCGCCGGAGGTGACGTTGATCACCACCCCGCCACCGCGGGTCACCATGTGTTCGGCCACCGCCCGGGTCAGCAGGAACGGGGTGAGGATGTAGCCCTTGAACATCCGCTCCAGGGTCTGGGCCTGCAGGTCCATGAACTCGGCGTTGAGGTCGCTGCCCTGGTAGATCGCATTGTTGATCAGCACGTCGATGCGCCCGTACTCGGCCAGCACCGCCTGGCAGGCATGCAGCGCCGAATCGCTGTCGAGCAGGTCCATCGGCACTACGAGCACCCGGCAACCGAGCTCGCGCAAGGTCTGGGCAGTGCCGTTGAGGCTACCGGCCAGCGGTGCTCCCGCGGCATCGCGCAGGGCATGCTCATGTTGTTCGCCCTCGTTGAGGGTACGGGCGCTGATCGCCAGGTCGAAACCGGCGCGGGCGAACGCCAGCGCCGCCTCGCGACCGATGCCACGGCTGGCGCCGGTGATGAATGCCACCTTGTTCATGCAAGTTCCTTTTTAGAAGCGTGGGGCGCGGACCATGGCGTCCATGCCGCCGTCGACGAACACGACGCTGCCATGGACAAAAGATGCCTGGGGCGATTGCAGGAAGGCTACCACTGCGGCAATTTCTTCAGGGTGCCCAGCGCGGCCCAGGGGCGCGACGAAATCGCGGGTCGCCTGGCCAAATCGGGCATCGTCCAGCGAGGCCTGGTGCAACGGGGTTTCTACCGCGCCCGGCGCCACCACGTTCAATCGCAGGCCCAGCTTTCCCCAGCTCACCGCCAGGCTGCGCACATGCTGGCTGATGGCATATTTGGAGGCGGCATAAGCGACGTGAGGCTGGCCGAGGGTGTTGGCCAAAACCAGCGCCTGGGCCTCATCGCCAGCGATCATCGCTTCGATCTGCGGTTGGCCGTCGGGGCCCGAATGGGTCGCCGCAACGGAACCGATCACCAGCGCCGCCGGTTGTTGGCCCTTGGCCAACGCCCCTTGCAGGCCGTCGAGCAACTGGCTGACGCCGAAGTAATTGACCGCCAGAATCAGGCCGCAGTTTGGCGCGGTGACACCGACGCCGGCGCAGCAGACCAACCCGTCGAGGACCCCGCCGCTGAGTTCAAGCACTTGCCCGATGGCGGCGTCGCGCCCTTGGGCGGTGGACAGGTCGGCGATGACTTCGGCGTTGCTGCGATCGATCCCGATGACCTGGTGGCCGGCGGCGCGCAGGGCGGCGGATACGGCGGCGCCGATTCCCGAGGCACTGCCGGTGATGGCTGTAATTGGCATGGTGGTTCTCCGTGATGGGTCCGCCCAGTATCGACAGGGCGATCACGGGACGGCATCGTCCGTGCGGACTAAAATCAAGCGGCGTCAACGACCGCGCCGCAGGGCAGGATGGCCCGGCGGCGGGTCTGCAGGCTCAGGCCTGGCGATAGATCGGCACGGCCAGTTGCAGCGGGGGCACCTTGATTTTCTCGGTCATTTTCAACGCCAGTTGCGGCTTGCCCAAGGCCACCACGCTGTTGAGCATGATGCGCACCAGTTCGGTCTGGCGCCGCACGCCGGTCTTGGAGAAGATCGAGCGCAAGTGCGCCCGCGCAGTGTTACGGCGGATATTCAGGACCTCGGCCGCTTCCTCAAGGGACAAACCGTTGGCCAGCTCCATGGCCAGGGCGGTTTCGGCCTTGGTCAGGTTGAACAGCTGCTTGGTCACCACTTCGCTGGCCAGGGATTTGCTCGAGGCATCGCGGATGTACACCAGCGCCGCCGGCTGGCCCTTCTCCTCGGCCCAGTCCAGGGACGGAATCGATTCGACCACCACGCCAAGGTTGACCAGCCCCGACGGCCGCGTTACCGACATGGCCTCGGCGCTTTTCGGCGCGTCCGGGCAGAATGCGCCGCGAATCAGGCGCTGCAATTCACGGTTGTCGCTGGGATACGTCGCTTCCAGGCGCCCGCCCACCAGTTTCAAGCCGTCGGAGCGGGCCAGGATTTCCTGGGCCACCGGGTTGATCTGCAACACGCTGCCGCTCTCGTCGAGCACCAGGGTCGCCACCGATAAGCGGCTGATGGCCTGGGAGTACAACTCACTCAGCGATTCGCTGCGATCCAGCAGGTTATGCAACTGCGAGGCACGCCTCAGGTGTGGCAGGAAACTGGCGCACACTGCCCGGTCATGGGCCGAGAAGTTGGGAGCCCGTTTCGGGCGGGTTATGCGAAAGCGCAGCTTGCCCCCGTCCGGGGTTGAAATGTCGGCCAGCATCAGGTGGTACACGTCATGGGGCTCGCAGAATGTCTTGAAGTAGCCGTTCTGCTCCCACTGTGAGGAACTCATGATGTCGTCCACGGTGAATACGTGGTCCAGCGGCTGATTGGAGAAAGGCGAATTGGTTTGCGGGTAGGTCATGTAGCAGACATCGCCGGCACCTTCGATGTCGCCGACGATGATCATCACACCGACATCGGGTTGATCCGGCACCCGCAGGATCAGGGTGACGAAGTTGGCATCGTAGAGTTTGAGAAAGCTCCTGAGGGCCGTGGCCATCAGTTTCGGATCGAGGGCGCCTTCGTAGATTTCGCCCACCAACTGGTTGTAGCGCACGAGGTCGAGGCCAAGACTGGCCAGGGCTTCATGGGTCAAGTCAGCGTTCTGCATAGTCTTATCTCGCTCGGGTAAGGACTGCGCCCTTCCCTTGTTATTTTTATAATTTCGGCCGGGGGAACCCTGGGTTCCCCCCTCTCGACTGCTACTTGCCTGCCAGTTTTCACTAGCGCCTGCGGACTCCACAATAGGTCCGGCAGGTTTATTTTTCGTGCGCGGTATCACGCGCCGCCGGGCTGTTTTTCAGGCGGAACTGCCCTTGTGCCGGCGCAGGCGCGTGTACCCGTTCAGTCACCAGTGGGCGCCCGCGATTGAACCAGGCGGCCAATGCCGGCAGGAGGAAAATCGCTCCCAGCACGTTGACCAGGAACATGAACGACAACAGCACACCCATGTCGGCCTGAAACTTCAGCGGTGCGAACGCCCAGGTGCAGACGCCGATCGACATGGTCACGGCCGTGAACACCGCCGCAGTACCGCGTTGGCACATGGCCTCGTAGAACGCCTCCCGCAGGTTGGCGCCGCGCAGCATCTCGTGCTGGATACGTTCGTACAGGTAAATGCCGTAGTCGACGCCCACGCCCACCCCCAACGCCATCACCGGCAAGGTTGCGACTTTCAGGCCGATCCCGAGCATTGTCATCAGCGCGTTGCACAGGATCGCGACAATCGCCAGCGGCACCAGAATGCACAGCACCGCGCGGATCGACAAGAAGGTCAGCCAGCAAAACAATGCCACCGATCCGAATAATGCGCCGAGCATGATCACTTCGGCGCGCTTGACCGCCTCGTTGGAGGCCGCCATCACCCCGACGTTGCCGCCGGCCAGGAGGAATTCGACTTGCGGCGAGCTGACTTCGGCAATGATCCGCTTGGCTTCGGCGATCGCATGGCTGACGGTGCTGCCTTCGTGATCGGCCAGGAACACCAGGATCTGCATCTGCTGGCAACCGTCGGTAACCAGTCCGTCATCCGGCATATAGGCCCGCGCGCCCTGGCTCAGGCCCCTGGGCGATCCCGGAATCGCCGCCCAGCGCGGGTTGCCTTCGTTATTGCCGGCGATCACCCGCTTGCCCATGTCCGCCACACTCTGGATCGACTGCACGCCGGTGACCGTGCGCATGCGGAAATCGAAAGCTTCCACCGCACGCATCACATCCGGCGACAGGCAACCTTCTTCGACGCCATTGACCTGGACGAACACCGACATCACATCAAGCCCGATGGAGTAGCTGCTGATGATCCTGGCGTTGTCCTGGTTGTAGCGCGAATCGGCCCGCAGCTCCGGCGCACCGGCGCCAATGTCGCCCACCGCCAGGTCGCGGGCCTTGTAGGCCCCGGCCGCCAGCAGCAACAGGCTGACCACAAACACCCCCAGGGCCGGCCCCGGTTCGGCCAGCGCCGACAGGCGCCACCACAGGCGGTGCCTGCCCGCCGGACGCGATTGCGCCCGACGCAACAGCGCAGGTTCCAGGCGCAAGTACGAAATGATCACCGGCAGCATCAGTTTGTTGGTGATGATCATCAACATCACGCCGATGCAGGCCGTCACCCCCAGTTCGTGAACGATGGGAATGTCGATCAACATGATCACCGCGAAGCCCAGGGCGTTCATCAGCAAGGCCAGGGAACCGGGGATGAAGATCTTGCAGAACGCCGATCGCGCCGCGTCCTTCGATGTACTGCCGGCCAGCACGTCCTGCTTCCAGGCGTTGGTCATCTGCACCGCATGGGACACGCCGATGGAGAAGATCAGGAACGGCACCAGGATCGACATCGGATCGATACCCAGGCCCAGCAGCGGCAACAGGCCGAGCAACCAGACCACCGGCAGCAACGCCACCACCAGCGCCACCACCGTCAGGCGCAGGGAGCGCGAATACAGCCACAGCAGCAACCCGGTAATGACGAAGGCCACCACAAAGAAGCCGATCACCGTGTTCAGCCCTTCGACCACATCCCCCACCAGCTTGGCGAAGCCGACGATGTTGATCTCGATATCCGCGCTGTTGTATTTGGCTCGGATGTCTTCCAGGCGCTTGGCGATCTCGACATAGGACACCGGCTGGCCGGTCTTGGGGTCGATGTCCTGCAGGTCGGCGCGGACCATGGCCGACTTGAGGTCGTTGGCCACCAGGCGACCGACCTGTCCGGAGGCAGCGGTGTTGCTGCGCACCTGCGCCAGGTCCTCCGGGGTGCCGGCGAAGCGCGGTGGCACCACCACGTCGCCGAAGAAACCTTCCTCGGTGATTTCGATGTAGCGCACGTTGGCGGTGAACAGCGACGTCACACTGGGGCGGCTGACCCCGGAGATGAAAAACACGTCGTCGGTGACTTTGCGCAGGGTCTCGAGGTACTCGGTGTTGTAAATGTCACCCTCGCCCTTCCAGCGTACGCTCACCAGGAAGCGGTTGGCGCCGGTGAAGTAATGGCTGAACTTGAGGAAGTTGATCATGAAGTCATGACGTACCGGGATCTGTTTGTTGAAGCCCGGATCCAGTTGCGTGTGGGTGGCGCTGTAGCCCAGGCCCAGCGTTACCAGAACGAATAGCAACAGCAGTCCCTTGCGCCAGGCCATCAGGTAGTCCGCGCACGTTTCGACGCAGCGCGTCACCCAGTGTTTACCTTGATTCATTGCCCCGCCTCTCATTTACTGGGTGGCCTGTGTGGCCACTAGGGCAGCGACGCTGCCACTTGAACCCTGCAATACGCCGCGCTCGCCACCGACCAGCAGCCGCGAGCCGACCATCGTCGCCGAGGTCAACGTACCGAGGCCGGCCAGGCGTCCGACGCCGACCAGCGCACCCTGTGCATCCAGGCGCACCACCGAGCTGCCGGCACCGACGATCACCAGGCCCGATTGGTCGGGCAGCAATGCATGGCCATACAACGGCAGTTGATTGCCGACCTTGACCTGGGTCCAGCTATCGCCGAAGTCGTGGCTGACGAACACGTGCCCGCGCATGCCATAGGTCACCCAGTCCTTCGCGCTCAAGCGCACGATGCCGAACAGCGAGCCGCTGTAGAACGCCGGCAAGCTCTGCCAGTGCTGGCCGGCGTCGGTAGTGCGCAGGACCAGGCCCTGCTCGCCCACCAGCATGCGCCGGCCATCGTCGCCACCGGCCATGCTGTTGAGGTGGGCGTTGTCGATGTCCAGGGATTGCGGCGTCCAGGTCTTCCCGGCGTCAGCCGATTGATAGAACTTGCCGAAGCTGCCGAACGCCATGACGCTGTCGCCACCGCCGGTCCAGATACCCAGCAGCGGTTCGCCCAGGTCGCTGTCGTAGCGCATTTCCTGCCAGTTGCTGCCGGCATCCTCGGAACGCAGGATCCAGCCGTCATGCCCGACGGCCAGCAAGCGCTTGTCGTCCAGTGCCACCACGGCGGTCAGGGTGGCGTTGCGCTGGGTGGCGACGCTCGCAGGCTGCCAGCTGACGCCTTGGTCATCGCTGAGCAGGACGCTGCCCCGCTCGCCCACGGCGACCACGCGCGCGCCAAGATTGAGCAGGCCGTTGATCTGCACACGGTCCGGGCGCGTGGCCAGCAGTTCCGCTTGCGGTGGGGATTTGGGGGAGAAGGTGTAGCCAATGGTCAAGGCGACCACCAGGCAAACCGCGTAGCCGATCACCGAGCGCATGGGCAGCGCTCCTGCTCGGGGTTGGCGTGGATAAGGCAAGTCATAGGGCCGATCCTCTTGTTTTTGTCACGCGCCAGGGCATGCGAGGCAATCGAGATGGGCGTTGCCTCTGGGGCAATAGTCGGCGCAAGGGAGGGGGGGCACATCGTCCAAATGGCTTATGCAATGGCGGGAATGGCGTGGGGTGGGATGTTGTGTTCGGCGCAGGACAACTGTGGGAGCGAGCTTGCTCGCGATGGGGCCATACCTGCCTGCATCATTGCCGACTGGTCTACGGATGCCATCGCCGGCAAGCCGGCTCCTACAGGGGATCTTCGGCGGGAATCAGGCCATGTACAGGATCACCAAATCGTTGATCACCGACGGCCGGTCCTGGCCCACCACATGGATGTTGAGCTCCAGGGTCAGTTGGGTACCACGGGCGAGGATTTCGACTTTTTTCACCCGCGCCCGCGAATGGATGCGCGAGCCGGCCGGTACCGGCGCCGGGAAGCGCAGGCGGTCGGAGCCGTAGTTGATCTGCGTGCTGAAACCGCTGATCTCGAAGCCCAGCGCCAGTTTCATCCGCGACTGCAGCACCTGTACCAGCGCGCCATGGGCGATGGTGCCGCCGAACGGGCTTTGCAGGCGCGCCCGCTCCGGATCGGTATGGATCCAGTAATCGTCGCCCGACAATTGGGCGAAGGCGTCGATCAGTGCCTGGTCGACCACCACCACGTTGCTCCAGTCACTGAACTGCTCGCTGACCAACTCTTGCAGGGCCGGGCCATCGTTGAGGTCAATCTGCCGGGCGACAGGCTGTTGCGAGGTCGCAGGTTCCGGTTCACTGTCCTGCGCAGGCAGCGGCTCAAATGCTGCTGCCTCCTTGTCCACGCCAGTAAAGCGCAGCAGGCGATTGCCCTTGGCGTCGACTTCGGCAAACACCGGCCGCAAGGGCATGCCGATGCGGATCTCGGTTTCGTCGAGGCCGACCAGGTTGGTGTTGATGCGCACCCCTTCGGCCAGTTCGACCACCGCCAGTTTCTGCGGCATCTCATCGATGAAGTCGGGCAAGGTGGCGATGCGCGTCACGGTGTAGCTGTACAGCGTTGCGGCGCCGTCGACTTCGCGCCAGGCCAGGTCATGCTCCAGGCATACCGGGCAATGCCGACGCGGGTAGAAGTTCCAGTGCGCACAGGCGTTGCATTGCTGGATCAGCAGGCGGCGAGCCTTCAGGCCCTCCCAGAAGGGCGCGGAAATCGGCGTCGCAACCGGCATCGGTTTGTTGTTGGACATGTGCTTATGCTCCCTGAAGTATCAATGCGCCCTGCTCGCTCATCACGCCACCGGTGCCGGAGACGTAGACGCTGTCGCAGCGGCCCAGTTGGCGTTCACCGGCGGTGCCGGCGATCTGCGTCACCGCCTCGATCACCTGGCTCATGCCACCGGCGGAGGCCGACTGGCCGAAACTGAGCTGCCCGCCATGGGTGTTCATCGGGAAATCGCCACGCCAGGTCAGGTCGTGTTCGCGCACGAACGCCATACCCTCGCCCTTGCCGCAGAAACCGGCATCTTCCAGGGTGAGCAACGTGGTGATGGTGTAGCAGTCGTAGATCTGCGCGGCATCGACGTCCTTGGGCTTGAGCCCGGCCATGGCAAAGGCCCGCTGCGAAGCCGGGCCGATGGGCGTGTGCAGCATGTCCTCGGCATAGGACGGCGACTTGAATGCCAGGTGTTCGCCAAACCCGGTAATGAACGCCGGACGCTTGCGCGCCCTCGCCGCCACTTCCTTGCTGGTGATAATCAGCGCGGCACCACCGGCCACCGGCATGACGATTTCCAGGACGTGCAACGGGTCGGCGACCATTTTGCTGGCCAGCACCTGCTCAATGGTCAACGGCTGGCCATAGAACATCGCTTGCGGGTTGGCCAGGGCGTTGGTGCGCTGGTCGACGGCGATCTTGGCCATCGCCCGCTGGTCATAGTCGTACTGCGCGGCATAACGCTGGGCGATCATGGCGTAGCCGGTGTTCTGGCCCATGTGCCCGTATGGCAGGTCGAATTCGGCTTCGGGCGCACCGAATGCCGTGCTGTGCCCACCAAAGCGCATGGAGCGGGCCATCCAGCCAGGATCCTCGTCGGGGCCAAATGGCGCCATGCGCGCGGGGATGACGCACAGCACGGCCTGGCACAACCCCAGTTCGATGGCGGCGGCGGCGCGCCAGACCATGCCCACCGAGGTACAGCCACCCAGGTCCACCACTTCGGCGAAGTTCAGGCGCAGGCCCAGGTACTCGGCAGCCATAGCCGGTACGAACACCGAGGCTTCATGAAAATGCGGGCCGTTGATCACCAGCCCGTCGAGGTCCGAGGCCTTGAGCCCGGCATCGCGCAGCGCCTGGGCCGCGAGGTCGGCGACTTGTTCAAGGTGAAACATCTTGGGTGCGGTGGAGTACTTCTCCGGTTTGTACTGTGCGCTGCCAACAATGGCCGCATGCCCCTTGAGCCCCATAGTGCCTCCATGCCGAAGCGTTACGCTGCGGCTTTTTCCAGGTTGTATTTGAGGTCCGGGCGCCATCGAGCGCCGCGGAGCTTGAGTGGTCGGTCAGAAGGTGTATTTCATCGAGAACGTGGCGTAGTCGCGGTCGGCGAACGGACGGTCGATCGCATCGGCTTCACCCAGGTAGGCGATGTATCTCAAGCCGAGTTCCAGGTTGCCCAGGTACTTGAAGGTCGTGCCCGCGCTCAGGCGTCGGTCGCCGGCGACGCCGGAGATGCTTCCGGCCATTGGCGTGGAGCCGCTGAAGACGTTGGAGAAGCTGAGGGGGACTTCCAGATCCCAGCCTTGGAAAACTCCCGGATAACTGAACGATGCGCCCACGGTGTAGGCACTTGAAGACTTGGTGCGGTAACCCGCGGCTGTGCTGTAGGTATAGTCATCGGAAGGAGCCACCAGGGGTGCCAGGGAAGGTAACAGGTTGACGCCTTGCAGGTTGGGCGCCGCCGAAGTGGACTCGACGCTGTCGACCTGCACGCGGATGATTTCGGCAGTCAGGCTGGTCTGGCTGGCCCACGGGCGATCGCCGAGGATTCGGATCGCCGACAACTGCATCTGCTGGCCCTTGCCCTTGGCCGGCACCGCGCCGAGGCCGGTATTGACCATCACCGGCGCCCCGTCGCGGTACGACCATTCGGCGCCGACCTGGGTGTCGCCAATCTTGGTCGAGGCGCTGATACCGGTCAGCTTGATGTCTTCGAAATACTTGATCTCGTAACCATTGCTGACGAAGGCGTTGCGGCCACCGCCCACTGGCAGCGGGTCGTAGCCGACCAGGGCGGTGGCCGGGTTCTTGTCGTGGTAGTTGACGTGAAACAGCGACAGCTCGAGGGCCGGTACCGGGCGGTAGCGCATCTGCACGCCCCACTGACCACCATCACTCGGCTTGTCGGTGCCACGGTAGGCGATCTTCTGGCCGTTGGCGTAGATAAACTCGCGACCTGGCCCAACCACGTCGCTTCCCGACAGGTAGCTGCCCACCGGCGGCAGTTCCGTGCCCTTCCATTCGTATTGCACGTAGGCACCGAAGGTCAGTTGGGGGTTCAGTCGGAACGAGCCGGAGAACTGGCCCACCGGCAACAGGACTTCCTTGACCTCGACACCCGGCTGCGACGCTTTTACCGCGTCGGAAGGGTTTTGTACGCCGTTCACACCCGGGTAGAACAGACTCTCGCCCCAGGATTCGATGTGCCGCCCGGCCTTGACGTCGAGCATGGTGTCGTTGTCAAAGCGCCAGCCGCTGAACACATAGACGTCCAGCAGTTTGCTGCGGCCGCCACTGTAGTAGCGGGTGTCACTGGTGAACTCGTCGTTGTCGCCGTTCTTGTTCACAGTGGCAGGCGAGTCGTTATCGTTCTTGCGGTGGTAGACGTCGTCGTAGAAGGTACTGCCGCGCACCACGGCGCCGTAGTTGTCCTTGCGCAGGATCATTTCCGCCAGCGCACCCACGCGGTTGGTGGTCAGGCTGCCACTGTCGAAGTTGCGGTTGGCATCGTCGGCGTTGACCGTCAGCAAGCGATCGCTCTGACTGCCAGTGCGCACACCGATGCCGTAGCTGGTGGTCACCGACCAGTCGATGGTCGCGCCATTGTCGAACTCGATCGTATCGCCCGCCCACACCGGTGTTGACACCAGCGCAATGGCCGCCGCCAGGCTGGTGAGCTCAAACGCACGCGAACCGATGACCGTGGAGTTATTGTTGTTCTTGTTGATCACACTGACTCTCCTCAATGACAACCGGCTGGCTGCCTGGAATGTTCAACACTGCTGCCGTGCTGCCCGCTCAAAAAACCTTGAGCGGGGTAACAGCGCACGCTCCCCTTACAGCACGCCGAAAGCGATATCGCCCCCGGTCCTCTTCCCGTTCCAGCGACCCTTCGGCCACCAGGTAGTTGGCATGGGCCAACGTTTCGCCCAGCGCCATCAGTTCGTCGAAACGACCCGACAGCTTGGGAAACAACACGGCCATCAGTTCGAGCACGGTGCGCGGCTCGTCACAGTTGGCCAGCACCTGCGCCAGATGCCCTTGGTGGTGGGCATGCAGTTGATCCAGGCGCTCATGCAAATTGAAAAACGGCCGCTCGTGCGCCGGCAGCACCAGCACGCTGTCGGGCAAACTGCGCAGGTGCTCGATGGAATCGAGCCAGTCACGCAGCGGGTTGGCCAACGGCTCCGTGGCATGCACGCCGACGGTGGAGGTAATGCGCGGCAGCACCTGGTCGCCGGAGATCAGCAAGCCGTCATCGGCGGCGTACAGGCAGGCATGTTCCGGCGAGTGGCCGCGACCGATGACCACCTGCCAGGTGCGGCCCCCGATAGCCAGGACGCTGCCCTCGCACAAACGGCGGTAATGGTTGAGTGGCGCCGGCAGGAAATGCGCATTGCTCATCACCGCGAACATCTCGCTGCTGTGCTCGTCGGTCACGCCGGCCTTGCGGTAGAAATCGAGGAAATCCCAGCCCGGTGGCTGTTCGGCGGGAAACTTGAGATGCAGTGAGTGGAACTCGCTGGCGGTCATGTACACCGGGCAATGAAAACGTTCGCTGAGCCAGGCGGCGACCCCGGCATGGTCGGAGTGAAAGTGGGTGCAGACCACCGCCAGCACGGGCAGCCCGCCGCACACTTCACTGAGCACCCGGTCCCAGACCTCCCGGGTTTGCGCGGTGTTCATGCCGGTGTCGACCACCACCCAGCCATCGGTATGGCGCAGCAGATAGAGGTTGATGTGGTCCAGGCGAAACGGCAGCGGCATGCGCAGCCACCACACGCCCGGCGCCACTTCACGCACCTGCCCGGAGTCCGGCGCCTGCGGCCAGGGGTACCGCAGGCCGCTGCGCAGTTCGTGACCGTTGGCGTCGAGATCAGCCATGGTCGGCCACCGCGAAGGGGGTCAGGCCGGCACGAGCCAGGGCTTCTGGCGAATAGGGCACATAGCTGCGGGCCTGTTCGTCGCGGATGAACAGCGGATCGCTGCATCGAGTCGGGCAGTAACCCTGGCGCTGCAGATCGACCTTGCGCAGCTTGTAGCTGGCCGTCAGGTCTGCCGCCTGGGTGACCCGTACGAACACCGGTGCCGCATAACGCGGCAGGCGCGCTTCACTGAGGGCGTACAGGGCGGCGGGATCGAAAACCTGGCCTGCCTGCATCAGCACGGCGGCCATGCCGGCGCGTCCTTCATGGCCCGGCACCTGGACGCCATAGATGTTGATCAGCTCCAGGCCCGCCAGATCGCCCAGGGCGTCGGCCACTTCCAGGGTCGAAACGTTTTCGCTTTTCCAGCGATAGGTATCGCCGATGCGGTCGACGAAGTAGCAGTAACCGTCGGCGTCCTCACGCACCAGGTCGCCGGAACTCCAGTAGGCATCGCCTTCGCGAAACACATTGCGGCGGATCTTGCTCTCGGTCGCCTCGGCCGAGGTGTAACCCTCGAAACGCCCGCCGCCGATCTCTGGGTGATCGACGATAAAGCCCATGGCCTCGCCAACCTCACCCACTTTGCAGACTTGATAGAAGCCGTTTTCATCCCGTGGATGGCAGTCGTTTTCAATGTCGTAACGCACCAGCCGCAGGTTGGTCTTGTTCCAGTCCGGCACCCGTCCGCAGGAACCAAAATAGTTGTCGACGTTGATCAGTGCCGAATTGGCTTCGGTGGCACCCCAACCCTCGTACACCTGGATCGGGCCGAAGCGTTCCAGCCAGCGCTGCCAGGAGTCCGGCGACAGCCCGGCGCCGAGCATGCAGCGCAGGCTGTGTTCGCGCTCGCCCGCCTGAACCGGCTGATTGAGCAGATAGCGGCAGATCTCGCCGATGTACTGGAAGATGCTGATCTGGTGTCGCGCCACATCCTTCCAGAACTCGCGCACGCTGAACTTGCGGCGCACCACGATGGCGGCACCTGCGCGCAGCGCGGTAGAGGTCACCGAGGTGGCCGCGGCGCCGTGGTACAGCGGCAGGCAGCAATAGAACACGTCCTTGCAGGTGGCTTGCAGGGTGACTTCCATCACATCGCCCGAGGACATCCAGCGCATGTGGCTGTAGCGCGCAGCCTTGGGCAAGCCGGTAGTGCCCGAGGTAAAGATCAGCAGCATCGCGGCCTGGGCTTCGATGCGCGCGCGGATATCCCGGGGAAACGGCGTGCGCGGGGCTTTCTCCAGGCGTGCAGCGAAATGCCCGTCGATGCCCTTGGGCAGCGGGCCGCTCCAGGGATTTTCCGCGTCGCGAATCAGCCAGCACGGCAGGTCCGGAAAACCTTCGGTGGCCTGCACATTCGCCAGGCATTCCTCGCCGATCACCAACGCCCTGGCGTCGGTGGTTTGCAACGCATGCAACAGCGCACGGCCGTTGACCTGGGTATTGATGAAGGCCACCACCACCCCGAGCTTGACCAGGCCGAACCAGGTGCAGAAGAACGCCGGGCGGTTTTCCATGGCCAGGGCGCAGACATCGCCGGCGCGCAGGCCATTGGCATAAAAGGTGTGGGCCATCTGGTTGGCCCGGGCATCGACCTCGGCGTAGCTCAGGGTCTGCTCGCCGTAGATCAGAAACGTGCGCTCACCCTGCTCGCTCGCCCGTTGTTCCAGGCGGTCGGCCACGGTGTAGTGATCACCCGGCTTGATCAGCCCGGCGGCGGCCGAGCGCTGGTCGAGCAGTGCCTGGGTCTGTTCCCGTGGGACCGCGCGTGTCGGCAGGCCGTGGCTCAAGTCATTCAGGTTCATTGCGCCACCTCCTGGGCATTGGCTTGATAGGTGCTGTAATCCGAGTAGCCCGCCGGGCCCGGCGTGTACAGGGTCTTGCGGTTGAAACCCGACAGCGGCAGGCCACGCCGCAAGCGCTCCACCAGATCGGGGTTGGCAATAAAGTGACGACCAAACGACACGGCAGCCCCCTCGCCCGACGCGAGAGCGGCACTGGCCGAAGGGCCGTCGAAACCATCGTTGAGGATCAAGGCATGGGGACTGTGCTGGCGCGCCAGGGCGAAGGCATCGAGCTCGGCCAGGGGCGAGCGCATGATGTGCAGGTACGCCAGGCCCAACGGTGCCACGGCTTCGCACAGGGCGGCCGCCGTCTCGGCCGGATCGCGGTCGTCGATGTCGTTGTAGGGGTTGCCGGGGCACAGGCGAAAACCGACACGGCCGGCGCCGATGGCGCTGGCCATGGCCTCGATCACGTCCTTGGCGAAACGCACCCGCCCCGTCACATCGCCGCCGTAGACATCGCTGCGCTGGTTGCTGCCGGAGGACATGAACTGCATCGGCAGGTAACCGCTGGTGCAGTGCAGTTCAACGCCGTCGAAGCCGGCCAGGCGCGCATTCAATGCAGCCTGGCGGTAATCTTCGATGACCTCACCGATGCCTTGCAGGGTCAGCGCCTGTGGCTCGTCAGTGTCCACCAGCCCGGCAGCGTCGCTGAACACCTGGGTGCGTGCACGCAATGCCGAAGGTGCTACCGTGGCCGCCCCGGCCGGCTTGTTGTGGCGGCTGGCGGCGCGGCCGACGTGCATCAGCTGCAAAACGATGCGCCCACCCTCGGCATGCACCGCCTCGGTGACCCGTCGCCAGCCGACGATCTGCTCGTCGCTGTAGATGGCCGGGGTGCGACAATAGCCCAGGCCGCTGGCGGACGGCGCAGTGCCTTCAGCCACGATCAAGCCGGCACCGGCCCGCTGGCGGTAGTATTCGACCATATCGCCGCCGGGTATCGCATCGGCAAGGGCACGGCTGCGGGTCATGGGGGCCATGACGATGCGGTTGGCCAATTGCAGTTCGCCCAGGGCGATCGGCTCGAACAAGACGCTCATTTCAATTCCTCAGCTTCTTATTGTTTTCAGGCTGTCCCAGGGCTTGCCACAACGTGGGCAAACGCTGGCAAGGCAGCGGATACGGGCTGAATGATTGACGTTGGGCGCGAGCGAAACATCGTCCGACAAGACTAGGTTTGCCAACGTGCGCGGCGGCTTGCCTGCAAAGCCGAAAATGGTCTGAATGGACGATGAAAAAAACCCGGTGCACGTAGAGCATCGCGCCAACTAGAACAAAACCGGGAGCACCCGCAGTGAACCAGTCCACCCCCGTCACATGGCGAACGCACTACGCGCTGTTCGTGCTCGCCAGCATCTATGTGTTCAACTACATCGACCGTCAGTTGATGGCGATCCTGATCGAGCCGGTCAAACTCGAGTTCGGCATTTCCGATACCGGCATCGGCTTGCTGTCGGGGGTGACTTTCGCGGTGTTCTACACCGTGTTCGGCTTCCCGCTGGGACGCCTGTCGGACCGCATCGGGCGCAAGCCGGTGATCGCCTTCAGTTGCATCGCCTGGAGCCTGATGACCATGCTTTGCGGCATGGCCGGCAACTTTCTGACCCTGGTGCTGGCGCGGATCGGCGTGGCTGTGGGTGAGGCCGGCGGCACGGCGCCATCGGTGGCGATGGTCTCGGATTTGTATCCGGCCAATCGCCGCTCCACAGCCCTGGCATTCCTGATGCTCGGTTCCAGCCTGGGGGCGGTTGTCGGCCTGGGGCTGGGCGGCTGGATCGCCCAACACCATGGCTGGCGCTACGCCTTCCTGTTGATCGGCGCTCCCGGCATTTTCCTCGGCCTGCTACTGCTGTTGACTGTGCGTACGCCCAAGCGAGTCGTACCGCTGAGCAGCGCCACATTGCCACATGACGGCTGGCTCAAGACCCTCACTGAGCTGTTTCGCATGCCCTCGTTCCTGTGGCTGGTGCTCACCGGCGGCGCGGCGGCGATTGCCGGCTACGCCATCGGTACCTGGAGCCCGAGCTTCCTGATCCGTTCCCACGGTCTGAACATGCAACAGGCCGGATTCCTGGTCGGCGTGGTAGGCGGCGGTGGAGCGGCCATCGGTACGCTGGTCTGCGGCATGCTCACCGACCGCATGGCACGGCGCGATGTCGGCTGGCAAATCGGCGTGCCGCTGCTGGGCACGTTGATCAGCATCCCGTTCGCCCTGGCGTACTTCCTCTGGCCGCAAGGCACGGCGTTCCATATCGGCAGCATCGCCGTGCCGCAGGCGTTCCTGTTCTACAGCGCGTTCGCCTTCTTTGGCGTGTGGTGGGCAACACCCTGCCTGAGCGCCATTACCCATCTTTTCCCGGCGACACGCCTGGCCCAGGCCACGGCGATTTTCGTCATGTCCATGACCCTCCTGGGCGTGGGTATCGGGCCGCTTTTCGTTGGCATGCTCAGCGATTTCTTCGTGCCCACCCTGGGCAGTGAATCGTTGCGCTACGCCCTGGCCTCATCGGTGTCGATGCTGGCGCTGGCCAGCGTATTCCTGGCCCTGGCGTTGCCGCGTTATCGTCAACAGATGAAGAGCCCCGCTGCGTCCCTCGCGGTGATCCGGCCCGTGACTGCCTGACCGCCTTCGCGCATCACCACGCCGCTGCAACCCTTGCCCGGTTGCAGCGGCTTTTTAATGGTTCCTCACGTATTGGCGGGAAACTTGGATGACGCCATTTCTGTAGGAGCGAGCCTGCTCGCGAAAAACCTGAGAGCACCGCGGGGTGCCAGGCTCCCCGCGTCATCGTTGACCTCCATCGCGAGCAAGCTTGCTCCTACACGGTCTTCGTTCCTGTTCAGCACAGTGGGTTTCTGTAGGAGCGAGCTTGCTCGCGAAAAACCTGAGAGCACCGTGGGGTGTCAGGTTCCCCGCGTCATCGTTGACGACCATCGCTGGCAAGCCAGCTCCTACAGTGGATCGAGTGAGGCCGTGGGAGATGGGTTGGCTGTCAGGCCGCCATCGCCGGCAGGCCAGCTCCCACAATGGATTGGGTATAGCCGCGAGAGATTGGTTGGCTGCCAGGCCGCCTTCGCTGGCAAGCCGGCTCCTACAAAAAAGAGGATCACCATGAGCACCAGCGCCATACAGATCAGCAACCTGCTCTACCGTTACGCTGAATACCTGGACAGCGGCCAACTGGTCGAGGCGGCCGAGCTGTTTCGTCATGCCCGGATCAAGCTGCAAAGCCAGGACGCCTTCCTCGATCACAGCGCTTTGCTGGGCGTCTGGCAACAACGAATCAAGCGCTACCCCTGCGGCACACCCCGCACCCGACACATCATCAGCAACCCGATCATCGACCTCGACGAAGTCGCAGGCACCGCGAAGGTGCGCTCCTGCTACACCGTGCTGCAAGCCACCGACACCCTTCCCCTGCAACCCATCGCCAGCGGGCGCTACTTTGATGAGTTTGAACGCATGGACGGCGTCTGGCGCTTCAGCTTTCGTGATTATTCGCATCTGGACATGATGGGGGACTTGAGCGCGCATCTGTCGATGTAGATCGCGCAATCGCCAACACAAAGGGCCTGCTTCCATCCCCGGAAACAGGCCCATGCACAAGCAAATTGCGGCTATAACCCGTGAGCATAGAAATGCGGGTTGTCCAGGCCGGGCTTGCCATAACTCAACGCATCGCCGCCAAGGGTGCGGATCTGTCCACCGGCAGCCACCAGCACCGCATGCCCCGCGGCGATATCCCATTCCATGGTGCGCCCCAGGCGTGGATAAAGGTCGGCCTCACCGCAAGCGACCAGGCAAACTTTAAGCGACGAGCCTGCGCTTTTCAGTGATCGCACCTGGCGCCCGTCGAGGAATTTATCCAGCGCCTGGGCATCGCCATGGGAGCGGCTGGCGACCACGTCCAGGCCCTCTTGCGTCACTGCACGGCAGTTGATTGGCTGGCGCTGCCCGGCCTGTTCGATGAAGGCTCCACAACCACGGGCACCGGCGAACAGTCGCGCAAGCGCAGGTGCGAGAACCACCCCAAGCACCGGCTCACCGTTGTCGATCAGGGCGATATTGACGGTGAACTCACCGTTGCGCTTGATGAACTCCCGGGTGCCGTCCAGCGGGTCCACCAGCCAGAAACGCCTGCCGACCTCGGGCACCTTGCCTGCGGCGGCAGCCTCTTCCGAAATCACCGGAATCTGCGGCGTGAGCGCCGCCAAGGCCTGCAGAATCAAAGCCTCGGCACGCTCATCAGCCTCGGTCACTGGCGACGCATCGTCCTTGCCGCGCACCTCGAAATCCGAACGGTACACCTCCAACACCAGTTCGCCCGCCTGGCGGGCAATCCCGATGACGTCTTCAAGCAGAACAGTCATTGACTCGTTCATGGCAATTCTCCTGTTTTTTGTTCTTCCCATGGTCCATTCGGCCTATGCGCGATTTTCCGGATCCGGGAACAGTACAGACATCCACTCCAACGCCACTGCGCAAATGGATGTTTAACAGGAGCTCCCGTGTCCCACGGCAATCAGCTGTCCGTTCCACAGATCAACAAGCTTCGCCTGCGTGCCGTGCAATTGCGCATCGCCGGTAGCACGCTCAAAGCGATCAGCCAGGACACCGGACTCTCCTCGCCGACCATCATCGCTGCCTACAAGGCGTGGCAAGCCGGTGGATGGAAGGCGGTACCCGTGCGCGAGCGCGGGCGCAAGCAAGGTGAAGGCCGCAGCCTGTCTGCCGAGCAGGAACAGAACATCTACCAGCTGTTGGTGAGCACGCCGCCGGAACGGCACCAGTTACCGTTCCTGCTCTGGCACCTGGAAGCGATGCAGGCACTGGTCAAGCGCCTGCACGACATCGACTTGCCCGAACGCACCGCCGCCCATTATCTGCAACGCTGGCAGCTCAATGCCGAGCGCCCGGCCAAGCGTGTCGCCAATGCTTCGCTGGCGGTACAGCGCTGGTACCGCAGCACCTACCGGGACATCCTCGAACAGGCTCGTACGCAGAATGGCGAGATCCACTGGATCGATGACTACGGTGCCCGCAACGATCAGGGCAAGCTCAGTCACGGGGTGCTGCGCGCGGTGAGCAATCGCGGCAAGGTGCTCTGGCTGCCTTATGAAGACGGCTTGCGCGCGCCCCACCTGCAAGCGTTCTTCGACCGCCTGCATCGCTCGGCAGACCGCAAAGTGTTTGCCCTGCTCTCGGGCATGCACTGGCAACGCGCCGCGACCTTCATCACCTGGGCCGGCGAACGCGCTGAGAGGCTGCAGCTGTTTCATCTGCCCGAAGCCAGCGCAATGCTCAGCGGTGCCCGCGAACTGGCGACCCAGATCGGTCAGCAAGCCGCCCACGTCAACCCTGACGACACACCTGCCGCGGTTGCCAGCACCCCGCCCCGTAACCCCATGCTGCAGATGCTGCGCCTGATGTTAAAACATCAAGTCGCGCATAAGTCCGAATCGCAGCGGTTGTACGTTGATAAACGACAACAACAAAAAGCGAGAGGCAAATCCATGACGCTTACCCATCTGCAACGACTGGAAGCGGAAAGCATCCAGGCAATGCGCGAGGTTGTCGCCGAATCCGACAACCCGGTCATGCTCTACTCCATCGGCAAGGACAGTGCGGTCATGCTGCACCTGGCCATGAAGGCCTTCTACCCGGCCAAGCCGCCCTTCCCTCTGCTGCATGTCGACACCACCTGGAAGTTCCAGGAGATGTATCGCTTCCGCGATCAGATGGTGGCCAAGCTCAACGTCGACCTGCTGACCCACACCAACCCCGAAGGCATTGAAATGGGCATCAGCCCGTTCAAGCACGGGTCGCAGATCCACACCGACATCATGAAGACCGAGGGGCTGAAACAAGCGCTCGATCACTACGGTTTCGACGCGGCCTTCGGCGGCGCACGTCGCGACGAGGAAAAATCCCGGGCCAAGGAGCGGATTTTCTCCTTCCGCTCCGACCAGCACCGCTGGGACCCGAAGAACCAGCGCCCGGAGCTCTGGCACCTGTACAACACGCGCAAACACAAGGGCGAGTCGATCCGCGTGTTCCCTTTGTCCAACTGGACCGAGCTGGACATCTGGCAATACATCTACCTGGAAAACATCCCGATCGTACCGCTGTATTTCGCCGCGCCGCGCCCGGTGGTCGAGCGTGACGGGATGCTGATCATGGTCGATGACGCACGCATGCCGCTGAACCCGGGTGAAGTGCCGATGATGCGCAACGTGCGCTTTCGCACGCTGGGTTGCTACCCGCTCACCGGTGCCGTGGAGTCCGATGCCGACACCCTGCCCAAGATCATTCAGGAAATGCTCCTGACCCGCACGTCCGAGCGCCAGGGGCGAATGATCGACCACGACGCGTCCGCATCGATGGAGAAGAAAAAACAAGAGGGGTATTTCTAATGGCACACGTATCCGACCTGATTGCCGAGGATATCGGGCAATACCTCAAGTCCCACGAGCACAAGAGCCTGCTGCGCTTCATCACCTGTGGCAGCGTGGACGATGGCAAGAGCACGCTGATCGGACGCCTGCTCTACGATTCGAAAATGCTCTTCGAAGACCAGATGGAAGCGCTGGAAGCCGACTCGAAAAAAGACGGCACCCAGGGTGGCGAACTGGACTTCGCGCTGTTGGTGGACGGCCTGGCCGCCGAGCGCGAACAAGGCATCACCATCGACGTGGCCTACCGTTTTTTCTCCACGGAACTGCGCAAGTTCATCGTGGCCGACACCCCGGGCCACGAGCAGTACACCCGCAATATGGTGACCGGTGCCTCCACCGCCGACGTGGCCGTGGTGATGATCGACGCCCGCCGCGGCGTGCTGACCCAGTCCAGGCGTCACAGCTACCTGGCTTCGTTGATCGGCATTCGCAAGGTGGTGCTGGCCGTCAACAAGATGGACTTGATGGACTACTCGGAAAAAGTCTTCAACGCCATCGTCGATGACTACCGCGCGTTCGCCAAGCAGATCAATCTTCAGGATGTCACCGCGATCCCGATGTCCGCGCTGCGCGGTGAGAACATCACCGAGCAGAGCGAGCACATGCCCTGGTATCGCGGCACCACGCTGATGGGCTACCTGGAAACCGTCGAGATCGACGAGGCGCACCAGCAGAAACTGGCGTTCCGCATGCCGGTGCAGTGGGTCAACCGCCCCAACCTGGATTTCCGTGGTTTCACCGGCACCATCGCCAGCGGCATGATTCGTCCCGGCGACCGTGTGCGTGTGTTGCCGGCCGGGCAAGAGAGCCGGATTTCGCGCATCGTGACCCTCGATGGCGACCTGCAACAAGCCGTGGCCGGCCAGTCCATTACCCTCACCCTGACCGACGAAGTCGATTGCAGCCGTGGCGATGTCCTGTCCACCGCAGAAGATCCGGCCAGCGTCGCCGACCAGTTCCAGGTCAGCCTGATCTGGATGCACGAGCAGGCCATGCTCGCCGGCCGCCCCTACCTGATGAAGATCGGCGGCAAGACGTTGCCGGTCACCCTGGCAGTGCCCAAGTACAAGATCAACGTCAACACCATGGAGCACCTGGCAGCCAAGGAACTGGCGCTGAACGAGATTGGCGTGTGCAACCTCTTCACCAGCCAGCCGATCGCTTTCGATCCCTACAAGGACAACCGCGAAACCGGCAGCTTCATTCTCATCGACCGCCTGAGCAACGCCACCGTCGGCGCCGGCCTGATCGAGTTCTCCCTGCGCCGTTCGCAGAACATCCACATGCAGCACGTGGATGTGAACAAGAAGGCACGCGCCGAACAGATGGGCCAGCAGCCGGTGCTGCTGTGGTTCACCGGTTTGTCGGGCGCCGGCAAGTCGGCCATCGCCAACCTGCTGGAAACCCGCCTGTACGCCCGCGGCCGCCATACCTACCTGCTCGATGGCGACAACGTGCGTCACGGCTTGAACCGCGACCTGGGCTTCACCGATGCCGACCGGGTGGAGAACATCCGCCGGGTGGCCGAGGTGTCCAAGTTATTCGTGGATGCCGGGATGATCGTGTTGACCGCCTTCATCTCGCCGTTCCGCTCCGAGCGCGAGATGGCGCGTGGGCTACTGCAGGATGGCGAGTTCATCGAGATCTTCGTCGACACGCCGCTGGCGGTGGCCGAGGAACGCGACCCCAAGGGCCTGTACAAGAAAGTCCGCCGCGGCGAGCTGAAAAACTTCACCGGCATCGACTCACCTTACGAGGTGCCGAGCAAGCCGGACATCCATATCCAGACCAGCAAGCTGACGCCGGAGGGTGCAGTGGACCGGATCATCGAGGTGCTGACCGAGCGCGGTTTCATCGGTCAGGAACGCTAGCCCCGACGCCCGGTTCACGCCTCTGCACAGGCGCTCGAGCTGGGCTCACCCCATCAAGAGAGTCCAACAATGACAATCAGCTCTATTGACGAACAACAGCTGTCGAGTGGCCAGACCTGGGCCACGTTCTGCGATCACCTCAAGCGCTGCGGCGAGCAGATCCTGCGTCCCGAAGCACCTGCCGATGCGGCCACCCGCGCCGAAGGCTTCCGCTACCTCACACGCCTGCTGCGCATCGGCCTGGAGATGCACATCGAGTTTGCCGACCCGGCGTTTCCCAGTTTCTTCAAGACCTCCCACGAGACCGCGAAGATCGGTGCCGACAACCCGGACAATCTCTACGAGTACTCGCGCCTGGACGGCTCGCTGGACTATCGCATCACAGGCCAGCGCGGCAGTGTCGCCTACCTGAGCTTTGGCACCCAGAAAGGCGGTTATGAAACCGACGGCACCCTGATCCAGACCGGCTTCATCGATGCCAGCCAGTTACAACTCGATGACCAGGGCAACTTCGAAATCATCCTCAGCCGCGAACCGCAAGCGGGCAACTGGTTGAAAATGGAAGGCGCCACCAACGCCTTGATCGTCCGCCAGACGTTTCTGGACCGTCGCAGCGAAGTGCCGGCCAAGTTGAGCATTGAACGCATCGGCACCGATGCCAAGCCACTGGCCCTTGACCCGGCGACGTTCCAACAAGGCCTGGCGCGGGTATCGAGCTTCGTCGAGAACACCGCCCGGCTGTTCGCCGACTGGAGCCAAAGCTACCTGCCGCACAGCAATCAGTTGCCCCCGGCCAACCAGGCGCTCTGCCAATCGGTGGGCGGCGATCCAAATATTTTCTATTACCACTCGCACTGGGCGCTGGCCGAGGACGAGGCGTTGGTCATCCACATCGATAAGGTGCCGGACTGCGACTTCTGGAACCTGCAGATCAACAATTACTGGATGGAGTCGCTGGACTACCGCTACCACCGCATCTGCTTCAACAAGCACCAGGCCCGGTACGACGACAACGGCGGGGTGACGCTGGTGCTCAGTGAGCGGGACCCCGGAGTGAGCAACTGGCTGCAAACCGCCGGCGTCCGCCAGGGCACGTTCTGCCTGCGTTGGGTCGGCGCCCGGGAGCAATGCCACCCCACCACTCGCGTGGTAAACGTCGCTGCCGTCGCGGAGGTCGTATGAACGCGCCCAGCCGAATTGAAGATTTGACCGTCGACAAGCTGTTGGCCAGCGCAATCGCTCGCACCGACGGCCTGAGCCATTTTGGCGATGATAACTACCGGGCGTCCCTGCAGGCGCTGCTCGATGCCCTGGCCAGCGAGGCCGGGCTGTCGCAAACCGGCTTGCATCTGCTGGAAGAACGGTTGGTCGGGCAACTGGTCAACCGCCTGGTGATGGAAGACTACCTGAGCCGTTATCCGGAAATAACCCGGATAGAAATCGACGACCCGCTGGTCATCGTCGGCCTGCCGCGCACCGGCACCACCATGTTGCAGCGCACGCTGGCGGTCGACCCACGCTTCTACTGCGCCGCCTGGTGGGAAACCCGTTTTCCGGCACCGCTGGCTGGCGAAACCCTGGCCGCACCGGCCAAGCGCATCGCCCAGGCCAAGGCAGAGGTCGATCTGATGGCCGAGGTGATCCCGCAGATCCTCGCGATCCACCCGCTCGATGCCCTGCTCTGCGATGAAGAGTTCATGCTCATGGAGCATTCCTTCATGTGCGCCATGGACGCCTACGTGAATGTACCCAGCTACACCCGCTGGCTGGATCAGCAGGACCAGCGGCCGGTCTACACGCAACTGAAGAAGATGCTGCAGTTCCTGCAGTGGCAGAAACAGCAACGGGGTGAGACGGCGGCTCAACGCTGGCTGCTCAAGGCGCCACAACACCTGCACACCCTGGATCTGCTACTGGATGTCTTCCCCGGGGCGCAGGTGATCCTGACCCACCGTGAACCGGCCCAGACCATCCCGTCGATGGCCAGCATGGCCCACACCCTGTGGCAGATGTACAGCGACAACCCGGACCCGAAAGCCGCCGGTGAGCAGTGGAACCACCGCATGGCGCGCGGTATCCGCCACACCATGCAGGTGCGCGAGCAGCATGCGCCCGAGCGCTTTCTCGACATCCACTTCGCCGACACCGTGAAGCAGCCGCTGGTGGTACTGGAAAAGGTCTACGCCTTCGCCAACCTGCCGTTCACCGATAAAGCCCGCACCGACGCGCAGGGCTGGCTGGCGCAAAACAGCCGGGAAAAACGTGCCAGCCACGACTACAGCCTGGAACGCTTTGGCCTGAACGAGGCGCAGATGACCCAGGACTACAGCGAATATCGCGCCCGTCACCTGGGCGTCAATCACTGAGCGTCAATCCTGAACAAGGGCTGGAGAAATCATGGAAAAAATCATGTTGACCTTGTGGAAGCCGGCGCGACTCGACGCCGGGCAATGGCGTGCGGTTTTGCTCGGGCTGCGCGACGCATTAGCCGCAGCCGGTGGAGAAAACATCCGCGTCATGCTGGTCGATGAGGCGGTTGCCAGTGCATCCGCGCAACGCATCACCAACAGCGCAGCGCCCCTGGACGGGATGCTGTCGTTGTGGCTGGACAGTGCCTCGCAATGGCCCGCGATCAAGACCATCGTGGCGCCGTTGAGCAGCCGCCTGGAGGCGTATCTGGTGGTGGAATCCGAGCCCTACCCCGAGGAACGCCAGACCCGTGCCGCTCGGTACCGGGTGCCGCTCGGCGAGCGCACACCCGGCATGAACCAGGTGGCGCTGCTGCACAAGCCAGATCGGATGAGCTACGAGCATTGGTACGATACCTGGCGCAACGGGCACGGCCCTAATGCCTATCCACTGCAATCGATCTTCGGCTACCGACAGAACACCGTGGTACGGGCGCTTTCCTTCGGTGCGCCGGTGCTGCACGCCATCGTCGAAGAAAACTTCCCGCCCGAGGCCCTCGGCAATCCGCAAGGTTTTTTCGCCGCCCTGGGCGACCCGGAAAAATGCGTGCAGCGCCAGCAGACCATGTACGAATCGACCAGCACATTCATCGACTTCGAGAAGATCGACTGCATCCTCACCAGCGAGTACCAGCTCAGTGCCTGAATGGCCCCAAGGAGGTTTCACATGTTGGACCTGCAAGCTATCGAGCTGATCAAACAGCTCAAGGCGCGTTATTTTCGCGCCATCGACACCGGCAATATCGAGATGCTCCAGGGCATGCTCACCGAGGACGTCGCCCTGTCGTTCAAGAGCCCTGCCTACGAGTTCCACGTCAACGGTCTGGGCGATGCGCTGGACTTCTACCGCACCTCATTCACCAAGACCCGCCTGGCCACCCACAACGGTCACACCCCGGAAATCGAAGTCGCTGGCGATCAGGCCACAGCCCTCTGGTACCTGAGCTACGTGTTCATCAACCTCGAGGACAACACCCACATGCACGGCAGCGCGATCTACCAGGATCGCTACATCAAGCACGGCGAGCGCTGGATGATCGCCGAGACGGGCTACGAAACCCTGCTCGAGACTCTCCAGCCCTTGAGCGAACAGCTGCAGATCACTTCCAGACCCATCAACTGAATGCACGACAGGAGACCTTCATGGCCAGAGCAGAAAACATAGTGACCTCCCACACGGTGGAAATTAATGCCCCCGCCCGGGTGGTCTGGGAAGTGCTCATCGATCTGGACAACTACCACCAGTGGAACAGCTTCTGTCCGCACATACGCTGCGGCCTGCAGATCGGCGACGAGGTGCATATGCAGGTGCTTTCCCCCGAGACCGGCGAAACCGTTCCGGTGTTCGAATACCTCGTGGCCTGCGACCCGGAGCAACTGTTGTCCTGGGAGCAGCGCCCCGTCCCGGAAAACATGGACGCCGCCCGCCGCGACCAGTACATCAAGGCCATCGATGCCAACCGCTGCAGCTATTTCACCACCGATATTTTCCTGGGCCTGAACCAGGACACGATCATGCGCGAGCACGGTGCCTGGGTAAAAACCGGCTTCGACCAGATGGCCCTGGACCTGAAACGACGTGCTGAAGCACTGCACGCCAGTCGCACCTGAACGACCCACTCCTTACCAGAACAATAAGAAGGTAATCACCATGTTGCTCAAAGATAAAGTCGTCATCATTTCCGGTATCGGTCCAGGCCTTGGCATCAAGCTGGCCGTGCGCGCCGCGGAGTATCAGGCCAAGGCCGTGGTGTTGGCTGCACGTACCCCGGCCAAGCTGGATCAGGCCGAGCAAGCGGTCCGCGACGCGGGCTACAGCACCCCTATCCTGAAAGTCCCCACCGACATTTCCCGGGTCGATCAGTGCCAGACGCTCGCGGACCTGACGATCGAGCACTTCGGCCGGATCGACGTACTGATCAATTCCGCCTACGCCCACGGCGCCTGGGGCAGTTCCTCCGAGTCGTCAATGGCCGACTGGCGCAATGCGATGGACGTCAACCTGTTCGGCACCATGCACATGACCCAGGCGGTGCTGCCGCAGATGAAGAAACAGAAGTCAGGCAGCATCGTCATGATCAACACCATGGCCACCCGCACCCCCAACCAGCTGGAGTCCGGTTATGCCGTCTCCAAAGGCGCGCTGAAAACCGCCGTGCAATACCTGGCCCAGGATCTCGGCCCGTTCGGCATCCGCGTCAACTCCACCTTCATGGGCTGGATGTGGGGCGCGCCCGTCATCGGTTACTTCGAGAGCGAAGCCAAGCGCCTGGGCGTCCCGATAGAGTCGCTGGTGGACCAGGTCGCGCAACAGATTCCACTGCGCAAGATTCCGCAAGACAGCGACTGCGCCATGGCCGCCCTGTACCTGGCCAGCGACTTCGCCAAGGTCATTACCGGCGCGCAACTGGACGTCAACGGCGGCCACTACCTGCCCTGCTAAGCCCTTGAAGGCGACAAGCCTGCGTATCAGCTACAAACGGCTGCTGGAGATGATCGCATTACCCTGTAGGAGCGAGCTTGCTCGCGAAGAGCCTGAGAGCACCGCGGGGTGTCAGGCTGCCCGCGTCACCGTTGACCTCAATCGCGAGCAAGCTCGCTCCTACAGGTAACGCGTTACCTATTGCTCCCGGGATTCCGTGAAGAACCAAAAAAAAGCCCCACCGAATACCGATGGGGCTTTTGTCATTGCAACGACCCGAAGCTTAACGCCCGATCGCCCGCGCCGCATCCGCGGTGTATTGGTCCGGGGTGAACTTGCCTTCGTTGAGGATCGGCCCCTTTTTCGCTTCGTTGGTCATGCCATAGCCGGTGTACTGGCCGGAGTTCAGGTCCATGAAGAACTGCGAACCGGCCTGCCAGCCGCTCATGTCGGGGTGGTAGTAGTAGTTGATCATGGCGTGCTTCCACAGTTGCCCACGGGCGTCGTAGTTGTCGGCCAGGACCGCGTTCCAGGTGTCTTCGTCGATGAACAGCACACGCTTGCCATAGACATGGCGATAACCTTCCTTCAAGTCGGCCTCCAGCACCCACACCCGGCGCAATTCATAACGCATGAGATCGGGGTTGGGATGGTTGGGGGTCAGCATGTCGGCGTGCTTGACGGTGCCGGCGTTGGGCTTGAAGGCGTTGGCCGGGGTGTAGATCTCGCGCTTGCCGATCAGCTTCCAGGTGAAACGCTCTGGAGAGCCGTTGAACAAGCGGTCTTCGTCGATGGTCATGGTGCCGTTGGTGCCGATCATCGGCTGATCGAAACCGTAGCCCGGCAGTTGCCGTACGCGCCGGGTCGATGGGCTGTAGGTCCAGGCCTGGCGGGCATCGGTGCCGAAGTTGTAGGGTTCATGGGAAATGCTGATGGTGCCGTTGTCGCGGGCCGGCTTGAGGGTCATGTTGTTGCTCATGGCCGCAATCTTGTCTTCGGTCCTGGAGTCGGCGCCCGGTGAGTTACCCAGTGCCAGGTTACGTGCGTAAGCTCGCCCCCAGCCAATGCTGCCGTTGGGCAGGACCGACGCCAGGTCGGAGGTTTTTTCCTCGGTGTAGGCACGTGCCGGCAACTGGTGGTTCCACAGCAATTCCATGCCGTTCCTGGGGATCGGGAACGGCACCTGGCCGATCCCGGTGAAACCGGCACCGTCGTTGACCAGTTGGGCGTGCAGCGCATTGTCCATCACCCGGCGACAGACATAATCGGGGTAGCGAAAATCCCGATGGCCGGGGTAGATGTTCATCTTGTAGGTGGTGGGGTATTTCTTCAGCAGGGCTTTCTGCCCTTCGGTCAGGTGCGACTCGTACTGGCTCATGTTCTGCGCGGTGATCACCAGGATCGGCTTCTCCGCGGCATAGGGATCCACCGGCTGGTCGCCGGAGAATTTCACATGATTCCAGCCTGGCACTTCACCCAGGTATTTGCCGGTGTACGGCGGAATGGTGCCCTCGGCATTGCCGGCCTGCTCGGCGCCGACACAGGTCAGCTCCTTGCCCAGTTTGGCTGCTTCCTGGGGTGACACCGCGGCGTGCGCATAACCCATCAGCCCGCTATTGGCTGTGACTGCGACCGCGAGCATGAGACCTGTTCTTGTTATTTTCATGTGATGCCTCCTACGCTGATAAGGCTTTATGGAATGGACCCATTGTTCGTGTTCTGCCGGCCCGAACATCGTCCGGAAAGACTAAGGCGCCGCTAAGCGCCCAACTTTTCTTGCAGCTGTGCCTTGAGCACCTTGCCGGTGGCATTGCGAGGCAAGGGTTCGCGAACCCGAAAGACCTGCGCCGGCACTTTGTAGGCGGCCAGGCGCTCGGCAATGAATGCGCAGATTTGCGCCTCCTGGGGCAGTGTCGAGGCCTGGCCATGCACGGCCAGCCCTACCGTCTCGCCCAGCAGCGGGTCGGCAATGGCGAACGCCGCCGCCTCCAGGACTCCGGGCATATCGAGGACGCAGGTTTCGATTTCCGCGGCGGAAATCTTCTCGCCACCGCGGTTGATCAACTCCTTGACCCGGCCGGTGATGTGGAGGAATTGCTCTTGGTCGAGGTAACCGATATCGCCAGTGTCCAGCCAACCGTCGCGCAGGCTTTGCGCAGTGGCTTCGGGCAGGTTCCAGTAGGCGCTCATCAAGGTTGGGGAACGCAACCAGATCACCCCGCGAGTACCCGCCACCTGTGGCTGGTCAGGGCTGTCACCGATACGAATATCGACGATCGGCAGCGCCCAACCTGCCGTCTGCGGCTTGTACACGAACGGGTCGCCGCCGATAGCCGCGCCGATGCCATTGCTTTCGGTCAGGCCGTAGCCGGCACCGCCGATGACGTCGGGCTTGAGCTTGAGCATGTTGTCCAGCACCCCGGCGGACGACGCTGCACCGCCCAGACCAAGACCGAACAGGCTGGCGGTGTGCTCGCTGCCAAAGCGTGGCGACGCAAGCAGTTGCTGCATCATCACCGGCGCCCCGTTGAACTGGGTACAGCGCTCATCGCGAATGAGGTCGATGGCACGTTCGACATCCCACTTGTACATCAGCATCAAGCGCCGACCGCCGCGCAGTGCCGACAGGAATTGCGCATGCAAGCCGCTGACATGGAACAGCGGCACAGCCGCCAGCGTGGTGGGTGGATAGCCGCTGTTGATCACCACGCCGATACGCTCGGGCGAGCTCATGGCGCAAAACGCGCCCTGGAAATCCAGGGCAAACAGCGCCTGGCAAATGGCCCGGTGACTGGACACGGCGCCCTTGGCGCGGCTGGTGGTGCCCGAGGTGTAGAGGATCAGTGCCGGCGCCTCAGGATCGATTTCCAGCGTGGGCACAGGTTGTGCCGGGGCGCTGATCAAGTCCTCGAAACGCAGGCAATTTTCGGGCAAGCTTGCTTCCCCGGCCCCGACGACGATCGTGGCGCGCTGCTCGCGGGCCAGGTCTTCGCGCAGGGTATCGAGGCGCGCTTGGTCGCATAGCAGCAGGCGCGAACCGCTGTCCTGCAACGCGTATTGCAACTCGTCGCGCAGGCCCCAACTGTTGAGCGGCACACACACCGCGCCACAGCGCACGATCGCGGCGAAGGCCACCAGCCAAGCCGGCTGGTTGCGCATGGCAATCGCCACCCGCTCGCCCGGTTGCAGGGCAAAACGGGCGACCATCTGCCCGGCCAGGCGGTCGACCTGATCGAAGAACTGGTTGAAGGTCAGGCGCTGCGATTGCCAGACCAGGAACTCCCGGTCACCGTGAACCCGACCGGCGTCGAACACCTGCAGCAAGTCGTGCGCGGCGTGACGAAAGTAACGTGGAGCGCCGTCATCGGGCGTCACCACTTCGAACGGCGCACCGGGGGCGATCAGTTCGCGCCATGCGGTTTGCCAGCGTTCAATGCTCATGTTTGTTTTCTCCAGAACGGGCGAAAGACCTGTGGGGGCGACCAGCACATTCAATATCTTCATGGCCTGACACTCCGCCTTCGCGGGCAAGCCCGCTCCCACAGGGGTGTTGCGTCGTACTCAAGTGCCGGGTACCCCTGCGATTCCATGTGGGAGCGGCACATTCAACATCCTCGTTGCTTGACACTCCGCCTTCGCGGGCAAGCCCGCTCCCACAGGGTGGTGCGTCGTGCTCACATGCTGGGTACACCAGCAATTCTTGTGGGAGCGGGCTTGCTCGCGAAGAGGCCGGTGCATTCAACATCCTCTTTGCCTGACACTCCGCCATCGCGAGCAAGCCCGCTCCCACAGGGGGGGGTTACGCGTTAGAGGCGTAGCGTTCGCAATGGAAATCCCGATCGCCCAGGCTGCTCTGCGCCACGCGCACGCGCTTGAGATACAGGCCGACATCCAGTTCGTCGGTGACGCCAATGCCGCCGTGCATCTGCACCGCTTCGTTGGCGACCTTGATCGCCGTGTCGCCGGCCTTCCATTTCGCCAGGCTGACCAGTCGGGCGCGTGCCCCGGCGTCGAGGCTGGCGTCGTCCAGGGTCGCCAGCGCGGCCATCAGGGCGCTGCGGCTCAGCGCCAGGTCGACATAAAGTTGCGCGGCGCGGTGTTGCAGGACCTGGAAGGTGCCAATCGGCGTGTCGAATTGCACGCGGGTCTTGAGGTACTCCAGGGTGGTTTCGAACAGTTGCTCGGCCATACCCAACAGCTCTGCAGCCAGGCAGGTGCGACCACGGTCCAGCGCGGTTTCCAGCGCGGCCCAGCCTTCGCCCAAGGTCCCCAATAGCGCATCGCTGCCCAGTTGCACGCCGTCCAGTTGCAGGCGTGCGCTGTTGCGCGAATCGATCAGCGCCAGGGCGCTGACGGTCAAACCCTTCGCATCGGCCGGCACCAGGAACAGGCTGATGCCCTGGGTCTCACCCGACTGCCCGGACGTGCGCGCCGCCACCACATAGGCGTCGGCACCGAGGCCATCGACCACCCAGAACTTTTCTCCGTGCAGGCGATAGCCCTGCCCTTCGGCCTTGGCCTCGAGGGCAATACGACGCGGGTCGTGGCGCGACTGTTCGTCCACGGCCAGGGCCAGGCGCTGTTCGCCACCGATCAGCGCCGGTAACCACTGCGCCTGCTGCGCCGAATTGCCTGCAACTTGCACCAGCGAACCACCCAGTACCACGCTGGACAACAGCGGCGTGGCCGACAGGTTGCGGCCCATGGATTCGAAGATCGGCCCGAGGCCCTTGCAACCAAAATCCAGGCCACCGAACGTTTCGGGAAAGGCGATCGCGCTCCAGCCCAGCCCCACCGCGTCACGCCACAGTTGCGGGTCGAAACCCAGGGCTACTGCCTCATCGCGCAGTCGACGCTGGGCACTCACTGGGCTGCGGGCGGCGAGAAAGTCCCGGGCGCTGTCGGCCAGCAGGCGCTGGTCATCGTTATAACGCAGGCTCATGGGGTGACTCCTTTTTTTGCGTCGGGCAAGCCCAGCACACGCTTGGCGATGACGTTCAACTGGACCTCCGAAGACCCACCGGAAATGGTCAGCGCATAGCTGTTCAACCAGGAGCGGGTCACCGCCAGTTGCTGCTCGCTGAACGTCGCACTTTCCCAACCGAAGGCATGCCCGGCCATGGCATCGAGCAGCACTTCGAACTTGTCGCGCTCCTGTTCGGTGTGCGTAAGCTTCATGATCGACATCAGGCCGCCGATGTCATCGCCGGCCCGCGCCTCTTCACCCATGCGCTGTACAGTCAGGTTGTAGGCCTGCTCGTTCATCGCACAGGCCGTGGCCCGCGCCTGCAAAGCGTGCTCGCTCTGACTCTGTGGCGCCGGCACGTACTCGCGCATCAGGGCCAGCAGGTCGAAGTGCGACGGCAGGCTGAATTCGCCGAATTTCGACATCGCCTTGCGTTCGTGCTGCAGCAGGTACTTGGCCAGGTTCCAGCCACCGTTCAACGGCCCGATCAACTGGCTCTTGGGCACCTTCACGCTGTCGAAGAACACCTGGCAAAACGCCGACTTGCCGCTGATCAGATCGATCGGTTGCGGCTTGACGCCGGGACTGCGCATGTCCAGCACGATCAGGCTGATGCCCTCGTGTTTCGGCGCGCTGAAGTCGGTGCGTACCAGGGCGTACATCCAGTCGGACTTGTCGCCGTAGGAGGTCCAGATCTTGCTGCCGTCCACCACGAAATGGTCACCGGCATCGCGGGCGGCCATTTTCAGGCTGGCCAGGTCGGAGCCGGCGTTCGGCTCGGAGAAGCCCTGGCACCAGCGCACTTCACCGCGGGCAATCGGCGGCAGAAGATCGCGCTTCTGTTGCTCGCTGCCGTAAGCCAGCAGCACCGGACCGAGCATCCAGATGCCCAGGTTGATCTGCGGCGGTCGGCACTTGAGGCGGCGCATCTCGCTTTCCAGCACCGCCAGTTGTTCGTCACTCAGGCCGGCGCCGCCGTATTCCTCGGGCCACTCAGGGCAGAACCAGCGCTTGTCGCGCATGCGTTCAAACCAAAGGCGTGCGTCTTCACAGGGAAACTGCGGGTTCTGGCTGCCCCACACCACATCGCCTTCAGCCATGCCGGTGCGCATCGACGGCGGGCAGTTGGCCTCCAGCCAGGCACGAGTGTCCTGGCGAAATTGCTCGATAGTGCTCATGAAAGTCCCCTTCGACCCGCCCCGGATCCGGGGCGAGTGCGGTTCTTGTTGTTGATGGACGAGCGTCAGCGTTGGGTGCGCGGCATACCGAGGCCAAACTGGGCGATCAGTTCGCGCTGGATTTCATTGGTGCCGCCGCCAAAGGTCAGAGTCGTTGCAGAGCGCAATTCATACTCCAGGTCACCTTCCAACAGCGTCGCCGCCGAACCGCTGCGCATCGAGCCATTGGCACCGACGATCGCCGCCAGCTTGCGCAGGATCTCGATGGCCGACTCCGAGCCGAACACCTTGGTGGTCGAACTCAGCGCGACGCTCATGCGGTCGAGCTCAAGGTCGGCGGCAATGCGCATGTTGATCAGGCGCATCGCCTCCAGGCGCGCATAACACTCGGCCAGCGAGCTGCGCACCCAGGCCTTGTCCATCGCCCGACGGCCCTGTTCATCGCGAGCCCGCGCCCACAGGTAAACCCGGCGAAACAGCGCCACCACCTTGTCCGACCAGGTACCGAGGCCCAGGCGTTCGTGGTTTAACTGCGAGGTGATGAGTTTCCAGCCACCGTGCAACTCGCCCACCAGCATGTCGTTGGGCACCCGCACGTTGTCGTAGTAAGTGGCCGCCGTCGGATTGCCCACGGTGTGGATCAGGGTGTGGGAGAAACCCAGCGTCGTGGTATCGACGATCAGCAGCGAGATGCCTTTGTGCCGCGCCTGGGTCGGATCGGTACGGGCCGCCAGCCAGACGAAATCGGCCGATTCGGCTCCCGAGGTCCACAGCTTGTTGCCATTGACCACGAAGCCTTCTTCGTCCTGGCGCGCACTGGTTTTCAGCACCGCCAGATCGCTGCCGGCATCGGGTTCGGAATAACCGATGGCGAACATGATTTCGCCCGCGGCGATCCCGGGCAGGAAGCGCTCTTTCTGCAGCTCACTGCCATGGGCCATCAAGGCCGGGCCCACGGTGCTGATGGTCACGAACGGCAGCGGCGCGCCGGCGATGTTGGCTTCTTCGAAGAAGATCAACTGTTCGGTGGCGGCATAGCCCTGGCCGCCGTGGGCCTTGGGCCAGCCGACCGCGAGCCAGCCGTCGCGGCCCATCTGGCGGATGGTCTGGCGATACAGCTCGCCGCCTTCCTTGCCGCGCAGCTGCTCGCGCATGTCCTTGGTCATCAGGGCCTGGAAATAGTCCCGCACCTTGTGGCGCAGGGCATGTTGTTCGGGAGTGAGGTCGACGAACATCTGCTGCTCCTTAGGCTGCGCCGAGAATCAGGCCGCTGGTGGGTACGCCGGTGCCGGCGGTGACCAGCACGTTCTGCACATCTGCCACCTGGTTGACCGCCGTGCCACGCACCTGGCGCACCGCTTCGGCGATGCCGTTCATGCCGTGGATGTAGGCCTCGCCCAGTTGCCCGCCGTGGGTGTTGATCGGCAGTTTGCCGCCACGGGCGTGGTGCCCGGCGCGGATGAACTCCTTGGCTTCGCCGCGTTTGACGAAGCCGAACTCTTCCAGCTGCGGCAGCACGAACGGGGTGAAGTGGTCGTAGATGATCGCGGTCTGGAAAGATTCGGGACCTAGGCCCGACTGGCGATACAGCTCGCGGGCGACCACGCCCATTTCCGGCAGCCCGGTAATGTCGTCGCGGTAGAACGAAGTCATGCTCTGCTGGCCGTGGCTGATGCCCTGGGAACCGGCCTTGATGGTTACCGGTTTCTGCCGCAGGTCACGGGCGCGCTCGGCCGAGGTGATGACCATCGCTACCGCGCCATCGGACTCCTGGCAGCAATCGAGCAGGTGCAGCGGTTCGCAGATCCAGCGCGAGGCCTGGTGTTCTTCCAGGGTGATCGGCTTGCCGTGGAAAAACGCCTGGGGGTTGGTCGCGGCGAAATCCCGCGCGGCCACCGCGATCCGGCCGAAGTCTTCGCTGGTGGCGCCATAGGTGTGCATGTAGCGCTGGGCGAACATGCCGACCCAGGCGGCCGGCGTATGGAAGCCGTGGGGCATGTACCAGCCATAGTTGACGTTGTCGAAGATCGGCGAAGCCGCGAAGCCGTAGTTGCCGGTGCCGAAGCGGTACCAGGAACGCTCGTTCATGGCCCGGTACACCACCACTACTTTCGCCACGCCGGTGGCCACCGCCATCGCCGCGTGCATCACCGGCCCGCAGGCCGCGCCGCCGCCATGGGGCACCTGGGAGAAGAACTTGACGTCCTTGCAGCCGAGCAGGCGGGCAATTTCGTACTCCGGGACCTTGTCCACCGAGTAGGAGCTGAAGCCCTCTACTTCGGAGGGGTCGATGCCGGCATCCTTGAGCGCACTCAAGGTGGCCTCCATGGCCAGGCGCAATTCGGTGCGTCCGGAGTTCTTGGAAAATTCGGTCGCGCCGAGGCCAACGATCGCGGCGCGCCCGGAAATCGATGAATCAGTCATCTGTGTCTCTCCGGCTGTCAGGGCAGGATCAGCGCGACCGTGCCGGTCACGTGGTTGCCCATGGAATTTTTGCCGCTCAAGGTGATTTCCACCGAGCGGGTTTCGGCGTCGAGTGCGCTGACGCTGCCGTTGAAGGTCATGCAGTCGCCGGGATAATTCGGCGCGCCGAGCTTGATTTTCAGCGCGGTGAACTGCGCCAGTGGCCCGGCCCACTGCTCGATGAACCGCTGCACCAGCCCGTTGGTGGTGAGGATGTTCATGAACACGTGGGGCGAACCCAGGGCACGGGCCGCCTCGGCGTCGTGGTGACCGGGGAAGTAATCACGGGTGGCAATCGCGCCGCCGTTGATCAGGGTCACCGTGATCGGCACCGCAAGCTCCGGCAGTGCTTCGCCGGGGCGCACGTCTTCAAAGCGCTTTGTGTTCTTCGAGGTCATATTTCCATCCCAGCTTGTCGTTATCGTTGAGCCAGTCGCCCAGGCGTTCCAGGCTTGCCGCCGAGCCACCCAAGGCAAGGGACAGGCCGCGACTCCAGTAGAGAAAACGGTGGATCGGGTACGTCAGGTCGACGCCGATGCCGCCATGCACGTGTTGTGCGATATGGCCGATGCGGTGCCCCGCTTCACAGGCCAGCCAGGCCGTGGCCAGTGCCTCGCTGGGTGCCGTCAAGCCGGCATCGATGCGGTAGGCCAGTTGCCACAGCGTGGTGCGCAAGGCTTCGACGGCGATATGGGTGTCGGCCATGCTCATCTGCACCGCCTGGAAGCTGCCGATGACGCGCTCGAACTGCCGGCGCTCGCTGACATAGGCCACGGTGCGGCGGATCTGCTCTTCGCTGACCCCCAGTTGCAGGGCCGCCAATGCCGCTGTGCAACGCTGCTCCAGCCAGGCGACGGCCTCGGCCGGCAGTAGCGCGGTGGCGTTCACGGTCAAGCCTTCGATGTGCAGGTCCGTGGCGGCTTCGCCATGGGTCAGCACTGCCGACACCCGCCGAATTTCAGGCGCCGCCAAGTCGAGCAGGAGCAAGCGCGGCTGCCCTTCGGCCTGTACCAGCACCAGTGCGGCACTGGCCTGGTCACCCAGGGACAAGGCCGCGACCCGGCCACTGATCGACCAGCCCCCGGTGTTCGTCTGCGCCTGCAACTCAATGCCCCGAGCACTGCTCAAGCCATCCAAAGAAAGGCTTAGCAATGCCTCGCCGGAAGCCGCTTTGGCCACCCACCCGGCACTGTCGCCGGCGTCGAAACGGGCCAGGGTCGCGGCCGCCAATTGATGACGCCACAACGGCACCTGGGCCAGGGCCTTGCCTTGGGCCTGCAGCACCAGCATCAGTTCGGTCATGCCCAGGCCGCTGCCACCGTGCTCTTCGGGAATCGCCAGGGCGTGCAGCCCGGTCTCGATGCACAACGCCCACAGAGGCGCCATCATCGATTCGCCGCTGGTGTCCCACTGGCGCATGTACTCGTCATGGCAATGGTCGACAAACAGGCCGTCGGCCATCTGCGCAATGGCGCGCTGGTCTTCGCTCAATTCGAAATCCATGGGTGGCTCCTATGCCTCTACCGGCCGGAACATCGGCAGGGTCTGTTGGTCATCGAAGGTCTGGAACTCGACCTGCAGGCGCTGGCCGATCTGCAATTGCTCACGCTCGATACCCACCAGCCCGGCGATCAGGCGCACGCCCTCCGCAAGCTCGATCAGGCCGATCGGGTTGGGGTAATCGAACGGCGGCACTTCGGGGTAGTGCATCACCACGAACGAATACAAGGTGGCGCGGCCGCTGGCCTCAAGGGTGTCCCAGTCGAAGCTGTGGCACTCGATGCACACGGGCGCCGGTGGATGGCGCAGGGTCTGGCAGGCGGTGCAACGCTGGATCAGCAGCTGACCCTTGGCGCAGCCTTCCCAGAAGAACCGGGTGTCGTCGCTGATGCCTGGCAGCGGGCGCTTGGCCTTGACCGGCGCCGCTTCAACCTTGGTCGGTGCCTGGGCATTGGCCGCGCGGAACTTGAACACGCGAAACAGCAACTGACCCACCGGCTCGTCGCCGCCGGCTTTTTCGACGAAGTGGCTCATCACCAGGGTGACGAAAAAGCCGGTGCCCAGGGCGGTGGTTTTCTCATCGCCCACCGAATCCAGGCGCGTGGTGTAGTAGAGCTTTTCACCCAAACGCAGCGGGCGGGTGAAGCTCAGTTCGGAGTTCACCGCCACGGTGGAGGCATAGCCGTAGGCTTCCATTTCCTTGAGCACCTCGTACGGGTTCTCGTCGGTGGAGCCAGGCGGATAGTTGTTGGCGTGCAGGCCTTCCATGGTCCACACCTGCAGCATCGCAGGCGGCGCGATCAGGCCCTCGTGCCGGGTGCCCAGGGCAAATTCCGCGTCGGTGTACAGCGGGTTGTCCACGCCCATGACTTCGCACCACTGGCGAATCATCGGGGCATTGACCTCGTCCCAGGCGTACACGCGGCCGTACTCGCGCCCCACCAGGGCGCGCACATTGGATAGCAATTGTGGATCAGCCAAAGTCGTCTCCTTCACATTGAAGGCGGCCACCGAACCCGGTCGCCGCAATAGGTCGATCAGGTGGGCAGCACCTGCGCGGCGCCGAGAAATGCCGGGCGTTCACCACCGCCATGCAGCAACAGGTTGCAACCGCTGGCGTAACCGGCCAGCGGCGATGCGATATAGAGGCAGGCGTTGGCGATGTCTTCGGCCACCGCCATGCGGCCGGCCGGGATACCCGCAGCGACGGCGGCGATACCGGCCTCGGAGCCGTAGTGAAGATGCGCCTGATCGGTCAGCACCAGTCCCGGACTGACCGTGACCACCCGCACCTTGGGCCCCCACTCCACCGCCAGCGATTGCACCAGCGCCAGCACCCCGGCCTTGGCCGCGCCGTAAGCGGCGGTACCCGGCGATGAGCGCAGCGCACTGATGCTGCCAATGAAGACGATGCAACCGCCCTGGGTCTGTGCCTGCATCAGCCGGTTGGCGTGCTGGGCGACGTTGAGCGGCGCGATCAGGTTCAGGCCGATGATGCTTTCGTGGAACCTCGGCGAAGCTGTGGCCGCGTCGGTGGCAGGGCTGCCGCCGGCGTTGTTGATCACCACGTCGAGGCGCCCGAAGTCGCGCTCGATGGTGGCGAACAGGCGTTGCAGGGAATCGTGGTCGCGCACATCGGTGGCGATGAAGGTCGCGCGCTTGCCACCCACTGTCGGCACCTGTTCAGGTTCGCGCCGGGCACAGACGATCACCCGTGCGTTCGCGGCCAGAAATCCAAGCGCGATACCGGCGCCGATGCCCTTGGTGCCACCGGTGATCAGCACCACCTTGCCGCTGTAATCAAGACCCGAATGCAGCTCCATCATGTGCTCCTTTTCTACTGACAAGAGCCACTCTAGGGACGAACCGCGGGCCAAACTACGTCTGAACGGACGATGAAAATTCAACGCCGTGAACAGGACACTGGCGCCTTTCACACCTTGCCTGGTCTTCGAAGATGCCCATGTCCGACTCCTGCGCTGCACCGGTCCTGCTCGAACGCCCACTGCCCGGCGTGGCCCTGCTGCGGCTCAATCGCCCGCAGGCGACCAACGCCTTGAGCCTGGAATTACAGGCGCTGCTGTCGCGCTATTTCAGTGAGCTGGCGCTTGATCCCGAAGTGCGCTGCATCGTGCTGACGGGCGGCGACAAGGTGTTTGCCGCCGGTGGCGACATCAACAGCATGGCCGGGGTCGGCGCCATCGATATCTACAAGCGCCACACCGAACGGGTCTGGGGCCCGATCCAGCACTGTCCGAAACCAGTGATCGCGGCCGTCTGTGGCTACGCCTACGGCGGCGGTTGCGAACTGGCAATGCACGCCGACCTGATCGTCGCCGGGCGCAGCGCGCGCTTCTGCCAACCGGAAATCCGCATCGGCATCATGCCCGGCATCGGCGGCACCCAACGGCTGGTGCGGGCGGTGGGCAAGGTCAAGGCGATGCGCATGGCGCTCACCGGGCAACCGATCAGCGCCGAGGAGGCCTGGGTCGCCGGCTTGGTCAGCGACCTGGTGGACGACGACCAGGTCCAGGCCCACGCCCTGGAGCTGGCACGCGTCATCGCCGCGATGCCGGCCCTGGCCGCCGAGCAGATCAAGGAAGTGATCCTGGCCGGCATGGACGCCCCGCTGGAAGCCGGCCTGGCTTTGGAGCGCAAGGCCAATGCATTGCTGTTCGCGTCACGGGATCAGAAGGAAGGTATGCAGGCGTTTATCGAAAAGCGTCCGGCGCAGTTTGAGGGGTTTTAGCAAAATACCTGTGGGAGCGAGCCTGCTCACGATAGGGCCAGCCATTCAACTTCTCTGCTGACTGACCCGCCGCCATCGCGAGCAGGCTCGCTCCCACAGGGATTTCTACAGGTCTTGCGATCCCCTGTAGGAGCGAACATCAGAAGACGGTTTCAGGAGCCGCTAGATACTCATCACCATCTGCCCACTATCAACACGCAACTCAACACCATTGATCGCCCGCGCCTCGTCGCTGGCCAGGAACAGCACGCTGGCCGCCACATCCTCGGGGCGGCACATGCGGTTCATCGGATCGCTGTCGATGGTCAGGCGGTTGGGGTCGACGCCTTCGGGGAAGCCGCCGCGGGTCATGTTGGTGAGTACGCCGTCGGGGTGCAGGGTGTTGCAGCGGATGCGGTATTTGCGCCGCCGGCACATCACCGCCACCGAACGCGACAACGCCGCCACTGCGCCCTTGGAGGCGCTGTAGGCGAGGTAATCGTCGCGCCCGGCCAGGGCTGCGATGGACGACAGGTTGATGATCGAGCCACCGCTGTCCTTCATCAACGCGATGCCTTCGCGGCAGCCCAGGAACACGCTGTCGGCGTTCACGCGCATTACTTTGTGCCAATCAGCCAGGCTGGTTTCCTCGATCGAGCCGGCGATCAGGATGCCGGCGTTGTTGACCAGGATATCCAGGCGACCGTAGTGCTCGCGCACATGGTCGATGACCTGACGCCACTGGTCTTCGCTGCTGACGTCGTGGCGGATGAAAGCGGCGGTTGGCCCGATTTCAGCGGCCAGGGCCTGGCCGGCCTCGACGTCCAGGTCGCTGATCAGCACCTGGGCACCTTCGGCCGCCAGCAGGCGCGCGCTGGCAGCGCCGATGCCCCTGGCGCCGCCGGTGACCAGCGCAACCTTGCTGTGAACACGCCCGTTCTTCCTGGTTTGCTCGAGGGTCATCATGGGGTCTCCTGTGCGAGGGTTGTTTGCGATTGCTGGCTGCGGGCACGGGCGACGGCGGCACCGGCTCGACGGCCGGAGAACACGCAGTCGGCCAGGGACAGGCCACTGATGTACAGGTGCGAAGGGATGCCCAGGGCACTGCGTCCGGCGGCGTATAATCCAGTGATGGCCTGGCCTTGCTGGTCGAGCACCGCGCCGCTGCGCTCATCCACGCGTAAGCCGCCCAAGGTCAGGGCGCCCAGGGGGAATACTGGATTGGTCACCGAGATATCACAGGCATAGAACGGTCCTTGTTCAAGCACCTGGCGCCCGCCTTCGGACTTGCCGAACGGCTCCGGCGCCTCGCCACGGGCGGCGGCGTTGGCCGCCAGCACCGAGTCGCGCAGCACGGCGGGGGCCATGGACGTTGCACTGGCCAGCTCGGTCAGGCTCTTGCCCTTGCGCACCTTGAACAGCATCAGCGCCAGGGCCGGAAAGCTCTGGAACCACCAGTAGCCGCCGAACAGCGCTTCGCGGATGGCTTTCTTGCGCAGCGGCGCATCCAGCACCAGCCACGCCTTGCCGCCCTGTTCTTCCATCAAGGGTTGGCCGAGGGTGGCGCCGTAGACTTCTTCGTTGCAGAAGCGCCGACCCTCGCGATTGACCACGATGCCTTTGTGCCAACTGTACGGCGGGTTGATAAAGCGCCACGCGGATACCCGCTCAAGCCCCGCACCCTGGCCACCGACACTGGTGCCCAGGCGCAAGCCACTGCCATCGCAGCCGGTGGCGCCGACCTTGAAGTTGCGCCGGAACTTCGGCGCGTGCTGTTCGAGTAGCTGGCGATTGAAGATGAAACCGCCGGTGCTGAGGATCACACCATCGCGCGCCCGCACCCGGCGTGGCTGGGCGAAGTCCCGTTCCAGCTGGCAAACCTTCTTGCGCAGTTTGTTGCAATAGCCAGGGGCGAAGTTCTGCAAGCGTTCGGCGCGGGCCGCCAGTCGTGCATGCAGCTGTGCTTCCTTGCTGCCTTCGGGCATGCACCAGAACTCGGCGCCCAGTACCCGCCCCTGGCGATCGGTCACCAGTCGTCGCGCCGCCGCCTGCAACAGCGTCTTCGCTCCGGCCTTCAGGCACGCGGCCTTGAGGTGGGCAAACAGCACTGCGCCGCCCTGCCCTTTGCCCACGGTGCGATGCCCTCGTGGTGCAGGCGGCAAGGGACCGCCGTGATCAGGCACCAATTCGTTACCCGAGTAATAGAGGAAGTAGCCGTCGGGCGGGTATGAGGTCTTGCCCCCGCCCGGTGGCATCTGGTGGGCGTAGGGTGCGCCGTGGCTTTCCAGCCATTGCAGGTTGCTCACGCTGTCTGTGCAGAAGCGCCAGAGGGTGTCATCGCCGACCACGCCCCGGGTTTCGTGCTTGAGGTAATCGAACATGGCTTCGGGGCTATCGTTGAAACCCGCTGCCTGTTGATGGCGTGTGCCACCACCGGCGTACACCACCCCGCCGCTCTTGGCGCTGGCGCCGCCGCCGGTGAAGCGGTCGGCGATCAACACGTCGGCGCCCTGGGCCCGGGCTTCCAGCGCGGCGCAGGCACCGGCCGCGCCCCAGCCGACGATCACCACGTCGCATTGTTGGTCCCACGTCACACTGTTGCCATCGGCCACTTGCAAGGGTGGCAGCACGTCGGTGCTGGGGAGGTTATCGGACATTGGCATAACCCCTCCTAACGCTGGCTGGCCAGGTGATTGGCGGCGACATAACCGAAGGTCATCGCCGGTCCCAGGGTGCCGCCGGCGCCCGGATAGCTGGTGCCCATCACCGACGCCGAGCAGTTGCCGATGGCGTACAGGCCAGCGATGGTCGAACCGTCATCGCGTACCACCTGGGCATGTTCGTTGGTCAACAGGCCGCCCTTGGTGCCGATGTCCCCGGCGTCCAGGCGCATGGCGTAGTACGGGCCTTTTTTCAAGGGTGCCAGGCAAGGATTGGGCTTGATGTTGCAGTCGCCGTAATAGCGGTCGAAGACGTTGCCGCCACGGGCGAAGTCGAGGTCCACGCCGCTCTCGGCGTAGCCGTTGACCTTGCTGACGGTGGCTTCCAGGCCAGCGCTGTCGACGCCGATCTCCCGGGCCAGGCCGGTAAGTGTGTCGGCCTTCCAGTACAGGTTGTTGAGCCATTCCTTGCGCAGGCGGCTGTCGGGCATGATCTGGCCCGGCATCAGCGGGCCCATGGCGTAGTTGAAACGGAAATGCGCGTCGAAGATTACCCAGGCCGGCACCGATTTGCCGCCGGTTTTCTGGTTGTCCTGGTGCATGGCATCGACGAATTCCAGGTACGGCGCCGCTTCGTTGACAAAGCGTTGGCCCAGGCCGTTGACCACGATGGCACCGGGGAACGCACGCTCGGCGAAGATCCCCCGGGGCTTGTCTTCACCCGGCACGGCAATGGTAGGTGCCCACCAGGCCCAATCCATCAACGCGGTGGCCGCGCCCTGGGCCATGCCAGCTTCCAGGGCTGCGCCGGTGTTGTTGCCGGGAGGCGTCGCGCTCCAGGCCTTGCGGGTCGGCTTGGGCAGGTACTGGTCGCGCAGGACCTGATTTTGTTCGAAGCCTCCGGAGGCCAGGATCACCCCCAGGCGTGCATGCAGTTGCAGCTCGGCGCCGTCACGCCGCACGGTGACGCCGGTGACCCGACCGTTATCGGTGACCAGGCCGCAGAAATCGGTGTTGAGCCACAGCGGCACGTCGCGGTCCATCAGCGAGCGGCGCAGCGAGGCCACCAATGAGTTGCCCAGGGATGCGCGGCGATCCATCTTGCTCTTGCGCCGCCATTTGAAGTCCAGCTTGTAGCGCAGCATCAGCTTCATGATCAGCAGGCGCCAGCCGAAACTGCGGGCCATGGCCTTGTGCGCATCGCGCGCGGTCCAGGCGATGCGCCCCATCAGCAGGGTTGAAGGTGACGGCTTGCGCAGGTTCGCCAGTTCATCACCCAACAGGCTGGTGTCGAACATCTCCGGGTCGAGGGTCCGCCCGCCGGGCAGCGCCCCCGGCAGGTGCGGATAATAATCTGGGTATTTCGCTGCCACCGCGTAGCGCACCCGGCTGATACGGGTGAGCTGTTCGATCATCTTCGGCGCATTGTCGAGGTAGGCACGCAGGCGCGTTTCATCGACATGTTCGCCTGCCGCGGCCTTGAGATAAGTCAGCGCCGTGGCGTAGCTGTCGTTGCCGCGCTGGCGAGCGAAGTAGTGGTTGTTGGGGATCCAGATACCGCCCCCGGAGATCGCCGAAGTGCCGCCGTACTGGTCGCTTTTCTCCAGCACCAGCACGCGCATTCCCTGGTCGGCGAGGAACACCGCCGAAGTCATCGCACCTGCGCCCGAACCAACGACGATCACGTCGTAGTGGGTCTGAGACTGAACTTGAGCCGTCATTGTTGTTATGCCATTAGCTGAGGTCAGGAAGAAACCGCCGACCACGCAGGGTGCGCTGGCGGAGTGCAGCCCCATGATCGGGGCTGCGGGGGGATGGGCTCATCGTCAAAGTGGACTAGGGGCCTGGTCGTACACACCCCCTGTCATTCCATGTGCTCACCCTGTAGCTGCCTTGCCAGCGAAGAGGTCGGCAAATCCAGCATCTCAATCGGCTGACATATCGCCTTCGCCGGCAAGCCGGCTCCTACAAGGGAACCCAATCCCGGCAACACCCAATCACACTGTAGGAGCTGGCTTGCCAGCGATGAGGCCGGCACAGCTAACATCTCCATCGCCTGACACGCCGCCATCATGAGCAGGCCCCCACAGGTATGGGATTAAAGAGCGGCGCGTCTGGCGGCCCACGGATGCGCCTGCTCCAGCTGGCTGGCCAGGCGCAGCAGTACGTCTTCGCCGCCTAAACGCGCGGTGAACATCATGCCCACCGGCAGGCCGTTGTCGCTCTGGCCCAAAGGTAGCGAGATGGCCGGCTGGCCGCTGACGTTGGCCAGCACGGTGAAGCCGGCGCTGCCCATGGCATTGTGGGCGTAGCTGTCCCAGGGCTGGTCGAGGGACAGCAGGCCGAGCTTGGGCGTGAGGCTGCCGGTGACCGGCGACAGGATCACGTCGTAGCGTTCGAAGTGCTGCTCCATGGTCGCGCCGATGTTCTCGAACGATTGGCGGGCGCGGTACAGGTCCTCGCCGCTGGTGCCCTTGGAACGCTCCAGGTTGACCAGGGTGATCTTCTCCAGATCCTGCGCCGTGGCTGCGCGGCCGAGCACCTGTTCACGGTCGTGGATCAGGGTTCGCACCGCCGTCCCGATCACCGTGCCGTGGGCGCCGAACAACTGGCGAGGATCGACCCCGAGGGTCAACTCGTCGATCTCGTGCCCAAGGGCGAGCAGTTGCTTGATGGTCTGTTCCAGGGTGGCGGCAATCGCCGGTTCCAGCGGCGCACCGGTCAGCGATTGGCGCACCACGGCTACCCGCAACTTGCCCGGTTCGCGCTGCAGCTCTTGCACATAAGGTCGTACCAAGGGTGGGCTCCAATAGGCACTTCCCGCTTCATGGCCTTGCCCGACATCGAGGAACAGCGCGGTATCGCGGACCGTGCGCGAGACCACGTTACCCACGCTGGCGCCAAACCAGCCTTCGAAATGCAGCGGTCCGCTGGGGGTGCGATAGCGACTGGGCTTAAGCCCGACCAGGCCGCAATACGAAGCCGGAATGCGGATCGAGCCGCCGCCATCGGTGGCGTGGGCCACGGGCACGATCCCCGCTGCCACCGCCGCCGCCGCGCCACCGGAGGAGCCGCCCGCACTCATGGCCAGGTTCCAGGGGTTATGGGTCTGGCCCCAGGCCAGGGATTCGGTGGTGGTGGTCAGGCCGAACTCGGGGCATGTGGTCTTGCCGAACGGCACCGCGCCGGCCTGTTCATACCGGCTGATCAGGGTACTGGTGCGGGTGGCGGGCGGTGAGTCCTTGAACATCCGGCTTCCGTTGCTGGTGACGGTCCCTTGCAGCGAGGTATTGAGGTCCTTGATCAGCAGTGGCACGCCGGCCAGGGCGCCCTGGTTTAAGGTGCCGGCCGCGCGGCGCTGGGCAAGCATGGCGCGTGCGTAGGCTTCATGCAGCATGTTCACCGCATTGACCCGGGGGTTGACCTCGTTGTAACGGGCCAGTGTCGCCGCCAGCAGGTCCTCGGCACTCAGCTCGCCACTGCGGATCGCCTGGCTCATCGCCCAGGCGTCCATGGCCTGGTAGTCGCTGGCCGAAAGCCCCGCCGCGCGGGCGTCGGCAAACCGCCCAAGAAGGCCGACGCCGACCGCCACGGCACCGGCCTTGAGCACGCTGCGGCGCGGCCAGCCAGTGGCGGAGTTGAGTGGTGCGTTTTCGTGGTTATCCATTGTAGTGATCGCGCCCTGTTTGTGGGTTATTAGAGTGTTCAGGTCTTACGCCCTGTGGGATCGAGCCTGCTCGCGAAAGCGATGGATCAGTCAACATTGATGTTGATTATGCTGGCCTCTTCGCGAGCAGGCTCGCTCCCACAGTGAATGCAGTGTCTGCTCATGCAACATTGAATCGTGCCGACAACTGATCCAGTGCCCGCGCCAGTTGCTCCAGGTCCGCGGCGGCCACCGCGCTGCGCCCGGCATTGGCCGACAGCGCACCGGTGCCGCTGGAAACGCTCTCGACCCTGGCGACCATTTCCCGAGTGACCCGCACCTGTTCGGTGATCACCGTGGCGATGGTGTCCACGCTGCGGATCACATCATCGGTGCCGCTGCGAATCTGCGCCACCGAATCGCCGGCCTCATGGGCCAGGTTGACGCCGTCACGCACCCGGCTGACCACCCGCCCCATGCCGTCGACCACCGCCAGCGTGCCTTCCTGGATGCGCTGCACGGTGAGATCGATTTCGCCAATCGAGCTGGCGGTGCGTTGGGCCAACAGGCGAACTTCGTCGGCGACCACGGCAAACCCGCGCCCCGCCTCCCCTGCCCGCGCGGCCTCGATGGCGGCGTTCAACGCCAGCAGGTTGGTTTGCTCGGCAATGCTGCGAATAACCTTGAGCACGTGGCTGATCTCCCCGGAGAACCCTTCCAGCTGGCGAATGTGCACGGCAGTGTCACTGATCACGTCGCTGATGCGGTTCATCTCCTGGGCCATGTCGCGAATAAATTCCTCGCTCTTGCCCGAGCGCCGCGCCGAATGCTGGGTGATGTCGCGAGACACGCCGACATGGTTTTCCACTTCGCTGATCGACCCCGAGAGGTCCTCCACCGCCCGGGAAATCCCGCGCACCGCGTCCGCCTGTTGCTGGGTGGCCGTAGAAGCCGACTCCGCCGACTCAGCCATGTGCGCCGCTTCGTGACTGACCCGCTGCACCAGCTCGCGCATCTGTGAAATGAGCCCGTGCAGGCCGTCACGCATCAGCGCAATGTCGCGCAGCATCAGCGCGAACTCGTCGCCGCCCTTGATCTCGATTGGTTGCACCAGATCGCCACTGGCGATGGCCCGCACGCAGGCACCGGCCTGGGCAAAGGCACGCTTGAGCCGACGCAGCGTGGAAAACGCGGTGAGGCTGCCCACCAGGCCGCCTACCACCGCCAGTGCCAGGTAAGCCAGCAACGTCGAACGATAGCGGTACTGCGCCGCCTCGTAGGCCTGCGCAGCGCGCAGCTTCTGCAAGGCCTGCAGCTTGCTCAGCTCAGCCACGGCGGCATTGCCCCGGGGCTCGGCCATGCGCAGAAAGGACAGAATGCCCGGCAGGCGAAAATCGCCGACGCGAAAGGATTCCAGAAGGATGCCCAACTCGTCCTGCCATGCCCGGTAATGCTGGTCGAACGCATCAGCCGCCTGCTGCTCTTCGCCACTCAATGAGCGTTGGCGATAGCTCGCCCAAATCTTCGCCAGTGCCACATTGTTACTCTCGATGGCACTCAGGGTGGCTTCCACCGGACGGTCAAACGCCGCCACCAGCGAGCCTTCCGGGTCTTGCTGGATCGCCAGCAGAACCTGGCGACGACTTTCACCGAGGCGATATTCGATGTCACCAAACATCAACAAGGTCGCCAGGTTGTCCTCGTTGATGGCCCGCAGGCTGTCGCGCGCCTGCTGCAAACCGTAGGCGCCGAACAGTACCGCCAGGGCAAACAACAAGGTGGCCAACAGCGCCCAGAGCCACAGGCGCTGGGCGATCGTAATTGCCTTGAACATGATCAATGGCCTGTCCCCTGGAGCGGATGGGGCGCAAGGTACCCCAGCCTGGAATTAGTCGCGAGTGACCCCGGCCAGCATCGCCGCCAGAAAGTGCTCGCCATAGGGCGGCAACAGGCCCCATTCCCGGCGCGGGTCGTGGGCCGAGGCCTTGAACACCGTGCGCAGGTGACTGAATTCGAGAAAGCCTTCGCGGCCATGGTAATGGCCCATGCCCGAGGCACCGATACCACCGAACGGCGCATCGTGCAGGGCGGCATGCATCATCACATCGTTGATCGTGACCCCGCCGGACAGGGTGTGCTCGAGCACATGACGTTGCTCCTGTGCATCCTCGCCGAAGTAGTACAGCGCCAACGGACGTGGCCCTGCGTTGATTTGTGCGATGACCTGATCGAGCTCGTCATAACCCAGCACGACCATGGCCGGGCCAAAGATTTCCTCGTGCATGATCAGGCTGTCCTGGGCCGGATCCACCACCACCCGCAGCGGACGACGCCGATCCTGGGGATCCACCGCGAGGGGTTCGGGCAGGCACTCGATGCGAGTACCGCGCGATTGCGCATCCTCGACCAGGCCCTCGACCCGCTCCAGATGGCGCTGGTTGACCACTGCCACCACATCCGGGTTGCCAGCCACCGTCGGGATGAGATCGCGATAAGCGCCTCGCAATGCATCGAGGAAAGACTCGAGGCGGGCCTTGGGCACAAACACCAGGTCCGGGGTGATACAGATCTGTCCGCCATTGCCGGCCTTGCCTGCGGCGATGCTGAAGGCGGCCTTGTTCAGGTCGGCGCTGGACGAGACGATCACCGGCGACTTGCCACCCAGCTCCAGGGTCACCGGCACCAGGTTTTTCGCGGCATTGCCCATTACCCGCCGGCCAATCGCCGTGCTGCCGGTAAACACCAGATGATCAAAAGGCTGGCTGCTGAACGCCTCGCCCAACTCCGGGCCGCCATTGACCACGGCCACCACCAGCGGGTCGAGGTGTTCGGCGCACAGGCGCGCCACCAGTTCAGCGGTGCGCGGCACCACTTCCGACGGTTTGAGGATGGCCCGGTTGCCCGCTGCCAGCGCCGAGGCCAGAGGACTGAACAAGGTGTACAGCGGGGCGTTCCAGGTGCCGAGGATGCCCACCGTGCCTTTGGGCTGGTGCATGACCCAGGCCCTGGCGCCGAGCTGGTCATAGGGGGCAAACATTTCCCGCGGCTCGTCCTGCATCCACCCTTGCAGATGATCGCGGGCATATTTGAGCGAAGCCAGTGAACCCAGCACGTCATTCATCAGGGAAAAGCCGGCGGGCCGTCCGCCAAAGTCCTGGTCGATCGCCGTGGTCAATGCCCCGTGGTTGTCGACCAGCAGGTCGATCACTTGCTGCAGGCGCTGGCGGCGGGTGTCGACGCTGACACTGCCGGCGCCGGCAAAGGCTTCTTTCTGGCGCGCAAGCAGGCTGGAAAGGTCGTCCGAAGACGTGGCTGAACTCATTGTTATCCCCTTGCAGGTTGGCTCGATGGCCGGTGAGCGCCCGATGCGCCTGGCGCCACCCTAGCCTCGCACACGCCTGCGCCGCCTCGTCCAATCGGACGAGGCGGTGCATTAGCGTTAGTCCGTTGAGACGATGTTCAAGGCCTGCAAACGTCCAATACTGGCCATACGAAAACCTCCACCCCATGAGGCCAGTCATGGCAATGCAAAATATCAGCTTCGATCCCCAGGCATTTCGCGCCGCGCTCGGCACGTTCACCACCGGGGTCACGATCATCACCACCCAGACCGAAGACGGCTCGCCCGTGGGCATCACCGCCAACAGTTTCAACTCGGTGTCGCTCAACCCGCCGCTGGTGCTCTGGAGCCTGTCCAAGCAAGCGCGCAGCCTGCCGATCTTCAGCAGCGGCAAGCACTGGAACGTGCACGTGCTGTCCACGGAGCAGGAGACCCTGTCGGGACGATTCGCCACCCAGGGCGAGGACAAGTTCGCCGAGATCCAACTGGACAATGGCATCAGCGAGGCACCGTTGCTGCAGGATTGCACGGCGCGCTTCCAGTGCCGCACCGCGTTCCAGTACGAAGGTGGCGACCATGTGATTTTCGTCGGCGAAGTCCTCGCCTTCGATCACAGCGACCGCGCGCCGTTGGCGTTCCAGAGCGGCCAATATGCCCTGGCCACGCGCAAGCCCCGCAGCGAACTGCGCCTGGCGACCACGCCGCCACCGCCCGAGTGCAGCTACACAGAGGACTTGCTCGGCTACCTGCTGGGGCGCGGCCATTACCAGGCGCTCAATGCCCTGCGCCAACTGCTGAACAGCCAGCAGCTGGACGAACAGACGTTCTTCGTCCTGTCGATCCTGTGTATCCGCGACAACATGACGCTGGAGGAGATCAACACCTTCGTCACCTACACCGGCCGCGAAGTGACGCTGGCCAGCATGCGTTTTCTCGAGCGCCAGCGCCTGGTGGCCTTCGAAGGGCCGGCACAAGCGCCGCGTTTTGTCCTCACCGCCCAGGGCCGCGAAGTTTCGTTGCATCAGCTGGCGCTGGCCAAGGCCGTGGAAGAAGACCTGTCGGCCAAGCTCGGCGCCGCCGATGCCCAAGCCTTGAAGGTGTTGCTCAAGCGCCTGATTCACGTGAGCGACCCGGGCCTGCCTGACCTGTGGGCGCCGCGATGACCGCTCGCGCAAGTACGCTGCCGGCCGCCACGGTCGGCTGGGGCAGCCATGGCCTGCTGTTGCTGCTGGCCATGGTGTTTGCCGACAACTTTGTCGGGCGCCAGATACTCGCGGTCATGGTCGAACCGATCAAGGCCGAATTCGGCGTCAGCGACACGGCCATCGGCTTGATCTCTGGCTTGGCGTTCGCGGCCGTCTATGCACTCATGGGCCTGCCGGCCGGGCGGCTGGTGGACCGCATGCCGCGTATCCGCCTGCTGGCCATGTCCTGCCTGCTCTGGGCCGTGGCCACCATGGCGTGCGGGCTGGCGGGCAGCTTCCTGGCGCTGGCCGTTGCGCGAATGCTGGTGGCCATCAGCGAATCGCCGACCACTTCGGCCTCGCTTTCGTTGATCGCCGACCTGTATCCGGCCCATCGTCGCTCCTTCGCCATCAGTTGTTTTACCGCGGCGCCGACCTTTTCCTCGATCATCGGTTTGAGTATCGGTGCCTGGGTGGTCGAGCACTATGGCTGGCGCACGGCGTTCATTGCCCTGGGCATGCCGGCCCTGGTGTTTTGCACCCTCCTGGCGTTTTTCGTGCGCGAGCCGCAGCGTGGCCGCTGGGACCTCACGCCACACACCCACACAGCGCCCGCGCTGCTTGGCATGGGCGCCGAAGCCCGCAAGCTCTGGGCATTGCCGGCCTACCGCTGCCTGATTCTCGCGGGCGGCCTGACCACGCTCAGCTCCTATGCCATTGCCATGTGGAACACCAGTTTCCTGGTGCGCTCCCACGGCTTGTCACTGCAACACGCCGGCTTGCTGGCGGGGGTGATCTGCGGGACCTCGGCCGGGATCGGTGGTCTGTTCAGTGGCTGGTTGAGCGACCGCCTGTGCCGTCGCGATCCCCATTGGCAGGTGTCCATTCCCGTAGTGGGCCACCTCGCGGCCACCTGCGCCCTGGTCCCCTATCTACTGTGGTCCGACTCCGTGCTGGTGCATCTGGGCGACGTGCCGATCCCAGACGCCATGCTCTGGTGTGCGCTGTATTCCTTTTTTGCCGTGTGGTGGGTCGCGCCCTCCTACAACCTCGTCACGCAACTGGTGCCAGCGGGTAGGCGCGGTACCGCCATGGCGCTGCAAACCATCGTCAGCACGCTGCTCGGTATTGGCGTCGGCCCCTTGTTGACCGGCTTGTGCAGCGACATGTTGCTACCGCTGTTTGGCCAGGAGTCATTGCGCTATGCATTGCTGCTGGTGAACCTTCCAGTAATTTGTGCGGTGCTGCTGCTGATGCGCACGGCGCACCATGCTCGCGCAACAGGCTATCGCCACGCGGGATAATTTTTCCAGTTGACGGGACATCCATGCCAACCACCAGCGCATCAGCCAATCCAGTACACAGCGCCCGCGATCGACTGCTGGACGCGGCACTCGAACTCTTCGCCACCCACGGCTATCAGGCCATCGGCTTGCGCGACCTGGCGAGCTACCTGGGGTTGCATGCCGGGTCGCTCTACCACCACATCGAAAACAAGCAGGCCTTGTTGTTCGAACTCATCGAGTCGGCCTTGTCGGACCTGCTGCTGGACACGCTGCGGCGAATGAAAGGCGCACGCAACGCTCGTGCACGTCTGCGGCTATTCATCCAGGCTTTCGTCGCTTTCAACTGTAATGAAAAATACAGACTGACGCTGGTCACCCGTGAGTTCACCAACCTGAACGAAGAACAGAAGAAGCAGGTGATCCAGCTGAAAAACCGCTACGCCGCTCTCTTGAACGCCATCATCACTGACAGCTACGGCGAGAAAGGCGCGGCCTGTGCAGACATCTGCCCGACCACCAGTGCTGTCATTGCCATGCTGTTTGGCCAGTCGCAGTGGTATACCCTCGAGACCAGCGAAGCACAGCTGACAGAAACACTGACAGAGGTAGTGGCGTGCATTATCGCCAACAACCAGAAGACCAAAACACCTGCGACGCGGCCAATAACGCGAGGCGCTGTCAATTTTCCCCACCCACCGCCTGATTCGCTTTATCCTTGACGCAAATCGATGACAAGCCTGTAGAGGGCTATTGACTGTTCCCCCATGCGCAAACTTTTGTACCTGACGTTCTCCATGGCGCTTGTCGCCGCTCTTACGACCTACGCAATGTGGGCCGCGGATCGCCCGACGGGGCTGTACCTCTCGGATCTGCGGATCGATGTCGCCGTCGACCAGGGCACGCCCGCCGACCGCGGCAACTTGCTGGGCATCCAGCCCGAGCTGTTTCCCACCGACTACCAAAGCCCCGAACGCTTGCACCGCAAACTCGCCGCCTACTTGCAGAAGGCCCGGGACCAGGGGCTGTTGAATGAAAAAACCATCGTCGTATTGCCCGAACATGTCGGCACCTGGCTGATGGTCAGCGGCGAAAAGGACGAGTTGTACCAGGCCGGCACGTTCAAGGAAGCCATGAACTGGCTGGCCGTGAGCAACCCGCTGAAGTTCGTCCGCGCGCTGATTGGCGCCGAGGGCGAGAGCCGTATCGACGACGCGCACCTGCGCATGAAAGCCAAAGGCATGGCCAAGGATTACCAGGCGTTGTTCGGCGGACTGGCCAAGGAGTTTGACGTCACCCTGGTGGCCGGCTCCATCGTGCTGCCCGAACCCAGTGTCGTCGACGGCACGTTGAAAATCGGCCGTGGCGCGTTGTTCAACAGCAGCGTGGTGTTCGGCCGCGATGGCCTGCCCATCGGCCAACCCCAGCGCCAGATGTATCCGGTGTTCGAACAGCAGGAGGCGATCAAGGCCAACGGCGAACACAGGCTCAATGTCGTCGACACCCCGGCCGGGCGCCTGGGCGTGCTGATCGGCAGCGACAGCTGGTACCCGGACAACTACCGCAAACTCGATACTCAACAGGTACAGCTGGTTGCTGTCCCGGCGTTTGTCTCCGGTCGCGGTACCTGGGACCAGCCGTGGCGTGGCTACAAGGACTCATCGACACCCGCCTCCGTCAGCCTCAAGGCCGGGGAAGTCAGTGAAGGCCAGGCCTGGCAGCGCCTGAACCTGAGCACTCAAGCACCCGCCAGCCAGGCCATCGCCGGCATCAATGTATTCCTGCGTGGACAGTTCTGGGATCAGGGCAGCGCCGGGCAGAGTTTTCTCAGCAGCAACGGCCGGCATTTCGCCGACGGCAAGGCCCGCGGTGCGCGTCTGCTGAATCTTTGGCTGTAGGCCATGAAACCCACCCCCATGCGCCTGGGTGATCTGTCGGTGGGTTTTGTTCACAGCCTGGCCGACGCCGTGCGCAGCCACGGCACAGACCCGCAACCACTGCTCGAGCAATACGGCCTGGATGCGGCCCGGTTGAGTGAAGCCGGTGCCCGTCTCTCGATCCCGCGCTACATGCGCCTGGGCCACGCGGCCATCCAGTTGACCGGCAACCCGGCGCTCGGCTTGCAGATGGGCCTGCTCAGTCGCCTGAGCCAGGCCGGCCTTGCCGGCGTGACTGCCGCCCAGGCGCCGACGGTGCGCGAGGCGGCGCGCTGCCTGATTCGATTCGAAGCCTTGTATGGCTCCAACTATCGCGGTCAATCGAGCTTTCACGAAGATGCCCAGGGTGCCTGGTTGCGCTTCTATTCCATCAGCCCCTACAACAGCTACAACCGCTTCGTGGTGGATTCGATCATCTGTGGCTGGTTGCAGCAATTGTCCAGCGTCAGCCCTGCCCCGCTGCGCGCCGAACGCATCGACATCGAGTTCGAGGATCCCGGTTACCGCGCGGCCTACGAGGTGCTGGGCGACTGCCCGATCCAGTTTGGCGCCGAGCACAATCAACTGCGCCTGAGCCTGGCCAGCCTTGCCCAGCGCAACCCCGAGCATTGCCCGAGCACCTGGCGCCACTTGTTGAAGTTGTGTGAGCGAGAGCTGGAGCAGCTGACACGCACCCGCAGCCTGGGTGAACGCATCACTCAATTGCTGGGGCCGTTGCTCAATGGTGGCCGGGAACCCGACCTGGAAGAAGTGGCGGCACGCCTGAAGCTGCCGGTCTGGACCTTGCGCCGCAAGCTCGCCGAAGAAGGCACGCAGTTTCGTGCGATCCTCAACGACACCCGTCGCGACCTGGCCATGACCTACATCCGCGATACCGAACTGGCGTTCGGCGAAATCGCCTATCTGCTGGGCTTTGCCTCAGCCGAAGCCTTTCAACGCGCCTTCAAGCGCTGGACCGCCCAGACGCCCGGCGAGTTTCGCCGTAGTCGCAGAGAGACAGCCATCAGCAGCAAGCTTTAAGCTGAACGTTAAAGCTCGGTCGCGTCTTCGGCGGGTTCCAGTGGGTCCAGTTCAAACGCCTGATACTCGAGCAGTTCTTCTTGATAATCGTCCATTTTCGAATCCCCCACAGCTCATGAAAAAACGTCTGAATAAATGACCAGCGCCTTGAGCCTAAAGTGCCCACGTGAAAAAAAAATGACGCGGACACGACAGTTCGTCGCTTACAGATAAAACGTAGCAGGCGGGAGGGAATTTATCACAGGATTTTTTTGCTGCAGGCCGCAGGACGACGGTCTGTTTGACGCGGGTCAATCTTTGTAGCGGTGACGGGGCCGGCGCGAAGTCGCCTGGCCCCGTGGCGCAATCACTGGCCAGTGACGGGCATGGCCTGGATCGGCTCCGCAGGTGGCGACATGTCGCTCGGGTTGGCGGGTGGCGTGATGCTTTCCGTGGAAGGCGTTGGCTCAGCGTTTGGGGACGAGGAAATCGGTGCGGCCTCAGGCGGCGGCGCAACCGGCTCGGAAGCGGCTGGAGCGACTTCAGGGGCCTTGGCGGCTTCTGGCGCCGGGGCAGGCTCTGGCGCAGATTCCGGTGCCAACGGCGCTGACGCCGGCGCCGGTGCCGGCTTCGGCTCGGGCACGCCCAGGTCGGTTTTCGGCTTGTCGGGGATGTGCGCCGCGGCTTTCACTTCCTTGGGCAGGAACAGCTCGACCAGGGCGAAGAAACGCTCGTAGAACTTCGCCGAGGTGACGGTTTCGCTCGCGACCTTGACCATCGAATCGTCCGACGAGCCGATCGGCATCGACACCGAGCCCAGCACGCCGACACCGAGGCTGGCCGAGTTGTTGGTTTTCTTCAGCGCGTACTTGTCCTGCAGGGCGTTGGCGAACACGGTGGCATGGTGCTCCGTCGTGCCGTCTTCGGTGCAGACCACGCTGAAACTGATTTCCATGTGGTTTTCGCCGGTCTGCTGGAAGCTCTTGTGCCCACTGACCAGCTTCGGATCACTGCTGGTGATGATATAGCCCTGGCTCAGCAAGGCTCGACGAGCCGCTTCACAGGAGGCCGAATCGGTCACCGGATAGTTGCGGGAAAAGGTTCCGGAATCATCGAAGTTCTCATGCTCGTAGATGGCGGCTTTCTTCGACGAACAACCGGCAGCAGCAGCCAGCACCAAGGCCAGCCCGACAACCCGCATGGGAATTGATTTAAACATTGAACATCCTGAGAGAAACGGTTCGGGGCGTATTGTGCAACAGATCGATGCTTAGCGGCGTACCGATTGTGTCTTAAAACAGTTACAGGGGTGTTGACCCGATGGTCGGGAGAAAATTACCCCGCCTCGTGCAATACAGGCTAAAAAAAACCCCGGCCTAACGGCCGGGGTCTTCATATCACGCGGACTGAGATCAGAAACGCTTGATCTCGGCCTGGCTTTCCAGCTGCTTGCGGTAAGCCGCGAAGTCTTGCTGGCCAACGCGCGAAGCGAGGAAGCGACGGTATTGAGCCTTCTCTTCTTCGGTCGGCGTGGCGGCCTCGTTCACACCGTTCAGACGCACGATCATCAGGCTGCCATCAGGCAAGGTGACGCTGCTGAAAGTCGGTTTGTCCTTGGCGGCAGGCTTGGGCATGCGGAACAGCGCCTGCAGCACAGCCGGGTCAACGCCTTCCTGAGCGCGGGTCGCAGCTTCGGTAACCTTCCAGCTCTGACCGTCGATCGGCTTGTCCAGAGGGGTCTTGCCATCACGCAGGCTGGCAATCAGCTCGTCAGCACGGGTCTTGGCGGCAGCAATGGCGTGCTCCTTGGCCAATTGCATGCGGATCGGACCTTCCACCTTTTCCAGTGGCAGTTGCTCAGGCTTGAGGTGCTCCTTGGCACGCAACACGATCACGGTGTCGGGGTCGAGCTCGATGGCGGTGCTGTTGGCACTCTCATCGAGTACTTCCGGGCTGAACGCTGCGGTGATCACGGCACGGTTGGCCGCAATGCCTTCGCCACCTTCACGGCCGAATGGCGCGGAAGTATGAACGGTCAGCTTCAAGTCCTGCGCAGGCTGGACCAGATCGGAGGCTTCGAACGCGGCGTCTTCCAGTTGCTTGGTCGCTTCGACGAAACGCTGCTCGACCTGCTGAGCCTTCAATTCGCGGGTCAGCTTGTCTTTCAGGCTGGCCAATGTCGGCACTTCAGGCGCTTCCACGCCCAAAAGCTTGATCAGGTGGAAACCGAAGTCGGTGCGAACCGGCTCGGAAACCTGGTCCTGGGCCAACGCATACAGGGCTTTCTCGAACGCCGGGTCATAGACGCCAGGACCTGCGTAGCCCAGGTCACCGCCGTTATTCGCCGAACCCGGGTCCTGGGAGAATTCCTTGGCCAGGGCGTCGAACTGCTCACCCTTGTCCAGGCGGGCCTTGATCTCTTCGATCTTGGCCTTGGCCTGCGCTTCGGTGGTCTTGTCGTTCACTTCGACCAGAATGTGCGCAGCCCGGCGTTGCTCGGACAGGTTCGCGGTTTCCTTCTGATACGCCGCTTGCAGGTCTTCGTCCTTGACGCTGACCTGATCAAAGAAGGAAGCCTTCTTCAACTCCAGGTAATCGATGACCACCTGATCCGGCGTCATGAATTCCTTGGCGTGCTCGTCGTAGTAGGCCTTGACCTCTTCGTCGGTCAGCTTCACGGTCGACGGGTCGACCTTGATGTTCAGGGAAGCGAAATCGCGGGTCTGTTTTTCCAGACGGGCGAAGGCCAGGACCTGGGCATCGGTAACAAAACCGCTACCCGCCACACCGGCGCGCAGTTGCCCGATCAGCATTTCCTGAGCCAGCATCTGGCGGAACTGCATGCGGCTGTAGCCGAGCTGACGAATCACCTGGTCGAAACGCTCAGCGCTGAACTTGCCATCTACCTGGAATTCAGGTGTTTGCAGGATGACCTGGTCCAGCGCCGCTTCGGAGAAAGCGAATTTGGAGTTTTCTGCGCCTTGCAGCAGCAGTTTGCGGTCGATCAGGCCTTTGAGGGCCGATTCGCGCAGCATTTTTTCGTCGAGCAAAGAGGCGTCGAAATCCTTGCCCAGCTGTTGCATGAGTTGACGGCGTTGCATATCGACCGCCTGGCTCAGCTCGTTCTGGCTGATTTCTTCACCATTGACCTTCGCCGCTTCGTTCTTGCTCGTCGTGGCCTGGAAAATGGCGTCGAAACCGGTCAAGGCCATCAGTGCAACGATGACCCCGATAATGGTCTTGGCAATCCAGCCTTGTGAATTGTCCCTGATATTTTGCAGCATGCGTCCCCCATAAACGGTTGAACTTCAAAATTAGGCAACCGTGGAGCGTGGGTAGAATCCGGATAGAAGAAAGGCGCATCCGAGGATGCGCCTTCTCGTAACTGGCGGAGCGGACCGATGACTCGTCTTGACAAGCCTCGGCGTCTCGGACCGGCGAACTGCCGACTGGACTACCGCTCCGCTGCCAGGTCAGGCTTGACCCCGACCCGGATAGGCAAAAACCTGAATGGAACTTAGTTGACAGCTTCTTTCAGTGCTTTACCGGCTTTGAAACCTGGTTTTTTGGCAGCTGCGATTTCCAGCGTCTTACCGGTCTGTGGGTTACGACCGATGCGAGCTGGACGATCAGTTACGGAGAAGGTACCGAAACCAACCAGAACCACGGAGTCGCCAGCCTTGAGAGCGCCAGTGACGGATTCGATTACAGCGTCCAGCGCACGGCCAGCAGCAGCTTTCGGGATATCAGCGGATGCAGCGATAGCATCAATCAGTTCCGACTTGTTCACTCTAAGTCCCCTTATATCTATTTGAGTATGATTCTAAGTTTTTTTGGTGAAAGCAAAAACGAGTGCTGAATGGCCTACAGACACTTAAGAGCCGCTTTATAACAAGGGCTCTAAAAAGCTGTCAAGGAAGCCCCCCAGGCAAATACGTACTAATGCGTGCTAATTCTTTCCTTAGAATCTGCGTCACGTTTCTCATCCTTCGCGACTATCTCCGGAGCCACATCCGGTAAGGGCTCCGGGGCGTATTGCAGCGCAATTTGCAGGACCTCGTCAATCCATTTAACTGGTTTAATCTGAAGATCTTGCTTGATATTGTCCGGAATTTCCTTCAAATCGCGAACATTCTCTTCAGGAATGATCACGGTCTTGATTCCGCCACGATGCGCGGCCAGCAGTTTTTCCTTCAAGCCGCCAATCGCCAATACCTGGCCACGCAGGGTAATTTCACCCGTCATGGCAACATCTGCACGTACCGGGATGCCGGTCAGTGCCGAGACCAATGCCGTGCACATGCCCACGCCGGCGCTAGGGCCGTCTTTCGGGGTCGCGCCTTCCGGCATGTGGATGTGCGTGTCGCGCTTCTCGTGGAAGTCCAGGGGAATGCCCAGGCTCTTGGCCCGGCTGCGCACAACGGTCAGGGCTGCGGTGATCGATTCGACCATCACGTCACCCAGGGAACCGGTCTTGATCAGCTGGCCTTTACCCGGTACGACAGCGGCTTCGATGGTCAGCAATTCACCGCCCACCTGCGTCCACGCCAGGCCGGTCACCTGACCGATCTGGTCCTGCTGCTCTGCCAGGCCGTAGCGGAATTTACGCACGCCCAGGAAGTGTTCCAGATCGTCCGCAGTGACCTTCACAGAGAAGCGTTTTTCCAGCGCATGCTCTTTGACCGCCTTGCGGCAGACCTTGGCAATCTGGCGCTCCAAGCCCCGTACACCGGCTTCGCGGGTGTAGTAGCGGATGATGTCGCGGATCGCTTCGGCGTCGAATTCCAGCTCGCCTTTCTTCAGGCCGTTGGCCGTGATCTGCTTGGGCGAGAGGTACTTGACGGCGATGTTGATCTTCTCGTCTTCGGTGTAGCCCGGCAGACGAATCACTTCCATCCGGTCCAGCAGCGCCGGTGGAATGTTCATGGAGTTGGAGGTGCACAGGAACATCACATCGGACAGGTCGTAATCGACTTCCAGATAGTGATCGTTGAAGTTGTGGTTCTGCTCCGGATCGAGCACTTCCAGCAACGCCGACGCCGGATCGCCACGCATGTCGCTGCCCATCTTGTCGATTTCATCGAGCAGGAACAGCGGGTTGCGCACACCCACCTTTGTCATCTTTTGAATCAATCTTCCAGGCATCGAACCGATGTAAGTACGGCGATGACCACGAATTTCCGCTTCATCGCGCACGCCGCCGAGGGCCATGCGCACGAATTTACGGTTGGTGGCGTGGGCAATGGACTCCGCCAGCGAGGTTTTACCCACCCCGGGAGGACCTACCAGGCACAACACCGGACCACGAATCTTCTTCACGCGCTTCTGCACGGCGAGGTATTCGAGAATGCGTTCCTTGACCTCTTCGAGGCCGTAGTGATCGGCGTCGAGAATGTCTTCTGCGCGAGCCAGGTCAAGGCGCACTTTACTCTGGGCCTTCCACGGCACCTGGACCAGCCAGTCGATGTAGGAACGCACCACAGTCGCTTCGGCGGACATCGGCGACATCTGCTTGAGCTTGTTCAGCTCGGCCGTCGCCTTGGCCAGGGCGTCTTTCGGCAGGCCGGCGGCATCGATGCGCTTTTTCAGCTCTTCGACTTCGTTATGCCCTTCGTCGCTGTCACCGAGCTCTTTCTGAATGGCCTTCATCTGCTCATTCAGGTAGTACTCGCGCTGACTGCGCTCCATTTGCTTTTTGACACGACCGCGGATGCGTTTTTCGACCTGCAGCAGGTCGATCTCGGCATCCAGCAAGGCCAGCACGTGCTCGACACGGGCCGACAAATCGATGATTTCGAGAATTTCCTGCTTCTGCTCGATTTTCAGCGCCATGTGCGCGGCCATGGTGTCGACCAGGCGGCCTGGCTCATCGATGCTGTTGAGCGACGACAGGACTTCAGCCGGGACTTTCTTGCCCAACTGCACATATTGTTCGAACTGCGACAGCAGGCTGCGCACGAACACTTCCGACTCGCGCTCAGGCGCATCGACCTCGTCGATCAACGACACTTCGGCGCGGCAGTGGCCGTCCACTTCGCTGAAGCGCTCCACGGCGCCACGCTGCTCGCCTTCGACCAGAACCTTGACCGTGCCGTCAGGCAGCTTGAGCAGCTGCAGAACGGTCGCAATCGTACCTACGCGATAAAGTGCGTCTTCGCCGGGATCGTCGTCAGCAGGGTTTCTCTGGGCCAGCAGAAGGATCTGCTTGTCGCCCGTCATCGCTGCCTCGAGGGCTTCGATGGATTTCTCGCGCCCCACGAACAGCGGGATAACCATGTGCGGATAAACCACGACATCACGCAATGGCAGGAGAGGCAATTCGATGGTTGTCTTCATGATTTCGCCTCTACGGCGGCCATAAGGCCGGAAACAGATGGATGTAAGCTTGAAACCAAGATGGGGGCTGCCTTGAAAAAAAACAAGCACAAAGACAGTGTTAAAAAGTGCAAAAAGCAAAGGGGCCCGAAGGCCCCTTCTTTGTACCGGCTGCGTGACGCTTAGGCGTCTGGCGCGGCCTTGGCAGCAGGCTCACTGTTTTCATAGATATACAGCGGCTTGGACTTGCCTTCTATAACGCTTTCGTCGATCACCACTTTACTCACCTCGGACTGCGAGGGGATTTCATACATGGTGTCGAGCAGTACACCTTCGAGAATCGAACGCAGGCCACGGGCACCGGTCTTGCGTTCCAGGGCACGTTTTGCGACCGATTTCAGTGCATCGGCACGGAATTCCAGGTCTACGCCTTCCATCTCGAACAACTTGGCGTATTGCTTGGTCAGTGCGTTTTTCGGCTCGGTGAGGATCTGCATCAACGCAGCCTCATCAAGCTCGTCCAGCGTGGCCAGGACCGGCAGACGACCGACGAATTCCGGGATCAGACCGAACTTGACCAGATCGTCAGGCTCGACTTCACGCAGGGATTCACCGACTTTCTTGCCTTCTTCCTTGCTGCGCACTTCTGCACCGAAACCGATGCCGCCTTTGGTGGAACGGTTTTGAATAACCTTTTCCAGACCAGAGAACGCACCACCGCAGATGAACAGGATGTTACGGGTGTCGACCTGAAGGAATTCCTGCTGCGGATGCTTGCGACCACCTTGAGGTGGAACGGAAGCGACCGTGCCTTCGATCAACTTGAGCAGGGCCTGCTGCACGCCTTCACCGGAAACGTCCCGGGTGATCGACGGGTTGTCGGATTTGCGCGAGATCTTGTCGATCTCATCGATGTAGACAATGCCCATCTGGGCTTTTTCCACGTCGTAATCGCACTTCTGCAACAGCTTCTGAATGATGTTCTCGACATCTTCACCCACGTAACCCGCCTCGGTGAGGGTGGTTGCGTCGGCAATGGTGAACGGAACGTTCAGCAAGCGGGCCAGGGTTTCGGCAAGCAGGGTTTTACCCGAGCCTGTCGGGCCGATCAGCAAGATGTTGCTCTTGCCGAGTTCGACGTCGTCGCTCTTCTTGTCACGCTGGTTAAGACGCTTGTAGTGGTTGTACACCGCTACGGCCAGAACCTTTTTCGCACGCTCCTGACCAATCACATACTGATCAAGGATGCCGCTGATTTCTTTAGGCGAAGGCAATTTATGCGCGCTGCTCTCGGCCTGGGCTTCCTGCACCTCCTCACGGATGATGTCATTGCACAGGTCGACGCACTCGTCGCAGATAAAGACCGAGGGGCCGGCAATCAATTTGCGCACTTCATGCTGGCTTTTGCCACAGAAGGAGCAATAGAGCAGCTTGCCGTTGTCCTCGCCGTTGCGGGTGTCAGTCATTCGTTCGATCCAAATCCGATAGGCTTGCAACACAAGATGAAGGCTATTGCGGGCTTTTTCAAGCCCGCTGGTGATCGGACCCGCCGACCACCCCTATTTTGAGCTGCTTATTTTACGCGGGGCGCTGGTTGATCACTTCATCGATCAAGCCGTATTCCTTCGCAGCTTCTGCACTCATGAAGTTGTCGCGGTTGGTGTCGCGCTCGATTTCTTCCAGAGTACGCCCGCTGTGCTTGGCCATCAGCGTGTTCAGACGCTCGCGGATGAAGAGGATTTCCTTGGCATGGATTTCGATATCCGATGCCTGGCCCTGGAAACCGCCCAGTGGCTGGTGAATCATCACACGCGAGTTCGGCAGGCAGTAACGCTTGCCTTTGGCACCGGCCGTCAGCAGGAACGCGCCCATGCTGCACGCCTGACCGATACAGGTGGTCGACACGTTGGGTTTGATGAACTGCATGGTGTCGTAGATCGACATGCCCGCCGTCACCGAACCGCCCGGGGAGTTGATATAGAGATGGATGTCCTTGTCCGGGTTTTCCGCTTCAAGGAACAGCAGTTGCGCACAGATCAGGTTGGCCATGTAGTCCTCTACCGGACCCACCAGGAAGATCACTCGCTCCTTGAGAAGACGCGAGTAGATGTCGTAGGCGCGCTCGCCACGAGCGGACTGCTCGACAACCATCGGGACCAGGCCGCCTGCGGCCTGGATATCAGAGTTCTGCTGAATATACGAATTACGGAACATGCTCTGCAGTCACTCCCAAATAGTTATGTCTTGAATACGCATAAGCCAGCTCGAGAGCTGGCTTATGTGTGTGCTTCTTAGCGCAAAAATGATCAGTCGGCTTGTGGAGCTTCTACCGGCTTGACCGCTTCTTCGTAAGAGACCGATTTGTCGGTCACGCTAGCTTTCTGCAGAACAGTATCCACAACTTGCTCTTCCAGCACAACCGAACGAACTTCGTTCAGTTGCTGGTCGTTCTTGTAGTACCAGGACACAACTTGCTCAGGCTCCTGATAAGCCGAAGCCATTTCCTGGATCATCTCGCGAACGCGGGCTTCGTCAGGCTTCAGGTCGAATTGCTTGACCACTTCAGCCACGATCAGGCCCAGGACAACACGGCGCTTGGCTTGCTCTTCGAACAGCTCGGCCGGCAGTTGGTCAGGCTTGATGTTGCCGCCGAACTGTTGAACAGCCTGCACGCGCAGACGGTCGACTTCGTTGGACAGCAGGGCCTTTGGCACTTCGATCGGGTTGGTGGCCAGCAGACCGTCCATGACCTGATTCTTGACCTTGGATTTGATCGCCTGGCGCAGTTCGCGCTCCATGTTCTTGCGAACTTCGGTGCGGAAGCCTTCCAGACCGGTTTCCTTGATGCCGAATTGAGCGAAGAACTCTTCGTTCAGCTCTGGCAGTTTTGGCTCGGAAACGGTGTTGACGGTCACGGTGAACTCGGCGGTTTTGCCAGCCAGGTCCAGGTTCTGATAGTCCTCAGGGAAGGTCAGGTTCAGAACGCGCTCTTCGCCGGCTTTAGCGCCAACCAGGCCGTCTTCGAAGCCAGGGATCATGCGGCCGGAACCCAGGACCAACTGGGTGCCCTTGGCGGAACCGCCAGCGAACACTTCACCGTCGACCTTGCCAACGAAATCGATGTTCAGCTGGTCTTCGTTTTGAGCGGCGCGATCAGCCACTTCGAAACGGGTGTTCTGCTTGCGCAGGATGTCCAGCATCTTGTCCAGATCGGCGTCAGCCACGTCAGCGCTCAGGCGCTCTACGGCGATACCTTCGAAACCGGCAACGGTGAACTCAGGGAACACTTCGAATACGGCTACGTATTCCAGGTCCTTGCCCGCTTCCAGGGATTTTGGTTCGATCGACGGCGAACCCGCCGGATTCAGCTTCTGCTCAACCACAGCTTCGTAGAAGGAAGACTGGATCACGTCGCCTACAGCTTCCTGGCGAGCGTCAGCACCGAAACGGCGCTTGATTTCGCTCATTGGCACTTTGCCTGGACGGAAGCCAGCAATCTTGGCCTTTTGGGCGGTCTGCTGCAGACGCTTGTTGACCTGGCTCTCGATGCGCTCAGCCGGCACGGTGACGCTCATGCGGCGCTCAAGAGCAGTAGTATTTTCAACAGAAACTTGCATGGATATTCCTCGTTGCACAGACGTTAGCCGGCCGTTTCCGACCCCAGAATCAAGGGCATGCATTCTAGTGGGTCAAACTCAAGAAGTCACCCTACTGAAAACGGGTAAAAACGCAGCAGGCAATTTATAGGTGCGAATGCACGAATGCACCTCGCCCCGATGGCAAATACAACCAATCACGCCAGGGCTCTGCGCCAACCTTTCTATATATAGAGGAGGTCGCCAATCATCTCCCTGGCAGCCGATCTCGCAAGCAAGGCCGGCGGGCAACACGGCATCATCGCGAAACATAAAAACGACGAAACGCCCTGCCCTTGCGACCCGGTACCTGCGGTCGCTGAATCTGCTGAAACAAAAAAGGCGCCAGACTATTAATCTGGCGCCTTTTCGAAATATGGGGTGGACGATGGGGATCGAACCCACGACAACGGGAGTCACAATCCCGTGCTCTACCAACTGAGCTACGCCCACCATATTGCGTAACAAAGAAGCCAAATCACTTCTTTGTTGAACCTCAACCAGGCCAGGCGGCATGGATGAAGTCTTGTTTGGTGCGGATGAAGAGACTCGAACTCTTACGCCTCGCGGCGCTGGAACCTAAATCCAGTGTGTCTACCAATTCCACCACATCCGCGGAATGAAGCCTTTAAAGCAAAGGCGCCAGACTGTTAATCTGGCGCCCTTCGAAATATGGGGTGGACGATGGGGATCGAACCCACGACAACGGGAGTCACAATCCCGTGCTCTACCAACTGAGCTACGCCCACCATATCGCGTTACTTGTGCCAAAGCTGCCTAATGGCGCACCCGGCAGGACTCGAACCTGCGACCATCCGCTTAGAAGGCGGATGCTCTATCCAGCTGAGCTACGGGCGCCTTGTTAATCTGTACTCTTGGAGGACTACAAACTAAGTGCTTTTCAGTCTTGCAGAACCGTAATCCCGCTCAACCTTCTCAACCAGTGCTAGGCTGTGCCCGACAAGTGCGACGAATAGTATAGAGCCCCCCGCAGGTCGTCAAATCCTTTTTGAAAAAAATTCATTTAATTAAAGGGGTTAGCGGAATTTGCAGACCAAGCGCCTTTGCCCTCACCGCATGACATGCGAGAATGCGCTCTCTTTTTTTCCCCTCTCGATGGTTAATCACGCGCAATGACTGCACAACTTATCGACGGCAAATCGATCGCCGCCAGCCTGCGCCAGCAGATCGCCCAACGCGTCAACGAGCGTCGCCAGCAAGGTCTGCGCACGCCGGGCCTCGCGGTGATCCTGGTCGGCAGCGATCCTGCCTCTCAGGTTTATGTCTCGCACAAGCGTAAAGACTGTGAAGAGGTCGGCTTCCTGTCCCAGGCCTATGACCTGCCTTCCGACACCACCCAGCAAGCGCTGGCCGACCTGATCGATCGTCTCAATGACGATCCGGCGATTGACGGCGTCCTGCTTCAGCTTCCTCTGCCGGAACACCTGGATGCCTCCAAATTGCTGGAACGCATTCGCCCGGATAAAGACGTCGATGGTTTCCACCCTTATAACGTCGGCCGCCTGGCCCAGCGCATCCCGCTGCTGCGTCCCTGCACCCCGAAAGGGATCATGACCCTGCTGGAAAGCACCGGCGCCGATCTCTACGGGATGAACGCGGTGGTGGTCGGCGCTTCCAATATCGTCGGACGCCCGATGGCGATGGAACTGTTGCTGGCCGGTTGCACCGTGACCGTCACCCACCGCTTCACCAAGGACCTGGCCGGTCACGTCGGCCGTGCCGACCTGGTGGTCGTCGCCGCCGGCAAGCCGGGCCTGGTAAAAGGTGAGTGGATCAAGGAAGGCGCGATCGTGATCGACGTTGGCATCAACCGCCAGGAAGACGGCAAGCTGGTGGGTGACGTGATCTACGAAACCGCCCTGCCCCGTGCCGGCTGGATCACTCCGGTGCCAGGCGGCGTTGGCCCGATGACCCGCGCCTGCCTGCTGGAAAACACCCTGTACGCCGCTGAAGCCCTGCACAGCTGAGGCGCAGGTAGAGGCAACCAGCGACACAAGGAACCCCGCCCATGGCGGGGTTCTTTTTTGCCCGCGGAACGGGATGACCATCCGCCGGAAAATGACGTTTTTTTCACGTTTCGAGGGTCTTTCACTCTGCCCTCGAACAACCATCGACAGTTATTCAGCCATACTCCAGAATGTCGCGCTTTTCGGGAAATAGCCCGTTACAAAAACGGCTTATCAACACTTTATTGAGTCTGCCAGCGTGAAAATCCGTCTTTCCATCCTGAGCCTATTTTTTGCAGTTACAGGGACTTTCCTCACGCCAATCGCCAGTGCCGACGAGACCACCGCAGCGCCGCGGGATACCAAGTCACTCAAGCTCGCTTCCGGCAGCTCCTTGCTGCTGGACCTGCAGACCAACAAAGTCATCTATGCCAGCAACCCGGACGTCGTCGTCCCCATCGCTTCGGTCAGCAAACTGATGACCGGCCTGGTCGTGGTTGAAGCCCGGCAGAACATGGACGAATACATCAACATCGACATCAGCGACACGCCGGAAATGAAAGGCGTGTACTCCCGGGTAAAACTCAGGAGCGAACTGCCGCGTCGGGAAATGCTGCTGATTGCCCTGATGTCCTCGGAAAACCGGGCCGCCGCCAGCCTGGCCCATCACTATCCAGGCGGCTATGCCGCGTTCATTGCCGCGATGAACGCCAAGGCCCGGGCCCTGGGCATGACCAACACCCATTTCGTCGAGCCGACCGGTCTCTCCGCGCGCAACGTATCGACCGCGCGCGACCTGAGCAAACTGTTGATCGCCGCGCACAAATACCCGTTGCTGACCGAGCTGAGCACCACCAAGGAAAAAACCGTCACCTTTCGTAAACCCGTCTATAGCCTGGGTTTCCGCAATACCGACCATCTGGTGCGCAAGCCGGACTGGGACATCCAGCTGACCAAGACCGGTTTCACCAACGCAGCAGGCCACTGCCTGGTGCTGGTGACCCGGATGAGCAACCGTCCGGTTGCCCTGGTGCTGCTCGACGCTTATGGCAAATACACGCACTTTGCCGATGCCGCGCGCATCCGCAATTGGGTTGAAACCGGCAAGAGCGCTGCCGTGGCTTCCGCCGCATTACAGTACAAATCGGACAAGAACCTCAAGCAGCGCCAGAGTGGCGTGGTCGAAGCTTCGAAGTAAGCCGGCCGCTACAGCAGACAAAAGCCCCGATCTATCGGGGTTTTTTTCGTCAGCGATTAATCGTTGGGCAGTGGCATCTGGTCGTCATCCGGAATGCCATCACCCTTGCTTGGGTCGTGCCATCCCTGCGGATGTTCGGTGGGCACCACCGTTGGCCGCGCCAGCGGATCGCGCATCGGACTCTCCGGATCCATCACCGGGTCGATGTCCTGCTCCGGAGTGGTCGGTACGGTTTCCGGACGCTTGTCGTTGAAACTCGAATCGGTAGACATACGCACCTCCAGGAGGCAATCAGGGTTTCAGGTCACCGAGTGGATCGTAGGGTTTGGCCGGCGCCTTGGAATTGTCATCCGGCTTTACGTCCCTCGGTGCCTTGGCCGGCCCGATGGGATCGACCGCCGGGTCAGCGAGGTCCGGGGAGTCGGGATCGAAGTCCAACTCATCGCCGGACGAATGCTCGGACGAGTGAGGACCGTCGGGGGTATTGGAATGGGCCATGGCGCCTCCTGAGGGCCCGGGAAAATCCGGGCCTTCCCTATAAGAGGCTGGCAATGGGCGCAGGTGCCCGGCGGGTGACGAACGGGCCTACTGCGCGCCCAGCGCTTTTTTCGCCTTGGCGGCAGCCTGTTCCTGGCCTGCCTGGGCGAGATCGCTGGCTGCCTTGAGCCAGCGTTGCTGATCGACCTGGGCAGGCAGTTGGGTCGGATTCTGGATCAACACCGCCCATCCACCGGCATCCTTGAACGCCGATTCGAACGAACCGAAGCTCATCATCAACCGCGGATCCATGCCTGCGCGCAGCAAGACGGTCTGCTTCTGCCGGTTGTAGCCGGTCAAAATCGCGTAACGCGGCTCGGCCCACAGCGCCGAGCCTTCAGTGAAGCGCACCATCACCGGGTACCCGGCCGCGACCTGGGTCAGCAAGGCCGGCAGGTTGCTGTCGAGGGGATAAACCACCATCCCGTATTCGCGGGCGAGGTTCTGCATGTTCTGTTGCAACTGGGCTTCGGCGCCCGGCAAGCGCAGCGGTTTATCGAGGAGCCCCGGGGTAATCACGATGCCCTGCTGCGACAGCATGCTCGCCAAAACCTGCGGCCCGCTTTGGTTCGCCACCCCCTTGTAGAACCGCCCGCTGAGTTCGACCCGCTCCGGCAGGCGCTGGATCTGCGGCGCAACGCTTCCCGCGCATCCCCCCAGACTGGCAACGCACCCGACAATCAGCGCCGCCGATAGCATTCGAGAAATCACTCGCACCATCATCACTCTCTTGATCAGTTGCCTGGCAATCGCATTCCCGGCTTGGCCGTCGATCATAGGATGCCGCACCGCAGCGGTATAGCCTTAACCCGCAGTTGTTTGCATTCGATAGAGCAAACTGGTTGGTGATAGGCGACCTTTGGTCAATAGCCTGAAACACGCCAGCGACTAGACTGTCACTTGGATAGTGAGTGTGCCCGCTGCAGGGCAAAGAGGAGGCCTGGATGAGCCTGGCAATGACAATCGTAATGCTGATTTCCGGCTGGCTGGCGGTGGCCGCCGCCATGTTGTGGGGCGTCCTGCGCATTACCCGCCGGCACCATCACCCTGCTCCGCCAGTACCGCTGACGGAAACCGATAAAGGCGCCGCGCAGCACGCCACCGTCCACTGAATCACAATCTTCGGTCACCCATAAAAAAACGGCCGCCTGGTTTCCAGGCGGCCGTTTCGTTTCAGCGAGGGTCAGGCTTCAGAAGCAACCCGCTTCTGCCTTGCCCGCCGGGACATCATGTTCAACACCTCGATCGCAGCCGAGAACGCCATCGCGGCATACACGTAGCCCTTCGGTACATGGGCGCCAAAACCTTCGGCGATCAGCGTCATGCCGATCATGATCAGGAAGCCCAGGGCCAACATCACGACCGTCGGGTTGTCATTGATGAACTTGGCCAGGGGATCCGCCGCCAGCAACATCACCAGCACCGACACCACCACGGCAATGATCATGATCGGCAAGTGCTCGGTCATGCCGACAGCGGTGATGATGCTGTCGATGGAGAACACCATGTCCAGCATCAGGATCTGGCCGATCGCCGCGGCAAAGCCCAGGGTTACGGTCGAAGTAGCCGACTTCGGATCTTCCGGCGCCGGGTCCATGCTGTGATGGATCTCGGTGGTGGCTTTCCACAACAGGAACAGGCCGCCGGCGATCAGGATCATGTCCTTCCAGGAAAACGCATGGCCGAGAATCTCGATCACCGGCGAAGTCAACTGAACGATGAACGCGATGGTGCTGAGCAAGCCCAGGCGCAGGATCAGCGCCATGCCGATACCGATGCGCCGCGCCTTCTGCCGATGCTGCTCGGGCAGTTTGTTGGTCAGGATCGAAATGAAGATCAGGTTATCGATGCCGAGCACGATTTCCATCACCACCAGGGTGGCCAGGGCGACCCAGGCGGTGGGGCTGGCGGCTAGCTGTAAAAGGTATTCCATGGGTCAGTCCTGACTCGTTGTAAGACGGTTTAGATTTCCTGGGAGGAAGATTCGGATTTTTCCGCTTCTTTTTCCGATGATTCTTTTTTGCTGATCAGCCCGCCGGTGGCTTCGCTGAGCGCTTGCTCGGCGGCTTTGTGCGTATCGTCGATCGCCTGCTTCGCGCTTTCGGCAGCCGCACCCATCAACTGCTGGGCACTTTTTTCCGCCTGGTCGCAACCGGCCAGAACCAGTAAAGACGTGATCAGCAGCGCCGTCGCTTTTAGTTTCATATGATTTTCCTCGATATAACGAACGCGGCCGAAACGAAGGCCCGTTGATAGCGAGGGATTCTAGGGAAATGAATACTTCAGGAAAATTCGTATTTTTAGCGGTTATACTTCGGTTTTTACGAACCGTTGATTCCCATGCTCAACTATCGGCAATTGCATTACTTCTGGGTGGTCGCCAAGACAGGCAGCATCGTGCGCGCCTGCGAGCAACTGAACCTGACGCCACAAACCATCAGCGGGCAGATATCGCTGCTCGAACAGACCTATGGCATTGAGCTGTTCCGTCGGGTTGGTCGGCAGCTTGAGCTGACGGAGGCCGGGCGACAGACCCTGACCTACGCCGAGCAGATGTTTCAGCTGGGGGGCGAACTGGAATTGATGTTGCGGGCGCAGCCCAACGAGCAGCAGATCCTGTTTCGCGTGGGCGTGGCCGACGTGGTGCCCAAGTCCATCGTCTACCGCCTGATCGCGCCGACCATGGAATTGAATGAGCCGCTGCGCATCACCTGCCGCGAAGACAAGCTTGAGCGGCTGCTGGCCGACCTGGCCATCCAGCGCCTCGACCTGGTGATATCCGACAGCCCGATGCCATCGCACCTGGACATCAAGGGCTATAGCCAGAAACTTGGCGAATGCGGGATAAGTTTTTTTGCCACCGCCGAATTGGCCGCGCGTTACGGTCAGGATTTTCCCCGCGGCCTGCATGGCGCGCCCCTGCTGATTCCCGGGCCGGAAACCGTGGTGCGCAGCCGCTTGCAACGCTGGTTCGCCGAGCAGCAGATCCAGCCGCAGATCGTCGGCGAGTTCGACGACAGTGCCTTGATGCAGGCTTTCGGCCAGTCCGGCAGCGGTATTTTCATCGGCCCGAGCGTGATTGCCGACGAAGTGAAACGCCAATACGGCGTGCAGGTGATTGGCCAGACCGACGCAGTCAGCGAGTCGTTCTACGCCATTTCGGTGGAGCGCAAGGTCAAGCACCCTGGCATTGTCGCCATTACCGAAGGTGCCCGACGCGAGTTGTTTACCGAACTGTGACGCCTCAGGCGCAAACTTCGCGGGGTTTGAACGTCATCAGCGCAATCGCCAGCAGGACCGAGGCGAGGATAAGCGCGGCCGCCGCGAAGCCAAGACCCTGCAGCCCTACGCGGTCAATCACCGAGCCGCCGATCATCGCGCCCAGGCCAATGCCCAGGTTGGCGCCGGCAATGTTCAGCGAAGCGGCGAAGGCTGGCGCTTCCGGCGCGGCTTTCATCAAGCGCACGTGACTGACCAGGAACATCGCCGCCTGAGTCACGCCCCAGATGCCCATCGCCGCCGCCAGACCGAGGGGCGAATGAATGTTCGGCACCAGGGCCACCAGGCCGGCAATCATCAACGCACAGAACATCATCGACGCCATCAGCGGGTGACGATCCACCGCACGCCCGCCCAGCGAGTTGCCGATCAACCCCACCGCGCCGAAGCCCATCAGGCACCAGCCGACCACAGTGCCGTTGAACCCGGCCAGGCGCTCGAGGATGTCGGCCAGGTAGGTGTAGGCCGTGAACATGCCGCTGAATACCACCACCGACAGCAACACATGCCCCAGCATCAGCGGGCTGCGCAGGATCTTGAACTGCGAAAGGAAGCTCACCTGATGCTGGTGCAGGTTGGTTTTCGGCAGGTAGATAAACAGCAGCAGCGCCTTGGCAAACGCGATGACCGCCAGGATGGCGAACGCACTGCGCCAGCCGAACGCGTCGGAAATCAAGGTGCCCACGGGAATGCCGAACACCGTGGCGCAGACAATGCCGAAGCCGATCTTGGCGATGGCGCGGCCGGCGTATTCCGGCCCGACGATGTCCACCGCAGTCTCGCTGGCCAGGGCCCAGAACACCGGCAACCCCAGCGCCGGGACCAGCCGGGCAAACGCCATCACCCAGATGTTCGGCGCCAGCGCCGCCAGGGTGTTGGCCAGGCCGAACAGGATCAGCACCGAGATGAACAGCTTGCGCCGCTCGAAGCGGGCGAAATACGCCGTGAGGAACGGCCCGAAGGCGGCGACGGTGAAGGCGAACAGGGTGACCAGCAGGCCGGCTTGCGGGATGCTGACGTCCAGGTCCCGGGCGATGGCCGGCAACAAGCCGACGATGACAAATTCCGTGGTCAGCACCGTGAAACCGGCGGCAGACAACAGAAGAATGGGCAACAGCATGCACAACTCCAGAAAAAACGACGACACCAGCGATAGCCCGAAGGCCCACTGGCAGAGATGAAATGAGGATGGCGAATGTTAACAGAGTGATAACGGATGCGGTTGCACGAACCTGCAAATTGCGTTGCGTAGCCGAGCGGCAGTTCGTCACAGGTCTGAAGGATCGTGCCTACGCTGTGATAAAGTCCGCGCCCTGCAAAACGTAACACCCTGTGTTCATCGATCTTTCATGACGTCGATGGCGCGACCTTCTTCGGTTTCCTGCCTGTGGTCTGCCCCGCAGCAGCGGCGAAACCTTGCACTTATAAAAAAATACGAGATGCCGTTTTATGACCGCTTCATCCCCTTCTCTATTGCAACGCCTGAAACGCCTGAGCCTGGTCACGCAAATCGTGATCGGCCTGGTCGCCGGTATTGCCCTGGCCCTGTTCGCGCCTGAAACGGCGAAGTCCACCGCATTTATCGGCAAAGTGTTCGTCAGCGCGCTGAAAGCGGTCGCGCCGATCCTGGTGTTCGTGCTGGTCATGGCGTCGATCGCCAACCACAAGCACGGCCAGGAAACCCACATCCGGCCGATTCTGTTCCTGTACCTGCTGGGGACTTTCGCCGCCGCCGTGGTCGCGGTGGTTGCCAGCATGATGTTCCCTTCCAGCCTGGTGCTGTCGACCCACGACGTTGCGGTGACCGCACCGGGCGGCATCGGTGAAGTGTTGCAAAGCCTGCTGCTGAGCGTGGTCGACAATCCGGTCAGCGCCCTGATGAACGCCAACTTCATCGGCATCCTGGCGTGGGCCATCGGCATGGGCATTGCCATTCGCCATGCCGGCAACACCACCCGCGAAGTGCTGGGCGACCTGTCCAATGGCGTGACCGTGATCGTGCGCCTGGTGATCAGCTTCGCCCCGCTGGGGATCTTCGGCCTGGTGGCCTCGACCCTGGCCACCTCCGGTTTCGGCGCCTTGATCGGCTACGCGCATCTGCTGGCCGTGCTTCTGGGCTGCATGCTGTTCGTGGCGCTGGTGATGAACCCGCTCATCGTGTTCTGGAAACTGCGCAGTAATCCGTATCCACTGGTGCTGACCTGCCTGCGCGAAAGCGGCATCACCGCGTTCTTCACCCGCAGCTCGGCGGCGAACATTCCGGTCAACCTGGAGTTGAGCAAGCGCCTGGGCCTGCACGAAGACACCTACTCGGTGTCGATCCCGCTGGGCGCCACCATCAATATGGCCGGTGCGGCGATCACCATCACCGTGCTGACCCTGGCGGCCGTGCACACCCTGGGCATCGCCGTGGACATCCCGACCGCCATTCTGCTGAGCGTGGTGGCGGCCATCTGCGCCTGTGGCGCGTCGGGCGTGGCGGGTGGTTCGTTGCTGCTGATCCCGCTGGCGTGCAGCCTGTTTGGCATCCCGAGCGAAATCGCCATGCAGGTGGTGGCGGTCGGTTTCATCATCGGCGTGTTGCAGGACTCGGCGGAAACCGCGCTGAATTCGTCCACTGATGTGCTGTTCACCGCGGCGGCTTGCCTGGGTGAAGAGGCGAAAGCAGAACGTCTGGCCTGACACATCCCCCCTGTAGGAGCCCGGCTTGCCGGCGAAGGCGTACTTCAGATCGCCTTCGCCGGCAAGCCGGGCTCCTACAGAAAGCAGAACGCAAAAAAAGCCCGCCAAGGCGCAAACCTGGGCGGGCTTTTTTGTACCTGGACGGTTTAGAACGCGCCCATGTAGTCGCGCTTGCCCACTTCCACTCCGTTATGACGCAGCAGCGCGTAGGTGGTGGTGACGTGGAAGAAGAACTGCGGCAGGCCGTAGGTCAGCAGGTAAGCCTGGCCGGAGAAGCGCTTCTCTTTCGGCGTGCCTGGACGGGTGACGATCTCGATGCCTTCCTTACCATTGATCTGCTCAGGCGAGAACTCGCCGATGTAGGCCAGGACCTTGGCGATCAGCCCTTGCAGCTCGGCGAAGGTGGTTTCGGTGTCTTCGTACTTCGGCACTTCAACTTCGGCCAGACGCGAAGTAACACCCTTGGCGAAATCAACGGCGATCTGCACCTGACGCACCAGCGGGAACATGTCCGGGTACAGACGGGCTTGCAGGAAGGCGTTCGGGTCGATGTTCTTGGCGGTAGCGTGGGCTTCGGCCTTGTTCAGCACATCGCTCAGGGCGTTGAGCATTTGTTTGAAAACAGGGACGGAAGCGTCGTACAGGGAAATGGTCATGACAGGTCTCTTGTGGTGACAGGAGGGAAACGTGGGCCGATTATAGCCGCGCGCCGCCCTCCCGGAACGGCTCTTTTTCATTTGCCTGGACGCGGCTCTTTGGGCATGCCCAAGGCACGCTCGGCGATGATGTTGCGCTGGATTTCGTTGCTGCCGCCGTACAGGGTGTCGGCGCGGCTGAACAGGTACAGTGACTGCAGGCGGGTCAGTTGATAAGGCGCGGCTTCGAGCAATTCCGCCTCGGCGCCGAGCACGTCCATCGCCAACTTTCCGAGGCTGGCGTGCCAAGTCGACCAGAACAGTTTGTAGATGGTCGCCTCCTTGCGCAGCGAACCGTCCTGGCTACCCGAGAGCATGCGCAGCGAGTTGTAGCGCATGATCCGCAGCCCGCTCCAGGCTTCGGCCAGACGCTGGCGCAGGATTGGATCGCGAGAAGCGCCATTGGCCTTGGCGATGGCGATGATCTCGTTGAGTTCGTTCTGGAACTGCATCTGCTGGCCGAGGGTCGAGACACCGCGTTCGAAACCGAGCAACGCCATGGCGATTTTCCAGCCATCGCCTGGCGCGCCGATGATGTTGGCGGCGGCGGTACGGGCGTCGTCGAAGAACACTTCGTTGAACTCCGAGGTGCCGGTCAGTTGCTCGATGGGGCGCACAGTGATTGCCGCCTGGGCCATCGGCACCAGCAGGAAGGACAAACCGCGATGGCCAACGCTGCCCGGTTCGGTGCGGGCGATGACAAAGCACCAGTCCGACTCATGGGCCAGGGAGGTCCAGACTTTCTGCCCGTTGATCACCCATTGCCCCGTCGCCTCATCCAGCGTCGCGCGGGTCTTGACGTTGGCCAGGTCGGAACCGGCGCCCGGCTCTGAATAGCCTTGGCACCAGAACTCGGTACCGCTGACGATCCCCGGCAGAAAACGCCGTTGCTGTTCGGCCGTACCGAAAGCGGCGATGGTCGGTCCGGCCAGGCCTTCGCCAATATGGCCCATGCGTCCCGGGCCGCCGGCGCGGGCGTATTCTTCATGGAAGATCACTTGACGGGTGATCGACAACCCACGCCCGCCATGCTCGGGCGCCCAGCCGACACAGGTCCAGCCGCCTTCGGCGAGTTTGCGTTCCCAGGCTTTGCGCTCTTCGGGAAACATGTGCTCATCGCCGGGTCCACCGCGAAAACGCAGGGGCTCGAATTCGCCGCAGAGGTTGTTGCTCATCCAATCGGCTACTTCCTGGCGAAAGAGCTCGTCCTGCTCGCTGAAATAGATTTTCATGGCTGCTCTCCCAGAATCACCGAAGCAATGCGCTCGCGATGCCAGGCCGGTAGCCCGAGAAAGCTCTCGCTGGCGCGGGCCCGCTTGAAGTAGAGGTGCGGGTCGTATTCCCAGGTGAAACCGACGCCGCCATGCAACTGGATCGATTCGGATGCGCAGTGGAAAAAGGTTTCCGAGCATTGGGCCTTGGCCAACGCAGCCGCCAGTGGCAGTTCGGACGCGACCTGCGGATCACCCTGCGGATCCAGGACTTCCTGGGCCACGCACGCCGCGTAATAGCTGGCGGACCGCGCGCATTCGACTTGCAGCATCATGTCGGCGGCGCGGTGCTTGAGGGCCTGGAAACTGGCGATGGGGCGACCGAACTGCTGGCGTTCCTGCATATAGGCCAAACTGAGGTCGAGCACCTGCTGCGCGCCGCCGGTCTGCTCGGCAGCCAGGCCGATGCAGGCAAGTTGCAGGACGCGTTCCAGGTGCGGCCAGCCATAACCCAATTCGCCCAGCAGCTCATCCGCTTCGAGGTACAAGCCCTTGAGCTCAATCCGCGCCTGACGCCGGGTCTGGTCCATGGTGGGCAGCAACTGCCGTTCGATGCCCGCACGTACGGCGTTGACGGCAAACAGGCTGATGCCCGTTTCGCCAGCGGTTCCGGGCTGACGTGCGGCAATGATCAACAGGTCGGCGCCGTGTCCATCGAGTACATGCTTGAGGGTGCCGTCGAGGACAAACCCTTCGCCTTCGGCCACCACCGTTGCCTGGACATCGTTGGCCGACCAGCCGTTGGCACTGCTGAACGCCAGGGTCCCGGTCACGCTGCCGTCGGCGATCGACGGCAACCAGCGCTGCTTCTGCTCATCATTGGCGGCCAGCAACAGCGCCGGCGTGGCCAGGCAGGCGGTGGCGAAAAACGGCGAGCACAGCAAGCGCCGGCCCATCTGCTCCAGCAGAATTGCCAATTCGACATAACCGAGGCCGAGGCCGCCATAGGCCTCTGGAATATGAATCGCCGGCCAGCACATTTCCTGGCATAACCGCTGCCAGAGGGCTTCGTCGAAACCCCGGTCGCTGACCATCGCCGCGCGCACGGCGGCGGAATCCGATACATCGGCGAGGAAACCCTCGGCCGACTCGCGGATCATTTCCTGTTCGTCGCTGAATGCAAACTCCATCGCGGCGCCTTCTGCTCGTTTGGCGGGGCGCGCGTGGCGCAACACCCCTTTGAGCATGAAGTTTGGCGCCGCCCGGACGCGACAGAATCGTTAGCCTTGCCTAGTCCGAACGGGCGATGTCAAAGTGCGCCTACGCAAGTGAAAAACATGAATCGGCTAAGGATGCAGAACCATGAGCACTGAGCAAGAGACGACTTTCGACGAGCCGCGGCTCAACACTACGGAAATCCGCATTCTGGGCTCCCTGATCGAAAAACAGGCCACCAGTCCGGAAACCTATCCCCTGACCCTCAATGCCCTGGTGATCGCCTGCAACCAGAAAACCAGCCGCGAGCCGGTGATGAACCTCACCCAGGGCCAGGTCGGCCAGAGCCTGCGCGCCCTCGAAGGGCGCGGCTTCACTCGACTGGTGATGGGCAGCCGTGCCGATCGCTGGGAGCACAAGGTCGACAAGGCACTGGAACTGGTGCCCGCACAGGTGATCCTGACCGGGCTGTTGTTTTTAAGGGGGCCGCAGACGGTCAACGAACTGCTGACCCGCAGCGGGCGCATGCATGATTTCGAGGATGCCGAGCAGGTCGTGCATCAGCTCGAACGCCTGATTGCCCGCGGCCTGGCCGTGCTGATTCCGCGTCAGGCCGGCCAGCGTGAAGATCGTTATACCCACGCGCTGGGTGATCCGGCGGATATCGAAGCGATCCTCGCGGCACGGCAAAATGCGCCGGAGCGCGGTGCTGGCGGCGCCATGTCGGTTGAGCGAATCGAAGAGCTCGAAGCGCGAATCGCCGCGTTGGAAGAGCGTTTGGCACGCCTTGAGTAAAAGCTTGAATCAATAGGCAAGGCTGCTGCGAGCAAACTCCACGGCCTTTTCAAACTGCTCATCGGTCGGGCGCACGCCGGTATAGAGCACAAACTGCTCCAGTGCCTGGATCGCAATCACTTCGAGCCCGGTGATGACATGTTTGCCTTCGGCACGCGCGCGCAGGATCAGCGGGGTTTCCGCAGGAACCGCGACAACATCGAAGACGATATCCGCAGCAGCAATGGCTTGGCCATCGAACGCCAGCTGATCGGCTTGCGGGCCGGTCATGCCTATGGGCGTTACGTTGATGAGCATTTGCGGGCGCCGGTCACCCAGCTCGGCTTGCCAGGGGTAGTTCAGTGACTTGGCCAATGCCTGGCCGGCACGCTCGTTACGGGCCACGATCAGGCCATTGTGGTAACCGCCATCGCGCAAGGCGCTGGCCACCGCCTTGGCCATGCCACCACTGCCCAGCAGGGCAAATGAGGTGTCCTTGGGCACCTGGTGGGTCTCCAGCAACTGGGCTATGGCGATGTAGTCGGTGTTGAAGGCCTTGAGATGGCCGTCGGTATTGACGATGGTATTGATCGACTGGATGGCCGCAGCAGAAGGGTCCAGTTCGTCGACCAGGGCAATGCAGGCTTCCTTGAACGGCATCGATACGCCGCAACCACGAATACCCAGGGCGCGGATGCCACCGACGGCGCCCGGCAGGTCCTGGCTGGAGAACGCCTTGTAGTAGAAATTAAGCCCCAGTTGCTCATACAGATGATTGTGAAATCGCAGGCCAAAGTTCCCGGGCCGTCCGGAGAGGGACATGCACAGCTGGGTGTCTCTGTTGGGGTTCATCTGCATGAGAATCTCCTTGCATTGCACTTTCGGATGGACGGGATTAGCCAGTCCATCGGGTTCTGTTCAATCATGGTCGCACGCCTTGATCGACGCCGCGCGAGCGTAAGTTCGCCGACACAGACCTTACACAAAATTTACCTGGCAGCTGTGCTGATTTTAAAAAAAAAGCTGTCTTAGAAGTATCCCCGCGACATTCCTTGAGTCTATGGCAGACGCAAGCGCCGGGTCGAAGAACCGAGGAATCATCATGATTCGTAGAATCCCCACAGTGGCCTTGCTGATCGGCGCCCTGGCTGTCGCAGGGCAAGCAGAGGCGCATGGCGGCGGTGGTGGCTGGGAAGGACCGGCGGTGTTTGGCGCGATCGTCGGCTCGGCCATCGTTGGCTCGGCAATCATCAACAGCAACCGGCCTGTGTATGTAGCGCCGCAACCGGTCTACGCGCAGCCGGTTTACGCTCAACCGCAACCGGTGTACATGGCGCCTCCTCCACCGGTCTATTACCAGCCCGCACCGGTATATGTGGGGCAACCCATCTACTATCGCCCGGCGCCGGTCTACTACGGTCCACCGCGTGGCTACTACGGCCCGCCTCGTGGCTATTACGGCCCTCCCCACGGTTACGGCCGCTGGTAACCGCGGGTTCCCTGTACCTGTAGGAGCGAGCTTGCTCCGGGCGGCGTTCCGACGATGGACGTGAACGATGACACGCGCTCCAGTGTTCACCAAAGCGTCGTCGCAACGCCGCCCGCAGCGAACTCGCGCTCGTAATTTACCGTTCGTCGTCACAGGTCTGGAAAAATCCTGTCGGTGTCGCTATCGGGACAGTCTCGACCGTTGATGTTGGCAAGATGGGTTCGTACCTGTACGGCCGATAACAACAAGGACGAGCTCATGCCCACACAAAACCCGCACCGCATCAATGGTCTGTGTACCTCCAGCAAGGTCTACAACGCCCTGACCGAACTCAAGCACCTGGAAGGCCATCGCAGCGCCAAATTCCTTTCGCTGCTGACCCAGAACCTGGTGCGCAAAGGCCTGCTCAACGAGCAGGAAGTGGTGCATATGCTCGATCAGGTGGTCGACTGAGCGCCAGCCGCCTGGCAGACCTCACTGGCATCAATGACCACTATTGAAAGCGTTGATTGTTCCTCGAGACGCCCGGACCGTAAGGTGACTTCACAGATTAGTGGAGGTCCTTATGATGTCTCAGGTTCAGATCATGTCCGTTATCGGCAGCGCCGTTCCCGCACCGCTCAGAGCGCTTGGCTTGCTCGCCTGCTGGTACCTGGTCCAGGACGGCGAACAGATCAGCGGCCCGCTCACCTCGCTGCCCGACGCCCAGGCGTTGTCCCAGCGAATCGGCACGGGACAGGCAGGCAAGCTCAGTGCCTAAGGCAGCTGGACCCGCGGTTTGGTCTCGATGAAAATGGCCCAGCTCGACATGAACAGGGCCGCGATCAACGGGCCGATGACAAATCCGTTGAGACCGAACAGCGCCAGGCCACCGAGGGTCGAGATCAGGATCATGTAGTCCGGCATCTTCGTGTCCTTGCCCACCAGGATCGGTCGCAGCACGTTATCCACCAGGCCAATCACGAACACCCCGAACAATCCCAGCACCACGCCCTGCCAGACCTCGCCGGTCAGCAGGAAAAACGCCGCCACGGGAGCCCAGACAATCCCTGCCCCGATCGCCGGCAACAACGACAGAAACGCCATCAACACCGCCCAGACCAGTGCGCTGGGAATGTCCAGGAACCAGAAGATCAAACCGCCCAATGCGCCCTGGGTGATTGCCACCAGCAGGTTGCCCTTCACCGTGGCCCGCACCACGCGATTGAACTTGAGCTGCAGACGGCGCTTCTGGTGTTCCTGCAACGGCACGGCCATGCGCACCTTGCGCGCGAGTTCGGCCCCGTCGCGCAGGAAGAAGAACAGCAGGTAGAGCATGATGAAAAAGCTGACAATGAACTGGAACGTGCCCTGGCCAAGACTGAACACCTGATTCGTCACCTCGCCACCGGCCATCGCGCTCTTGACGATTTTCTCCCGCAGCCCGTTCAACTCACCCACGCCGAACCGATCAAGCAAATGCTGGAAATACGGTGGCAGGTTGTGCTTGAACTGCGACACATAGCCGGCAATGTCCAGCTCACCGCTCTCGACGCTCTTGTACAGCGCCGCGCCTTCCTGAACCAGCAGCATGCTGATGATGATCACCGGCAGAATCGCGATCACCAGACAGATGCTCAAGGTGCACAGCGACGTCAGGTTGCGCTGCCAGCCGAACTTCAGTTGCAACCGGCGCTGCATCGGCGCAAAGACAATCCCCAGGATCACCGCCCAGAACACCGCACCGTAGAACGGCAGCAGGATCCAGATGAACGCAATGCTCACCAACACCAGCAAAACCGCCAGCGATTTATCTTTCAGCGTCTCTTCGTTCATGTCCGACCCATGTCAGTCTACCGGCACGCAACGTTGTGCCCTGATGCTTAGGCCACTGCGGCGCGCGCGAGTGCCGTGCGCTTGGTGAAAAAGCATGGCAAGGGAGGTGTCGAAGAGATCAGTCGTCAAATTCCAGGCAAAAAAAAAGGGGAGCACATGCCCCCCCGAGGTTTAAAGCGTTGTATCGCGGCTGTTAACTCAGCCTTCGATCTCGATCAGGATCTCGCCCGGGTTCACCCGGTCGCCCTTGGCCACGTGGATGGCGGTGACTTTGCCGGCGATGGCGGCCTGGACTTCGGTTTCCATCTTCATCGCTTCGGTGATCAGCACAGCCTGGCCCGCCTTGACGGTGTCGCCCTCCTTGACCAGCACATCGACGATGTTGCCTGGCATGGTGGTGCTGACGTGGCCCGGGGCCGACGCCTGCTTGCGTTTGCTGCTGCCGCCGCTGACGAACTCATTGAGCGGTTCGAACACCACTTCTTCCGGCATGCCATCGATAGACAGGTAGAAGTGGCGCTTGCCTTCGGCCTTGACGCCAACACCGGTGATGTCGACGCGGTAGGTTTCGCCGTGGACGTCGATGACGAACTCGGTCGGCACGCCTTCACCGCCGGCCGAGGCGACGCCACCGGCTTCAGGAATCGGCAGCAGCACTTCAGGGGTCAGGGTGCCTGCTGCACGCTCTTCGAGGAACTTGCGCCCGATGTCCGGGAACATGGCGTAGGTCAGCACGTCTTCTTCAGACTTGGCCAGGGCACCTATGTCGGCGCGCAGCTTGGCCATTTCCGGCTTGAGCAGGTCGGCTGGGCGAACGTCGATCACTTCTTCGCTGCCAATGGCCTGGCGACGCAGTTGCTCGTTCACCGGGGCCGGCGCCTTGCCGTAGCCGCCTTGCAGGTACAGCTTCACTTCGTTGGTGATGGTCTTGTAGCGCTCGCCGGCCAGCACGTTGAAAAACGCCTGGGTGCCGACGATCTGCGAAGTCGGGGTCACCAGTGGCGGGAAGCCGAGGTCTTCACGAACCCGCGGGATCTCTGCCAGCACTTCGCCCATGCGGTTGAGGGCGCCCTGCTCTTTCAACTGGTTGGCCAGGTTGGAAATCATCCCGCCCGGTACCTGGTTGACTTGAACGCGGGTATCGACGGCGGTGAATTCGCTTTCGAACTGGTGGTACTTCTTGCGCACGGCGTAGAAGTACAGGCCGATTTCCTGCAGCAGCTCCAGGTTCAGGCCGGTGTCGAACTCGGTGCCCTTGAGCGCAGCAACCATCGACTCGGTGCCCGGGTGGCTGGTGCCCGAGGCGAAACTGGAGATCGCGGTGTCGATGTGGTCGGCGCCGTTTTCGATGGCCTTGAGCTGGCACATGGTCGCCAGGCCGGCGGTGTCATGGGAGTGAATGAACACGGGCAGCGACTGTTCGGCTTTCAATGCCCGAACCAGTTCGCCGGTGGCGTACGGGGTCAGCAGGCCGGCCATGTCCTTGATCGCCACCGAGTCGCAACCCATGGCTTCCATTTGCTTGGCTTGCGCCACGAACGCGTCAATGGTGTGCACCGGGCTGGTGGTGTAGGCGATGGTGCCCTGGGCGTGCTTGCCGGCGGCTTTCACCGCTTCGATGGCCACGCGCAGGTTACGCACGTCATTCATGGCGTCGAAGATGCGGAACACGTCGATGCCGTTGACCGCTGCCTTGGCGACGAAGGCCCTGACCACGTCGTCGCTGTAGTGGCGATAACCCAGCAGGTTCTGGCCACGCAAGAGCATTTGCAGGCGGGTGTTAGGCAACGCGGCGCGCAGCTGGCGCAAACGCTCCCACGGATCTTCCTTGAGGAAACGTACGCAGGCGTCAAACGTCGCGCCGCCCCAGCATTCCAGCGACCAGTAGCCAACCTTGTCGAGCTTGTCGCAGATCGGCAGCATGTCTTCGGTGCGCATGCGGGTCGCGAGCAGCGATTGGTGGGCGTCGCGCAGGATGGTGTCGGTTACATGAATCTTCTTGGACATTGTTCTATTCCTCACAGGCCTGCGTGGGCGGCGATGGCGGCGGCGATGGCCAGGGCCAGCTCTTCGGGTTTGCGCTTGATCGAGTAGTTGGTCAGTTCAGGGTGGCTTTCGACGAAGCTTGTATTGAACTGGCCGCTACGGAATTCCGGGTTACGCAGGATTTCCTGGTAGTAGGCGGCGGTGGTCTTGACGCCTTGCACACGCATGTCGTCCAGCGCGCGCAGGCCACGGTCCATCGCTTCTTCCCAGGTCAGCGCCCAGACCACCAGTTTCAGGCACATGGAATCGTAGAACGGTGGAATGGTGTAGCCGGTGTAGATCGCCGTGTCGGTACGTACGCCCGGACCGCCGGGTGCGTAGTAACGGGTGATCTTGCCGAAGCTTGGCAGGAAATTGTTTTTCGGGTCTTCGGCGTTGATCCGGAACTGCAGGGCGAAACCGCGGTGCTGGATGTCTTCCTGTTTCACCGAGAGCGGCAGGCCGGACGCAATGCGGATCTGCTCGCGGACGATGTCGATGCCGGTGATTTCTTCGGTGATGGTGTGTTCCACCTGCACCCGGGTGTTCATTTCCATGAAGTACACCTCGCCCTCGGCGAGCAGGAACTCCACGGTACCGGCGTTCTCGTAACCCACGGCCTTGGCTGCACGCACCGACAGGTCGCCGATGTAGGCGCGCTGTTCCGGGGTCAGTTGCGGGCTCGGGGCGATTTCGATGAGCTTCTGGTTGCGGCGCTGGATCGAGCAATCACGCTCGAACAGGTGCACCACGTTGCCAAAGCTGTCGCCGAGGATCTGCGCTTCGATGTGCTTGGGATTGACGATGCACTTTTCCAGGAACACTTCCGCGGAACCGAACGCCTTGGTGGCTTCGGAAATGACTCGCGGGAATGCCTGTTCGAGTTCTTCACGGCTGTTGCAGCGACGGATACCGCGACCGCCACCACCGGAAGTGGCCTTGAGCATCACCGGGTAACCGATGCGGTCGCCTTCGGTCAGGGCTTCTTCAATACCAGCGACGTTGCCTTCGGTACCCGGCGTGACCGGAACACCTGCCTTGATCATGCTGCGGCGGGCTTCGGTCTTGTCACCCATGCGGCGAATGACTTCAGCCGATGGACCGATGAACTTGATCCCGCGTTCGGCGCAGATGTCTGCCAGTTCGGCGTTTTCCGAGAGGAAACCGTAGCCTGGGTGCAAGGCATCGCAACCGGTTTCCACAGCCAGGTTCACCAGCTTGCGCGGGTTGAGGTAACCGGCCAGTGGCTCGGCACCAATACTGTGGGCCTCATCCGCACGCTTGACATGCAGGGCATGGCGATCGGCGTCGGAATAGATCGCGACCGAGCGAATGCCCATTTCGGCACAAGCGCGTACGATTCGTACGGCAATCTCACCACGGTTGGCGATCAGGATCTTTTTTATCACTTGGAGTTTCCCTTGATCCGGTGGTACCCACGACCTGTTGACAGGTCGACGCGTGACCAAATGTTTCAGTTTGGTCGCAACGCCACACTAGCGCTCACAAGGAATTAACAAAAATGAATAATTATTGGGTCATGCATAAGTAAAGACTTATAGTTGACACATTCGCCAGTGGCCAGAGTGTGCAAGAAATGCGTAAGTCCTTGATGCGTATGACATTGCGTCAGTTGCAAATCTTCAACGAGGTCTGCGACCTGAGGTCCTACAGCCGCGCAGCCGACGAAATGTCACTCACGCAACCAGCCGTCAGCCTGCAGATTCGTCAACTTGAAGAGCTGGTGGGCCAGCCGCTGTTCGATTATGTCGGCAAAAAACTCTACATGACCGAAGCGGCGGAAGCCTTGCAACGTGCGAGCCGGGACATCTTCGGTCGCCTGGAAAACCTCGACATGCAGCTGTCGGACATGCAGGGCTCGCTGCAAGGCCAACTGAAACTGGCGGTGGAATCCAGCGCCAAGTATTTCGTACCGCACCTGTTTGCCGCCTTCAAGCGCCAGCATCCGGAAGTAAACCTGCAACTGACGGTGGTCAATCGCGCCCAGGTGATTCGGCGGCTGTCGGACAACCGCGACGACCTGGTGATCATGTCCATGGTACCGCAGGACATGGGGCTGGAGTTCCTGCCGTTCCTGAACAATCCGATCGTTGCGGTCGCACCGCCGGATCACCCGCTGTGCCACCTGGGGCCATTGCGCCTGCAGGATCTTGAGCCTTACACCCTGCTGATGCGCGAGGTCGGGTCGGGAACGCGAATGGCCTGCGAGGAATACTTCAAGGAAAAGCGCGTGCACTTCAACCAGACCCAGGAGGTTTCTTCAGCCGAAGCCCAGCGTGAATGCGTGCTGGCGGGTCTGGGCGTGGCACTGTTGACGCGCCACGCCCTGAACCTTGAGTTGGCCACCGGCGGCCTGATCGAGTTGCCGATCGAGGAACTGCCGCTCTACCGCAGCTGGTGTCTGGTACAGGCCAAGGCCAAACGCCTGTCACCGGTGGCTCACGCTTTCCTTGCGTTCATTCGTAGCGAAAGGATTCAGATCAGCGCGCTGGTTGAGCGCTTCGACGGGAAGTTGTCGGCGCCGCCTGCCAGTAATTGAGTTCCAGTTCAGCAAAATCGGCAATCTCGGCGAGAAGCTGGCGCTGTTCGCAGCGATCTTCGATTGCACGGCGGAACGCCATGCGGCGCTGGTCTTCCTGCTGACGACGGGTTTTGACGGCGCTGTTGCGTTCTTCGTAGGGCTGGGCCATTTCGAGTCTCCCAAGTCGAGTACGGGAGTTTCAAGATAGGCGCGAGGGATGACGGTTTGGCGGCGGGCGGGTTACAGGAACATGAAATTCAAAAGATCGCAGCCTGCGG
>NZ_JANHLK010000069.1 GCF_028682635.1 Pseudomonas putida | reverse complement strand
TTGGGCCAGGGTGTTCCACCACAGGTAGGTGTGGCTTGCGGCGGGCGTCGATTATTACTATAGAGAAAGTGGCTGAGACAATGTTGACAGCCACTTATTTCGATGAATTTTGAAAGAGCGAGCGACAGATGGCGTTAGCTCACCTCACGTCCCGCCCCTATATCTGGTGGCCTATCAGGTCGTGGGTGAATTATTTTTTCTTAGACATTGCCAGATTGTTGTTAACCGGTTGATTTTCAGCAGCCGATTCGTATCGCCAAAAGCTAACAGGGAAATTCACCTTTGCGGTACAAATCAAGTAACCTCGCTACCCATTCACTCACATGTCCTTTTGCTATGGCCTCCCCAATCATTCCGATATCATCAGACACATAGCTTGCGGCTTCGGAATTTTGCGTTAGACGGAACACTTTCTTGAAAGAAAACTCTCTTAACGCTGAAATTTCCTTTTCATCAGTAGAGGTTTTATAGTCTAGTTTTTTCAAATACTCATTACTTTCAACCCACGACGCATCAAACTCCCCCCTATCTCTTTGGTCTAACGCCTCGTCCCAGTCTTTAACAGCCAAAGCAACCACTTCAAAAAAATCTTCTTCATGGATTAAAATCGATAGCTCTTTTATAGATTCACTAGTCATCTCAAGCCACTCTCTCTCAGCCAGTTCTCAATAAGGTCTACTGCCGTACGCGGTGTCACGTTTTCACCTAAGACATGCGTTCCATTAGGTGAAACCACATCAACCTTTATATGATCCATATTTTCATATGCTTTTCTGTAAGCCGCAAACAATTCATCATCTGTTCCTGAAAAATCACCTTGGCGGGGCCCGATATGAGGTCGCTCAGCTTCATGCAAAAGCCAATGTGAATGCTCTGGATTTTTTCCACGTGGAAATATGGTTGGTCTAGTCTTATCAGATCTTGCAATCTCAAATGGTCGACCTACTGACTTTCGCACAGCGGGGACATGGTGCCCCGATTTACTGACTCCCATACCCTTTGTTTCACACCACCCCCACGGGTCGATCCTAGAAAAAGGATTCGACAAATAACCATAAAGATTGTGCCCACCCAACAACCCTATCGGATCCTGCGTTACAAACCGCCCCACCTCCGGATCGTAATACCGAAACGTGTTGTAGTGCAGCCCCGTCTCGTCATCGAAATACTGCCCCTGAAACCGCAAATTCTGCTCGATGTCATTGACCGCCAGCTTTTCAACCGCCCCCCAAGCCTTGTACGTCGCCTGCCAGACAATGCTCCCGTCCGCGTCCGTCATCTCCAGCGGCGTACCAATCTGATCAGTATGGAAGTAATAAAGCTGCTGCTCTTCACCCTCTGCCTGATCCACCCGCGCCAAGGGCGCATAACTCCCCGGCTCATACAGGTACAGACTGCTCTGCCCCGGTCGCTCCTCACGCAACATCCGCAGGCCTTGCCACAAAAAGTGCTTATGCTCGGTCTTGCCGTTGACCTCTGAAACCTTGGCAACCCGTCGCCCCAAACTGTCGTACCTATACGAACCGGTACTTTCCAGCTTGCCATTAACCAACGTCTCAACCCGCACCAAGCGATTTTCACAGTCATAACCAAACGTCTGCAGCGTGCCCGTGCCGCTGCGTTTTTCAATCAGGTTGCCCCACGCATCGTAGGCATATTCCTGATCCCGCCAGCGCTTCAGGCGGTTGTCCTTGACGTGGTCAAACTGGCTGGTGTTGAAGTTCAG
>NZ_JANHLK010000067.1 GCF_028682635.1 Pseudomonas putida | reverse complement strand
ACTGACCATCACCGGCTTCGACCCGGCCACAGGGGTCGTGAGCTACAGCTACACCCTCAACTACACCGAAACCCATCCCAACGCCGACGGCGCCAACAGCATCACCGAGAACTTTGAAGTCATCGCCATCGATGCCGACGGCAGCGAGGCGCGCGGCGAAATCAACGTCAAGGTGGTCGACGACCTGCCGACCGCCAAGCCCGATGCGACTTCGGTGGCCGAGGGCGGCACCGTCACCGGCAACGTGCTGGTAAACGATATCGGCGGTTCCGATGGCTCCGGCGGTGGCGTGGTCGGCGTGCGTGCCGGCTCCGACACCTCGACCCCGGTGCATGGCGGCCTGAACAGCCAGATCAACGGCACCTATGGTTACCTGACCCTGGATGCGTCGGGCAACGCCGTGTACCACAGCTACCCGAACTCGGTGAGCGCGCCGGGCGCGAGCGATGTGTTCACCTACACCTTGCGCGATGCCGACGGTGACGAAAGCACCACCACGGTGACCATCGACGTGCACAACAGCTGCCTGGTCGCGGCCAGCGATCACGACGTGACCGTGTATGAAAAAGCCCTGGACCCGTACCAGGACGGTCAGGACCTGGCGCCCGGCAGCGTGACCGGCAGCCAGCCATACAACACCGGTGAAACCGCCAGCGGCACACTGGTCGGTGCAGTTCACGGCGGCAGCGGCGCCATCACCTACAGCCTGCTCAGCAATGCCATCGGCACCTACGGCCAGCTGCTGCTGAACCCGGACGGCAGCTACACCTACACCCTGACTTCGCCAGCCAGCACCGCACCGCAAGCCAACGACGGCGCCAACACCCTGCACGAAAGCTTCACCTACCAGGCCGTCGATGGCCTTGGTAATGTGGTCACCAGCACTATCGTGATCAACATCGTCGATGACGTGCCAACCGCTATCCCGGACATCGCCTCGGTGGGCGAGGGCGGCTATATCGGCGGCAACGTGATCTGGAACGACAACGTGGGTGCCGATGGCCAGTTCGCTGGCGGTGGCGTGGTCGGTGTGCGCGCAGGCTCCGACACCTCGACCCCGGTGCACGGCGGCCTGAACACCCAGATCAACGGCACCTACGGTTACCTGACCCTGGATGCGGCAGGCAACGCGCTGTACCACAGCTACCCGAACGCGGTGAGCGGCCCGGGTGCGAGCGATGTGTTCACCTACACCCTGCGCGATGCCGACGGTGACGAAAGCACCACCACCGTCACCATCGACGTGCACAACAGCTGCCTGGTCGCGGCCAGTGACCAGGACGTGACCGTCTTCGAAAAAGCCCTCGACCTGAACCAGGATGGCCAGGACCTTGCCCCCGGCAGCGTGATCGGCAGCCAGCCTGGCAATAGCGGCGAAACCGGCAGCGGTACCCTGGTCGGCGCGGTGCATGGCGGCAGCGGCAGCATCACCTACAGCCTGGTCAGCAATGCCATCGGCACCTACGGCCAGTTGCTGCTGCACCCGGACGGCAGCTACACCTACACCCTGACCTCACCGGCCAGCACCACGCCGCACGCGGACGACGGCGCCAATACCCTGCACGAAAGCTTCACCTACCAGGCCACTGACGGCCTGGGCAACATCGTCACCAGCACCATCGAGATCAACATCGTCGACGACGTGCCCCAGGCGATCGATGACCACAACCTCAATACTGCCTCGGAAACCCTGCTCACCCTCGAAGGCAACGTCCTGGGCAATGACGTGCAAGGCGCCGATCGCGTCGTGACCGGCCCCAACAGCGGCCCGATCACCCCCGGCACCTTCACCGGCACCTACGGCACCCTGGTACTCAACGCCAATGGC
>NZ_JANHLK010000066.1 GCF_028682635.1 Pseudomonas putida | reverse complement strand
CACCCACGGCACCCCTTGGTACCAGCGCTTCGGCCTGAACCAGAACGAGCCGCTGCTGGCGCTGCTGTGGCCGCGCTACCTCGAGGCCAACCAACGATTGCTGCGCGACCCGGCCGTGACCAGACTGCAACAGCAGCTCACTGCCCTGATCAAGCTGCCCGCCGACAGCCCCGAACGCCTCAAGCGCGCGCCGCAGGCCTACGAACAACTCAAGGCCTACCTGATGCTGGCGCGCCCGGAAAAAGCCGACGCGGCCTTTCTGGTCAAGGTCCTGGGCCCGCTCGAACCGAGCGGCGCCGGGGTTTCGCCGGGGCTGTGGCACGGCCTGTCGCCGACGCTCTGGCAGTTCTATGGCGAGCAACTGGCTTCCCACCCGGACTGGCGCATTGCGGCCGACCCCAAGCTGGTGGCCCAGGTTCGTCAGCTGCTGCTCGGCCAGTTGGGTCAGCGCAATGCCGAAGCCAGCCTGTATAAAACCGTCCTCGATGAGGCCGCCAACCATTACCCGGCGTTGAACCTGCAACAGATGGTTGGCGACACCGAGGCACGGGCGCTGTTCGTCAGCACGGCCAACGTGCCGGGGGTGTTCACCCGTCAGGCCTGGGAGGGCCAGGTGCGCCCGGCCATCGACGCCATCGCCGAGGCGCGGCGTGAGGAAATCGACTGGGTGCTCAGCGACCAGCCCGGTGACATCGCCGCCGAGCTGACCCCGGACATGCTGCGCGAACGCCTGACCCGGCGCTACTTCCAGGACTACGCCAGCGCCTGGCTGAAGTTCCTCAACCGCGTGCGCTGGCAGCCGGCCAACAGCCTGGGGGAGGTGATCGACCAATTGACCCTGATGAGCGACGTGCGCCAGTCGCCGCTGATCGCCCTGATGAACACTCTGGCTTATCAGGGGGAAGCCGGCACTCGGACCCAGGCGTTGGCCGACTCGCTGATCAGTTCGGCGCAAAAGCTGATCGCCCAGGCCCCAGGGCCGCTGATCGAGCAACCATTGCAGGGACCGAAAGGCCCCCTGGATGCCACCTTTGGTCCGCTGCTGGCCCTGCTCGGCAAAACCCCCGAAGGCCAGGACGACCGCGAACGCCTGAGTCTGCAAGCCTTCCTCAACCAGGTCACGCGCACTCGCCTGACCCTGCAGCAGGTCAACCATGCCGCCGACCCGCAGGACATGACCCAGACCCTGGCGCAGACCGTGTTCCAGGGAAAAAGCATTGACCTCACCGACACCCGCGCCTACGGCAGCCAGCTCGCCGCCAGCCTCGGCGCGGAGTGGGGCGGCATTGGCCAGACCCTGTTCGTGCAGCCGCTGGAGCAGGCCTGGCAGCGCGTCCTGCAACCTTCGGCCAGCAGCCTCAACCGTCAGTGGCAACGGGCGATCGTCAGTGAATGGGACGCAGCCTTTATCGGCCGCTATCCGTTCGCGGCCACCGCCAGCGACGCCTCGTTGCCGATGCTCGGGCAGATCATCCGCGCCGACTCCGGGCGTCTCGAGCAATTTCTGCAGCGCGAGTTGGGCGGCTTGCTGCGCAAGGAAGGCAGCCGCTGGGTGGCCGACGCACAACACAGCCAGGGCCTGCGCTTCAACCCGCAGTTCATCCAGGCGATCAACCAGCTCAGTCACCTGGCCGACGTGCTGTTTACCGACGGCGGCATGGGCCTGAGTTTTGAACTGCAAGGCAAACCGGTGCGCGACGTGGTGCAGACCACTTTCACCCTCAACGGCGAACAGCACGAGTACTTCAACCAGAAGGAAAGCTGGCAGCGCTTCAACTGGCCGGGTCGCAGCCAATACCCCGGCGCGAGCCTGACCTGGACCAGCGTGCGGGCCAACGAACGCCTGTTCGGCGACTACCCGGGTACCTGGGGCCTGATCCGCCTGCTGGAGCAAGCCC
>NZ_JANHLK010000065.1 GCF_028682635.1 Pseudomonas putida | reverse complement strand
GACGACTTTGCTGTGTTGGCGCTTTTGAGCTCTTATTACTTCCGCCCATACCTCGTACTTGATCTCATCCGCAAAGCCGGGGAAACCATCGGGATAAGCCACCCCCGTCTCCCAATCCACACGCACCGTCATCCCCGGTTTCCAGCGTGTCGGCGCCACATAGCAGCAACCCCCACCACCACCTTGGTAGGGCCCGATAATGTCGATCCCCGAACGGCCATCGACACTGAAATGATTGATGGCCCAGTGGGTGTGGTTGATGGCCTCAAGGGTGCCGGCCTGGATGTCCTGCGCGAATACGGAGGCAGTCAGGTCGACGAGCATGGCAACGATTACGTTGTTTACTGCGGGTATGGGCATGAAATTCGGCTCCTGTCTTTGCGGGGTAGAGGCACTCAGGCAATGCGCAACTTGTCGAGGGTGAAAGCTTCGCGTTCGGGCATCAGCAACAATCCAGCCTGAGTGGCTTCGAGCATGGCGCCGTAGCAGGCTTGAAAATGCTGTTCGGCGCTCCGCTCGCAAGGCAGTGCATGGCGCAGGTTGCTCATGGCCAACGTGGCATCACTGGCACAACCGAGGGTGTCTACCTGGCTGTCGCTAAGTTCGATGGGACTCAACAGGGCGACGCTTTCGGGCGTATCGGGAGCCCCTGGAAAGTGCTGGGGAAGACCATCGCGATCGAGCCAGCTCCAGAACACGGCGGGACGCAGCCACGGCTGTTGCTGATCGGCTTGCAGCACATGGCTGAACAGCAGCGGGAACAGACGCGGATCGTAGTAGCGCAGCAACCCCGGATAGCCGCCATTGCGTGCTTCAAGACAGCGCCCCAGGTGCTCGGCCAAAGCCTGGAAAGGCCAGTGGGAAGCCAGCGCCAGCAGTTGCGAGCGCCCCTGCAAGTCATGCATCAACCCCTTGAGCCACTGCCGCTGTAGCGGCTGCGCCAGGTCAACGCGCACCAGCAACGGCGCCAGCTCTTCGGCCCCTGCTTCCGGCAGTCCGGTGAACAACGAGTACCAGGTCAGTGATGGCTGCACACTGACCACACTTGGGAGCAGTGGGGAATTGCTGCCTGCCTGGTCGATGATGATGTCGATGCAGGTTATGGACGCCTTCGCGCACGAGGCCTCCAGCAAACCGATCCAGGTACCGAGCGGAGTGTTCGTCATGCTTGCGTCTCCCTGAGCACAAAGCCCTGCGCTGCGGCCTGGGCTCTTTTCAGGCAGTCCTTGCACACTGAACCAGGCAGTTCCGGTAGAGGATGGGTTTTGCTGGCGGCCGGGTTGAACTCGTGATGCGCCGCCTTGACCAGGTGATTGCCAGCCGTGCCCTTTTCGATGCCGCCCGCATCGAGGCTGAGATAGCTGCCGCCGCCGTTGAGGTAGATTCTCTTTTTCGCGGTCAGGTGGATTTCATCTTCGGTACTGGTGATGTCCAGGCCAAGACGGGCGATTAGCTCCAGCGTGCCGTTTTGCGCCTGCACGCTGATCGGGCCCTGGTTGGCAATCAGCTTCATCCCCAGCTTGCGCACGAACATACTCAGCCCCTCGCCGATGCCGATGAACAGACGCTTGACCACGCTCAGATCGGCCTGGCCGCCGGCGTTGAGCATCAGGTTCTCCTGCGCCGCCAGTTGCAGGTGCTGGCCGCTGCTCAAGGCGATGCCTTGGGGCGCGCTGAGCAGGACCACCTGGGCCTGAAGTGCGTCGATTCGTTCATTCATAAGGGCCCACTGCGACTGCACATCGGCGGGCTCGGCGTGGGCTGCCTGGGCATCGCTGGACAGGCCTTGCAGTTGATCGCCAGCCTGTTGCAAGCGACCCAGTGCAGCCTGCATGTCCAGCACCTGGCCCTGGGCTTTGGGCTGCAGGTCGGCACTGATGAACAATCCCTTGCCCCCACGGATGGCGCCATGCCCATCGCTCCTCAGCTCAAACCCCTCACCCCGCTTCTGCTTCTGCGCATCCACCAGATGCCCCAGGTTCAGCTGGCTCTTGCCACTGTGCTCGGTACTGAGCTTGACGTGCTCCTCGCCGCGGTTGTCCTCCATGCGCAGCTTGTTGTTCGCCGGGGTGCGCAGCACGTTGCGCTTGTAGTTGCGCAGGGTCACGTGGTCCGGGTGGTCGCTGTCGTGCAGGGCGTGGGCGATGTAC
>NZ_JANHLK010000064.1 GCF_028682635.1 Pseudomonas putida | reverse complement strand
TGCCGGGCTGGCCATGCTGGGACTCGACAGTGTTCCGTTGTTGATGACCGCCGCGTTCATCGCAACTATCGTCGTCGCCAGTGCCTACGGTTACAGCATCGAACGGATCGCCTACCGCCCCTTACGCGGCAGCAACCGTCTGATTCCGCTGATTTCCGCCATCGGCATGTCGATCTTCCTACAAAACACGGTTCTGCTGGCGCAAGACTCCAAGGACAAATCCATCCCCAACCTGATTCCAGGTAACTTTGCCTTCGGACCAGGTGGTGCACATGAAGTGCTCATTTCCTACATGCAAATCGTGGTGTTCGTGGTGACCCTGGTCGCCATGCTCGGCCTGACGCTGTTCATCTCCCGCTCTCGCCTGGGTCGCGCCTGCCGCGCCTGCGCCGAAGACATCAAGATGGCCAACCTGCTGGGTATCAACACCAACAACATCATCGCCCTGACCTTCGTCATCGGTGCTGCGCTGGCGGCCATCGCGGCCGTGCTGCTGAGCATGCAATACGGCGTGATCAACCCGAACGCCGGTTTCCTGGTCGGCCTCAAGGCCTTCACCGCCGCGGTACTGGGCGGTATCGGCAGCATTCCGGGCGCCATGCTTGGCGGGCTGGTACTGGGCGTGGCGGAAGCCTTCGGTGCCGATATCTTCGGCGACCAGTACAAGGACGTCGTGGCGTTCGGTTTATTGGTGCTGGTGTTGTTGTTCCGGCCAACTGGCCTGTTGGGCCGTCCGGAGGTTGAGAAAGTATGACTAGGAATTTTAAATCGGCGTTATTCAGCATCCTACTGGTGTGGGCAGTTGCTTACTCGGTACTCGGTTTGAAGCTGAGCATCGTCGGCATCAACCTCGAAGTGCATAACACCAGCCCGGCCATTCTGGCGACCATCGCCATCTGCTCGATGCTGATGTTCCTGCGGGTGCTATTTAGCCACCAAATCAGCTCGGCCTGGAGATCCTCGCCGAGTTTGCCGCTGATTCCGGCCAAGGCCAGTAACTTCCTGACCCTACCGACCACCCAGCGCTGGATCATCATTGCGTTGATCATCGGTGCCTTGGTCTGGCCGTTCTTCGGCTCCCGCGGTGCGGTGGATATCGCCACGCTGGTGCTGATTTACGTGATGCTCGGCTTGGGCCTGAACATCGTGGTCGGCCTGGCTGGCCTGCTCGACCTCGGTTACGTCGGCTTCTACGCCGTCGGCGCCTACAGTTATGCGCTGCTGTCGCACTACTTCGGTCTGAGCTTCTGGATTTGCCTGCCGATTGCCGGTTTGATGGCGGCCACGTTTGGCTTCCTCCTCGGTTTCCCGGTATTGCGCTTGCGCGGTGACTACCTGGCGATCGTGACCCTGGGCTTCGGTGAAATCATCCGTCTGTTCCTGCGGAACCTGACCGACCTCACCGGTGGCCCGAACGGCATCAGCAACATCGAGAAGCCGACGTTCTTCGGCCTGACCTTCGAACGCAAAGCCGCTGAAGGCCTGCAAACATTCCACGAGTACTTCGGTCTGGAATACAACTCGATCAACAAGGTGATTTTCCTTTATTTGATCGCGCTGTTGCTCGCGCTGTTTGCGCTATTCGTCATCAACCGTTTGCTACGCATGCCCTTGGGCCGAGCCTGGGAAGCGCTACGAGAAGACGAAATCGCCTGCCGTGCGCTGGGACTCAATCCGACCATCATCAAGCTTTCAGCGTTTACCCTGGGCGCCAGCTTCGCCGGATTCGCCGGCAGCTTCTTCGCCGCCCGTCAGGGGTTGGTCACACCCGAGTCCTTCACCTTCATCGAGTCGGCGATCATTCTCGCCATCGTGGTGCTGGGTGGCATGGGTTCACAATTGGGCGTGATACTCGCGGCCGTGGTGATGATCCTGCTGCCCGAACTCATGCGTGAGTTCAGTGAATACCGCATGTTGATGTTCGGCGCCTTGATGGTGCTGATGATGATCTGGCGTCCTCAAGGCCTGCTGCCCATGCAACGTCCTCACATGGAGCTGCGCAAATGAGTCGCGAGATCCTGAAAGTCGGAAATCTGAGCATGCGCTTCGGCGGCCTGCTGGCGGTCAACGGCGTAGCCCTGACCGTGAAAGAGAAACAAGTGGTTGCACTGATCGGCCCCAACGGTGCCGGCAAGACCACCGTGTTCAACTGCCTGACCGGCTTCTACAAGCCAAGCGGTGGCAGCATCC
>NZ_JANHLK010000063.1 GCF_028682635.1 Pseudomonas putida | reverse complement strand
GAGCACAATCGAATTTTCGGCGAATGTCGTCTTCATAGTATAACCAGATTGCTTGGGGTTATATGGTCAAGTGAAGAAGCGCATACGGTGGATGCCTTGGCAGTCAGAGGCGATGAAAGACGTGGTAGCCTGCGAAAAGCTTCGGGGAGTCGGCAAACAGACTTTGATCCGGAGATGTCTGAATGGGGGAACCCAGCCATCATAAGATGGTTATCTTGTACTGAATACATAGGTGCAAGAGGCGAACCAGGGGAACTGAAACATCTAAGTACCCTGAGGAAAAGAAATCAACCGAGATTCCCTTAGTAGTGGCGAGCGAACGGGGACTAGCCCTTAAGTGGCTTTGAGATTAGCGGAACGCTCTGGAAAGTGCGGCCATAGTGGGTGATAGCCCTGTACGCGAAAATCTCTTAGTCATGAAATCGAGTAGGACGGAGCACGAGAAACTTTGTCTGAATATGGGGGGACCATCCTCCAAGGCTAAATACTACTGACTGACCGATAGTGAACTAGTACCGTGAGGGAAAGGCGAAAAGAACCCCGGAGAGGGGAGTGAAATAGATCCTGAAACCGTATGCGTACAAGCAGTGGGAGCAGACTTTGTTCTGTGACTGCGTACCTTTTGTATAATGGGTCAGCGACTTATTTTCAGTGGCGAGCTTAACCGAATAGGGGAGGCGTAGCGAAAGCGAGTCTTAATAGGGCGTCTAGTCGCTGGGAATAGACCCGAAACCGGGCGATCTATCCATGGGCAGGTTGAAGGTTAGGTAACACTGACTGGAGGACCGAACCGACTACCGTTGAAAAGTTAGCGGATGACCTGTGGATCGGAGTGAAAGGCTAATCAAGCTCGGAGATAGCTGGTTCTCCTCGAAAGCTATTTAGGTAGCGCCTCATGTATCACTGTAGGGGGTAGAGCACTGTTTCGGCTAGGGGGTCATCCCGACTTACCAAACCGATGCAAACTCCGAATACCTACAAGTGCCGAGCATGGGAGACACACGGCGGGTGCTAACGTCCGTCGTGAAAAGGGAAACAACCCAGACCGTCAGCTAAGGTCCCAAAGTTATGGTTAAGTGGGAAACGATGTGGGAAGGCTTAGACAGCTAGGAGGTTGGCTTAGAAGCAGCCACCCTTTAAAGAAAGCGTAATAGCTCACTAGTCGAGTCGGCCTGCGCGGAAGATGTAACGGGGCTCAAACCATACACCGAAGCTACGGGTATCACCTTCGGGTGATGCGGTAGAGGAGCGTTCTGTAAGCCTGTGAAGGTGAGTTGAGAAGCTTGCTGGAGGTATCAGAAGTGCGAATGCTGACATGAGTAACGACAATGGGTGTGAAAAACACCCACGCCGAAAGACCAAGGTTTCCTGCGCAACGTTAATCGACGCAGGGTTAGTCGGTCCCTAAGGCGAGGCTGAAAAGCGTAGTCGATGGAAAACAGGTTAATATTCCTGTACTTCTGGTTATTGCGATGGAGGGACGGAGAAGGCTAGGCCAGCTTGGCGTTGGTTGTCCAAGTTTAAGGTGGTAGGCTGGAATCTTAGGTAAATCCGGGATTTCAAGGCCGAGAGCTGATGACGAGTGTTCTTTTAGAACACGAAGTGGTTGATGCCATGCTTCCAAGAAAAGCTTCTAAGCTTCAGGTAACCAGGAACCGTACCCCAAACCGACACAGGTGGTTGGGTAGAGAATACCAAGGCGCTTGAGAGAACTCGGGTGAAGGAACTAGGCAAAATGGCACCGTAACTTCGGGAGAAGGTGCGCCGGTGAGGGTGAAGCATTTACTGCGTAAGCCCACGCCGGTCGAAGATACCAGGCCGCTGCGACTGTTTATTAAAAACACAGCACTCTGCAAACACGAAAGTGGACGTATAGGGTGTGACGCCTGCCCGGTGCCGGAAGGTTAATTGATGGGGTTAGCTAACGCGAAGCTCTTGATCGAAGCCCCGGTAAACGGCGGCCGTAACTATAACGGTCCTAAGGTAGCGAAATTCCTTGTCGGGTAAGTTCCGACCTGCACGAATGGCGTAACGATGGCGGCGCTGTCTCCACCCGAGACTCAGTGAAATTGAAATCGCTGTGAAGATGCAGTGTATCCGCGGCTAGACGGAAAGACCCCGTGAACCTTTACTATAGCTTTGCACTGGACTTTGAATTTGCTTGTGTAGGATAGGTGGGAGGCTTTGAAGCGTGGACGCCAGTTCGCGTGGAGCCATCCTTGAAATACCACCCTGGCAACTTTGAGGTTCTAACTCAGGTCCGTTATCCGGATCGAGGACAGTGTATGGTGGGTAGTTTGACTGGGGCGGTCTCCTCCTAAAGAGTAACGGAGGAGTACGAAGGTGCGCTCAGACCGGTCGGAAATCGGTCGTAGAGTATAAAGGCAAAAGCGCGCTTGACTGCGAGACAGACACGTCGAGCAGGTACGAAAGTAGGTCTTAGTGATCCGGTGGTTCTGTATGGAAGGGCCATCGCTCAACGGATAAAAGGTACTCCGGGGATAACAGGCTGATACCGCCCAAGAGTTCATATCGACGGCGGTGTTTGGCACCTCGATGTCGGCTCATCACATCCTGGGGCTGAAGCCGGTCCCAAGGGTATGGCTGTTCGCCATTTAAAGTGGTACGCGAGCTGGGTTTAGAACGTCGTGAGACAGTTCGGTCCCTATCTGCCGTGGACGTTTGAGATTTGAGAGGGGCTGCTCCTAGTACGAGAGGACCGGAGTGGACGAACCTCTGGTGTTCCGGTTGTCACGCCAGTGGCATTGCCGGGTAGCTATGTTCGGAATAGATAACCGCTGAAAGCATCTAAGCGGGAAACTAGCCTCAAGATGAGATCTCACTGGGACCTTGAGTCCCCTGAAGGGCCGTCGAAGACTACGACGTTGATAGGTTGGGTGTGTAAGCGCTGTGAGGCGTTGAGCTAACCAATACTAATTGCCCGTGAGGCTTGACCATATAACACCCAAGCAATTTG
>NZ_JANHLK010000062.1 GCF_028682635.1 Pseudomonas putida | reverse complement strand
CAGGAATTTTTTCGTGGGCGCAGGTAAAGGCGAAATTGGCCTTGATGTCGGTGAGTGGGTTCACATGAGGGTCCTTCTTCATATAGGTAAAGGTGCTGCGGCTGTCACAAGCAACCAGCAGCAAGCACAACAGCAAGAGCACTCGGCACATCAGTCGAGATTCTTCAGGGTGGCTTTGTCGCAATAAAACTCAACGAGCGGGGCATAGGGCACGGGGGAGCATTTGTCTTCTTGACGTTTTTTGTTTTCCTTGACGATGTCCTGCCAAGCCTCGAATGCTAGTACCGCATCATCCTGCGCCCCCATCCCATTCGTATGCATATCCCACAACCGCCGCCGCAGCGCCTGGGTCACGCTCGCCCACTCATGGGCAATGTTCAGCTCGCTGTCCACCTGCATGCTGCGAGTGTTGATGTTGGCCGAGCCGTGGGTGGTGAACACGTCGTTGACGATCATCAGCTTGGAGTGGATGTACACCGGCATCCATTTGTCGCCCGCCTTCAGGTCGTTGGCGACCAACGAGCACACGTGAACTTTCAGGTTGGGAATGTTCTCCGGAACAAGGGTGCTGTCCTTGATTTGCCGGATGTGCCAGTCGAGTTTTTCCTGCCACTGGGCAAGCTCCTGATGCCCGACGCGATCGCTTGGCTCGGGCCGTGGCCGGGGTGGTGCGTCGGCTTTGACCTTTTCAATGCGTTGTAACTTCGTGACTTGGGGAATGGTGTCGGCGCGCCCGAGGCTTTCGAGCATGCGTTGGGTATTGACTGCGCCAGGGCCAAGGCCTTGTTCTGTGTCATTGGTGACAACGAACAGATGCAGGCTGCCATGCTCCACAGGATCACGTCCTGCTCTGGCCTGGCTGGCGGCGACGTCCTTGATCAGGTTAGCCAGGGGAGGCCAGCGGAAATACTGGTTCTCGATGTAGATAAATTGGGTCGCGTTGTTGACGGCTTGCAGGTAAAGCTTTTCGATATCCCGCTTGCCTTCCTGGGGTTGGGTGCGCAGCAGTTGAGCCAACTGCCGGGTGGCGCCGGGCAAGCATTGAAGTTGTGGCCCCACCTGCTTGGCTTGCCGTAGAGCGAGCAGGTCCTCGCCGGTTTCCTTGCGCCAGGCGCTGGCGAAGTTGTGGTGCAGGTGTTCGAGAATCGGCCCGCTGACCTGACTGGAAATATCCTGACGTGGCGTATCACCACGCGGGCCGTGGTCGGGTCTGGGCTTGCTGTTCCTGGATCGATTTAGCGCGGTATGCCTGTCAGTGTCCCAGTACTCGTCGAGCATGTTGTGGCCCATGACGAAACCGATGGCACGGTCTGGCAGCTCATAATCGACCAGCACCGTCTTTTGGTGGTGTGACGCTGTAAACCGCAACGCTTGTCGCATATTGGCGCTGATCTGTGGGTCGAGACTTTCATATTTCACCCAGTGGGAAATTTCAGCTCGCTCTTTCCAACTGAAGCCGCGACTGACAAACAGCGGCAGGCCATTCGTACTTCGTTGGGCAGCCTCGAGGTCGGCGACTGCGCAATCGGCAAACCACTGCCGATCATAGGCATATTGGTTATCCGTGGAAGGTTGCATCGCGCGGTTGTAGATTCGGTACGGGCCTTTCCCGGGTAGATTGGCTTCACCCGCCCAACCCGCGCTGTTAAACAATATCTCCCAGCCCAATATCCGCACCTTGACGCCTTCCCGAGCCTTGGCCTTGAGCAGTTCACCGATGCATGGTGCATTGCCATCGCGTATGAAAAACATCGACGGCTGAAAACCCCAGCAGATGATGTCGACCGTTTTCGTGGCTTGGGCGATGGCAAGATGAACAGCCTTGAATGTCTCTTCGCCGTTGACCAATGGCTTATAGGTAGCCATCGCGGGGTGATACTCGGTATTGCACACATACCAGGGCGAACAGCAGGTGGCCTCTTGGGTGTGCTGAAGAGCGACCGGGGTAACGATGTCGGTTGGCCTCATGGTGTTTTCCCTTCCTGATCTTTGATTCCTTCCATCACCGCGGCGTACAGGGCCCGATGATCGGTGTGCGAGGTGGGCTCACTCACCTCGGCATTGGTTCGCGAGGGGTGGTTTTGCAAGCCGCGATTGGCCAAGTGCGCCTGTTCGGGATTGCGGTAGTCGGTGGGAACGGGAAGCTGATAGGCAACTCCGTTGGCCATCACCAGCCGATAGGTTTGAGTAACAACCTGGTGGTCAATCAACAGTTGCCCGGTCTTGTCCAACACACCTCGCTTGAGTACCGCGCCGTCGGCGTACAGGGTGTAGGGCATGCCTGCCCAGCCTTCGCTGGAAGCGTTTGGGGTTTGCGGCACATTGAGTCGCAGAACTTGTTTGGACAGGCTTTGCGGATAATCCGGATGGGCGGCGGTCATGCTGGCCGGGCCGCTAAAGGCGAAGTGCGCGGCCTTGAGCTTGTGGTCGCCCGCCGTCCCCGATTCAATGCCGCCTGCATCGAGGCTGAGATAGCTGCCCCCGCCATTGAGCGCGATTTTCTTTTTCGCGGTGATATGGATTTCGTCTTCGGTGCTGGTAATCGACAGCCCGTGGCGAGCGAGCAGTTCCAGGGAGTCGTTCTGCGCCTGCACTGAGATCGGTCCCTGGTTGGCAAACAGCTTGATCCCCAGTTTGCGCACAAACAGGCTAAATCCCTGGCCCACACCCATGAACAGGCGCTTGACCACGCTGATGTCGGCTTCGCCGCCGGCGTTGAGCATCAGGTTGTCCTGCGCCGCCAGTTGCAGGTGCTCGCCACTGCTCAAGGCGATGCCTTGGGGCGCGCTGAGCAGGATCACCTGAGCCTCGAGTTCGTCGAGTTGCTCATGCAGCAGTGACAATTGGGCCTGCACATCGGCGGGATCGGCGTGCGCCGCCTGGGCGGCGCTGGACAAGCCTTGCAGTTGCTCGCCAGCCTGTTGCAAGCGGCCCAGTGCCGCGGCCATTTCCAGCACCTCGCCCTGGGCTTTGGGCTGCAGGTCAGCACTGATGAACAAGCCTTTGCCTGCCCGGATGGCGCCGTGCCCATCCGTGCGCAACTCAAATCCTTCGCCACGCTTCTGTTTCTTGGCATCCACCAGATGCCCCAGATTCAACTGACTCTTGCCACTGTGCTCAGTACTGAGCTTGACGTGCTCTTCCCCGCGGTTGTCCTCCATGCGCAGTTTGTTGTTCGCCGGAGTGCGCAGCACGTTGCGCTTGTAGTTGCGCAAGGTCACGTGGTCCGGA
>NZ_JANHLK010000061.1 GCF_028682635.1 Pseudomonas putida | reverse complement strand
GCGCGGCAATGTCGACGAAAGCCGCAACGCCACGCAACCTGAAGGGCTATTGCGCGCACTGTTCGACGATCAGGTCCACGACTCACGCGCCTGGTTCTTGTACACACGGGGACGTGAGTGGTTCGGCAGCTACTTCGGCGAACGCATGGTGTTTTTCGGCGAGGCCGGCCGTCGCGACCTGGCGCTGTATGGCGAGAACGGTGAAATGCTGGCGCGCACCAACCCGAATGCCCGGCCTGCCGGCGCCGCGCAACCTGTGGTGCTGGACGCCGAACAGCTGGCCAAGGCCATGCAAGACATTGATGCGCTGTGGGAAGCGTTTTATGCCCAGGCTGGTGAGGTGAAAAATGCATCGGCCTGAACCTGTTTTTCGACGCGTAGCGCAGGACCGCAGGCCCGAGCTCAAAGCCAGCCCTTGGCGCGAACGGGCCGTTGTCGTCGGCATTCTGGTTGGCAGCCTGCTTGTTCAAGACGCCCAGGCCAGCACTCTTGAAGCCATCAATCACACTCACTGGGCAATCAACCATTTCAGTGTCGATGGCCGTTCGGGCATCGACATCATCGGGCCTTATCAGGGAGGCGGGGGCGGTTGTTGCTATATCGCGCCGGCACGTTGGCAGCCGGGTACCACGGTGCGTATCGATTGGGAAACTGGCGTGGCTTACTCGGATGACTTTCCTGGCTTTGCCAATAGGCCCAAATATTTGGCTTGGAAAAAAAAGGTGAATGCTCAAAAACGCCAACACAGCAAAGTCGTCCCAATCCCTGACTACACCGGCCAAAAAGTCTGCGGCCTCACCGTGCACTTCCTGCCCTGCGAAGAACTGCAAGTCACCACCTCCTGCTACGCCTACGGCAGCCCTGAATACCCGATCAAGACCCCGTTGCATTTACCGGAGCCACAGTCATGTCCGAAGTGAAATACGCCGAAGGGCTAAAGGGCTGCACTGCAGCCAACCAGTCAAGAGAACACTGCACTAAACAAGGATCGCCGCTGCTGCGTCAGTTCCAGTGCGCCGACACGTGGGTGGCCTCATGAAAGTGGCTCCCGAGTATGCCCCCTATCCCCAGGCGCAACGCGCCAACTACAAGCGATGGCTGGTTAACGGCGCAGCACTGTTGGGTTTGGTGTTTGTTGGCGCCGATCTGTTGGAGTCGGTCGAGCATGGAAGTAGTGACTGGAGTCTTTTGCGATTATTGCTGGACGTTTTCACCGTCTGGGGTGTGATGATTGGCGTGGCAGTGCTGTGGCTGCTGGCACTGCTGTTGCGCGTGTTGTACTACCGTTTGAACTGGCATGTCGCGCGATACCATGCCAATGCAGCCACGCGGGTTCAGCACACCTGGTGGATCCACCATCGCCAGAAAGTCGGGTTGATCGAATCGGTGCTATTGGGCGCCGCCTGCAGTTCGCCCGAACATCGACAAAGCCTGTTCAGTCCTGAGCATCAACCCCCAGTACCAGAGACGACGCCCGAGGGCCCGGCGATTCGACTGCTCCAGGTACTTGGACGCGATGTCGCCGAGCGCGAACGACAACTGGCAGCGTTGCTGGCCCTGCAGTGGGTCGAGCAGCGTACGGAACCCGAGGTGGTGCAGCCAGTGTGTTGTTACTGGCAAGGTTCACTGGACGCCTGGCAAGCGTTTGTCGAGCAGATGAGGCAGTGCTGTCCGCAAATCCAGTTGCCCGAACAACCCGAGCCCTGGCAAGGCATGCAGAGTCTTGACGCGATCATTGATCGGCTGCATGGGGCACCCTGGGATATCCGCATTCTTTGTGCCGGTTGCCACTCTTCGCCGCCCGATACACAGAGTCACATGCCCGCGGGCGAGGCAGCCGTGTTGTGGTTGCTCGGCCCGCGAGGTCGGGTGCGCTTGTCTCGCGGGGAGTGGTTCGCGGCGGATGCCGAGAGCCTGGCGTCGGTAGCCGAGCGGGCGTCGCAACAGAGCGAGCTGAAGTCTTCCGCCCCGGTATGCGTGTCGTTCTCTCAACCCGACATGCCGCCGCTGTCTGTCATGGATTGGAACACCCGCCAACACCTGCAAGACGCCAACTTTGGTGCGCTGCAGAACCTGGAGGCCATGGTCGTGCAGACCCTGGCTGCCTGGTATGCCGAGCAACATAGCGTGCCTTGTGCCTGGTTGGCGAATGACCCTCAACACACCCTGGCCCTGGGCATTGTGGAGTCCGATCATGCAGAGAGCTGAAGCTCCAAAAATATCGTCCTGGCCGACGGCGCTGTTGCTGGCGCTGGTCGTGGCCGTAGTGGTCACGGTGGGTGGTGTGGTCTGGTGGTTGTGGACTGGGCGTGGTCCTGTGAGCCAAGCCATGTGGGTGGATCTGCTGCTCAAAGGACTGATGTGTTGGGCTCTGCTGTTCAGCCTGGCAGGTTCGATCTGGTTGATCCTGAAGAAAGGAATTCACAAGCTGGTGATGGGCACTCAGCCTCTACTGCCCTTGCCGAACACCAAGGCACCTCCGTCAGACGAGTGCGCCAATGCACTCGCAGATTTGCGCAAGCACTACGGCCCCTTCTGGCGCCTCAAGGTGCGCGTGCTCCTGGTCGTCGGCGAACCTGAACAGATCGAAGCCATCGTCCCCGGCCTGACCACCCGGTACTTCCTGCATGCACAGGACACCGTGCTTCTTTTCGGCGGTAGCGTGCAGGCGCCAATGCTGTTCAGCCAATGGCAGCGTTTGAGCCGCTGGCGTTCCTTCGATGGCGTGGTCTGGGCCTTGAACAAGGCGCAGACCACCGACGCCGCAGCGCTCGGCGAAAACGTGCGGCGCCTGTGCGATCTGGCGCGGGCGCTGCATTGGCAGTTGCCGCTGCACCTGTGGCAGGTCTGCGACAGTGGCTGGCTTCAGCACGGGCGCCCGATGCAGCCGGTGGGTTGCGCGTTGCCCGCCGGCTTCACTGTCGTCGAGTTGGAGAGTCGCCTGGAGCAATTGCTCGAGCCTTTGCGCCAGGAGGGCCTGGAGCAGATGCGTGGGCAGATGCAGCATGACTTTTTGCTGCGCCTGTCCCGCGATCTGCAGGTCGAGGGCATTCCCCGCTGGCGGCAGGCGCTGGCGCCATTGCTCGGCGAGTTGGCCCGGAGCGTGCCGTTGCGCGGGTTGTGGTTCAGCCTGCCGTTACCATCGGCACCGGCGGATACCCATAACCGCGGTAATTTCTGGTCGATAGCGCCAGTGTGGCAGGGCGTGCTCGGCGATACAAAGGCGCGCGTCCGTCGCCTCGGTTGGCCTGCGACCCGTATCGCGCAGGCCCTGATGCTCGCCCTGGCACTGGCCTGGAGCGCCGGCATGTTGCTGTCCTTCGTCAGCAATCGCGTGCACATCGCCCAGGTGCAGACGTCGCTGGCGACCCTGCAACAATCATCAACCAGTGACGAACAATTCCTCGCCCTGAATGACCTGACCCGCGAACTCGATCGCCTGGAATACCGCGT
>NZ_JANHLK010000060.1 GCF_028682635.1 Pseudomonas putida | reverse complement strand
TAGAAAATCAGGAAAGATCCCACAAGCCATGCAGAAAAAGCCGACGAAAATGGAGATAGGACAAATACGAATTCATGCTTGGTTCGTAAAAAAATCAAAAAATAAACATCTGAGGCCTGTTGGGTGTGCGTGGCTTGCGAGGGTGGTAGCGATTCAGCATTGATGTAGGCTCGGCTGGCGCTATCGCCAGCAGGCTGGCTCCCACAGGGGGGTGGCTGGGATATGAGATTGGCCTCGAGTTTTTCGGGGCGTTTTAGTATTTGGGCCGGGGACGGCTTTCGGGTTACAGCCGCATGATCTCATCAGCCCATTCAATCTCCTAGGGCTGGCGAACAGCGTCAGCAATCTCCTCCCGCGCCGCTTCACTGAGGACCGACAGCTCTGCATCGGTTAGCAAGTCGTGCTTGACCATCATTCTCAAAGCCATAGTTGCCCTTGAGCGACTGTAGTGATCGAAAGTGCGGACGATGTCTTTATCCCGGTCGCGCATCAGCCGATAAAGCATCCCATACCTGGCTTGAGCCGAAAGCGCACCATGTTCAGTGATGGTCCTGGCATCGGCCAACACACCTTGGCAGAAACGATCGAGCGCAACCTTGCGCAGTTCCTTGAACTTCTTCCAGTCGCTTTCGAGGATGGACATGAGCATCACCCTTACGGGGGATCATTGACGAAGTAAAACTCATTCTTGCCAGAAAATCTGCCGCATTCAGGTCATCACCGTTCGTCAGGGCGACCGGGCGCCAAAACACCGGTTGAGAGGCCAGGCTTTCTAGATGTTATTACCTAAGGCCAAAAATTTTTCCAATGCACCACACCAAGAATAATGCTCCCAAAAGGAATGTTAGGCTCCGCCACAAAATAACCAGCTTGCACTTGATTGGCGCTGGAAGATTCTCTATGTCTTCAGCACTGATGGTACCGTTTTCGATACCTCTACGTGGTGACGAGACGTAATGGGCAATATTGCCGATCATCCTCAACCGCCCCGATGGCCCTGCGTGTCGCCAGAAGGCCAGAACGGTAATTGCCGGGCTGTTTTTCAGGTGCCCAAGGAGTACATCCATCTTGGTATAGGCCATATGAAGTGCTACTACGAGCCAGACGAAGATCAGTAGGAGGATTACGCCACCGAGAGCACCGAATATCATCGATGCTTTACTCATCTAGTTGCTTCATAGATAAGGTCACCAATCCACTCGCCAATCCCACTGCCTATTGCTCCCCCAACCAAGGCCCCTGTTGCTACCGATACCGCGGAGCATATCCCGGTCGCCAAACCACCATTAGTTGTCCCGAGTGCAATACAGAGCCTGCCGGTTGTCTCAACTGACAACCTTGCACCTACGGCGGCACCGCCTATGATTCCGCCAGCAAAGCTACCCGCCTCGGTGAATCTAACACGCTCGCAAGCTTCGGTATTTCCCGCCGTACACACATCCTGCACCTTCATGGCAGATGCTCCTCCCCAATGGCAGTACCCAGCCAACCGCCGTATTTGACGTATTTAGAAGCCTTTGCCACACCTTCAAGATGGGTGGCATGACCCGGCATTTGCCCCGGCGCCCCAACTTTGTCCCAGTGATGCACCAGGCTACGACTGGAAATGCCAAGGGCCGTCTTCAGTTTTGGATGATCGACCAAGGTCTCCCGCCCCTTTTAATTGCACCTGTTTCAAATTGTTTTTTTACGTTTTGCCACAATTTTTTACAGCTAATTAGGACTCCTGACTTTAACAATGTGATTAGCAATTCCAACGATGCGAATGACCCGAAAGTACTCCATTGCAACGCTATGAGTTTCCTTTTGAGTGGGCGAGGGAAATTTTCAAAATCGTCAGCACTAAGGATGCCGTGCTTTATGTAAAAACTGGGCAATATAAGAACTCCACAAGCGCTGCCCACCAACTGAAGCCTGCCCCAAGAACCTGTATGCATACGTACGATATTAGTAAAGCTTGAAGAGCTATTCTGGAAACACTCCAACAACAACTCACATTTCGTATAGCCAACGTACAGTGTCCATACATCACCGATAATTAGACTGGTGAGTGGAATGCCGCACAAGCTGCCAACAACCATTTCTGCAGTAGTCATTACGTAATTTGGTACACGACTTCGCCCCCCAATCCCCCCAACATTCCACAGACAACACCACCTATTGCTGTAGAGACTGGCATATCCCTAAAGCTACTTATATTTTACCAGTAAGCATGCAATCACCAACCAAATTGCACCACCAACCAGTATCACCGCATCAAGCTGCAGAAGTCGTTTGAGATATGGAGGGAAGTTTTCAATATCGACCGGGTCTAGTTCACCGATGCGGATTGACGTTTTTGGCATCAATACCACTCCAGTAATTTTTGTTACCAAGACAAAGCACCCAAACCAACCATGATTCCGCAGTCCTGCCCCCCAAATATTGATACAGCGACTGTTTTTCAACGCCGCCATCATGGCATCCAGGTGACGCCCCAAGTATAGGCCGTACGCAAAACTTATAAATCCCAGCAGTATTGGCCCGCCAGTGATAATCAGGACCGCCCAGGCAGGCCAACTGCTCATCATGGCTGCATGGTCTCATACAGTACTTCGCCGAATACTTCCCCAATTTCACCACCATCGGTTGTACCCGCCCAAGCCCCAACTCCTACCAATGTGGCGACGCAGACAACCCCTCCAATACCTGTAGTAGCTCCAAGTACCAAGCAGATCGGACCACTGCTAGCTAGGCCTATCCGTGCGCCAAGAATGCCACCACCGGTGGACCCGACAAATTTCCCCCCTTCAGTAAACTTAACCCTCTCGCATGCAGCTCCAGAATCCCCAACACAAACCTCCTGAATAGCCAGTAGCGAAGAAACCCCGCCAATACCAATGCCAATGTAACCACCGGTGCTCATGTACTTGGCAGCCCGACTGATCGCATTCACATGGGTGGCATAACCCGGTATCTGCCCCGGCGCCCCAGCTTTGTCCCAGTGATGCACCAGGCTACGACTGGAAATGCCAAGTGCAGTCTTCAATTTCGGATGATCGCCCAAGGTCGTCTGGCCGCGCAGGCGGGAGGAATTCAGCAGGTGGGCATCCAGCTGAGCGAGCAGGCGCTTACGCTCGGCAACAAACCGCTTCGATCTCAGGTTGCCATGCTGGCGATAGGTTTCCTGATGAAGGCGTTCTATGTCCTGGAGGGTGTCGCGTAGTCGAATCAGGTGCTTCTCCATTACCGCCGCGCTGACGCCGAGAACGATCGAAGTATCGCCGGTAAAACTGGCGATTTCGGCACCGTGGCGAAACATGAACTCCGCTTCTTCGGGCGTCAGGGGGTCGAGCGCTGCCTTGACCTGTTGTGCGGCCTGCATCAGCTGGGCTTCCTGATAGGTGCAGGAACTGTTGTTCGGATCGCTCAGCACGATCATCGAACCGGCTTTGAGATCGCTTCGACCAGGGTTGAGCGCCTGGAACTTGCTCAGGGTGTCGTGTTGGCGCGAGGGGAAAAGCGTGGCCTCCAGTTGTTCGCGGGTCATGCTGTTGGGGACAACGTAGAAGCCGGCGTCCGGCAGATCTGCTCTGTTGAATGCGGTTGGAGCCGGATGACTTGAAGGGGCGATCCGGATTGACGTGGCGCTGCCGGATTGCCGGCGAGAGGTGGGTTCGGTTGCGCCGCAGCCCTTGTGGTCTGGGGCGCAGCACTGCTACGCGACTCATAAGTGGCAGTAAAA
>NZ_JANHLK010000006.1 GCF_028682635.1 Pseudomonas putida | reverse complement strand
CTTTTTCAACTTCCTTTCGGCTTCGATGAACTGAAGCAACCCACTGTCAAAACTGCGTAACCCATTGTTTAACAAGGAGTTTTCCGTTTCGACTGCGCCGGAAGTGGGGCGAATTATAGGCTTCCAGAATCTGCCGTCAACCACTAATTAGGCCTTTTTGGCAGAAGTGCCCTTTTTAGCCACCAAACGCGGGATTCGACGCGCCAGGGGCGGCAGCCTCAGCACTAACAACAGCGCACCTATGGACGCATAGATCGCCCACTCCTTCAGATCGGCACGCACGATCCAGAGCATGTGCAGCAATCCGAGCACCAGAATCAGATACGCCAGACGATGCAGCTTCTTCCAGCGCACGCCCAAACGCCGCTGACTGTAGCGATTGGAAGTGCACGCCAACACCAGCAAACACAAAAAGCCCAAGGCCCCGACAATGATGTACGGACGTTTGCGCAGCTCCACACCCAGCTGCGACCAGTCGAACCCAAGGATGAACGCCAGGTAGGCGCTCAAATGCAGGACGACGTAAGCGAAACACCACAACCCCAGTTGCCGCCGGACAGCTATCCACCCGGCCCAACCCGTGAGCTTTTGCAGCGGCGTCATGCTCAATGTGATGAGCAACAGAACAAGCGTCCCCAACCCCAACCGGTCCACCAGCACCTTGCCAGGATCTGGCCCCAGTGCATCCTGCCAGGCCTGGTACAACCACAGCAGCGGCCACACCATTGCACTCACGAAAACCGCTGTACGCCAGAGCGGATGGCGCATCAGTAATTCTTCCGCAGATCGAGCCCTGCATATAAAGAAGCGACTTCATCCGCATAGCCGTTGAACATCAGCGTGTCGCGTACATTCGGCTTGAACAGGCCACTGGGCAATCGACGCTCGCGCGCCTGAGTCCAGCGCGGGTGGTCAACCGTAGGGTTCACGTTCGCGTAGAAGCCGTACTCGTCGGAGGCAATACTCTGCCAGGTGGTTTCAGGCTGCTCGCTCACCAGGCTTATCCGGACAATGGACTTGATGCTTTTGAACCCGTATTTCCATGGCACCACCAGACGCAGGGGTGCCCCGTTCTGATTCGGCAACTCACGCCCGTACATGCCCACCGCCAGTATTGCCAGTGGGTTCATGGCTTCATCCAATCGCAGCCCTTCTACATAAGGCCAGTCGATCAAGGCGAACCCGGACCGTTGGCCTGGCATGCTCTTGGGATCCTGCAGGGTTTCGAAGCGAATGAATTTGGCTTTTGACGTAGGTTCCACCTGTTTGAGCAATGCCGATATCGGGAAACCGATCCATGGAATCACCATCGACCACGCCTCCACGCAGCGCAGACGGTAGATGCGCTCTTCCAACTGATAAGGCTTCATGAAGTCTTCCAGCGCATACCGCCCAGGCCGGCCCACCTCCCCGTCCACGACCACGGTCCAGGGCTGGGTCTTCAGTGCGCCGGCGTTGGCAGCCGGGTCGCCTTTGTCTGCGCCGAACTCATAGAAGTTGTTGTAGTGCGTGGCGTCCTTGAACGGGGTGATCGCTTCGTCCTTCACGCTGACGGCGCCCCACTGGGTGGATGGAAGCTTTTCGGCAAACCAGGACGGTGCCTTGCCAGGCTCGACATCCGGGTAACGCGCCGCTTCATCGGCCACAGCCCATCGAGGCAGACTGCTCACGGCCAATCCGGCCACGGCCGCACCCAAAACATTGCGTCGGGAAAGATAGAGGGATTCAGGCGTGACGTCCGACTCATGGCAGTCGGACGCTTTTGGGACTTTGATCAGCATGGCTACTCCGCAGCATTGGAGAACAGACGCACCAACGTACTGCGGAGTATGAGGGAAATTACATCACTCGGCGCTTTTGCGCCGACGAAGATGTAACAGGTATTGCACGGGACCTGAGGCTGCGTAGCCGAGGAATACCAGGAGCAGGATACGCGGCGGATCACTGAACACGACCGCAAACACCAGCACCACGGCGAGGATCGCCACGAAAGGTACGCGCCCCTTCAAATCCAGTTCCTTGAAGCTGTTGTACTTGATGTTGCTGACCATCAGCATGCCGGCCGCCGCAACCAACAGCGCCACCAGGAAGGACATCTTCGAACCCTGGATGCCGTAATCGCTGAACGCCCAGACTATCCCCGCCACCACACCGGCTGCGGCCGGGCTGGCCAGACCGATGAAATAGCGCTTGTCGGCGGTACCGACCTGGGTATTGAAACGCGCCAGGCGCAACGCCGCGCCCGCTACATAGATGAAGGCGACCATCCAGCCAACCTTGCCCATGTCGCCCAGGGCCCAGCCGAAGGCGAGCAATGCCGGTGCCACACCAAAGGCGACCATGTCCGACAGTGAGTCGTACTCGGCACCGAAGGCGCTCTGGGTATTGGTCATGCGCGCAACGCGGCCGTCGAGGCCGTCGAGCACCATGGCCACGAAAATCGCGATGGCGGCAAAGGCGAAATACTTGCTCGCACCGATCGAGTCACCGGCGCTCAAGGCAGCCTGGGCACTCATCGAGTTGATGATGGAATAGAAACCGGCGAACAGGTTCGCCGTGGTAAACAGATTCGGCAGAAGATAGATACCACGATGCCGGACTTTACGGCCTTCAGCGTCATGCCCTTCTTCGACATGTTCATCGATGGGCAGCAGGCTTTCGGCGTCAGAGGCCTGGTTTGGCTCTTCGGGACGTTCGCTCATGGACATTACCTTGCAACGGGGTGGAAAGTTTCGACAGGTGTCTGGGACGACGGTTCGACCGCAAACGATGCAGCTTTATACCAGAACCAGCCCCCCAAACGAAAAAACGCGGCCTAAGCCGCGTTTTTCGTACAAGAGCTCGACTTAGTTCTTGGCTTTGTCGACGATCTTGTTGGCACCGATCCACGGCATCATGGAGCGCAGTTGCTCGCCGATGACTTCGATACCGTGCGCGGCGTTGTTACGACGCTTGGCGGTCATCGAAGGATAGCCGGTAGCGCCTTCGCTGATGAACATCTTGGCGTATTCGCCGTCCTGAATACGTTTCAGGGCGTTGCGCATGGCCTGACGGGATTCGGCGTTGATGACTTCCGGGCCGGTCACGTACTCGCCGTACTCGGCGTTGTTGGAGATCGAGTAGTTCATGTTGGCGATACCGCCTTCGTACATGAGGTCAACGATCAGCTTCAGTTCGTGCAGGCACTCGAAGTAGGCCATTTCTGGCGCGTAGCCAGCTTCAACCAGGGTTTCGAAACCGGCTTTTACCAGTTCAACGGTACCGCCGCACAGAACGGCTTGCTCGCCGAACAGGTCGGTTTCGGTCTCGTCCTTGAAAGTGGTTTCGATGATGCCGGTACGACCGCCACCCACGCCAGCTGCGTAGGACAGTGCTACGTTTTTAGCGTTGCCCGAAGCGTCCTGGTAGATCGCGATCAGGTCAGGGATACCGCCGCCTTTGACGAACTCGGAACGCACGGTGTGGCCTGGTGCCTTCGGCGCGATCATGATCACGTCGAGGTCAGCGCGTGGCACTACCTGGTTGTAGTGGATCGCGAAGCCGTGGGAGAAGGCCAGGGTGGCGCCTTTCTTGATGTTCGGCTCGATTTCGTTCTTGTACAGGGAGGACTGGAACTCGTCCGGGGTCAGGATCATGACCAGGTCGGCAGCAGCAACGGCGGAAGCAACGTCAGTCACTTTCAGGCCGTGGGCTTCAGCCTTGGCAACGGTGGCCGAGCCTTTGCGCAGGCCAACAGTCACGTCAACACCGGAGTCTTTCAGGTTGCACGCTTGAGCGTGGCCCTGGGAACCGTAACCGATGATGGCAACTTTCTTGCCCTGGATGATCGACAGGTCGCAGTCTTTATCGTAGAAAACTTTCATGAATTTCCCCTATATCAGGCCGTTCAGGCCATTCGCTAATTTGGTTTAGATGCTGAGTACTTTGTCGCCGCGGGCGATACCGGTGACGCCACTGCGGACGGTCTCCAGGATCGAGGCGGTGCCAATGGACTGGATGAAGCTGTCGAGCTTGTCGCTGGTACCGGTCAATTGAACGGTATACACGCTGGCACTGACATCGACGATCTGTCCACGGTAAATATCGGTGGTGCGCTTGATCTCGGCGCGCTGGGCGCCGGTGGCCTTGACCTTGACCAGCATCAGTTCGCGCTCGATGTGAGCACTTTCCGACAGGTCGACCAATTTGACCACTTCGATCAGCTTGTTCAGGTTCTTGGTGATCTGCTCGATGACTTCATCGTGACCCACGGTGGTCAGCGTCAGACGCGACAGGGTCGGGTCTTCGGTTGGCGCCACGGTCAGGCTTTCGATGTTGTAGTTGCGCTGCGAGAACAGGCCGACTACACGAGACAAAGCGCCAGGTTCGTTTTCCAGAAGCAAGGAAATAATGTGCCGCATGATTAAGTACGCTCCGTCTTGCTCAGCCACATATCGCGCATGGAGCCGTCTTTGATCTGCATCGGGTAGACGTGCTCGCTGGTGTCGACCGAAATATCGATCACCACCAGGCGATCTTTCATGGCGAACGCCTCTTCCATCTTCGACTTCAAATCTTTCGAATCGGTAATGCGCACGCCAACGTGGCCGTAGGCCTCTGCCAGCTTGACGAAATCAGGCAGCGATTCCATGTAGGAATGAGAGTGGCGGCTGCCGTAGCTCATGTCCTGCCACTGGCGAACCATGCCCAGCACACCGTTGTTCAGGATGACGATTTTTACCGGCAAACCGTATTGCAGGCAGGTCGAGAGTTCCTGAATGTTCATCTGGATGCTGCCCTCGCCCGTTACGCAGGCGACGTCGTCATCCGGAAAGCTCAACTTGATACCCATGGCCGCCGGGAAACCGAAGCCCATGGTGCCCAGGCCACCGGAGTTGATCCAGCGGTTCGGCTTGTTGAACTTGTAGTACTGCGCGGCGAACATCTGGTGCTGACCCACGTCGGAAGCCACAAAGGCATCGCCCTTGGTCACTTCGCACAGGGTCTCGATCACCGCTTGCGGCTTGATGACACTGCCGTCGCCCTTGTCATAAGGGAACAGGCCGCGGTCACCGCGCCACTCGTCGATCTGCTTCCACCAGCTGGCAACGGACTCCTTGTTCGGGGTCTCGCCGATTTCCTTGAGGATCGCGACCATTTCGGTCAGGACGCTCTCGACCGGACCCACGATAGGCACATCGGCCTTGATGGTCTTGGAGATCGAAGCCGGGTCGATGTCGATGTGAATGATCTTGGCGTTCGGGCAGAACTTCGATGCGCCGTTGATGACGCGGTCGTCGAACCGTGCGCCGACGGCCAGGATCACGTCAGCATGGTGCATCGCCAGGTTGGCGGTGTAGCTGCCGTGCATGCCCAGCATGCCGATGAACTGACGGTCGGTGCCAGGGAAACCGCCCAGGCCCATCAGGGTATTGGTCACTGGCAGGTTGAGCATTTTCGCCAGCTCGGTCAGCGGCGCGGAGCCGTTGCCGAGAATCACGCCACCGCCCGAATACATCACGGGACGCTTGGCCGCCAGGAGCATTTCTGCCGCCTTGCGGATTTGCCCCGAGTGGCCGCGAACGGCCGGGCTGTAGGAGCGCAGCTTGGCTTTTTTCGGGAAGATGTATTCGAACTTCTCGGCCGGGTTGGTCATGTCTTTCGGGATATCGACAACGACAGGACCAGGACGACCGGATTGCGCCAGGTAGAAGGCTTTCTTCATGACTTCCGGGATTTCCGACGCGTGCTTGATCATGAAGCTGTGTTTCACGATTGGCCGGGAGATACCGATCATGTCGGTTTCCTGGAAGGCGTCGGTACCGACCATGGTGCTCGGCACCTGGCCGGAAATCACCACCATCGGAATGGAGTCCATGTAGGCCGTGGCGATACCGGTGATGGCGTTGGTCGCGCCCGGGCCGGAAGTCACCAGTACCACGCCGGCTTTACCGGTGGCACGGGCGTAGCCGTCAGCCATATGGGTCGCGGCCTGCTCGTGACGAACCAGGATGTGGGTCACTTCCGGTTCTTTGAACAGGGCATCATAGACATGAAGAAGAGCACCACCCGGGTACCCGTAGATATATTTGACGCCTTCGTCACGCAAAAAGCGGACGAGCATCTCACCGCCAGATAAAAGCTCCACGTTGTTCACCTCTAAAACGCCAGAATACCGCCCACAAAAGGGACGGGTCTTAATAGGTTTACTTCTCAGCAGAGCATGAGCGACGGTGGTCGCCGACTACGTCAGCACTGACTGAGCAAGTATTGGGATCGTCCCAAGTGTTGCGGGCCTTTCCCACCCAGCGCGAGGTAACGCGTTGCGGGTGTAACAGGTCGGCGCGGATGTGCGCCTCATGATCTGCCGAGTGGGTCTGCTTCTGGCAGTCCCTCTACAGCGGACTTTGGATTCTTCTGTTTCGTCCCCTGCAAGTCAAGTCGTCTATGAGGTTTATTCTACTAACCACATGAGAACGCAAGAAAAAACCTGTAAACCCCCAGTGTGTTAGCTTCAATTGCGCAACTTTTGACTAGGAATTGGCATGCGTACGCACTTCTTCATCGCCGGCCTGATGGCCGCCCTCAGCCCGCTGTCCCTGGCCGCGCAAATTTACCAGTGGGTAGACGCCCAGGGCGTTACCCATTTCGATGCGCAACCGCCCAGGGATCAGCCAGCCACAACCCTCGTCACGCCCGCCTCCTCCTCTGGAATATCCGGCGCCGCCGCGCACAGCGGCGCCATTGGCGACCAGCAGGCCATCGACAAGTCGGTGAAAAAGCAGGTGGCCGAGCAACAGAATCAATTGAGGGCTTTCTGCGAACAGGCACGAACCAACCTGGCGCAGTTGCAGAATAATCCGCGCTTGAGAGAGGAAGTGGATGGCCAGATGCGACGCCTTGATGACACGCAACGTCAGGAGCGCATCGGCGAAACGCAGAAACAGATTGCCGACAACTGCATGTAGGAGCTGTCTCGTGGAACGAGGCTGCGATCTCTTGATCTTTGAAAAGATCGCAGCCTCGTTCCACGAGACAGCTCCTACAGGTTCCCGCAGGCCCCACAGGTCGGGGTTAGCGGGAGGCAGTGATCAGTTGATCGAACTCTTTGAGCAACACCTGTAGCTGGCGATCCCTGCCCTGGACATTGCGTCCGGCGAAGACCATTTCCGCCATTTCCTGGATGCCCGATGCGTTCGGCAATGGCAGGTCCTGCTCGAGGATCATCTTCATGCGCGGCAGGAAGATCCATTGCAGCCACTGCTCGAAGTCCAGTGTATCGACCGAAAACGGCTCAACACTGGACAGCGCTTCAGCGGAGGGTGGAACTTCGTCCCACCACCCTTGCACGCGCAATTCACGCTCGATCAGCAGTAGCTGATCGGCGATTTTTAGAAAGCGTGCATCCATTACGACGTGACCTTGGCTTTCTGACGAGCCAGTGCCGCGCCCGAGGAGTCGCCCTGCTTCTCACGCGCCTGGGCGATCAGTTCCCACAGGCTGGCTTGAAGTGCCGGACGGCCGTTGGCGAAGGTCAGGCCACGGCGGGCAAATTGCTCGGCTTGCGGCGCATCGCCTTGGGCCATGCGCACTTGTGCCAGGCGATACAGCACTTGCGGCTCACGCGGGGCCACACGCTGGGCACGTTCGAGGCTGGACGAAGCGCCATTGAGGTCGCCGCTGGCCTGTTGTTGCTGAGCGGTGGTCAACAGGGCCAGTACCGGACCGTCCAGTTGCTCGTCGGCGGACAGGCCACCGGAACTACTGGCCGACGGAATACCGCTCGGCGTCGACGGCATGCTGTAGCTGCCCTGATTGACCGGTGCCGACTGTACAGGCGACGTGTCGATCGGGCCTGGCGTTATTGGTCCTGGAGTAATGGGCCCCGGAGTAATTGGACCAGTGCTGATCGGTGCCGACGCCACCGCACCACCACCTGGCACCATCACGACCACACCGGTATCGCCTTGTGGAATCTCCTGAGGCCTGGACTGCACAGGACGTTGCACCGTCGTCTGACGGTATCCGCCGTTCGCCGATACGCGCTCGCTGTTGGAAACCCTGGTGCCGGAGTCCTCCACCGGAATCGAGCCGCGCTGCACCGTGGAGCAGCCGCTGAGCAAAGCCACGGCGGTAACCGCTGGAATCAACCACTTGTTCACTTGAAACCCTCTTTGCTTAATTCATCCAGCCCTTGACCCAATCCATCACCGTTTCGCCGGAAGGGCTTTCGCCACCGCAAGCGGCACCGGGAGGCGGTTCGCTGCCGCGAATATACGGCATCTGCACGGCGCCCGGGCAACCGGCGTCGGAACCTTGTCCGGTGCGCGAATCGACCCAGGCCTGAACGATATTATCCGGCTGCGGCATGTCCAGCGGCAACGGGTCGGCCTTGCGCATGAAGCTGGTCCAGACCTGCAACGCACCGGTGGCACCGGTGAACGGGGTCTTGCCGTTATCGTCGCGCCCCAACCAGACCACCGCCAGCAAGTCCTGACTGAACCCGGCGAACCAACTGTCCCGCGAGTCGTTACTGGTCCCGGTCTTGCCGGCCAGGGTCAAAGTCTTTGGTAACACGTTGTAAACCGAGCTGCCGGTACCCTCGCGCATGACCCGCTGCATAGCGCTCTGGATCAGGTAGATCGACGCCGGGTCGAAACGCTGCTGGATCTGGAACGGATAGCGCTTGAGCGGCTCGCCTTCAGCCGTCAATACACTGCGAATCCCGCGCATTGGCGTATTGAAACCACCGTTGGCGAGCGTCTGGTACATGGTTGCCACTTCGATCGGGGTCATGCCGCCGGCACCCAACAACATCGACGGGAAGGCCGGGAACTCGCGGCTGACACCCAGGCGCCCGAGTGTCTTGAGGACATTCGGCACGCCCACGGCCAGGCCCAGGCGCGCGGTCGACAGGTTGTAGGAGTGCGCCAGCCCTTGATAAAGGAAAACCGTGCCGTGGGAGCGGCGATCGTAGTTCTGTGGTTTCCAGACCTGGCCGTCCGCGCCCTTGACCGAGAAGGACTCATCCGACAGCCAACTGGTCAATGTGTACTGGCTGGGTTTTTCCAGCGCCGTCAGATAAACCGCCGGCTTGATCAACGAGCCGATCGGCCGCACCGCGTCCAGCGCCCGGTTGAACCCGGCAAAGCTGGCCTGGCGACTGCCGATCATCGCCTGCACCTCACCGGTTTCCGGGTTGGTCACGACCATGGCCGCCTCGACATCATCCGACCCCTTGCGGCCGGAGAGGCGCTTGAAGGTGTCATTGACCGACGCTTCGGCTTTCATCTGCAGGATCGGATCGAAGCTGGTAAAGATCCGCAGCCCCTCCTCGGTCAAGTCTTCGTCGCGGTAATCTTCGCGCAGCTGGCGCTTGACCAGGTCCAGGAAGCCAGGGAACGAGCTGTCCGCCAGGCTGCCGCGCTTGGTCACGCCCAGCGGCATTTTCTTCGCCGCTTCGACTTGCTCGGCCGTGGCAACGCCCTGTTCCTGCAGCACATCGAGCACCAGGTTACGCCGCTCGAGTGCACGCTCCGGATAGCGGCGCGGGTTGTAGGAGGATGGCCCCTTGACCATGCCGACCAGCAAGGCCACCTGATGCAGCTTGAGCTCGGCCAGAGGCTGACTGAAGAAGAACTGGCTGGCCAACCCGAAACCGTGCACCGCGCGTTGACCGTCCTGGCCGACAAACACCTCGTTGAGGTAAGCCTCGAGGATTTCACGCTTGTCGTAGTGCAGTTCGAGCAGCAGCGCCATCATCGCTTCGGTCAGCTTACGGCTCAGGCTGCGCTCGTTGGTCAGGTAGAAGTTCTTGACCAGCTGTTGAGTCAGGGTACTGCCACCCTGGCGCATGCGGCCCGATGAACCGTTGACCCAGATCGCACGGGCGATCGACTTCGGCGAAACACCAAAGTGGTGATAGAAATCACGGTCCTCGACAGCGACCAGGGTTTCGAGCAGATACGGCGGCACCTGGTCGATCTTGATCAGGATCCGGTCTTCGAGGTTTTTCGGGTACAGGCCGCCGATCAGCAGCGGCTCCAGGCGCACCACCGACAACTTCGAGCCCTTGGTCGACGACAGCTCGGCCACGTAATCACCCGAGAAGCGCACACGCACCGGCTGCGCTTGCTCCATACCCTCATAGAACTGGAAGCCACGGGTATTCAGATCGACGGTATTGCCGTTGACCGACGCCGCACCCGGACCGTTGGCCACGCTTTCACGGCGATAGCCCAAGGCATCGAGCTCGGTGAGAAAATCGTCCCTGCTCAGCTTTTGTCCGACGAACAGCTCGAGCGGGCGCGCGTAGACCTTGGCCGGAATGGTCCAGCGCTTGCCGGAGAACTTCTCCTGCACGATGGCATCGAGGTACACGGCGAACCCGGCCAGCACCACGAGGCCGACCAGGCTGAGTTTAAGGGCCCAGCCCAGCCAGGGCCGCAGGCCTCTGGAGGGTGGTTTTTTTGGGGTACGGGGGGATCGAGTACGAGTCATGGCGGCGGATTATACGCACTTTATTCATACTCAACAGGAGGCCCGCAAGTTTGCGTTAGGCTGGCTAGACGCCATAATGACGACCTGAATTTTTTCCGACTCTTAAGGATCGCCTGTGAGCCAGTCCCTGATCGCCGCCCTGCAAAACAAGGCCCTCTACCCGCATCCTGTAGATGGATTCAAGGTCATCGAGACCCACATTTCCTGGGTCGTGCTTACCGGCCCCTTTGCTTATAAAGTGAAGAAGCCGATGAACTTCGGCTTCCTCGACTTCACCACCCTCGAGGCTCGCGGGCATTTCTGCGCTGAAGAGCTGCGCCTGAACCAGCGCCTGACCCAGGATCTTTATCTCGAAGTGCTGCCGATCACCGGTAGCGCCGAAGCACCGCAACTGGGCGGCGAAGGTCCTGCCATCGAGTACGCCCTGAAAATGCGCCAGTTTGGCCAGGACGGTTTGCTCAGCACGCTGCAAGCCAACGGCGAATTGACGCCCGCGCACGTCGACCAGATGGCTGACCAGATCGCCCGCTTCCACCTTGACGCACCGCGCGTGCCGGCAGAACACGAAGCCGGGACCCCGGACAGTGTCATGGCCCCTGTGCGGCAAAACTTCGAGCAGATTCGCCCCTTCCTCAGCGACAAGGCCGACCTGCTGCAACTGGACGCCCTGCAGGCCTGGGCCGACAGCAGCTTCGAACGCCTCAAGCCACTGTTCAGCCAGCGCAAGGCCGAGGGTTTCATTCGCGAATGCCACGGTGATATCCACTTGGGCAACGCTACGGTGATTGACGGCCAGGTCGTGATCTTCGACTGCATCGAATTCAACGAACCGTTCCGCTTCACCGACGTGTACGCCGACACCGCGTTCCTGGCGATGGACCTCGAAGACCGCGGCCTGAAGTGCCTGGCCCGTCGCTTCATCAGCCAATACCTGGAGCTGACCGGCGATTACCAGGGCCTGGAACTGCTCAACTTCTATAAGGCCTACCGCGCCCTGGTTCGCGCCAAGGTAAGTCTGTTCAGCATGCCGGCCGAGGCGACCCCGGTACAGCGCGCCACGACACTGCGCCAATACCGCAACTACGCCAACCTGGCGGAAAGCTACAGCACCATCCCTTCGCGTTTCATGGCCATCACCCACGGTGTGTCCGCCGTGGGCAAAAGCCACGTGGCGATGCGCCTGGTGGAAGCACTGGGGGCGATTCGCCTGCGCTCCGATGTCGAACGCAAGCGTCTGTTCGGCGAGCAAACCGTGGCCAATGACCTGCAGGCCGGCATTTACAGCGCTGACGCCAGCGCCGCGACCTACCAGCGCCTGCACGACATTGCCGCGGTGATCCTGCACGCCGGGTTCCCGGTGGTGGTCGACGCCACTTACCTCAAGCATGCGCAGCGCGACAGCGCGGCGAAAGTGGCCGAGGCAACCGGCGCACCGTTCCTGATCCTTGACTGCAATGCACCGCAAGCAGTGATCGAGAGCTGGCTGGCCCTGCGCCAGGTCGACAAGAAGGATCCGTCCGACGCTACCCTGGCAGTGATCGAAGCCCAGCAAGCCAGCCGTGAAGCGTTGACGCCTGCAGAAATTCTCTGCAGCAAGCGCGTACAGACCAATGAAAGCGGCACCCTCGACACGGTGGTGGAACAGATTCGCCAGCGCCTGCCGGGACTGTAAGCAAACCTTTGGGCCGTGAAGCCTGCCCCGGCTTCGCGGCTTTTAGATAGTGGCACTACACTCGCGTCATGAATCCAACAGGTGACGCAAAATGAGCCAACCGAAACTGCTCGACACCCCGCTCTACGCCTTGCTGCACAAAGACGACATCGCGGGCTTCAATAAAGAACGCCCCGAGCAAGGGCCTATCGACATGGTCGGTGGTGATTTCCGCGGCCTGGACCTGCGCGAACTGAACGCCGACGGCATCGACTTCACCGACGCCTATTTCCGCTCCGCCGATTTGCGCGGCATCGATTTTCGCAACGCATCGCTTGAAGGGGCGAGCCTCGCCCACGCGCAGATTTCCGGCGCCTACTTCCCGGTGGAACTGAGCGCCGACGAAATCCTGATGTCGATGAACTTCGGTACGCGCCTGCGTTATCGCACCCGCTGATCGCCCGTCTGAATTGACAAGTCCAGCGCCCTCGCCTCGCGCTTGACTGCGTGCTTTTTTTCCTGAAATTCTATCGTTTTTATCATCCTTACCCTCCTCTTCGCAGCTTTTCGAAGCACTCGCGCCTGCACCCTCTTAGAAGCGTTTGCGTCAAAAACGAGCAAACAATCACGCTTTTCCTACTGATGGCTACACTCCTCAGAAGCTTGCCCACGCACCATTCGGCCATCGCAAGGAGGCTTGATGAATGATGAACTGCAACACCTGAAGAATCTTGGCAAGACGTCGGCGCAGTGGCTGCATGCCGTGGGCATCCACAGCGCCTCGGACTTGCGTCGCCTGGGGGCGGTGGATGCCTATCGGGCCGTGCGCACGCGCGGGTTTCGGGCGTCCAAGGTGTTGTTGTACGCAATCGAAGGCGCGTTGATGGACGTGCACTGGAACGACATTCCCGCCGAACGCAAGGAAGCCTTGAACAAACAACTCGAAGCCATCTCGTCACGCCACAAGAATTGAACGAGTACCGCTCGCCATGTACTTACTCGGGGAACAACCGGCTTACGCCGAAACACTGATCAATCGACTGCAAAACCTCCCTGCCCGCCTGTTGCAGGGGTTGGCACCGAGTGGGCCCGCCGTCGAGTTTCCTGCCATCGACGACCTCGCCGCGGCGCTACCCAGCGATCAGCTGTACATGCTGGACAGCGGTCGATTGCACGGATGCATCGATGATCGCGCACTGTTCTATCTGCGCCAGGGCGACCTGATCGGCCTGCGCCAGGACGCGGGGTTGCCGCGCTGTCGCCTGTGCAGCAAGACGCCTCTGGCGCTGACGCCCTACCTTCGATCGCAGGTGTTCCAGCACATCTACGCCGACCCGACCCGCTCGGAACTGTTCCTGCAATACATGGCAGGCCAGACGGCCCTGCTGTCCGATGCCGTAGCGCGCCTCAAGCAACCGGAATTTCGCGCCACCAACGGCTTCCAGCGCGTCGCCAGCGGCGAAACGCTGATCCATCAGGGCGATGAGGCGGACCATGTGTTCGTGATCATCGAGGGTCACGCCGAAGCATTTGTCGATGGATTCAAAGTGGGCGATGTGCCCAAGGACGAGATTTTCGGCGCCATGGCGGTGTTTACCGGCGAGAAACGCAGCGCTACGGTCATCGCCAGCGAACCAAGCACCATAATGCGTATTCCCAAGGACCAGTTCCTGAGCCTCACCCAGAGCAATCCGAAGATTGCCAGCTGCCTGATCGAGAGCATGGCCCGCCGTATCGACCTGCTGAATAAACAGGTTACACAACTGATGGCACTGAAAACGACAGGCAGAGCTCAATGAATACAAGGACCTGGAACGAGCGTGCGACACGAATCGAAGAAATGGAAAATCACCTGTTGACTTGGTAATGAGAATCGATATGATTATCACAACTGGTCGCGAGACTGGTCGATCTTCTGAAAAGCCCTTGGTTCGGACTCTCAGATTATCTCCTCATCAGGCTAATCACGGTTATTTGACCCGGCTCTTGCCGGGTCTTTTTTTGCCTGTGGAAAAGTCATCCGGCGCTGCGCCAAGTATCCTGAGCACCTGAGTTCTGCTCGCACCGGGCAATTGCGCCATTTGAGGATCAGCATGAAATTTCTCTGTACCGGCATCGAGTTGGCCGATGCCAGCAGCCGCGGTTTCGACATTGACGGCCAGAGGCTGTTCGCCGTGCGCCGGGGCGGCCAGGTCTACGTCTATATCAACCGCTGCCCGCACCGTGGCGTCGGACTGGAATGGAGCCCCGACCAGTTCCTCGACCCCAGCAACAGCCTGATCCAGTGCGCCACCCATGGCGCCCTGTTCCTGATCGAAGATGGCGAATGTGTCGCCGGCCCTTGCGCAGGGCAATCGTTGACCCGTGTCGATTGCCGCGAAGACGCGCAAGGCATCTGGGTCAGCCTCTAACCGCCGAGCAACACCTGCAGACGCCGGTCCACCACCATCTCCTCATGGCTCAGGCGTACGCCGTAGGCCAGCACTTCAACTCCGCACGCCACGGCTTCGCGCAAGGCCTGGGCGTAGGCTGAGTCGATCTCTTCAGCCGGCCGCACGGCCTCGATGCCCGTGAGATTGACGCAATACAACTGCACCGCGCGAATCCCGTCCCGGGCCAGATGCGCCAATTCACGCAAATGCTTGGCCCCACGCTGGGTAACCGCATCGGGAAACGCCGCCACGGGCGTGCCGTCGTAACCCAAGGTGACGCTTTTGACCTCCACGTACGCTGGGCCACCCGGGTAATCGAGGCGGAAATCGATGCGACTGCTTTCCTGGCCGTAGGCAACTTCGCGTTTCAGTTCGGTGAAACCGTTCAACTCGGTGATCACGCCCGCCCGCAGCGCCTCTTCGACCAGGCCATTGGCCCGCCCCGTGTTCACGCAGAACAAGCGCCCGTGCGGGGTCTCGCCGACTTCCCAGGTGCCGGGCAGCTTGCGCTTGGGGTCATTGGAGCGGCTGAACCAGACCTGCCCGCCTTCGACCTGACAATTGAGCATCGAGCCAGTATTGGGGCAGTGAATGGTCAGCAACTCGCCATCGACGGTTTCGATGTCGGCGAGAAAACGTTTGTAGCGGCGAATCAGCCGACCTTCTTCGAGGGGAGGATGAAAACGCATCAGCCTTGCCAGCTCCGCAGGCCACGACCGATACGCTCCACCGCTTCCTGCAAGCGTTCGAGGTTTTGGGTGTAGGCAAACCGTACGTGGTGCCCGGCTTGATAACGACCGAAGTCCAGCCCGGGGGTGATGGCGACATGTTCGGTTTCGAGGAAGTGACGGCAGAACGCGAAGGCATCGCCGCCGAACTTGCTGATATCGGCGTACAAGTAGAAAGCACCTTCCGGCTCGACGGCGATGCCGAAACCGAGGTCTCTCAGGGCCGGCAGGAGGAAATCCCGACGACGACCGAATTCGGCGCGACGCTCTTCCAGGATCGCAATGGTGGCCGGCTCGAAACAGGCCAGCGCCGCGTGCTGGGCCATGCTTGGCGCGCTGATGTAGAGGTTTTGCGCAAGCTTTTCCAGCTCGCCCACCGCCGCGTCCGGCGCTACCAGCCAGCCCAGGCGCCAGCCGGTCATGCCGAAATACTTGGAAAAACTATTTAGCACAAAGGCACTGTCGTCGACTTCCAGCACGCTGGCCGCATCGGTGCCGTAGGTCAGGCCATGATAGATCTCGTCCACTACCAGGTGGCCGTGGCGCTGCTTGATGGCCTGGGACAGGCCAGCCAGCTCGTCGCGGGTGAGGATGGTGCCGGTCGGGTTGGCCGGGGAAGCCACCAGCGCGCCCACGCTGTCGTGATCCCAATGCCGGGCGATCAAATCCGGGGTCAGTTGATAACGCACCTCCGGTCCGACCGGGACCAGCTGCGCCGCGCCTTCCACCAGTCGCAGGAAGTGCCGGTTGCACGGGTAACCCGGGTCGGCCAGCAGCCAGTGCTTGCCTGGATCGACCAGCAAGGCACTGGCCAGCAGCAACGCACCGGAACCGCCGGGCGTGATGAGAATGCGGCGCGGGTCGATGTTCAAGCCATAACGCTGCTGATAAAAGGCCGAAATGGCCTCACGCAGCTCGGGAATGCCACGGGCGGCGGTGTAGCGCGTCTTGCCCCCTTCCAGCGCGGCCTGCCCGGCGCGGATGATCGGCTCGGCGGTGGTGAAGTCCGGTTCGCCGATTTCCAGGTGGATCACATCGTGACCGGCAGCCTGCAATTCATTGGCCCGCGCCAGCAACGCCATGACATGAAATGGTTCGATCGCGCGACTGCGGGCACTGTAGGACTGAGCCATTGGCCTTCCTTCAACAGGGAAAAGAATCGATTCTACCCAAGCGCAGGAACGAGCGAGAACCTAAAGCGGTCAGAGGCCATATGACCCGGGCCACAAACGAACTGAGCGAGTGCCCCAGGTTTGACTAAAATCATTAATTGAGCCGGGTTCCAGAGCCACCAGGCAACACTTTGCCAGCATTTGCCAGCACCGCGGGCTGCGCCCTCGACATCCGGGAGTAGCGCGGTCTGATTTGATCTGGTAAGTTCGCCCGCTTGCAGCCGCAGGGCCGGCAGGTGCCGGTGATGGAGCAATCCTGCGCAGATGGATTACAAGAGTAGAGGCGGTCTATTTCATGTCCACCCAAGCAAAGCAACAAGCGAATCAGACGATCAGCGGCTTCGAGCCCTATGTTCAGAAAGCTGGCGAAGAGTACATGGGCGAGCCCATGCGCAAGCACTTCACCAAGGTTCTGAATCAGTGGAAAAAAGAGCTGATGGAAGGTGTCGACAAGACTGTGGACCACATGAAGGACGAAGCGGCCAACTTCCCGGACCCGGCAGACCGTGCCAGCCAGGAAGAAGAGTTCGCTCTCGAGCTTCGAGCCCGCGATCGTGAGCGCAAGTTGATCAAGAAGATCGACAAGACGCTGCAGCTGATCGAAGACGAAGAGTACGGCTGGTGTGAATCCTGCGGCATCGAGATCGGCGTCAAGCGCCTTGAGGCCCGTCCTACCGCTGACTTGTGCATCGACTGCAAGACACTGGCGGAAATCAAGGAAAAGCAAGTCGGCAAATAATCGCGGCTTGAACGAAGAACGGAGCGTGCGAACGCTCCGTTTTTGTTTCTGATATTTGCTTCGGCAGGAAACCCTGTGGGAGCGGGCTTGCTCCGGGCGGCGTTCCGACGAAAGCGGTGCATCAGCCTATATTGATGTTGAGGCTGATGGCCTCTTCGCGAGCAAGCCCGCTCCCACAGGGTGGTTGGCGCAAGCCTGGAAAAAGTAATATTGCCCTTATGACTGCCATCGCCGCCTCTACCTACATCGGGCGTTTTGCCCCCACGCCCAGTGGCCACCTGCATTTCGGTTCGCTGGTCGCCGCATTGGCCTCCTACCTCGACGCCCGCTCGGTGGGTGGCCGCTGGCTGATGCGCATGGAAGACCTCGACCCGCCCCGCGAAGAGCCCGGCGCCCAGGCGGCGATCCTCAAGGCTCTGGAGAGCTACGGTTTCGAGTGGGATGGTGAGATGGTCCGCCAGAGCGACCGCCACGAGGCCTATGCCGAAGTGCTCAATCGCCTGTTCAGCCAGGGTCTGGCCTACGCCTGCACCTGCTCGCGCAAACAGCTGGAGCCGTACCACGGCATTTATCCGGGGCTGTGCCGCAATGCCGGACACGGCACGGAAGACGCCGCCATTCGTATTCGCGTGCCTGAACTGGATTATCACTTCATCGACCGCGTGCAGGGCGAGTTCCACCAGCACCTGGGCCGGGATGTCGGCGATTTCGTGATTCGCCGCCGCGACGGGCTGTACGCGTATCAACTGGCGGTGGTCCTGGACGATGCCTGGCAAGGCATCACCGACATCGTCCGCGGTGCCGACCTGCTGGACTCGACGCCGCGCCAGCTCTACCTCCAGGAACTGCTCGGCCTGCGCCAGCCGCGCTACCTGCACATCCCGCTGATTACCCAGCCCGATGGTAACAAGCTCGGCAAGTCCTACCGCTCACCACCCTTGAGCGAAGACCAGGCCACCCCCTTGTTGCTGCGGGCCCTGCGCGCACTGGGGCAGAAACCCGGCGCCGAACTGGCCTACGCCACGCCACGGGAAGTGCTGGACTGGGGCATAACCCACTGGGATGCCCTGCTGATCCCGCGCACACTGAGCCTGCCCGAGGCGCAGCTACAGTGATCGTGCTTGCAGTGGCGCGCCCATCCGTTACCATCGCCGCACGTTTTCGGGCACGCGCATAAAAAAGAGAGGCCGGGATGTACATCTATCGCTTGGTCCTGCTCCTGGTAGTGGGGATTTATCTGTTTTCCCCGGCCATCATGGATTGGTGGATCGACGCCACTGGCGCCTGGTATCGCCCTTATCTGCTCTGGCTGATCCTGATCGTCGTGACCTTCATCCTGCAGAGCCAAAAAGATGCCGATGAGCTTTAGCCTGACCCAGATGATCCTGATCAGCGCCGCGTACCTGGCGGTGCTGTTCGGCGTGGCCTGGGTCAGCGAACGGGGCATGATCCCCCGGGCGATCATTCGCCATCCACTGACCTACACCTTGTCGCTGGGGGTCTATGCCAGTGCCTGGGCCTTTTATGGCACCGTGGGCCTGGCCTATCAGTATGGTTACGGCTTCCTGTCCAGCTACCTGGGCGTTTCCGGTGCATTCCTGCTGGCGCCGGTGTTGCTGTATCCGATCCTGAAGATCACCCGCACGTATCAACTGTCGTCCCTGGCCGACCTGTTCGCTTTCCGCTTTCGCAGCACCTGGGCCGGCGCGCTGACCACGATTTTCATGCTGGTCGGGGTTCTGCCCCTGCTGGCGCTGCAGATCCAGGCGGTCGCCGACTCCATCGGCATCCTCACCCGCGAGCCGGTCCAGCATCGCGTGGCACTGAGCTTCTGCGCCCTGATCACGCTGTTCACGATCTTTTTCGGCTCCCGGCACATCGCCACCCGGGAAAAACATGAAGGCCTGGTGTTCGCGATTGCCTTCGAGTCGGTGATCAAGTTGATCGCCCTCGGCGGCGTCGGCCTCTATGCGCTGTATGGCGTGTTCGACGGCCCGCAACAGCTGGAACTGTGGCTGCTGCAAAACCAGACCGCCCTCGCCGCACTGCACACGCCACTGCAGGAAGGCCCTTGGCGCACACTCCTGCTGGTGTTCTTCGCCTCGGCGATCGTCATGCCGCACATGTACCACATGACCTTCACCGAAAACCTCAATCCGCGCTCGCTGGTCAGCGCCAGCTGGGGCCTGCCGCTGTTCCTGTTGCTGATGAGCCTGGCCGTGCCGCTGATTCTCTGGGCAGGCCTGAAGCTCGGCGCCACCACCAACCCGGAATACTTCACCCTGGGCATCGGCATCGCCGCCAACAGCAAGGCCCTGGCACTGCTGGCCTATGTCGGTGGACTGTCCGCCGCCAGCGGCCTGATCATCGTCACCACCCTGGCCCTGTCCGGCATGGCTCTGAACCACCTGGTGCTGCCGCTGTACCAGCCGCCGGCCGAAGGCAACATCTACCGCTGGCTGAAGTGGACCCGTCGAGCCCTGATCGTCGCCATCATCATGGCCGGCTACGGCTTCTACCTGCTGCTGGGTGCCGAGCAGGACCTGGCCAACCTCGGCATCGTCGCCTTCGTGGCCACCCTGCAGTTCCTGCCTGGCGTATTGTCTGTGCTGTATTGGCCGACCGCCAACCGTCGCGGCTTCATTGCCGGGCTGCTAGCGGGGATCCTGGTGTGGCTGGTGACCATGTTGCTACCGCTGGTCGGCAACCTGCAGGGCTTCTATATCCCGTTGCTGAACATGATCTACGTGCTCGACGACACCAGTTGGCACATGGCCGCGATCGCCTCCCTGGCCGCCAACGTGCTGATGTTCACCCTGATTTCGCTGTTCACCAATGCCAGCACCGAAGAAGCCAGCGCCGCCGAAGCCTGCGCCGTGGACAACGTGCGCCGCCCGCAACGCCGCGAACTGCACGCCGCCTCGCCCCAGGAATTCGCCACCCAGTTGGCTAAACCGCTGGGTGCCAAGGCCGCGCAGAAGGAGGTCGAGCAGGCCCTGCGCGATCTCTACCTGCCCTTCGACGAACGGCGGCCGTACGCCTTGCGCCGCCTGCGCGACCGGATCGAAGCCAACCTCTCCGGCCTGATGGGGCCGAGCGTGGCCCAGGACATGGTCGAGACGTTCCTGCCCTACAAGGCCGGCGGCGAAAACTATGTCACCGAAGACATCCACTTCATCGAAAGCCGCCTCGAGGACTACCACTCGCGCCTGACCGGCCTGGCCGCCGAACTCGATGCCCTGCGCCGTTATCACCGCCAGACCCTGCAAGAGTTGCCGATGGGCGTTTGCTCGCTGGCCAAGGACCAGGAAATCCTCATGTGGAACAAAGCCATGGAGGAACTGACCGGGATCGCCGCGCAACGCGTGGTCGGTTCGCGCCTGAGCACCATTGCCGATCCGTGGAAAGCGCTGCTGCAGGGCTTCATCAATGTCCCGGACGAGCACTTGCACAAACAGCACCTGGCCCTCGACGGCCAGACTCGCTGGCTGAACCTGCACAAAGCGGCGATCGATGAACCACTCGCACCGGGCAACAGTGGCCTGGTGTTGCTGGTGGAAGACCTGACCGAAACCCAGATGCTCGAAGACAAACTGGTGCATTCCGAGCGCCTGGCCAGCATCGGTCGCCTGGCCGCGGGCGTGGCCCATGAAATCGGCAACCCGATCACCGGCATCGCCTGCCTGGCGCAGAACCTGCGCGAAGAGCGCGAGGAAGACGGCGAGCTCAAGGAAATCAGCGGGCAGATCCTCGAACAGACCAAGCGCGTGTCGCGCATCGTGCAGTCGTTGATGAGCTTCGCCCATGCCGGCAGCCACCAGCACAGCGACGAGCCCGTCTGTCTGGCGGAAGTGGCCCAGGACGCCATCGGCCTGCTGGCCCTGAACCGGCGCAATTTCGAAGTGCAGTTCTACAACCTGTGCGACCCCGACCACTGGGTCGAAGGCGACCCGCAGCGGCTCGCCCAGGTCTTGATCAACCTGCTCTCGAACGCCCGCGACGCTTCGCCTGCGGGCAGCGCGGTGCGGGTAAAAAGCGAAGCCGGCGAACACACGGTCGACCTGATCGTGGAAGACGAAGGCAGCGGAATTCCAAAGAGCATCATGGACCGATTGTTCGAACCCTTCTTCACCACCAAGGACCCGGGTGAAGGTACCGGTCTGGGCCTTGCACTGGTCTATTCCATCGTTGAAGAGCATTATGGACAAATCACCATCGACAGCCCGGCTGATGTACAGAGCCAACGCGGCACCCGGATCCGGGTGACTTTACCGCGTCATGTCGAAGCGACGTCCGCTGTGAACTGAGACCGTCGAGAGTATCGAATCAATGCCGCACATTTTGATCGTCGAAGACGAAACAATTATCCGCTCCGCCTTGCGCCGCCTGCTGGAACGCAACCAGTACCAGGTCAGCGAAGCCGGTTCAGTGCAGGAAGCACAAGAACGCTTCACCATTCCCACGTTCGACCTGATCGTCAGTGACCTGCGCCTGCCGGGCGCGCCGGGCACCGAGTTGATCAAGCTGGGCCAGGGCACGCCGGTGCTGATCATGACCAGCTATGCCAGCCTGCGCTCGGCAGTGGACTCGATGAAGATGGGCGCGGTGGACTACATCGCCAAGCCTTTCGATCACGACGAAATGCTCCAGGCCGTCGCGCGCATCCTGCGTGACCGGCAATCGGCGCAAGCCAGCAGCGAACCGGTTGCCGCCAAAGCCGGCAATGGCGCGGCCAAACCCGGCACCGACAACAGCAACGGCGAGATCGGCATCATCGGCTCGTGCCCACCGATGCAAGACCTGTATGGCAAGATTCGCAAAGTCGCGCCGACTGACTCCAATGTCCTGATCCAGGGCGAGTCCGGTACCGGTAAGGAATTGGTGGCGCGTGCGCTGCACAACCTCTCCAAGCGGGCCAAGGCACCGATGATCTCGGTGAACTGCGCCGCCATTCCTGAAAGCCTGATCGAGTCCGAACTGTTCGGCCACGAGAAGGGCGCGTTCACTGGCGCCAGCGCCGGACGTGCCGGCCTGGTGGAAGCGGCGGACGGCGGCACCTTGTTCCTCGATGAAATCGGTGAGCTGCCACTGGAAGCCCAGGCGCGCCTGCTGCGCGTGTTGCAGGAAGGTGAAATTCGTCGAGTGGGCTCGGTCCAGTCGCAAAAGGTCGATGTGCGCCTGATCGCCGCGACTCACCGAGACCTCAAGAGCCTGGCAAAGATCGGCCAGTTCCGTGAAGACCTTTATTACCGCCTCCACGTGATCGCCCTGAAACTGCCTGCACTGCGCGAACGTGGCGCGGACGTCAATGAAATCGCCAACGCCTTCCTGGCGCGGCAAAGCGCGCGGATCAACCGTACCGACCTCAAGTTCGCCGCGGACGCCGAGCAAGCCATTCGTCACTACTCGTGGCCGGGTAACGTTCGTGAGCTGGAAAACGCGGTAGAGCGCGCGGTCATCCTGAGCGAGAGCCCCGAGATTTCCGCCGAGCTGCTGGGCATCGACATCGAACTGGGCGACCTGGAAGACGACGAGTTCATCGGCCTGCCCCCACAACAGGGCAACGGCAACGCCGGTAACAACAATCATGAGCCGACCGAAGACCTGTCCCTGGAAGACTACTTCCAGCACTTCGTGCTCGAGCATCAGGACCACATGACCGAGACCGAGCTGGCGCGCAAACTCGGGGTCAGTCGCAAATGCCTGTGGGAACGCCGTCAGCGCCTGGGTATCCCGCGGCGCAAAACCGGGGTGGCCAGCGAAAGCTGAACCCCACCTGTCTCATGTGCGGGTAACACATGATTTTGTGAAAAAACTGTTACCTCAGGTTTTTCACGTAACAGAAGCCGGGGCTTACGGTAACGAAGCCCCGGCTTTTTTTCGCCCCCATATACCCCTTCGGTTCGCCTAACCCCTTGTTTTACTGGGGTTCGCAAAAGTTGGCACGCACCCTGCTATATGTTTGGTACAAGAACAATAACAAGCAATGCACAAGACAATAAAAATAAGACGTATCGACTCACGCACAATAAAAACAAGACGGCGAGAGGCGCAGCTAACTGATTCTTTTGGAGAGGCGTTGTATTTGGGGCATGCCCCACGACCAGGCCGAAAACAACAAAAAACTGTCTTAAGACAGAGCCTGAACTGGTTGGATCGCAAGATCACTGCAGCACAGCGACCAAAGCAATCCGTTTGCTCTTGGCTCCCGATTGGGAGTGTCATGAAGGAAAGCTTCATGGCGAGGGCACTCAACAAAAACAAGAAGCCCGAAACCAATAACAAAAATGAGCATGCAACTACTTCTTGGGGAGCTTCGGCTCCCCTTGTAGTTTCTGCGATTCGCCCGCCCCGCCTCGCTCCTACACCTCAAATCCGCTGTGTCCTACACCATCCCTCGACTAAATGCTAGAATCCCCGCCCATCATGCGGTCATTCTTCGTTTTGGCCGAACATTCCTTCAAACAGTGCATCCCATGCTGAAGAAGCTGTTCCAGTCATTCCGTACTCCCGTGCGTCGTACGCAACACATCCGCAGCACGCCTGAAGTGCTCAATAGCGGCCAACATTCGCTGCAAAAGGGGCAATTCAGCCGTTACGCGGTGAACATCGTCGAACGCCTGCAGGGCGCCGGTTACCAGGCCTACCTGGTCGGCGGTTGTGTGCGTGACATGCTGCTCGGCATCACGCCGAAAGATTTCGACGTCGCCACCAGCGCCACCCCTGAACAGGTACGTGCCGAATTCCGTAATGCACGGATCATTGGCCGCCGGTTCAAACTGGTGCATATCCACTTTGGCCGCGAAATCATCGAAGTCGCGACCTTCCGCGCCAACCACCCGCAGAACGACGAAGAGGAAGATCAAAATCAATCCTCGCGTAACGAAAGCGGGCGCATCCTGCGCGACAACGTCTACGGCACCCTGGAAGAAGACGCGCAACGCCGCGACTTCACCATCAATGCCCTGTATTACGATCCGGTCAGCGAACGCATTCTCGATTACGCCAACGGCGTGCACGACATTCGCAACCAACTGATCCGCTTGATTGGCGACCCCAAGCAGCGTTACCAGGAAGACCCGGTACGGATGCTGCGCGCCGTGCGGTTTGCCGCCAAGCTGAATTTCGGCATCGAAAAACACAGTGCCGCGCCCATCCGCGACCTCGCGCCCATGCTGCGCGAGATCCCGTCGGCCCGCTTGTTCGAAGAAGTGCTCAAGCTATTCCTGTCCGGCCACGCGGCCGACACTTTTGAAATGCTGGTCGACCTGCAATTGTTCGATCCACTGTTCCCGGCCAGCGCCGAGGCACTGGAATACAACCCGACCTACACCCACACCCTGATCAGCGAAGCCCTGATCAACACCGACCTGCGCATCAAGCAGAACAAGCCGGTCACCCCGGCGTTCCTGTTTGCCGCCCTGCTTTGGCCCGCTCTGCCGGCGCGCGTATTGCGCCTGCAGGATCGTGGCATGCCGCCGATTCCGGCGATGCAGGAAGCCGCTCACGAGCTGATTGCCGAGCAGTGCCAGCGCATCGCGATCCCGAAACGCTTCACCATGCCGATCCGCGAGATCTGGGACATGCAGGAGCGCCTGCCACGGCGCAGCGGCAAACGCGCCGACCTGCTGCTGGACAATCCGCGCTTCCGCGCCGGCTACGACTTCCTGCTGCTGCGCGAAAGCGCGGGCGAGCAGACCGATGGCCTGGGCGAATGGTGGACCGACTACCAGGATGCCAATGACAGCGAGCGTCGCGACATGATTCGCGACCTCAGTGGCAAGGACGACGGTACCGGCGGCCCACGCAAACGTCGCCGCAGCGGCGGCTCCAAGCGCAAGCGCTCAGCGGACGCTTCGAGCACCACGGGCGAGTAATCCATGGAACGCATCTACATCGGCATGGGCAGCAACCTGGCTGACCCCGCCGAACAGCTGCGCAGCGCCATCGAGGCACTGGCTCAGTTGCCGCAATCGCAACTGGTCGGGGTTTCTGCCTTCTATCAAAGCGACTCGTTGCTGCCCGGCCAGCCGCGTTATACCAACGCAGTGGCCGCGCTCGACAGCGCTCTGGCACCGCTTGAGCTGCTGGACGCCTTGCAGTCCATCGAAACCGGCCAGGGCCGCGAGCGCCTTGAGCGCTGGGGCCCGCGTACGCTGGACCTGGACATCCTGCTGTTCGGTGACCGCCTGATCGACGAACCTCGCCTGAAAGTCCCGCATTACCATATGCAGGAGCGGGCCTTCGTCCTGTATCCCCTGGCCGAACTGACGCCCGCCGACCTACGCCTGGCCGATGGCCGAGCACTGGCCGACTTGCTCGCTGCCTGCCCGTTCGTCGGGCTGGAACGCCTGCCGGTAGACTGAGTTGCACCAAAAGATCGCAGCCTTCGGCAGCTCCTACAGGACGGTGATGACCTGTAGGAGCTGCCGAAGGCTGCGATCTTTTGATGTTGGCATTTGCTGAAACGCATCAGTCACCCCGGTAACACCGCGGGCGTAACAATGCGGTAACACACGCAATTGACTTCCCACGTTCTCCTCACGACTATAGGCGTCCCGCTGCCGTCACCACGGCATCAAGGGCGCAATCCAGGCCTTCAAAGCACGACAAAAGACCGTGCGCCTGTATTCAACGAAGAATCACGCGCGTTACTCGCAGTAGTTTCCACAGCGCCTGAATGAGGAACTTTTCATGCCAGCCATCACCCTGACCACTCTGCAAGGTCTCAAGCAAAAAGGTGAAAAAATCACCATGCTGACCTGCTATGACGCAACCTTCGCCCACGCCTGCAACCAGGCCGGCGTCGAAGTGCTGCTGGTGGGCGACTCACTCGGCATGGTTCTGCAAGGTCACGACAGCACCCTGCCGGTCACCACCGCCGAAATGGCTTACCATGTGGCAGCCGTCAAACGCGGTAACACCGACGCCCTGATCCTTGCCGACTTGCCCTTCATGGCCTACGCCACCACGGAACAGGCCATGACCAACAGCGCCCTGCTGATGCAGGCCGGCGCTCACATGATCAAGGTTGAAGGCGCGTTGTGGCTGGCGGACTCGATCCGCCTGTTGGCAGAACGGGGCGTTCCGGTCTGTGCCCACATGGGCCTGACCCCGCAATCGGTGAACATCCTCGGCGGCTACAAGGTCCAGGGTCGCAACGAAAACCAGGCGCGGCAGATGCGTGCCGATGCCATCGCGCTGGAACAGGCCGGCGCGTCGATGCTGCTGCTCGAATGCGTGCCGAGCGAATTGGCCGAAGAAATCACCCAGGCCGTGGGCATTCCGGTCATCGGGATTGGCGCCGGCCACCGCACCGACGGCCAGGTACTGGTCCTGCACGACATGCTGGGCCTGTCGATTACCGGTCGCGTCCCCAAGTTCGTGAAAAACTTCATGGCCGGCCAGGAAAGCATTCACGCGGCCCTGAGCGCTTACGTCACTGAAGTCAAAGCGGCGACTTTCCCAGGCATCGAACACGGATTCTCTGCATGAACACCGTCAAAACCGTACGCGAACTACGGGCCGCCGTGGCCCGTGCCCGCAGTGAAGGCAAGCGCATCGGCTTTGTGCCGACCATGGGCAACCTGCACAGCGGGCATGTCGCGCTGATCACCAAGGCCACCCAGCGGGTGGATTTCGTGGTCGCGAGCATTTTCGTCAACCCGCTGCAGTTCGGTGCTGGCGAAGACCTCGACAAATACCCGCGCACCCTCGCCGCCGACCAGGAAAAACTGCTCGAAGCCGGTTGCGACCTGCTGTTCGCGCCGACCGTTGAAGAGATGTACCCCGGCGGCATGACCGGCCAGACCCGCGTCAGCGTCCCGCAGCTTTCCGAAGGCCTGTGCGGCGCCAGCCGTCCGGGGCATTTCGAAGGCGTGGCAACGGTGGTCAGCAAGCTGTTCAACATGGTCCAGCCGGACCTGGCGATCTTCGGCCAGAAAGACTTTCAGCAACTGGCAGTCATTCGCGCGCTGGTGCATGACCTGAACATGCCGATCCAGATCATTGGCGAGCCGACGGTGCGGGCGGCCGATGGCCTGGCGCTGTCGTCGCGCAATGGCTTCCTCGACGCAGATCAGCGCGCCGTGGCGCCGGTGGTGTATCGCACGCTGAGCGAGATCGCCGAAGCGATCAAACAAGGCGAGCGCGATTACCCGGCCCTGATCCGTGCCAAGCTGCAACAGCTCGAAGCGGCGGGCCTGCGTCCCGACTACCTGGAAATTCGCCATGGGCTGAGCCTGCGCCCGGCCACCCCGGAAGATCGCGACCTGGTGATCCTGGTGGCGGCGTTCCTGGGGACGACGCGCCTGATCGACAACCTGCACCTGAACCTCGACACCCCCGCCTGAAATCCCCCCACGACCGCACCGGTACAAAAAAGTACCGGTCGCAGGTCCGACAAAGCCAAGACAGATCGTCTCACTGGGTTTACTGTTACCGGTCTGCGCTATTTAATCGTGTGCACGCAGGCTAACCGGGTTACCGCCAGTCAGTGGTCAGGACATTCCGGTATTTTCAGTGTCTTAAAGGCAGTTCAAGTAAAAGGAAACCCGCAGCGATGGCGTATTACCGCACCCCCCACGACGTGACCGCCCTGCCCGCCTGGCAGGCGTTGAAAGACCACCGCCAGGCCATGCAGGATTTCAACATGCGCGAGGCCTTCAACGCCGACCCGCAGCGCTTCAATCAATTCACCCTCAGTAGCTGCGGTCTGTTTCTCGACTACTCGAAGAACCTGATCAACGCCCAGACCCGCGACCTGCTGGTGGGCCTGGCCGACGAAGTCGACCTCAAGGGCGCGATCAAATCGCTGTTCGATGGCGAGATCGTCAACGCCTCCGAAGGACGCCCTGCCCTGCACACCGCCCTGCGTCGTCCGGTCGGCGACAAGTTGTCGGTCAACGGCGTCAACGTGATGCCTGAGGTGCACAAGGTATTGAACCAGATCACCGACCTCGTGGGCCGTATCCACGACGGCCTGTGGCGCGGCTACTCCGAGAAGCCGATCACTGACGTGGTCAACATCGGCATCGGTGGTTCGTTCCTGGGGCCCGAGCTGGTGTCCGAAGCCCTGCTGGCCTATGCCCAGAAAGGTGTGCGTTGCCACTACCTGGCAAACATCGATGGCAGCGAGTTCCACGAACTGGCCATGAAGCTGCGCGCCGAGACCACGCTGTTCATCGTTTCGTCGAAATCCTTCAACACCCTCGAAACGCTGAAAAACGCCCAGGCCGCACGTGCCTGGTACCTGGCCCAGGGTGGCTCGGAAGCCGAACTGCATCGCCACTTCATCGCAGTATCGAGCAACAACGCCGCCGCCGTAGCGTTCGGCATCCGCGAAGAGAACATCTTCCCGATGTGGGACTGGGTCGGCGGGCGTTACTCGCTGTGGTCGGCCATCGGTTTGCCGATCGCCCTGGCCATCGGCATGTCGAACTTCAAGGAACTGCTGTCCGGTGCGTACACCATGGACCAGCACTTCCTGAACACCCCGTTCGACCAGAACATGCCGGTGCTGCTGGCCCTGCTCGGCGTGTGGTACGGCAATTTCTGGGGCGCGCAAAGCCACGCGATCCTGCCGTACGACCACTACCTGCGTAACATCACCAAGCACCTGCAACAGCTGGACATGGAATCCAACGGCAAGAGCGTGCGCCAGGACGGTACGCCCGTCAGCACCGACACCGGCCCGGTGATCTGGGGTGGCGTAGGTTGCAACGGCCAGCACGCTTACCACCAGTTGCTGCACCAGGGCACCCAACTGATCCCGGCCGACTTCATCGTGCCGATCGTCAGCTTCAACCCGGTGGCCGACCACCACCAGTGGCTGTACGCCAACTGCCTGTCGCAAAGCCAGGCGCTGATGCTCGGCAAGACCCTGGCCGAAGCCCAGGCCGAGCTGCGTGACAAAGGCATGAGCGAAGAGCAGGTGCAGAGCCTTGCGCCGCACAAGGTCATCCCGGGCAACCGTCCGAGCAACACCCTGGTGGTCGAGCGCATCAGCCCGCGGCGCCTGGGTGCGCTGGTGGCGATGTACGAGCACAAAGTCTTCGTGCAAAGCGTGATCTGGGGCATCAATGCCTTCGACCAATGGGGTGTGGAGCTGGGCAAGGAACTGGGCAAAGGCGTCTACAACCGCCTGGTCGGCAGCGAAGAAACCCCGGCTGACGACGCGTCCACCCAGGGCTTGATCAACTACTTCCGCGGACGTCACCGCGGCTGATTTGACGCTTGTACTAACCTTTGTAGGAGCTGGCTTGCCAGCGAAGACGGTATATCAGGCAATACTTATGTCGACTGATACACCGCTTTCGCTGGCAAGCCAGCTCCTACGAGGGTCGCGCAGCTCCCCTCTTCGCCACAACAAGAAGAAGGAACCGTCATGTTCGATATCAGCACGTTCCCTAAAGCCGATGCCGTGCGCCGGGCTGCACAACTGAGTCAGGACGACTATCACCGCCTGTACCGCGAATCCATCGAACACCCCAGCACCTTCTGGGCCGAACAAGCCACCCGCTTCCTCGACTGGAGCACACCGTGGCAAACCGTCCAGCGCTACGACCTGAAGACCGGTGAAGCCCACTGGTTTGCCGGCGCAAAACTGAACGTCAGCTTCAACTGCATTGACCGTCACCTGGCCAAGCGCGGCGATCAAACCGCGATCATCTGGGAAGGCGACGACCCCGCCGAATCCACCCAGATCACTTACAAGAAACTGCACCATTACGTCTGCCGCCTGGCCAACGTGCTCAAAAGTCGTGGCGTGAAGAAAGGCGACCGGGTGTGCATCTACATGCCGATGATCCCCGAAGCGGCCTACGCCATGCTCGCCTGCACACGCATCGGCGCGGTGCATTCGGTGGTGTTCGGCGGGTTCTCGCCGGATTCGCTGCGCGACCGGATCCTCGACGCCGACTGCCGCACAGTGATCACTGCCGATGAAGGCGTGCGCGGCGGCAAATTCGTGCCACTCAAGCACAATGTCGACAAGGCGCTGCAAAGCTGCCCGGATGTCAGCACCGTGGTCGTGGTCGAACGAACCCAGAACCCGGTGAACTGGGTCGAGGGCCGGGACCTCTGGTATCACCAGGCGCTACGCGACGTAGGCGACGACTGCCCGCCTGAGCCGATGGACGCCGAAGACCCGCTGTTCATCCTCTACACCTCCGGCAGCACCGGCAAACCCAAAGGCGTGCTGCACACCACCGGGGGCTACCTGCTGCAAGCGGCCATGACCTTCAAATACGTGCTGGACTACCGCGACGGTGAAGTGTTCTGGTGCACCGCCGACGTCGGCTGGGTCACCGGCCACAGCTACATCGTCTACGGCCCCCTGGCCAATGGCGCCACCACCCTGATCTTCGAAGGCGTGCCGAGCTACCCGAGCACCTCGCGGTTCTGGCAGGTGATCGACAAGCACAAGGTGAACATTTTCTACACCGCCCCTACTGCACTGCGCGCGCTGATGCGCGAAGGCGCAGAACCGTTGAAGGAATCGTCTCGCGCCAGCCTCAGATTGCTCGGCACTGTCGGTGAGCCGATCAACCCGGAAGCCTGGGAGTGGTACTTCAATGTCGTCGGCGAACAGCGCTGCCCGATTGTCGATACCTGGTGGCAGACCGAAACCGGCGGCATCATGCTCAGCCCGCTGGTCAGTGCGCAACGGATCAAACCGGGCTGCGCGACGCAGCCGATGTTCGGCGTACAACCGGTGCTCCTGGACGAGCATGGCAAGGAAATCAAAGGCGCCGGCAGCGGCGTGCTGGCGATCAAATCCAGCTGGCCGGCGCAGATCCGCAGCGTCTATGGCGACCCGCAACGCATGGTCGACACCTACTTCAAGCCCTACCCCGGCTACTACTTCACCGGCGATGGCGCCCGCCGCGACGAAGATGGCGACTACTGGATCACCGGGCGCATCGACGATGTCATCAACGTCTCCGGGCACCGCATCGGCACCGCCGAAGTGGAGAGCGCCCTGGTCCTGCACGACAACATCGCCGAAGCCGCCGTGGTCGGTTACCCGCATGACGTCAAGGGCCAGGGCATCTACGCCTTCGTCACCCCCATGAACGGCGTCGAGCAAAATGAAGAACTGAAAAAAGCCCTGCTCGCCCACGTCAGCAAGGAAATCGGCAGCTTCGCCAAGCCCGACCTGATCCAGTGGGCGCCGGCCTTGCCGAAAACCCGTTCAGGCAAGATCATGCGGCGCATTCTGCGCAAGATCGCCTGCAACGAACTGGACAGCCTGGGCGACACCTCGACCCTGGCCGATCCGAGCGTGGTCCAGGGCCTGATCGACAAGCGCCTGAATCAATAACGTACTGCCGCCTCCTGTAGGAGCTGCCGCAGGCTGCGATCTTTTGACGTTGCTTTCAGGATCAAAAGATCGCAGCCTGCGGCAGCTCCTACAGTCAATCACCGGGACACCATGGAATTCATCCGCAATCGCATCGAAACCCAGATCATGAGCCTGACCGGCCTGTCCCTGGGCAAACTCGACCTGGAAAACCCCAAGGGCGACCCCGGGCTGTTCGGGCCCGACTCGGTGAGCTGGCAAGTCCACGGCGACTTCAGCAGCATGTTGATCGGCGGCATCAGCGCCCTGATGTTGCAGGCCCTGCACCCGCTGGCCCTGGCGGGTGTGTGGGACCATTCGAACTTTCGCGAGGACATGCTCGGTCGCCTGCGTCGCACCGGGCAATTCATTTCCGGCACCACTTTTGGCTCACGACAGGATGCCGACTGGCTGATCGAAAAAGTGCGCACCATCCACCTGCAAGTCACAGGCACCGCACCCGATGGCCGGCCCTATGCCGCCAGCGACCCCGATCTGCTGACCTGGGTGCATGTGGCGGAGGTCAGCAACTTCCTCGCCGCCCATTTGCGTTATCGCAATCCGCACCTGTCCCTGGCCGATCAGGATCGTTATTACGCAGAGATCGCGCTGGTGGCCGAACGCCTGGGCGCCCGTGACGTGCCGCGCTCCCGGCAGGAGATTGCCGCTTATCTTGAGCGCATTCGCCCGCAGCTGCTGTGCGACGAACGCAGTCGGGAAGTGCTGCGATTGCTGTTGAACGCCCCCTCCCCCAGCCGTCTGGCCAAGCCATTCGGCGGTTTGATGATGCAGGCCGGGATCGATCTGCTGCCGGACTGGGCCAGTGACATGCTTGGCGTGCACCAAGGCCCGCTGCAACGCAAATTGATCCGCGCCAGCGTCAACCGCAGTGCGCCGATGCTGCGCTGGGCGGTGCGCAATGGCTCGGTACATCGTGCGAAGAGACGGATGGGTCTGCTGAGCTGAAGCTCGGAGCGGCAAGCTTGAAGCTCGAAGCTTGAAGCTTCAAACTCAGTACCTGCTAAACTCCCGCGCCCAATTCCACCTGCAAGGCGCCCGGCATGTCCTCCTTGAATCAGGCGCTGCGCGCCGCCCTTGAACATCGTCAGGATCTGCTGGCCGAACTGCACAGCCAGGGCACCGACTGCTATCGCCTGTTCCATGGCAGCCAGGAAGGCGCCGGCGGCCTGACCATCGACCGCTACGGCCCGCAACTGATGGTGCAGAGTTTCCACCAGTCGCTCGACCGCGAAGCGTTGCTGCAACTGCACGAAATGGTCAATCAACACTTGGGGTTTGAAACCCTGCTGGTCTACAACGACCGCTCCCGTGGCAACTCGCGCATCGACCGCGAAGACACTGTCTACCGTGCCGACGAAGCCGCGCTGCAAGACCTGGTGGGCCACGAGTGGGGCCTCAATTATCGGGTGCGCGGGCGCCACGCCGGGCAGGACCCGCTGTTGTTCCTCGACCTGCGCAACACCCGTGGCTGGGTCAAGGACCACAGCAAAAACAAAAGCGTACTGAACCTGTTCGCCTACACCTGCGGGGTCGGTCTCAGCGCCGCAGCCGGGGGTGCCAGCGAGGTGTGCAACCTGGACTTCGCCGAAGGCAACCTGGCGGTCGGGCGCGAGAATGGCTTGCTCAACCCGCAATTGTCGACCATGCAATTCATCCAGTCCGACTACTTCCCGGCCATTCGCCAGTTGGCCGGCCTGCCCATCAGCCAGCGTCGCGGGCAGAAACTGCCGAGCTATCAGCGCCTGGAACAGCGACAGTACGACCTGGTGCTGCTCGATCCACCGGCCTGGGCCAAGAGTGCTTTCGGTACCGTCGACCTGCTGCGCGACTATCAGAGCCTGCTCAAGCCGGCAGTCCTGACCACCGCTGACAACGGCGTGCTGATCTGCTGCAACAACCTGGCAAAAGTCAGCATGGACGACTGGCGCGAGCAGGTTTTGCGTTGCGCCGAGAAAGCCGGCCGGCCGGTACGGGAGTGGACGGTGATGAAACCAGGCGGCGATTTCCCGTCGATGGACCAGCAGCCACCCCTGAAAACCCTGATTCTGCAGTTCTGAATGTCGCCGTTGTTTTCCGACAAATCCCGCAGGATGTGAGGACTTCGGAACCGAAATCGCGTGCCATACTCCAAGGCACTCCGATCCAGACAGATGAAGCCGCACATGTACAAAGGATTGATTCGCGCCATCGGCGCCTTGTTGACTGCTCTGGCGCTCTACAGTCTGCTGGGCTTTCTGATTTTGCCGGGCATCGCATTGCGCGTTGCCAACCAACAACTGGCCCACTACGCCACGACGCCCGCCACCCTCCAGCGTATCGAACTCAACCCGTTCAGCCTTGAAGTGACCCTTTGGGGCCTGAACATCGGCGAGCCCGGCAAAGAGCAGGTCGGCTTCGAACGCCTGTACGCCAACCTGCAGCTCGACAGCCTCTGGACCCAGGCGCTGCACCTGTCGGAAATCGAACTGGAAAAATCCAAGACCGAAATCCTCTTCGGCAAGGACGGCAAACTCAATCTGCGCGGGCTGTTCAAACTGCCAGCGAGCGAACCCACGCCGGCCGATCCGAACGCCAAGCCGTTCCCGCTGCGCATAGACCGGATCAAACTGGCGGGCGGCGCCTTGCACTTCAAGGATGAGCGCCCCAGCGAACCGATCGAATTTCTCTACGACAAACTCGACTTCGAACTGAAAAACCTCAGCACCTTGCCCGAAGACAGCGCCGACATGGAACTGGTCGCTATTGGCCCCAACGGTGGCCAGGTCGACTGGACCGGCAACTTCAGCCTCATTCCGTTCGCCTCTGAAGGTAAGCTGAAAATTACCGACGGCAAGATGAAAGCCTTTTGGCCCTATGTCCGCGACGCCGTGCCCCTGGACCTCGAAAGCGGGGTGATGAGCCTCAGTACCGACTACAAACTCAGCCTGGCCAAGCAGACCGAACTGCTGCTGAACAACCTCGCAGTCAGCGTCGCACCCTTCGCGATCAAGGCCCCGGACGGACGGCCGCTGGCGAAGCTCGAGCGTCTGGACATCAGCGAAACCACGGTGGACCTGGCCAAACAGCAAGTGGTGGTCGGCAAGATCCGCAGCCAAAAGCTGGAAACCTGGGCGGCACTGGAAGCCGATGGCCAGCTCGACTGGCAGAAACTGTTCGCCAGCCAACCGTCAAAACCGGCGGCCAAGGCCAACGCCGAACCGCCGAGCACCCCGGCGGCCGCCGATTCGCCGAAACCCGAACCGGCAGAGCCTGGCAAACCCTGGCAAGTGCTGCTCACCGATGTGCAATTGCGCGATTACAAAGTGCATCTGGCGGACCGCAAGGCGCAACCGCCGGTGGAAGTAGAGCTGAGCCCGCTGAATCTCGACTTGCAGAAGTTCGACAGCCTCAATGGCTCGCCCTTCGCCCTCAAGCTCGACACCGGCGTGGGCAAGCAGGGCAAGCTCACGGCCGATGGCGAGGTCAACCTGGCGCCTGTCAGCGCCAGGCTCAACGTACAGACCAAGGACATTGACCTGCGTGTCGCCCAGTCCTACATCAGCCCGTTCATTCGCCTGGAGCTGCGCAGCGGCATGCTCGGCAGCGACCTGGCGGTCAACCTGAAAAGCACCGAGCCTCTGGCCCTCAGCGTCACCGGCCGCGCTCAGGTCGATCAGCTGCACACCCTCGACACCCTGAAAACCCGGGACTTTCTCAAGTGGCAGCAGTTGGTGGTCGAAGGCCTGAACTACCAACATGGCGACAGCCTGTCGATCGACAAGATCAACCTGCTGCAACCCTATGCACGCTTCATGATCAACGATGACCGCACCACCAACATCGATGACCTGCTGATTCCGCAACCGCCCGACGCAGGGGCAAAGCCTGCCGCGGCCAAACCCGTCGCCAGCAAGGACAAGCCCCTGGGCATCCATATCGGCGGCATTGCCATCAACGACGGTTCGGCGAACTTCGCCGACTTCAGCCTGACCCCGAACTTCGCCACCGCCATCCAGCAGCTCAACGGTTCGATCGGCACCATCGACAGCCGCCAGGCGAAACCGGCCACTGTCGATATCAAGGGCAAGGTCGACCGCTACGCACCGGTGACCATCAAGGGCGCGGTCAACCCGTTCGACCCGATGGCCAGCCTCGACATCGCCACCAGCTTCAAACGCGTGGAACTGACCACGCTGACCCCCTACTCCGGCAAGTTCGCCGGTTATCGCATCCGCAAAGGCCGACTCAACCTCGACCTGCATTACGTGATCACCAAAGGCCAGCTCAAGGCTGAAAACAAGGTAGTGGTCGAGCAGTTGCAACTGGGCGAAAAAGTCGACAGCCCGGATGCCGTGAGCCTGCCGCTGAAACTGGCGATCGCCCTGCTCAAGGACGTCGACGGCAAGATTTCCATCGAACTGCCGGTGACCGGCGACCTCAACAATCCGCAGTTCAGCGTGATGCCGATTGTCTGGCAAACCCTGCGCAACCTGATCGTCAAGGCTGCCGCCGCGCCGTTCAAACTCATTGGTGGCCTGGTGGCCGGTGGTGGCTCGGAGGACCTGGGTACCGTGTCATTCGCGCCGGGCTCGAGCGACCTGAGCAAGGACGCCGAAGCGGCCCTGGTCAAACTGTCCCAGGCCCTCAAGGAACGCCCGACCTTGCGCCTGGAAATCGAAGGCACCGCTGCCAAGAGCAGTGATGGCCCGCTGCTCGCCGAGCAACGCCTGGAACGGGAATATCAGTACAACTACTACAAAATGCTCCAGCGCCGCGGCGACAAGGTGCCGGCGAAGGCGAATCTGGTTGAGGTACCGGACAGCGAGAAAGGTCCGCTGCTCGAAGGGATCTACCGCACGCGCCTGAAGGTCCAGCCGCCCGCCGAATGGAAAGACCTGGGCAAGGAAGAACGCACGGCGAAAATGCGAGCGGACGTGATCCAGTTCTGGAGCTCCAGCGAAGTGCTGTTGCGTGAGCTGGGCCAGGAACGCGCCAGCAGCATCAAGGATTATCTGGTCGACAAGGGTCAGCTCGCGGACGACCGGGTGTACTTCATCGACGCCCAGTTGGGCGAAGCGGAAAAGGACGGCAAGGTCGTCACCCCAATGCACCTGGACGCCGAGTGATGGGCAAACACTGCATTTAAACAACGCACATACCACTGTGGGAGCCAGCCTGCTGGCGATAGAGGGGTGACAGTCAACATAGGTGTTGAATGTTACATCGCTATCGCCAGCAGGCTAGCTCCCACAGTTGTTTTGCCTGGACTGAAATAGAACAGGCCCCGACACGAATGCCAGGGACTGGATGCACCAAGACGCCGAGTAATAGACAAACACTGCAATTGAACACCACACATCCCAATGTGGGAGCCAGCCTGCTGGCGATAGCGGTGTGACAGTCAACATAGGTGTTGAATGTTACATCGCTATCGCCAGCAGGCTAGCTCCCACAGTTGTTTTGCCTGGTCCTAAATAGAACAGGCTCCGACACGAATGCCAGGGACTGGATAATGGACGCCGAGTGATAGACAAACGCTGCAATTGAACACTACACATCCCAATGTGGGAGCCAGCCTGCTGGCGATAGCGCTGTAACAGTCAACATAGGCGTTGAATGTCACACCGCTATCACCAGCAGGCTAGCTCCCACAGCTGTTTTGCCTGGTCCTAAATAGAACAGGCCCCGACACGAATGCCGGGGCCTGGATGCTGGATGCTGGATGCCGAGTGATAGACAAACGCTGCAATTGAACACCACACATCCCAATGTGGGAGCCAGCCTGCTGGCGATAGCGGTGTGACAGTCAACATAGGTGTTGAATGTTACATCGCTATCGCCAGCAGGGTAGCTCCCACAGTTGTTTTGCCTGGTCCTAAATAGAACAGGCCACGACACGAATGCCGGGGCCTGTAATGGCCACATCCCTGTGGCCGGTCGCATGAACTTCTCAGTTGCGGCAGACGTATGACTCGGCCCGCCTACCGCGCCTTCTCCCAGTCCAGGCGAGAAGTCTTGCCTTACTCGGCTTTCAGGCCGTCAGCGGAGACCGCCTTGACGCCTTTGATTTTCTTGGTGATAGCCACTGCGGTGGTTTTCTGGGCATCCGTTACCGCAACGGTGGACGACAGAGACACAACACCTTTATTGGTTTCCACTTTGATGTCGGTGCCGGGAATGCCTTTTTCGGTGACCAGGTCCGATTTGACTTTGGTAGTGATCCAGGTATCGGAAACATCCTCTTTCGCTTCGGTGACTTCACCGGCGGCCAGCATCATGGGTGCTTGTGTGGCCTGAGTCTGGGCAAATGCAGCGTTGGCCATGGTCAGGGTCAGCGCGGTAGCAGTAGCGGCAGCGATAGCGAACTTCTTCATACGAGTAACTCCTGTTTTTCTGGAAAATCTGCTGATTGTCTTTTCAGCAGGCTTACCGGAGATATTGCGAACGCTGTGCCAACTTTGAAACAGATGCAAATACCATATAAATCAACAACTTATAAAATCAGCGATTTCTCGAAATCATGCAAAATGCATGAGTTGGAAATTCTCTACATGCAAGTTGCGGGTTTTGAGTAAGGCCTAAGGCCATGAATTGTCGGAAGTTTTCTCAAATACTCGATAAGTCCTGAACGTCGAACAAAAAATACCCCGCACAGGCGGGGTATCAGGCAATAAATGAATGGATCAGGCTTTCGGGGCAACCCCCGTGCAGCCTTTCGGCGCGTACTCCTGGTCGACGGTGGTGGCACAGGTCCAGCCTGCCACCGTACGCGAAAGGGTGATGGTTTTATTCAGCACCTGAGCCGGCGCGTTAAGGATCGTGCAACCGATAGTCCCGGAACCATCAGTGGCTTTACCGCTGGCCGAGGTCGTGCAGTTGGACGTTAATGCAGCGCCGCCGACATTGGACAAATCAGGGTCGTCGCCTTGATTGATCACATCCTCGAACGCCACCTTCAACGCCGATATCTCGGCCAGCCCCGCCGTCACCTTGGCCCGCGCCTGGTACTTGGAGTAAGCCGGTATCGCAAACGTCGCCAGAATCCCGATGATCGCCACCACGATCAGCAGCTCGATCAGGGTAAAACCTTTTTGATTGTTCAAGGACAGCCTCCATGCATGAGTCGAAATCTCATGATCTGCACCTGCAGCAGCACAGCCCATGCCAAGCCCGGCGCGCCCTGTTCTCGGGGGTGCGCGATCGCGACGAGGCACCTTCCCACCCCCAGGAACCGCACTATCTGACACTTTTCGTCACCTCGACAGCGCTGTTTGGTTCCACCGATTGACTAGGCTATAAGTCGTTTCCCGAGGAACGCATCGGCACATTCACGATCTATGAGCCGGTCGGCTTGCGATCAACGCATCGGCGGTTACAAAGGGCTGAACATGGCAGTCAAGGCAGCAAGCACCAGCGTGTACAGCTGGGAAGGCACAGACAGGAAAGGCGCGAAGGTGACGGGCGAGCTGAGCGGCCAGAACCCGGCACTGATCAAGGCGCAATTGCGCAAGCAAGGCATCAATCCCGGCAAGGTGCGCAGGAAATCCACGTCGATGTTCAAGCTGGGCAAACGCATCACGCCCCAGGACATTGCCCTTTTTACCCGGCAGATGGCGACCATGATGAAAGCCGGCGTGCCGTTGTTGCATTCCTTCGACATCATCGGTGAAGGCTTCGACAACCCGGCCATGCGCAAGCTGATCGACGAGGTGAAACAGGACGTGGCGGCAGGCAACAGCTTCGCCACGGCCCTGCGCAAGAAGCCGCAATACTTCGATGAGTTGTACTGCAACCTGGTGGACGCCGGGGAACAGGCCGGCGCGCTGGACACCCTGCTGGAACGGGTGGCGACCTACAAGGAAAAAAGCGAAAGCCTCAAGGCGAAGATCAAGAAAGCCATGACCTACCCGCTGATCGTCGTGTGCGTGGCGATCATTGTGACCGCTATCCTGCTGATCAACGTGGTGCCGCAGTTCGAGTCGGTATTCAAGGGTTTTGGCGCTGAACTGCCGGCCTTCACCCTGATGGTCATCGACCTGTCGCAATGGCTGCAGGCGTGGTGGTGGATGCTGCTGGGCGCACTCAGCGCGGGCGCTTTCACTGTGCGTCACGCGCTGAAAACCTCGCAGGGTTTTCGCGATCGCAAGGACACCTGGCTGCTGAAACTGCCGCTGGCGGGTACCTTGATGTACAAGTCCGCCGTGGCGCGTTTCGCCCGCACGCTGTCGACCACCTTCGCTGCCGGAGTGCCGCTGGTGGAAGCCCTGGAGTCGGTGGCCGGCGCCACCGGCAACATCGTGTTCAAACGCGCGGTGCTGCGCATCCGGCAGGACGTTGCGACGGGCATGCAGCTGAATTTCTCCATGCGTACGACCGGCGTGTTTCCCAACATGGCCATTCAGATGACAGCCATTGGCGAGGAGTCTGGCGCACTGGACGACATGCTCGACAAGGTCGCCGGTTTCTACGAGGACGAGGTCGATAATCTGGTCGACAATCTCACCAGCCTGATGGAACCGTTCATCATGGTGGTGCTGGGTGTTATTGTCGGCGGCCTGGTGGTTGCAATGTACCTGCCCATCTTCCAACTCGGCTCAGCGATCTGACATGCCCTTGAACGAAATCCTGATCCACTTCCCGCTGGCTTTCGTCGTCATCGCCGGGGTAGTCGGCCTGCTGGTTGGCAGCTTCCTCAACGTACTGGTCTGGCGCCTGCCGAAAATGCTCGAACGCGAGTGGCGCGTGCAGGCCCACGACATCCTCGGCCTGCCCGGCGAAACGCCGCTGTCGACCTTCAATCTGATGCTGCCCCACTCCCAGTGCCCACACTGCGGTCACCGGATTCGCGCCTGGGAAAACATTCCGGTATTGAGCTTTCTGTTCCTGCGCGGGCGCTGTTCGGCCTGTGCGACGCCGATCAGCAAACGTTATCCTTTGACCGAACTGGCCTGCGCGCTGCTGTCGGCGTTCATTGCCTGGCACTTCGGGTTCGGCTGGCAAGCCGGCATGGCGATGCTCCTGACCTGGGGCCTGCTGGCCATGAGCCTGATCGACGCCGAGCATCAACTCCTGCCGGATGTGCTGGTGCTGCCGCTGATGTGGCTCGGGCTGATCGTCAACAGCCTCGAGCTGTTCGTGTCATTGCCCGAGGCGTTGTGGGGCGCCATTGCCGGCTACATGACGCTGTGGACGGTGTTCTGGGTGTTCAAGCTGATCACCGGCAAGGATGGCATGGGTCATGGCGACTTCAAGCTGCTGGCGATGTTTGGCGCCTGGGGCGGTTGGCAGATCCTGCCGCTGACGATCGTCCTGTCGTCCGTGGTGGGCGCGATCATCGGCGTGATTTACCTGCGCCTGCGCAAGGCGCAAACATCGACGCCAATCCCTTTCGGCCCCTATCTGGCCATTGCCGGCTGGATTGCCTTGCTCTGGGGTGGTCAAATAACCGACTTCTATTGGCAGTTTGTCGGTCTGAAATGAATACCCCTGTGGAAAAACCCTGGATTCTCGGCTTGACCGGCGGCATCGGCAGCGGCAAAAGCGCGGCGGCCCAACACTTCATCGACCTGGGCGTGCACGCGGTCGATGCCGACCATGCCGCTCGCTGGGTGGTGGAGCCCGGTCGACCGGCGCTGGCGAAGATTGCCGAACACTTCGGTCCCGGCGTGTTACAAGACGACGGACAACTGGACCGCGCCGCGTTGCGCAAACTGATCTTCGAAGTACCGGAGCAACGCCTCTGGCTCGAAGCCTTGTTGCATCCGCTGATCGCCGAAGAGATTGCCCATCACCTGGCGCTGGCAAAATCACCTTACGCGATCCTGGTTTCGCCGCTGTTGATCGAGTCTGGCCAGTACGCCATGACCCAGCGGGTGCTGGTGATCGATGCCCCCGAACAGTTGCAGATCGAACGCACCCTGCGGCGTGACCAGACCAGCGAACAGCAGGTCCAGGCGATTCTCAAGGCCCAGTCCAGCCGCCAGGATCGCGTAAGCCATGCCGACGACGTGGTGGTCAACGACCGCGACCTCGCCTGGCTGCACAGCGAGGTCGAACGCCTGCATCACTTTTACCTTACTTTGCGTGGAGGCCAGTCATGAGCCAGATCCCAACCGTCGAATGCCCAACCTGTGGTGCCCCTGTCGAATGGAGCCCCGAGAGCAAGTTCCGGCCGTTCTGTTCCGACCGTTGCAAATTGATCGACCTGGGCGCCTGGGCGTCGGAAGAGCACAAGATTCCGGTGGCCCCGGATGCCGAGGACGAGCTGTTCAGCGGCGATTTCGACCCGCGTCACTGATTCCGCGCATCGCAGGGCCTGACTCGCGGCAGAAATCGACGAGATGAACCAGGCCCTGATGTCGCCCCGGGGTATTGACACCCAAAATCCATCATGCTAGCGAGTGCTATACTTCTTTCAAATTGCACGACGTGTGCAACGTTCCCCACGGGTACAGGCTGCAGGACAGAGGAGGTCCAGAGCAAACACGAGATGGGAGGTGTGGCATGAATCGGCACTATTACATCAGTGACAACCTCAACGATCTTGAAACCGTTGAAAATGAGCTGGAAGCCAGCGGCATCAATTCCGAACAAATTCATGTGCTCAGTGAAAAGATTGCCGATGTTGAAGAACATCACCTCCACGAGATCAGCTCGTTGATGGAACAGGATACCGTTCACTCCGGGGAGATTGGTGCGCTGGTCGGTGTGCCACTCGCAGCACTGGTCCTGGGTGGCGCCTGGTGGATGGGCTGGACTGAATCCGCCGCAGGCTGGATGCCGTTTGTCTTCCTGGCCATTGTCATTTTGGGCTTCAGCATCTGGGAAGGCGGTTTTTTTGGGTTCCAGGTGCCGAACACCCACTTCCGCAATTTCAAGCAGGCGGTGCAAGAAGGCAAACATATTTTCTTTGTGGATGTCGAGCCGAATCAGGAACCGCTATTGGACCAGGTCATCGGCCATCATCCCAATCTGACGATCGCCGGCACGGGAGCGGCAGCTCCCCACTGGACAGTCGCCTGGCAGCACAAATGGCATCAGTTCAAGCGAGTGATATCAGGTTAGCGCCTGGAGACTGAGGGCCATCCGACAGCGGTTCATTGGCCAAAGAAAATGACCCGGCTGAGGAAAACATAGTCCGCCTCGGTGGCCATCAGTCCGATCAGCACCAACAAACACAGGGGCGGAACCAATATGGCGTAGACCATGGCTAACCGTTCCCAGGCCAGATGCATGAAGATGGAGACAATCAAGCCTGCCTTCAGCAACATGAACGTGATAATCAGCGACCACCTGAGGTAGCCGTGGAATTTGAAATAGTCGACCAGGTACGACAGGGTACTGAGGAGGAATAACAGTCCCCAGATCTTGAGATACAGGCTGATCGGATGTTGCTGACCCTGAGCATGTGCCATCACCCGCGCTCCTCTACCACAAATAGAAGAAAGCAAAAATAAACACCCACACCAAATCCACGAAGTGCCAATAAAGCCCGGCTATCTCGACGTTCTGATAGTTTCCGGAGCGCTCATAGTCTCCCCGCCATACTTTCATCGCCACAATGCTCAGATAAATCGCGCCGATTGACACATGAAGGCCGTGGAAACCGGTAATCATGAAAAAGCTGGCACCAAATTGCGCCGCCCCCATGGGGTTCCCCCAGGGACGCACCCCCTCTGAGATGAGCTTGCTCCATTCAAAGGCCTGCATGCCGACGAAGGTCACACCCAAGGCAGCCGTCGCCAGCATCAGTGCTGTGGTTTTCGCGCGATCGCGGCGATAGGCGTAATTGACAGCCATGGCCATCGTGCCGCTGCTACTGATCAGCACAAAAGTCATGATGGCGATCAGAATCAGCGGGATTTCCTTACCGCCGATCGTCAATGCAAACACTTCGCTGGGATTTGGCCAGAGGTCGGTGATGGTCATGCGTACCGACATGTAGCCGGTGAGAAAACAGGTGAATACAAACGTATCGCTGAGCAGGAATATCCACATCATTGCCTTGCCCCAAGGCACCTGCTTGAACGCCTCTCTATCGGAGGACCAGTCGCTGGCGATGCCCTCCCATCCCGGTGCAGGCGGCGAGCCTGGTGGATTGGATGAGCCGGAGCCGGCTGGGGCTTGTGGATGCGATGCCATGGTTTTTCACCTCAGGCCGCAGAGCCTGGCGATGGCTTCATAGGTTTCTGGCGTGCTGGTCAGCAGCGCGAATAGCACGAACCAAAGACCCAACAGGTAATGCCAATAAATGGCACAGAGCTCTACGCTGGCGCGCAGTTGCGGCAACGGCACGCGATGCAGGAATTTAGCGACGATCATGCCCCAGGCTATCAATCCGCCCAGCAGGTGAAGCCCATGAAGGCCGGTCAACAGGTAGAAGAAACTGTTGGCCAGATTGCTGGCGACAAAGTAGCCCCAGGCGACAAACTGCTGCCAGACCCAGAGTTGTCCCGCCAGAAAGGCAATGGCAAACACGCCCGCCACGACGAAACCGATAACCGTGGCGTCCAGTCGAACCTGTCGGGCCGCCATACGCGACCACTGCAGTGCGATGCAACTGAACACTAGAAACGCCGAATTCAGCCAGAGTTGCCATGGATTGGCCAGCGGCGCCAGGGGCTCTGTCAGGGGTAGCCAGTCGACCATCTGGGAGCGGGCGATAAAGGCGATCAGGAAGAGAAAGAATAACGAGCTGACCACGGCCAGAAACAAGCGCAGGCCTGTTTTTGCGATTCGGCTTCTATCGGCACCCTCGGCCTGAATACCTTCAGGATCGCGATTCCAACCGCCTGCAGGGTCACCGTCATCCGCGTTTCTCAATAGCAATCTGTTCATGGTTTAACGTCCGCTATTCGGGTTCCGGCACTGAGTTGGCGCATTTGCTCCAACTCCTCGGCAGACACCGTTTGCGCAACGAAATCCTGTTCTATGCCCGGCACACTGTAGTCATAGGCCCAGCGATGCACGACCGGCAACTTCTCTCCCCAGTTACCGTGTTTCGGTGGAGTGTTCGGTGTTTGCCATTCCAGGCTGGCCGCGCCCCAGGGGTTACCGCCTGCGGGTTTGCCTTTGAATACACTCCAGGCCAGGTTGAACAGGAACAGCAGCTGGGAAACACCGACAGTCAATGCGACCACCGTAATGAAGGCATTCAACTCTTGCGCCGACTGTGGAATGAACGCGTAGTTGTCGTAGGCGTAGTAGCGGCGAGGCATGCCCTGGAAGCCCAGATAGTGCATGGGGAAGAAGATGGCGTAGGTGCCCAGGAAGGTAATCCAGAAGTGCAGCTTGCCCAGGGTGTCGTTCAACATGCGCCCGGTCACTTTCGGGAACCAATGATAAATGCCGCCGAACACCACCAGGACCGGTGCGACGCCCATGACCATATGAAAATGGGCGACGACGAAATAGGTGTCCGAGAGCGGAATATCCACAATCACATTGCCGAGAAACAGCCCGGTCAGACCGCCCACCAGGAAGGTGACGATAAAGGCCAGGGCAAACAGCATCGGCACGGTCAGATGGATGTCGCCCTGCCACAGGGTCAGGACCCAGTTGTAGACTTTCAGAGCGGTTGGCACCGCGATGATCAAGGTGGTGACGGCGAAGAAAAAACCGAAATACGGGTTCATTCCGCTGACATACATATGATGCGCCCAGACCACAAAGCTCAGTACGCCAATCGCAATAATGGCCCACACCATCATGCGGTAGCCAAAGATGTTTTTACGCGCATGCGTACTGATCAGGTCGGAGACCAGGCCAAATGCAGGGAGCGCAACGATATAGACTTCCGGGTGGCCAAAGAACCAGAACAGGTGCTGGAACAATATCGGGCTGCCACCCTGGTGATCGAGCTGCTGTCCCAGCGAGATCATCGCCGGCATGAAAAAACTGGTGCCCAACAATTTGTCGAACAGCATCATGACCGCACTGACAAATAACGCCGGGAAAGCCAGCAAGGCCATGATCGAGGCCATGAAGATGCCCCATACCGAGAGCGGCATGCGAAACAACGTCATGCCGTGGGTACGCGCCTGCAACACCGTGGTGACGTAGTTCAATCCGCCCATGGTGGCGGCGACAATGAAAATCGCCAGCGAGACGAGCATCAGCACAATGCCCCACTCGACCCCAGGCGTCCCCTGGGTAATGGACTGTGGCGGATAGAGCGTCCAGCCCGAACCGGTGGGGCCGCCGGGGACAAAAAAACCGGCGAGCAACACCAGTACCGCGAGCAGATAGAACCAGTAACTCAGCATGTTGACATAGGGGAAGACCATGTCGCGTGCGCCCACCATCAGTGGGATCAGGTAATTGCCGAAGCCCCCCAGAAACAAGGCCGTCAGCAAGTAAATGACCATGATCATGCCGTGCATGGTCATCGCCTGATAGTAAGCACTGGCGTCCATGAACGCCAAACTGCCGGGGAAGCCTATCTGTATGCGCATCAAGCCAGACAACACCACGGCGATAACCCCCACGAACAACGCCGTCAGGGAGTATTGAATGGCGATGACCTTGTGGTCCTGGCTCCAGATGTATCTGGTCAGGAAACTCTTGGGCTCGTGCAGTGCCTCTGTTTCGGCTTGCTCCGCATAGGCCATCACGTCATCCTCCTGCCGAAGTTTGCGTGTATTTCTGGCTGCTTTACGGCGACTTCCCTGGCTCAGCCTTGTTCGCGTCAGCGTCGGCATTCGCTTTTGATTTGATGAAAGCGATCAGCGCGTTCAAGTCCTGATCACTCGGGGTAAAGGCCGGCATGACGGCTGCATAGCCTTTGACGATTTTGGCACCGGGATTGAGGATCGAATCCTTTATATAGCCCTCGTCTGCCTTGATACTCGTACCGTCGGCAAGGGTTACGGGCTCGTTATACAGGCCCTGCCAGCTCGGGCCGATACCCTTGCTGCCATCGACACTGTGGCAGGCCAGACAGCCTAGCGACCCGGCTAGCCGCTGTCCTTGCGTCGCCAAGTCGTCACCTCTGTCCAGCGCTTCGCTGGCAGAAGGTTCTTGCGACGCAGCACCCAGTGATTTGATCAGGGCGACGAGCGCACCCAGTTCATCGTCATTGAGAGTATAGGCCACCATGACCGGCGGGTAGCCTTGTACCAGACGGGCCTGCGGTTCGAGGATCGATTGTTTCAGGTAGGCCTCATCGACCTGAACGCTGGTGCCATCGGCAAGCTGTTCGGTGCGGCCGTACAGGTTCTTCCATCCCGGCCCGAGGCTGGTACTGCCATCCTGGCTGTGGCAGGCACCGCAGCCGTATTGTTCGACCAACTGACGACCTTTTTCCAGTACGCTGTCATGACCGGGTTTGGCGGCTGTGGCTAATGTCTGGGCAAAAGTCGGCTGGCTGCTGAGCCATTGATCGAAGGCACCCTGCTCCTCCACGATCATCTGGCCGCGCATGTTGTAATGACCTACGCCACAAAATTCAGCGCAAAGGACTTCATATTTCCCGGTTTTAGTCGGCGTAAACCAGAAGTACGACACCATCCCCGGCACCATATCCATCTTGCTGCGAATTTGCGGTATATAAAAATTGTGCAATACATCTTTAGAGCGCAGTAAAACTTTTACCGGTCGATCCAGCGGAAGTCTGACTTCGTTACTTTTTATTAGCACATCGTCCTGGCCGGCGGGATCCTTGGGATCAACGCCAAACGGGTTGACGGAATCAACTAACTTAATTTCAGACTTGCCCAGTTTCCCGTCCTGGCCCGGAAAACGAAAGGCCCACTGCCACTGCTGGGCGACCACTTCAAGTTCATAAGCATTTTTTGGTACCCGGATGAAATCGTTGTAAACAACCAGGCCTGGCGCCAACATCGCGGCAATACCTATCGAGGTAACGACAATCAACCAGAATTCCAACCTCTTGCTTTCCGGCTGGTAGTGGGCCTTGGCCCCCTCTTTATGACGATAACGCATCACGGCTACCGCCATGAATAGCGTAATGGCGATGAAAAAGATTCCGCTAATGATCAGGGTGATAAACAGAGTGGTGTCTATTGATCCCCAGTTGGAAGCTGCCGGTGTTGCATGCCAAGGCGCTAGTACATGGAATAGCACTGATCCAATAACGATGAGTACCAGGACAATTGCTATTGCCATTTCTCTTCATCCTATTCCTGTTGCTCATTGGTTATGCGCAAGCATCGCCACTGACGTCCAGGCAGGGCAGACAAGTACCACCCATCCGGGTGGCAAAGTCAGTTAAAAGTATAGTGCCATCGGGTTGTGCCGTGAGGTTGGCAAGCGAGTCCCGGTTGCCAGCTATACTGAATTTCAGATCAGAGACAGAGCAATAGAATCCAGCAGTCTACGACGGAGGCTTCGTTATGAGCGCCATGACGATCGAAGGCTGGTGCAAAACCAGCCCCGACCAAAAATCCACCCCAATAGGTGAAATCCATTTTTACGTCGATGTGCCACTTCGTCAGCGCCTGGAGCAGGCTGAAGAACACCTGAAGAGTTCCCATGGGCCTGAAGCCATGGTTGATGTCGACATGAGCACTCTGGATTTGAAACTGCCAGAGGGATTCGACCCCTTGTCCGACTGCCAAATGCGCGTCTATTTGCACCTCGATCGTGGTCAATACCATTTGGTTGGGCACCGCGCGAGCGATGGTAGCTTGATCTATAGCAACGCGGTTTTGATTGATCAGCAGATTTAGGGAACCGCTGGAAAAACGGAGTATGGGATCGTCATCATTTGGCGAATCTGAAATGGATCAAGATTCGGGGTCGTCGTCCTTCCAGGGCGCCGACAGATAACGCGTGCGGTTGAAGGTCTCGAGCCACTCAGGGCTGAACACCACCAGCGCGCTCACCACCATGCCGTTGATGAACGCCTCGGGAAAAATGATCAACCACAGGTAACCGACAAAATCTTCCAGCCAATACGGCATGGCGAACCGTTCGTCGTACCACAACAACGTCAGCGCCAGCACCAGGCACAGCAATGCTGAAAGGGCTGCGGCGAAGAAACCGGAAACGAAGATATACACGAAGAGATTTCGTGGCTGCGCGCGCTCCACCGCTATCGCACAGCATTCAGTGATCAACACCGGCAACAAAATGAACAGCGTGCCATTGACCCCCATGGCCATCAGGTCCTGACGCCCCAGCAACACCAGGCCTGCCTGCGCCACCAGACCGCCGACGATTGCCAGCGGCCAGTCCAGCAACAGCGTCACCGCTGTCATGCCGATGAAGTGATAGGACACGCCGGTATCGAAGTCCCGCCGCACCAGCCACAGCATGAACAGCGCGAACACCGTACCGAACAGCAGATGCTGGCGACGATTGTCGGTGAACAACTCGACCCAGGGTGCGCGCACGACGGCCCAGAGTAATACCGGTATGTAGATCAACCACCCCACGTTCAGGGTCTGGGATGACAATAACTCGGCACCGATCATGGCTGGGCCCACTCCCCTGTCTTTCCGAAAGAGAAAGAGCCTCAGTCTACACCGCCCTTCACCGCCCCTTCGACCTCAAGCCCAATGACGTGGATCGTTCATCACCGCTTCATGTTCGGCAAACAATTTGGGAAGCTCGGCCTTGAGAAAATCCACCCAGGTGCGGACCTTGGCATCGAGAAAACGCCGTGATGGATACAGCGCATAGACATTGCGCTCGCGCAATCGCCAGGTCGGCAATACACGCAACAAGGTGCCATCGCTCAAGGGCCGTGTGGCGGTGTGGAAAGGCAGCAGGCTGATGCCCATGCCGGCCTCCGAGGCCTTGACCATCGACTCGGCGACATTGCACTGGAAGGTCTTGGCAGGACTGATGGCATGTTCACCGTGTTCGTCCTGGAATACCCATTGATCGCCATACAAGGGATCAAGCAGGCGCAGGCATTGATGCTCGTTCAGCGCCAGCGGTTGCTGTGGAATGCCCTTGCGGCGCAGGTAGTCTGCGGAGGCGCAAGGTACGCTGTAGATCTGTCCGAGGGCCTGGGCGACCAATTGCGAATCGGGCAGTTCGGGGGCGATCGAAATCACCACGTCGTGCCCCTCCTCCAGTGGATCGGGATTGCGCTGGGACAAGGTCAGTTCGAACACCACGTCGGGATATAGCTCGCTGTAGCGGGCGATCAGAGGCGTGATCAGTACGCCCAGGCCGTTCATGCTGTGCACCCGCAGGCGCCCGGCGGGGTTGATATGCGCGCCACGGGCCTCGGCCGTCGCCTCGTCCATTTCTTCGACGATCTGCCGGCTGCGCAACAGGAATCGCTCGCCTGCTTCGGTCAGGCTCAGGCGTCGCGTGGTGCGTTGCAGCAGGCGTGCCTGGAGATGTTCTTCCAGGTCCGCGACCAATCGGGATACCTGCGCCGTGGACAGATCCAGCGTGTCGGCCGCGGCGGTGAAACTGGCGCAGTCCACCACACGGATGAACACGCGCAAGTTGTTAAGCAAATCCATAAGCCCCCCTCGGGCGAAAATACTGTTCATTGCGAGAAACCTGCAGGAGCAAGCTTGCTCGCGATGGAGGTCAACGATGACGCGGGGAGCCTGACACCCGCGCAGCTCTCAGGTTTTTCGCGAGCAAGCTCGCTCCTACAGTTGCGACTATTACATTTTGCGTAACGCTGCATCCGCCGTTGGCCCCTTTATCCACGGGTGCCGAAGACTAAAATCAACTCATCGAAACCCACGCGGAGCACGCCAGCATGAAAACGTTGATCAGCCTGTTTCTGGCCGTCATCGCCACCTCGGCCATGGCCGCTGACAACGAGCCTCTCGCTGTCTTGTACAACCCCGCGCAGCCGCTGGACATCGCCAAGGTGGTGTCTGTTTCGGACACCGCGACCGCCTGCGGGGTTGTGCCGGCGACCATGGTGTATGTCGATCATCAGGGCCAGACCCGGCGGGTGACGTACAACGTCATCGGCGATTGCACCAGCAACCTGTGATTCGCCGCTGCACTCAGAGCAGCGTCCAGGTGTAGCTGAGGATCAGGCGGTTTTCATCGATATCACTGCGGTAATTGGACCGCGCCATCGCATTACGCACGCGGATCCCCAGGCCTTTGAGGCTGCCGCTCTGCAGCACATAGCCGATGTCCAGGTCGCGCTCACGGTCCTTGCCCTCATACCCCTTGCCGGTATCGACATTGTTGCCGCTGATGTAGCGCAGGGTACTGGTCAAGCCCGGTACACCCAGGGCCGCGAAGTCGTAGTCGTAACGTGCCTGCCAGGAACGTTCATCGGTGTAGGCGAACTCATAGGTGGGCACCTCGTTACCCAACGGTGAGATGTTGGCGAATACCCGCGGGAACGCGCTGTCGCCAAACATGCCCTGATAGCCGACATAAAAGGTGTGGCCGCCACGTTTGGCCGACAGCAACGAGTAGAACGCCTGGTTGTCGATGTTGCCCAGCAGTTTTTTGCCGTCCTCGCGCGAATCGAAGTAGCCGAGGTTGGCGCCGAGGATCCAGTCACCCACGGGTTCGCTGTGCTTGAGGCCGAGGAAGCGCTGGTTGTAGATGTCCTCCAGTTGCCCGTACCAGGCGCTGACCGAGGTGCGCTTGTCGTTGAAGGCATAATCGCCACCGGCAAAGTTGAACCCGTCACTGCTGACCTGACGTTGCGGCACATGCCCGAGCATCGCCTGCATTTTTTCATCACCCGCCTCGTTGCGCAGGCTGGTTGAACTCAGGTGTCCGCCCTGCAAGGTCAGACCATTGATCTCACTGGAGGTGATGCTTGCACCCTGGTAACTCGGCGGCAGCAGGCGAATATCACTGAACACCAGTACCGGTAGATTGGGTTGCAGCTCACCGACTTTCAGCTCGGTTTTCGAGTAACGCATCTTCAACGCGCCTTCCAGACGGCTGTAATTGTCCGCTGCGCGACCGTCGTCCTGCACCGGCAGCAAGCCGGTATTCACCCGGTCCGGGCTGCTGTCGAGCTTGAGACCCAGCAAGCCGATGACATCCACACCAAAGCCGACGGTGCCCTGGGTGTAACCGGACTTCACGTTGAGGATGAAGCCCTGGGCCCACTCCTCGGCCTTCGATTGCTGGTTGGCGCCGACGATGTCGGAGTAGTCGCGGCTGAAGTAGTAATTGCGTGCCTGCAACGTTGCGGTGGTGTCTTCGATAAACCCGCTCTCGGCGGCCATAACGCCTGTGGAAAAACCCGAGACGACAGCCAGGGACAACGCCGTACCCGTTGCTTGGAGATTCTGCTTCATCGTTTTTCTCTTATTGTTATTGATCGACTGATTGAACAGCCTCAGTTGCAGTGGATTTACGAAGGAGATCGGGACGACGGGCGCTTAACAGCACATGGGTGACCATGCCGAAAATCAGACCCCAGAACGCGGCGGACAAGCTGAACAGCGACATGCCTGAAGCGGTGATCAAAAAGGTCACCAGCGCGGCTTCGCGGTCGCTCGGCACGGCCATCGCCCCCGTCAGCGCCCCGGCAATGGCAGCAAACAGCGCCAGCCCCGCCAACGCCGCAATCAGCTCTTTGGGGAACGCAGAAAACAGCGAAACCAACGTGGCGCCGAAGATGCCCAGCACCAGGTAGCACAAGCCCCCGACAACGCCGGCCACGTAGCGCTTGCGCGGATCCTCGTGAGCCTCTCGACCGGTGCAGATAGCCGCCGTGATCGCGGCCAGGTTCAGTCCATGGCAACCAAAGGGGGCCAGCAGCGCGGTGCCCAATGCGCTGCTGGCGATGATCGGGCTCGCAGGCGTTTGGAAACCACTGGCACGCAGCACGGCCATGCCCGGCACGAACTGGCCGGTCAGCGCCACCATCACCAGTGGCAAGGCGATGTTCAGCGTCGCGCCCAGGCTGAACTGGGGCGTGATCCACACCGGCGTAGCCAACCCGATGACCAATGCCTCGCGATGCAGATCACCGCTGAACGCGGCAATCGAACAGCCCGTCAGCAACACCAGCATCACCGCGTAACGTGGCATCACCCGCTTGCCGATCAGATAGGCCGCGAACATCGCCAGCACCAACAACGGCTTGTGCTGCATCGATACGAACAGCCCGGTGCCGAAGCTGAACAGGATCCCGGCCAGCATCGCCGCCGCAATCGCGGCGGGCAGTTTGCTGATGATCCGGTCGAAAGCCCCCGAGACCCCGACCACAAAGATGATCAGGCTGCTGACCAGATAAGCCCCCACCGCTTCTGCCATGGAAATTTCAGGCAACAACGCCACCAACAACGCCGAACCAGGCGCCGACCAGGCGATGATGACCGGAACGCGATAGCGCAGGCTCAAACCGATGCCCAGCACGGCGCTGCCGATGGAGATCGCCCAGATCCAGGACGACAACAGTTCCCGCGGCAGATGGGCCGATTGCGCCGCCTGAAAGATGATCACCAAGGGCCCGGCATAGGAAATCACCGTGGCGATAAAGCCGGCGACAGCGGCTGACAGGGAGAAGTCCTGGATAAACGCCTTCATGACTCAAGCGCCCGTCGGCGACAGCGTTGGGCTGACAGCCATGGCGCTGCGCCGGTTGCTGATCGCGAACACGGTCATGGCGAGGGCCGCCACGGCACCCGGCAAGGCAAATGCCATGAAGTTCAGTTGCAGCGGCAGGCTGATGCCGAGCAAGGCGCCACCCAGCAGGGGACCGACGATGGCACCGTTGCGGCCGATACCCGACGCCCAGCCCAGGCCAGTGGAACGAATGGTCATGGAGTAGAACTGCGCGGCGCAGGCGTACAGCAGAATCTGCGAGCCGATGGTGGTGGCGCCAGCGATGGCGATCAGCAGGTACAACACCGGCATCGGGCTGTTGAAGCCCAACAGGGTGATCGACACCGCCGCCATGGCGAAGAACACCGACAGCACCCGCGGCAGATTGAGCTTGTCACCCAGTACTCCGCCGCCGACCGCACCGAAGATCGCCCCGAAGTTCAGCACCAGCAGGAACGACAGGCTCGAGCCCAGGCTGTAACCGGCGTTGGCCATCAGTTTAGGCAGCCACGAACTCAAGGCGTAGACCATCAGCAGGCAGCAGAAAAACGCCAGCCACAACATCAGCGTACGCAGTGCACGGCCTTCGCGGAACAACTGCAACACCGGGGTGCCCGTGCCCTTCACTTCACTCATGTGCAACTGATCATCGGTCTGTGCGACGTAAGCCGGGTCGATGCGCTGGAGAATGTTGCGGGCTTCTGCAGTGCGCCCCTGGCGCAGCATGAAACCCACCGACTCGGGCAGGAAGTACATGATCAGCGGCAACAGCAGCAACGGCAGGACCGCCACGTAGAACACCGACTGCCAGCCGAAACTCGGGATCAGCACGATGCCCAGCCCGGCCGACAGCATGCCGCCCACCGAGTAGCCACTGAACATGATCGCCACCAGGGTGCTGCGGATCTTTTTCGGCGCGTATTCGTTCATCAACGCCACGACATTGGGCATCACGCCACCAATGCCCAGCCCAGCAATGAAACGACAAATCCCAAACTCGGCGGGGTTGCGGGCGAACCCGTTGAGCACGGTGAAACCACTGAAGAGGATCACGCAGAGGGTGATGGCTTTCTTGCGCCCGATCCTGTCCGACAGCGGGCCGAAGAACAGCGCGCCGAACATCATGCCGAACAATGCATAACTGCCCAGTGCACCGGCTTGCAGAGGACTGAGCCCCCACTCTTTCATCAGCATCGGCAAGACCACGCCGTAGATCACCAGGTCGTAACCATCGAAAATGATGATCAGGGCACACCAGAACAGCACCATCCAGTGGAAGCGGTTGAATCGAGCGTTGTCGATAACCTCATGTACGTCGATCTTGCGCATGGCGTTCATCTCATGTTTTTGTTTTTTTAAGGGCGGCGGCAGCACGGCTCACGTCCGTACAGCCGAGGGTAGAGTCACCAGGCGCGGGTCAATATCCGCATTGCGCAGACCACTATCCGTTTTGTGCAGCGCCCTGGACCGGGCTTGGGAGCGAGAGGATTTGCTCCTCTCCGATAAACTGTCTTCTTTACAATCACATTTGAGCGCTAAGCTTGGGCGTATGGATGATTCAGATTACTTACGCCTGCTGACCATTGCGGCCGAGCAAGCCAACGCGTTCCTGTCCAATGCCCGCAAATGGGAGCGCGAGCGTTGGGTCTGCCAACGCCTGCTGCAGGGCCTGAACATTCCCTACCGTGCCGACGAATTCGCCCCGGCCGGGGAGCCGCCGGATGTATTGTTCCGCGACGCCAGTTTCGAGGTGTTCTTCGTGCTCGACGAGGGCCGGCGCCTCAATGATGAATGGCGCGATGAACTGCAGCGGCGGCGCAGCGCGTTCTCCCTGAGCCAGCTGGTACGGCGCGAGGCCAAGCCCCGGCGCATACCTGCCAACGAGTTCTTGCTGCGCCTGGCGCCGACCTTGCGCAAAAAAGCGCACAACTACAAAGAACGCGGCATGGACCTTGGCGAGCTGGACATCATCGCCTTCGCCAGCCTCAAGCGCGAAGTACTGGACCTCAACAGTCATTTCCCGCCGCCCACCGAATACCTGCGCCAGGGCTGGCGCTCGCTGTCGCTGGTGGGCCCGACCTTCGCCCGCGTGCTGTTCGCCCATCCCGATGCGCCGGATTTCCTGCGCAGCAACCTGGGACGCAGCATTGTGTTCGACGTTGGAATCAGCCTGTGAGCCCATTGCAGGAACTGATTGCCGAAGTCCCGCAAACCGGCCGCGTACGCTGGATAGGCGTGCGCCCGGAACGTCACGCGCCGATGATCGAACTGGATGCCGTGGAGGCTCGACTGGAGGCGGGCCTGACAGGCGATCGCGCCCGACCCGGCATCCGCAATGCACGGCAAGTGACGCTGATCCAGTGGGAACACCTGGCGGTGATCAGTTCGCTGATGGGCCGCCCGGACGATCAGCCGGTCAAGCCTGAAGATTTGCGGCGCAATCTCGTTATCAGTGGGATCAATCTGTTCAGCCTCAAGGGCCGGCGCTTCCGCATCGGCCAGGCGATTTTCGAAACCACCGGATGGTGCCAGCCCTGCGCACGCCTGCAAGCCAACCTGGGCCCCGGGACGTTTCAGGCGGTGCGCGGACATGGCGGAATCACCGCCCGGGTGTTACAAAGTGGCATCATTCGCCTGGACGACAGGGTGAGCGTCGAGCCCATTCCGGACAGCGGCTATGCTCCGTTCAACGTTCGTTAAATCAGCCTGTAGCTTCTACACCTTCAGCAACGTCTACCTGACGAGGCCTTTATGACCAGCCGCCTGAACCCCGACGACCAAAAGCATGTCGAAGAGTACCTGCAGTTGTCCCAACACCGAGTCGAGCGCCGGCCTTTCCGGCCGTGGATGCTCCTGGTGCTGGTATTGGCAGTGACCATTGGTCTGGGCCTGCTGAGCCGACTTATCAGTTACCTGACGCTATGAGCTGCTTCGCGCTCGCTTGGGTAACCACACCGATTTCCTTTAGCCTTGTGAGTTATCCCCATGTCCCATCGTATTGTCATTGTCGGCGGCGGCGCCGGCGGTCTGGAGTTGGCTACCCGTCTGGGTAAGACTCTGGGCAAACGCGGCACGGCCAGTGTGATGCTGGTCGACGCGAACCTGACCCATATCTGGAAACCGCTGCTGCACGAAGTCGCGGCCGGGTCACTGAACTCTTCCGAAGACGAACTCAACTATGTTGCCCAGGCCAAGTGGAACCACTTCGAGTTCCAGCTGGGGCGCATGAGCGGGCTTGATCGCGCCAATAAAAAAATCCAGCTGGCCGCCACTTATGATGAAGCCGGTCTGGAACTGGTGCCGGCCCGGGAAGTGCATTACGACTCGCTGGTGATCTCCGTCGGCAGTACCACCAACGATTTCGGCACCCTGGGCGCGGCGCAACACTGCCTGTTCCTGGATACCCGCAAACAGGCCGAGCGCTTCCATCAGCAGTTGCTCAACCACTACCTGCGTGCACACGCAGGGCAGACCGACAGGGTCGAGCAGATCAGCGTCGCCATCGTCGGTGCCGGTGCCACCGGGGTCGAACTGGCCGCCGAGCTGCACAACGCCGCCCATGAACTGGCGGCCTACGGCCTGGACCGGATCAAACCGGAAAACATGCACATCACCCTGATCGAAGCCGGCCCCCGAGTGCTGCCGGCCCTGCCGGAGCGGATCGGCGGGCCTGTGCATAAAACCCTGGAAAAGCTCGGGGTCAACGTCATGACCAATGCGGCCGTCAGTGAAGTGACCGCCGACAGCCTGATTACCGCGGATGGCAAAGTGATCAACGCCAGCCTGAAAGTCTGGGCCGCCGGGATCCGTGCACCGGGGTTCCTCAAGGACATCGATGGCCTGGAAACCAACCGCATCAATCAGCTGCAAGTGCTGCCGACCCTGCAAACCACCCGCGACGAGAACATCTTCGCCTTCGGTGACTGCGCGGCCTGCCCGCAACCGGGTTCCGATCGCAATGTGCCGCCGCGCGCCCAGGCTGCGCATCAGCAGGCGTCGTTGCTGGCCAAATCGCTGAAGTTGCGCATCGAAGGCAAGGCGCTGCCGGAGTACAAGTACACCGACTACGGGTCGCTGATCTCGCTGTCGCGTTTTTCGGCTGTGGGTAACTTGATGGGTAACCTGACCGGTAGCGTGATGCTGGAAGGCTGGCTGGCGCGGATGTTCTACGTGTCGTTGTATCGCATGCACCAGATGGCGCTGTATGGGCCGTTTCGCACGGCGATGCTGATGCTGGGCAGCAAGATTGGTCGCGGGACCGAGCCGCGCCTGAAGCTGCACTGATTTAAAACCTGTGGGAGCGGGCTTGCTCGCTCCCACATTTGTTTTTGCAGTGTTCTGGAAATTTTCGCAGGCAAAAAAAAATCCCCGTATCTTTCGACACGAGGATTTTTAATATGGTCGGGGTAAGGGGATTCGAACTCCTGACATCCTGCTCCCAAAGCAGGCGCGCTACCGGACTGCGCTATACCCCGGTAAAAAAAAGGCGACCTAACCAAAGAGCCGCGGCTGAAGCTGCACTGATTTAAAACTGTGGGAGCCAGCCTGCTGGCGATAGCGTCGAATCAGTCACCATCGATGTTGACTGACATGGCGCCATCGCCAGCAGGCTGGCTCCCACATTGGTTTTGCAGTGTTCTGGAAATTTTCGCAGGCAAAAAAAATCCCCGTATCTTTCGACACGAGGATTTTTAATATGGTCGGGGTAAGGGGATTCGAACTCCTGACATCCTGCTCCCAAAGCAGGCGCGCTACCGGACTGCGCTATACCCCGGTAAAAAAAAGGCGACCTAACCAAAGAGCCGCGGCTGAAGCTGCACTGATTTAAAACTGTGGGAGCCAGCCTGCTGGCGATAGCGTCGAATCAGTCACCATCGATGTTGACTGACATGGCGCCATCGCCAGCAGGCTGGCTCCCACATTGGTTTTGCAGTGTTCTGGAAATTTTCGCAGGCAAAAAAAATCCCCGTATCTTTCGACACGAGGATTTTTAATATGGTCGGGGTAAGGGGATTCGAACTCCTGACATCCTGCTCCCAAAGCAGGCGCGCTACCGGACTGCGCTATACCCCGGTAAAAAAAAGGCGACCTAACTAAAGTCGCCTTCTTCGATCAGCGCTTTTGGCCTCTGATCTTAAGATTCGATTCCAGCGCTAACTGGTTTCAAAAATGGTGGGTCGTGTGGGATTCGAACCTACGACCAATTGGTTAAAAGCCAACTGCTCTACCAACTGAGCTAACGACCCAAAAATGGTCGGGGTAAGGGGATTCGAACTCCTGACATCCTGCTCCCAAAGCAGGCGCGCTACCGGACTGCGCTATACCCCGGCTTGAAATTGGCTCCGTGACCAGGACTCGAACCTGGGACCCAATGATTAACAGTCATTTGCTCTACCGACTGAGCTATCACGGAACTACACATTTCAATTTACAACTTTGTAGCTTTACTGCGTTCTCTTCGACCCGTTCGCATCGCTGCGTTCGTGTGTCTGAGGCGCGCTATTCTACAATCTTCAGCACCTCTGTCAACCCCCTAATTTGCATTCAAGTTAATGATTTGCAACTTATTTTAGATTCCTGCCTGAAGCAGAAACCCTGGCGGGTGACTTACTGCGGGGCGCACTTTACAAGCCTTTTCCTTAGAGTTCAACAGCCTGAATGAAAAAAAGGCCTCGTTGTGCGAGGCCTTTTCGATTTTGCTGCGGTTACGGATCAGACGAAGACGATTTCGTCGTTTTCCACCACGCCCTGAGCGGTGTCACCCGGCATGAATCGACCGGAAAGGATCAACTGCGCCAGCGGGTTCTCGATCCAGCGCTGTATAGCCCTCTTGAGCGGCCGTGCGCCGTACACCGGGTCGTAGCCGACCGCGATCAGCTTATCCATGGCCTCGGGGCTCAGTTCAAGCTTCAGCTCCCGCTCGGTCAGGCGACTGCGCAGGCGACCCAACTGGATCTCGGTGATGCCAGCAATCTGATCCCGCGCCAAAGGCTCGAAGATCACCACTTCGTCGACCCGGTTGATGAACTCCGGCCGGAAGTGGCTGGAAATCGCATCCATCACCGCCGCGCGCTGCGCCTCACGATCACCCACCAGTTCCTGGATCTGCACCGAACCCAGGTTGGAGGTCATGACAATCACGGTGTTCTTGAAGTCCACCGTGCGGCCATGGCTGTCGGTCAAGCGACCGTCTTCCAGCACCTGCAACAGGATGTTGAACACATCCGGGTGCGCCTTCTCGACTTCGTCCATGAGGATCACCGAGTATGGCTTGCGACGCACCGCCTCGGTCAGGTAACCGCCCTCCTCGTAACCGACGTAGCCTGGTGGCGCACCGATCAGGCGAGCCACGGAATGTTTCTCCATGAACTCGGACATGTCGATCCGCACCATCGCCTCTTCGGTATCAAAGAGAAATTCAGCCAGCGCCTTGCACAGCTCGGTTTTACCGACACCGGTCGGGCCGAGGAACATGAACGAGCCGCTCGGGCGATTCGGGTCGGACAACCCGGCGCGGGAACGCCGCACCGCGTTGGACACGGCCACCACCGCTTCGTCCTGGCCGATCACACGCTGGTGCAACAGGCTTTCCATCTTCATCAGTTTTTCGCGCTCGCCTTCGAGCATTTTCGACACGGGAATACCGGTCCACTTCGACACGACTTCGGCGATCTCTTCTTCAGTCACCTTGCTGCGCAGCAACTGGTTTTCAGGTTTTCCATGCTGGTCGACCATTTGCAGGCTGCGCTCCAGGTCCGGGATCACCCCGTACTGCAACTCGGCCATGCGGTTCAGGTCGCCTTTGCGGCGAGCGGCTTCCAGTTCCTGACGGGACTGTTCGATCTTCTGCTGGATTTGCGCAGAACCCTGAACCTCGGCTTTTTCCGAGTTCCAGATTTCTTCCAGGTCCGAGTACTCACGCTCGAGGCGGGCGATTTCTTCCTGGAGTTTTTCCAGGCGTTTCTTCGCTGCGTCGTCGCTTTCTTTCTTCAGCGCCTGGGATTCCACCTTCAGCTGGATCAAACGTCGTTCCAGGCGGTCCAGCACCTCCGGCTTGGAGTCGATCTCCATGCGGATGCGGCTGGCGGCCTCGTCGATCAGGTCGATGGCCTTGTCCGGCAACTGCCGGTCAGTGATATAGCGATGGCTGAGCTTGGCCGCCGCAATGATCGCGCCGTCGGTGATCGCCACCTTGTGGTGGACCTCATAGCGTTCTTTCAGGCCGCGCAGGATGGCGATGGTGTCTTCTTCGCTCGGCTCGTCCACCAGCACTTTCTGGAAGCGTCGCTCAAGGGCGGCGTCCTTCTCTATGTATTGACGGTACTCGTTGAGCGTGGTGGCACCGACGCAGTGCAGTTCGCCACGCGCCAGGGCTGGCTTGAGCATGTTGCCCGCATCCATCGAGCCCTCGCCTTTACCGGCGCCGACCATGGTGTGCAGTTCGTCGATGAACAGGATGATCTGCCCTTCCTGCTTCGACAGCTCGTTGAGCAGGGATTTCAGGCGTTCTTCGAACTCACCGCGATACTTGGCACCGGCAATCAATGCCCCCATGTCCAGAGACAGCAGGCGCTTGCCCTTGAGGCCGTCCGGCACTTCGCCATTGATGATGCGCTGGGCCAGGCCTTCGGCGATGGCGGTCTTACCGACGCCAGGTTCACCGATCAGCACCGGGTTGTTCTTGGTGCGGCGTTGCAGCACCTGGATAGTGCGACGAATTTCATCGTCACGGCCGATTACCGGATCGAGCTTGCCCTCCTCGGCACGCTTGGTCAGGTCGACGGTGTATTTGTCCAGGGCCTGGCGCGCTTCCTCGTGGTTAGCGTCATTGACTGCCTCACCGCCACGCAGGTTGTTGATCGCGTTTTCCAGGGCTTTCTTGCTCACGCCCTGGCCGAGCAACAGCTTGCCGATCTTGCTGTTCTCGTCCATGGCGGCGAGCAGCACCAGTTCGCTGGAAATGAACTGGTCGCCCTTTTGCTGGGCCAGGCGATCGGCCTGGTTGAGCAGGCGCGCCAGATCCTGCGACATGTTCACGTCGCCGGTCGGATTCTGAATTTTCGGGAGCTGGTCGAGCTCTTTGGTCAGCTCTTTACGCAGGCTGTTGACGTCGAAGCCCACCTGCATCAGCAGGGGCTTGATCGAGCCGCCCTGTTGCTCGAGCAGGGCTTGCATCAAGTGCGCCGGCTCAATGGCCGGATGATCGAGACCGACGGCCAGGGATTGGGCATCGGACAACGCTAACTGCAATTTGCTGGTTAAACGGTCTATACGCATGGGTCACCTTCCTTTTGAGCAGGCCGGACCTATAAAACATCCTGAATGAAGAAACCTGCCAGATACCACAATAGATGCGGTCGATTCTGGGAGTTTCAAGCGTCGAGACGTTGATGCAGGTCAGACAAGTCTAGCGTTCGAGCCAGATAAGGGAGGCAAACCGACCAGTGCGAGGCGCACGGCGATAGGAAAAGAAGCGTGGATCGGTGACGGTGCAGAACCCGCCGCCGTAGACAGCGGTTACACCACGGGCTGCCAGGCGCAAGCGCGCCAGCGTATAGATGTCGGCCATGAACTTGCCGGGGTTTTGACTCGGCGCAAAAGCTTGAGCAGCTTCGGGCAGTTGCTCGACGAAGGTTGCCCGCACTTCCGGGCCGACTTCGAAGGCTTTCGGACCAATGGCCGGGCCAAGCCAGACCAAAACCTCGGCAGGTGGCACGTCCAGTCTGTCGAGGGTCGCTTCCAGCACCCCCGCCGCCAACCCGCGCCAACCGGCATGGGCCGCCGCGACACGCGTACCGGCACGGTCGCAAAACAACGCAGGCAGGCAGTCCGCAGTCATCGCCGCACAGGCAATGCCCGGCGTTGAGGTCCAACTGGCATCGGCAGTGTCCACCCGGCTCGGATCGGCATGCGCCACGACAACGCCGTGGACCTGCTGCAGCCAGGCCGGTTGAATCGAAAAACAATCAGTCAGACGCCGGCGATTTTCGGCGACAGCTTCGGGGCTGTCGTCGACGTGATCACCAAGATTGAGGCTGTCGAACGGCGCCAGGCTGACGCCGCCCGCACGGGTGGTGACACAGGCTTTGACCCCGGCCGGCGCGGGCCAGTCAGGAATCAGCCAGTCACTCATCCGACAAACGCCTCGCGGTCTTGCTTGAGCAGGGTCAGCAACCAGACGAAATCTTCCGGCAACGGCGATTCCCAGCTCATGCGCTCACCGGTGGTTGGGTGATCCAGCTCGAGGAACCGCGCATGCAGCGCCTGACGCGGGAAATTCTTCAGCGACTCGACCATGGTCGGGTTGGCGGCCGGCGGAATGCGGAAACGACCGCCGTAGGCAGGGTCTCCGACCAACGGGAAGTTTATGTGCGCCATGTGCACGCGAATCTGGTGTGTACGACCGGTTTCCAGCTTCACCCGCACGTGGGTGTGGGAACGGAAACGCTCAAGCACGCGGTAATGGCTGACGGCCTGCTTGCCACCTTCCATCACGGCCATGCGCTGGCGTTGCTGGCCATGACGACCGATCGGCGCATTGATCTTGCCGCCAGCCGTCACCACGCCGATCACGATGCACTCGTAGATCCGGCTGACGCTGCGGCTCTGCAACTGTGTAACCAGCTGCGTCTGCGCCTGAATGGTCTTGGCCACCACCATCAGACCGGTGGTGTCCTTGTCCAGGCGATGCACGATACCGGCGCGAGGCACATTGATGATGTCCGGCACGTGGTGCAGCAAGGCGTTGAGCAAGGTGCCATCAGCGTGGCCAGCAGCCGGGTGAACCACCAGGCCCGCAGGCTTGTTGATCACCAGGATGTCGTCGTCTTCATAGACGATGTCCAGGGCGATGTCTTGAGCGACCCATTCGCCCTGAGCTTCCTGCTCGGCAGTGAGTTCAAGAATGGCGCCACCGTGAACGATGTCTCGCGGGCGGACAACCGCCCCATCCACAGTCAGGCGGCCGTCTTTGATCCAGGCGGAAAGGCGCGAGCGCGAGTGCTCAGCGAATAATTGTGCGGCGACTTGATCGAGGCGTTGGCCGCCCAATTCGGACGGCACCTCTGCGCTAAGTTCAATTTTATCGGACATGCTCGGACTAGGCGTCGGCACAGCCTTTGGTTTCGGCTGCGCGCTTGTGGTTAAATACGGCGTCTTTTGCCCCGAGGCTATTCAACGGGGCGCTCATCATAACAGGACGGCCTCGCCCAAGACAGCGGCCGTCATAGGGACGCAAGCCGCCATGCAAGTGAAACACCTGCTGCTGATCGCCATCCTCGCATTGACCGCTGCTTGCTCTTCGAAGGAAGTCGTAGACGAAAACCTGAGCGAAGTCGAGTTGTACCAACAGGCTCAAGCCGATCTGGACAATAATAGCTACACCAGCGCCACTGCCAAGCTGAAGGCTCTGGAATCGCGCTATCCGTTCGGCCGTTATGCCGATCAGGCCCAGTTGGAGCTGATCTACGCCAACTACAAGAACGCCGAACCGGAAGCCGCCAAGGCCGCTGCCGAGCGCTTCATTCGCCTGCACCCACAGCACCCGAACGTCGATTACGCTTACTACCTCAAGGGCCTGACGTCTTTTGACCAGGACGTTGGCCTGCTCTCGCGTTTCCTGCCGCTGGACATGACCAAGCGTGACCCGGGTGCCGCTCGCGACTCCTACAACGAGTTCGCGCAGCTGACCAGCCGTTTCCCCAACAGCCGTTATGCGCCGGACGCCAAGCAGCGCATGATCTACCTGCGCAACCTGCTGGCCGCCTACGAAATCCACGTGGCCGACTATTACCTGACCCGTCAGGCCTACGTCGCCGCCGCGAACCGCGGTCGCTACGTGGTGGAAAACTTCCAGGAAACCCCTGCGGTCGGCGACGGCCTGGCGGTGATGACCGAGGCCTACCAGCGCCTGCACCTGGATGAACTGGCTGCCACCAGCCTCGAAACCCTGAAGCTCAACTACCCGAACCACCCAAGCCTGGTGGACGGTCAGTTCGTGCCATCGGTCGCCGAAGCCGACAACCGTTCGTGGCTGAGCAAGGCCACCCTGGGCCTGATCGAATCCCGTCCGCCGCTGCCGCCGGGAGAAACCCGCGCCAACCAGGACGTGCAGAAGCAGTTCCAGGATGCCAAGGACGCGATTCCGAGCGAGCTCAAGCCTAAAGACGGCAACGGCGATGTGATCGAGGAAGAGGATCACGAGGCCGAGGGCAACAACGAAGACCGCTCGTGGTTCAGCTACATGACCTTCGGCGTATTCGACTGATACGACGGTGGTACAGAAAGGGAGACGCTCGAGTCTCCCTTTTTTATTGCGCCGTTTTTATGCCGCGCGAATACGCTGTGCGCCTGTCATGTCCTTGGCTAAACTGGCGGCTCATCCGTCATAAAGCAGCTCACCATGCTTCGTTTACTATTCTGGATCGCAGTGATTGCCGCCGCTGTCTGGTTCTGGCGCAAGTACAAGCGCCAGGTCTCTGCACCCAAGTCCTCCGCCGAGCTGGAAGCGGCGCCCATGGTCCGCTGCGCCCATTGCGGCGTGCACCTGCCCCGCGACCGTGCGCTGAGCCTTCAACAACAGTGGTATTGCAGCCAGGCTCACCTTGAGCAAGGCCCAGGCTCCAGTGATCGCTGAGACGACCAGTCCCGGCGACAAACAGGCCCAGCGACTGCTGCGCCTCTATCACCTCTACCGCCTGAGCATCGGCATCACCCTGGTGCTGCTGATTTCCAGCAACCTGGACTACCGGTTGCTGACGTCCGCCAATGACGACCTGCTGCGCTACGCCAGCGGGTTGTACCTGGTGCTGAACATCCTGCTGGTGGTCTTCTTCGCAAACACCCGCCGTCCGACACAACTGCTCAGCCTGGCGCTGGTCGATGTCCTGCTGCTTTGCGTGTTGTTCTACGCCGGTGGCGGTGTGGCCAGCGCCATCGGCAACTTGTTGATCGTCTCGGTGGCCATCAGCAATACCTTGTTGCGAGGACGCATCGGCTTGCTGATCGCCGCCATCAGCGCACTTGGCATCCTGGGTTCGAGTTTCCTGCTGAATCTCAGCCATCCCGCCAGCCCCAACGATTACTTGCAGATCGGCACGCTCGGCGCCCTGTGTTTTGCCGCGGCACTGCTGGTGCAAGGCCTGGTCCGACGGCTGGAAGTCAGCGAAACCCTGGCAGAACAGAAAACCAGCGAAGTCATCGGCCTGGAAGCCCTCAATGCCCTGATCCTGCAACGCATGCGTACTGGCATTCTGGTGTTTGACGACCAATGGCGCGTGCAACTGGCCAATCACAGTGCGTTGGCCCTGCTGGGCTGCGAGCGCCTCGAAGGCCGGCGGATCGACGAACAGGCCCCCGCCCTGGTCGAACGTCTGCAACTGTGGATCAACAACCCGACGATGCGCCCGCATAGCCTGAAAATCCCCGGCAGCGGCCTTGAACTGCAGCCGAGCTTCATTGCTCTGGCTCCTGGCCCGCATCAGCAGATCCTGGTCTTTCTCGAAGACCTCGCTCAGGTCACCCAGCAGGCTCAACAACTGAAACTCGCCGCCCTCGGCCGCCTGACCGCCGGTGTCGCCCATGAAATCCGCAATCCGTTAGGCGCCATCAGTCACGCCGCGCAGCTATTGCGCGAATCGGAGGAACTGAATGCCGCGGATCGACGTCTGACGCAGATTATTCAAGACCACTCTCAGCGAATGAATCGGGTAATCGAAAACGTCCTGCAACTGTCCCGTCGCCAGCAAACCGTGGCGCAACGACTCGACCTGAAGCCGTGGCTGGAGCAGTTCGTGACACAAACCCGCGAGCAGGCGAACGAGCGCCAGAAGATCCATCTACGCATGGCTTGCGGTGACTTCAGTACCTTGATGGACCCGAACCAGCTGGAGCAGATTCTCGACAACCTGATCCGCAATGCATGGCGCCATAGCGCCCTGAACCACGATCAGGCGCAGGTCTGGCTTGAGTTGTACATCGACCCCGAGAGTCAGCTGCCGATCCTCGAAATCCTCGACGACGGACCCGGGGTGGCCCCGGACCATCAAGCGCAATTGTTCGAGCCTTTCTTCACCACCAGCCACCAGGGCACTGGCCTGGGCCTTTATCTGTCCCGTGAGCTGTGCGAAAGCAACCAGGCCCGCCTGGACTTCAAATCACGCCAGGGCGGCTGCTTTCGCATCACCTTTTCCCACGGACGCAAACAAGGTTGAACAAGAGCCCACGGCAAAAAGTCCTGATCGTCGACGACGAGCCGGACATCCGCGAACTCCTGGAAATCACCCTGGGCCGGATGAAGCTCGATACCTACAGCGCACGCAACGCTGGCGAGGCCTTGATCCTGCTCCAGCGCGAGGCGTTCGACCTGTGCCTGACCGACATGCGCTTGCCCGACGGCAGCGGCCTGGAGCTGGTGCAACACATCCAGCAACGCTACCCGCAAGTCCCGGTGGCCATGATCACGGCCTATGGCAGCCTCGACACGGCGATCAATGCGCTGAAGGCCGGTGCGTTCGATTTCCTGACCAAACCGGTGGACCTGACCCGCCTTCGGGAACTGGTGACCAGTGCCTTGCTGCTGCCCGCCCCTGGCTCCGCCATCGATCGTCGTTTGCTGGGTGACTCACCGCCCATGCGCGATCTGCGCAAACAGATCGACAAACTGGCCCGTAGCCAGGCACCGGTGTACATCAGTGGCGAGTCCGGCAGCGGCAAGGAACGGGTCGCCCGCCTGATTCATGAGCGAGGACCACGGGCCAGCCAACCCTTTGTCCCGGTCAATTGCGGTGCGATTCCGACCGAGCTGATGGAGAGCGAGTTTTTCGGCCATCGAAAAGGCAGCTTCAGCGGCGCCATCGAAGATAAACCGGGACTGTTCCAGGCGGCCCACGGCGGCACCCTGTTTCTCGACGAAGTGGCAGACCTGCCTTTGCCGATGCAGGTCAAACTGTTGCGGGCCATCCAGGAGAAAGCAGTACGCAGCGTCGGTGGGCAACAGGAAGTGGTGGTCGATGTGCGCATCCTTTGCGCCACCCACAAAGACCTTGGCGCCGAAGTCGCTGCCGAACGTTTTCGCCAGGACCTGTACTACCGCCTGAACGTGATCGAGCTGCGGGTTCCGCCGTTGCGCGAACGCCGTGACGACATCGAGCCCCTGGCCAGCCATGTGCTCAAGCGCCTGGCTGCAGACACCGGGCAGCCCGCGGCAACACTCCACCCCAATGCCCTCGAGGTCCTGAAAAGCTACCGTTTCCCGGGCAATGTGCGCGAACTTGAGAACATGCTCGAACGGGCTCACACGTTATGCGACAACCAGCAGATCGAGCCCAGCGACCTGCGCCTGGCCGAAGGCAACTGTGCCGCCGAAGCGGGTGTGCCGGACCTCACGCAGATCAATAACCTGGAGGCCTACCTGGAAAACGTTGAGCGCCAGTTGCTTTTGCAGGCGCTGGAAGAGACCCGCTGGAACCGCACGGCGGCGGCTCAGCGGTTGAATCTGTCATTCAGATCGATGCGCTACAGGCTCAAGAAACTCGGTTTGGATTGACGGCCTCAAAAGATCGCAGCCTGCGGCAGCTCCTACAGGAGGGGTACGCATTTCTCCTGTAGGAGCTGCCGCAGGCTGCGATCTTTTGATCTTGTTTCAGATCCGCCCGGTTGGCGCATAAGGTGCCGGATCGATGATCGGTGCCCTGCCCAACATCACATCGGCAAACAACTGACACGACGCCGGCGCCAACACCAACCCGTTGCGGTAATGCCCGCAATTGAGCCAAAGCCCCTCGAAACCCGGCACCTGGCCAATATAGGGAATGCCCTCCGGCGAGCCTGGCCGCAACCCGGCCCAATGCCCCACCACCTCGGCGCCGGCCAACGCCGGGATCAACTCGATAGCCGAGGCCTTGAGGCTTTCGAGTGCCGATTCGGTCGGCGTCTTGTCGTAGCCTTCATGCTCCAGGGTACTGCCAATCAGGATGTGCCCATCGCGGCGCGGAATCGCATAGCGCCCCTTGGCCAGCACCATGCTTGGCAGGAAGTCCGCCGCGCACTTGTAGAGGATCATCTGCCCTTTCACCGGTTCGACCGGCAATTCAAGGCCCAGGCTCTTGAGCAGATCGCCGCTCCAGGCACCAGCGGTGAGGACCACTTGGTCGCCATGGATCGCGCCGGTGGAGGTCTGCACACCGACTATTTTTTCGTCTTGCCGAATAAACCCGCTGACTTCGCACTGCTCATGGATCGTCACGTTCGGCAGCGCCTGCAAGGCCGCCTTGAGCGACTTCACCAGCCGTGGATTGCGCACGTTGGCCACGTCGGCCATGTAGATCGCCCGGGAAAAACCACCGCCCAGCACCGGCACCGCATCGTGGGCCGCCGAGATATCCACAGCCCGCAGCGGCCGGCCCTCGCGCGCGGCCCAGGCCAGCGCCTCGGCCTCATCGTCCAGGTCCAGCCAGTACAGGCCTGTGGTATGGACCTCGGGATCAATGCCGGTGGCCGCAAACAAGCGCTCGCCCAGCTGTGGATAAAAATCCTGGGACCAATGCGCCAGCGCGGTCACCGCAGGACTGTAGCGCCATGGATAGAGCGGCGAAACGATGCCACCGCCGGCCCAGGACGATTCCTGGCCGACATTCGAGCGGTCCAGCAGCACCACACTCTGCACCTGGGACGCGAGATTGAATGCCGTCAGCAGCCCGATTACCCCACCACCGACGATCACCACTTGCTGTTGCCTGGTCATGTTCTGATCCAACCGTTCAATAGACAGAGGCGCAAAGGGCGCCCGAAAAGGAACTCAGCGACCCCAGCAATCCTTGGTGGTCAGGCCGTCCGCCGCATTGACCATGCTTCTGACACCGGTGTTGGTGAGCGTGAAGTCACCACACTTGTCAGCGGCCATGGCGGCATCGCTCTTGCGGGTTGCCGTCAGCAGGAACGTCTGGTCCGTCAGGGTCGGTGTGATGCTGTAGTAATCGTTGCCGGCGCTAAGATCGGTGGCATTGGTGTAGACGTTATTCTTCGAATAGTAGCGCTCGAGGATCTGCGCCTGTTCCGAGAGCAGGCCGGCGACTTCGGTGCGACGCCCCTTGTTCACGTACTCGGTGAGGCTCGGATAGCCAATGGTGATGACGATCCCGATGATCGCAATCACGATCATGATTTCGATCAGGGTAAAACCGCGGTTGGAACTGCGCATGCCTCAATTCTCACTTACTGTATTTGTCGCCACATGATGCGACGGCTGCCGCCACCGGATTTTTCCACCAGCGTGGAGATACCGCCACTGGAATCGTTCACGATCTTGCGAGCCCCGCCATTGACGATGGCGTTCAGGGTCGGCATCCCGCCGGTAAAGACCACGCCGCTGGACAGCGTGTCGGTGCTGTCGACCACGGCGTCGCCGTTGGTGTCGAGCACCGCGTAATTGAGCATCTTACCGCTGAACGCATCGAGTTCGATCAGTTTGCCGCTGCCAAAGCTGGCGCAAGGGTCGGTGGTATCCACGCTGGCCGTGGTAAAGACGATCCGACCGAGCACCAGGCTGGCCTGGTTGATCACCCGCTCACCGGTCAGCGCGCTGTTATACACCAGCGGCAAATACCAGCCCTTTTGCGTCGGGTAGGTGACCTCGTACTGGCTGGTGGTGATGGACTGCGCCGACACCCCGGTCACTGCCTGGGCCTGCAGGCTGGAGGTAGTGATCTGCCCCGAGCCGCCCTGCGCGTCCCACACCGCGTAGAACGCCTGCAGGTCTTTGTTGGTCCTGTCCGCTGTCTCGTTGAATTTGCCGGTGCCGAAAAACACCATTGTTCCACCCTGGGCGCTGTCCGCCAGTAATGGCTGCGCGGTGATGGGCTGGGTAGCACCACCGGCGGTGGTGAACAAAGGCTTGCCGGCAAATGCGAGGCCCCAGGCGTTCGGGGTGGCGCCACTGAGGTCGAACTTCCAGAGCCGCCCCTTGAGGTCTCCGCCATAGGCAGCCTGTACCACATTCTGCGAGTTCACCCTGAGTTTCACCGAAGACAAGCCGTTAGTGGTCTCGCTGCTGTCGATCACGATTTTCCTGATCAGGCTGCCGTCGCGAATATCCACCACGTACAACGCCGCCACCCCGGAGTAACTGCCATAGCCATTGGCAATGAACGCCGCCCAGCGCCCATCCGCCAAGCGTGCCACCTCCGGACGGGCGTAGGCATAACCCAGGTCATTAAAAGCGTTCGCCGCATTGGCAGTGTCCGGCGCGCTGATTTCCCACAGGGCCTTGGTCACATTCCCCGCCGATGCGTCGAACAGTTGCAGCGCATAGAAGGTTCGCCCGCCCGCGCCCGTTCCGCCCAGGGCGAGGGTCTTCCAGGCGCTGTTCAACTGGGCATCAAACACGCCCACCTGCCCATCCACCAGAAACCTGTGGCCAACGCCGTTGATGTAGGTGGGATCGGCGATGTAATGCAAGGACGGCAGCACACTGGCGGGCATGTAGGCGTAGCGCCGGGCACCGTTGGCGGTGTTGATGACGCTGACAAAACCGTCGTTGGCGTTGACCACCAGGCTGGCATTCATGTTGGCCGCCTTGGTCGCCAGATAGGTGCTGTAGGAGGTATCCCCCGACAAATCAGCTGCGGTTTTATCCGAAGGCGCCGCCAGGACCAGCGGCGAGTTGACGATATCGCCGAGCAATACACTGCGCACTTTCAGGCCGGCCTTGTTCGCGCCCTTGCTCCATTCCAGCAGATCGCTGCCCGTAATACCGCCAGGCAAGCCCTGGCTGAGCACGCCTTGCTGAGCCGCAGACAAATTGGCAAAGGCCAATGTCACGGCGCTGTGGGTCTGGCTGTTCCACGATTGATAGGCCGGTCCCGTGGCGCCCGGCACGATGGCCGTATCGGTGGACCACAGCACCGAAGAGGTATCGACCGTGCCACTGGCGGTGAAGCCATAGGCCTTGATCGTGCCACGCCAGTCCCTGGGGTCGTAGCTGGTCTGGAAATAGCGGGTGCCGCTGGCGACACCACTGCCGCCGGAGCCGGCCTTGCTGCACAACAAGGGCGAATCCGCAGGCGTGAAGGCATAGGCCGGAGCGGCCAGCAACAAGGCACACATGGCCCCACTCAACCACCGCCAGCGCTGTGAGCGACTTTCAATATTTCGCATAAATGCTCTCCACCACACTGCGTGAACTGCCCGCAATGCCCACGGCGGTGATCCGGTACAAGGTTGCCGAGGTGTTACTCGGCACGTTCACCGCCGCCTTGGTGGTGCCGATGTTCTGCACGCCATAGAAGCCGTTGCCGGACGCGATCCAGGTCACCCCCGAGGTGGAATTGAACCCGGCCGCGGTGAGGCTCGCCGACTCGGCAGGCGGGGCGCACCGGGCAGTGCCGCTGCACACGGGCAACGAGTAACTATCGAGCTGCACCGCGCTTTCACCCACGCGCAATACCGCTTCGGCCAGCTGGAACGACTGATTGCGCAAGCCCAGGCTGCCGGCCATTTTTTCCTGCAGGGTGGCGTTTTGCATCGATGAAATACCGATCAGCGTCAGCAGCAACAGGAACACCAGGCTGACCAGCAGCGCCATGCCGCGCTGGGCACCAGGGGCAACGCTCATCGGCCCGCGCCTCATGGCAAGCGGTTGCGCAAGGCGGCAACCACGTTGAAGGTCTGGTCGCCCACCCGATTGTTCGGGTCGGTGAGGGTCAGGCTCAGGCGTACGCTGCGGATGCGTGCCGGGTCCGACGGGTTGCTGCTGTAACTGGACACTGCCAGATCGGAAGCCGAGCTGGCCAGGCCGAAGCTGACGTCGAAGGCACTGACGTTATCCACCAGTACTTGCTCGAGCGGCTTATCCCTGCCGACGCCCATCTTCAGCTCACCGTTCTTCAAGCTGTAGATCAATCGGCGGATGGGAAATGCCAGTTGCCCCGTAGCAGGTGCTTGCGAGTCGGAATACGCCGTCGCGCTGGTGCGACAATCGGATACCACCGTCCAGGCCGGCGTCCCGCCATTGCTGCCGATGTCCGCCGTGACCAGGGTCAACTTGCGACCGGCGTTGTCCCAACTGATCGGCTTTAGATGGCTGGCATTGAAGTCACGCGCTTTGCTGGCATCGGTGATAGACCCCAGGCAGCCGAACATGCCGACCATGCGGATTTCCTGGATCATTTTGCTCAGCACGAAACGCGCGTCCTCCTGCATGGCCGCCGCGGCGTTCTGGCTGATGTAAGTGTTTTTCGCGGCGATGAATACCTGCACCACGCCCAGCACCACGACCAGGCTCAAGGCCAGGGCGATCAGCAACTCGACCAGGCCGAAGCCGCGACTGAAGCGGCTCATGGCCTCGCCACCGGGTCGACAGTCGCGCGGCTGGTGAGGACGAAACTGCGCCGTGAGTCGGCAGCGTTGGCGGCCCGCGAGTCGTCCCAGGTGATGGTGATGGTGTACACCCGCTGGCTCAGGGAGATGCTGCCGGTCGCCGTTTCGCCACCAAAACCGGCAATGTTACGGGTGAAATCGTAGAGGTCCTGGTCCCGGGCGTCGTTCGGATTGCCCGAGGTTGGCGGTGTAACGGTGTAGTCGGCGGCTGCATTGGCGCGAATGCGGTCCATCATGTCGTAGGCGATGAAGCTGGCCTGACTGGTCATGCGCGCACTGTCGGTGTACTTCAAGGCATTCAATTGAAAGGCGGCCGCGCCCAACAGCCCCACGCCCAGGATCAGCAACGCCACCAGCACTTCGATCAGCGTCATGCCCTCCTGGGCACGCTTGCTCCATGGCCTCATCCGCAACTTCCACCCAATAGAATTCGTCCGTTCAAACACACATTCAGCGTCCTGCTTTGTGTTCCGAGCACATAGCTGATCACCAGTGGCATGGAGGGTGATGACAGCCCGCCCAGATTATTGAAATCGATCGCCGTGACATCCGAGGGTAGCGCCAGAGTCGCCCCGCTGCTCATCGGTGGAACAACCCGCAACACATTGGCCGGGGTGCCCGTGCTGTCATAGACCGACAATTCCCCGCTCCACCCGCTCCCTCCCGCCGTGGGTCGCAGCCGAATGGGCACGCCTCGGTCGATGGCTTCCAGTCGGGCGTAGTTCAGGGCACGTCGCAGATCCCCCATCTCGGTGTCGGCCCTGGTGCCTTGTGTCGAACGGATGAACGCCGGGACCGCCAGGGTGATCAGGACCAGGAAGATCGCCAACGCCACCAGCAACTCGATCAGCGTGAAACCTTTTGAACGATGATCCACCGTTGCCCTTCGTTGCCGTCGGCTATACCTGCTTCTACTGGCGCAGGGATCGCGCGAGGCAACATGTTCCAGGGAGGGAGATTTCATGCGTGAGCAAGGTTTCAGTCTGATCGAATTGCTTATGGGACTCGCGATTGCCGGGATTGTTCTGCTCCTGGTCAGTCCGGCCTTTGCAGGGCTTACAGAATCGAACCATCGCGAGGAGGCAGCCAAGTCACTCGTCAGCGGTTTGCGCAGTGCAAGAAGCGAAGCGATAGCCCGTGGCCAGGTCGTGGTCATTCACGGCATCGACGACGACTGGAGCCAGGGCTGGCGGATCATTCTGGATGTCAGCGGCAAGGGCCATGAGGACCCCGACAATCCGCTGCTGGTCGAGCGCCGCAGCGGCATGGGCGTGGCGATCATGGGTAATCGGTATATCAAGACAGCCATACGCTTCGGTCCACTGGGTGGGCCGGTAGCCGGGGGATTTCAAGCGGGGACATTGCACGTGTGCGCGGCACGCGAAGCGCAGAGCCAGCACCAGGTGGTACTGGCCTCGAACGGTCGCATCAGCCTGCGCAACGAGCAGGCCGCGCAGGCGTTATGCCCGGGGTGAAGGCTCAGAGCAGCGAACGGACCCGCAGCTCCTTGGGCATGGAGAACGTGATGTTCTCTTCACGACCGGCCAATTCATCGGCACCGGTTGCGCCCCAGGCCTGCAATTGGTGGATCACGCCCCGCACCAGGACTTCCGGAGCGGAAGCGCCGGCGGTGATGCCGATGCGCTCGACACCGTCGAACCAGCTTTTTTCCAGGTCTTCGGCACCATCGATCAGGTAGGCCGGGGTAGACATGCGTTCTGCCAGTTCACGCAGGCGATTGGAGTTGGAGCTGTTCGGACTGCCGACCACCAGCACCACATCGCATTCGTCGGCCAGTTGCTTGACCGCGTCCTGGCGGTTTTGCGTGGCGTAGCAGATGTCGTCCTTGCGCGGGCCGCCAATGGCCGGGAAACGCGTACGCAATGCGTCAATGACGCGACTGGTATCGTCCATGGACAAGGTCGTCTGGGTGACGAACGCCAGTTTTTCCGGGTTGTGCACCTGCAGTTCGGCGACATCCTTTTCGTCTTCGACCAGATAGATCGCACCACCGTTGCTGCCATCGTACTGGCCCATGGTGCCTTCGACTTCCGGGTGACCGGCGTGGCCAATGAGGATGCATTCACGACCGTCGCGGCTGTAACGGGCGACTTCGATGTGCACCTTGGTCACCAGCGGACAGGTGGCGTCGAACACTTTCAAGCCACGGCCGGCGGCTTCGGTACGCACGGCCTGGGACACGCCGTGGGCACTGAAGATCACGATCACGTCGTCCGGCACCTGATCCAGTTCCTCGACGAAGATTGCCCCGCGGTTACGCAGGTCTTCGACGACGAATTTGTTGTGGACCACTTCGTGGCGCACATAGATCGGCGGCCCGAAGACTTCCAGGGCGCGGTTGACGATTTCGATCGCCCGATCCACACCGGCGCAGAAGCCACGGGGGTTGGCGAGTTTGATTTGCATGCTGTGCCTCGTGTCTTACGCGCGAAAACAATGAAAAACCACTGTAGGAGCGAGCTTGCTCGCGAAAAACTCAGGTACACCGCGCACATTCTATGTTGACGCGGTGCCAATGAGTTCATCGCGAGCAAGCTCGCTCCTACAGAAAGCAGTTACAGCGCTTTGACGGTGATGATTTCCACGTCAAAGGTCAGCGTCTTGCCTGCCAGCGGATGGTTGAAGTCGATGGTCACTTGCGCGTCATCGAACTCTTTCACCACACCCGGCAATTCAGTATTGGCCGCATCGTTGAAGATCACCAGCAAACCGGGCGACAGCTCCATGTCCTGGAACTGCGAACGCGGGATGATCTGCACGTTTTGCGGGTTAGGCTGGCCGAAGGCGTTTTCCGGCTCGATGCTCAGGGTACGCTTGTCGCCCGCCTTGAAACCGAACAGCGCCGCTTCGAAACCTGGGAGCAGGTTGCCATCACCGACCTTGAAGGTCGCCGGGGCCTTGTCGAAGGTGCTGTCCACCGTGTCGCCGTTCTCCAGGCGCAATGCGAAATGCAAGGTGACTTCCGTGTTCTGGCCGATGCGTTGCTCAGCCAATACCTGTTCAGTCATGAACGGCTTCTCCGGTCTTTTTACTTTTGAACATATCCAGTGCCAGCATGACAGCGCCCACAGTGATTGCACTGTCGGCAAAGTTGAACGCCGGGAAATGCCAGCGGTTCTGCCAATGCACCAGGATGAAATCGATCACATGGCCCAGGGCAATGCGGTCATACAGGTTGCCCAGCGCGCCACCGAGCACCAGCGCCAGCGCAACGGCCAGCCAGGTCTCGTTGCGCCCCAGACGCTTGAGCCACACCACCAGCACCGCACTGACCACTATGGCGATCAGGGCAAACAGCCAGCGTTGCCAGCCGGAGCTGTCGGCCAGGAAGCTGAAGGCCGCGCCGGTGTTGTAGGCCAGGGTCCAGCTGAACAGATCGGGGATCACCACGATCTGCTGGAACATCTCGAGCTTGCCCTCGAAGTAGAATTTGCTGGCCTGGTCGATGACCAGAACCAGCAAGCTCAACCAGAGCCAGCTCAGTCGCCCGAAGCGACCAACGGCGTTAGGCCCGGCTGCATTAGGCATAGTGACGAACCTCGCCCGCGCCGCTGATGTTGTCGACGCAACGACCGCAGATTTCCGGGTGCTCCGGATTCACACCGACGTCTTCACGGCAGTGCCAGCAACGGGCGCACTTGGCGAAGGCCGACTTGACGATTTTCAGCTTCAGGCCGCTGACTTCGGTGACTACCGCGTCTTCTGGCGCCTTAACAAACGGCGCAACGCTGGCGGTGGAGGTGATCAGCACAAAGCGCAGTTCGTTGCTCAGCTTGGCCAGGTCGGCGCTCAGCGCGTCTTCGGCGAACAGCGTCACTTCGGCTTGCAGGTTGCCACCGACGGCCTTGGCCGCGCGCTGGATTTCCATTTCCTTGTTGACCGCTACCTTCACTTCCATGATGCGGTCCCAGTAGGCGCGACCCAGCTCGAAGCCTTCCGGCAGCTCGGTCAGGCCTTCGTACCAGGTGTTGAGCATCACGGACTCGTTGCGCTCGCCCGGCAGGTACTGCCACAGCTCGTCGGCGGTGAACGCCAGGATCGGCGCGATCCAGCGCACCAGCGCTTCAGAGATGTGGAACAGTGCGGTCTGGCACGAACGACGGGCCTTGCTGTCGGCGCCGGTGGTGTACTGGCGGTCCTTGATGATGTCGAGGTAGAAACCGCCCAGCTCCTGCACGCAGAAGTTGTGGATCTTCGAGTAGACGTTCCAGAAGCGGTATTCGCCGTAGTGTTCTTGCAGCTCGCGTTGCAGCAGCAAGGTGCGGTCCACGGCCCAACGGTCCAGCGCGAGCATTTCTTCGGCCGGCAGCAGGTCGGTGGCCGGGTTGAAGCCGGTCAGGTTCGAGAGCAGGAAACGCGCGGTGTTACGGATACGCCGGTAGGCGTCCGCACTGCGTTGCAGAATCTGCTCGGACACTGCCATTTCGCCCGAGTAGTCGGTCGAAGCAACCCACAGGCGCATGATGTCGGCGCCCAGGGTGTCGTTGACCTTCTGCGGTGCAATGACGTTGCCCAACGACTTGGACATCTTGCGGCCGGACTCGTCGACGGTGAAACCGTGGGTCAGCAGCTCGCGGTACGGCGCGTGGTTGTCGATGGCGCAACCGGTCAGCAGCGACGAGTGGAACCAGCCGCGGTGCTGGTCGGAACCTTCCAGGTACAGGTCGGCACGTGGACCGCTTTCGTGGCCCATCGGGTGCGAACCGCGCAGGACGTGCCAATGCGTGGTGCCCGAATCGAACCAGACGTCCAAAGTGTCGCTGATCTTGTCGTACTGTGGCGCTTCAGCGCCCAGCAGTTCGGCCGCGTCCAGCTTGAACCAGGCTTCGATGCCTTCGACTTCGACGCGCTTGGCAACTTCTTCCATCAGTTCAACGGTGCGTGGGTGCAGCTCGCCGCTTTCCTTGTTCAGGAAGAACGGGATCGGCACGCCCCAGTTGCGCTGGCGGGAGATGCACCAGTCCGGACGGTTGGCGATCATCGAGTGCAGGCGCGCCTGGCCCCAGGCCGGAACGAACTTGGTGTCTTCGATGGCTTTGAGCGAGCGCACACGCAGGGTGTCGCCCGTGGTCGGCTGCTTGTCCATGCCGATGAACCACTGCGCGGTGGCGCGGTAGATCAGCGGGGTCTTGTGGCGCCAGCAGTGCATGTAGCTGTGTTCGATGACGGTGGTGTGCATCAGCGCACCGACTTCGGTCAGCTTGTCGACGATGGCCGGGTTGGCCTTCCAGATGAACTGGCCGCCGAAGAATTCCAGCGACGGCACGTACACGCCGTTGCTTTGTACCGGATTGAGGATGTCATCGTTGACCATGCCGTACTTCTTGCAGGTCACGAAGTCGTCCACGCCGTAGGCCGGGGCGGAGTGAACCACGCCGGTGCCGGCGCCCAGTTCCACGTAGTCAGCCAGGTACACCGGCGACAGACGGTCGTAGAACGGGTGACGGAAGTTGATCAGTTCCAGTGCGGAACCTGCTGCGGTGGCCAGCACGGTGCCTTCAACGCCGTAACGGGTCAGGCACGATTCGACCAGCTCTTCAGCCAGCACCAGCAGCTTGTCGCCGATGTCGACCAGGGCGTAGTTGAATTCCGGGTGGACGTTAAGCGCCTGGTTGGCCGGGATGGTCCACGGGGTGGTGGTCCAGATCACGATCGAAGCAGGCTTGGCCAACGATGGCAGACCGAAGGCGGCAGCCAGCTTGGCTTCATCGGCAATCGGGAAAGCCACGTCGATGGTCGAGGACTTCTTGTTCTCGTACTCGACTTCCGCTTCGGCCAGGGCCGAACCGCAGTCGAAGCACCAGTTCACCGGCTTCAGGCCCTTGAACACGAACCCGCCCTTGACGATTTCGGCCAGGGCACGGATTTCACCGGCTTCGTTCTTGAAGTCCATGGTCTTGTACGGGTTGGCGAAGTCGCCCAGCACGCCCAGACGGATGAATTCGGACTTCTGCCCTTCGATCTGCTCGGTGGCGTAGGCACGGCACAGTTCGCGGGTCTTGTCCGCGCCCAGGTTCTTGCCGTGGGTCACTTCGACCTTGTGCTCGATCGGCAGGCCATGGCAGTCCCAGCCCGGAACATAAGGCGCGTCGAAGCCCGACAGGGTCTTCGAACGGATGATCATGTCCTTGAGAATCTTGTTCAGTGCGTGACCGATGTGAATCGTGCCGTTGGCGTACGGAGGACCGTCGTGCAGGACGAACTTCGGACGATCCTTGCCAATCTCGCGCAACTTTCCGTACAGGCCAATGCTGTCCCAGCGCTGCAGAATCTGCGGTTCGCGCTGAGGCAGGCCGGCCTTCATTGGGAAGGCGGTGTCCGGAAGGTTTAGCGTGGCTTTATAGTCGGTCATTTAAGGCTCTTCATTAGCGATTGGCGCTAGGTGCGACAGGGCACGGGCGGCGGCGACATCCGCATTGATCGCCGTCTTAAGCGCCTCCAGAGAGGCGAAACGCTGCTCTTCACGCAGCTTGTGGTGGAAAACCACCGTCAAACGCCGGTCATACAGATCGCCGGCAAAATCTAAAAGATGGACTTCGAGGTGGGCTTTGCCATCTCCCTGGACCGTGGGGCGAACGCCGATGTTGGCGACACCTGGCCAGGTCTTGCCGTCGATGTCGACGTTAACCAGGTAAACCCCGGTCAGCGGCACGCGACGACGCTTGAGTTGAATGTTGGCGGTGGGTGTACCCAACTGCCGCGCCAGCTTCTGGCCGTGCAGCACGCGACCGGCGATCCGGTACGGGCGCCCCAGCAACCGCTCGGCGAGGGCAAAGTCAGCGGCGGCCAGGGCGTTACGCACCTGGGTGCTGCTGACGCGAATGCCATCGAGCTCGACGGTCTGCGCCGCTTCCACGGTAAAGCCCTGCATGACGCCGGCCTGTTGCAGGAAATCGAAATCCCCTACCCGGTCACAGCCGAAACGGAAGTCGTCGCCGACTTCAAGGTGCTGCACGCCCAGCCCATCAACCAGGATGGTATCGACGAATTCACTGGCGCTGAGTTTGCTCAGGCGCTGGTTGAAGGCCAGGCACAGGACCCGGTCGACCCCTTCGGCGGCCAGCAGCTGCAGCTTGTCACGCAACCGGGCCAGACGGGCCGGCGCCGTGTCCGGGGCAAAGAATTCCCGTGGCTGCGGCTCGAAAATCACCACGCAGCTGGGCACGCCCAACTCCAGCGCACGCTCGCGCAGCCGCGCCAGGATAGCCTGGTGGCCACGGTGTACACCGTCAAAGTTGCCAATAGTGGCGACACAGCCCCGATGCTGGGGGCGCAGATTGTGGAGGCCTCGAACCAGCTGCATAACGCGCTTCTTGCTCATAAAGTGGTCGATTATAACCACACCCGGCGGCCGACGACAGGCAACACCGTATCCCAAAGTAATCGAGCCGACAAAAACGCCGGCTCGCCCGTGTTTATCAAGACCCTGGCCTCAGCCAAGCGTCTTGCGGTTGAAGTCGCGCAACCGAAAGCCCATCAACACTAACATGCCGAAATACGCCACCACACCGGCAATCACCAAAGCGCCCAGGCGCAGGAAACGCTCAAGCATCTGGCCATCGCCCCAAGCGGGCATGAAGTGCATGCCAGCCAGCAATACCGCGGACATCACCGTGACCGCGACCACCAGCTTGGCGCCAAACTTCGCCCAGCCCGGTTGCGGTTGGTACATCTGCTGCTTGCGCAGTTGATAGAACAGCAGCCCGGCATTGAGGCAGGCACCGGCACTGATGGCGAGCGCGAGACCCGCGTGTGCCAACGGGCCGATCAACAGCAGGTTGAACAACTGCGTGACCACCAGGGTGAAAATCGCGATTTTTACCGGCGTGCGAATGTTTTGTTGCGCATAAAAGCCCGGCGCCAGCACTTTGATCACGATAATCCCGAGCAACCCGACCGAATAGGCGATCAGTGCGCGCTGGGTCATGGCCGCGTCATGGGCATCGAATTGACCGTACTGGAACAGTGAAACCGTCAGCGGCTCGGCCAGGATTCCCAACGCCAGGGCGCAAGGCAGTACCAGCACGAAACACAGGCGCAGGCCCCAATCGAGGATTCGCGAGTATTCCTGGCGATCCTTGCTGGCGTAGGTCTTGGCCAGGGTCGGCAGCAAAATCGTGCCCAACGCCACGCCCAACACACCGGACGGCAACTCCATCAGGCGGTCGGCGTAGTACATCCAGGACACCGAGCCGGCCACCAGGAACGAGGCAAAGATGGTGTTGATGATCAGCGAAATCTGACTGACAGACACCCCGAGAATCGCCGGCAACATCTGCTTCATCACCCGCCAGACGCCGCTGTCGCGCAGACTCAGGCGTGGCAGGACCAGCATGCCGATCTTTTTCAGGTGCGGCAGCTGGTAGAGCAACTGCGCCAGGCCGCCCGCCAGTACGGCCCAGCCCAGCGCCATCACCGGGGGATCGAAGTACGGCGTCAGGAACAGCGCAAAGATGATCATGCTGACGTTAAGCAGGGTCGGCACAAAGGCCGGCACCGAAAAACGGTTCCAGGTATTGAGGATCGCGCCGGCCAATGAAGACAGGGAAATCAGCAGGATGTAAGGAAAGGTCACTCTCAGCAGACTCGTGGTCAGCTCGAACTTCTCCGGCGTATCGACGAATCCCGGCGCAGTCACCCAGATCACCCACGGGGCGGCAAGCATGCCCAACGCCGTGACGAGCGCCAGTACCAGCGTCAGCAGGCCTGAGACATAGGCAATGAAGGTTCGAGTCGCCTCATCGCCCTTCTGACTCTTGTATTCGGCAAGAATCGGTACGAATGCCTGGGAAAACGCCCCTTCGGCAAAAATCCGCCGCAACAGATTGGGCAGCTTAAAGGCGATGAAGAAGGCGTCGGTCGCCATTCCTGCACCGAATGCACGCGCGATGAGGGTGTCACGGACAAACCCCAAAACCCGGGAAAGCATCGTGATAGAGCTGACGGCGGCCAACGATTTGAGCAGATTCATTGAAAGAGTTTGTGCCTGTCGATAAACAGCAGGCGAACTACGCGCCTACTTATGCGATACTCCGCGCCGCAACAGCACAGAGCCAAAGCTCGCGAGTTTACAGGTCGCACGCTGGAAAGAAATATCCAGAGGTGTAGTACCTACCACTTAGCGGAACGTCTCAACCGCCCTTGACAAGACCTCAACTCATCGGCATGATTCGCGGCCTATTTTGTTTGCTATTTCCTAAAAAGTCTTTCGAGGAGCTCGACGGTGGCCAACTCACCTTCCGCCAAAAAACGTGCAAAACAGGCTGAGAAGCGTCGCAGCCACAACGCCAGCCTGCGTTCCATGGTTCGTACCTACATCAAGAATGTAGTTAAGGCCATCGACGCAAAAGACGCTGAAAAAGCTCAAGCTGCTTACGTTCTGGCTGTGCCAGTTATCGACCGTATGGCCGATAAAGGCATCATCCACAAGAACAAGGCTGCTCGTCATAAGAGCCGCCTGAATGGCCACGTAAAGGCCCTGAACGTTGCCGCTGCTGCCTAAGCGACTCGTTCATTAAAAAACCGACCTCAGGGTCGGTTTTTTATTGCCCGCGATTTGATGGGCGCGCAAAAAAACTGTGGGAGCGGGCTTGCTCGCGAAGGCGCAGTGTCAGTCGACATCAATATTGACTGACACTGCGCCTTCGCGAGCAAGCCCGCTCCCACATTTGGATTTGCGTCTGATTATTGAGCGCTGGCCCACGGCAAGATCGGAATCGCCGTCACCGCATTCTGCGGGCTACCCTCGATCAACCGATCGCTGTACACCAGGTACACCAGCGTATTGCGCTTCTTGTCGAGAAACCGCACCACCTGCATGGTCTTGAAGACCAGGGACGTGCGCTCCTTGAACACCTCGTCACCGTCCTTGAGCTCACCCTTGAAGCTGATGGGCCCGACCTGGCGACAGGCGATGGACGCCTCGGCGCGGTCCTCGGCCAATCCCAGCCCACCCTTCACGCCGCCGGTCTTGGCCCGCGACAGGTAGCACGTCACACCCTCGACCTTGGGATCATCAAAGGCCTCGACCACGATGCGATCGTTCGGGCCGACGAACTTGAACACCGTCGACACCTGGCCAATTTCCTCGGCCGACGCCAACAGCGGCATCGCCAGCAGCAATCCCAACAATCCTTTTGCCACGCGCATCAGGTATTCCTTCAGACCAGAATCAGGTTATCGCGATGAACCAGTTCCGGTTCCGCCATATAACCCAGGAGACCGACAATCGCCTCAGACGACTGACCGATGATTTTTTGTGCCTCCAGCGCACTGTAGTTGGCCAGCCCACGGGCAATTTCACGACCGTCGGGCGCGACGCACACCACCATTTCGCCGCGACGGAAGCTGCCCTGGACCAACTTGACTCCAACCGGCAGCAGGCTCTTGTTGCCCTGGGACAACGCCGTCACCGCACCCGCATCCAGCACGAGGGTGCCACGGGTTTGCAGATGCCCGGCCAGCCATTGCTTGCGCGCCGCCAGCATGCCGCGCTCAGGCGAGAGCAAGGTGCCGATGCGCTCGCCCGCCTTGAGGCGATCCAGCACGCGCTCAAGACGACCACCGACGATGATCGTATGGGCACCGGACCGCGCCGCCAGGCGTGCCGCCCGCAACTTGGTCTGCATGCCGCCGCGCCCCAGCGCACCGCCGGTACCGCCCGCCACCGCGTCGAGCGCCGGATCATCGGCGCGCGCCTCGTAGATCAGTTGGGCATCAGGGTTGTTACGCGGATCGGCGTCGAACATGCCATCGCGATCCGTCAGGATCACCAGCAGGTCAGCCTCGACCAGGTTGGCCACCAGCGCCGCCAGGGTATCGTTGTCGCCGAAACGGATTTCATCGGTGACCACGGTGTCGTTCTCGTTGATCACCGGGATGACTTTGAGCTCAACCAGCGCGCGCAAGGTACTGCGCGCGTTCAGGTAGCGCTTGCGGTCGGACAGGTCATCGTGGGTCAGGAGAATCTGCGCAGTGTGCCGGCCATGCTCGGCAAAGCTCGACTCCCAGGCCTGCACCAAGCCCATCTGGCCGATTGCTGCAGCGGCCTGGAGCTCGTGCATCGCACTGGGTCGAGAGGTCCAGCCCAGACGGCTCATGCCGGCCGCCACCGCCCCGGAGGACACCAGCACCAGCTCGACACCCGCCTCATGCAAGGCCACCATCTGTTCAACCCAGACACCCATTGCCGCGCGATCCAGGCCCTTGCCGTCCGCCGTCAGCAAAGCGCTGCCGATCTTCACGACCCAACGCTGCGCACCTGTCACCTTGCTCCGCATCATCTTCAACCTTAGCTTGAGGGCAGCGCGACCTGGCACTGCCCATGACGTTATTCGTGACCAACGATCGATTTACAGATACTAAAACGCCGCTCGATTGAGCGGCGCTTAAGTTTATCGCAACGAATCAGTCACGCACGTAAATGATTTCCGGACCGTCTTCGTCATCCACATCTTCTTCGTCCCAATCATCGTCACCGATGTCGTGGACCGACTTCACGCCGCTGCGACGCAGGGCACGCTTGTCATCCAGCGCCTGCAGCTGCGCGCGAGCCTCGTCTTCGATGCGCTGATCGAGATCCGCCAGCTCTTCCTTGTAGGCCGGGTCGTTGGCCAGGCGATCGGCACGATCTTCCATGTAACGCATGATGTCGTGGCACAGACGCTCGGTACCGAGCTTGGAGATGGCCGAGATCACATAGACCGGACCCGTCCACTCCAGGCGATCAACGATTTCCTTGACGCGAGCATCGTGCTCTTCTTCGAGGATCTGGTCGCACTTGTTCAGGACCAGCCAGCGATCACGCTCCGCCAGCGACGGGCTGAACTTGATCAGCTCGTTGACGATCACTTCAGCGGCATCCGGCGCGCTGGCATCATCCAGCGGCGCCATGTCCACGAGGTGCAGTAGCAGACGCGTACGCGCCAAGTGCTTGAGGAAGCGAATACCCAGGCCGGCACCCTCGGAAGCACCTTCGATCAAACCCGGAATATCGGCAATGACGAAGCTCTTCCAGCGATCGACACTGACCACACCCAGGTTCGGCACCAGCGTGGTGAACGGGTAGTCGGCAACTTTCGGCTTGGCGGCCGAGACCGAACGGATAAAGGTACTTTTACCGGCGTTCGGCAAACCCAGCAAACCTACGTCCGCCAGTACTTTCATTTCCAGTTTCAGGTCGCGCTGCTCACCCGGCTTGCCCGGCGTGGTCTGGCGCGGCGCACGGTTGGTACTGGATTTGAAACGGGTGTTGCCCAGCCCGTGCCAGCCGCCCTGCACTACCATCAGTTTCTGACCGGCCTTGGTCAGGTCACCGATGACTTCCTGAGTCGCGGAGTCGATCACCGTGGTGCCGACCGGAACGCGCAGGATCAGGTCTTCACCCTTCTTGCCGGTGCAGTCGGTGCTGCCGCCGTTGGAGCCACGCTCGGCATCGAAGTGCCGGGTGTAACGGTAGTCCACCAGGGTGTTGAGGTTTTCGTCGGCCATCATGTAGATGGAACCGCCATCACCGCCATCACCGCCGTTCGGGCCACCGTTCTCGATAAATTTTTCCCGACGGAAACTCATGGCGCCATTGCCGCCGTCACCAGCCTTTACGCGAATCGATACTTCATCAACAAACTTCATAACAAACGCCTCTCGCCATACGGACGAGCCGAAAAACAATCAAGACATAAGACTCTTGCAAAAATGAGCGCAGCGACCCCAAACCACGATACCTACATCGTACGCCAACAGCCCATACAAACAGCTTTGCAAGAGACTCACCCCACAAACGAAAAAGCCCCGTCGCGAGACAGGGCTTTTCCAGCGATCGCGCAATTAAGCCGCGACTACGCTCACGTAACGACGACCGAAGGCGCCTTTTACTTCGAACTTGATCACGCCTTCGACTTTAGCGAAGAGAGTGTGATCTTTACCCATGCCAACGCCGTAGCCAGCGTGGAATTGGGTGCCGCGCTGACGCACGATGATGTTGCCTGCTTTGATAGCCTGGCCGCCATACATCTTCACGCCAAGGCGTTTGGCTTCTGAGTCGCGACCGTTACGGGTACTACCACCAGCTTTTTTGTGTGCCATGAGTTCAATTCTCCTAGTGAGGAATTAGGCTGTAATTAAGCCTGAATACCGGTGATTTTGATCTCGGTGTACCACTGGCGGTGGCCCATACGCTTCATGTGGTGCTTACGGCGACGGAACTTGATGATGCGGACTTTATCGTGACGACCTTGGGAGATCACTTCAGCCACAACGGTAGCGCCAGCAACAACTGGAGCGCCGATATTCACGTCGTCACCGTTGGCAACCAACAGAACGCGATCAAAGGTAACGGATTCGCCGGTAGCGATTTCCAGTTTTTCGATCTTCAGGTATTCACCTGGGGCGACTTTGTACTGCTTGCCGCCAGTAACGATTACTGCATAAGACATGGTATTTCTCCGATAATCCTGCTCACCCAGCTCTTTATAAGAAGAGGTATTGGCTGGCATGGCTGCATGGGGCTGGAGGCCCGCTTGCAATTGCGTAAGGCAGGTGCTGCCCAGGAAGTTCAGGGTGCGCGATTGTACGCAAGGCACGAGCGCCTTGCAATAGGCCGTCCATCGCGCCTTGACACCTGCAGGCGTGGGTCCTAGCATGCCGCGCAACCCTTCTGGAGCAACTGTCGCTGATGCAACCCCAAGCTTTCTACCGCGCGGTGGCGGACGATTTTAGCGCCGTCGACGGCATCATCAAGAAGCAGCTGACTTCCCGAGTGCCGCTGGTATCGAAAATCGGCGATTACATTACCTCGGCTGGCGGTAAACGCCTGCGTCCATTATTGGTGCTGCTGTGTGGCAAGGCCCTCGGCCGCGAAGGCGACGACCTGCGCCTGCTGGCCGCCACCATCGAATTCCTGCACACCGCCACCCTGCTGCATGACGACGTGGTCGACATGTCCGGCATGCGCCGTGGCCGCTCGACCGCCAATGCCATGTGGGGCAATGCGCCGAGCGTGCTGGTGGGCGACTTCCTGTATTCGCGCTCCTTCGAAATGATGGTCGAGCTGGGCTCCATGCCAGTGATGAAGATCCTTTCGCAAGCCACGCGCATCATCGCCGAAGGCGAAGTGTTGCAGCTGTCGAAGGTGCGTGATGCCAGCACCACCGAAGAAACCTACATGGAAGTCATCCGCGGCAAGACCGCGATGCTCTTCGAAGCCTCGACCCACAGTGCGGCCGCCCTGGCCGGTGCGACGCCCGAACAGTGCGAAGCGCTGCGCACCTTCGGCGACCACCTGGGCGTGGCCTTCCAGCTGGTCGACGACCTGCTGGACTACAAAGGCGATGCCGAGACCCTGGGCAAGAACGTCGGTGACGACCTGGCCGAAGGCAAGCCGACCCTGCCGCTGATCTACACCATGCGCGAAGGTACCCCGGAGCAGGCTGCACTGGTGCGCAAGGCGATCCAGAAAGGCGGCATCGAAGACCTCGAAAACATCCGCGCAGCCGTGGAAGCCTCCGGCTCGCTGGAGTACACCGCGCAACTGGCCCGTGATTACGTGGCCCGTGCGATCAAATGCCTCGATGCGCTGCCAGCCAGCGAGTATCGCGATGCATTGGTCGAGTTGAGCGAGTTCGCAGTAGCCCGCACACACTGACCCCTGTAGGAGCCGGCTTGCTGGCGATCGCATCACCTCGGTGCCCCTGACACACCTGGTTGTATGCATCGCCAGCAAGCCGGCTCCTACAGTCCCACCTTCCCGCTCTAAAACCCTATACAATGTGCGCTTTTTAGCGATCCTGAATCCAAAGGAGCCTTAGTGAGCACGTTGCCACCCTGCCCGAAATGCAATTCCGAATACACCTACGAAGACGGCGCCCAGCTGATCTGCCCCGAGTGCGCCCACGAATGGTCCGCCAGCGGTGAAGCGGAAGCTGTGTCCGATGACGCCGTGAAAAAGGATTCGGTCGGCAATGTCCTGCAGGACGGCGACACCATCACCGTGATCAAGGACCTCAAGGTCAAGGGCACGTCGCTGGTGGTCAAGGTCGGCACCAAGGTCAAGAACATCCGCCTGTGCGATGGCGATCACGACATCGACTGCAAGATCGACGGCATCGGTCCGATGAAGCTCAAATCCGAGTTCGTCCGAAAAGTCTGATTCAGCTGTACGCCATCCCGCGCCTTGTCGTGGGGTGGTGCTTCGCCCTACCCGCCTCGCCCAATGAATCCTCGCAATAGCCAAACGCCAGCCGTTTTGACCTTACGCAATCTTTACCCTGAAAAAAGCCCAAAGCGCCAATAGGCCCTTGCTATTTATTGAATAAGAATTATTCTCATTGAACCCAATCAACGGAGATGAGAAGACATGACTTATTTGATCGATGCCTGGCTGGACCGCCCACACCCCTACCTCAGGATCCTGCATCGGGAAACCGGGGAAGTCTGTGCCGTGCTGGAAGAAGAAGCCTTGAGCGAATTGCAGGATCAGGGCGACCTGGACGTCAACGGCTTGAGTTCCAGCGAGCCGGTGGTGCTCAAGGAAGTGGTGCGCAACCTGTTCCTGTTCTGCTATGCCCGGGCGTTGCGCCCGACCAATGAACTGCATCACAAGATCGAAATATGAAAACCGCTAAACCTGTAGGAGCTGGCTTGCCAGCGATAGCGGTGTGTCAGGCAACGTGTTTGTTGACTGAACCAACGCCTTCGCGAGCAAGCCCGCTCCCACATTAACCCGAGGTCATATCGGGCCAGGTATTACAGAACGTCCAGCAGCTCGACGTCGAATACCAGTACGCTGTGCGGCGGAATGCTGCCAACGCCTTGAGCGCCGTAAGCCAGTTCGCTCGGCACGTACAGGCGCCATTTGCTGCCGGCATTCATCAGTTGCAGTGCTTCGGTCCAGCCAGCGATCACGCCGCCAACCGGGAATTCCGCAGGCTGGCCGCGCTCGTATGAGCTGTCGAACACGGTGCCGTCGATCAGGGTGCCGTGGTAGTGGGTACGCACGGTGTCTTCACGGGATGGCTTGGCGCCTTCACCGGCTGTCAGCACTTCGAACTGCAGGCCGGAAGCCAGGGTGGTGATGCCATCACGCTTGGCATTTTCAGCCAGGAAGGCCAGGCCTTCGCCAGCGGCCGCTTCAGCCTTGGCTGCAGCTTCGGCCTGCATGATTTCGCGAATCACCTTGAAGCTCGCGGACATTTCTTCCTGGCCAACACGGCTTGGCTGACCGGCAAACGCGTCGGTCAGGCCTGCCAGGATCGCGTCCAGGCTAACGCCCGGCGGCGGGTTGTCGCGCAGCTGGTCGCCCAGCTGACGGCCAATGCCGTAGCTCACGCGGGTTTCGTCGGTGGACAGATTTACTTCGGACATGACACTGCTCCGCTCTGGGGCCTTCCGAAAAGGTACTAATTCCTACAGAACCTTCCGAAAAGCCCTACATAAAAGGGCGAGCAGACTAGCACAGTTGCCATGGCATTGATGAGAGGCGTCAGGCGATCGGTACCTTCAGGTTTTCCTCGATATCGGCGACCAACCCGCACATTTCGTCATGTACCACCGTGTGCACCAGGTTGAAGTGCAACTTGGGAAAGGAGCGAAGCACATCCCGGGCATGTTCCACAGAGCGCAGGCTCAGCATATGGCCGTGGGTATCGCTCAACGGATACGCCGCACCGTGCATCCGCGCCTCCAGCAGGTAGATACCCCCTTCCATCGAAATCAGGTTCAGCTCATCGACCTTCCCGGCGACGGCATAGGCATTCAGCTCTTGCAGGTTCATGAACGCACCTCACGCAGTGGCGAGTTAACACCTTTACAGGGATATGCCTCGGCGCCTCAAAGCACAAGCCGAAAACGACGCCGCCCGTCTGTTTTGCAACAGACGGGCGGCGCGTGAGGAACAGGACAGCCGTTGTTTAGTGCTTGGTCACTTTATCCAGGTAACCCATGGCAAATGCCGACACCACAAAGGTCATGTGGATGATGACATACCACTGCAAATGCTCGGGGTCGACGTTCTTGGCGTCCATGAAGATGCGCAGCAGGTGGATGGACGAGATCGCCACGATCGAGGCGGCCACCTTCATTTTCAGCGACGAGGAGTCCATGGTGCCCAACCAGTTGAGCTTTTCCTTGCTGTCGTCGATGTCCAGTTGAGAAACGAAGTTCTCATAACCGGAAATCATCACCATCACCAGCAAACCGCCTACCAGCGCCATGTCGATGAGCGACAGCAGCACCAGAATCAGGTCCGATTCGGCCATCGAAAAGACGTTGGGGATGACATGGAAGACTTCCTGGAAGAATTTCAGCGCCAGTGCCAACAGCCCCAGGGACAGACCGAAATAGATCGGCGCCAACAGCCAGCGCGAGGCATACATTGCATTTTCGATAAAGCGTTCCATTGAATCTCACAGTAGGTCTGAAAATGGACGCGAGTATAACAGCCACCTGTCCATACCCAGAAGCCGCCAGAAACCATTGGGAAATCCGCAACCTGCGCGTGTGTGTCAATTTTTTCTGCTAGTGTCCAACCCATTGACAGCAAAATGACATCGGACAGGAAGACTGGAAATGGATGGGCGATTGCCTTTTACGAGTGCCGGAATTTGCCTGGCTCTGCTGCTCAGCGCCTGCTCGCCCAGCGACGAGAAGCGCCAGGTCAGCCTCGAGGAAAAAACGGCTCAGTTCGAAAAGTCCCTGGACGCCATCGAGGACCCGAAACTCAAGGATGAGATATCTGAGCTGGGTGGCTCGCTGTTGTTGCTCGAGCGCGCACAACTCAAGCTCGACAGCAAACCCGTGGAAACCGAATACGGCGAAGACGCCCTCGCCGTGCTCAAGCACTACCCGACGCCCCAGGCCCTGGTCGACACCTACATCAACGGCCTGTTCGTCCTGCACAAGGACTCCAGCTCCGACTACCTGACTGACCTGCAACCGGTGTTTCCCTTCAACTTCAGCATCCCGGCGGCATTCCTGTTTCCCCATGGCCTGCAATGGCAGTCGGTCACCCTGAGCAACAAACGGGTCATCGCCTTCCAGCCGGAATGGTCGGAAACCGACCCCGGCATTCAACTGAGCCCATCGAGCTCCAACCTGACCAACCCTGACGACCTGACCGTGACCTATCCGTTCATTGAAGGCCTGGACGTCGATATCAAAAACCAGCCACAACCGGTGAGCCTGCAAGGCAAAGTGGAGGTCATTGCACCCCGCCGGCTCTACAGCTTCGACCTGACGAAAAAGGACGTCGGCCAGACCCGCACCAACGACAACCTGAGCGTCACCCTGCTGAGCCTTACGGATAACCACGCCGAAATCGAGTTCAGCAACAGCGCGCCGCTCGCCCCCGAGATCGCTGAAACACCATTGAACCCGTTGATCGTCCAGGCCAGGGATACCACAGGGCAGTTTCTGTCGCGCTCAGGATCCATCAATGAAACTGCTGCGCAAATCGCCTTCTACCAGAAGCAACTGGCGAAGATGCAACAACAGAAGCTCTGGAGCGAGTCACTGGAAAACCAGCTCAATGAAGAACAGCGAGCCTTCGAGAAACAACAGAAACGCCACTACTCCAAGGTGTATTTCAATGGCCCCATCGAAACCCTTGAGGTCAGCCTGCTGGATTTCTCCAGCGTGACCGTGACCCGCAAGGACTTGAACCTGCCGGTACGCCGCTTCGATCCCCATACCACGGCGAAAACCGTCCAGCCGCTGAACTTGCCGGTGGTGGTCTACGACGACAACGCCGCGACCTGGCTCAAGGGCGCGACCTTGACAGAGGAACAGCTGAAAGCAGGCGTCAGGATCAATCAATCGGTCGAGGACCCCAGCGCTGCACGCGTGGAGTTCACTCACCTGCGCAGCTTCAATGATGAACTGCTCGGCACCTCGTTCAACCCTGGCGAAAGCCCGGTCAGTTTCTTCACCGAAGACAGCAGCGGCAACCGCGATGAGCCAATCGAATTGCCACCCGAGGCCTATGAGGTCGACCCCCTGCGCGGCACCATCACCTACGACCTGAACCTGTTCCCACAAACGCCGGCCTTTGTGGTCGGTTCCATCCCGCTGTTCCTGGCCACCGTCGACAAGCAGGCCTACGATGCCCGTCAATTGCCCAAGGGCCTTGAACTCAAGGGCAATGCACTGGTGGTGGATGCGAAAGTGTTTCCCGAACAGGACTGGCGGTTTTTTGCCAAGGATGACAGCGGTAATTACTTGAAGGAAATTCTTGCAGTCAGCCATGACGCGAGCACAGAAGGCCCTGCGTTATTCGCCGTGCATTACTTCTACGGGCAACCCACGCGCCTGGAAACCTATCAACGAACTGACCTCGCTACCGTGCAGTACGGTTTCGAGGTCAAGCTCGACAAGGCTGACATGTCCAGCCAGCCCCAATAGCGCTATCAGTGCTCGGGCCGGAACTCGAAGCCACCCACGTTACGACAACGGCCACCGTTGATTTCCCGCAGCTGGGCTTGCAGATGCAGGCACCAGATCTGCGGGTCATCGGCCAGTTCATAGCCATGCAGGGTCAGGCTTTCAACAATGGTATCGAGGATGGACTCGGCTACAAAAGGGCCATGGAACGGGCCTTGGGCCTTGATGGCTGAAGGTTGTTCGCCAGCCATTCCGGCGGCGAAGAGCAAGGTCCACATGCCCGTATCGCCAGCCAGCGGCTTGATGGCGCATTCGATACGGGTCACAAGACCCAGGCATTGACGGGTGAGACAGAGGTTGCGCGACATGGCGGCGACCCTCGGTAGATCCGGTATTCAGCCTCCACGGGAAGGCTGTCTCGATCCAGTGATACTGTCGATATCCTTGAGCAGAGAATAGAGGAAAAGTCTGACTAGCACGTCAAGTAAGACCAGAAGGCGCCGAATGGTCATAGTGTGAATATTGGCGCCAGAGTGATGGCACTTTTTCAGGTTTCACCCGATTGAACTGTAGGAGCAAGCTTGCTCGCGATGGCGGAGTGACAGTCAACATCGTTGTTGTCTGAAAGATCGCTATCGCGAGCAAGCTTGCTCCTACAGGTGGATCGGGGAGTCTCAGGGTCAGGCCGGCTTGGCCTCCACCAGCGCCTCGACCGCCATTTCCTTTTCAGCCTCTTTCAGATCTTCCTCGCTGATCATCTCCGCGATCACCCGCAAGCGCTCCACCACCCGTGCGTTGACGCTGCCTTCAGGGAACTCGCCATTCTCATCGGGCTCGCCCGCCGGCTCGCCCACCAGCAGGCTCAGCGCCTCGTCAGCCTGGCGCACGGCATAGACATGGAACTGACCGGCGCGCACCGCCGCCAGCACTTTCTCATCGAGCATCAAGGTGGCGACGTTGGCGTGGGGTATGATCGCGCCTTGCTCGCCCGTCAGCCCGCGGGCTTCGCAGAGACGGAAGAAGCCTTCGATCTTCTCGTTGACGCCGCCCACGGCCTGCACTTCACCGAACTGGTTGATCGAGCCGGTAATCGCAAAGCACTGCTTGAGCGGGGTTTTCGACAAGGCCGAGATCAGGGTGCACGCCTCGCCCAGGGACGCACTGTCACCGTCGACGTAACCGTAGGACTGCTCCAGCGCGATGCTCGCGGAGATCGCCAGCGGAAACTCCTGGGCGTAACGACTGCCCAGGTAACCGGTGAGGATCATCACCCCTTTGGAGTGAATCGGTTGACCGAGGTTGACCTCACGCTCGATGTCGACGATGCCGCTACCACCCGGGTACACCGTGGCGGAAATCCGCGCCGGTACACCGAAGGCCGAGTCACCGACTTCCAGCACTGTCAGGCCGTTGCACTTGCCGACCGCCGCGCCCGCGGTGTCGATCAGGATGATCCCCGCCAGCATGTCATCTAGAATCCGCGCCGACACACGTCCCGTGCGGGTGGCCTTGGCCTTGAGCGCGCGCTCGATGTGCCCGGCGTCGGTCATCTCATCGCCGGCCAGGTGACGTATGAAGTCTGCCTCGCTGACCAGCTGGAACAGATCGCCGATGCGCGCCGACAAGCGTCCCTGATGCTCCGCCAGCCGAGCGCTGTAGGTTGCCAGGCGCGCCACTGCATCGGCGGTCAACGGCGCCATGCCTTCCTCGGAAGTTCGGGTCTTGAGCAACTGGGCGAACTGCTCCAGGCTCTCGTCGACCATCGGAATGTCTTCATCGAAATCCACCAGGACGCGAAACATTTCCTGGAAGTCCGGATCGAGGTCTTGCAACGTGTAGTAGAGCTGGCGGGCGCCGATGATGACGACCTTGACCTGCAATGGAATGTGCTGCGGCGTCAGGGTGACGGTGGCGAAACGGCCCATCTCGCCCAGTGGCGATTCCATTTTCAGTTTGCGCGATTGCAGGGCGCGCTTCAGCGCATCCCACACGAACGGTTCGCTGAGCATCTTATCCGCTTCCAGGATCAGGAAGCCGCCATTGGCCCGGTGCAACGCACCCGGTCGCAGTTGCCGATAGGTGGTGTAGAGCGCGCCCTGGTCGGTGCTGTACTCGATGCGGCCGAACAGGTTTTCGTAGGTCGGATGCGGCTCGAACACCACGGGCGCGCCACCACTGGCCGAATGCCCGACCACCAGGCTCGGCGCGTATTGCTCCTCCAGCAGCTTGCGGGCGACCGCATCGGTCTTGCTGTCGTCGACCAGTTGCTCGACCACGGTCTTGAGCAGATACACCTGCATCGCTTGCAGGTAACCGCACACCGCGGCGTTCTCGGCGTATTTCTCCGACAACGGCGACAGCAATGGCTGCAGAGCCAGGGTAATGGTCTCTTCGTTGAGATGGCGCAGTTGATTGCTCGATTCGCGCTTCCATTGCGGCAGGCTGGCGAGCTCCTCGTTCAGGCGCTCTTCGAGATTGGAAATATCCTCATGAAAGCGTTCGCGCTCGGCTTCCGGCAATTGGGCGAACTCCGCCTCGTCCAGCGCCTTGCCCTCGAGCATCGGCGTGAAGGCGATGTTGCTGCTGTCGCGGTACAGCGCGACCTCTTTTTCCAGCGCCAGCCGCTCGATCACGTCCAGCGCCTTGTCGTAGCGCTGGTTGAAGGCGCGGTCGATGGCGCTTTTTTTCTGCTGGTAGGACGGGTGCTCGAACACCGCCGGAAAGGTCGCCAGCAGGTTGTCGATCAAGCCGTTGATATCACCGATGAAGGCACCGGCGGTGCCCGACGGCAACTCCAGGGCGCGCGGTTCGCGCGGTTCATCGAAATTATTGACGTAGACCCAGTCCGCCGGGGTCTGCAGGCGCTTGCCTTCGGCCTTCAGGTAGCGTTTGACGAACGAGAAGCGACCGGTGCCAGGCTCGCCCATGACGAATACGTTGTAACCGGGGCGTGGCATGGCCACACCGAACTGCAAGGCTTCGACCGCGCGTTCCTGGCCAAGCACACCGCGAAAGGGCTCCAGATCATTGGTGGTAGAGAAGCTGAACTGTTCAGCGGAAAACGGACGGGTCAGCGCTTCGGGCGCTAGACGCAAGCTGGCAGCAACAGGATCAGGCATCGGGCTTCCTTAACAATCAGGCGGGGCAGATAGCGGCATTCTGGCGCTGCCCATACCTCACTTGCAAGGCGCGCCTCATGGCAAAGCATAGACAAGCCACCAGCCCCAGGCGGGCCGGGGGCAAATCCGCGATTGCAGTGAAGTTTTAGCAAAAAATCACGGAACCCCGGGATCGTGCCTAAACTCCAAACTGCGCGGCTGGACTAATAACCGGCCCAACTGGTGTCAGGTAGGCGCCAGCACCCTTGTCCATTGGTATGCACACAAAGAGAAAAAAGCTATGAAACGGATTCTTCTCGGTACTCTCTTCACCGCTGTATCCATCAACGCCATGGCGCAGGCGCCAGGCGGTCCGGATTGCGGTTGGGGCAACATGCTGTTCGAAGGTCAGCGTGGCACCCCGGCTCACTTCCTGGCATCCACCACCAACGGCACTTCCGGCAACGCAACTTTCGGTATGACTTCTGGTACCAACGGTTGCTCGACCAACGCGTCGCTGACCTATGGCGGCAAATCCTGGTTTGCCATGAATGGCATGATGAACGAGCTGTCCGAAGACATGGCTAAAGGTCAGGGCGAAGCGCTGACCACCTACGCCGTGGTACTGGGCGTGGCGCCGGAAGACCGTGCGCACTTCGCCGCTGTCACTCACGAGCACTTCCAGCAGATCTTCAGCAAGGCTGACGTGACCGCGGAAGATGTGCATACCAACACCCTGGCCGTTCTGAAGAGCGATCCTCGTCTGGCCAAGTACGCCACTCAGGCATAAGCTCGACCCGCCCCGCTTCTTTCGAGAAGCGGGGTTTTATTTTTTGGACCTGCCCCTCTTTGGGTAATGTCATGCAACTGTAGGAGCTGGCTAGCCAGCGATGGCCTCATAGGCGCTGTGTTCATCCAGTCAACACGCGTCATCGTTAACGACCATCGCTGGCAAGCCAGCTCCTACAGTTGAATTGCATCCATTGTGCTGGGTCTTTATTTTTTCCTGTTCAAGTTGCCACTTATGCTCAAACGCCTTGCCTGGCTGGCGCTCTGTGTCTGCGCCCCGCTGTCCGCCGCGCCTCATATCGATCCCCAACGTTTGCAGCAGCTGGCCAACGATCCTTTCTGGATCTCCCTCGGTCACTACGAAACCGCCAAGCTTGGTGGCTGGCGCAGCTATGTCAGCGACAAAAAATTCTTTCTCGCCGCCGATGGCAATGAACATTCGGACCATGAACTGGCAGCCACCGTGCAAGCGCTGTACGCCCCTGCCAGTGCGGGTGAACAGCATGCGCAATGCGTCTATCCGGCCCGTACCCGCTGGCTGAAAGCGCAGCTCAACCTGACCGATCTTCCGGCACCGGACTGCCCCGAATTCAAGCAATGGTTCAAGGACGTCTCGCCCCACAGCGCGGTGATGATCTTTCCGGCAGCCTACCTGAACAGCCCGTCATCGATGTTCGGCCACACGCTGCTGCGCATCGATCAGGCCGATGTACAAAGCGACAAGACCTCGCTGCTCAGTTACGCGATCAACTTCGGCGCCTACATCGAGGGGTCGGACAACAGCATCCTGTACGCATGGAAAGGCTTGATGGGTGGCTATCCGGGACTGTTTGCACTAGTGCCTTACCAGGAAAAACTCTCGGAATACCGCAGCCTCGAAAACCGCGACTTGTGGGAGTACCGGCTGAACCTGACCCAGCAGGAAACGGCGCGGATGGTCGAGCACGTCTGGGAGCTGAAACAGATTCAGTTCGATTATTTCTTCTTCGACGAAAACTGCTCCTATCGCCTGCTGGAACTGCTGCAAGTGGCGCGCCCGAGCCTGCGCCTGACCGGGCAATTCCCGCTGACCGCCATTCCCACAGACACCGTCAAGGCCGTAAAAGAAGCCGGGCTGGTGGAGTCCATCCAGTACCGCCCTTCCCGCGAGCGCGAACTGCTGAGTCGCGCCGAGACACTGACCGACGAAGAACAGCAGTGGGTGCTGAAAGTCAGTGCTGACCAGAAGCAACTGCAAACACCCGAATTCAAGGCACAACCCCGCGCGCGCCAAGCGTTGATCATCGATGCGGCCTATCGACTGGAGCGCTACCGCGCCAATGGTCAGGAGCGCGACCCGCAACGGGCACAGCGCAGTTTCGAACTGCTGCGGGCGATCAACCAGAACCCCGCACCAGAGCTCGATATCCCGCAACCCGGGCTTCCGGAAGATGGCCACGAATCCCGCACCTGGCAGGCCGGCCTCGGCACCCGCGGTGATCGTGCCTTTGGCGAGTACGGCCTGCGCATGGCCTATCACGACCTCAACGACAACGCCGAAAGCTTCCCCCTCGGCGCTCAGATCGAAATCCTGCAATTGAAACTGCGCCAGTACGAAGGCAATGACTGGCAAGTGCAGCAACTGGACCTGGCGACGATTCGCTCCCTGACCCCGCGCAACGAGTTGCTGCAACCGCTGTCGTGGCAGGTCACCGGTGGCCTGGAGCGGGTGCCGGGCAAGCATGATGATGAAACCCTGGTCAGCCACGTCAATGGTGGAGGCGGTGGAACCTGGCAACTGGCCGACGACACCCTCGGTTTTGCCCTGGGCACCGTGCGCGTGGAGCACAACAATGATTTCGCCGAATTCATCTCTCCGGCGGCGGGTTTCAACACGGGTCTGCTGTGGAAAAACCCGCTGGGGAATCTGAGCCTGGAGGCGAAAGGCGATTTCTTCACCAACGGTGAAGTGCGCCGTAGCCTGAGCCTGAACCAGCAGTGGGAATTGTCGCGCAACCTCGGTCTGCGCCTGAGTGCCCAGCGCGAATTCAGCCACCTGGCCACGCCCGAGAATGAAGTGATGCTTGAGGTGAAGTGGTATCACTACTGACGCAACCAAATGCCTGCAACCATGGCCTAACCCCTATAACGGGAGAAAACCATGAGTCGTGCCTTCGTCAATGAAGATAATGCTGCTGCACAAGCTGATCAGCCAGTTGAACGGCAGGTCAGCGCGCAGCCCAATTACGTTACGCCCACTGGTCTCGCCCAATTGCAGGCGAAGGTCGCCGAGTTGCAGAACCTGTTGGGAGAACTGAGCGCACAAGGAGACTTGGCCAACAAGCAGCGAAAGGCAGACCTTCAGCGCGACTTGAGGTATTTCAGCCAGCGCCTGCAAAGTGCTCAGCTTGTACCGCCCCCGAGCTCAACGAAAAAAGTACAGATTGGCAGTCGAGTAACCTTCGCCGACGAACAGGACACGGAGCTGACCGTGCAACTGGTGGGGGAAGATCAGGCTAACGCGCCAGCCGGCCTGATCAACTGGGGGTCTCCGCTGGGCCGGGCGCTGCTCGGAGCGCAACTCGGTGACGAGGTGCTATGGCAACGCCCAGCCGGCGATCAACTGATCGAGATCATCCGCATCGAACCGGCTTAAACCACACCCTGGGCGAGCATGGCGTCGGCAACCTTGACGAAACCGGCGATGTTCGCGCCCTTGACGTAGTTGACCTGACCGTTTTCTTCCCCGTAATGCACGCAGGCGTGGTGGATCGACTGCATGATCGCGTGCAGCTTGCTGTCCACCTCACCACCAGTCCAGAGCAGGCGCATGGCGTTCTGCGACATCTCCAGGCCGCTGACGGCCACCCCACCGGCATTCGACGCCTTGCCCGGCGCGAACAGGATGCCTGCCTCGATGAACAGGTCGACGGCTTCGAGGGTGGTCGGCATGTTCGCGCCTTCCGCCACACAGATGCAGCCATTGCGCAGCAACGCCCGTGCCGCATCGGCATCCAGTTCGTTCTGCGTGGCGCACGGCAGCGCGATGTCGCAGCTCAGCCCCCATGGATGCTGGCCAGCCAGGAACTCCAGGCCAAAACGACCGGCCAGTTCGCTGATGCGTCCGCGCTGGACGTTTTTCAGTTCCAGCACCGCCTGCCATTGCGCCTCGGTCAGCCCGCTTTCGCAGTACAGCGTGCCTTCGGAGTCGGACAGCGAAATCACTTTGCCGCCCAGGTCCATGACCTTGCGCGCAGCATATTGCGCAACGTTGCCGGAACCCGAGATGGCCACGCGTTTGCCTTCGACGGTTTCACCGCGACGCTTGAGCATTTCCTCGGCGAAGTACACGCAACCGAAGCCGGTGGCCTCAGGGCGGATCAGGCTGCCGCCGTAGCTCGGGCCCTTGCCGGTCAACACGCTGGTGAACTGGTTGCTCAAGCGCTTGTACTGACCGAACAGGAAGCCGATTTCACGGGCACCGACACCGATGTCACCGGCCGGCACGTCGACATCGGCACCGATGTGGCGGTACAGCTCGCTCATGAAGGCCTGGCAGAAGCGCATGACTTCGGCATCGCTCTTGCCTTTGGGGTCGAAATCCGAACCACCCTTGCCGCCGCCCATCGGCAGCGACGTCAGCGAGTTCTTGAAGGTCTGCTCGAAGGCGAGGAACTTCAGGACACCCAGGTTCACCGACGGATGGAAACGCAGACCGCCCTTGTACGGACCAATGGCGCTGTTCATCTGGATACGGAAACCGCGATTGACCTGCACCTTGCCGTGATCGTCGACCCAGGACACGCGGAACACGACGGCCCGCTCAGGCTCGCAGATACGCTCAAGAATGCCGGAGGTCAGATAGTGTGGATTGGCTTCAAGAAAGGGCCACAGGCTACGCAGCACCTCTTCGACGGCCTGATGGAATTCAGGCTGGTCCGGGTCGCGTTTTTTCAGGCGGGCAAGGAAGGAGTCGACGGATTCGATCATGGAAAAGTCTCGGCAAATTTATTGTCGTTGGAAGATTTGAGCCGGACTTTAACAAACCAATCGCGCACAGGAACAGCGCAGAATGTCGCTTTTATGAAATTAAATGGTGCACAGGATATAAATTAACCCTGTTTCCGCGGTGTTTTTGCACCCAAACAGGGATTTCAAAATCCAGTTTTGCACCATCAGTTAGCCCGCCTTCGCGAGCAAGCCCGCTCCCACAGGGGAACGCATTTCAAGAGGTGGGAGCGGGCTTGCTCGCGAAGAACGAGACTCGGTGCCAGTGAATAAACACGCTAAAAAAAACGGAGCCCGAAGGCTCCGCTTTTTCATGCCACCAACCCGAATCAGGCCAGTTTCTTGTGGCGTACCCGGTGCGGCTGGGCAGCGGCTTCGCCAAGACGCTTTTTGCGATCGGCTTCGTATTCGGTGTAGTTACCTTCGAAGAACACCGCTTGCGAGTCGTCTTCGTACGCCAGGATGTGAGTCGCGACGCGGTCAAGGAACCACCGATCGTGGGAGATCACAATGGCGGCGCCCGGGAAGTCCAGCAGGGCTTCTTCCAGGGAACGCAGGGTTTCAACGTCGAGGTCGTTGGACGGTTCGTCGAGCAGCAGGACGTTGCCGCCCTCTTTCAGGGTCAGGGCCAGGTGCAAGCGACCACGCTCACCACCGGACAGGTCCTTGACGAACTTCTGTTGGTCACCGCCCTTGAAGTTGAAGCGGCCCACGTAAGTGCGCGACGGGATCTCGTAGTTGCCGATGCGGATCTGGTCGGAACCGTCGGAGATCTGCTGGAACACGGTCTTGCTGCCGTCCAGGTCTTCGCGGCTCTGGTCGACGCAGGCCAGCTGCACGGTTTCGCCGACTTCGATGCTGCCCGAATCCGGAGTTTCCTTGCCCATCAGCATGCGGAACAGGGTCGATTTACCGGCACCGTTACCGCCGATCACGCCAACGATGGCGCCTTTCGGCATGGAGAACGACAGGTTGTCGATCAACACGCGATCGCCATAGCCCTTGGTGACGTTCTTGAACTCGATGACCTTGTCGCCCAGGCGTGGACCGGCCGGAATGTAGATCTCGTTGGTTTCGCTGCGCTTCTGGAATTCCTGCGATTGCATTTCTTCGAAGCGTTGCAGACGTGCCTTGGATTTCGACTGGCGGGCCTTGGCGCCTTTGCGCACCCACTCCAGTTCTTCCTTCATGGCTTTTTCGTGAGCCGACTGCTGCTTGGATTCGGCAGCCAGACGATCGGACTTGGCTTCCAGCCAACCCGAATAGTTGCCCTCGTAAGGAATGCCCGCGCCGCGGTCAAGTTCCAGAATCCAGCCAGCGACGTTGTCCAGGAAGTAACGGTCGTGCGTGATCGCGACCACGGTGCCCGGGAAGTCGTGCAGGAAGTGCTCCAGCCACGCAACCGAATCGGCGTCCAGGTGGTTGGTCGGTTCGTCGAGCAGCAGCATGTCCGGGGCGGACAGCAGCAGGCGGCACAGGGCCACGCGACGTTTTTCACCACCGGAGAGGACTTCAACCTTGGCATCCCAGGCCGGCAGGCGCAGCGCATCGGCGGCGACTTCCAGCTGACGCTCCAGGTTGTGGCCGTCGCTGGCCTGCAGGATGGCTTCGAGCTTGGCCTGTTCGGCTGCCAGCTTGTCGAAGTCGGCATCCGGATCGGCGTAGGCCGCGTAAACCTCGTCCAGGCGTGCCTGGGCATCCTTGATCACGCTGACCGCTTCCTCGACCACTTCACGCACGGTCTTGGTCGGGTCCAGTTGCGGCTCTTGCGGCAGGTAGCCGATGTTCAGGTCCGGCATCGGACGGGCTTCGCCGTCGAACTCGGTGTCGACGCCTGCCATGATTTTCAACAGGGTGGACTTACCCGAACCGTTGAGGCCGAGCACGCCGATCTTGGCGCCCGGGAAGAACGACAAGGAGATGTTTTTCAGGATTTCCCGCTTCGGTGGAACAACTTTGCCCAGCCGATGCATGGTGAATACGTATTGAGCCATGGAGAACCTTGGGTCAGTGACTGATGAAATGATTAGGGTGCAGGCGAGGCCTGGCCAGACCATGCGCGCTGTACGCTTGACGAGGCCAATGCGTATGCGCTGAAAAAAGTCTGATTCTAGGAGCTGGAACGCTCCCGCGTAACCGGCAAAGCTACCTTAATGACAGATGGCAGTCCAGCCGAGCGGGACTGGCACTTTGCCACAACTCAAGGCATGCTAGCCGCCCTTCGGGCGTCCGGCTTATAGTGCACGTCGCGCCAGTCCAGCCAAACCGCAGGATTACAGTTTGTCCAGTGTCCCTCCGTCCCTGATCACCCGTGCACCGACTGTTGCACCCGGCTCGCCCATGCGCGGCACACTCAAGGGCGCTTTGGCGATGTTGGTGTTGCTGCTGCTCGCATTGCTGTTCTGGCAATTGCTGGATCAGCTGCGCGAAACCCAGAAGAGCAAGCGCCAGGCCACCATCGACTACACCGCCGACCTGGCCACGCAAGTCAGCCTGAACATGGCGCTCAACGCGCAGATCGCCCTCAACCTGCTACCGATTGTCGAGCAGCCGCAAAGTGCCGACGAGCTACTGGACTTGCAGCGCAAACTGCAAAAATCCCTGCCCGACCTGCTGAGCCTCGCACTGCTCAGTCCCTCGGGAAGAATCCTCAGTGACACGGTTGGCACCCGCGAAGATGCCGACTATCTGGCGGAACTGGTGCGCCGCAGTCGCGCACAACCCCACTATTACAGCAACGCCATCGACGGCTCGCGAGTGCATTTGCTGTTGCATCAATCTAGCGGCAGCAACCGCGGCTATTGGGCCTTGCGCTTCAAACCGACGTTTTTCGCCTCCCTGACCAAGCTCAATGAAACGGCGGCGGCTCCGCTGTGGTTGGTGGAAAACCGCTTCAATCACCAGATCATCAGCCGCGACCAGGCGTTGCCGCAGGTCAACCCGGGCACCCTGACCCAGGACGATGTGGCCAACAGCGTACTGACCGTCCCACTGAGCGGCAGCGACTGGCAACTACGAGGCCTGTTCGATCGTCAGCGAGTACTCGAGGAACTGCTGCCGGCCTTCATCGGCAAATGCCTGCTGGGCCTGGCCTTTTCCATGTTGCCGTTCATCGTCCTGCTGAACATGCGCCGTCGCCAGCGCCAACTGCACGAAGGTCGCCGACGCTACCAGGAGATTTTCGAAGGCACTGGCGTGGCCCTGTGCGTCCTCGACATGTCGGGCCTGCGCAGCCTGTTCGACAAGGCTCAGTTGCTGCGCGACGAGCAACTGCAAACCTGGCTGGGGACACCAAACCTGCGCCGGCAATTGTTGCAGGAACTGCGCATCACCGAGGTCAATCAGGTCGCCCTGCAACTGCTGAACGTCAACACCTGTGAGCAAGTGTGGAACCTGCTGATCGATGGCAACCCCGTGGCGGGCAGCGCCATCGGCAATCAGGTCCTCGAAGCGGTGCACAAGCAACAGCAGCAGCTTGAACTGGAAATCAAGCTGCAGGACGCCGGGGGTCGTGACCAGCACCTGTGGCTGGTGTTGCGCCTGCCGCAAAACCCGGACGACTTCAAGGCCGTGATCCTGAGCATCACCGATATCACCAGCCGCAAGCTCATCGAGCTGTCGCTGCAGGAGCGCGAAGGCTTCTGGTCCGACGTCGTGCGGACCGTGCCCGATCACCTTTACGTGCAAGACGTGATCAGCCAGCGAATGATCTTCAGCAACCACCATCTGGGCCAGACGCTGGGCTACAACCGCACTGAACTGCAGCAGATGGGCGAGTACTTCTGGGAAATCCTCCTGCACCCCGACGATGCCGACTACTACCACCGCTCGCGCCAGAGCCAGCGGCAAGGCGGTTACAGCCAATTGATGCAGTGCCAGTTGCGCTTTCGCCACCGTGACGGCGAATGGCGGCGCTTCGACATTCGCGAGCAGGCACTGGCACGGGACAAGCATGACCAGGTCACCCGCATCATCGGCGTGGCCAAGGACGTTACCGAGCAGATTGAAGCCAGTGAGTCGCTGCGCGACAGCGAGCAGCGCTACAGGATGCTCGCTGAAAGCATCAGCGACGTGATTTTCTCCACCGACAACCGCATGGCGCTCAACTATGTCAGCCCGTCGGTGCAGGCAGTGCTGGGCTATGAAGCGGAGTGGATTTTCCAGAATGGCTGGCAATCGACCATTGCCAATCCGCAACAGCTGAGCGGCATCTACCACTTGATGGATCGCGTCAGCAAAGCGCTGGATAAACCCGAACAACTGGCCCTGTTGCGCAGCCAGGTGCAAACCCAACTGTTTCTGTTCGACTGCCTGCGCGCCGACGGGCGCAAGATTCCCATCGAACTGCGGCTGGTATTGGTCTGGGACGAACACGGTGCCTTCGAGGGCGTGCTGGGGGTCGGTCGCGACATCAGCCAGCAACGCCGGGCCGAGAAAGACCTGCGAATGGCCGCCACGGTATTCGAGCACTCGACCTCGGCGATCCTGATCACCGACCCGGCCGGCTATATCGTCCAGGCCAACGAAGCCTTCAGCCGTGTCAGCGGGTATGCCGTGGAACAGGTACTCGACCAGTTGCCGAACATGCTCACCGTCGACGAGCAGCAGGAAGCCCATTTGCGCTACGTGCTCAAGCAACTGAACCAGCACAGCACCTGGGAAGGCGAAGTGTGGCTCAGGCGCCGCAATGGCGAGCATTATCCGGCCTGGGTCGGCATAACCGCGGTACTGGACGATGAAGGCGACCTGGCCAGTTACGTGTGTTTTTTCAGCGACATCAGCGAACGCAAGGCCAGTGAACAACGGATTCACCGCCTGGCCTATTACGACGCCCTGACCCACCTGCCCAACCGCACGCTGTTCCAGGATCGCCTGCACACCGCGCTGCAAGCCGCCGAGCGGCAGAAGTCCTGGGTGGTGTTGATGTTCCTCGACCTGGACCGCTTCAAGCCGATCAACGATTCCCTGGGCCACGCCGCCGGTGATCGCATGCTCAAGGAAATGGCCACGCGCCTGCTCGGTTGCGTCGACGACGACGACACCGTAGCGCGCATGGGCGGCGATGAATTCACCTTGCTCCTGCAACCACGGGCCAACCGTGAAATCGCCCTGAACCGGGCGATTCACGTGGCAGAGCAGATTCTCGCCAGCCTGGTCAAACCCTTCGTGCTCGAAGGCCGCGAGTTCTTCGTCACGGCCAGTATCGGCATCGCCCTGAGCCCGCAGGACGGCAATGAACTCAGCCAACTGATGAAAAACGCCGACACCGCGATGTACCACGCCAAGGAACGCGGCAAGAACAACTTCCAGTTCTATCAGGCGGACATGAACGCCAGCGCCCTGGAGCGCCTGGAACTGGAAAGCGACCTGCGACACGCCTTGGAACAGAACGAATTCGTGTTGTATTACCAACCGCAATTCAGCGGCGATGGCAAACGCCTGACCGGTACCGAAGCCTTGCTGCGCTGGCGTCATCCGCGCCGCGGCCTGGTGCCGCCGGGGGACTTCATCCCGGTGCTCGAAGAGCTCGGCCTGGTGGTGGATGTCGGCGATTGGGTGATCAGCGAGGCCTGCCGTCAGCTCAAGACCTGGCATCAGGCCAAGGTGCGCGTGCCGAAGGTGTCGGTGAACATCTCCGCCCGGCAGTTCTCCGACGGCCAGCTCGGCACACGGATCGCCAACATCCTGAAGGACACCGGACTGCCGCCGGCATGCCTGGAGCTGGAGCTGACCGAAAGTATCCTGATGCGCGAAGTCAGCGAAGCCATGCAGATTCTCGCCGGCTTGAAAAACCTTGGCCTGAGCATCGCGGTCGACGACTTCGGCACGGGCTATTCATCGCTCAACTACCTCAAGCAGTTCCCGATCGACGTCCTGAAAATCGACCGCACCTTCGTCGACGGCCTGCCGTCGGGCGAACAGGATGCGCAGATCGCCCGGGCGATCATCGCCATGGCCCACAGCCTCAACCTGGCGGTGATCGCCGAGGGTGTGGAAACCCAGGAGCAGCTTGATTTCCTCAGGGAACACGGTTGCGACGAGGTCCAGGGGTACCTGTTCGGGCGGCCGATGCCAGCCAATACCTTTGAAGTGCAGTTCAGCAATGATGCCCTCTTCATGTTCGACTGAAATTTTGTGGGGATGCCATCGCCAGCAGGCTGGCTCCCACAAGAATTTAGGTCGGCCAGGGAATTTGCAGGCTGTCGCGACTTCTGTGGGAGCCAGCCTGCTGGCGATTGGGCCGGCACGATCACCACTGATCCCGTCATGAAGCCCACTTGTCTGCGACATGATGTCGTTTCATATGCCTTCCAAAACCCATTGGGTTAGAATGCCCCCCTTTTCCGCCCCCGATCCTTGAGGACCGCCATGTTCAGCCGTGATTTGACTATTGCCAAGTACGACGCCGATCTCTTTGCCGCCATGGAGCAAGAAGCTCAGCGCCAGGAAGAGCACATTGAGCTGATCGCTTCGGAAAACTACACCAGCCCCGCGGTGATGGAAGCTCAAGGCTCGGTACTGACCAACAAGTACGCCGAAGGCTACCCGGGCAAGCGCTACTACGGTGGTTGCGAGTACGTCGACGTCGTAGAGCAGTTGGCCATCGACCGTGCAAAAGAACTGTTCGGCGCCGATTACGCCAACGTTCAGCCACACGCCGGTTCCCAAGCCAACAGCGCTGTTTACCTGGCCCTGCTGTCGGCTGGCGACACCATCCTGGGCATGAGCCTGGCCCACGGCGGTCACCTGACCCACGGTGCCAGCGTTTCGTCCTCCGGCAAGCTGTACAACGCCATCCAGTACGGCATCGATGCCAACGGCCTGATCGACTACGACGAAGTCGAGCGCCTGGCTGTTGAACACAAGCCAAAAATGATCGTGGCCGGTTTCTCTGCCTACTCGCAGATCCTCGACTTCCCGCGCTTCCGTGAAATCGCCGACAAGGTGGGTGCCTACCTGTTCGTCGACATGGCCCACGTGGCCGGTCTGGTCGCCGCTGGCGTCTACCCGAACCCGGTTCCATTCGCTGACGTGGTGACCACCACCACCCACAAGACCCTGCGCGGTCCACGTGGTGGCCTGATCCTGGCTCGCGCCAACGCCGACATCGAGAAGAAGCTGAATTCCGCCGTATTCCCAGGCGCCCAGGGCGGCCCGCTGGAGCACGTGATCGCCGCTAAAGCGATCTGCTTCAAGGAAGCGCTGCAGCCTGAGTTCAAGGCTTACCAGCAACAAGTGGTGAAAAACGCCAAGGCCATGGCCGGCGTGTTCATCGAGCGCGGTTTCGACGTGGTTTCCGGTGGCACTGAAAACCACCTGTTCCTGCTGTCGCTGATCAAGCAGGAAATCTCCGGTAAAGACGCCGACGCCGCCCTGGGCAAAGCGTTCATCACCGTGAACAAGAACTCCGTGCCAAACGACCCACGCTCCCCGTTCGTCACCTCCGGCCTGCGCTTCGGCACCCCGGCTGTGACCACTCGCGGCTTCAAGGAAGCAGAGTGCAAGGAACTGGCCGGCTGGATCTGCGACATCCTGGCGGACCTGAACAACGAAGCGGTGATCGATGCCGTTCGTGAGAAGGTCAAGGCGATCTGCAAGAAGCTGCCGGTGTACGGCGCTTAATTACAGCGCTTTACCGAGCCAGACAAAAACCCGACCCTCTGTGGTCGGGTTTTTTATGCGTAAATTCTTTTATAACCCGCGACGTCGACATTCCAGACAAACTAACAAAACGGCAACCAGCCATTTAATAAAACCCTGGAAAAACCCTGCCTTAATTTAAATCACGCCACTTTTATTAGAATCGCTATATTCCAAGGAAAGCACTTTCAGCTTGAGCACAAACCCACTCAAACAAGCGCTACAACCAAACGAATAGCGAGACAAGACAATGACTACAGACCGGCAAAAATCATTTATTGCCACACTAGGCACAGACAACATACCGCTGCACTTTCTCGACTTGCTTCATGGCGAGCCAGCCATCGCCAGTAGTGTATTTGCCAGTGGTGGCTTTTTTACCGGCCCACCACAACGCAGAGACGACTCCCACCGGCTTGGGCTGCACCCTGAAATTTCGGCAGATGCCATACCCGGCCTATTACTCTATTTCAGATATACAAATTATGGCTACAGACTCTATATCCGGACGCCAGGCCCGTATTTCGGAAAGTGCATCAGTGTCGATACATCCGGGTTTGTCGGCGCATTCCCCATTGCCGGTTCCACGACATTCAACTTGATCAATCGTCACAACAGGGCTATGACACTGGACGACATCAGGGAAGACAGCCTGGAGACCTACATCCAAGTCAGTGGATCCGGGCTCCTCCACCGCCAAAATCTATACGGCTCAAAGTACACATACATCGCCAACAAGGGACAGACACCCCTGCTTTGCAGATTGAAAATTCTTGAAAGAAATGCGACTTACCTAAGCACCCCAGATGAAATCTAAGTAACTCCAACCAACAGTTGAAACTTTATCAAGGAAGATAAAATGAGCACCGATCGTCAAAAATCCTTCATTGCCGAACTGTCCACCAATTTCGGTCACCTGCACTTCCCTCGACTGACCCATAACAAAAAAGTCACCATGCAACCCCCTAAGCATTATAAGTACGAAGGCACACTAGATATTTCCAACTATCTTTTCGCGGACAGCAAAAATCCCCACAACACTTTAAGATTTTATTTCAGGTGCACCGCAAACCACTACCATATTTACATACGCACGCCAGGCGCCTATTACGGAAGCATCCTCGGCATGAACAAATACAAAACCATTATTGCAACAGAAAATAAAGACGCTGCCAATTTCAACCTTCTCGACAAAAACGGCAACGTGATTACATTGGATGACATCTCTTCCAATAAATTGTCCTTAACGATCCAGACCACTCATGGGGTCCCGCTTGCCGGTACGAAATATATGTATTCCCACGATGGTCATCATGTCAATGCAGGCGGAGGCGGGAGCAACCTGGTCTTTCACCTGAACATCATCGAGCGCAATGCCTCTTATGTCGACAATCCGGACGAAGTCTAAAACTGATCCGAAAGCGCCTCGACTTCCCCCTTGAACCCGATTCGATTTTTTTCACAGACCCAAACCGCTCAAGACCGGGCCTTGCCATTCAACTGGTAAGACCGGTCATGCCAATTTCAACATTTTCCCTTGCGATCACCCGAAGTCCACGCCTAGACTGCGCCTGCACTGGACATACCGGTAAGACCACAATAATTAAGTCCTGAAGCCGAAAGCCCTCAAACTCGGCAGCCAGGACACCGACCAGGATTCCTCCCATGCTCAGATGGTGCTCGCGTTCAATCTTCCTCCAAGTGGTTCTCGGACTGGTGCTCGGCATCGTCTGCGGGCTGACCCTTCCCGAATACTCCGCTCAGCTCAAACCCCTCGGGGACGGTTTCATCAAGCTGATCAAGATGCTCATCGGCCTGATCGTGTTCTGCGTCGTGGTCAGCGGCATCAGCGGTGCCGGCGACCTGAAGAAGGTCGGGCGTATCGGCCTGAAATCCGTGATCTATTTCGAAGTCTTGACCACCATTGCCCTGGTGATCGGCCTGGTGTTCGCCTTCAGCACCGGTATCGGCAGTGGCGCGAACATTCATCTGGAACAGCTTTCTGCGGCTGACATGGGCGATATCGCCCAGCGCGGCCAGCACATGCATACCACCACACAGTTCCTGATGGACCTGATTCCGACCTCGGTGATCGGTGCATTTGCCGATAACAACATCCTGCAAGTCCTGCTGTTTTCGGTGTTGTTTGGCAGCGCCCTGAATCTGGTGGGAGAAGCGGCGTCGGGCATTTCGCGACTGATCAACGAACTCAGCCATGTGATCTTCCGCATCATGGGCATGATCGTGCGACTGGCACCGATCGGCGTATTCGGCGCGATCGCCTTCACCACCAGCAAATACGGCCTGGACTCGCTGCAGCATCTGGGCAGTCTGGTCGGCCTGTTTTACCTGACCTGCGTGGCCTTCGTGGCGCTGATTCTCGGCCTGGTCATGCGCCTTTCCGGCCTGAAGATGTGGCCGTTGCTCAAGTACCTGCGCGAAGAACTGCTGATCGTCATGGGCACCGCCTCGTCAGACGCTGTGCTGCCACAAATCATGCGCAAGCTTGAGCATCTGGGTATCGGCAGCTCGACGGTCGGGTTGGTGATTCCCACCGGATATTCGTTCAACCTCGACGGTTTCTCGATCTACCTGACCCTGGCCATCGTGTTCATCGCCAATGCCACCGGCACGCCGCTGGCCATGACCGACTTGCTGACGATTCTATTGGTGTCCTTGATCACCTCCAAAGGCGCACACGGCATCCCGGGTTCGGCCCTGGTGATTCTGGCGGCCACGCTGACGGCAATCCCGGCGATTCCCGTGGTGGGCCTGGTGCTGGTGTTGGCCGTGGACTGGTTCATGGGGATCGGCCGGGCCCTGACCAACCTGATCGGCAACTGCGTGGCCACCGTGGCGATCGCTCGCTGGGAAAAAGACATCGATGTGGAGCGGGCGAACAAAGTGCTTTCCGGCCAGGTGGGTTATACCTTCCAGCCGAGAAAACCGGTGGCTGCGGCCCATCAGCAGGAATTTTGAATGAACGCCGTGCCTGCTCCCGGGCAGGCATGGCCAAACCGTTTTTGAGCTCATGGAGCGAACAGTGATTACCTCGTCGACCGTTGTAAATTCAGTCGTAGAAAAACTTCGGGCCGCGCTGGCCCGCGGTCAGTGGCGTTCCGGTGACATGCTGCCAGGGCAACGCGAGTTGGCCGAACAACTGGGTATCAGCCGCCCCAGCCTGCGAGAAGCCGTCATCGTGCTCGAAACCCTCGGTCTGGTGCGGTCCATGCCGGGTAAAGGGGTGGTGGTCCTGGAGGCCAATCTTGCCGACAGCCAACAGCACGACAGTGCCGTGGCCGCCGCAAGCCTGGAAGACGTACTGCAACTGCGCTACACCCTTGAGCCGTTCATCGTCGGTCTGGTGGCGCAGTCGATCAGCAGCAAGGAAGTCGGGCAACTGCGCCTGACCCTGATGGACATGCGCGAAGCCCTGGAGGCCAACGACAGCGAAGCCGGGGTGAGCGCCTACATTGCGTTCCACGAAGAACTCTTCACCCTGACCTCGAACCCGATCTTCCAGAGCGTTGTCCAGCAGACCAGCAATGCGCTCAAACAAAGCGCCGAAGTGCTGCGCAATTCCCCGGAGCATCTGGCCGAACGCCTCGAAGAAAACGAAGCGGTGGTGCGGGCGATCCGCAGCAAGAACAGCGCCCAGGCCAGTGCCGAGATGCGTCGGCACATCCTTCGCGAGGGCCAGCGCATGGGCATTGAACTGAACATCCCGGACGACAACCTTGGCAGTTGAACCCTCTTCGAACTGGAGATTGGCCATGAACAGCTTCGTTTCACCGCAAACGCTTACGACCCTGCCCTTTCCACCGGCGGCGGATGATCTGTACTCGCGGGTCCTCGACGCCATTCTTGAACAGCGCATCCATGAGGCCAGTCGCTTTACCGAAGAAAGCCTGGCGCAAATGTTCGGTGCAAGGCGCAGTGACATGCGTGATGTGCTGATGCGACTGTCCCATCAGCAGATCATTATTCTGCGGGTCAATCATCGCCCCCGTGTAGCGGCGCTCAATGTCGATCAAGTTCGGCAAACGCTGCATGCGCGGCGACTGACCGAGCTCATGCTGGTGAAGCTGGCCTGCCAGCGGCCCTGCACGCAAGCCTTGAAGCGCCTGAGCGCGTTGGTCGATCGCGAGCGCCAATGCACTGAGCGTGGCCGGGCAATACGTCTGGCAGGAGAGTTTCACCTACAGTTGGCAGAAATGGCGGGCAATGCACCGTTGGCGCATTTTCTCGGCAGCCTGGTGCCACCGAGTTCGCTGGCGATTGCGCAGCTTGAGGTGTGCGGGGAGGACTACTGCGCCTGGCAGGTGCACGAGAAAATAGTGGACGCGCTTACGCGTAGGGATGCCGCGATGGCAGCGACATTACTGAACCGGCATCTGGATCATCTGGAGGCGGTATTGCTGAACGCTCAACCGCTCTCCAACCGCAAGCGTATTGCCGGTTAGTTCGCCGCCACTCGAGCGAACCCCTGGCGAATCTTTTCTTCCGGCAAATCATCGGCAATGAACACGATCACGCTTTCGCGCGCTTCATCGTCGGCCCACTCGGTGTCCCAGTCGAATCCGTACAACTTAAGAACCCCCTGAAACACCATCCGACGCGGTTCGCCGAGGATGTTCAAAACGCCCTTGTAGCGCAGCAGTTGCTTGCCGTGGTCTTCCAGCAGTTCGTTCATGAACTCGCTGAGCTTGTCGATATCCAGCGGCTTGTCGGTGCGCAGCACCAGGCTGGAAATACGGTCGACGGACGGCGCCTGACTGACCGGGCGCAAACTCACGCCACCACCAAGGTCGGCATTGAGATTGAAACCACGCACGTCGAGCAGTTCGGCCAGGTCGATCTTGCCGTGGTCGACCACGCGGATCGGTGCACGGCGATTGATACGGGTCAGACGCTCGCTCAACGCAGTGAACGCAGGTTCGTCCACCAGATCACGCTTGCTCACCAGCAGCCGGTCGGCGAAACCGATTTGCGCCTGGGCGATGGTCTGGGTCAGATGCTGCTCGGCGTGTGCCGCGTCTACCAAGGTGATGATGCCGTCGAGGATGTAGCGCTCGCGCAGCTCCTCGTCGATGAAGAAGGTTTGCGCCACCGGAGCCGGGTCGGCGAGGCCGGTGCACTCGATCACCAGGCGGTCGAAGGCGATTTCGCCACTGTCGAGACGTTCGAGCAGCAGATACAGGGCCTTGGTCAGGTCGGTGTGGATCGTGCAACAGACGCAGCCGTTGGACAGCGTCATGACTTGAACCGGCTCGTCACCCAACAGTTGGGTGTCGATGCCGGCGTCGCTGAATTCATTTTCGATCACGGCGATTTTCAGGCCATGCTCGGCTTTGAGCAGGTGGCGCAACAGCGTGGTTTTGCCGGCGCCGAGGAAGCCGCTGAGGATCGTGACCGGGATTGGAGTGAGCAAAACGAAAATCTCCCATGCGCTGATAAAACTGTAGGAGCCCGGCTTGCCGGCGAAGGCGTCCGGAAGATCGCTTTCGCCGGCAAGCCGGGCTCCTACAGTGGTGTGTCGCCTAGGCGTGTTGTATCAACAACACTTCGGCCCACCCTTGCCACCGTAACGAGCTTCCTGGCGTTCCCGAAAGAACATCTCGTAGCTCATCACCGGTTTGTCCGGGTGCTTTGTTTGCATATGCTCGACGTAATTGTCGTAGTCGGGCATGCCGACCATCAGGCGCGCGGCCTGACCGAGGTATTTACCGAGGCGACTCAGGTCATTGAACATGCTGCAATCCTCTGGTTACGCATCCGGCAGCGCCTGGAACGGCGCTTCCTTGTCCGTGCGCTCTTTCGTACCCCAGGCAGAAATACCGACCTTGAGTGCGTAGAACAGGATGCTGAATACCACGAACAGGAACAGCGCGGTCAGCGTGGCGTTGGTGTAGGCGTTGAAGATCACGTGCTGCATCTGAGTGATGTCCTTGGCTGGAGCGAGGATCTGGCCATTGGCCAAGGCATCGCTGTATTTTTTCGCCAGGGCCAGGAAGCCGATCGCCGGGTTGGCGTCGAACAGCTTGATGAAGCCGGCGGTGGTGGTGCAGATCAGCAACCACACGGCAGGCAGCATGGTGACCCAGACATACCGCTGACGCTTCATCTTGATCAGCACGACGGTGCCGAGCATCAGCGCGATACCGGCGAGCATCTGGTTGGAGATGCCGAACAGCGGCCACAGGGTATTGATGCCACCCAGCGGATCGATCACGCCCTGATACAGCAACCAGCCCCACATCGCCACACAGCCAGCGGTGGCAATCAGGTTGGCAGTCCAGGACTCGGTGCGTTTGAGCGCGGGCACGAAGGAGCCGAGCAGGTCCTGCAGCATGAAACGCCCGGCACGGGTGCCGGCGTCCACCGCGGTCAGGATGAACAGCGCTTCGAACAGGATCGCGAAGTGGTACCAGAACGCCATGGTGTTTTCACCCGGCAGCACACTGTGCAGGATCTGCGCGATGCCGACCGCCAGGGTCGGTGCACCGCCGGCACGGGCCAGGATGGTGGTTTCGCCGATGTCGTGCGCTACTGCCTGCAGCGCCTCAGGGGTGATTGCAAAACCCCAGCTGCTGACGGTTTGCGCCACAGCCATCACGTCACCGCCCACAACTGCGGCGGGGCTGTTCATGGCGAAGTACACGCCTGGCTCGATCACCGATGCGGCGACCATGGCCATGATGGCCACGAAGGACTCCATCAGCATGGCGCCATAACCGATGTAACGGGAGTTAACCTCGTTATCCAGCAGTTTCGGCGTGGTGCCGGAGGAGATCAGCGCATGGAAACCCGAGACCGCGCCACAGGCGATGGTGATGAACAGGAACGGGAACAGACCGCCCTTCCACACCGGGCCAGTGCCATCGACAAATTGGGTCAGCGCCGGCATTTTCAGCTCGGGCATGGTGATCAGGATGCCGATCGCCAAGGCCACGATGGTGCCGATTTTCAGGAACGTCGACAGGTAGTCACGCGGTGCCAGGATCAGCCAGACCGGTAACGAAGCTGCCACGAAACCGTAACCGACCAGCATCCACGTAATCTGAACGCCATTGAAGGTGAAGGCCTTGGCCCAGACCGGATCCGCAGCAATCTGCCCACCCAGCCAGATCGACCCCAGCAGCAGCAATACGCCGATCACGGAAATCTCACCGATGCGGCCCGGGCGGATGTAGCGCATGTAGATGCCCATGAACATCGCGATCGGGATGGTCGCCATCACCGTGAAGATCCCCCACGGGCTTTCGGCCAGGGCCTTGACCACGATCAGCGCCAGCACCGCGAGGATGATGATCATGATCAGGAAGCAGCCGAACAGCGCGATGGTGCCGGGGATGCGGCCCATTTCTTCCCGGACCATGTCGCCCAGCGAACGGCCGTTGCGGCGGGTGGACATGAACAGGACCATGAAGTCCTGCACGGCACCGGCCAGCACCACGCCGGCAATCAGCCACAAAGTACCGGGCAGATAGCCCATCTGCGCCGCCAGGACCGGACCGACCAGCGGCCCCGCGCCAGCGATGGCCGCGAAGTGGTGACCGAAGAGGATATGCTTGTTGGTCGGGACATAATCCAGACCGTCATTGTTGAGCACGGCGGGGGTAGCCCGTCGAGCATCGAGTTGCATGACATTATTAGCGATGAACAGACTGTAGTAACGATACGCAACGAGATAGATGGCCACGGCAGCGACCACGATCCACAAAGCGTTGATCGCTTCACCTCGGCGAAGTGCCACGACGCCCAGGGCGCACGCCCCAACGATTGCCAGCAGCAGCCAGGGTAAGTGGCGTAGCGGGCTATTATTATTTTTCATTTTATTATTCCAGCCAGAGTGGACAAGAAAGACAGCAACATCGAGTTTAGCTCGCCTGACAGCAAAGGCCATACCCCAACATTGGTCTAGACACCTGGCGGCGCTGGCAGCTTTTCGCGATGCCGGTCTATAGTCAGCGTACATTTCCGAGGATCGTGCCATGAGCGAGCTCCCTGCCGAACGTCGCCGTTTCAAACGTATTGCGTTCGATGCCAGAACCGAGCTGGGCCAGGGGCCGTTCATCTGGCCGGTGAAACTGATCGACCTGTCGCTCAAGGGCTTGCTGATCGAGCGGCCGGAACCCTGGCTGGGCGATCCGCAGCAAGATTTTTTTGTCGACATCCATCTGAGCGAAGACGTCGATATCGAGATGGATGTGCAGTTGACCCATCAAGACCACGGGCAGCTCGGCTTCGAGTGCAGGCATATCAGCCTGGAGTCCATTGAGCGCCTGCGGCGATTGATTGAATTCAATCTGGGGGATCCGCAGGAGCTTGAGCGGGAACTGGGTGCCCTCATCGAAATCTGAATCGCCCCCCCCTGCAGGAGCGAGCTTGTTCGCGAAAAACGTCCGGATCACGCGCTCACTCAGACAGCTCGCGTCATCGTTGACGTCCATCGCGAGCAAGCTCGCTGCTACAGGGGATTGGTGTTATTCGAAGAGGGCGTCGAGCGCCTGCTCCAGTCGGGTGACCGCGATGATCTGTAACCCCGGCGGCGCTTCTTTCGGTGCATTGCCCTTGGGCACGATCGCCCGCTTGAAGCCGTGCTTGGCCGCTTCCTTCAGGCGCTCCTGACCGCTAGGCACCGGGCGCACTTCACCGGACAGGCCGACCTCACCGAACACCAGCAGGTCATGGGGCAGCGGCCGATTACGCAAACTCGACATGACGGCTGCCATCAAGGCCAGGTCAGATGCCGTTTCCAGTACTTTCACCCCACCGACCACGTTGAGAAACACATCCTGGTCGTGGGTGGGAATGCCGCCGTGCCGGTGCAAGACCGCCAACAACATCGCCAGGCGGTTCTGGTCCAGGCCCAGGGTCACCCGGCGCGGATTGGCCAGGTGACTGTCATCGACCAGCGCCTGGACTTCCACCAGCATCGGCCGTGTGCCTTCCCATGTCGCCATGACCACACTGCCTGGGACTTCTTCCTGGGCACGGGTCAGAAAAATAGCCGAAGGATTGGAGACTTCTTTCAGGCCTTTGTCGGTCATGCCGAACACGCCCAGTTCGTTGACCGCGCCGAAACGATTTTTTACCGCCCGCAACAGGCGCAGGCGCCCGTCGGATTCACCTTCAAAATACAGCACGGTGTCGACCATGTGTTCCAGCACCCGCGGCCCCGCCAGGGCGCCTTCCTTGGTCACGTGCCCCACAAGGAAAATCGCGGTGCCACTCTGCTTGGCATAGCGCACCAACAGCGCCGCGCTTTCGCGAACCTGGGACACGCCACCCGGCGCCGATTGCAGCTGTTCGGTGAAAATCGTCTGGATCGAGTCGATCACCATGACCCGGGGCTTTTCCAGCCGGGCGGTGGCAATGATGGTTTCAATGCAGGTTTCGGTCATGACCCGCAGCTGATCCTGAGGCAGCCCCAGGCGTCGGGCGCGCATGGCCACCTGCTGCTGCGACTCTTCGCCCGTGACATACAACGCCGGCATGCTCTTGGCCAGATTGCACAAGGTTTGCAGCAGAATGGTGGATTTGCCGATGCCGGGATCGCCGCCGATCAGCACTACCGAGCCGTCTACCAGGCCGCCACCGAGCACCCGGTCGAGCTCACCGGAAGCCGTGGAGAAACGCGGGACTTCCTCGACACTGACTTCAGCAAGGGTCTTGATTTGCGCCTGCTGGCCGGCCCAGCCGGTGCGACCGCTGGGCGCTGCTGCCCCGCCACTTTCCACCATGGTTTCGGTGAGCGTGTTCCAGGCGCCGCACTCGCCACATTGTCCGGCCCACTTGGGAAAGGTTGAGCCACACTCGGTGCAGCCGTACATGCGCTTGGCCTTGGCCATCGGAACTCCCGGCAAAAACCGCGATGATAGCTCAGGTCAGCTGTCCTGGTACGTCGCGATTGATGCCAGACAACCTTAATTGAATACGGCTGGTGAATAGCAATCTTGTTCGAAAGACCTCAATTACAAATTCATAACATATAAGTTATTTACTTATACACAAATTCACCAAAATACCTGGCCACCCTAACAGCGACAGAAAAAAACCTGTACAAATATTAACTATCAACTCCCTACATGTATAACACCACCTTTAATAGTCATACAAACATATGACGCCTGAGTCTTACCTCCCACTAAATCCGATTGTAGATTGACACCCTGACCTAATAACCAGTGCAACCTGCTGGAAGACTTATCACCCCTTTACCGGTGAGCGTCGGAACATTCAAATCACTCGTGCAATCCATAGCGATTTCTTTCAAGCCCATCATCGATTGCCCAGCGGCTGGAAGCAGATGCAAGGAGATCCCGGCGCATGGAGAAGCGCAATTTGTAAACTTTTTACCGCAGAATCAGTCGATTGCAGGCAGACCTCACACGCAGTCGTTTCGAGCAGGATGCGATCTGCTGATTTACACTGCGTTCACCAACCTCATCTGTAACAAGGAAATGTCCTATGGGCGTGATAAGCGAGTTCAAGGCCTTCGCCGTCAAAGGCAATGTGATCGACATGGCCGTCGGTATCATCATCGGCGCTGCTTTCGGCAAGATCGTGACGTCGTTTGTCGGCGATGTGATCATGCCCCCTATCGGTCTACTGATCGGCGGGGTGGACTTCAGTGACCTGGCCATTACGCTCAAGGCCGCCCAGGGCGATGCCCCGGCGGTGGTGCTGGCGTACGGTAAATTCATCCAGACCCTGATCGACTTCGTCATCGTCGCCTTCGCAATCTTCATGGGCGTCAAGGCCATCAACCGCCTCAAGCGTGAAGAAGCCGTCGCGCCCACCCTGCCGCCGGTTCCGACCAAGGAAGAAGAGTTGCTCGGTGAGATTCGCGACTTGCTCAAGGCCCAGAACAACCGACCTTGAAACAAACGGCGCCATCAAGGCGCCGTTTTTTTTTACCAGAAGTTCTCGACCGCCACCTGACCGGGTCGCCGGCTGAGGCTCAAGTGCATGTCGCGCTGCTTGAGCAATTTGCGCGTGTCATCGATCATCTGCGGGTTTCCGCACAACATCACCCGTGAATGCTCAGGCGTCAGCGCCACGCCAGCCGCCCGCTCCAGCTCGCCGTTTTCAATCAAGGTGGTGATCCGCCCGTTGAGGGCGCCGGGGTGCCGCTCGCGAGTCACGGTGTTGATGAGCTGCAACTTGTGGGCAAACTCCTGCAAATAGTCGCGCTGCGCCAAGCCGGCGATCAGCGCCTGATAAGCCAATTCCCTGGACTCCCGGACGCTATACACCAGGATGATGCGCTCGAATTTTTCCCAGACCTCGAAATCCTGCAGGATCGATAGAAACGGTGCCAGACCTGTACCGGTGGATAACAGCCACAAATCACGGCCGTCGACGAAGCGGTCGAGTGTCAGGTAACCATAGGACTGCCGATCGACCAGCAGCGTATCGCCCACGCCCAGCCGGCTGAGCTCGCTGGTGAATTCGCCGCCGGGTACGACGATGGAAAAGAACTCGAGAAACTCGTCGTAGGGTGAAGACACCATGGAATAGGCGCGCCATACCGTACTGCCGTCCGCCTTGACCACGCCCAGCCGGGCGAATTGCCCCGCGCGAAAGCGAAAACCTGCATCCCTCGTGGTGCGCAGGGTGAACAGGTTCGACGTCAACGGCTGGACATCGAGCAAGGTCTGGCGGGTAAATTTCTCTTCACTGGCGGTCATGGGGTGCTCCCTTCAACACATGACCGCAGTGTCTCGCATTGCGGGCCCCATAAACACCGGCGATTTGTAGTGTTTTTAGCGAAACATCTTCTGATGAGTGACTATTCCCAAATACATTTAACCACTTGGTTAAACAATAAGAAAACCTGCGCAATTACATTAACACTGACATCTTTCGAACTAGATCACATTAGAACCATAAACCTGATTTGAAAATTAAAACAAAACAAAAAATTCTCACCGCCTTGTATGAAACATCCTACAATCCGTGCGTACTGCACATTGGATCCATACACACCCGAGCCAATGAAAACGGGAGCTCAAAGATGGAAAGGTGGAAGGAGTTACAACTCAGCCAGATAGCCGGCGCAAAGGAGATCGATACCGCCTACCAGGTAGCGCTGCGTTTCGCGAAAAATATCGGATATAAATTTTTTGAATTTTCAGTCACTTACAAAACCAGATCGGAGCAAATAAACACACTCAGACTCAACAATTATCCTGCAAGCTGGAACACCGAGTATGAACAGAAAAAACTTGGTAAAATTGACCCAGTAGTGGCTCATTGCAATCAAACCATGTTGCCCGTTCTATGGAGTGAAGAGCTCTTCTGCAAAGTCCCATCGATGTGGGAAGCGCTTGGAATTCAAGGATTTCAACACGGCTGGTCGCAATCGTTGCATGACGACGAAAGCGGCCTGTTCAGCATCCTGAGCCTGGCCCGGAGCCATTGTCCCATCAGTGCGTTTGAGCTGTACGAGAATTTCGGCTTTTCCGTCTTCATAGGACAGCGTCTGCATGCACTGGTCGCACAATCGCTTCCAACGCATTCGGCAAAATCGGCTGCGACGAATTTGTCGCTTCGGGAAATCGACGTGCTGAAACTCGCAGCCGATGGCAAGACGGCCTACGAGAGTGCCAGGATTCTCAATCTCAGTGCACGCACCGTCAATTTCCATGTGCAGAGTGCGATTGAGAAACTGGGGGTCAATAACAAGATTTCGGCCGTCATTGCCGCAGTCAAGGCGGGCTATTTCGGCAGCGGCGCGCTGCGCTGATCACAAAACCTGCGGGTAATCCAAAAGAAAAAATCGTACCATTTGCATCCCTCTTGAGTGTTGACGTGTAAAAAAGCATGCCGCAGTTCACTCGGACGGTCCCGCCCGCAACAAACGCCTCAGGGCCGCGGAACATCCTCGTTTATCTATCAGAGCCCCCTGCCCGATGCCCTTGCTCGAAACCCCGTTCGCCCAGCTCGACCTGATCCGCCAGCCCGAACAGCAGAACGAACCGCTGCAAGCCTTTGACGCCGCAGACGAGTACCTGCTCAATCACCTGGCCGAGCAGCAGCCCGCGGCGAATTCGCGGGTACTGGTGCTGAACGACAGTTTTGGCGCATTGGCCGTCAGCCTGGCAGGCAGGGTCAATGTGACCAGCAGCGGCGATTCGTTCCTGGCCTTGCAGGGGCTGGAAAAGAATCTGGCCCGTAACGGCCAGGCGTTTGACGCCGTGCCCCACGTACCGGCCAGTGAACCCTTTATGGGACCGTTCGACCGGGTGCTGATCCGGGTGCCGAAGACACTGGCATTACTGGAAGAACAACTGATCCGCCTGCAAGGCCAACTGTCGCCCGGCGCCCAGGTGATTGCCGGAGCAATGGTCAAGCATCTGCCGCGTGCGGCCGGCGATCTGCTGGAGCGCTATATTGGCCCGGTGCAGGCCTCGTTGGCGGTAAAAAAAGCCCGGCTGTTGATCGCCACGGCTCAAGCCAAAGCCGCCGTCGAGTCCCCCTACCCGAGCCGTTATCGACTGGATGATCCGGCGATCGAACTGCTCAATCACGCCAACGTGTTCTGCCGTGAAGGCCTGGACATCGGCACACGAGCCTTCTTGCCGCACCTGCCGAAGAACCTCGGCAGCGCAAGGGTCGCCGATCTCGGTTGCGGTAACGGCGTGCTGGCCATCGCCAGTGCCCTGCAAAACCCCGAAGCCCGCTACACGCTGGTCGATGAATCCTTCATGGCGGTGCAATCGGCCGCCGAAAACTGGCGCGCCACGCTGGGTGAGCGGGAGGTGATCGTGCGGGCGGGCGATGGCCTGGCCGGGCAGGAGCCCCAGTCGCTGGATGTGGTGCTGTGCAATCCACCGTTTCACCAACAACAGGTGGTGGGTGACTTCCTCGCCTGGCGGATGTTCCAGCAAGCCCGTGAGGCGCTGGTGGTGGGCGGAGCGCTGTACATCGTCGGCAACCGCCATCTGGGCTATCACAGCAAGCTGGCGCGTTTGTTCCGCGGGGTCGAGCAAGTGGCGGCCACCCCGAAATTCGTGATCCTCAAGGCCCGCAAGTAACACGCAAAAAAACTCTCCAGCTGGAGGGTTTTTTATGCCATAGGGCTTTCAGTGAGTCGTCAGGCCTGCGGCGTTCATGAACATGCGCATCAGGCTGGCCACAATGAACAGCGCGCCGACGCTGCCCGCCCAGATCAAGGCCAACCAGCCGAGCCGCTGCCACAGCGGTTTTTTTTCGGCTTGCTCAATGTCGCGCAGGGAATGTTTGCCGGGCATGGCACATTTCTCCAATAAAGCTCGGATGGCGCCTGTGCTGACGCCATCGCGAGCAGGGGCCTAGTGATAACCATCCTCGTGAGTGACCTTGCCGCGGAACACGTAGTAGCTCCAGAAGGTATACCCCAGGATGAACGGGATGATGAACAGCGTGCCCACCAGCATGAAGCCTTGGCTTTGCGGCGGTGCGGCGGCGTCCCAGATCGAGATCGACGGCGGCACGATGTTCGGCCACAGGCTGATTCCCAGCCCGCTATAACCGAGGAAGATCAATACCAGCGTCAACAGGAATGGCGTGTAGTGTGCATTGCGCGCCACCGCGCGGATCAATCCGTAGAGGGTCACTAGCACCAGGATCGGCACCGGCAGGAACCAGAACAGGTTCGGCAAGGTGAACCAGCGCGCTGCAATCTCGGCGTGGGCCAGAGGAGTCCAGATGCTGACGACACCTATCACCGCCAGCAAGACGAACGCCAAGGGGCGCGCCAGATCGTGCATCTGTTCCTGCAACTTGCCTTCGGTCTTCATGATCAGCCAGGTGCAACCGAGTAAAGCATAGGCCACCACCAGCGCGGCGCCGCAGAACAGGGTGAAGGGGGTCAGCCAATCCAGCGAGCCGCCGGCAAACTGCCGATCGACCACCGGCAGGCCATCGATGAACGCCCCCAGCGCTACGCCCTGGAAGAACGTTGCGGCGATCGAACCGCCGATGAATGCCTTGTCCCACAAATGGCGCTTGTCGTCCTTGGCCTTGAAGCGGAATTCGAACGCCACGCCGCGGAAGATCAGCCCGATCAGCATGAAGATCAGCGGTAGATACAAGGCCGAGAGCACCACCGAATAGGCTAGCGGGAAAGCCCCGAACAACGCCGCACCGCCCAGCACCAGCCAGGTTTCGTTGCCGTCCCAGACCGGGGCGACGGTGTTCATCATCACATCGCGGTCGCTCTTGCCGGGAATGAACGGAAAGAGAATGCCGATACCGAGGTCGAATCCGTCCATGACCACGTACATCATGATGCCGAAGATGATGATCACGGCCCAGATCAGCGGAAGATCAATACCCATGATTCAAATCTCCTTGGTCACGGTGTGGTCGTGATCGGCGTGTTCATCGTCCGCTGCGGACAACGGACGCGCCGGCGTACGTTTCTGGCCGGGACCGCCTTCGTTGGTTTCCTTGCCTTCGTCGATCTTCGGCCCTTTGCGCACCAGGCGCATCATGTAGCCGAGACCTGCACCGAACAGCGCGAAATACACCACCACGAACAGGATCAAGGTGATGCTCATCTGCATGAAACTATGGTTGGAGGACGCATCCGCCGTGCGCATCAGGCCGTAGACCACCCACGGCTGGCGACCGATTTCAGTGGTGAACCACCCGGCGAGGATCGCAATCAACCCGGACGGCCCCATCCACAACGCCAGGTAGAGGAAAGGCCGCGAGGTGTACAGCTTGTCGCGCTTGCGCAGCCACAGGCTCCACAGACCGGTGAAGATCATCAGCAAGCCAAGGCCGACCATGATCCGGAACGACCAGAACACAATGGTCGAATTCGGCCGATCCTCGGGTGGAAATTCCTTGAGCGCCGGTACCTGTTTATCCAGCGAGTGGGTCAGGATCAGGCTGCCCAGGTACGGAATCTCGACGGCGAATTTGGTCTTTTCTTCCTTCATGTCCGGCCAGCCGAACAGGATCAACGGAGTCGCCTCGTCGCCCTTGTTTTCCCAGTGGCCCTCGATCGCGGCGATCTTGGCCGGTTGATGCTCCAGCGTATTGAGGCCATGGAAGTCGCCGATGACCGCCTGGATCGGTGCGACGATCAAGGCCATCCACATCGCCATCGACAACATGGTGCGGATCGCCGGATTGTCCTTGCCGCGCAGCAGATGCCAGGCCGCCGAGGAACCCACGAAGAACGCCGTGGCGACAAACGCCGCCGTCGCCATGTGCATCAAGCGGTACGGAAAGGACGGGTTGAAGATCACCGCCAGCCAGTCGGTGGGAATCACCTGGCCGTTGATGATTTCAAACCCCTGGGGCGTTTGCATCCAGCTGTTGGAGGCGAGAATCCAGAAGGTCGAGATCAGCGTGCCAATGGCGACCATGACCGTGGAGAAGAAGTGCAGGCCGCGTCCGACCTTGTTCCAGCCGAACAGCATGACACCGAGGAAACCGGCTTCGAGGAAGAATGCCGTGAGCACTTCATAGGTCAGCAACGGACCGGTCACCGCGCCGGCGAAGTCCGAGAAGCGGCTCCAGTTGGTGCCGAACTGATAGGCCATGACCAGTCCGGAGACCACACCCATACCGAAATTGACGGCAAAGATCTTCGACCAGAAATGGTAGAGGTCCCGGTAGGTGTCGTTATTGGTTTTCAGCCACAAGCCTTCGAGCACCGCCAGGTAACTCGCCAGGCCGATGGTGATGGCTGGAAACAGGATGTGGAACGAGATAGTGAACGCGAACTGAATTCGGGCGAGATCAAGTGCCTCTAAACCGAACATAAGTCTTCCTCTGTCAGGTAGTACGGCTGCGGGCTCGAAGCCTGCACCCACGGCCCCCACGGATATGGAGTGTGGCGAATCTCTGTTTGTTCTTTTTTTGTACGCATCACAACGCAGGGAGTCTGGCCTCATGGCCGCCGGATCAATTCCTTTTGTCGGTTTTGATCTGGATCAATCAACGATGAAAGAGTAGTCCCATTTACGGGGATGACCCGCGTGGTCTTTTGCCGCGTGACAAGTTGCCTCACGGCTTCAGTCACAGGTTGAAATGAATCAATGGAAGGCAGTGGACCAGAAGTCAGCGGAATCGATGCTTGGCTAACGAAATTTTCCCGCGCCGCAACTTCCTGTTACAGGTTGGTGATAATCTCGACCTTTCCCTCCCCAGACTTGCCTTCAAATGCCCAGCCAAGAGCCCTTGCTGTTACGTCACCATCGTCCTTTCATCGCCTTCTGGCTGGCCCGGGTTTTCACCGCCAGCGGTTTTCAGATGCTCACCGTGGCCATTGGCTGGAACCTCTACCAACTGACCGGCAACGTGCTCGACCTGGGCCTGGTCGGCCTCGTGGAGTTCGCGCCGCGCGTGCTGTTCATGCTGCACACCGGGCACGTTGCCGATCGCTACGACCGGCGCAAGGTCGCGGCCATCTGCCAGTCGCTGCAAGCCCTGATCGCCCTGTCGCTGGCCATCGGCAGCGCGACCGACCATGTCACTCGGGAAATGATCTTCATCCTTGCATTCCTGCTCGGCGCCGCGCGCTCCTTCGAAATGCCGACCACCCAAGCCTTGCTGCCGAGCATCGTGCCCAGCGCACTGTTTCCCCGGGCCGTGGCCGCCGCGCAGTCGGCCCAGCAATCGGCGACCATCGTCGCCCCGGCACTCGGTGGCTTGCTCTACGCCTTCGGCAGCGTCTGGGTGTATGGCCCGACGGTGATCCTGTACATCATCGCCTGCGCACTGATGCTCAACCTGCCCGCCCGACAAACACCTCTGAACAAGGGCAAGGCCACTCTGGATTCACTCCTGGCGGGCATCCGTTTCATCCGCAGTCGCCCGGACATTCTCGGGGCAATCTCCCTTGACCTGTTCGCTGTCCTGCTGGGGGGTGCGACGGCATTGCTGCCGGTGTTCGCCAAGGACATTCTGTTGACGGGCCCGTGGGGCCTGGGCCTGCTGCGTTCGGCACCGGCGGTGGGCGCGCTGCTGATGTCGCTGTTCCTGGCGCGGTTTGCCGTGGAACGCAATGTCGGACGGGTGATGTTCACCGCTGTGGGGGTGTTCGGCGTCGCGACGATCGCCTTTGGCTTGTCGACTTCGTTCTGGTTCTCGCTGGCCGTGCTGGTGGTCCTCGGCGCGGCCGACATGATCAGCATGGTGATCCGCGCCTCGTTCGTGCAACTGGAAACCCCGGACGAAATGCGCGGCCGGGTGAGCGCCGTGAACGGGCTGTTCATTGGCGCTTCGAACCAATTGGGCGAATTCGAATCCGGCCTGACCGCCCACTGGTTCGGCACCGTGCCGGCAGTCGTCATGGGCGGTATCGGCACGCTGGTGGTGACAGGAACCTGGATCAAGCTCTTCCCGACCCTGGCCAACCGCGACCGGATGCATGTGCCGGTGGAAGAGGTAAAGGCCTGAGGCTGTTGCCATCACAATTTTGCCGACCAGGTGCAATACGTAATTAACGCATAGAGTGTAAGGTATCGCCTTACACATTCCCCACGGGAGGCAGAACATGCCCACGCACAACCCGCCGCACCCTGGTGAAACACTATTGATGGATGTATTGCCCGAGTTGGGCATCAGCGTCGCGGAACTTGCCCGGCATCTTGGGTTTGCGCGTCCTCACCTGTCGCGGGTACTGCATGGACATGCACCAGTCAGTCCGGATCTGGCCGTACGCCTGGAGCGCGCTGGAATCGGCAAGGCTCGCATGTGGCTAGGGGTCCAGACCGACTATGACCTATGGCAAGCAGAGCAGCGTGAGCAACCGCCCATCAAACCCATCGCCGCTCACGCATGACGCCGTCTAAATCATCAACTCTCCCGCCACTGCCACCCGCGTGGCTTTGCCACACAACTGTTCCACCAGGATCAGGGCAAACTCCAAAGCGCCACCCGAGCCTTGGGCGGTGATGCAATTGCCGTCGACCACCACCGGTTGATCGACGAAGTTGCAGCCCGACAGTTGATGGCTGGCCGAGGGCAGGCAGGTCATGCGCCGCTGGCGCAGCACGCCGAAGGATTGCAGGGCTGTTGCGGGGGCTTCGGCAATGCCAGCGAACAGGCGACCTGCCGCGGCCTGGTCCTTGATCAGTTGCTGCAGGGGCTGATGGGCGCTCAGATGTTGCGTCCCTGTGGCACCGCCAGGCAGGACGATCAGGTCGAACGGCTGGGCCAGCAGATCCACCAGCATCGCATCGCAGGTCAAGCGCGTACCTCGGGCACAGGTGAGCATGCGCCGTCCCTCGATGCTGGCAACCACTACCTCGACTTTTGCGCGGCGCAATACATCGATCAAGGTCACGGTCTGCAGGTCATCGGCGCCCTCGGCGAGGGTAATCAAGGCTCGAAAGGTCATGGGAACAATCCACAGGAGAATTCTTAAAGCGTAGTCAGCTTTCCTGACGCCTGTTCGGGCCGCCGTCGTTACTTGATGTAAAGCTGGGTCGACAGCGTGTTGCCCGGCGCGTTGATCGAGGTATTGCTGAAGATGAACGTACCTTCCTGCTTACCTGCCAGATTGAAAATGTAAAGGTTGCCGACGATCCTGGTCCTTTGCGAGCAGTCGGTCAGGTTGCCGTTGTCATAAGCGCAAACCGGCGTGCGGGTGCCGTCCACTTCGAAGCCATCGAGCGCGGCATGGGGCTGGCTGCGACCGTAGCCCACTTCCAGCACATAGATCCTGATGTTGGGCCCCGCGTGGTTGCAGCGGGTCTGTGTCTGCCCTTCGTCAATCGTCTCGAAACCACAGCCCGGCGATTCAACCTTGAGCACCTTTACCTGGGTCAACGGCGGTGCCGATGCCGCCGAGGCGGATTGTGCCGCCAGCGCCAGCAGCATCAAGACAGCGGACATGATCGTCAGACGCTTTTTCATCCAATTGCCACCCAAAAAAACCAGCGCGCAGTATGGCGGGTTTGGACTGAACACAAAACATCGACGACGATCACCGCCATAAGCAGCCATAACCCCACGCTGCTGGTATGATGCGCGGCTTTTTCCGGCCCACAGTATTTTCCCAGGCGCGTTCAGCGGTCTGTGCTTTGCTGTTGAGGTCGATACATTCACGGCGCCGGGCGCGCCACGGGGAGCAGACATGCTGGAAAGGCTGTTTCAACTCAAGGCACACAACACCAACGTGCGGACCGAGATTCTGGCGGGCGTCACGACTTTCTTGGCCATGGCCTACATTCTGTTCGTCAACCCGAGCATCCTCGGCGAGACCGGCATGGACAAGGGTGCGGTGTTCGTCGCCACCTGTCTGGCAGCCGCCATCGGCTCCACAGTCATGGGCCTGATCGCCAACTACCCGATCGCGCTCGCGCCGGGCATGGGCCTGAACGCCTTCTTCACCTACACCGTGGTCCTGCACATGGGCCATACCTGGCAAGTGGCGCTGGGGGCGGTGTTCATCTCGGCGGTGTGCTTCTTCCTGTTGTCGATCTTCCGTATCCGGGAATGGATCATCAACAGTATTCCGCTGCCGCTGCGTTCGGCGATTGCGGCCGGTATCGGCCTGTTCCTGGCGCTGATCGCCCTGCACAACGCCGGTATCGTGGTGAGCAACCCGGCGACCATGGTCGGCCTCGGTGACCTCAAGCAACCGGCACCCATCCTCGCCACCCTCGGTTTTGCCCTGATCGTCGCCCTCGAAGCCCTCGCCGTGCGGGGTGCAGTGCTGATCGGTATCCTGGTGGTGACCATCGCTTCCATCGTCATGGGCTTCACCCCGTTCGGCGGCGTCATGTCGATGCCGCCGTCGCTGGCCCCGACCTTCCTGCAATTGGACATCAAGGGCGCACTGGACATCGGTCTGGTCAGCGTGATCTTCGCCTTCCTGTTCGTCGACCTGTTCGACAACTCCGGCACCCTGATCGGCGTCGCCAAGCGCGCCGGGCTGATGGGCAAGGACGGCCACATGCCGAAAATGGGCCGCGCACTGATCGCCGACAGTACCGCCGCAATGGCCGGTTCCCTGCTGGGCACCTCGACCACGACCAGCTACATCGAATCCGCTGCAGGCGTGAGTGCGGGCGGCCGCACCGGCCTGACCGCTGTCGTCGTGGCGATGCTGTTCCTGCTGGCGCTGTTCTTTTCGCCACTGGCCGCCAGCGTTCCCGCGTTCGCCACGGCCCCAGCGCTGCTGTTCGTCGCCGTGCTGATGACATCCGGCCTGGCCGAAATAGACTGGGACGACATCACCGTCGCCGCGCCGGTCGTCATTACCGCGCTGGCCATGCCATTCACTTATTCCATCGCCAATGGCATCGCCTTCGGTTTCATTGCCTGGACCGCCATCAAACTGATGTCCGGTCGTGGCCGTGAGCTGAACCCGGCGCTGGTGATCCTGTCGATTCTGTTCGTGATCAAGCTCGGTTGGTTCAACGCATGACTTTTGATTCCCAGGCCTACACCGTCCAGCTCGAAGAAAAGGTCACACGCCTGCGTGACCTGCTGGCCCCATTCGACGCGCCCGAGCCTGTGGTCTTCGACTCGCCGCTGCAGAACTTCCGCCTGCGTGCCGAATTCCGCCTGTGGCGCGAAGCCGGCGAGCGCCACTACGCAATGTTTTCCCAGGAAGACAAACGCACGCCGATCCTGATCGAAGAGTTCCCGATCGCCAGCCAGCGCATCAATCAATTGATGCCGCAGCTCAAGGCCGCCTGGCAAGCCAGTGCGCCTTTGAGTCACAAGCTGTTCCAGGTGGAGTTTCTGACGACCCTGGCCGGCGATGCGATGATCACCCTGTGTTATCACCGCCCGCTGGACGAGCATTGGCATGCAGCCGCGAGCAAACTGGCGGCGGACCTGAACGTCAGCATCATCGGCCGCTCCAAGGGCAAGCGCGAAGTCATCGGTCACGATTACGTGGTCGAGCAGCTGGAGGTCGGCGGCCGCACCTTCAGCTACCGCCAACCGGAAGGCGCGTTCACCCAGCCCAACGGCACCGTGAACCAGAAGATGCTCAACTGGGCGTACGACGCCCTCGGCGATCGCCCTGACGATTTGCTGGAGTTGTACTGCGGCAACGGCAACTTCACCCTGCCGCTCGCGACCCGAGTGCGCAAGGTGCTGGCCACCGAAATCAGCAAGACCTCGGTCAACGCGGCGTTGAGTAACCTCAGCGAAAACGCTGTGGATAACGTCACGCTGGTGCGTTTGTCCGCCGAAGAGCTGACCGAAGCCTTGAACGAAGTGCGCCCGTTCCGCCGCCTGCAGGGCATCGACCTGAAAAGCTACGAGTTCGGCAGCGTCTTCGTCGACCCGCCTCGCGCCGGCATGGATCCGGACACCTGCGAGTTGACCCGACGCTTCGACAACATCCTCTACATTTCCTGCAACCCGCAAACCCTGGCGGACAACATCGCCCAGTTGCACGACACCCACCGCATCACCCGATGCGCGATGTTCGACCAGTTCCCATGGACGCATCACATGGAATCCGGGGTGTTGTTGACCCGGCGGTGATTGCTGTGGCCACAAACAAATCAGCCGTCATCTCGACGGCTTTTTTGTGGGCGTTCAAACCACGACGTCGACTTTGCGTGGACGTCCACCTTTCCTGCCATTGGCCCTCGCCGCCTCGGCCTTGGCGGCGCTGCTCTGCCGACCGTTGCGCGAAGCAATCACCGAAGCCGCCATCGCCATCAATGGCTCGCTGGCCGAGATCATTCCGGCGATAGAGATCTGCAGGTCCTTGCCTTCGTGGCAGAGCGCGGTGCCGGTAAAACCCACCTCGAAACCAGCAAAATCCTCGATCTCGAATCCATCGAACTCAGGGTAGTTTCCAACTGGCAGCAACACCCCGCTGCCATCTTCGAAGCTGACCGCCAGACACGGAGCCTGAAAGGTGACCGACGTCGCCTGCAGCCCGCTGCTTTGGCGAGACTTGCCTCGTTCAATCGCTCGATCAAGGCGGGCCTCTGTCACCGGCCGATCTACCTGGACCTTGGCTTTTACCGTTTTCATAACTCGATCTCCACACATTCCTGTGCACCTATCAGGGATAACCGCGTCCTGTTCGTTTGCGGCTCATACAAAGCCGAACCAATCATGTTGGTGGTACTGACAATCCTCTTCACCACAACGACCTCTCCGGTTTGCCAATCCCACAATTGATTATCAAGGCAGGCCGTTTGCAGTTTTCGCCACCAGATGCGACGAGCACGCAGCAAATGGGCAGGCAGCTTGAGCGATTGGCGCAACCCCTCAAGTACCGCAATCGGTGGCCTGCGCGAGAGTGGAACCACATCCCAGATGTTCGACACCGTTGTGCCAAAAGCTGAATCTGAATCGCGCACTCCACGCGCCTGCCTCCACATGTGCGTGAGGAGGACAATGTTCATCACGCAACATGATCACCACCGAGAGCCCTTTGTAGCTGCATATCTTCATGCTAACCCATCCGTTAGGTTAATGAGTCGAAAGATTCGACATTCCTGGGGAAAACTGACGACCGGCGCCTCGAACACTCAATCGTCAATACGCCTCTGAGACTAGCGTTCAGCGGCGCCCTGGGCCGATGGAGGCCCCGGCAAAATCGTAAGCATTGCTTTCACGCACCCCACAAAAAAAGCCGTCGCTGGGACGGCTGTCTTTTGAAGGTCCTGCATCTCCCTGAAATACTGATTTAATGCGTTCATTTGATCCCCGGTGCAATCAATCATGCAGCGACAATTCGACGATCTTCAACTGGGCAGCATCGAGCTTTTTTGCCTGGCTGCCGAAGCAGGCAGCTTCACTGCCGCCGCACTGGTGGCGGGCGTCACACCGGCCGCGGTGAGCCGTTCGGTGTCGCGTATGGAAGAACGCCTTGGCGTGCGGTTGTTTGCACGCACCACCCGCAGCGTCAAGCTGACCGACAGCGGTCGGCGCTACTACGAAGAATGCCGCCAGGCATTGGCGCAACTGGTCGAAGCCCAGCGCGAGGTCATGGGCCAGCAACAGGTACCTTCAGGAACCTTGCGCATCAGCATCCCGACCACTTATGCCCACCACCGCATCCTGCCGTTGCTGCCGGCCTTTCGCGCGCGCTTTCCGGCGGTGAAGGTCGAGTCGCACATCAGTAATCGCAACATCGATTTCGTCGGCGAAGGTTATGACATGGCGATCCGTGTGCGCGCTATTCCGGACTCCGGCCTGATCGCCCGGCAGCTTGAAGATGCCGCGCTGGTGATGATTGCCAGCCCCGAATACCTCAAGCGGGCCGGCACGCCGCAAACCCTCGACGACCTGCAACAGCACGAGTGCATTCAATACGAACTGCCCAGCAGCGGCCGGCGCATTGCCTGGTTGTTCAATGACGGTGGCATACAGCGCGAAATTCTTGCCGAGGGCAACTTCAGTTGTTCCGACGATGTATTGGGTGGCGTGACCCTGGCGAAACATGGTGCGGGGTTGTTCCAGACCTATCGATTTATCGTCGAGAAGGAACTGGCCAATGGCTCGCTGGTGGAAGTGCTCAAACCTTATGGGGGGCGTTCGCGGCCGTTTACCCTGCTCTACCCGCAAAGTCGTCATATGCCCCTGCGGTTGCGCGCGTTCATCGACTTTCTGGTGGAGCAGTTGCCACGCTGAAACGAAACCGTCCGATCACCGCACACAAAAGGACCGTATACAGGCGGTCCAATTGACCAAATTAACCATCTGGTACATTTTATCTCCACAGGCCGAGACCTTGGCCAACGCCAAAAATAATAAGTGGAGAAACCTTGATGTCCCCTATCATTCTGGTGCTCAACGGCCCGAATCTGAACCTGCTTGGTACCCGTGAACCGGCGACTTACGGCCACGAAACCCTGGCTGATATTTCCGCCATGTGTGGCCGAGCCGCCGAAGAGTTCGACCTGGCGGTGGAGTTTCGCCAGACCAACCACGAAGGCGAACTGCTCGACTGGATTCATGCCGCCCGCGGCCGTTGTGCCGGGATAGTGATCAACCCGGCCGCCTGGACGCACACTTCGGTGGCGATCCGCGATGCGCTGGTCGCCAGCGAACTGCCGGTGATCGAAGTGCACCTGTCCAACGTGCATGCCCGTGAGCAATTTCGGCACCACTCCTTCGTCTCGGGCATTGCTACGGCGGTAATGGCCGGTTTTGGCAGCCATGGCTATCGCCTGGCACTGGAGCATTTCAGCCAACGTCTGAAGGGGTGAGCGTGATGAGCAAGAATCAAACCGTACTGGCAGGCCTGATCGGCGCCGGCATCCAGGCTTCCCGCACCCCTGCCCTGCACGAGCATGAAGGCGATGCCCAGGATTTGCGTTATCTGTATCGCCTGATCGATCTCGATCAACTGCAACTCGACAGCAACGCCCTGCCCGAGCTGCTGCTGGCTGCCGAACGCATGAACTTCACCGGCCTGAACATCACCTTTCCGTGCAAGCAGGCGATCATCCCGCTGCTCGACGAACTGTCGCCAGAAGCCCGTGGCATTGGCGCGGTGAACACCGTGGTGTTGAAAGACGGCAAACGCATCGGCCATAACACCGATTGCCTGGGGTTTGCCGAAGGTTTTCGGCGTGGCTTGCAAGGCGTTGCCGTTGAGCGCGTCGTACAAATGGGCGCCGGCGGCGCTGGTGCGGCAGTGGCCCACGCGTTGTTGAGCGAAGGCGTACAACAACTGAGCATTTTCGATGTGGAAATCAGCCGCGCACAGAGCCTGGCGGACAACCTCAATCAGCATTTCGGCAGTAACCGCGCGGTGGCCGGTCATGACCTGGCATTGACCCTGGCCGAGGCTGATGGCCTGGTCAACACCACGCCCATGGGCATGAAAAAACTGCCAGGCATGCCGGTGCCGGTCGAGTTGCTTCGGGCTGAGTTGTGGGTGGCGGAGATTGTCTATTTCCCGCTGGAAACCGAACTGCTGCGTAATGCCCGCGCCCTGGGCTGCCGAACGCTGGATGGCGGTAACATGGCGGTGTTCCAGGCGGTAAAGGCATTCGAATTGTTCAGCGGCGTGGTGCCGGATGCGCAGCGGATGCTGGCGCATTTTCAGAGCATGAATGGTTAAAGATCAAAAGATCGCAGCCTTCGGCAGCTCCTACAAGGCTGCGATTTTTTCAGGCCTGCAGATATCGCAGGACCGACTCGCAAATCATCTCCCGATGACGCTGCTTGATGCTCTCGTCCGGCAAGTCGATCTGAAAGATCTCGCCGAAAGTGTGGCGGTTCGACACGCGATAGAAGCAGAACGAACTGATCAGCAAATGCACATCCAACGGATCAAGCCCTGTGCGGAACAGCCCTTGCTCGGCACCGCGACGCAGGATCTCGCCCAGTGAATCAAGGATGGTGTTGTTCATGGCCTTGATTGCATCGGAGCGTTTCACGTATTCGGCGTTGTGAATGTTCTCGATGCTGACGATGCGCACGAAATCGACGTTGCGGTCATGGTGATCGAAGGTGAACTCCACCAGCCGCCGAATCGCCTCGACGGGCGGCAGTTCCGCCAGGTGCAGCCGGTTTTCGGTATTGCGGATATCGCCGTAGAGCTTCTCCAGCACCTCGACGTAGAGCTGTTCCTTACTGCCGAAGTAGTAATAGATCATGCGCTTGGACGTGTGGATGCGCTCGGCGATGGCATCGACTCGAGCCCCGGAAAGCCCTTGCTGAACGAACTCGACAATCGCCTCCTGCAGGATGTTCTCGCGGGTTTTTTCCGGATTGTTCTTGCGACTCTTGCGCGGTTCGGCAACCGGTTGATCGGGTGCTGCGGAGAGTTCTGAAGTCATTGTCATTGCGGGCTCACGGCCATCACTGCACAGGCTGGCGATTATGAGCCGCGCCGCACAGTGAAGGAAGCCGTGCGGCAGCGGTTTGTCGGTGTGGTTACGATTTTCCTACAACTTTGTCTGACGCACCGCACCGCTGCGGGATTTGGCCATGGCTGCCAGGCGCACCGCCACGTTGGCCGCGCCGTAACCGGCATAACCGTTCTTGCGCTGAATGATCTCGAAGAAGAACCGCCCTTCGAACGGTTCGGTGTACACGTGGAACAGCTCACCGCCCTGGGCATCACGGTCGTACAGCACGTTGTAATAGGCCAGTTCGCTGAGAAACTCGTCGTCAAAATCGAAGCGCGCCGCCAGGTCATCGTAGTAGTTGAGCGGAATATCCAGCAGCGGCACGCCCGCCGCCTTGGCGCGACTGACTTCGGCAAAGATGTCATCGCAATCAAACGCGATGTGGTGCACGCCGGAGCCGCGATAACTCGACAACGCGTGTGAGATGGCGGTGTTGCGGTTTTCGGAGATATTCAGTGGCAGGCGAATCGAACTGTCACGGCTGCGCAGCGCGCGGCTCTTCACCAGACCATAAGGATCTGGCAGCACCACTTCGTCATCGGCCTCGAAGTCCAGCAGGCTCTTGTAGAACAGCACCCAACTGTCGAGGCTGTCGGCGGGCAGCGCCATGGCCATGTGGTCGATGCGCTTGAGGCCACCGCCGGTCACTACGGCCGGTTGCAGGTTGAAGTCGGTACCATAGACATCGGCGTCTTGATCGACGAGGTAGATCAGGCTGCCATCCGGCGCGCGCACGGCGGCCAGTTCCAATTCATTGGGACCGACCAATCCGCGATACGGCTGGCCTTTGTAGGCCACGGCCCTGGCCAGCGCGCTGGCACTGTCCTTGACTCGCACGGCGGTGGCGCACAACGATGGACCATGGGCCTCGAAGAAACTGTGGGCGAACGAGTACGGTTCGGAGTTGAGGATCAGGTTGATATCGCCCTGGCGCAGCAGGCTGACGCTCTTGGAGCGATGCTCCCCGGCCTTGACGAAACCCAGCCGCTCCAGCCAATGGGAGAGCTTGGCGCCGAGGCTTTCGTCCACGGCGAACTCGAGAAACTCGATGCCGTTGTATTCGCTGGCCTTCGGCGTCTCGAACAGAATCTCGGGGTTGGCCGTTGGTTTGGCTTCCTGGGCCAGGCGCTCGCGGGTTTTCTCTTCCAGGTACAGCAACGAGCGCAAACCGTCGGCAGCGTTGGCTCGAGGCGGCGCGGCGCGGAAACCGTCGTTGAAGATCTCCAGCGACAGTGGCCCGGTATAGCCACTCTTGATGATCGGCGCGAGGAAACCCGGCAAATCGAATTCGCCCTGGCCCGGGAAGCAGCGGAAATGCCGGCTCCACTCCAGCACGTCCATGGCCAGGATCGGGGCATCGGCCATTTGCACGAAGAAAATCTTGTCACCGGGAATCTCGGCGATGGCGCTCGGGTCGCCCTTGAGCGACAGCGTATGGAAGCTGTCGAGCAATACGCCGAGGCTCGGATGATCGGCCTGACGGACGATGTTCCACACCTGTTGCCAGGTATTGACGTGGCGTCCCCAGGCGAGCGCTTCGTAACCGATACGCAGGCCTCGCGCGCCGGCGCGTTCGGCCAGCAGGCGCAAGTCGTCGACCAGGATCTGTTCATCACCGATGGAGTCGGCCGAGGCGTTGCTGCACACCAGCACCAGGTCGGTGCCCAGCTCCTGCATCAGGTCGAACTTGCGCTCGGCCCGCTCAAGGTTGCGCGACAGACGGTCACGGCGGCAGCCTTCAAAATCCCGAAATGGTTGAAACAGCGTGATGGCGATCCCGAGATCGGCGCACATCTGTTTAATTTCTCGCGGGCTGCCGTCGTAGTAGAGAAGGTCATTCTCGAAGATCTCCACGCCGTCGAAACCGGCGGCGGCAATGGCTTCGAGTTTTTCCGGCAGGGTACCGCTCAAGGACACGGTGGCAATGGAACGCTGCATATTTCGACTCCCGGTGATGGAGGCAATCTTGTTAGGGGTATCGCACGCTTGTTGCAGCGGCCCCGCTGCCGGGAATGGCGGTCTCACGGACGCCATCGCCGGCAAGCCGGGCTCCTACAGGGATTGCGTTTAGCTTTGAATGAATTATTGGCCTGGCGATCCCCCACGGCAATTCAAAGTGTACTATCCAGTTAGTTTTTCGTGCGATTATCGAACAAAATGGCCGTTAGCGAATTGACGATTTTTCGTCCACTGCGCAACATCAACACCACATTGGGTCCGGTCATGAATCATCGGTTCCAGTTAACAAGACCCTGAACACCACATAAAAATTTCAAAAAACGGGTATACGCTCATGCGCTCATTAAACGCCTTGCTCGATTACACCACCGTCATTACGCCTTGCCTGGCGTCCATCCGAACCCCGCGCACCGCTGGCACCCACGTGCCGCTCGCTGAATAACTCGTCAGCCGACGAACACAGCCGATCAGTCCAACCGCGCCCGTCGCCCTCGATTGATCACGCGCCCTTGAAGTCCCGACGAGCTTCGCTTGTCAGTCATTGAACGGATGGCACAGATGAATCCTACACATAGCTCACGCATGGCTCCGGCCATGAGCGCTGCCACTGGCGGCATCGGCGACAAGATCCGCGGCGCCATGGCTGTCGGCAAAACCCGTTGGGGCATGCTGGCGCTGGTGTTTTTCGCCACCACCCTGAACTACATCGACCGCGCCGCCCTGGGCGTCATGCAGCCAATCCTGGCCAAGGAAATGAGCTGGACGGCGATGGACTACGCCAACATCAACTTCTGGTTCCAGGTCGGCTACGCCATCGGATTCGTGCTGCAAGGCCGCCTGATCGACCGGGTCGGCGTCAAGCGCGTGTTCTTCTGCGCCGTGCTGCTCTGGAGCCTGGCGACCGGCGCCCACGGCCTGGCCACTTCGGCGGTCGGCTTCATGGTCTGCCGCTTCATCCTCGGCCTGACCGAAGCCGCCAACTACCCGGCCTGCGTGAAGACTACGCGCCTGTGGTTCCCGGCCGGCGAGCGCGCGGTGGCCACCGGTATTTTCAACGCCGGGACCAACGTCGGCGCCATGTTCACACCGATGTTGCTGCCACTGATTCTCCACGTGTGGGGCTGGCAGGCGGCGTTCCTGTGCATGTCGGCACTGGGCGGGATCTGGCTGGTATTCTGGGGCCTGAAGTACTTCAACCCGGAAGATCACCCTCGCGTCAAACAGTCGGAACTGGACTACATCCAGAACGAAGTGGAACCGGAACAAGTCCGCGTACCCTTCTCGAAAATCCTGCGCATGCGCGGCACCTGGGCCTTCGCCCTTGCCTACTCGATCACAGCGCCGGTGTTCTGGTTCTACCTGTACTGGCTGCCACCGTTTCTCAACCAGCAATACAACCTGGGCATCAACGTGACCCAGATGGGCATCCCGCTGATCATCATCTACCTCACCGCCGACTTCGGCAGTGTCGGTGGCGGGATCCTCTCCTCGTTCCTGATCGGCCGCGGCGTCAATCCGATCAAGGCGCGCCTGATGTCCATGTTCCTGTTCGCCTGCTGCATCATCGGCGTGATCATGGCGGCCGGCTCCAGCAACCTGTGGGTCGCAGTGGCCGCCATTTCCCTGGCCATCGGTGCGCACCAGGCCTGGACCGCGAACATCTGGAGCCTGGTGATGGACTACACGCCCAAGCACATGATGAGCACGGTGTTCGGTTTCGGCGGCATGTGTGCGGCGATTGGCGGGATGTTCATGACCCAGCTGGTCGGCCACATCCTGACTGTCACCAACAACAACTACACCGTGCTGTTCACCCTGATCCCGGCGATGTACTTCATCGCGCTGATCTGGATGTACTTCATGGCCCCGCGCAAGATTCCGAAAGTAGAAGGCTGATGTTCCCTCGGCGCAGGCCCGGTTTCGGGCCTGCGCTTTTTTTTGCCTGTTGTTCAGGAGCGATCAGCGACGGCTTTGCTGCCAGGCCGCCGCCAGGCCACTGCAGCAGATCACGGCGATCCCGACGACGGTGGTCAGGGTCGGCGTGTGGGAAAACAGCAGCCAGCCCAGCAGGCCGGCAAACACGATCTGACAGTAGCTGAAAGGCGCCAGCAAGGCTGGCGCCGCATGCCGGAAGGCCTGGGTCAGGAACAGGTGCGCCGTCATCCCGCAGGCACCCAGCGCCAGCATCATCGCGCCGTGCAGCAAGGTCGGTACCTGCCAGAAGAACGGCACCAGCGCACTCATGACCAGGGTGTTGCACAGCCCGGCAAAGAAGTTGCTGGTGGTCGGGCTGTCGATCTCACTGAGCTTGCGGGTCAGCAATTGGTAGAAGCAGAAAAACAACGCCGAGCACAACGGCAACAACACCGCCGGGGTGAACAGATCACCACCGGGGTGCACGATGATCAGCACCCCTATAAACCCGCAGATCACCGCCAGCCATTGGCCACGGGTGACCTTCTCCCCCAGCAACGGCACCGACAGCGCGGTCACCAGCACCGGTGCCAGGAAGTTCACCGACGTTGCCTCGGCCAGCGGGATGTACATCAATCCCGTGGTGAAAAACAGGCTGGTGCCCAGCAGGCACAAGGCCCGAATCAGTTGCAGCAACGGCCGCTTGGTACGCAGCACGCGCAGCCCGGATTGCGGCAGGAATATCCCGGCCATCAGCAAGGTGTGCACCACATAACGCGCCCAGACCACCATGACAATCGGATAGAACCCGGAAAGGTACTTCGACAGGGCGTCATGGCTGGAAAACAGGAAGGTTGCGACAACGATCAGCAGGATCCCTTTGAAGGGCTGATTGACGCCGGAAAGCGGGGTGCTGACGGTCATTGGGGTTCCTTGTTCAAATCAAAAGCGTCGCGGGACCTATGTCAGCCGCGCCAGCAATTCACGGGTTTTGCTCAATGCCATCTGCGCCCGATCCAGCCCGCTCACGCCCTGCTCCAGCAGTTGCACGGTGGGAATCTCCAGGCTCAATGGAATGTTAGCCGGCAAACACCGCAACAGCCCCGGCAGATCACAATCGCCATCGCCGGGAAAACGCCGTTCATTACGCGCCTGCCGCAAGATCTCTGCCATGTCGGCCGGCCTGGGCCCCGCCACGTCGCACAACTGCGCATACCGTAACCGCGAGGGGGCAACCCTGGCCAGATCTTCCAGCCGCGACCCGGAGCGATCGAAGTGAAAGGCGTCGACCAGCACCGCCGCATTTTCACGCCCCGCCCTTTCGACGATGCGCACGGCTTGCTGCAGATCGCGCGCGTCGGTCCAGGGCATGAACTCCAGGTGCGGGTGCAGCCCGTAAGGCGCCGCCAGATCACACAGCCTGGCGAAATTCTCGGTCATTCGCTGCTCGTCAGGATCGTTGCCGGCCACCAGCAATTCAGTGGCACCGAATTCGGCGCCCACCGCCAGCACTTGCTCGAAATCGGCCACCAGGGTGTCCGGTTTCAGCCGCAGGATTTCCACATCCAGGACACGAATGCCGGTGTCACGCAGACGCGCCAGGGTCTGGCGCCGCAGATCGCCATCCGCCACCAGCGCGAAATGGTGTTCCTGCGGCGTCGCCGGCACCAGGCGCAAGCCAACATGGCTGTAACCGGCCCGCGCCGCGACCTCGACCATGTCCGGTGGTGACAACTCCAGCACGGTAAGACTGGCCAGGGAAAAGATTCGTTCACTCATGCTCAATCCTCGATCAGGGCCGGTGCGCAGGCGCGCCCGGTTTCAGCGGCCTGGCGAATCGCCTCGACCAGCGCCAGGGTGCGGGCTGCGTCAGCGGCGCTGACCAGCGGCTCGACCTGCCCACGCGCCACGCGCACGAAGTGCTGCAACTGCAAGCGCAGCGCGGGTTCGACACTGAAAGGCTCGTTCGTCGACGCCAGGGGTTGATGCCAGCCACCGTCGGCTTGCGTGTAGTGCCAGTGCTTGAGCTGCGGGATACTGAGCGCCCCGGCGGTTCCCGCCAGCAAATAGCACGGCTGGTCGGCCTGGCGTGGATACACCGGGTTCTCTCCGGAGCCCAACTCCCAACTCCAGGGCGCTGCCACCGCATCGGACCCGGTCAGGCTGCCCAGCGCACCGTTGTCGAATTGCAGCAGCACGGCCGCGCAATCCTCGTTGGCAAACCCGCGCACGGCGTTGCTGGTGATGGCCTGCACCTGGCGCACTTCGCCGCACAGATGCCGGAGCAGATCGAGGTCGTGGATCAAGTTGGTCAACAACATGCCCGCACCGGGCTCGCGGCGCCAGGCCGTTTCGAAATAACTGTCGGGTTTGCGCAATTGCCAGAGTGCGGTGACGGTGCTCAACCGGCCCAACGCGCCGCTGTGGACAAGTTCATGGGCGCGGACGATCAACGGGTTGTGGCGTCGATGATGGCCGACCAGCACGGGAACGCCGCTCGACTTCGAGGCAGCCACCAACTCCCGGGCCTCATCCAGGTGCACACCCACCGGCTTTTCCAGCAACACTGGTAACCCGGCAGCCAGGCAATCGAGCGCGGTGCTGACGTGCAGCGTATTCGGGTTGGCGATAATGACCGCCTCCGGCTTTGCCTGCTCCAGCATCTGACGATGATCGGCGAAATACCCTACTCCCCATTCTCTCGCGAGGCCCGGCGCTTGCGGGCCAGGGTCGGCCACGGCGCACAAGGTCGCTTCAGTCAGGGTTTTCAACTGCTGGTAATGCTGCTGGCCCATGTTGCCAGTGCCGATCAGGGCTATACGCAATGGTGAACTCAAGGTGCGGTCCTCTTGTGTTATTGTTGGAATCAACAATTTAGAACCTGGTTCCAGATTCTTACACAAGCACGCATTGAAAGTGTTCGAACAGCGCACAGCTTTGGCAAGCTCAACGCCAGCCAAATGTGGGAGCGGGCTTGCTCGCGAAGAGGGTGTATCAATCAACATTTCCGTTGCATGACACACCGCATTCGCGAGCAAGCCCGCTCCCACAGGGATTGTACAGGCCTCAGGGAAATAGCTCTGACGCCAGACTCGCCGCCGACAACTCATCGGTAAACGCCAACAACAACGGCGCCAGTTCATGCAGCCGCGCCCCCGGCAGCCGCGCACTCGGCCCGGCGATGCTGAGCACGCCGATCACCCGTCCATCACCGGGATGTCGCACCACCGCGGCAATCGCCGAGGTACCCACCGCCGAACTTTCCTCGACACAGGCGTAGCCCTGCTCCCGTGCCAGGCGCAACCGTTCAAGCAATTCAATGTTGGACCTGGGGGCATTCGGGCCCAGCTCCAATGGCCGATCCGCCGCCTGGCGCTCCACCAGCGACAAGGCTTCGGCATCGCTCATGCAAGCCAGCCAGGCATGACCGGAGGCGGTGTAGAACAGCGGCGCATCCCGCCCCATGTCCGGGTCGTAACGCAGACCGGAACGAGCCCCCTGCGACTTGGCAATCCAGGTCTGGCGCTCGCCTTCGATGACCCCCAGGCGCACCAGTTCGCCGGTTTCCTGAGCCAACCGGTCGAGCACCGGCTGCACGATATCCGCACCGCTGCTCGACAGATAACGGAAGCCCATCGCCACCAGCCGGGTCGACAGGTGATAACGCAAGTTCTCCGGATTCTGGCGCACATAGCCGAGCCGGATCAGCTCAACCAGCAAGCGGTGGGTGGCACTCTTGGGGATGTCCAATTGCTCTGCCAGCACCTGCATCGGCAGGCCGCGAGGGTCGCTGGTGAGGCTTTCAAGCACACTGAAAACACGTTCGATCTGACTGCCGGCCATGGGGGTATCCACGCAAAATTTGCTCGATTCTAGAAGACAACCTGAGGAATGCGAAATCTGGAACTGACTGTCCGATAACCGCCCGCTTTACTCAGCATCGACTTGCCGGCTCTCTGCGGCCCTCATATATTTTCTGGAACCAGATTCCACAATAATAAACAGCGGAGTTCAATCAATGCCTGCCCAACCCCTTCCCGACATCGATTGCGATGTGCTGATCGTCGGCTCCGGTGCGGCCGGACTGGCAACGGCCGTGACGGCGGCATGGCATGGCCTGAAGGTGATAGTGGTGGAAAAAGACCCGGTATTGGGCGGTGCCACCGCCTGGTCCGGCGGCTGGGCCTGGGTACCGTGCAACCCCCTGGCCCGACGAGCCGGTATCGTCGAGGAAGTTGAACTGCCACGCACTTACTTGAAACACGAACTGGGCGACCGGTATGACCCGGCAATGATCGATGCCTTCCTCGAGGCCGCTCCGCGCATGGTGGCGTTCTTCGAACAACACACTTCGTTGCAATTTGCCGACGGCAATGCGATCGCCGACATTCATGGCGACACGCCGGGGGCCGGCACCGGTGGGCGTTCGGTGATCGCCGCGCCCTATGACGCGCGCAACGTCGGCAAGCTGCTCAAGCGTCTGCGCAAAACCATGCGCGAAACAGCCTTCATGGGCATGCCGATCATGGCGGGCGCCGACCTCACCGCGTTTCTCAACCTGACCCGCTCGTTGTCGGCGGCCTGGCACGTTACCCGGCGTTTCACTCGCCATCTGTTCGACCTCGCCGTGCATGGCCGGGCGATGCAGCTGGTCAACGGCGTGGCGCTGGTGGCGCGCCTGGCGAAATCCGCCGATGATCTTGGCGTGTTGCTGTGGGAGTCGGCACCGGTTACCGAGTTGCTGCACGAGAACAATCAGGTAAAGGGCGCGGTCGTTCGCACCGGCAAAGGTTCGATCCGCATCAAGGCACGCAGGGCGGTGGTGCTCGCGGCCGGCGGTTTCGCCAATGACATCGAACGGCGTAAGGCCTTGTTCCCCCGCACACCGACCGGACACGAACACCTGGCACTGCCGCCCCTCGGCGTGTCCGGCGATGGCCTGCGACTGGGCGAGAGCGTCGGCGCCCGGGTCGACACCAACCAGGCATCGCCTGTGGCCTGGGCACCGGTGTCACGCGTGCCCTATCGCGATGGCAGCAGCGGCCACTTCCCGCACATCATCGAACGCGGCAAGCCGGGGATCATCGGCGTGCTGAGCAATGGCCAGCGCTTCGTCAACGAAGCCAACGGCTACTACGACTATGTGACGGCCATGGTCGCCAGCGCCCCGCCCGGCGAAGAAGTGGCGTCCTGGCTGATCTGCAGCCATGGCTTCCAGCGACGTTATGGCCTGGGTATTTCCCGGCCGTTTCCGGTACCGCTATCGTCCTTTATCCGCAGCGGTTATCTGAAAACCGGCAACACCCTGGAAGAATTGGCCCAAGCCTGCGGCATCGACCCGATCGGCTTGTGCACCACCGTGTCGGACTACAACCGGCACGCCCAAAACGGCCAGGACCCACAGTTCGGCCGCGGATCAACGCCCTACAACCGCAAACAGGGGGATGCGCGCCAACAGCCCAACCCCTGCGTCGCACCCATCGAACAAGGTCCGTTCTATGCCGTGAAAGTCGAACCGGGCTGTTTCGGCACCTTTGCCGGACTCAAGGTCAATCAACACGCCCAGGTCCTCGACGACTCGGGGCAGGCCATCAGCGGCCTGTATGCGGCGGGAGCCGACATGGCCAGCATCATGGGCGGCCACTACCCTGCCGGCGGCATCAACCTGGGGCCGGCGCTGACATTCGGCTACATCGCCGCACGCCATATCGCCGGCATCAGCGCTTATGAAAAGGAGATCGACCATGCAACACATCGTTAACGCACAGGGCTTGAACATGCCCAAGCTCGGCCTCGGCACCTGGCCAATGCTCGGTGAAGAATGCACCCGGGCCGTGGAACAGGCCCTGGCACTGGGTTATCGCCACGTCGATACCGCTGCGGCCTACAACAATGAGGACGCTGTCGGTCAGGCACTGTTGAATAGCCCCACACCCCGTGAACAGATCCACGTCACCAGCAAAGTCTGGTGGGACCAGCTGCAACCCGATGCCATGCGCCATTCCATGGACCGCAGCCTCAAGGCTCTGCACAGCGATTACATTGACCTCTTCATGATCCACTGGCCCGGCACCGATTGGGACTTGCCGCGCACGATCGAAACCCTGGTGTCCTTCAAGGAACAGGGGTTGGCGCGCAACATCGGCGTGGCGAATTTCCCGCTGCCCCTGCTGCGCAAAGTGGTCGAGGAACTGGGCGCACCGCTGTCAGCCATTCAGGTGGAATACCACGTGCTGCTCGGACAAAACGCACTGCTGGACTACGCCCGTCAAAATGACCTGGCACTGACAGCTTATTCGCCGCTGGCACGCAACAAGGTCTCGGATGTTCCGGCTATCCAGCAAATTGCTGCCAGACACGGAGTACTGCCGACCCAGGTCGCACTCAAGTGGCTGCTGGATCAACCGAACGTGGCCGCCATCCCCAAGGCCAGCAGCAAGGCCAACCAAATAGCCAACCTGGAAGCGTTCGCAGTCAATCTGGATGATCAGGATCGTGCGCTGATTGCCGGCTTGTCCAAGCGTGAGAGGCAAGTCAGTCCGGACTTTGCGCCCGTGTGGGACGCGTTCGATCGATAACCGCGAAAAGGCCACTTTTGATGTGCGACACCCGTCGCAATGACTGTGGCTTACCAAACCTTACACATTTCACCCACACGCCTTGGCCAGTGCGGTTATTCATAGACCCGGCGCTACACGCCCCACCCATCTATGAGAGACCGCCAACATGCTATGGAACAAGGCAAGACGCAGCAAAAACGTGAACGACACTCGCCAGGGCAAGGATGCCCGCACACTTACAGGGACAACACTGGCTGCCGGACTGGCCGCCGTCGCCCTGGCCGGCGCAGGACTCTATTCGACACTGGACACGCCAGCGGACGTCATTGCGCCCGCGCCCTCGTACACCCTGAACCACCCCCTCCCTCAACCATCGGTCGAGCCTGAAGAAGATCTGCAGCTGATGTTTGTCCAGTCGGTGCTGGGCGATACCGAAGACACCTGGCAACAACTGTTTGCGCAAATGGGCCGAGACTACCCGCTACCCACCTTGACGCTGTTCGAAAACGGCGTGGTCTCCGGCTGTGGTTTCGCCAGCTCCAGCAGTGGCCCGTTCTATTGCCCGAGCAATCAACAGGTGTATCTCGACCTCGGCTTTTTCAACAAACTGGAGCAGCAGTTTGCAGTGGTCGGTGACTTCGCGCGGGCTTATATCATCGCGCACGAAATCGGGCATCACGTGCAGCTTGAACTGGGACTGTCCGAACCTTTCGAAAAAGCCTTGCTCGAACAACAACCGGTCAGCGGCGATGGCGGACTGGAGGTCCGTGCGGAGTTGCAGGCCGATTGCCTGGCCGGAGTCTGGGCGCACCATGCGCAACAGCGCCTGGACTGGATGGAGCCGGGTGATATCGAAGCCGCCCTGCATGCCGCGGCAATGTTCGGTGACGACCAACTGCAAGCTTCGCGAAATGCCAAGGTTCGACCGGAGACATTCAGCCACGGTACTTCCCGCCAGCGCGTGAACTGGTTCAAGACAGGATTTGCCTCGGGCCTGCCAGAGACCTGTGACACCTTCACTGCCGATGTCCTGTGATACCCGCCCGTCAATGAAGCCCCTAATGTCGCCGCCTGATAGAACCGCTGCCGCTCCCGGCTGTCTGACGACCGGACTGGCGCCGCTCCTACTCTGCAGCAACACTCATCCCACGGTTCTTTACCCGCAACATCAGAGGATTCCCACATGCTATGGAAAAAAGGCCGACGCAGCGACAACGTGGTCGATGCCCGTGGCGATGATGTCGGCGGCGGTGGCGGCGGGATGCGTTTTGGTGGCGGCAAGGGCCTGAGCCTGACGGCGATCCTGCTGATCGTCGGCATCGGCTGGATCACCGGCCAGGACCCGCTGCAGATCCTCGGACAATTGACCGGGCAGATGAGTGAACAATCGGCGCCGACCACGTCACAGACGCGCAAGGCGCCACCGGCCAATGACGAAGGGGCCGAGTTCGTCCGCTCGATCCTCGGTGATACCGAGGACACCTGGCGGCAGATTTTCCAGCAGGCGGACCGGCAGTACAAGGATCCGACCCTGGTGCTGTTCAGCAACCGGGTCAATTCGGCCTGCGGGCTGGCAACCTCGGCGACCGGCCCCTTCTATTGCCCCGCAGACCAGAAGGTCTATCTGGACATGGGCTTCTTCCAGGAGATGTCCCAACGCTTTGCGGCCGCGGGCGATTTCGCCCAGGCCTACGTGATCGCTCACGAAGTCGGACACCATGTTCAAACCTTGCTCGGCGTTTCGGCGAAGATGCAGGTCGCCCGCCAGCAAGGCCGGCAGATGGAAGGCGATGGCGGCTTGCTGGTGCGCCAGGAGCTGCAAGCGGACTGCCTGGCCGGGGTCTGGGCCAACAACGCGCAGAAGCGCCTGAACTGGCTGGAGCCGGGCGACATTGAAGAAGCATTGAACGCGGCGAACGCCATTGGCGACGATCGCTTGCAGCAACAGGGTCAGGGCCGCGTGGTGCCGGACTCGTTTACCCATGGTACGTCAGCGCAACGGGTGCGCTGGTTCAAAACCGGATTCGCCCAGGGCCAGGTTGGCCAGTGCGATACCTTTGCGGCGAAAAATCTGTAGATGAAGAAGTGGTGGTTAGTCGTACTGTTCACATGCGCAACGTCCCAGGCCGCCGAGCACGCGGTCAAGGAACTCAGCCCCGGGCGCCTGCTGTTGAAATCCGGTGAAATCGCGGTGGGCATCAGCCGTGCCCCGGCAAAAATCGAGCGGGTATTGATCATCGTCCATGGTCGCTTGCGCAATGCGCAAACGTATCTGCAGAGTGGTACGCGCGCGGCCGAACTGGCCGGGCAAAGCGCTACGACCCTGGTGATCGCCCCGCAGTTTCTCAATGAAACCGACGTTGCGCAGCATCCAGTGGCGGACACCGTCCTGCGCTGGCAGGGCAATGAGTGGATGGCTGGCGGTGAATCCACCGCACCCTTTCGCCTGAGTTCCTACGACGCGCTGGACGAAATCATCGCTCGCCTGGGTGATCGTCAGCAGTTTCCGGATTTGAAGCACATCGTCATTGCCGGTCACTCGGGAGGCGCTCAGGTGGTTCAGCGCTACGCCCTGCTGGGTCACGACAAGTCGGCCCTGGAAGCCGCCGGTGTGCAGCTGCGCTATGTCGTCGCCAACCCCTCTTCCTACACCTATTTCGATGAGCGTCGGCCAGTGGCCTTCAATCATGCAGGCTGTCCGCAATTCAACCGCTGGAAGTACGGGCTGACGGATATGCCTGCCTACGCAGAAGGACAAACTGCCGCCCTGCTGCAGGAAAAGTACCTCAAGCGCAACATCGTTTATCTGCTGGGGCAGCAGGACGTCGATCCCAATCATCCAGCCTTGGACAAAAGCTGTGAGGCAAAGGCCCAGGGTCCGAATCGATTGGCCCGCGGGCGCTACTACTTCAATTATCTGAAGCGCCTGCAACCCCAGGGGTTGCAGCAGCAACTGATTGAAGTGCCCGGGGTCGGGCATAACGGGGACGGAATGTTTACATCACCGCAAGGACAACAGGCGTTGTTCCCGTAACCGAAATTCCCCTGTAGGGCTGCCGCAGGCTGCGATCTTTTGCTCTCAACAAATCAAGCCAAGAGCATCTGCCGCAAGGCGACACAATCCGCCGCATGCCAATCGGTCAGCTCAGGCCACGGATTATCCGGCAGGTTGACCAACACCGTCCGCGCTCCTGCCGCGCGACCGCAATCAAGGTCAAACCGGTAATCACCGACCATCACCATCTCGCTGGCCGACACCTTCCAGGCTTCGGCCAGCTTCAGCAATCCACCAGGATGGGGCTTGGGTGGCGCTTCATCGCGGCCCAGCACATCCTCCACGGCGAAGCAGTCAGCCAGGCCGATAGCCTCCAGCGTGACATGCGCGAGTTCGCGAGCATTGCGCGTGAGGATCCCCAGGCGATACCCGCGGCCAGCCAATTCACGCACCAGCTCCACCGCCCCCGGTGCCGGTTTCGAGCCCAGCGCCAGATCGCGTTCGTGCTCGAGCAGCCAGGCGTGTTTGGCACTGGCTTCTTCGGCGGGCAGTGCCGCCAGATGCGTGAGGATGTCGTCTTCAGGCGGGATCGCCAACGCTACGCGAATCGCCGCGAAATCATGCACCGCCACCGTCAGGGTGCCGTCCATGTCGAACACCCAATGGCGCACCTCGGCCAGGCTCATGCCCAATCCTTGCGATGGCGAATCAGGCCTTCCTGAGTGACCGAAGCCACCAGTTGCCCGGCGCGGTTGAACACGCTGCCACGGGTGAAGCCGCGGGAATTGCCGGCCCACGGGCTGTCCATCGCATACAGCAACCAGTCATCGGCGCGCAGGTCGGCGTGGAACCACAACGCGTGATCGAGGCTGGCAACCTGCATGTCCTTGTGCCAGACCGATTTGCCGTGGGGCAGCATCGAGGTGGTCAGCAGACCGAAGTCCGAAGCGTAGGCCAGCAGATACTTGTGCAAGGCCGGGGCGTCGGCCATGGCGCCGTCGGCGCGAAACCAGACGTATTTGACCGGATCGCTGGCTTTCGGGTTGTAGGGATCTTCCTCGGTGACGGGCCGGAATTCGATCGGTTTCGGGCACAGCAATTTTTCACGCATGTGCTCGGGAATCAGGTGAGCGCGCTGCTGGGTCAGTTCCAGTTCCGATGGCAGGTTTTCCGGTCCGACCACTTGCGGCATTTCGCTCTGGTGCTGGAAACCTGCTTCGTCGTACTGGAACGAGGCGCTGCAGGTGAAGATCGGCTGGCCCTTCTGGATCGCCGTCACCCGCCGCGTGCTGAAACTGCCACCGTCGCGCACCCGGTCAACGGAATACACCACCGGCAACTTGGCATCGCCCGGACGCAGGAAATAGCCATGCATCGAATGCACATGACGCGCCTCCTCAACGGTCTGACTGGCCGCCGACAGCGACTGGCCGAGCACCTGGCCGCCGAACAGCTGACGAAAGCCCAGGTCCTGGCTGCGGCCACGGAACAGGTTTTCTTCGATCGGTTCCAGGCTCAGCAGGTCGACCAGATCATCCAACACTTGGCTCATTCAGACTCTCCTCACACAACGCAATGCCGCGCAGTCCTGGCTGCGTCGGTCGATTCAATTTCTGGCCGGTGCCAACATGGGGGCCATTGTAAACGTCCGTGGCAGGTTATCCATGCAAGGTTTGCAGCCATTGTTCACGGCTGATGCGGTACAGCACGTGGCGACGCAGGGGATGATCGAGGGCCAGCCTGGGATGATCGAAGTCATCGGCCGGATCGTGATGCATGCCGATCGCCTGCATGACTTTCTGCGACGGCAGGTTGCTGACCGCGGTAAAGGACACGACCTCGTTCAACACCAGGCGATCAAAGCCGCAGCGCAGAGCGGTCCATGCCGCTTCGTTGGCATACCCCAGGCCCCAGTGCTCGCGCGCCAGGCGCCAGCCGATTTCAATGGCGGGAGTGAAAGGCGCGTCGAAACCGACCACGCCCAGACCGGTAAAACCGATGAACTGTCCGGTGTCCTTGCGCTCCAGCGCCCAGAGGCCAAAGCCATGCTCGACAAAGTGCTCGCGAACCCTGTCAATCATCGATGCACTTTCAGATCGGCTCAAGGGCGTCGGAAAATAACGCATGACCTGTGGATTGGCGCACATCGCGGCAAATTCCGCCAAGTCGCCATCATGCCACTGCCGCAACAGCAATCGCGCGCTCGCCAGTTCCAGTATCGGCTCCATCGTCCCCCTCCCCCAATTCCATGCTGCCAGTCTACAACGCTGGTAGGATCCTTCACTCATTCCGAAACGAAATCATCATGCCGCTGCCGCTGATCTACCACGAAGACTACAGTCCCGAGTTCCCGGCGGATCACCGCTTCCCCATGGACAAGTTTCGTCTGCTGCGCGATCACCTGGTGGACAGCGGCCTGACTCGCGACGCCGACCTGCTGCGCCCACAGTTGTGCCCGCCGCAGATTCTCGCCCTCGCCCATGACCCTTCGTATATCGAGCGCTACATGAGTGGCGATTTGTCCCGCGAGGACCAGCGCCGCCTCGGCCTGCCCTGGAGCGAAGCCCTGGCCCGGCGCACGGTGCGGGCAGTCGGCGGTTCGCTGCTGGCGGCGGAGCAGGCGCTGGAGCATGGCCTTGCCTGCCACCTGGCGGGCGGCACGCACCATGCGCATTACGATTTCCCCGCCGGTTTCTGCATCTTCAACGACCTGGCGGTGATCAGCCATTTCCTGCTGGAGAGTGGTCGGGTGAACAGGGTGCTGATCTTCGACTGCGATGTGCATCAGGGCGACGGGACTGCACGTATCCTGCACAACACGCCGGAAGCCGTGACCGTTTCCCTGCACTGCGAGAAGAACTTTCCTGCACGCAAAGCCGAAAGTGACTGGGACATCCCGCTCCCCAACGGCATGGGCGATGCCGATTACCTGAAGGTGGTGGACGATGCGCTCAACTACCTCTTGCCCCTCTATCAGCCGGACCTGGTGCTGTACGACGCGGGTGTCGATGTGCACAAGGACGACGCGCTCGGTTACCTGAAGCTGACAGACGAAGGCGTCGCCGCCCGCGATGAAGCCGTCATGCGCCATTGCCTGGGTCGGGACATTCCCGTTGTCGGCGTGATTGGCGGCGGCTACAGCAAGGACCGCCGGGCCCTCGCCCGCCGTCACGGCATCCTCCATCACAGCGCCCAACGGGTCTGGCAGTCATCAGGCTGTCACTGAGTTGTGGATGCTTTACCCACAATGCCTGTGGAACTGCCTGTGGATAACCTGAGTGAAAGGGACTGCAGCCCATGTCACCTGCAGGCTACAGAGAAGTGATTATTTTTTAACCAGCCACTGAATAGACCTCTGAACCCTGTAGGAGCGAGCTTGCTCGCGATGGACTCAAGGGCACCGCATAAATTCAGGATGAGCGCGTCATCGTTAACGTCCATCGCGAGCAAGCTCGCTCCTACAGGGGATGGGGCTGATAGAATGCACGCCCTCTTCCGCAGAACCGCAGCGCACGCCATGACCCAGCACTCCGCCTCCTCCCCTTCATCTGTTGCCATCATCGGCGGCGGCCCCGCCGGCCTGATGGCGGCTGAAGTCTTGAGCCAGGCCGGGATCAAGGTCGACCTGTACGACGGCATGCCTTCAGTGGGGCGAAAATTCCTCCTGGCCGGCGTTGGCGGCATGAACATCACCCACTCCGAGGCCTACCCGGCGTTCCTTTCGCGTTACGCCGAACGGGCACCGCAGATTGCTCCGCTGTTGCGCGCCTTCGGTGCCGATGCGTTATGCCAGTGGATACATGGCCTGGGCATCGACACCTTTGTCGGCAGTTCCGGGCGGGTCTTTCCCACCGACATGAAGGCCGCGCCCCTGCTGCGCGCCTGGCTCAAGCGCCTGCGCGACAGTGGCGTGGTTATCCACACCCGCCATCGATGGCTCGGCTGGAATGCCGATGGCAGCCTGAAAGTGTCGAGCCCCGAAGGTGAAAAAACCTTAACGCCTGATGCAACGTTGCTGGCCCTCGGCGGCGGCAGTTGGTCACGCCTGGGTTCGGACGGCGCGTGGATGCTGCCACTGGAGCAAAAGGGTGTAGGACTCGCGCCGCTGCAACCGAGTAATTGCGGTTTCGAGGTGCAGGCCTGGAGCGATTTGATGATCAGCAAATTCGCCGGCGCACCGCTGAAAAACATCGCCATCGGCCTCAACGACGACGTGCCGCGGCTCGGTGAATGTGTGATTACCGCCACGGGGATTGAAGGCAGCTTGATCTACGCCTTGTCGGCACCGATCCGTGAAGCCATCAACCAGTACGGTTCGGCGACCGTTCATCTCGATCTTCTGCCCGGACGACCTGTGGATAAAGTCCAGGCTGCCTTGAGCAAGCCACGGGGATCACGCTCGATGGCCAAGCATCTGCATAGCCAGTTGGGTATCGATGGGGTGAAAGCGGCACTGTTGCGAGAGCTGACATCTGCCGACACCTTTATCGACATGGCATTGCTGGCCAAGGCGATCAAGGCGTTGCCGATGACACTGGTGAAAACCCGACCGCTGGATGAGGCCATCAGCAGTGCCGGCGGTGTGTTGTTCGAGGCGATGGATGAGCGGTTGATGCTCAAGCAAATGCCTGGGGTGTTTTGCGCTGGGGAAATGCTCGATTGGGAAGCGCCAACGGGTGGCTATCTGCTGACCGCGTGTTTCGCCAGTGGGCGTGCAGCGGGGTTGGGGATGGTGGAGTGGTTGCGGCGCAAGGGCTGAAGACCGCGGCGCCGCCATCGCCAGCAGGCTAGCTCCCACATTGATCTTCTGTGAACACAATATTTGTGTACGACACAGGTCCACTGTGGGAGCCAGCCTGCTGGCGATGACGGCCTAACAGACGCCGCCGCTAATCAAGGTTTGCGCTTACGCGGCCCAGTATTGAACACCGGAACTTTGCGCACAGGTTTTATCGAAGGCTCCGCCGGCGCAACCTCTCCGCTGTCCACCCACTTGCCCAGATTGCGCTTGCCGCCACCACCCGAAGCCTTGGGCTTCTTCGGTTTCTTCGGCTTCTTGACCACCTGGCCACTGGCATCGGTGTCCGGCACGCGATGCTCAGGCTCGAAGTCCGGCTCGTTCTGACGCTTGAGCGTCTGGCGGGTCAACATCTCGATGGCCGACAGCAGATTCACTTCATCGGCGCACACCAGGGAAATCGCCTCGCCGGTCGCCCCCGCGCGCCCGGTACGACCGATGCGGTGGATGTAATCCTCGGCCACGATCGGCAAGTCGAAGTTGACCACCAGTGGCAAGTCTTCAATATCCAGGCCTCGGGCCGCGACGTCGGTGGCAACGAGGATCTGCACTTCGCTGAGCTTGAAGCGGTCCAGCGCGCGCTGACGGGTCGCCTGGGGTTTGTCACCGTGAATGCCGTCGGCGTTGATGCCCAGGCCCTGGAGTTTTTCCACCAGCGCGTCCACGCCGTTGCGGGTCTTGGCGAACACCAGTACCTGCTTCCACTTGCCCTTGCGCATCAGGTGCACGAACAGCTCCGGCTTGCGCTTCTTGTCCACCGTCACGATCCACTGCTTGACCGTATTGGCGGCGACGTTGCGCGGGCTGACTTCGATGCTCAGCGGATCATTGAGCATTTGCCCGGCCAGCAGGCGGATGTCGTCGGAGAAGGTGGCGGAGAACAGCAGGGTCTGGCGCTTCTTCGGCAACGCCTTGTAGATATTCGCCAGTTCCTCGGAGAAACCCAGGTCGAGCATGCGATCGGCTTCGTCCAGCACCAGGGTTTGCAGCTGATTGAACTTCAGTGCGTTCTGGCGGAACAGGTCGAGCAGACGGCCCGGGGTCGCCACCAGCAGGTCGACACCGCTACGCAGCTTCATCATTTGCGGGTTGATGCTGACGCCGCCATACACCGCGTAGGTGCGCAGCGGCAGGTTCTCGGCATATTGGCGCACCGCTTCGTGAACCTGCTCGGCCAGCTCCCGGGTCGGCACCAGAATCAGCGCACGCACCGAGTTGGCGGCGACTTTCGGCCCTTCCATCGCCAGCAACTGCAGAAGCGGCAAGGCGAAACCGGCGGTCTTGCCGGTGCCGGTCTGGGCGGCGGCCATCAGGTCGCGACCGGCCAGCACCGCCGGTATGGCTTGCGCCTGAACCGGCGTCGGAGTCTGGTAGCCGAGCGTCTCAAGGGAGCGCAGCAAGGGTTCGATCAGGCCAAGGGTGGCGAAAGTCATGGGAGTACCGTAGGAAAATTCAGCGCGATTGTGCAGAAGGAGTGTGCAATGCCGCGCAGTTTACCCTAATTCACACGGGATTCTGTCGGCACTGCCTTGACCACTGGCCGTTCCGGTGTGCGGCGCCATTGCGGCAGGCCAATCAGCACCACGGCACTGATGATCACCAACATGGCCAGCGCTTCCTCGATGCCGATGGTTTCGCCGACAAACACGATCCCCAGCAACACGGCCACCGCCGGGTTGACGTAGGCATAACTGGTGGCCGCCGCCGGACGCACATGCTTGAGCAGATACATGTAGGCATTGAAGGCAATGATCGAACCGAACACGGTCAGGTACGCCAGCGCCGCCCAGCCCTCGATGGGCGGCATCTGCTCCAGGCGTTCACCGCTCACGGCACTACCGATCAGCAACACCACGCCGCCCACCAGCATTTCCACGGCGCTGGCCATGGCGCCTTGAGGCAACGGCAAGTGTTTGCTCCACACCGAGCCGAACGCCCAGGTGGCCGCGGCAAAGATCAGCAACGCCGCACCCAGCGGACTCGATTGCAGGTTGGAGCCCAGGTTGAGCATGGCAATGCCGATCATGCCGAGCGCAATCCCGGCCCATTCGAGACGGGTATTACGCGCGCCCCAGAAATATCCACAGAGCAAGGTGAACAGCGGCACCGTCGCCACGGCCAGCGCGGCGACACCGGACGCCACGCCCGTGTGTTCAGCCAGGCTAACACCGCCGTTACCGCAAGCCAGCAGCAACACACCGATGATCCCGGCGGCTTTCCATTGCGCCCAGGTCGGGGCCGGCGCTCCGCGCCAGCGCAGGAAGGCATACATCAGCGTCCCGGCGATCACGAAGCGAATCCCCGCCAACAGCAACGGCGGCCAGTACTCCACACCGATGCGGATCACCAGGTAGGTCGAGCCCCAAATCACGTACAACGCGAAAAAGGCAGCGATTAACGGCAAGGGAAAACGACGTAGACCAGGCATGGGGGGCAGCTCACAGGCAGGACAAGTGAACAGCTATTTTAGAAAGGCCTACACAGGAAAATAAGTTACAAAACCTGTTTAAAGCATCAGTACACTTTTCAAAACACGGAGTTCAGCGCTATAAACCGTGTTTTCGAAAGTCCGTTATTTTCAGGAGTTCGACCGTGGACAAATATGACCGCATGCTGCTCAGCGCCCTGCTGGAAAATGGTCGCGCGTCATATGCCGACCTGGCGCGCAAGGTCAACCTCTCCGCCCCGGCCGTGGCCGAACGCGTGGCCAAGCTCGAATCCAGCGGCGTGATCACCGGTTACCAGGCGAAAGTCGACATGGCCAAGCTCGGGCTGCCGATCCAGTGCGTGATCGAATTGCGCCTGAACCAGCATGGCAACCAGAAGGCCTACGACGACCTGATCAAGATCCCGCAGCTGACTGAATGCCACCGGGTGACCGGCGATCCGTGCGTGATCATGCAGGCGGCGGTGGGTTCGATGCCGGAGCTGGAGGAGTTGATCAACCGGATTGCCACGTTTGGTTTCAGCAAGACGTCGATTGTGCTGTCGAGTGCCATCGAAAAGCGTGTGCCGTTGGGGCATATCGAGGGCAACGGTAAACAAGGCTGACATCAACCCATTTCAATGTGGGAGCCAGCCTGCTGGCGATTGCGGTGGATCAGCCAACCAAGAGGTTGAATGACACCCCGTAATCGCCAGCAGGCTGGCTCCCACAAGGGTTACTTGCAGGACTCGGGATCAGCGATAGCGCTTGAGATGCTCACCCACTTTCGCTGCCGGCACTTTCTGCAACTTGCACAGCAGATCATGGGACAGCTCACTCAACCCGTGCTTTTGCCGCAACTCCCCGGCCAGGTGCGTCAGCAGGTTGGCCGCCATCTCGGCATCGGCCATGGCCCGGTGAGCCTTGCCGGTGTGGGGCAGGTTGGCGAAGGTGGTGAGGGTGCCGAGTTTGTGGTTCGGTGCCGCAGGCATCAGGCGACGCGCCAGCAGGAGCGAGCAGGCAAAGTTCTGCAAGCGCGTGCGTTTGATTCGCCCCAGCTCGAAGTCCCAGAACTTCTGGTCGAATGCCGCGTTGTGCGCCAGCAGTGGCGTGGTGCCGACAAACTCGTTGACCTCGTTCATCACCTGCTCCGCCGGAGGCGCAGTGCGCAACATGGCGTTGCTGATACCGGTCAGTTGTTCGATGAAGCCCGGGACGCGCACGCCGGCGTTCATCAGGCTCTGGTAACGCTCGACGATGCGCCCTTGCTCGAGGATCACCACGGCAATTTCCGTGGCCCGGCAGCTGCTGCTCGGAGAGATCCCGGTGGTTTCAAAGTCGATGACTGCTATGCGTTCCAAACCTGTTTCAACTCCGTAAAAATCAATTCTTGAGCAGCAACGCGCCTTCGATCGGCACATAGCGGCTGGCGGCGCGGATCAGCGAGTTGGCCGTGAGGCCCGGCACCCCGTAGGCCACCGCTTGCACCCCGTGTTTGCTGATGATGCGCTCCAGCAGCATGTCGAAATCACCGTCGCCAGAGGCCAGCACCACTTCATCGACATGGTCGGCCGCGTCCATGATGTCGAGGGTGATGCCCACGTCCCAGTCGCCCTTGGCCGAGCCGTCGCTGCGCTGGATATAGGGCTTGAGCTTCACGGTGAAACCGAGGTTGCGCAGGATCTGCTGGAACTGCTGCTGCTTGCTGTCGCCACGATCGATCGCGTAGGCGTAGGCCTCGACGATCTCGCCCTGCTTGCTGATGTCAGCCCACAACGCGGCATAGTTGAAGTGGCAACCATAAGCCTGGCGCACGGTGTAGTAGAGGTTCTGGACATCGGCGAACACTGCGATTTTTTTCACCGGACACCTCATTAACGCGCAGGCAGGATCAGGCACCAGGCCCGAAAAGTCGCCCAGTATGCCAGCCAAGAGGTGAGTTTCGCGAATAATCGGCCCGGAGCGCCGCAGCGCCCCGGACGAATGGCGAATCAGACGAAGGAGTCGTCGTCACCGCCGAAGAACGATGAGCTGTCATCGCTGTAGTCGGCGTCGGCAAAACCGCCCTGGTCGTTGCCGTAGGTATCATTGCCGGCCATGCGCTGGTCATCGCCCCAGCCAGTGTTGCCCTGGTCGTTGACCTGGGCCGGTTCTTCCTTGATGACTTCGACGACTTCCTGCGCTGGCTGGTTGTGGTGGAACAGGCTGCTGATACCTTGTGCCAGCATCACGCCACCCGCCACACCAGCCGCTGTTTTCAGCGCACCGCCGAGAAAGCCGCTGCCCGCCGCTGCTGGGGCCTGTTGCTGGGGTGCATAGCCCTGCTGTGGAGCAGCACCGAAGTTCTGCGGCGGCTGTGCGTTGAACGACGGACGCGCCGGCTCACGCCAGCCGCCGCCACTGGTTGCCGCCGGTTGCGCAGGCGCAGGCTGCGGATCACGGCTGCCGCCACCAAAGATGCTCGACAAAAAGCCACCGCTGCTCGGCGCCGGAGCGGATGTTTGCGCCTTGGCCTGTTGCAGTTCGGCCTGCAATTGCTGGATTTGCGCCGTCAGTTGTTTGTTCTGTCCGTCGAGGCTCTTGATCGCCGCCTCTTGCACCAGGATCGCCTGGGTCATGAAATAACCTGCCGCCGGTTGGCGCACCAGGTGTTCCTTGATCCGCGCCTCGGCCTGGGCGTCGCGCGGGGCTGAGTCCGCCTCGGCCTGTAGCAGCCGGGAAAACAGTCCATCGATCAGGGTTTGTTCTTCGCTGTTCATGGCGACCTCGTAGATTGCCGGGAAAATCGTTGCCTTTACCCTCAAAGGATAAGGTGCCCGACCTTAATGGAGGCTGAAACAAGTTGTTTCAATGACCTTTACCGAACGTTTACGTTTGCGCCCTCCCGCGTTTCATCGGTTAAAGTGGGCCACTGCTTTCAACCAGCGATACCAACTGATGAATCCGTTCGATGTACTGCGTGACTCCTTGTATTTCTTCAAACGCAATCTGCGCCAGATCGTGCAGCTGTGCCTGCCGTTGGTGATCATCGAGGCCCTGTTGCAACAAGTGGTCGACCGCTCCACCGAGCCGGACAGTTTTCCGGGCATCAGTGTGATCGTCGGCTTGCTGGTCTATCCGCTGTACACCGCCGCCCTGATCCTGTTCCTCGACGCCCGCAGCCGTGGCGAATCGCCAAGCAATCGCGAGCTGCTGTCGAGGTCCGCTTATCTGTGGCCGCGTTTCGCCCTGCTGACCGCCCTGAACACCCTGCTGATCCTGCTCGGCCTGTCGCTGTACTTCCTGCCGGGCATCTGGCTGATGGTGACCCTGGCCTTCGGCGAGTACCTGCTGGTGCTGCGCGGTCTGGCGCCCTTGCAGGCCATGAAGGAAAGCCTGCGCCTGACCCGCGGCCATTTCATGCGCATCCTGGTGTGCATCCTGTGTGTGATGGGGCCCTTGTGGCTGCTCAAGGGCGCCACATTGGCAGCGTACCCCGAGCCGCAGAACCCGGTGATCTCGCTGCTGATCGACAGCGCCCACAGCTTCCTGCAGCTGTTCACCAGCGTGGTGCTGTTCCGCCTGTTCATGCTGATCAGCGAGGTGCCGGAAAAAATCGATGGGCCACGTTGACCGTGGGCGACCGCCCGTCAGTCGGGTATGCTCGGGGTCAACTTCCGTAACGCGATAAGCCGAGCCATGACCCGACTGCTGCGCTACACCTTGCTGGGATTGTTGATCGTCATCGGCTTGACCGGCGTGGCGGTCTACAGCCTGACCTGGCGCCCCGAGGCCCGGGAAACAGCGCCAGTCAGCTGCACCCAGGCGCCCACCCTCGCACCAACCCTGGCACCGGGTCAGGCACTGAAGGTCATGACCTGGAACGTCCAGTACCTGGCGGGCAAGCGTTACGTGTTCTGGAATGACCTGGCCGCCGGCACCGACGATTCCCCCACGCCGGAAGACATGGCCTTCAGCCTCGATGAAGTGGCGCGCGTGATTCGTGACGAGCAACCGGACGTCGTGCTGCTGCAGGAACTCGATGACGGCGCCAAGGCCAGCGACTACCAGAACCAGCTCAAACTGTTGCAGGAGCGGCTCGCCGACCTTTACCCATGCAGTGCCCAGGCCTTCGACTGGAAGGCTGACTTCGTGCCCAACCCGCATATTTTCGGTAGCGTCGGCCGGCAGTTGGCGACCCTGAGCCGCTATCAGATCGAGCACGCCGAGCGCCTGCAATTGCCGATCACTTCGGCCAATCCGATCAGCCGCCAGTTCCAACCGAAAAACGCCTTGCTGGTGACGTACCTGCCCTTGAGCGACGGTGGCCAGCTCGCGGTCCTCAACACCCATCTGGACCGTGCGAGCCAACCTGACGAGACGCTGCAGGCACAGGTCGCGGCCGTGGCCAAGGTCCTCGACAAGTTCGAAAGCCGCGGCACGCCCTGGCTGATCGGTGGCGACTTCAACCTGCTGCCGCTGGGGCAATACCAGCGCCTGCCCAACGAACAGCGCACCCCCTACTCCGCCGACAGCGCCCTGCATCTGTTGTGGGACAAGTACCCGATGATCCCCACCAATAACGAGTCCGGCGGGATCGACCGCGCGCGCTGGCTGACCCATTACCCGAACGATGCCGGGTTGAACGGCCCGGACCGGACCGTCGACTATCTGTTCTACAGCCCGCGGATCAAACGGGTCGAGGCGATGGTCCGGCAGGACGACACCCTGCGCATCTCCGATCACCTGCCGGTGATTGCGCGGTTCCTGCTGCCCGCCGCGCCGTAGCGTGCCGCGTCATTGCTTGCGCGGCTTGATCCGTGCCGTGGCTTCGGCCACCAGCGGGTCGTCCGGCCAGTAATGTTTCGGGTAGCGTCCCTTCAAGTCTTTTTTCACCTCGGCGTAGGTGCTGCGCCAGAAGTTCGCGAGGTCCTGGGTCACCTGCACCGGCCGCCGCGCCGGGGACAGCAAATGCAGCTTGACCACTTGCCGGCCACCGGCGATGCGCGGGGTTTCGGCCAGGCCGAACAATTCCTGCAAGCGCACCGCCAGGATCGGCGGCTGTTCGCTGTAGTCCAGACGAATCGATGAACCCGATGGTACGCTCAAGTGGTGGGGCGCCAGCTCGTCCAGCCGTTGCGGCATTGGCCATGGCAACAGGTTGTGAACGATGCTCGAGAGGTCGAGATTGGCGAAATGACTGAGCCGCGAGACTTTGCCCAGATACGGCATCAGCCAGTGCTCAAGGTTGTTCAGCAGCGCAGCGTCGCTGACATCCGGCCAATCGCTTTCGCCCTTGCCGCCCAGGTCAAGCTGGCGCAACAACGCCACTCGAGCCTGCCACTGGCGCAACTCCGGGGTCCACGGCAACAGCTCCAGGCCTTTGCGCCGCACCAGATTCACCAATGCCTGGCTGCGGGCGCTTTCATCGAGGCCGGTGAGCGGTTCGCGGCTGAGAATGAGCTCACCGACCTTGCGTTGGCGCTCGGCCCGCAGCACGCCTTCGCGCTCATCCCAGTCCAGTTGATCGACGCAACGCACCTGTTCGGCCAGTACCGAGTCGAACAACGCCGGATCGAAATCCGCCGCCAGATAGATCCGCTCTTCACGTTGGCCCTGGCGGCTGCCGAGGTCGGCGATTACCAGCCACGGCTGCTTCATCAGGCTGTCGGCTTCGGCAAACAGCGCCGCACGACCGTTGGCCAGGCGATACTCGGCACCGCCGGCACGGCGTTGCTGGGCGACGCGGTCGGGATAGGCCAAGGCCAGTAACGCCCCGAGCCAGCGCGGATGGTCGAGGTCGCTGACCGGCTCCGATGCCTTGCCGCGCAGATAACCGCGATACTGCCGCGCCAGTTGCCGGGCGCGTTGTACGCCACCCTGGGTACCCCGGGAGGCGCGCTGCTCGCCGGACAGCAAGGCCAAGCGGCTGTGCAAATCGGCGCCAGCGCCACGCAAGATGTCGCGCTCGCCAAGCAATGCCGCGACATCGCACGCCATGTCGGCCAGGCCGAGCGCCTGTCCTCGCAATAACAAGTGCGCGATGCGCGGGTGCGCCGGCAGTTCGGCCATGGCCTGACCGTGACGGGTCAGCGCTTCGCCATCCAACGCGCCCAGACGAACCAGCAAGTCCTGAGCCTGTGCATAAGCGGCGGTCGGCGGCACATCAAGCCAAACAAGCTGCCCCGGCGTCACGCCCCAACGCGCCAGCTGCAGCGCCAGCCCGGCGAGATCCGCCGAGAGTATTTCCGCACTGCCATAAGCCGCCAATTGTTCGTGCTGATCCTGGGACCACAAGCGATAGCACACCCCCGGTTCCAGTCGCCCTGCCCGGCCCGCACGCTGGGTCGCGCTGGCCTTGGAAATGCGCTGGGTGTCGAGGCGGGTCATGCCGCTGCCGGGGTCGAAACGCGGCACCCGCGCCAACCCTGCATCGATCACCACGCGCACGCCGTCGATGGTCAGGCTGGTCTCGGCGATGTTGGTGGCCAGCACCACTTTGCGTTGGCCCGGCGGCGCCGGATCGATCGCCGCCCGTTGCGCGGCGAGGTCCAGTTCGCCGTGCAACGGGCAGAGCAAGACCTGAGGACTATCGCCCAGCGCATCGGCCAGTTGTTGATGCACGCGACGGATCTCGGCCTGCCCCGGCAGGAACACCAGCACGCTGCCGCTTTCATCGTTCAAGGCTTCGAGGATGGTCTGCACCAGCCGTGGTTCAATGAATTCACCGGCCTGGAACGGCCGGCCCCAGCGCATCGCCACCGGGTACATGCGGCCTTCGCTGCGCAGGATCGGCGCGTCGTCCAGCAAACCGGCCAGCCGCTCGCCTTCCAGGGTGGCCGACATCAAGAGGATTTTGAGCGGCTGATCGTCGCGGAACAGTTCTCGGCCATTGAGGCTCAGGGCCAGCGCCAGATCGGCGTCGAGGCTGCGCTCGTGGAACTCGTCGAAGATCAACAGGCCCACGCCCTCCAGCGCCGGATCGTCCTGCAGACGCCGGGTGAGAATGCCTTCGGTGACCACTTCGATACGGGTGTTGGGGCCGACCTTGCTGTCGAGCCGAATGCGATAACCCACGGTTTCGCCGACCTTCTCGCCCAGTTCACTGGCCAGGCGCTCCGCCGCTGCCCGCGCGGCCAGACGGCGCGGTTCAAGCATCAGGACGGTCTGCCCGGCCAGCCAAGGCTCGTTGAGCAAGGCCAGGGGCACACGGGTGGTCTTACCGGCGCCGGGCGGTGCTTCGAGCACGGCTTCGTGGCGTGTCGCCAGGGCTTCACGCAGGGCAGGTAAAACTTCATCAATCGGCAAAGAAATCATGCTGGCTCCCAAACAGAGGCGCGAGTATAACGGCGAACTGCCCAGTGTTCGTTGCGGTCCTAATTCATATCGACGACGCTTCGTTTTGAGATTACCCAGGAGATTTCATATGCGTGTTCCCTTTCGCCTGATCGGCGGCGTTCTGGTCGCGACCCTGCTGACCCAACTGACTGCCTGCGGTTCGATCTTCTATCCGGATCGTCGTGGCCAGATCGATGGCAAGATCGACCCGGCCATTGCCGTGCTCGATGCCGTGGGCCTGCTGTTCTACATCATCCCCGGCCTGATCGCGTTTGCCGTGGACTTCGCCACGGGTGCGATCTACTTCGAACCGGGCAAGACGGCCCAGGTCGATCCGGAAAAACTCAAGGACGCCATTGGCGCGGACGGCAAGGTCGATAACCTCAAGTTGCAGTCTATTCTGCAGCGTGAACTGGGCCGCAGCTTGCCGCTGGACGATCCACGCCTGATCCAGTCCAAGGGCAGCGCCCAGCAACTGGCCATGTTCGGCCTGCAACCCGCCGCGTAATCGGGGCACGACAAGGAACATCCGCACCCATGATCTCCAGCGACGAACATGCCCGCCTGCTGCGGCTGGCGACCCGCGCCTCGGTGGCGGTGGCCTGCACGCTGATCGTCGCCAAAGCCATCGCCTGGTGGCTGAGCGGGTCGGTGAGCATGCTCGCCGGGTTGACCGACTCGGCACTCGACGGCGTAACCTCGCTGCTCAACTTGCTGGCGGTGCACTACGCCTTGCGCCCGGCCGATGACGACCATCGTTACGGACATGGCAAGGCCGAGTCGCTGGCAGGCATGGCCCAGGCGCTGTTCATTGGCGGCAGTGCGGTGTTGATTGCGCTACAGGCAGTGGACCGGCTCAAGCATCCGGAACCGGTGGGTGCACCGTGGATCAGCATCGGCGTGATCGTGTTTTCGCTGGGCCTGACCCTGGCGCTGCTGATGTTGCAGCATCGAGTAGTCAAGGCCACCGGTTCCAACGCCGTGCGCGCCGACTCCCTGCATTACCGTTCGGACATGCTGCTCAATGGCAGCATCCTGGTGGCGCTGGTGCTCGCCGGGTTTGGCTGGCATCGGGTCGACCCCTGGTTCGGCCTGGGGATTGCCGCGTACATCCTCTGGAGCGCGATCACGATTGCCAGGGAAAGTTTTGCCGTGTTGATGGACGAAGAGCTGCCGCCGGATGTCAGCCAGCACATGCTGGAACTGGCCTGCAGCGTGCCGGGGGTGTTGGGTGCCCATGATTTGCGGACAAGGATTTCCGGCAACCAATGGTTTGTGCAGTTGCACCTGGAGTTGCCGGGGGAGCTGACCCTGTCAGTTGCCCACGGCATCAGCGATCAGGCCGCCGATGCAATTCATGCCGCCTACCCGCGGGCCGAAGTGCTGGTGCACGCGGATCCGATAAAGGCAGTTTCAAGCTCCAAGCTTGAAGCTACAAGATGAAGGCTTAGCGCTGACTTGTAGCTTGTTGCTTGAAGCTTGTAGCTTGTAGCTTGTAGCTTGTAGCTGCTACTGAACCCCATAACCGCGACTGCTCAGGCATCCGCCCTGGGCCTGGCGGTAGGTCTGCACCACCGTCGGGTCCGGTTGATAAGTATCGACCCGCGGGTCAAAACCACTCTGCTCGACCGCCCAGCGGTAGCAATCGTAGCCATCCTGGTTGACCTGCTCCGGTGACTGGCCGCTGGCCGGATAGGCCTCCACATCGTAGCCATTGCCACTCGCCAACGGTTGGCCGGGCGGCTCGACCACCACGTAATCCTGAGTGCTTTCCTGATAGGCGTAATAGGACCCCGCCGCCAGGAACAGCAACGATCCACCGATCCAGACTTCACGGGCGTAATCGGGCAGATACTGGATGCGAATCCCGCGCGGCGGCTGCACCACCACATAACGCGGACCTTGCGGGCGATACCAGTAGCCGCCGGAGTAGTAGTAATCCCGGCCCCCATAGGGCACTCGGTAGTCGCGGTCGGGGAAGCGGTCGATCACGTGCCCCGGACGATATTGCGGGCCGGGGCCCCATCCATTGCCGTGGCCACTGGGGCGACCCTGCCAATGGTTACTGTCATTGGACGGTGCGCCTATGTAGCCATTCCAGTGCTGGTTGGTATCGTTGCGCCGCGGCTCGTCCTGATAGTAACCACGCCGCGGCGGCTGAGTCTGTTGTACCGTGTCCGGTCGAGGCTGGATGGGCAGGTCATTGGCCGGCAGTTGCGGCGGTGGTGGCGGCGAGCGCACCCGGCTGTTGTAATCCGGCGCTGGATGGTTTTGCCCTTGGCTATTGTTGTGCGGATTTTGATTCTGGCCGTTGTCCTGATGTCCGCCGCCCCCGTGTTGTCCGCCATCAGGGCCGCGGTTTTGCGGCTGGTCGGCCAACGATTGCGCGCTGACACTGACACATAACAAACCAACACCGGCCAAACGCCAGATGCGCGATCTCATGCTTTTCCTCAATGCGGGTCAGGGCCTGTACGTAAGACTGGAAATGCACAGGCCGGTTCTGCAACAGGTTATCAGTCGCGCAACTTATTTATTGAGGGCGGGCGGCAAATGGCGCGCAAGAAAAAGGGGAGACCCGTCGGCCTCCCCTTGAGAACTTCGTCCGTGCTCGACGCTTTTGACGTCGGCTCACCTCACGCCGTCTTCTGGACAGTGTGCAGCTCGGGGGCCAGCACATCCCCTGTGGGGGTGGCGACCGCGGCGGGCCTGATTCGGCGGGCCGCATTGGACTGTTTGTCCGAGCAGTGATTCTGGTGATAAGAATAGGCCTGGAGCACCGGCAGAGGATTGCGAAGATTGCTGAAATAAACATCACTTGCGCAATTTTTAACCCCGGATAGATAATCTGTCGCAATAGTTATGACAAGGGACCGTTTGATGAGCAAACTCGACCGATACGACCTGAGCATTCTGGCTGAATTGCAGCGTGACGCGCGCATTTCCAACCAGGAGCTGGCCGAACGCATCGGCCTGTCGCCTTCACCCTGCTCTCGGCGGGTCAAGCAACTGGAGGACGATGGCTACATTACCCGCCAGGTGGCCCTGCTCGACCGCAAAATGCTCGGCTTGAGCCTGACGGCGTACGTACTGATCGGCATGGACCGGCACACGCCGGAGCGCTTCGAAAACTTCGAAGCCGCCATCCGCACCTTGCCGCAGGTACTGGAATGCAGCCTGGTGACCGGGATGGATGCCGATTACCAACTCAAGGTGGTGGTGCCGGACATGGACCATTATCAGAAATTGCTGCTGGGGCACCTGACACGGATTGAGGGGGTGACCAGTGTGCGTTCGAGTTTTGTGTTGAACCAGGTGTTGAATAGCACCGAATTGCCTTTGACCCATCTGCGCAGTTGAGGACGCCTTCGCTGGCAAGCCAGCTCCTACAGGGTTTCATTTGCGCTGGAGATTCATTGTAGGAGCTGGCTTGCCAGCGAAGGGGCCAGCACAGGCGACGAATAGCTGCGACACACTGCCGCAGGTCAACTCCCAGCCAATGTCCATTGGCGTATACTCCGCGCGCCCTTTCAGCCTCGCCCGCGCGGAGATGTTCAATGGATCCTGCAGTTTTTGAAGAGTGGATGATGACCGGCCTGGTCAGCATCCTGATCATTTTCATGGGTTTCATCGTCTGGGATCTGGCGAAGAAGTCCAAGGCCGGGCGGTTCGGCTCGTTCATCCTGTTTTTCGTGCTGGGGCTTGGCGTGGCGGCATTCGTCATCAAGAGCGTGGTGATCGGCCTGATCGAAACTGGCACTTTATAAGCGCGCCGGCACCTCTTTCCACTGGCCCTGATCGAGCCCCTCGATCGACCAGTCACCGATCCTGACCCGCACCAGCCGCAACGTCGGCAACCCGACCGCCGCGGTCATGCGGCGCACCTGCCGGTTGCGGCCTTCGCGAATCACCAGCTCCAGCCAATAGGTCGGCACACTTTTACGAAAGCGTACCGGCGGGTTGCGCGGCCACAACTGCGGCTCATCCAGTTGCCGCGCCTCGGCAGGCAGGGTCATGCCATCGTTCAATTCGACACCGTCACGCAAGCGCTGCAACTGCTCGGCGCTCGGCTCGCCTTCGACCTGCACCCAGTAGGTCTTGGCCAGTTTGTGTTTCGGGTCGGCGATGCGCGCCTGCAATTGGCCGTCGTTGGTCAGCAGCAGCAGGCCTTCGCTGTCGCGGTCCAGCCGTCCGGCGGGGTAGATCCCCGGAATGTCGATGTAGTCCTTGAGGGTCGCGCGCCCTTCTGCATCGCTGAATTGCGTCAGCACATCGAAGGGCTTGTTGAACAGGATCAACTTGGGCGCGGCCGGCGGCGCCTTGGCGACACGGCGCGGGGCTGTGGGGGATGGCTTTGCGCCAGGGCGGCGGGAAACAGGACGTGGCGGACGGGACATGGCGGACAAACATCTAACGGTCAGGGCTGCCAATGCTAGTAGCCCGACCGTTAAATGACCATCGCCAAATCAGCGGAATGGCGGCTCGTCGAAGCTGCGCAGCTTGCGCGAGTGCAACGAGTTGAGCTCGGTGCGCAGCAGATCCACGGCTTCGATGCCGATTTTCAAGTGCTGGCTGACCGCGCGTTCGTAGAAGGCGTTGGCCGAACCTGGCAACTTGATCTCGCTGTGCAGGGGTTTGTCCGACACGCACAGCAGCGTGCCGTAAGGTACCCGCAAGCGATAACCCTGGGCCGCGATCGTGCCGCTTTCCATGTCCACCGCCACCGCGCGGGACAGGTTGATCAGCGGCCGCTCCTGGGCCCAGCGCAGCTCCCAGTTACGATCGTCGTAAGTCAGTACGGTGCCGGTGCGCAGGCGCTTTTTCAGTTCGTCGCCCTTCTCGCCGGTGATGTTGGCCGCTGCCTGCTGAAGCGCAAGCTGCACTTCGGCCAAGGCCGGAATCGGAATGTTCGGCGGCACCACCCGGTCGAGAATGCCGTCACGGCGCATATAGGCGTGAGCCAGCACGTAGTCGCCAATGGTCTGCGACTGGCGCAGGCCACCACAGTGGCCGATCATCAGCCAGCAATGCGGACGCAGCACCGCCAGGTGGTCAGTGATGTTCTTGGCGTTGGACGGACCGACGCCGATATTGACCAGGGTCACGCCGTGACCGTCAGTGGCGATCAGGTGGTAGGCCGGCATCTGGTAGCGATGCCAGACCACGCCAGCGGCAATCGCCGAGGCTTCGCCGTGATCCATGCTCTTTTCGATGATCACGTTACCCGGCAGCACCATGCGCACGAAGCGCGGGTCGTTGCGCAATTGCTCCAGGCCATGGACGATGAACTGGTCGACGTATCGGTGATAGTTGGTCAGCAGGATCCACGGCTGTACATGCCGCCAGTCGCTGCCGGTGTAATGCACCAGGCGGCGCAGGGAAAAATCCACCCGGGCGGCATCGAACAGCGCCAATGGCAGCGGGTCGGTGTTTTCCCAATCGTACAAACCGTCGGCAATACCGTCGGTCGCCGCCGACAGGTCGGTACTCGGGAACACCCGCGCCAGCACGGCGGCGGTGACACCGGAACCGGCCAACTCATCGCCCTGCTCGACCACGTACGGATAAGGAATGTTCTGCTGGCTGACACCGACCTCTACGGTCACGGTGAAGTCGTGCATCAACGGCACGAGCTGCTCCAGCAGGTATTTACGGAACGCGGCGGGATGGGTGACGGTGACGCTGTAGGTGCCCGGCAACTGGACCTTGGCGTAGGCGCGCGTGGTCTGCGGGACTTCGCCCTGGCAGTGGTAGGTCAGACGCAGTTCGGGATAACGAAACATCGCCCGTTGTTCGGCGTCCGGCTCGACACGATCCTTGAGATAACGCTTGAGCGCCTGGTTCAGCGCGGTGGTTGCACGATTGTGCAAGAGCGCAAGCCGGTCTACAGCTTGCTCGGCGGTTTGAACGACAATAAAAGCTTCGGTCACGATCAGCATCCTGTGTTCTGACTTGCAGGCCTTCATCTTGCCTGTATCGTCGCTTCACGGGAACCCTGTGGGAGCGGGCTCGCTCGCGAAAGCGGTGTCCCATTCAACATTGATGTTGACTGACAGTCCGCCTTCGCGAGCAAGCCCGCTCCCACAATGGTTTTGTAGTGTTCGTGAACCTGAGTTCAGAATCCTTGCGGGGTGGACCGGGCGACTATCGCCTCCACATCCACTCCTCGCGGCAACCCACCGTAAACCCGGCCGCCACCCTTCAGACGACTGGCGATAAACCCATCACTCACCGCCGCGTTCCCCGCCTCCAGCAACAGCTTGGCCTGTAACCCAAGCGCAATATCCTCGGTCAATTGCCGCGCACGGTACTGAATGTCGCTGGTGTCCTTGAAAGCGCTCTGCAGCTGGCTGATGTGCGCGGCCAGGCGTTTGTCGCCATGACCATCGCCCAACTCGCTGAACAGCGCATCGAGCACACCCGGCTCCTTGGACAGGGCTCGCAGCACATCGAGACATTGCACGTTGCCGGAGCCTTCCCATGTCGAGTTCACCGGCGCCTCGCGGTACAGGCGTGGCAGGATGCTGTCTTCGACGTATCCCGCGCCGCCCATGCACTCGGCGGCTTCGTTGATCATGGCCGGCGCGCGTTTGCAGATCCAGTACTTGCCCACCGCCGTCACCAGCCGGGCGAACTTCGCTTCCCGTGCGTTTTCCAGATGATCCAGCGCCTGGCCCATGCGCAGGCTCAAGGCCAGGGCGGCCTCGCTTTCCAGCGCCAGGTCGGCCAGCACGTTCTGCATCAAGGGCTGTTCGCTGAGCAACTTGCCGCCAACGCTGCGGTGGGCGCAATGATGGCTGGCCTGGGTCAGTGCCTGGCGCATCAACGAACTTGAGCCGACCATGCAATCGAAACGGGTCATGGCGACCATCTCGATGATCGTCGGCACGCCGCGCCCCTCTTCACCGACCATCCACGCCAGGGCACCGCGAAACTCCACTTCGCTGGAAGCGTTGGAGCAGTTGCCGAGTTTGTTTTTCAGGCGCTGGATGTAGAACTGATTGCGCGTATCGTCCGGACGATGTCGCGGCAGCAGGAAACAGGTCAGCCCCTTGTCCGTCTGCGCCAGCGTCAGGAAGGCATCGCACATGGGCGCCGAACAGAACCACTTGTGCCCCACCAGTTCGTACGCCTGGCCCGGACCGCTGGCGCCCACGGGATAAGCCTTGGTGGTGTTGGCGCGGACATCGGTGCCGCCTTGCTTCTCGGTCATCGCCATGCCGATGGTGACGCCGGCCTTGTGGGCCATGCCGACATTGCGCGGGTCATACTCGGTGGACAGAATCTTTGGCAGCCATTGATCTGCCAGGTCCGGTTGCAGGCGCATCGCCGGAACACTGGCAAACGTCATGGTCAGCGGGCAGCCACTGCCGGCTTCGGCCTGACTGTGCAAGTACGTCATGGAGGCGCGGGCGACATGGGCACCGTCCTGCGGATGAGCCCAGGGCAACGAAGTCAGGCCATGGCCGACCGCCGTGCGCATCAACTCGTGATAGGCCGGATGAAACTCCACCAGGTCGATGCGATGACCGTAGCGGTCATGGCTGCTGAACACCGGTTTGTTCTGGTTGGCCAGAAAGCCAGCTTCCATCAATGGTCCGCCGGCCAGCGCTCCGTATGCGTCAATCCGCGATTCGGCCCAACCGGCCCCGAAGCGCCGCGACCATTCCTGTAGCGGCAAATCGATGCGGTACAGGTTGGCGCCGTCCAGCGAGGGCGGCTGGTTGGTGACTTCGTGGGTTTCGGCGAACTGATGCAGGTTCATGACGGGGCTCCTTTGGTCAGCCAAGGGACTTCAGTTAAGCACCGCCCCTTGGCCGAACAAAGTGTCATATCTGCCTAACTGTCGGCACTTTCGCCCTGTTCAGTACAGAGCACTCGACGATAAAGCGCGGCTTGCAAGTCCTCGAACTTCACCGGTTTGCTCAAATGGTCGATCTGCGCGCCGCTCGGGCAGCGCTCCCGGTCGGTACCCAGGGCGATCATGAACACCGGCAGTTGCGCGCAACCGGGCATTGCCCGGATCTCGCAGCACACGGAAACGCCGTCCAAAGACTGCAACTGACAATCGACCAGCACCGCATCGAACGTTTCACGCTGCAGCAAATCGAGCGCGGCGTGACCGCTGTCAGCCGTGCGCACACGGAATCCGAGCTTGAGCAACATACCGCGCATCACCAACTGATTGACGTTGCTGTCATCCACCAGCAATACGCTGCAATCCTGGGGCAGGCGCATTTGTGCCAACTGCCGCATCGCGAGTGGCGTGGCAGACCGCTCCGGTGCCGGCAGGTCAAATTCGACGTCAAGCTGAAACCGGCTGCCACGCCCAGGCTCGGAGCGGTGTGTCAGGCGCCCGCCAAGCAGCTCCACTAATTGTCGGCAGATGGCCAGGCCGACACCCAGCCCGCCGTACTCGCGCGTCATCGAACCGTCGAGCTGGAAGAAGCGCTGATACATCGTCGCCTCCCCAAGGTCGGTGAAGCCGATACCGGTGTCGATCACCGCAAAGGACAACGCCAGTCGCTCGGGGTTGAGCGTTTTCCCCGTGACCCGCAGCGCCAGTCCGCCGACCCGGGTGAACTTGATGGCGTTATCCAGCAGGCACTCCAGGCATTGCGCCAACTTGGCGCTGTCGCCGTGCAGGCGATCCGGCACACCCGGTGCCACATCGACCTTGAAGTCCAGCGATTTGCTCGAGGCATTGCCGTCGAACTGTGCGCGCAAGGCCTCGACCACGGCGCGCAAACTGAAGGTGGACGGGGTCGCCTGGAGCTTGCCCGCCTGCAACTCGGTGAGGGTGAGAATGCCATTGACCATACGCATCATGTCCCGCGCCGACCCCGCGGCCGTTTGCTGATATTGCTCCAGCTCAGGATCCATCTCGACGGTCTGCATCAGCTCCAGCGACCCGATCACGCCATTCATGGGTGTGCGCAACTCGTGGGTCAGGGTGGCGAGAAATTCGTCCTTGAGCTTGTTGCTGTGCGCCAGTTGCTGGTTAAGCACCTCAAGCTTTTGCCCCGCCTCGAGCAGGGTTTGCGCCTGCTGCTCGCGCATGGCGTTGATGCGGTCGGCCAGGGCCATGGACAGGAGCGCCACTTCGATGGCCGAGCCAATCTGGCTGGAGTACATGGTCAGGAACACGTTCGGCAGGTAACCCAGCACCATCAAGGTATTGATGATGCCGCCGAGCAGAAACGCCGACCAGGCAATGATGAAATATCGCGCGACCCGCAAGCCACGCAGCCAGGCAAAAATCCCCGCGGCAAAGATCACCACCGTGAAAGTCAGTGCCAGGGTCGTGGCCAGGCGCAACGCCAGGGCGTAGCTGGTCATCAGGGACAACCCGACTACCAACGCGCCGAACGCCACCAACGCCAACAGCAAGCGGTCCATCCAGCGGCTGAGGGTAGCGGTCTGCAGGAAGCTGCGGGCGAACTGGCTGCCGAACAACCCGGCGCAACCGATGAAAAACGGCGTCGAGGCGTTGGCCCACCAGGGATTGTCTGGCCAGAAGTACTGCACGGCGGCGCCGTTCACCGACAGCTGATACAAGCCGAACGAGGCGATGTAGAAGATGTAGTAGAGGTAGCTGGTATCGCGCACGCTGAGGTAGATGAACAGGTTGTAGACCAGCATCCCCAGCAGTACACCGTAGATAAGCCCCAGCACATAGAGGCGCACCGGCTGGTCTTCGAGATACGCCGTGCTGGACCACAGCGTGACCGGCGCCTGGATCGACCCCTGGCTTTGCAGGCGCAGGTACAGGGTTTGCGCCTGGTCAGGGGTAAAATCCACAGTGAACAGGTAGTTGTTCTGGCGGATTTCGCGACTGTCGAACGGCAAGGCATCGCCGGTTTGCCTGGCCAATTCATAGTTTCCGCTTGCATCAGGCAGATACAGGTCGAGGTGATCGAGCGGTGGGTACGCCAATTCCAGCAGCCAGGTCCTTTGCGCAGCCGGGTTGGTCGGGCGGTAATGCAGATCGATTTTCAGCCAGAACACCGAACGCGAGTAACCGGCGTTGAGGGTGGCTTTATCATGCGCCTTGAAGTTGCCGGCCGCGGCCTGCGCACGGACATCCGCGACGGTCAACTGACCACCGACATCTTCAAACACTTGCAGGGTTCGCCCGAGGGGAAGGCTTTGGGTGAGTTCATTGAACTCAACGGCGTTCGCCAAGAGGGGCAAACACAACACAAACATCAGCAAATAGCGCATTCATGCCCCAGCGTGGCCTGTCCGGTCCTGTCAGGAAGCCCCCCATTCCTTTTGAGTAGACGTAAGACCGGTGATACCTGTTATTGGTTTGGATCCACTCTAGCATAGCCGTTGATGGCTAATGAGCACTACCAAAATTTTTCCTACAAAGGCTCTAGCACGGGCGTTCCAGCGAAGATTATTGAGATAGAGCCCGCGCCCCATGTAGGAGCTGCCGAAGGCTGCGATCTTTTGAAGGTCGCGCAGCTGTCTGCGGTTATGCGCACGCACCGAAAAAAGATGTTTGGTGGTAAGCTCGCGCACCATGAATATCTACAGCTCTCGCCCCGTTGTCCTCTGTCTCTCCGGCCACGACCCAAGTGGTGGCGCCGGCTTGCAGGCAGATATCGAAGCCTTGCTCGCTCAGGGTTGCCATGCGGCTCCGGCCGTCACCGCCCTGACCGTGCAAGACACTGTCAATGTCACTGATTTCCGCGTGCTCGACCGTGAGTGGGTGTTGGCCCAGGCCAACGCCGTGCTCAACGATTCCGAAGTCGCGGCCGTCAAGCTCGGCATGCTCGGTTCCCTGGAGATGGTCGACACCGTGGTCGAACTGCTCTCGGCGCACCCGCACTTGCCGGTGGTCTGTGACCCGGTGCTGCGTGCCGGCGGCGGCGGTCGCCTGGGCAAGGACGAAGTCGGCTACGCCATGCGCGAACGCCTGCTGCCGCTCTCGATCATCGCCACCCCCAACCTTCCCGAAGCCCGGATCCTCGCCGAACTGCCGGAAGGCACCGCGGACCAGTGCGCTGAAAAACTCCTGCCGTTCGTCAAACACCTGCTGATCACCGGCGGCCATGGCGACGAAACCGAAATCCACAACCGCCTGTACAGCCGCGATGGCTTGCGCGAAACCTACACCTGCCAACGCCTGCCCGGCAGTTATCACGGTTCGGGTTGCACCCTGGCCAGTGCCCTTGCCGGCCGTCTGGCCCAAGGTGAAAACCTCGCCAGCGCCGTACAGACTGCACTTAACTACACATGGCGCACCCTGCGCGATGCGGAGCAGTTGGGCAAAGGCCAATTCGTGCCACGCCGCCTGCCTCTGGACTTCTGTTCGTAACGCCATGAGGCCTGCTCGATGAAACTACGTGGCCTGTACGCCATTACCGACAGCCAGTTGCTGGCCGGTAAATTCCTTTCGTACGTGGAGGCGGCGCTGGAAGGCGGCGTCACCCTGCTGCAGTATCGCGACAAGAGCAGCGATGAAGCCCGTCGACTGCGCGAGGCCGAGGCCCTGCGCGATCTGTGCGAACGCTACAAGACCCGATTGATCATCAACGACGACGCCGAGCTCGCCGCACGCCTGAACGTGGGAGTGCATCTGGGCCAGACCGATGGCCCGCTGTCGCCGACCCGCGCCCTGCTCGGCTCCAAAGCCATCATCGGCTCAACTTGCCACGCGCAACTCGAACTGGCCGAGCAAGCTGCCAGGGAGGGCGCCACTTATGTCGCCTTCGGCCGCTTCTTCAATTCCACCACCAAGCCCGGCGCACCGACCTGCAGCCTCGACTTGCTCGACCAGGCCCGCAAGCAGTTGCACCTGCCGATCTGCGCGATCGGCGGCATCACCCTGGACAACGCCGCCCCGCTGGTGGCCCACGGCGTCGATCTGCTGGCGGTGGTGCATGGCCTGTTCGGCGCCCAGAGCACGGCTGAAGTGACCCGCCGCGCCCGCGCCTTCAACGAACTACTAAAAATCTGATTTTGAGAGCCCGATCATGTCCCGTTCCGAAACGCTGTTTGCCAATGCCCAGAAACACATTCCCGGTGGCGTGAACTCGCCGGTTCGCGCGTTCAAGAGCGTTGGCGGCACGCCGTTGTTCTTCAAGCACGCCGAAGGCGCCTACGTCACCGATGAAGACGACAAGCGTTATGTGGATTACGTCGGCTCCTGGGGCCCGATGATCCTCGGCCACAGCCACCCGGATGTCCTGGACGCCGTGCGCAAGCAGCTTGAACACGGCTTGTCCTATGGCGCACCGACCGAGATGGAAACCCAGATGGCTGATCTGGTCTGCTCGCTAGTGCCCTCGATGGAAATGGTGCGCATGGTCAGCTCCGGCACCGAAGCGACCATGAGCGCAATCCGCCTGGCCCGTGGTTTCACCGGTCGCGACAGCATCATCAAGTTCGAAGGCTGCTACCACGGTCACTCCGACAGCCTGCTGGTCAAGGCCGGCTCCGGCGCCCTGACCCAAGGCGTGCCGAGCTCGGCGGGTGTACCGGCGGCGTTCGCCAAACACACCCTGACCCTGCCGTTCAACGACATCGATGCGGTTGAAGCCATGCTCGCCGAAGTCGGCCAGGACGTGGCGTGCATCATCGTCGAGCCGGTCGCCGGCAACATGAACTGCGTGCCACCGGCCCCAGGCTTCCTCGAAGGCCTGCGGACCCTGTGCGACAAGCACGGCGTGGTGCTGATTTTCGACGAAGTGATGACCGGTTTCCGTGTTGCCCTCGGCGGCGCCCAGGCTCACTACGGCGTGACACCAGACCTGACCACCTTCGGCAAGATCATCGGCGGCGGCATGCCGGTGGGTTGCTTCGGCGGCAAGCGCGAAATCATGTCGCGCATCGCCCCGCTGGGTCCGGTCTATCAAGCCGGTACATTGTCGGGTAACCCGCTGGCGATGGCGGCGGGCCTGACCACCTTGCGCCTGATCAGCCGCCCGGGCTTCCACGACGAACTGACCGACTACACCACTCGCCTGCTCGACGGCTTGCAAGTGCGTGCCGATGCGGCAGGCATTCCCTTTGTGACCACCCAGGCCGGCGGCATGTTCGGCCTGTACTTCAGTGGCGCCGACGACATCGTGACCTTCGATGACGTGATGGCCAGCGACGCAGCCTTGTTCGGCCGCTTCTTCCACCTGATGCTGGAAGGTGGCGTGTACCTGGCGCCAAGCGCTTTCGAAGCTGGCTTCACCTCGATCGCCCACGGCGAAGCCGAGTTGAAACTGACCCTGGATGCCGCCGAGCGCGCATTTGCTGCACTGAAGTAACGCCGTAGCGCTGACGCTGGCCATAACCAGCGTCAGCTTTTGCCTACGCTCCTGCCCTTTTTCCTACTCATCTGCTAATAATCCCGAACAAAGTGGGCGATATATTTCCCGCGCAGCAGAAAAACGAGTAAAGACTTTGTAAGGTTGGCCCTGCTTATTTCATAATGCGCGCTTATTGGATCCCCTCGATGGGTCCGCGCGCCCCTCAGAGGTAAGTCGATTCCCATGAACCGCACCGGCCGCGCCCTTTCACTGGGCTGCCTGTTGCTCCTTCAGCCCCTGCTCGCGCTCGCACAAGCAGGCGGTAACTCGTTGTTAATCCCAGCGATGGGTCGCTGCACCCTCAATACCCAGCCGCAAGACCTGGCCCAGGCACTTGCCGCCTGCCAGAAAGCGTCGGATGAAGGGGATGCTCAAGCGCAATACGAGTTGGGTGAGTTCTACTACGACGGTAAAAACGCGCCACGCGATCTCAATAAAGCCTTGAGCTACTTCGAAAAGGCCTCGCTGCAAGGCCACGCCCAGGCCCAATTCAAACTCGGCACCATGTTCTTTCATGGCGAAGGCGTACCGGCCAATAACATTCAGGCGTATATCGTGCTGAAGATGGCCGCGGTCAACGGCGCGGAAGAAGCGCTCGACACCGCCGACGAAGTCGCCGAACAAATGCCCCGCCAGGAACTGGAAGTCGCCACCCAGGTGCTGGGGCAAATTTTCCGTAAATACCTGATGGAATTGCAGAGCGCCGATGGGCGTACGCCGTTCGCGCCGCTTCCCTGATTTCTGTATTGATCTGTCTGGCCCCTTCGCGAGCAAGCCCGCTCCCACATTCAATCTCTTCACTGGAGATCCATTGTGGGAGCGGGCTTGCTCGCGAAGCAGGCGACTCGGTCTTGAGCCTTACTTCTCAGGCATCGGCACCGGAAACGGCATCACATTGCCGACCGTGCCGCGGGCTTCGCTGATTTTCGGTGTGCCCAGGCGCTCGACCTCGTCGATGCGCACGATCGAATGCATCGGCACGAAACTGCGCACGACCCCTTCGAACTGGGCCTTGAGCTTCTCTTCGCTCGGGTCGACGACTACCTGTGTGCGCTCGCCAAAGACGAACTCTTCCACTTCCAGGAAGCCCCACAGATCGCTCTGATAGATCTGCTTGGCGTACATTTCGAACACCTGGCCCTGATTGAGGAAAATCACCTTGTAGATTGGAGCTTCACGTTTGGTCATGGCAGGCGAAACACATCGGGGATAAAAATGAGGGCGCGAACTATAGCATAGCCGCCGGACGCGCAGCGGTAGGAACCTGAGTGCATGTTCCCTATAATGCGCGGTTCTTTGAATCACGTGATGACCCTGTCCATGGCCAAGAAGCTTTACATCGAAACCCACGGTTGCCAGATGAACGAGTACGACAGCTCGCGCATGGTCGATCTGCTGGGCGAACACCAGGCCCTGGAAGTCACCGCGCGCGCTGAAGACGCCGACGTGATTCTGCTCAACACCTGCTCGATCCGCGAGCGCGCCCAGGACCGCGTCTATTCCCAGCTGGGCCGCTGGCGCGAACTGAAGCTGGCCAACCCGGACATGGTGATCGCCGTCGGTGGCTGCGTGGCCAGCCAGGAAGGCGCCGCCATTCGCGATCGCGCGCCGTACGTCGACGTGGTGTTCGGCCCGCAGACCCTGCACCGCCTGCCGGAAATGATCGACGCCGCACGCATCAGCAAGCTGCCGCAAGTCGACGTCTCGTTCCCCGAAATCGAAAAATTCGACCATTTGCCCGAGCCGCGCATCGACGGCCCGAGCGCCTACGTGTCGGTGATGGAAGGTTGCAGCAAATACTGCACGTTCTGCGTGGTGCCCTACACCCGCGGTGAAGAGGTCAGCCGGCCGTTCGACGACGTGATTGCCGAAATCATTCACCTGGCCGAACACGGCGTACGCGAAGTGACGCTGCTCGGGCAGAACGTCAACGGCTATCGCGGCAAGACCCACGACGGTCGCCTGGCGGATCTGGCCGAACTGATCCGCGTGGTCGCCGCGGTCGATGGCATCGACCGCATCCGCTACACCACCTCGCACCCGCTGGAATTCTCCGACAGCCTGATCCAGGCCCACGCCGACGTGCCGGAACTGGTGAAACACCTGCACCTGCCGGTGCAATCGGGCTCGGACCGAATCCTCGCGGCGATGAAACGCAACCACACGGCGCTGGAATACAAATCCAAACTGCGCAAGCTACGCGCCGCCGTGCCGGGAATCTGCATCAGTTCGGACTTCATCGTCGGCTTCCCCGGCGAGACTGAAAAAGACTTCGAACAGACCATGAAGCTGATCCAGGACGTCGGCTTCGACTTCTCCTACTCCTTCGTCTACAGCCAGCGCCCGGGTACACCCGCCGCCGACCTGGCCGATGAGACGCCGGAAGAGCTGAAGAAAGAGCGCCTCAACGCCCTGCAACATCGCCTGAACCAGCAAGGTTTCGAGATCAGCCGACAGATGGTCGGTTCGATTCAGCGGATTCTTGTAACCGATTATTCCAAGAAAGACCCCGGCGAGCTGCAAGGCCGAACCGAGAATAACCGTATCGTCAACTTCCGCTGCGACAATCCGACCCTCATCGGCCAGTTCGCGGACGTGCACATCGACGCCGCACAGCCACACTCGCTGCGGGGCTCGCTGATTCAATAACACCGAAGATCCCTGTGGGAGCGGGCTTGCTCGCGAAGACGGCGCGTCAGTCGACATTAATGGCACTGACAGACCGCATTCGCGAGCAAGCCCGCTCCCACAGGTACAGCGCCACACGCGGGAATCAGATTGGTCTGTATAAGAGCTTTCGCACCCGCGCCACTGGCGCTATCCTTGAATCATTCCAATTGCCCCAGGGCGGCTAAATACGACCTTGAACGCACCCATCGAACCACATCGTTTCATTCTCGAGCCCTTTGAGGCTCGCCGCTTCGCCAATCTGTGCGGGCAATTCGACGAGCATTTGCGCTTGATCGAACAGCGCCTGACCATCGAGATCCGCAACCGCGGAAACCAGTTCGAGCTGATCGGCGAGCCAAAACACACCACCTCCGCGGAAAATCTCCTGCGCCGCCTGTACCGGGAAACCAAGGGTACCGAGCTGTCACCGGACTTGGTGCACCTGTTCCTGCAGGAATCCGCCGTCGAAGAGCTGGATAACCACTCGCCCGCCGAAGCCTCCGTCGCCCTGCGCACCAAGAAAGGCATGATTCGCCCTCGCGGCTTGAATCAATTGCGCTATGTGAAGGAAATCCTCGGTAACGACATCAACTTCGGCATTGGCCCGGCCGGTACCGGCAAGACCTACCTGGCCGTCGCCTGTGCGGTAGATGCGCTGGAACGCGAGCAGATCCGCCGCATCCTGCTGGTGCGCCCGGCGGTCGAAGCGGGTGAAAAACTCGGCTTCCTGCCCGGCGACCTGTCGCAGAAAATCGACCCATACCTGCGCCCGCTCTACGACGCGCTGTATGAAATGCTCGGTTTCGAATACGTCGCCAAGCTGATCGAGCGCCAGGTGATCGAAGTCGCGCCACTGGCCTACATGCGTGGCCGGACGCTGAACAACAGCTTCATCATCCTCGACGAAAGCCAGAACACCACGGTCGAGCAGATGAAAATGTTCCTGACCCGGATCGGCTTCGGCTCCACGGCCGTCATCACCGGTGACATCACCCAGGTCGACCTGCCTCGCGGCACCAAGTCCGGGCTGCACCATGTGATCGAAGTCTTGAAGGATGTGCCGGGCATCAGCTTCACCCACTTCCAGCCCAAGGACGTTGTGCGCCATCCATTGGTGCAGCGGATTGTCGAAGCCTACGAGCGCTTCGAAACCAAAGCGGCCGATGATGCCGCCGCCAGGGACAGCCGACGCGATGCTTGAGCTTGACCTGCAAATCGCGACCCAAGCGCCCGCCCCCAGCGAAGCCGAGTTCCGCCAATGGTGCGAACTGGCCCTGCGCCAGCGCACCGCAGACTCGGAAATGACCATTCGCCTGGTCGACGAAGCTGAAGGCCGCGAACTGAACAACACCTGGCGGCACAAGGATTACGCCACCAACGTCCTGTCGTTCCCTGCCGATGTACCGGACGAGTTTCTCGACATCCCGCTGCTGGGTGACCTGGTGATCTGCGTGGCGGTGGTCGAGCGCGAAGCCACCGAGCAGGGCAAGGAACTCAAGGCCCACTGGGCGCACCTGGTGATCCACGGCTGCTTGCATCTGCTTGGTTACGACCATATTGAAGATGACGAAGCCGAAGAGATGGAAGCACTGGAACGAACGTTGCTTGCAGAACTGGGCTATCGCGATCCGTACGCGGACGACGAAATCGAAGTACCCCCTACCGAAACAACAAAGGATTCAGAGTAATCGCTATGAGCGAAGATCGATCGAGCAACGGGCAGAAGTCTTGGCTGGGTAAGCTCACCCAGGCTTTTGCCCACGAGCCGAAGAACCGCCAGGAGCTGCTGGAGCTGCTGCGCGATGCACACCAGAACAAACTGCTGGACAGCGAAGCGCTGGCCATCGTCGAAGGCGCCATCCAGGTGGCCGACCTGCAGGTACGGGACATCATGGTCCCGCGCTCGCAGATGGTCAGCATCAAGGCGACCCAGACACCTCGCGAGTTCCTGCCTGCCGTGGTCGATTCGGCCCACTCCCGCTACCCGGTCATCGGCGAAAGCCACGATGACGTGATGGGCGTGTTGCTGGCCAAAGACTTGCTGCCGCTGATCCTCAGGGAAAACGGCGACAGTTTCAACATCAAGGACCTGCTGCGCCCGGCCACGTTCGTGCCGGAATCCAAGCGCCTGAACGTACTGCTGCGTGAGTTCCGCGCCAACCACAACCACATGGCCATCGTCATTGACGAATACGGCGGCGTGGCGGGCCTGGTGACCATCGAAGACGTGCTGGAACAGATCGTCGGCGACATCGAAGACGAGCACGACGTCGAAGAAGACAGCTACATCAAGCCACTGCCCAGCGGCGACTTCCTGATCAAGGCCCTGACGCCGATCGAGAACTTCAACGAGTTCTTCGACAGCGAATTTTCCGACGACGAATTCGACACCGTGGGCGGCCTGGTGATGAGCGCGTTCGGGCACTTGCCAAAACGCAACGAAATCACTGAAATCGGCGCCTATCGCTTCCGCATCCTGAACGCCGACAGTCGGCGGATTCACTTGCTGCGACTGACACCTATCGCCCGGTAAAACCTAAGGATTGAAATGCGCTGGACAACCCGCCCCGGCTGGCCCGGTAACCTGCTGGCCGTGGCGGCCGGTGCAATCACCACCCTGGCCCTGGCGCCGTTCGATATCTGGCCACTGGCACTGCTGGCGGTCGGGCTGTTCTATGCCGGCTTGCGTGAACTGAATCCACGCCAGGCCCTGGGGCGTGGCTGGTGTTTCGGCTTCGGCCTGTTTGGCGCCGGCACCAGTTGGATCTACTACAGCATTCATCACTTCGGTGGCGCGTCGGTGCTGCTGGCCGGCTTCCTGATGCTGATCTTCACGGCGGCGATTGCCTGGTTCTTCGCCCTGCCCGCCTGGATTTGGGCGCGCTGGTTGCGGCGCAATGAAGCACCACTGGCAGACACCCTGGCCTTCGCGGCGCTGTGGGTCGGCCAGGAAGCGTTTCGTGGCTGGTTCCTGACCGGTTTCCCATGGCTCTACTCTGGCTACAGCCAGCTTGACGGCCCCCTGGCCGGCCTCGCGCCGGTTGGCGGAATGTGGCTGATATCCTTCACCCTGGCCCTGACGGCTGCATTGATCTACAACGCCGTGCGCCTGGTGCGCACGGGACGCAAAGGCTTCATCGCCGTGGGCGTTGTGCTGCTGGCAGGCCCGTGGGTGGCCGGCCTGGCGCTCAAGCACCACGCCTGGACCAGCCCGTCGGGCGCCCCCCTGAGTGTCGCGGCGCTCCAGGGCAACATCGAACAGAGCATGAAGTGGGATCCGGCGCAGCTCAACGCGCAATTGGAGCTGTACCGCGACATGAGCTTCAGTTCGAAACGGGTCGACTTGCTGATCTGGCCGGAAACCGCGGTCCCGGTGCTCAAGGAATCTGCCCAGGGCTACCTGGACATGATGGGGAAATTCGCCGCCGAGCGCGATTCAGCCATGATCACCGGCGTACCGATCCGCGAAGTCGTCCACCAGCAGAAACGTTTCTACAACGGCATTACCGTGGTGGGCGAAGGCGACGGCACCTACCTCAAACAAAAGCTGGTGCCGTTTGGCGAATACGTGCCGTTGCAGGATGTGCTGCGGGGCCTGATCGCGTTCTTCGACCTGCCCATGTCGGACTTTGCCCGCGGTCCTTCCGACCAGGCCATGTTGCAAGCCAAGGGTTACCAGATTGCGCCGTTCATCTGCTACGAAGTGGTGTACCCGGAGTTCGCCGCCGGCCTTGCCGCGCAAAGCGACCTGCTGCTGACCATCAGCAACGACACCTGGTTCGGCACCTCCATCGGCCCGCTGCAGCACTTGCAGATGGCGCAGATGCGCGCGCTCGAGGCGGGCCGCTGGATGATCCGCGCGACCAACAATGGCGTGACCGGCCTGATCAACCCGTTTGGCCAGATCACCACGCAGATCCCGCAGTTCGAACGCGGCATCCTGTACGGCGAAGTGGTGCCAATGCACAACCTCACACCGTACCTGCAATGGCGGTCGTGGCCATTGATCATTGTTTGTGTGCTGTTGTTTGGCTGGGCGTTGATTGCCAGCCGGATGGCCAAGACCGTCTGAAGATTTGTGTCGCCTGCAAAAGATCGCAGCCTGCGGCAGCTCCTACAGGGGATTGCATTCCAATTGTAGGAGCTGCCGAAGGCTGCGATCTTTTGCTTTTCAGCGGTAGAAAAGCCTATAAGCGATCTGCCCCACTGCCTCATTCAACAACTGCCCGCTGCGCCAGATGGCCTTGAATTCCGGCATCCAGCCGCCCAGCGGCTCGGCGTTGTTCACGCCCAGGAATCCGACTGGTGCCGGCACCACTTCAAACCCGGCCTTCTGGAAACTCCAGACCGCGCGCGGCATGTGCCAGGCCTGGGTGACCACCACCACGCGCTTGATGCCCTCAGGCAACAGGACTTCGGCGCTGAATGTCGCGTTTTCCCAGGTGGTTCGGCTTTGCCCTTCCTGCCACCGCACAGCCACGCCAAAATCATCGCGCATTGAGTCAGCCATCATTTTGGCTTCGGTGGGCGGCGAGCCGTAATGCAAGCCACCACTGGTCAGGATCGGCAAGCCCGAGGCCTTTGCCAGGCGAGCGGCATAGCGTTCTCGCTCCAGGGCCATTCCGGTGGGTTGATCACTGCCCCAGGCCAGGTCACCCCGTTCGCGCCCGGCCCCAAGCACCACGATCGCATCGGCGCGCTGGGCCAGGGTTGCCCACTCGTCGCGAGGCAAAGGGGCTTCACGCTCAAGGAGCCCGGCGCCCCATTGCACCATCACCGGCAGGCTCATCAACCAGAACCCGCCCACGCCCAGCGCAAAACACCATCCGGCAAGGCGCGGTCTTGAGCGGCGCCACCACCAGGCGAGCACCAGCAACAGGATAAGGACGCCGGGCGGCATCAGAAGGTGTTTCACGAAATAGCGAAAAGGCATCGGGCATCTCCTTAAAGATGCCCGAAGCCTAAGTGGGTTGACGCAATGCGACAATAAATACGGAAGGACTATGCTTCAAAAAACCGTGGAGCATGGCTCTATGCCTTACTTGAACTGCAGGGACCGGACCTTTACCGCGTCTCTGCCAGGTATTTTGTCCTTGAGCCAGATGATCTTGGCCGAACGTGGTGCATCGAGTTGCTTCACTGCTTCAGACAAGCATCCCTGCGTTTCACGCTCACTGCGATCGAGGTACGCCTTGACCAGTGCAAACTCTGCGGGGCTCAAGCCACGCAACTCCAGTTCCAAAGGGCGTTCATCGCGCAGCCGACCCGCTGTTTTGGCTGCATCAAGGGCCATGCCCAAACGATCGATCAGTCTTTCGTACAACTCCGGTTTTGTAGCTTTTTGCCGTGACTCAACCATCCCTCACCTCATTGGAAGATAAGACCTACTCCCCATTTAGAGCTTAGCTTCCATCGACAAACCGGCTGGACGCCGCGACCAACGGCCCTCGCAGCGGTTTTTGCGAGACGCGCGGCAGTAATCAGGGTTTCCCTCGATAGAGTGCGGTCATGTATGCTACGGCGCTTCCTGTAACTCCACTTCCAGCTCCTCTGGACACCGAAACGCCGAATTGGCGCACTCACCGTCCAAGGTCGCATTGAAGAGGATTAGGCCACCCCTATTCAGTTCAAAAGTAGCCATGCACGAACAATATCAGCCCCGTGAAATCGAAGCCGCCGCCCAGTCGTTCTGGGACGAGCAAAAGTCCTTTGAAGTCAGTGAACAGCCAGGCAAGGAGACCTACTACTGCCTGTCGATGTTCCCTTACCCCAGCGGCAAGCTACACATGGGGCACGTGCGCAACTACACCATCGGCGACGTGATCTCCCGCTACCAGCGCATGCTCGGCAAGAACGTCCTGCAACCCATGGGTTGGGACGCCTTCGGCATGCCGGCGGAAAACGCCGCGATGAAGAACAACGTAGCGCCCGCCAAGTGGACCTACGAGAACATCGCCTACATGAAGACCCAGCTGCGCAGCTTGGGCCTGGCGGTGGACTGGTCGCGCGAAGTGACCACCTGCAAGCCCGATTACTACCGCTGGGAACAATGGCTGTTCACTCGCCTGTTCGAAAAAGGTGTGATCTACAAGAAAAGCGGCACCGTGAACTGGGACCCGGTCGACCAGACCGTCCTGGCCAACGAGCAGGTGATCGACGGTCGCGGCTGGCGTTCCGGCGCGCTGATCGAAAAGCGCGAAATCCCGATGTACTACTTCAAGATCACCGCCTACGCGGATGAGCTGCTGGAGAGCCTCGACGAACTGACTGGCTGGCCTGAACAGGTCAAGACCATGCAGCGCAACTGGATCGGCAAATCCCGCGGCATGGAAGTGCAGTTCCCGTACAACGTCGACTCCATCGGCGAAGCCGGTGCACTGAAAGTCTTCACCACCCGTCCGGATACCCTGATGGGCGCGACCTATGTCGCCGTGGCTGCCGAGCACCACCTGGCCGCCCTCGCCGCCAAAAACAACCCGGAGTTGCAAGCGTTCATCGCCGAATGCAAGGGCGGTAGCGTCGCCGAAGCCGACGTCGCCACCCAGGAGAAAAAAGGCCTGCCGACCGGCCTGTTCGTCGAGCACCCTTTGACCGGCGAAAAACTGCCGGTATGGGTCGCCAACTACGTGCTGATGCACTACGGCGACGGCGCGGTGATGGCTGTTCCGGCCCACGACGAACGCGATTTCGAGTTCGCCCACAAGTACAACCTGCCGGTCAAATCCGTGGTGCGCACAAGCGCAGGTGACACCAACCCGACGCCATGGCAAGACGCCTACGGTGAGTACGGCACGCTGATCAATTCCGGCGAGTTCGACGGCCTGGACTTCGCGGGTGCCTTCGACGCCATCGAAGTGGCGCTGATCAAGAAAGAACTGGGCGCCTCGCGCACCCAGTTCCGCCTGCGCGACTGGGGCATCAGCCGTCAGCGCTACTGGGGCTGCCCGATCCCGATCATCCACTGCAATACTTGCGGTGACGTGCCGGTGCCGGAAGATCAATTGCCTGTCGTGCTGCCGGAAGACGTCGTACCCGATGGCGCCGGTTCGCCACTGGCGCGCATGCCCGAGTTCTACGAGTGCAGCTGCCCGAAATGCGGCCAGCCTGCCAAGCGTGAAACCGACACCATGGACACCTTCGTCGAGTCCTCGTGGTACTACGCCCGCTACGCCTCGCCGCACTATGAAGGTGGCCTGGTAGAGAAATCGGCGGCCGACCACTGGTTGCCGGTGGACCAGTACATCGGCGGTATCGAACACGCGATCCTGCACCTGCTCTACGCGCGCTTCTTCCACAAGCTGATGCGCGACGAAGGCCTGGTGAGCTCCAACGAGCCGTTCAAGAACCTGCTGACCCAGGGCATGGTAATCGCCGAGACTTACTACCGTCGCGAAGCCAACGGTGCCTACACCTGGTTCAACCCGGCGGACGTCGAGCTCGAACGCGACAGCAAGGCCAAGGTCATCAGCGCCAAGCTGATCGCCGACGGTCTGCCGGTGGAAATCGGTGGCACCGAGAAGATGGCCAAGTCGAAGAACAACGGCGTTGACCCACAGTCGATGATCGACCAGTTCGGCGCCGACACCTGCCGTCTGTTCATGATGTTCGCCTCGCCACCTGACATGAGCGCGGAATGGTCCGACTCCGGGGTCGAAGGTTCGCACCGCTTCCTCAAGCGCGTCTGGCGCCTGGCTCAAACGCACGTCACCCAGGGCCTGCCGGGCAAACTGGACGTCGCCAGCCTGAACGACGAGCAGAAAGCCATTCGCCGTTCGATCCACCAGGCCATCAAGCAGGCCAGCCACGACGTCGGCCAGAACCACAAATTCAATACCGCCATCGCCCAGGTGATGACGCTGATGAACGTGCTGGAAAAAGCCGCACAAGGCACCGAACAGGACCGTGCGCTGGTTCAGGAAGGCCTGGAAACCGTGACCCTGCTGCTGGCGCCGATCACCCCGCACATCAGCCACGAGCTGTGGCATCGCCTGGGTCACGCCGACCCGGTGATCGACGCCGCCTGGCCGGTGCTGGACGAAAGCGCCCTGGTGCAGGACAGCCTGACGCTGGTCATCCAGGTCAACGGCAAGCTGCGCGGCCAGATAGAAATGCCCGCCAGCGCCAGTCGCGAAGACGTCGAAGCCGCCGCCCGGGCCAACGAGAACGTGCTGCGTTTCGTCGATGGTCTGACCATTCGCAAAGTGATCGTGGTGCCCGGAAAACTGGTCAACATCGTCGCCAGCTAATTGGATCAGGCGCCTGGCCATGCCAGGCGCCGAATAAAACCTTTCGGGCCGCTTGATTGGCCCACATGGTTTCAAGGGGAGCAACACAATGATCAAACGCAACTTGCTGGTGATAGGCCTCGCAGTCCTGTTGAGCGCCTGTGGCTTCCAGCTACGTGGCACCGGCACCACCGAACTGGCGATCAAGGAACTCGACCTGAGCGCCCGCGACGCCTACGGCGAAACCGTGACACAACTGCGCCAGTCGCTGGTCAGCAGCGGCGTCAACGTCTACACCGGCGCCCCCTACAAACTCATCCTGACTGACCAGCAGGAATCCCAGCGCATCCTCAGCTACGCAGGCGCCGGTCGTACGGGCGAATATCAACTGAGCACGGTGCTCAGCTATGACATTCGCGGCCAGGGCAACCTGCCCCTGCTGAGCGACAAACTCGAAGTGCAGAAGGTGTTCATCCATGACGGCAACAACCTGGTAGGTTCCGACCAGGAAGCCAGCGATGCGCGCAGGGAAATGCGTCGCGAGCTGGTTCAACGCATGATGTTGCGCCTGCAGCAATTCACCCCGGCCCAGCTGGACCAGTTGCAGCAAACGGCGGCAGCCAAGGCCAAGGCGGAAGCCGCGGCGCTGGAAGCAGCGCAGAAGGCTGAAGCGGAAACACCGCGCCAGTCTCCCATCGAACTGCCTCGGCAGTAAGCCTTACGGGGCGCCCCGGCGCCCCGTTTGCCCCCTCTTATGAAGCTCGCCCCTGCCCAACTCGCCAAACACCTGCAAGGCGCCCTCGCGCCGGTCTACGTCGTCAGTGGCGATGACCCCTTGCTGTGCCAGGAAGCCGCCGACGCCATCCGCACGGCCGCGCGCCAACAAGGCTTCGACGAACGCCAGGTGTTCGCCGCCGACGCCAGTTTCGACTGGGGAACCTTGCTGCAAGCCGGCGCCAGCATGTCGCTGTTCGCTGAAAAACGCCTGCTGGAATTGCGCCTGCCTTCCGGAAAACCCGGCGATAAAGGTGCTGCCGCGCTCATTGAGTACTGCTCGCGACCAGCGGAAGACACGCTGCTGTTGATCAGCCTTCCGAAGCTTGATGGCAGCGCGCAGAAAACCAAATGGGGCAAGGCGCTGGTCGAAGGCCAACAGACCCAGTTCGTGCAGATCTGGCCGGTGGATGCCAACCAGTTGCCCAGCTGGATCCGTCAGCGCCTGTCCCAGGCCGGGCTGTCCGCCAGCCAGGACGCCGTCGAGTTGATCGCCGCCCGGGTCGAGGGCAACTTGTTGGCCGCCGCCCAGGAAATCGAAAAGCTCAAGCTGATGGCCGAAGGCGGCCAGATCACCATCGAAACCGTACAGGCCGCGGTGGCCGACAGTGCACGCTTTGACGTTTTCGGCCTGACCGATGCCATTCTCAATGGCGAAGCCGCCCACGCGCTGCGGATGCTCGAAGGGCTTCGCGGTGAAGGCGTCGAGCCCCCGGTGATTCTCTGGGCCCTGGCCCGGGAACTGCGGCTGCTGGCCAACATTTCGTTGCAGTACAGCCAGGGCACGCCACTGGACAAGGCCTTCAGCCAGGCCAGACCGCCGGTCTGGGACAAGCGCAAACCACTGATGAGCAAGGCCCTGCAACGCTATTCGGCGCAACGCTGGGCGCAATTGCTGCTCGAAGCCCAGCGCATTGACGCGCAGATCAAGGGCCAGGCGGCGGGTTCGCCGTGGATGAGCTTGAGTCGCCTGACGTTGTTGATGGCTGGGCAGCGATTGGCGTTGCCTGCTGAATAAAATCAAAAGATCGCAGCCTCAAAAAACACACATGCATTTGCGCTATAGACAGCCGCCCAACTTCGGCCGATGATTTGCCCCGCAAAAACCCCTCACTTGCGAGCGCCCATCATGAGCAAAAAGCCGTCCAAACGCGGCCCCAACAAGGCCAAATCCATCATCGCCCAGCCATTGTTCCGCAGCCGACAGGAACGAGCCGGCAAGGGTAAAGGCAGCTACCGCCGCGAAGCCTTCCAGTCTGACAACTGGGAGGCTTCTTACTTTCTGGCGGCCTGAAAGGCAAGCAACCGCTCAACATGTTAAGGTCTATACCTGATTCGTTTTCCCTGGACCCGTGCATGCCCCTTTGTCTTTCCCGTCGTTGGCAGTTTCGCCAATTGATCGCTGCCTCCAGCCTCATCTTGCTAGTCGCCTGCGCGGAAAAACCCACCGCCGCCGACGCCCAGCCGATTCAGACTCTGCCTGTCGCCACCGCCCCGGCGGTCATTCCACCCGTGGTTCCAACCGGTGAAAATCTCGACATCCAGCCAACCCAGACCTTCGCCGAATGGCAGGCGGGTTTTCGCAAGGACGCCCTGGCCGCCGGCATCCGTGCCGACCTGTTCGACCGCGCCTTCGCCAATGTCAGCGTTGACCCGAGCGTGATCCGCGCCGACCGCAGCCAACCGGAATTCGCAAAACCGGTGTGGGAATACCTCGATGGCGCCCTGTCGCCGCTGCGGGTTCGCAAAGGCCAGGCATTGGTCGAGCAGTACGCCGGCATCCTGCAAAGTATCGAACAGCGCTACGGCGTCGACCGCCAGGCACTGGTCGCGGTATGGGGCATGGAAAGCAACTTCGGCCAGTTCCAGGGCAGCAAGTCGGTGATCAACTCACTGGCCACCCTCGCCTACGAAGGCCGCCGCCCCGGTTTCGCCCACGCGCAATTGATCGCCGCCCTGCAGATCCTCCAGCAAGGCGATATCGAACCCGAGAAAATGCTGGGCTCCTGGGCGGGCGCCATGGGCCAGACCCAGTTCATCCCGACCACCTACAACACCCACGCCGTGGACTTCGATGGCGACGGTCGACGCGATATCTGGGGCAGCGCCACCGACGCCCTGGCGTCGACCGCCCACTACCTGCAAAGCTCCGGCTGGCAAAAAGGCCAGCCGTGGGGCTTTGAAGTGCAGCTGCCGGGCAGTTTCAACTACATCCTCGCCGATGGCTCGATTCGCAAGAGCGTCGCCGAATGGCGGCAACTGGGCGTGGTGCTGCCCAACGGCGGCCAGTTCCCGGCTGGCTCCGAGCAACTGTCCGCGGCGCTACTGTTGCCGGCAGGCTATCGCGGCCCAGCCTTCCTGGTGCTCGACAACTTCCGCGCGATTCTCAAGTACAACAACTCGTCGTCCTACGCCCTGGCGGTGAGCCTGTTGGCTGAGCGCTTCAATGGCGCCGGGTTGATCAGCGGCACCTGGCCCAAGGATGACCTGCCCCTGAGCCGTACCGAGCGGATCGAACTGCAGAACCTGCTGAGTGCGCAGAACTACGACGCGGGCACTGCCGACGGCATCATCGGTGCCAATACCCGCAAGGCGATCCGCAGCGCCCAGCAGTCGTTTGGCTGGCCGGCGGATGGTTATCCGACGCACAAGTTGCTGGAAGGATTGCGTAGCCGCTGAAGGCTTTACCCACTGTTGTAGGAGCGAGCTTGCTCCGGGCGGCGTTCCGACGATGGACTCAAGGGCGCCGCGTTTAGCCAGTAAACACGCGTTATCGTTGACGTCCATCGCGAGCAAGCTCGCTCCTACACGGGGGGGGGGCGAGGTTTAGCGTCTTACGACGTTTTGTTCCAGCGCCAGTTGCTGGTTACCCGCATCCAGTTTCACCAGCGCCCCCATCGGCAGCGTCAGGTTCGGATTGCAGTGCCCGCTGCGCCACCCGGACAGCACCGGGATGCACAACGGTTCCAGGGTCTGCTTCAGCAATCGATCCAGGGCCTGTGCCTCTACCCCCGCTATATCGCCCACCAGGACCCCACGCAGCTTGTGCAACACACCCGCCAGCCGCAGATGGGTCAGCAGTCGGTCGATGCGATACAGCGGCTCGTTGATGTCTTCGATAAACAGGATCACACCGGCGGCATCGATCTCGAAAGGCGTGCCCATGGTCGCGGCAATCATCGACAGGTTACCGCCTAGAAGGCGCCCATAAGCGACGCCCGGCACGATTGTCGTCAAGGGGCGGCCAACCGGATGGGCAAGCACCATACCGGCCCTGCACTGCCCTCTGAGCATGTTGAAGAACGAGGATTCGGTCGGCGGCAGCCGCTCGCCCAGCAGATCGGCGTTGAGCAACGGGCCGTGGAAGGTCACGAAACCCGCGTAGCGGCTGATCGCCAGATGCAGCGCGGTGATGTCGCTATAGCCGATGAATGGCTTGGCGTTTTGGCGCAGCAGCTGGAAATCGATGCGATCGAGCAACCGCGGGGTACCGTATCCGCCGCGCAGGCAAATGATCGCATCGACCTCGGGATCCATGAACGCGGCATGCAGGTCATTGAGTCGCACCTCGTCGCTGCCGGCCAGGTAGCCGTCCTTCTCGAACACCCCGGGGAAAATCCGCAGCGCATAACCGCGAGCACGCATCCAGGCGATGGCCTTCTTGGTGTCCAGCGCCGCCGGACCTGCAGGCGCGATAACAGCGATCAGCCCTTGCATCGGCAAGGCCGGTACAGGCGTGTGAGGAATGAGCGTCGGGTCAGGTCTTGCGTTCATCCATGGATCTCCCTGCGTGAAAGCATCAAGCACACATTAGTCAGGAACGCAGACAAACAGAAGCGGATCAAGCGTCTCGCAGTCGCAGGAAAAGACTGATGTGCCTGTGAGAAAGGCAAAAAAAGCCCGCAAGGCCGATTGAACGTTGCGGGCTGTTTGTTCATGGCCGAATCAGGACGACATCAACTCGGCCTTGACCAGCTTCGCCTGCTCGTCGGCGTGGTACGAAGAGCGTACCAGCGGGCCGGAAGCAACGTTCTTGAAGCCCATTTTGTAACCTTCCTCTGCGAACCAGGCAAAGGTATCCGGGTGCACGAAACGCTGCACCGGCAAGTGACTGCGCGACGGTTGCAGGTACTGGCCGAGGGTCAGCATGTCGATGTCGTGCTCGCGCATGCGCTTCATGACTTCGATGACTTCTTCGTCGGTTTCGCCCAGGCCCAGCATCAGGCCGGACTTGGTCGGAATGTGCGGCATCATCTGCTTGAAGCGTTGCAGCAGGGTCAGCGACCACTGGTAGTCCGAACCCGGACGCGCAGCCTTGTACAGGCGCGGCACGGTTTCCAGGTTGTGGTTGAACACATCCGGCGGCTCGGCGGCGGTGATTTGCAGGGCGATGTCCATGCGGCCACGGTAATCCGGAACCAGGGTTTCGAGCTGTACGTTCGGCGACAGCTTGCGGATTTCGCGGATGCAGTCGGCAAAGTGCTGGGCACCGCCGTCACGCAGGTCGTCGCGGTCGACCGAGGTGATCACCACGTACTTGAGTTTCAGGTCGGCGATGGCGATGGCCAGGCTTTGCGGCTCGTTGACGTCCAGTGGCTTCGGACGGCCGTGGCCGACGTCGCAGAACGGGCAACGACGGGTGCAGATGTCACCCATGATCATGAAGGTCGCGGTGCCGCCGGAGAAGCACTCGCCCAGGTTCGGGCAGGACGCTTCTTCGCACACGCTGTGCAGCTTGTGTTTGCGCAGCAAGGCCTTGATGCGGTCGACTTCCGGAGAGACCGGGATGCGTACGCGAATCCAGTCAGGCTTCTTCGGCAGTTCGGTGGTCGGAATGATCTTTACCGGGATGCGTGCAACCTTCTCGGCGCCGCGCAGCTTGACGCCGGCTTCAACCTTGGCACGCGGGGCCGGGCGCTCGGTGACATCGAGCGTCGGGATCATGGTTTGCACTGCATCAGTAGTCATATCAGTCGATTCCGCCCGTGAGGGTCGTCTGCTCAGCATAGTCGAGGTGTTTGACGAGCTGCGCGCGCAGCCGGGCACTTACCTCGGCAAATTCAATCGATCCTGCGTGATCGCTCAGCTGGGTCATCGCCAGCCCGGCGTAGCCGCAGGGATTAATCCGTCGAAACGGTTCCAGGTTCATGTCCACGTTCAGGGCCAGGCCATGAAAGGAACAACCGTGGCGGATCCGCAGACCCAGGGAAGCGATTTTCGCGCCATCGACGTACACGCCCGGCGCATCCGGCTTGGCCGCGGCGGTCACGCCGTAACTGGCGAGCAGCTCGATCAGGCATGCCTCCATGCGACTTACCAGGTCGCGTACGCCGAAACCCAGCTTGCGTACGTCCAGCAACAGGTAGGCCACCAGTTGCCCGGGCCCGTGATACGTCACCTGGCCACCGCGATCAACCTGCACCACCGGGATATCGCCCGGCAGCAGCAAGTGCTCGGCCTTGCCGGCCTGGCCCTGGGTGAAGACCGGCGGGTGTTCGACCAGCCAGATCTCGTCGGCGGCATCGCTGCCGCGTTCGTTGGTGAAGCGCTGCATGGCATGCCAGACCGGCTCGTAAGCCATCTGGCCAAGCTCGCGAAAACCCACCGCGGCGGACATCACAGCACCATGTGCACGAAACCGGTGGCTCGCAGTTCGCTGTTGATGTTGTACAGCTGGTCCTGGTCGGTCGCGACGATGTGCAACTGGATGGTGGTGTATTTGCCGTTGGTGCTCTGGCGCTCATCCACGCGGTCATGGTTGATCGTCGCGTGTTTCTTGACGATCTCGATGATCTTGTCCTTGTTGCCCACACCAGTATCGCTGATCACCTTAACCGGGTAATCAACGTTGGGGAATTCGATCTTGGGCGCCTTTACTTCGGTATCGGTCATGGCGTAACGGCCTCGTAAGCGTAAGCCGTGGCGACGGGCATAGCCCCACGCCGGATCAGCGCGGGGGCCATGCTGGTGCACACTATCAGTTGAACAAGCCGTAGAAGAATAGACGGATGCTATCCCACATGCGACGGAAGATACCACCCTCTTCGACGCCATCCAGAGCGATCAGGTCGGCGCTGTGCACCACCTTGTCTTCCAGTTTGACTTCGACTTTGCCGATCACGTCGCCCTTGGCGATTGGCGCAACCAGCTGCGGGTTCATGGTCATGCTGGCGGCGAGCTTTTTCAGCTGGCCTTTTGGCAGGGTCATGGTCAGGTCTTGTGCCAGGCCTGCCTTGATCTGGTTGGTGGCGCCTTTCCAGACCGGAGCCTGGGCCAGTTCGGTGCCCTTCTGATAGAAGGTCTGGGTTTCGAAGAAGCGGAACCCGTAGGTCAGCAGCTTCTGGGTTTCGGCGGCGCGGGCCACTTCGCTGTTGGTGCCGAACACCACGGCGATCAGGCGCATGCCATCACGTACGGCCGAAGACACCATGCAGTAGCCGGCTTCGTCGGTGTGACCGGTTTTCAGACCGTCAACGGTCTTGTCACGCCACAGCAGCAGGTTGCGGTTCGGTTGCTTGATGCCGTTCCAGAAGAACTCTTTCTGCGAGTAGATCGCATAGTGAGCCGGGTCTTCGTGGATGATCGCGCGAGCCAGCACGGCCATGTCGTGCGCCGACGAGTAGTGCTCGGGGTTCGGCAGGCCGGTCGGGTTCATGAAGTGGCTGTTGGTCATGCCCAGGTCAGCCACGGTCTTGTTCATCATGTCGGCGAACGCGTCTTCGCTGCCGGCGATGTGCTCGGACAGCGCAACGCTGGCGTCGTTACCCGACTGGATGATGATGCCGTGCAGCAGGTCGCTGACAGTTACCTGCGAGCCGACCTTGATGAACATCCGCGAGCCGCCGGTACGCCAGGCGTTTTCGCTGACGGTCACCGGATCGTTTTCACCGATCTGGCCGCGACGGATTTCGAGGGTCGCGATGTACGCGGTCATCAGCTTGGTCAGGCTGGCTGGCGGCAGACGCTGGTCACCATTGTTTTCGACCAGCACGTTGCCGCTGCTGGCGTCCATGAGCACGTAGGCCTTGGCGGCCAGTTGCGGTGGCGACGGCATCATCTCGACCGCGAATGCGGCAGGCGAGAGGAGCAGCGGGACTAGAAGGCACAGGCGTTTGGCAAAGGTGGTGATGTTCATCCGTCTCTCGAAATCGCTAATGGAAACTTGCCCGAGGGCAAAACTATTCAGACAGCCTTCTAACGGGCCGTCGCGTGTTCAGCTGCTCACTCAGTAACCCTTGCCGGGCTTTTGTTCTTCAACGAGCCAACAACCTGGTCCACCCCCCAAAACCGCAGATGAACCGTCAATCAAGTTCTACGTATTACTCAGTGGCTTACTCGGTCACTACGCTCGGCGAACCGAGATTAGCCAGGCGCACACTGTTCTGCACTTGCTGAATTTCACCCGGCGAACCGATCGGCCCCAGGCGCACCCGATGCAGTGTCTGTTGATTGCGCACGATCGAGCTGATGAACACCGGAGCGCTCACCATCCCGCTGAGCTTGGACCTCAGCAGTTCGGCAGCGTCCGGGTTGGCGAACGCGCCCACCTGCAGATACTGGCCAGACGCTGATGCAGAAGCGTTTTTTTTTGCATCCACTTGTACCGGGACAACGGCGGCGGCGTGTTGCTGCGGCGGTGGCGTCCATTGCTCGACGGTGCCGGCCGAGGCCGTGATCACCGGGGCGCTATTCTGCGCGACTTTCGGCTCATTGAGCATCAATGGCGCCGGACGGCCTTTGGCGGCCCACCATTGCTGCGGGTCGATGCCTTCGACCTTGACCCGCGCGGTGCCGGTTTCGGCGTAACCGAGCTTCTTCGCAGCGGCATAGGACAAGTCGATGATCCGGTCCGAATAGAACGGCCCGCGATCGTTGACACGCAGGATCACGCTCTTGTTGTTGTCCAGGTTGGTCACCCGGACGTAACTTGGCAGTGGCAATGTCTTGTGCGCGGCACTCATGCCGTACAGGTCATAGACTTCGCCGTTGGCGGTGTTCTGACCGTGGAATTTGGTGCCGTACCAGGACGCCGTACCCGACTGCACGTAGGTCTTGGACTCCTGCAACGGAAAGTAAGTCTTGCCCAGCACCGTGTACGGGTTGGCCTTGTATGGGCCGGTGTGCAGGGTTGGCGTGGCGTCCGGGATGCGGGAAACGTCGACGTCCCACCATGGCGCGCCATCCTTGTGGGCACGGTTGATGTCCAGCCCCGGCGTCGAGCGCACGGCGGTGGTAGTCTTCTGCGCCGGCGCGCGGCTGGTCGAACAACTGGCAACCAGCACTGCCAACGCGGCAAATGCCATCAGCTTCAGGGGTTTATTCATAGGCAATGCCCGCATTACTTGACGCCCCGTGCTTGGACCAGCTGTTCAGACAGTTGATGTACGGCCATGGCGTACATCACGCTGCGGTTATATCGCGTGATCGCGTAGAAATTCTTCAGGCCCATCCAGTATTCAGGGCCATTGTCGCCTTCCAGGCGGAATGCGGTAACCGGCATATCATCGCGCAGCGCATCATGACTTGACCAGCCCAGGGCCCGCAACTCTCCAACGGTTTTAGTCGGCTCGATACCGGCGGTCAAACCATCGTCCACCTGTTCGCCGCGCACGTCGGCGCGGCTGACCACCGGCTCGCCGGCAACCCAGCCGTGGCGCTTGAAATAGCTGGCGACGCTGCCAATGGCATCGTCCGGGTTGTTCCAGATATTGATGTGTCCGTCTCCGTCGAAGTCCACCGCATAGGCGCGAAAGCTGCTCGGCATGAACTGCGGCAAGCCCATGGCGCCGGCGTAGGAGCCCTTGAGGGTCAGTGGGTCGACCTGCTCTTCCCGGGCCAGCAGCAGGAACTCACGCAATTCCTTGCGGAAAAATTCGGCACGGGGAGGATAGTCGAAACCGAGGGTCGACAAGGCATCAATTACCCGGAAATTGCCGGTATTGCGGCCAAAAAAGGTCTCAACACCGATAATCGAGACGATCACCTGCGCCGGTACGCCGTATTCCTGCTCGGCACGGGCCAGCACGGCCTCATGCTGACGCCAGAAGTCGACGCCACGGGCAATCCGCGCATCGGTAATGAACATCGGCCGGTATTCGTTCCACTGCTTGACCCGTTCGGCCGGTTTCGAAATGGCATCCAGGATCGACTGCTTGCGCTGCGCCTCGCGGAACACGCCCATCAGTTGCTCACCGGCGAAACCATAGTCGCGGGTCATCTCACCGACGAACTCGGCCACTTGTGGCGAGCCGTCGTAATCGCCGGCCAACGCTTGTTGCGCAGTGCCAAGGATGCTTACCAGGCCGACCCATGGCGCGTATCGAGTCGCCCAGCCACGCATTGCTTGCATTGAACTCTTCACCTTATTCAAACCTGCGCGATCCACTTGCGATGGGTATGGATCGACATCAAAACCCCAAACGCTGACAGCAGCGTCACCAGCGAAGTTCCTCCGTAGCTAATGAACGGCAACGGCACCCCCACCACCGGCAACAGGCCGCTGACCATACCGATATTGACGAAAACATACACAAAAAATGTCATGGTCAAGGCACCCGCCAGCAATTTGCCGAACAAGGTCTGCGCCTGGGCGGTAATCACCAGCCCGCGACCGATCAACAGCAGGTAGATCAGCAGCAGCGCGCAAATGCCCACCAGGCCGAACTCCTCCCCCAGTACCGCGATGATGAAGTCGGTGTGGCTTTCCGGGAGGAAATCCAGATGTGACTGGGTGCCCAGCAACCAGCCCTTGCCGAACACGCCGCCGGAACCGATCGCGGCCTTGGACTGAATGATGTTCCAGCCGGTACCCAACGGATCGCTTTCAGGGTCGAGGAAGGTCAGGATCCGCTGTTTCTGGTAGTCGTGCATGATGAAGAACCACATGGCGATCGCCACGGGCACGGCGGCCGCCAGCACACTGACAATCCAGCGCCAGCGCAGCCCCCCCATGAACAGCACGAAGGCGCCGCCGGCCAGGATCAGCAGCGAGGTGCCGAGATCCGGTTGGCGCACGATGAGAATGAACGGGATGCCGATCAGCATCAGGCTGATGCCGACATGCTTGAGCTGCGGCGGCAAGGTGCGCTTGGACAGGTACCAGGCAATGGTCGCCGGCATCAGGATCTTCATGAATTCCGAAGGCTGGAAGCGTATGACGCCGGGAATATTGATCCAGCGCGTGGCGCCCATGGCGTTGTGGCCCATGACGTCAACCACGACCAGCAAAAGCACGCCGATCACATAACCGACCGGCACCCAGCGCGCCATGAAACGCGGTTCGAACTGAGCGATAACGATCATCGACACCAGGCCGATGCCGAACGACGTCGCCTGCTTGGCCAGCAAATCCCAGCTCTTGCCACTGGCCGAATACAGCACGAACAGGCTGCCGGCAGCCAGGGTCAGCAGCAGGATCAGTAGCGGGCCGTCGATGTGCAGGCGCTGCAGCAGCGTTGCACGACGACGCATCACATCCTCGCTGGAGAGCATGCGATCAAAATTATTCATCACGGGCGGTTGCCTCTGCACTGATTGGGGCGGCGTATTCGGGCTTCAGGCGGCCGTCCTGGCCCAGCAGCCAGGCGTCCATGACTTGACGCACCACCGGCGCGGCCACGCCGGAGCCGGATTCACCGTTCTCGACCATCACCGACACCACGATCTTCGGATCGTCGGCCGGGGCGAAGCCAACGAACAGGGCGTGGTCGCGATGACGCTCCTGGACCTTGGAACGGTCGTACTTCTCGCCTTGCTTGATCGCCACCACCTGGGCGGTACCACTCTTGCCGGCAATCCGGTACTGCGCACCGATCGAGGCCTTGCGCGCGGTGCCTCGGGCGCCGTGCATGACCTGCTGCATGCCATGGTTGACCCGCGTCCAGTCCGACGGATCGCGCAGGATGATGTCCGGCATCGGGTTCTCGTCCACCGGCTTCTCGCCTTCGATGGTCTTGGCCAGGTGTGGACGGTTCCACACGCCTTTGTTGGCCACCAGTGCCGTGGCCTGGGCCAGCTGCAATGGCGTCGACTGCATGTAGCCCTGGCCGATCCCCAGGATCAGCGTTTCCCCCGGGAACCACGCCTGTCGGCGGGTCGCTCGCTTCCATTCGCGGGTCGGCATCAGCCCCGGCGATTCTTCGAACATGTCCAGGGAGACCTTCTGGCCAATGCCGAACTTGGTCATGTACGCCGACAACCGATCGATCCCCAGCTTGTGGGCCAGGTCATAGAAGTAGGTATCGTTGGACCGCATGATCGCCGTATCCAGGTCGACAAAGCCGTCGCCGGTACGGTTCCAGTTGCGGTATTTGTGATCGTAGTTGGGCAGCATGTAGTAACCCGGGTCGAACACCCGGGATGACGCGGTCACCACGCCCGCGTCCAGCCCCGCGATCGCTACCGCCGGCTTGATGGTCGAACCCGGCGGATAAAGGCCACGCAGGACACGGTTGAACAGCGGCCGGTCGATGGAGTCGCGCAGCTCGGAATAGGCCTTGAAACTGATGCCGGTGACGAACAGGTTCGGGTCGAAGCTCGGCTGGCTGACCATCGCCAGCACCTCGCCGGTTTTCGGGTCCAGCGCCACCACCGCGCCACGACGCCCGCCAAGCGCGGCTTCAGCGGCTTCCTGCAACTTGATATCCATGCTCAGGACGATGTCCTTGCCGGAAATCGGTTCGGTACGCTTGAGCACCCGCAATACGCGTCCGCGGGCGTTGGTCTCGACTTCCTCGTAACCCACCTGGCCGTGCAGTTCCGGCTCGTAGAAACGTTCGATGCCGGTTTTGCCGATGTGATGGGTGCCGCTGTAATTGACCGGATCGAGCGACTTCAACTCTTTCTCGTTGATCCGCCCCATGTAACCCACCGAGTGGGCAAAGTGCGCACCCTGCGGATAGTGACGGACCAGTTGCGCGACCACTTCCACCCCGGGCAGGCGGAATTGATTAACGGCAATGCGGGCGATCTGCTCTTCGGTCAGTTCAAACAGGATCGGCACCGGCTCGAACGGCCGTCGCCCCTGGCGCATGCGCTTCTCGAAAATCACCCGGTCCTCGGGCGTCAGCTCCAGCACTTCGACGATCACATCGAGCACTTGCTGCCAATCGCCAGAGCGCTCGCGGGTCATGCTCAGGCTGAAGCTGGGTCGGTTGTCAGCAATCACCACGCCGTTGCGGTCGAAAATCAAGCCGCGGGTCGGCGGAATCGGCTGCACATGGACGCGGTTGTTTTCCGACAGGGTCGAGTGGTATTCGTACTGGATGACCTGCAGGAAATACAGGCGCGCGATCAGCACCCCAATGAGCAGCACCACTGCAATGGCACCGAACACGACGCGGCCACGCACCAGACGGGCGTCTTTTTCGTGGTCCTTGATGCGGATCGGTTGGGACATGAGGGCGCAACTACTTGTGGTAAGGGTGACCGGACAGCACTGTCCAGGCACGATACAGCTGCTCGCCGATGAGGATGCGCACCAGCGGGTGCGGCAACGTCAGCGGTGATAGCGACCAGCGCTGATCGGCACGGGCGCAGACTTCCGGTGCCAGCCCTTCGGGGCCGCCAACCATGAAGTTGACCGTGCGCGAGTCCAGCCGCCAGCGATCGAGCTCGACCGCCAGCTGCTCGGTGCTCCAGGGCTTGCCGTGGACTTCGAGGGTGACAACGCGCTCGTTTGGCCCGACCTTGGCCAGCATGGCTTCGCCTTCCTGACGGATGAAGCGCGCCACGTCGGCGTTCTTGCCACGGGTATTGAGCGGTATTTCCACCAGTTCCAGCGCCAATTCGGACGGAAGACGCTTGGCATATTCATGCCAGCCTTCTTCCACCCACTTGGGCATGCGGGAACCGACGGCGATCAGTCGCAGTCGCACAGCCGTTCCTTATTCCTGGTCTTTGTTGAGCTTGGTGAAATGCTCATGACCGACTTCAGGGCTGTGGTGTTTGCCATCAGCGGCACGGCTCTGCTCGGCACCTTTCCACAGGCGCTCCAGGTCGTAGAACTGGCGGGCATTGGAGGTCATCATGTGAACGATCACGTCGTCCATGTCCAACAGCACCCAGTCGCTGTCGCCCTTGCCTTCTTCACCCAGCGGCTTGATGCCCAGGGCTTTGACGGCTTCGCGAACCTTGTCCAGCATCGCGCCGATCTGGCGGTTGGAGGTACCAGTGGCGATGATCATGTAGTCAGTGATGCTCTGCTTGTCGCGAACATCGATCACCAGCACGTCCTGGGCCTTGACGTCTTCCAGGGCGGCTACGGCGATCTTGACCAGCTCGTCGCCTTTTGGCGGTTCGGCAGCCAGTACCTTCTCAGGCAGCGGAGCGCTCTTGAACGTGCCTTTGCGTTTAACTTTGCTTTCGTTGTTGCTCGTCATATAAAACTCGTTTTGCTCGTATGTTCGGGCGCTTCGGTACACGTTGTTGCCACGTGCCTTGAAGCACTCCTATTCAGTTCGACGCACGGTAAAGTCCGTGCGCATCGATGTAGGCCAGGACCGCGTCGGGCACCAGGAAACGTACCGACTTACCGCTGGCCAGCAGTTGACGGATCTGGGTGGCGGAAACCGCGAGCGGTGTCTGCCAGACGAATGCAATCTGTCCGCTCGGCCCCTTGAGGGCCAGCGGGTCGCTCACCGAGCGCGCTGCCAGCAGGTTGCGCAAGGCATCCGGCGGTTCGCTGTCGGCATCCGGGCGTTGCAACACCAGGATATGGCAATGCTGGAGCAACTCTTCCCAGCGGTGCCAAGTGGGCAGGCCGCAAAATGCGTCCCAGCCCAAAAGCAGAAAAACCTGGGTCTCGGCGGGCATTTCGGCACGCATCAACTCCAGGGTATCAATGGTGTAGGACGGTTTGTCCCGCTGCAATTCGCGGTCGTCCACCACCAACGGTGCCACACCGGCCACCGCGCATTCGACCATCGCCAGACGGTCTTTCGCCGACACCTGCGGCGTACCCCGATGGGGCGGCCTGGCACTGGGTGTCAGGCGCAGTTCATCGAGCGCCAGCGATTCGGCGACTTCCAGCGCACCCCGCAAATGGCCGATGTGCACCGGATCGAAGGTCCCGCCCAGTACGCCGATGCGTCGAGGTGCAGGCGCGCTGGCGGTGACCGGGACTGACGGGTCGAGGTCGCCCAAGTCAGGCCGGCTCCTGTCCGCGCAACTGGCCATCACCGACCACGATGTACTTCTCGCAGGTCAGACCTTCGAGACCGACCGGGCCGCGGGCGTGCAGCTTATCAGTAGAAATGCCGATCTCGGCACCCAATCCGTATTCGAAGCCATCGGCGAAGCAGGTCGGGGTGTTGATCATCACCGACGAAGAATCGACTTCAGTCACGAAACGCCGGGTGTCGCCCTGGTGTTCGCTGACAATCGAATCGGTGTGATGGGAGCCAAAATGGTTGATGTGCTCGATCGCCTGGTCAAGCCCGTCGACCACGCGGATCGACAAGATGGGTGCCAGGTACTCGGTGCTCCAGTCCTCTTGCGTGGCCGGCACGGCATCGATGATTGCCCGGGTGCGATCGCAGCCGCGCAGTTCGACGCCTTTTTCGCGGAACTGGGCCGCCATCGCCGGCAGGAAATCTTTGGCAACGATTTGATCGACCAGCAGCGTCTCCATCGCCCCGCAGATGCCGTAGCGGTAAGTCTTGGCGTTGAACGCGATGCGCTGGGCTTTCGCCAGGTCGGCGTGCTCGCTCACGAAAACGTGGCAGATACCGTCCAGGTGCTTGATCACCGGCACCCGGGCATCCCGACTGACGCGCTCGATCAGGCCACGGCCACCACGGGGCACAATGACGTCGACGTATTCAGGCATGCTGATCAGCGCACCAACGGCAGCGCGATCAGTGGTTTCCACCACTTGCACCACGGCGGCCGGCAGATCGGCCTCGGCCAGGCCGCGCTGGATGCAGGCGGCGATGGCACGATTGGAATGAATGGCTTCGGAGCCGCCGCGCAGGATGGTCGCGTTGCCAGACTTCAGGCACAGGCTGGCCGCATCGATGGTCACATTCGGCCGTGACTCGTAGATGATCCCGATCACGCCAAGCGGGACGCGCATCTTGCCCACCTGGATACCCGACGGGCGATAGCTCATGTCGCGGATCGCGCCGACCGGGTCGGGCAACGCCGCGACCTGGCGCAGGCCAACGATCATGCCGTCGATACGCGCCGGGGTCAGCGCCAGACGCTCGAGCAGGGCCGGCTCCAGACCATTGGCGCGACCAGCCGCCAGGTCCAGCTCATTGGCCGCGGTCAATTCGCCGCGGGCTGCATCCAGCGCATTGGCAGCCGCCTGCAGCGCGCGGTTTTTCTGCGCGGTGCTGGCACGGCCGATCACGCGGGAAGCCTCGCGGGCAGCGCGACCCAGGCGGGTCATGTAGTCAAGAACGGACTCAGTCATGGTCTGGAGTGGTCTTTGCTAAGGTCTTGGTAAAGAGTAAAGCGGCAGATTATAGCTGTCGCGTCCGCCGACTAACAGCGGTGACGGGCGGATGGTCGAAATCGAGGGCAATTTGCCGACGTTCAGCCGGGATTAAGCTGCAAATTGTTATCATCACGACTCACTCAGCCCTGATAAACGCCGTTCATCATGACTAACCTGACTGTTCGCGCCTCCGCCGAGGGCCTGCCCAAGGGCCTTCCGGACGCGTTTTTCGACCGCGACGCGCAAGTTCTCGCCCGCGATCTACTCGGAAAAGTCATCCGCCATCGGGTCGGCGATCTGTGGCTCAGCGCGCGGATCATCGAGACAGAAGCCTATTACTGCGCAGAAAAAGGCAGCCACGCCTCCCTCGGCTACACAGAAAAGCGTAAGGCTTTGTTTCTGGATGGCGGGCATATCTATATGTACTACGCTCGCGGCGGCGATTCACTCAACTTCAGCGCCCAAGGGCCGGGCAATGCCGTGCTGATCAAATCCGCCTACCCCTGGGTCGACGAGTTGAGCGGGTCGGCGAGCCTTGCGCAGATGTTGTTGAACAACCCCGACGCCCAAGGCCGCCCTCGCCCCTCGCAAAAGCTCTGCGCGGGGCAGACACTGCTCTGCAAGTCGCTGGGCTTGAAGGTGCCGGTATGGGACGCCAAGCGCTTCGATCATGAAATTTTACTGGTGGAGGATGTCGGACAGACCCCAGCCCACATCATCCAGGCCACCCGCCTGGGCATTCCCCATGGACGCGACGAGCACCTGATGTACCGCTTCGTCGACGCGGCCTATGCCGCCTATTGCACGCGGAACCCGCTGCGACGGGGCCAGGTCGAAGGTCGCGATTATCTGGTGCTGACCTGACTATGGAATGATCCATTGTGGGAGCGAGCTTGCTCGCGAATGCACCGGGTCAGTCGACATCAACGCTGGCTGATCCACCGCTTTCGCGAGCAAGCTCGCTCCTACAGGGGACACGTAGCGTTTTAAGATGATATTCGCCCGCCAAGGGCCATTTGAATTCGATGGAGTTGTTTTTATGGGCCCATGGCTCGATAGCGTGACCGGCTGGTTGACGGTCAACCCGCAATGGCTGGCGGCAGCGGTATTCATCGTGGCCTTTGTGGAATGCCTGGCGATTGCCGGCCTGATCGTGCCTGGCACCGTATTGCTGTTCGCCGTTGCGGTACTGGCCGGCAGCGGCGCACTGTCATTGAGTGAGACCTTGCTCCTGGGTTTTCTCGCCGGCGTGCTCGGCGACGTGGTTTCGTATTTCCTCGGCCGACACTTCCATCAGAACATCCGGCGCCTGCCGGGCTTGCGTCATCACCCGGAATGGATCGCCGGGGCAGAAGCGTATTTCCAGCGCTACGGTATCGCCAGCCTGCTGGTCGGACGCTTCATCGGCCCCCTGCGCCCGATGCTGCCGATGGTCGCCGGGATGTTCGACATGCCCTTCCCGCGCTTCTTCGCGGTCAGCCTGCTGGCTGGCGCCGGCTGGTCGGTGGCATACCTGCTACCGGGCTGGGCCACAGGCGCGGCGATTCGATTGCCGCTGCCCGAAGGCTTCTGGCTTGAGGCCGGCATCGTGGCCGGCAGCATTGCAATCATGGTCGGGCTGAGCGCAACCAGCAGCCTGCGCCGCCATCGCAAGGCCACGGTGTTCATTGCCGGCATGAGCCTGCTGATTCTGGCGGGTCTGTTTATCGGTTATCCGCACCTGGACGCCCTCGATCAGGGGGTCATGACCCTGGTGCAGGAGCACCGCAGCCCGACGCTCGATGAAGTGGCCGTGGTCTTCACCCTGATTGGCGAATTCCGCAACATGCTGATTTTCAGCGCCTTGCTGGTGGTGCTGCTGCTTATAACCCGGCAATGGCGCCAGCTGATCTTCGCCACCACCACCCTGCTCTGCACCGCGCTGGGCAACACCCTGACCAAACACTTTTTCGGCCGCGTGCGCCCGGAGGTATTGAGCGACCCGCTGACCAGCTACAGCATGCCCAGCGGCCACGCATCCGGGGCGTTTGCACTGTTCCTGACCCTCGCCGTCCTGGCCGGCCGCGGGCAACCGCCACGGATGCGCCTGACCTGGTTGCTGGTGGCGTGCTTGCCGGCGCTGGCGATCGCCCTCTCCCGCGTTTACCTCGGTGCACACTGGCCGACGGATGTGCTGGCGGGCGCGATGCTGGCGTCGTGTGTTTGTGCGGCGAGTTTGTGGCTGTGTCAGCGCCGGACTTCGCTCAACGCCATGCCGCCCAGAGTCTGGTGGCTGGTGCTGCCTGCGCTGGTGGCGTTGTTCGGATTTTTCGTATTGAGGCATTTGCCGCACACGATGTTGCGTTACGCGTATTAGCCAAAAGGGTCAGGCAAACAACTCCCCCTGCAACTCATCCAGCAACGCCTGAATCGCATCCAGCCGTTGCTGCGGATCATCAAGTTGCAGCAGGTCGATCTTGTCCACTTCGGCAAACGGCAACAGGTAAGCCAGCTGGTTGGCCAGCGACTGTTGTCCGGTGGCCTCGGTGCCCATGTTCAGCGCTTCGACCATCGGGTGTTCGGCCAGGGCCTTGAGCAAGGCCACCAGATCGGCGTCTTCGTCCTGCAGCGGCTGCTCAGGCTCGTCTTCCAGCCATTCGACCTCGGCGAGGATCAGCTGGTCGCGCTGGACTTCGGTGGTCAACACGTTGAACCGTCGCCCGCCCTCAACCCGTATCCCCAGCAGGCCGTTGTCCTGCTGCTGAAAATCGGTGATGCGCGCTTCACAACCGACCATGGCAAAGCCCTGCGGCGCGATACCGACTTCGCTCCCTTCAAGGATGCACACCACGCCGAAGCCGCCGCCCTGTTTCATGCAGCGACCGATCATGTCCAGGTAACGCGCCTCGAAAATCTGCAGGTCGAGGATGCAACCCGGAAACAGCACCGTGTTCAGCGGAAAAAGCGGCAGACTCATAGACATATTCCTTACACCACCATCGACACCGCCAACGGCAGGAATACCGCCGTGGCCACGCCCATCAAACTCATCGCCAGCGCCGCGAAGGCGCCACATTCGTCACTTTCCTGCATCGCCACCGCGGTGCCGACCGCATGGGCGGTCATGCCCAGGGCCATGCCGCGAGCCTCGGGACTGTGGACACCGAGCCGGGTCAACAGGCTCGGGCCGAAGATCGCCCCGATTACCCCGGTGATCAGCACGAACACCGCCGCCAGCGCGGCGACGCCACCAATCTGCTCGGCCACCAGCATGGCGATGGGCGACGTCACCGATTTCGGCGCCATGGTCATCAGGATCATGTGTTCGGCCCCAAACCACCAGCCCAACAGCACGCCCATGCACGTGGCGACCACACCGCCTATCACCAGCGTAGTAAATATCGGCCAGAACAACTGTCGGATCCGCCGCAGATTGAGGTAAAGCGGCACGGCCAGCGCGACCGTCGCAGGGCCGAGCAAAATACTGAGGATCTCGGTGCTCTTGCGGTACTCGGCGTAGGTCAGACCGCAGCCGACCAGCACACCGATCACCAGCAACATGGAGACCAGCACAGGCTGCAAAAAGATCCAGCGGGTTTTCTCGAACGCCGCCAGCACCAGTTGATAGGCGCCGAGCGTGATGCCGATGCCGAACAAGGGATGATGAATCACCGACGTCCAGGCGCCGTGCCAGTCAAGGATCATTGGCCGTCCTCAGGTTGAACATGGCGCTTGACCATGCGTTGCATGAGGACACCAGCGAACGCCATCGACAGCAACAATGACAACACCAGCGCGCCGACAATGGCCCAGAAATCGGCGGCGATGTCCGCGGCGTACACCATCACCCCCACGGCCGGCGGCACCAGCAGCAATGGCAGGTAGCGCAGCAGGCTGCTGGCTGCAAGGTTCAACGGCTCACCGACCTGGCCACGACCGATCAGAAATATCAGCAACAGCAGCAGGCCGATGATCGGCCCCGGCAGGAAGGGCAAGAACAAATGGTTGATCGCGGTGCCGAGCAATTGGAACAGCACCAGCCAGGTCAGGCCACGTAACAACATCAAAGATCTCCCGCAAAATCCGTCACCCGCATCGGCCCGCGCATTATAAGCACGCTTGCGCTATGGACCGGCATTCGCCATAAGCATGGTCTGTTGACCGCGGCCTTTTGCCATGGTGATCTAAAGTGGTAAATCCGGGAGGTCAAATCCCCCCACCTAAAAACTATAAAATCGATGAACCCAGGAGAGTCTCAATGCCCTATGTACCCGTTGCAGAGCTCAAAGATTATATCGGCAAGGAACTCGGACGTTCCGAATGGCTCACCATCGATCAGGAGCGCATCAACCTGTTCGCCGAAGCCACCGGGGACTATCAGTTCATCCACGTCGACCCGGTCAAGGCCGCGCAAACGCCCTTTGGCGGCACCATTGCCCACGGCTTTCTGTCGCTGTCGCTGATTCCGAAACTGATGGAAGACATCCTCGTCATGCCAGAAGGCTTGAAAATGGTGGTCAACTACGGTCTGGACAGCGTGCGCTTCATTCAGCCGGTCAAGGTCGATTCGAAGGTGCGCCTCAAGGTCGAACTGTCCGAGGTCACCGAGAAAAAACCCGGTCAATGGCTGCTCAAGGCCATCGCCACACTGGAAATCGACGGCATGGACAAACCGGCGTACGTCGCCGAATCCCTGTCGCTCTGCTTCGTGTAAGCCCTCCGGGATGCGAAGCAGCACAGGCTGTTTCGCACCGGCTGTTTTTCTACCGGCTGTATAAGGACACATAGCTGCGGCATACTCGGTCGCCTAATTGCCCGGAACCCGCTATGCGCCCACTTGCACTCCTCGCCTTGACCCTGATGCTCACCGCTTGCGGCGACGGCGAATCGCTATTGCCCGCGGACGCCCGCCTGCCGGACGGTGGACGCTATCGCGGGGAGCTGGTCAACGGGTTGCTGCAGGGCCAGGGCCGCATCGACTACCCGAACGGCAGCTGGTACGCCGGCGAGTTCGACCAGGGCCAGTGGCATGGCCAGGGTGAATGGCATGGCAGCAATGGCGAGGTCTATCGCGGGCAGTTCAAGCAAGGCCTGTTCGATGGCCAAGGGTCCCTGACCACCAACGGTGGCAGTTACGACGGTGGCTTCAAGCTGGGCCGACGCGACGGCGAAGGCACCCTCAAAGAACACGGCATGCTTTACCGGGGCGGGTTCAAGGCCGACCAATATTCGGGGCTCGGCCGCCTGGAGCTCGAAGATGGTAGCGCCTATCAGGGCCAGTTCGCCCACGGCAAGCCCAATGGCGATGGCCAACGCAGCGACGGCAGCGGCAATCAATTCACCGGGCACTTCGTCGATGGTCAGCTGGAAGGCAACGGAACCTTCAACAGTGCCGAAGGCGATATCTATGTCGGCGGGTTCAAGAACAACCAATTGCACGGCAAGGGTCGTTATGAAAACGCCGACGGCGACGTCTGGCTGGGTCAGTTCAAGGAAGGTTCGCTCAACGGCAAGGGCGAATTGATCGGCGCCGACGGCAGCCATTACATCGGCCACTTCAGCGACTGGCGCTTCACCGGCCAGGGCCGCTTGAACCTGGCCGACGGCAGCTTCTACACCGGCCAGTTCGACAACGACACTTACTCCGGGCGCGGCACCCTGGTCCTCACCGACGGTTCCGTGCTCAGTGGCACCTGGATCAACGGCCAGCGCGTGCGCGATGCCGAGGGCAAATTGCTGCCCGACACCCTCGAGCTTGGCTTGCTGGCCCAGGGGCGCTTGCTCGAAGAGGCGCTGAGCAACGTTCCAGCCTCGACCCCGGCCGTGGAGCTTTATACCCTGACCCTTGGCGGCGACGGCAAGCAGAGCGTGTTCCTGCGCGAATCCGACTATGTCGCGAACATGCTCACCAGCCGCTTCGGCGCCTATGGCCAGATCCGCCTGGTGAACCATCGCGACCACCTCGGCGACCGGCCGATGGCAACCCGGGAGAACCTGCGGCGCGCCGCCCAGACGCTGGCCGAACGCAGCGGCCCGGAAGACCTGGTGTTCATCTACCTGACCAGCCATGGCACCAGCGAGCACGAACTGGTGCTCGACCAGCCGCGCATGGAACTGGCGGACCTGCCCGCCGACGAGCTTGCCGCCGTCCTTGCCCCGCTGAAAAACCGCGACAAGATCATCGTGATCTCGTCCTGCTACTCCGGCGGTTTCATCCCCGCCCTGAAGGACGAACGCACCCTGATCATGACCGCCTCGCGAGCTGACCGCGTGTCCTTCGGCTGTTCCGAAGAAGCTAACTTCACCTACTTCGGCGACGCCTTGTTCGCCCAGGCGCTGAACCAGACCGATGACCTGGAGCAAGCCTTCAAACTGGCCAAGGCCACTGTCGCCGAGCGCGAGCTGGCGGACAATTTCGAAGCCTCCGAACCGCAGATCTGGGCACCGAAAACCGTGCTCTCGCATTGGCAACTGTTACGTAAGCAGCAGGCACGAAAAGCGCTGCAAAGTGTCTCCATTGACAGCAAGGATGCAAAGAACAACTAAGCTGAACTGTATCAAGGGAGAAACATTATGTACTTGACGCCTCAGCACGTGTTGCTTGCCGGAGCCACTGGTTTGACCGGTGAACACTTACTCGATCGCTTGCTCAACGAGCCAACGATATCGCGAGTATTGGCCCCCTCGCGCCGACCACTGGCCGAACATCCGCACCTGGAGAACCCGGTAGGCGACCCCACTGAGTTCCTGCCGCAATTGAACGGCCGCGTCGACATCGCCTACTGCTGCCTGGGCACCACCATCAAACAGGCCGGCTCTGAGCAGGCGTTTCGCGCGGTGGACCTGGACATGGTGGTGGCGTTCGCCAAGCGTGCCCGGGAGATGGGTGCACGACACCTGATCGTGATCAGCGCCCTGGGCGCCGATCGCAGGTCCTCGATTTTCTACAACCGGGTCAAAGGCGAAATGGAGTATGCCTTGCGCGCGCAGGACTGGCCGCAGTTGACCATCTGCCGTCCTTCGTTGCTGTTGGGCGAACGCACCCAGCCACGCCTGGGCGAGCAGTTCGCCGGGCCCTTGTCGAAACTGATTCCCGGCAAGTACCGAGGCATAGAAGCCTGTCAGCTGGCCCGCGCGATGTGGCGCCTCGCCCTGGAGGAGCAGGATGGGGTGCGGATTGTCGAGTCGGATGAGTTGAGGAAGCTGGGCAAATAGATCAAAAGATCGCAGCCTTCGGCAGCTCCTACAGGGTGTACACCTTCCCAATGTAGGAGCTGCCGAAGGCTGCGATCTTTTGTTTTTACAATCCGCCGGTTGCCTGGAAACTCACGCCGATCACCGTCAGCAACGACAACGGTAACAGCAGCGTATCCAACAGCGCACTGGCCGGCAGATCAACACCCGGATAGCTCGGTGCCTCGGCGCCGAAGCGGTCCATCGCGCAACAACCGCCATTGAGCGCATACAAATCCAGCCGCGTCCCGGAGTACACCACTGGCGCGCCTGGCTTGGCCGCATCCAGCGTACGCGCCGTCGCACATCCCGCCAGCTGTAACGCCAGCACTATCAGCAACCACTTACTCATCGCTGGTCAGATGGTATTCGCCCCAACGCGGCAGCATGTCCTGGGGAATGTTCAGCAGATTGAGGATCCGCGCCACGACGAAATCGATCAGGTCGTCGATGGTTTGTGGCTGATGGTAGAAACCCGGCGAGGCCGGCAAAATCGTCACGCCCATGTTCGACAACTTGAGCATGTGCTCCAGGTGAATGCTCGAATATGGCGCTTCACGGGGCACCAGGATCAGCTGCCGGCGCTCCTTGAGCGTGACATCGGCGGCGCGTTCGATCAGGTTGTTGCACGCTCCCGTCGCGATGGCCGACAGGGTCCCGGTGGAGCACGGCACCACCACCATCGCCGCCGGCGCACCGGAGCCCGAGGCCACCGGCGACATCCAGTCTTCCTTGCCGTAGACCCGAATCTGCCCAGCGGCAGCACCGGTGTATTCGGTGAGGAAGGCCTGCATCATCTGTGGCTTGGCCGGTAGCGTGACGTCTGTTTCGGTGGCCATCACCAGTTGCGCGGCCTTGGAAATCAGGAAGTGCACTTCGCGCTCTTCGCGCACCAGGCAATCGAGCAGGCGCAAGCCATACTGGGCGCCGGAAGCGCCCGTCATCGCCAGCGTGATGCGGTCCGGACCGTTACTCATTTGAGCGCCTCGGCCAGCTTGCCGTGCAGGCCGCCGAAGCCGCCGTTGCTCATGATCACCACGTGGGTGCCCGGCTGGGCCTGGCTCTTGACCCGCTCGATGATGCCTTCCAGCGAGTCGCTGACAATCGACGGTACCGTGCACAGCGCCGCGGTGCCGGCCAGATCCCAGCCGAGATTGGCCGGTGCATACCAGATCACCTGGTCGGCATCGACCACGCTCTCCGGCAAGCCGTCACGGTGCGCGCCCAGCTTCATGGAGTTGGAGCGCGGTTCGATGATCGCAATCAACGGCGCATCGCCAATGCGCTTGCGCAGGCCGTCGAGTGTGGTGGCGATGGCCGTCGGGTGGTGAGCGAAGTCATCGTAGATGGTGATGCCGCGCACCTCTGCGACTTTTTCCATGCGTCGCTTCACGCTTTTGAAGGCGCTCAATGCGGCGATGCCCATGGCCGGAACCACGCCAACATGGCGCGCGGCAGCCAAGGTGGCCAATGCATTGGCCACGTTATGCTGGCCGGTCATGTCCCAATCGACCACGCCTTGAGCGACGCCTTCGAACATCACTTCGAACTTCGAGCCATCCTCACTGAGCAGCTTGACCTGCCACTGCCCGCCGGCACCGGTGGTTTGCACCGGGGTCCAGCAACCCATCTCGATCACGCGCAGCAAGGCCGGTTCGGTAGTCGGATGAATCACCAGGCCTTCGCTCGGGATGGTTCGCACCAGATGGTGGAACTGTCGCTCGATGGCCGGCAGATCCGGGAAGATATCGGCGTGGTCGAACTCCAGGTTGTTCAGGATCGCCGTGCGCGGACGGTAGTGAACGAACTTGGAGCGTTTGTCGAAGAACGCGCTGTCGTACTCGTCGGCTTCGATCACGAAAAACGGTGTGTCACCCAGGCGCGCCGATACCGAGAAGTTCTGCGGTACACCGCCGATCAGGAAGCCCGGGCTCATGCCCGCGTGCTCCAGCACCCAGGCGAGCATGCTGCTGGTGGTGGTCTTGCCGTGCGTACCGGCGACCGCCAGTACCCAGCGGCCTTGCAGCACATGGTCGGCCAGCCATTGCGGGCCGGAAACGTAAGGCAGGCCTTTGTTCAGCACGTATTCGACCGCCGGGTTGCCGCGCGACATGGCGTTGCCGATGACCACCAGATCGGGGGCCGGGTCCAGTTGCGCCGGGTCGTAGCCCTGGGTCAACTCAATGCCCTGAGCCTCGAGCTGAGTGCTCATCGGCGGGTAGACGTTGGCATCGGAGCCGGTCACGTGATGGCCGAGCTCTTTGGCCAGGACCGCCATCGAACCCATGAAAGTGCCGCAGATACCCAGAATATGAATGTGCATAGTCGACCTCGTAAAACATGGCCGCAGGTTAGCTTAGGGAGGGGAAAATCGCACCTTGTGTTTGAGCTGACCCATGCTGCTTCCCTCTACACTATTGCATCATCCGAAAACACTTGGCATCAGAATGCGCTGTTCCAGGCTGGATTTACCTTGATAATGCCGCTCATCCCTTGAACGTTCACTTGGAGCAGTCCGTGAAGAACAACACTTCCCAGATCAACATCGCACCTGCCTCAGGCACGAAAAAACTTTCCGCTGGACAGCGGAAATTCAACGGGCTCATCAAGAAGATCGAAAAACAACGCCTGGTGCTTCAGGAATGGCAATCCGCTACTCCCCTGTATATCGAACGTTGGCATCTCGAGTTCGCCCCCCGGCTCGAGCAATTTCATCAATGCAATGTTGAGCTTGTGCATGCCCTGGATCATCTCAGCGAACGGATCAAGCTCTCGAAAGTCGATCGCCGGACCTTGGTTCAGGAAATCCTTGACCAAGCTTACTCATTGATCGATCGCGGCTGTAATGAGGAGCAGGAAGCCGCTTTGAAAGCGCTGTACAACAAGCATAGCGGCGGTGACTTTGACGCAGATGAGCGTGAAGGAGACGAATTATTCAAACTCGGCCTGAAAGACATATTCGGTGTTGAGTTGGACGATGATGTCGACTTGCAGTCCCCTGAAGACATTGCGCAAAAAATTCTTGAACAGCAGCAAGCTGAACACACCGCACAGCAGCAAAAACCGGGTAAAAAAAACGCACGCCAGCAGCGCCTGAAAGAAGAGGCTGCCCAAGTCAGTCAATCTATTCGCGAGGTTTACCGCAAACTGGCCAGTGCCCTGCACCCCGACCGGGAAACCGATCCGGACGAGCGCAAACGAAAGACATCTCTGATGCAGCGCGTCAACCAGGCATATAGCGAACGGAACTTGCTCGAACTGCTGCAACTGCAGTTGGAAATGGAGCACATCAATGCGAGCACTCTTGAAACTCTGTCTGCTGATCGACTCAAGCACTACAACCAGGTCCTGACCGAGCAACTGGATGAGTTGGAACTGGAAGTGCTCAACCTTGAACTGTCTTTCAGGCAACAATTCAATCTCGAGCCATTCGATGAGCTATCCGTTCAGAACCTGCCTGACATCTATCAACACCAACTCGACATGTTGAACACTGACCTCGAAGAGCTAAGTGTTCTGCATGAACAGCTCAAGGATCCTAAAGTCCTGAAATCATGGCTAAAGCAACTACGGCAATATCAGAAGACCATGGAGTTTGATGAAACTCTATTCGATGACTTCCCGGATACATTTTTTCGTTGAGCCACAGTTGTTCAGGTTCACTCAAACACCCACTCCCTAACGGGAGATCCCGTGCTTGCGTAGCTTCCTGTAGAGCGTATTGCGGCTGAGCCCCAACAGCTCAGCCGTATTCGTCATATGCCAGCGCGTATGCTCCAGCGCATTCAACAGCGCCAGCCGCTCGGCATCTTCCAGCGGATGTTCGCAAGGCTCTTCAATTTTTGGCACGACCACCGGCTGCGCCTGACGAATCATCGCCGGCAGATCCTCCAGCCCGATCCGTCCGCCGTCACACAACGCCGCCAACGTACGCAACACATTGCGCATCTGCCGCACGTTGCCCGGCCAGGCGAATCCCAACAACGCCTCGCGCGCCGGCCCGTCGATCAGCACGGTTTCCCCGCGCGCCTCTTCGGCCAGCAGGAAGTCGAGCAACTGCGCTTTGTCACTGCGCTCGCGCAACGCCGGCAACGCGACTTCGAGCCCATTGAGCCGATAATAAAGATCCTCGCGAAAACCGCCGTCCTGCACCCGCTCCAGCAGATTGCGGTGCGTGGCACTGATGATCCGCACGTTGACTGATTCCGGCTCGCCACCGATTGGCACCACTTGCCGATCTTCCAGCACGCGCAACAAACGGGTCTGCATGGCCAGCGGCATGTCGCCGATTTCGTCGAGGAACAAGGTCCCGCCATCGGCCTGCTGCAGCTTGCCGCGCATGCCCTCCTTGCGCGCACCGGTGAAGCTGCCGCCGCGATAGCCGAACAGCTCACTCTCGATCAGGCTTTCGGGGATGGCCGCACAGTTGAGGGCGACGAAGGCTTTTTCCGCTCGCTGGCTGGCCTGGTGGACGGCCTTGGCGAAGGCTTCTTTGCCCGAACCGGTTTCGCCGTTGATCAGCAAAGGGACGTCCCGCTCGTATACGCGCAGGGCCTTGCGGAAATCCGCCTGCAACGTTGGATCGCCGAGGCAAATGCCCGACAGGCGCGAGCGCTCTTCCACCACCGGGCCTGGCACCAGCGGCACCGGCGTTACCGGCGCTTTACGCGACTGCCCGCGCAACACGGCGAACAGGTTGCGTCCGTCACGGGTGCGCAGTGGCCAGCTGGCGCTGGCGTTGACGCTCGCGCGGCCGAGCAGTTCGTCCAGCGAGCAGTCGAAAAACGCCTCCACCGGCTTGCCCAGCAAGCCGCCACGGATATGCCCCAGCAGGTTCAGTGCGCTCTGATTGACCGCGCAGATCCGCCCTTCACCGTCGAACGCCAGCAGCCCTTCGCTGAACAAACCGACGGACTCGGCCTGCAGATGAAAACGCAGCAGCCATTGATTGTCGAAACAACGCAGGAAATAGCAGCTCTCGATCATCTTCGCCGAAAGATTGACCAGGGCCATGGTGTGAAACTGACTTTGCCGCGAGACCTCGTGCCGGGCAGAGGACACGTCGAGAACCGCCAACAGCTCGCCGTGCGGATCGAATACCGGGCTTGCCGAACAGGTCAGGCCGGTGTGTCGCCCGCGGAAATGCTCATCTTGGTGAATGGTCAGCGACTGGCGCTCCACCAGGCAGGTGCCGATGCCGTTGGTGCCTTCACAGGCCTCGCTCCAGTCGGCGCCCAGCCAGAGACCGGCACGCTCGAAAATCTTGCGTTCGGCCGGTGCCGTCACGCAATTGAGGATCACCCCGCGAGCATCGGTCAACAGCACAGCGTGGCCGGCACCGGAGAGTTGCTGATGAAGGCTGGTCATTTCATTACCGGCGATGTGCAGCACCTGCTGCAAGCGCTCGCGGCTTTCCAGGACGCGGCCATGTTCCAGCACCGTCGGCGCCATGGTCAGGGCGGGGTCGAGATGATAGTCCTCCAGGCACCGCAGCCAGGAACGGGCGATGGACGGGTCGCTGCCCGGCCCCTGCAGGTGGGCCTTGCCCTGGGCGACGGTCAATACCTGCTGGGCATGGCGACTCAAATGGTTGTCGTGCATTTCTTATTATGCTCCCCGGGGCTCGGCGACCCGTGCATGCGGTGATGCCGAGCATCCTCCAGCCGGGCCAGCATTGCAATGCTGGCGAGACCGGCCAGTCACAGCCTGTGCCAGAAACGGTACAAAGTGTCACGAGCACTGTACCGAAAGCGTCACAAGCACTCTCCGCCCGTCCGACAAAAACCGCGCAAGGCCTTGATTTACATGACCTGCAAGGCAGTGGCCCGACCCTTGCTCTACGCTTAAAGCAAGCGCACACGCGCGTCTTCCTTATAAGCACAAGAACCAAGGAGAAAACATCATGCGTTACGCTCACCCCGGTACTGAAGGCGCTATCGTTTCGTTCAAAGCCAAATACGGTAACTACATCGGCGGCGAGTTCGTCGCGCCTGTCAAAGGTCAGTACTTCACCAATACCTCGCCAGTGAATGGCCAACCCATTGCCGAATTCCCACGCTCCACGGCCGAAGACATCGACAAGGCCCTGGACGCTGCCCACGCGGCCGCCGATGCCTGGGGCGCCACGTCCGCCCAGGCACGCTCGCTGGTGCTGCTGAAAATCGCCGACCGCATCGAACAGAACCTGGAACTGCTGGCGATCACCGAATCCTGGGACAACGGCAAGGCCGTGCGCGAAACCCTCAATGCCGACATCCCGCTGGCTGCCGACCATTTCCGCTACTTCGCCGGCTGCATCCGCGCCCAGGAAGGCAGCGCTGCCGAAATCGACGGCAACACCGTGGCCTATCACATCCATGAACCCCTGGGCGTAGTCGGGCAGATCATTCCGTGGAACTTCCCGATCCTGATGGCCGCCTGGAAACTCGCCCCGGCCCTGGCCGCCGGTAACTGCGTGGTGCTCAAGCCTGCCGAGCAAACCCCTCTGGGCATCACCGTACTGGTCGAGCTGATCGGCGACCTGCTGCCACCGGGCGTGCTGAACATTGTCCAGGGTTACGGCAAAGAAGCCGGCGAAGCCCTCGCCACCAGCAAGCGCATCGCCAAGATCGCTTTCACCGGATCGACCCCGGTCGGCTCGCACATCATGAAATGCGCCGCCGAAAACATCATTCCGTCCACCGTGGAGCTGGGTGGCAAGTCGCCGAACATCTTCTTCGAAGACATCATGAAGGCCGAACCGTCCTTCATCGAAAAAGCCGCCGAAGGCCTGGTGCTGGCGTTCTTCAACCAGGGTGAAGTCTGCACCTGCCCGTCCCGCGCACTGGTGCAGGAATCGATCTATGACGAGTTCATGGCCGTCGTGATGAAGAAAGTCCTGCAAATCAAACGTGGCGACCCGCTGGACACCGACACCATGGTCGGCGCCCAGGCGTCCGAGCAGCAGTTCGACAAGATTCTTTCGTACCTGGAAATCGCCAAGGGCGAAGGCGCCGAGCTGCTGACCGGCGGCAAGGTGGAAAAACTCGAGGGCAACCTGGCCTCCGGTTATTACATCCAGCCGACCCTGCTCAAGGGCACCAACAAGATGCGCGTGTTCCAGGAAGAAATCTTCGGCCCGGTGGTGAGCATCACCACCTTCAAGGACGAAGCCGAAGCCCTGGCCATCGCCAACGACACCGAGTTCGGCCTCGGTGCCGGCCTCTGGACCCGCGACATCAACCGTGCCTACCGCATGGGCCGCGCCATCAAGGCCGGTCGTGTCTGGACCAACTGCTACCACCTGTACCCGGCGCACGCCGCGTTCGGCGGGTACAAGAAGTCCGGCGTCGGCCGTGAAACCCACAAGATGATGCTCGACCACTATCAGCAGACCAAAAACCTGCTGGTGAGCTACGACATCAATCCGCTGGGCTTCTTCTAACCTGGCGCGACACCGTGTAACGGCTTTCGCTGGCAAGCCAGCTCCTACAGGGATCACACCGCACCTGTAGGAGCCGGCTTGCCGGCGAAGGCGCCCTCATTGACATAACACTCAAGGCCTGGCCGCTCTGGCACGGGCTTTGCCTGCCCGTATCACACCCAAACGCAACACACGCAAGTCCAACAAGATCAAAAAAAAACAGCGAGGACTTATGACTTCTTCCACACAGCTCAAACCCACACTCGGCACCCTGCATCTATGGGGCATTGCCGTTGGCCTGGTGATCTCCGGCGAATACTTCGGCTGGAGTTATGGCTGGGGCACCGCCGGGACCCTGGGGTTCCTCGTCACCGCATTGATGGTGGCAACGATGTATACCTGCTTCATCTTCAGTTTTACCGAATTGACCACGGCCATTCCCCATGCCGGCGGGCCGTTTGCCTATAGTCGACGGGCCTTCGGTGAAAAAGGCGGATTGATCGCCGGCATCGCCACCCTGATCGAATTCGTATTCGCGCCGCCGGCCATCGCCATGGCCATCGGCGCCTATCTCAACGTGCAATACCCGGAACTGGACCCGAAAATCGCCGCGGTGGGCGCCTACTTCGTGTTCATGACCCTCAATATCCTCGGTGTCAGCATCGCCGCCACCTTCGAACTGGTGGTGACCGTGCTGGCAGTCGCCGAACTGCTGGTCTTCATGGGCGTGGTCGCGCCAGGCTTCAGTTTCAGTAACTTCGTACTCAATGGCTGGTCTGGCTCCAGCGAATTCACCATTGCTTCCATTCCCGGCATTTTCGCGGCCATTCCCTTCGCCATCTGGTTCTTTCTCGCCATCGAAGGCGCAGCCATGGCCGCCGAGGAAGCCAAGGACCCGAAACGCACGATTCCCAGGGCCTACGTCAGCGGCATCCTGACCCTGGTGTTCCTGGCCATCGGCACAATGGTGATGGCCGGTGGCGTCGGCGACTGGCGCCAGCTGGCCAACATCAACGACCCGCTGCCCCAGGCCATGAAAGCGGTGGTTGGCAACAATTCAACCTGGATGCACATGCTGGTGTGGATCGGCCTGTTTGGCCTGGTGGCGAGTTTCCACGGGATCATTCTCGGCTACTCGCGCCAGTTCTTCGCCCTGGCCCGCGCCGGTTACCTGCCGCGCAGCCTGGCCAAGCTCTCGCGCTTCCAGACCCCGCATCGGGCGATCCTGGCCGGTGGGGTGATCGGCATTGCGGCCATCTACAGCGATGGCCTGGTCAACCTGCAAGGCATGTCGCTGACGGCGGCCATGATCACCATGTCGGTATTCGGTGCCATCGTGATGTACATCATCAGTATGCTGAGCCTGTTCAAGCTGCGTAAAACCGAGCCGAACCTGGAGCGCACCTTCCGCGCGCCGGGCTATCCGATCGTACCGGGGATCGCGCTGTTCCTGGCGCTGGTGTGCCTGGTGGCGATGGCGTGGTTCAACACCTTGATCGGCGTGGTCTTCCTCGGCTTCATGGCCGCCGGCTACCTGTATTTCCAACTGACCGCGCGGCAACGTTCCGAAGCACCGGCGGACGCTATGCTCGAAGGTATCTAGTTGCACCGGCGCCGGGCCCGTTGCCCGGCAACGCCCTATGGACGTGCACACCCCCCTGTAGGAGCTGTCGAGTGCAACGAGGCTGCGATCTTTAAAAGCAAGATCAAAAGATCGCAGCCTCGTTGCACCCGACAGCTCCTACAAAGGGTCGGAAATGAATTTGAGTTATTTGGAGGACACCGCCCATGGCCGTATTTGCCCATTCCGTCGGCGCCCAGACCTACCGCTTCGAAAACCTCAAGGAAGTGATGGCCAAGGCCACCCCGGCGCGCTCCGGGGACTATCTGGCCGGCATCGCCGCCCTCAACGACGGCGAGCGCGTGGCTGCGCAGATGGCGCTGGCCGACATCCCGCTGAGCCACTTCGTGCAGGAAGTGCTGATTCCCTACGAAGCCGATGAAGTCACCCGGCTGATCATCGACACCCACCATAAACAGGCTTTTGCGGTGGTCAGCCATCTCACCGTCGGCGGTTTTCGCGACTGGCTGCTCAGCGACGCCGCCGACGAACAGGTCCTGCGCGCCCTCGCCCCCGGCCTGACCCCGGAAATGGTCGCGGCTGTCTCGAAGATCATGCGCGTACAGGACCTGATCCTGGTCGCGCAGAAAATCCGCGTGGTCACGCAGTTCCGCGGCACCCTCGGTCTGCGCGGCCGCCTGTCCACCCGCCTGCAACCCAATCACCCCACTGATGAACCGGCCGGCATCGCTGCGAGCATTCTCGATGGCCTGCTGCACGGTAACGGCGATGCCATGATCGGCATCAACCCGGCCACCGACAGCATCGCCTCGATCTGCGCCATGCTGGAAATGCTCGATGCGATCATCCAGCGCTACGAAATCCCGACCCAGGCCTGTGTGCTGACCCACGTCACCACTTCAATCGAAGCGGTCAATCGCGGCGTCCCCCTGGACCTGGTGTTCCAGTCGATTGCCGGCACCGAGGCGGCCAACGCCAGCTTCGGCATCAATCTGAATGTGCTCAAGGAAGGTTACGACGCCGGGTTGAGCCTAAATCGCGGCACGCTCGGCAAGAACCTGATGTATTTCGAAACCGGCCAGGGCAGCGCCCTGTCGGCCAATGCCCATCACGGCATCGACCAGCAGACCTGCGAAACCAGGGCCTACGCGGTGGCCCGCCATTTCAATCCGTTCCTGGTGAACACCGTTGTCGGATTCATCGGCCCCGAATATCTCTACAACGGCAAACAGATCATCCGCGCCGGCCTCGAAGACCACTTCTGCGGCAAACTGCTGGGGGTGCCGATGGGCTGCGACATCTGCTACACCAACCACGCCGAGGCGGACCAGGATGACATGGACACCCTGTTGACCCTGCTCGGAGTGGCCGGGATCAATTTCATCATGGGTATCCCTGGCTCAGACGACATCATGCTCAATTACCAGACCACGTCGTTCCACGATGCGCTTTACGCCCGTCAGACGCTGGGGCTCAAGCCTGCCCCGGAGTTCGAGCAATGGCTGGCGAAAATGGGCATCTTCACCCAGGCGGACGGCAAGGTCCTCTTCGGTAACAGTCTGCCGCCGGCCTTCCGCCAGGCCCTGGCGCAATTGGGATGAGTGATATGGAAAAACCACCCTTCGATCCGCACAACCCGTGGCTGGAGCTGCGACGCCTGACCCCCGCGCGCATTGCCCTGGGCCGCACTGGCACCAGTATGCCCACCCGTGCCCAACTGGACTTTCAGTATGCCCACGCCCAGGCGCGAGACGCGGTGCACTTGCCGTTTGATCATGCCGCCCTCAGCGAGCAACTGGCCGAACGGGGTCGTCAAAGCCTGTTGCTGCATAGCGCAGCGCCTGATCGCAACAGCTACCTGCAGCGCCCCGATCTGGGGCGCAAATTGAGCGTGGAATCGGCAAAAAACCTGCGCGAATACGCCACGGCCAATCCTGGCGGAGTCGATCTGGCCATCGTGGTAGCCGATGGTTTGTCGGCATTGGCGGTGCATCGCCATACGCTGCCGTTCCTGGCGCGCTTTGCAGAGCAGAGTTCAGCCGACGGATGGTCAATCGCGCCCGTCATACTGGTGGAACAGGGGCGAGTCGCGGTAGCCGACGAGATCGGCGAACTGTTGGGTGCAAAAATGACCGTGATCCTGATCGGCGAACGCCCTGGCCTGAGCTCTCCAGACAGTCTGGGATTATATTTCACCTACAATCCAAAGGTCGGCCTGACCGACGCCTATCGCAACTGCATCTCGAATGTGCGTCTCGAAGGCCTGACTTACGGCATGGCGGCACACCGTTTGCTGTATTTGATGCGCGAGGCGTGCCGGCGACAGTTATCCGGGGTCAATCTGAAGGACGAAGCGCAGGTGCAAACGCTGGAATCGGACGCAGGAGCGGACCTCAAAGGAAATTTCCTGCTTGATGCGCCCCAAACCTGAACCGCTTCCGCATTGCGCTTTCTCACCTTTTTCAGGCAGGATCGACGCACGGCTGCCAGTGAGTACCCTTTGCCGCCAAAGCACGTGAAGACAGCCACTTGAAGACGAGACCTACCATGCGGATTATTCAAGCGACCCTCGAACACCTGGACCAGCTGACCCCGTTGTTCGTCAAATATCGCGAGTTTTACGGCTCCCTGGCCTATCCGGACTCGTCCCGGGCGTTCCTCGAGAAACGCCTGCGTCGCAAGGAGTCGGTGATCTACCTGGCCCTGTCCGATGACGACAGCAACAGACTGCTGGGCTTCTGTCAGCTGTACCCGAGCTTTTCTTCACTGTCGCTCAAACGCGTGTGGATCCTCAACGACATCTACGTCGCCGAAGACGCCCGCCGCCAGCTGGTTGCAGACAACTTGATCCGCACCGCGAAGAAAATGGCCAAGGAAACCAACGCCGTGCGCATGCGCGTGTCCACCAGCAGCAACAACGAAGTGGCGCAGAAAACCTACGAATCCATCGGATTCAAGGAAGACACCGAGTTCAAGAACTACGTATTGCCGATCAGCGACGAGTTGTAAGGTCAAAAGAGATCGCAGCTTTCGACCGAAGGCTGCGGTCTTGTCCTCAATTCACCCTGAAATCCCCTGCTACAAACCCTACGCGCTTTTCACTTCCCAGCCCGTATAATCCCGTACTTTCCGGCTTGTAAGAAATACTACCTCCTGTCTGTAGTCTTACGCGAAGTCATCCGCAGGCCTGCCAAGTCGGGCCGTTACCACAGGTGCCGTCCATGGATTTTAACCCGCTCGATCTCGTCCTGCATCTCGATGTCTACCTCGATTTGCTGGTCACCAACTACGGGCCATGGATCTACGCCATTCTGTTTCTGGTCATTTTCTGCGAAACCGGGCTGGTGGTCATGCCCTTCCTGCCGGGCGATTCACTGCTGTTCATCGCCGGCGCCGTTGCGGCCGGTGGCGGCATGGACCCGGTGTTGCTGGGCGGCCTGCTGATGCTCGCGGCCATCCTCGGTGACAGCACCAACTACATCATCGGACGAACGGCCGGCGAGCGATTGTTCAGCAACCCGAACTCGAAGATCTTCCGGCGCGACTACCTGCAGCAAACCCACGACTTCTACGACAAGCACGGCGGCAAAACCGTGACCCTGGCGCGCTTCCTGCCGATCATCCGCACCTTTGCCCCCTTCGTCGCCGGCGTCGCGAAAATGCCCTACCCACGCTTCTTTGCCTTCAGCGTGCTGGGCACGATTCTCTGGGTCGGTGGCCTGGTCACCCTGGGTTACTTCTTCGGCAACGTGCCGTTCATCAAATCCAACCTGTCGCTGCTGGTGGTGGGCATCATCCTGCTGTCGCTGGTGCCGATGATCATTGGCCTTGTGCGCAGCCGCCTTGGCGGTTCGAACTCCAAGACCGCATCACGCTGACAGCATGTGGTCCCTTGGCGCCTGGCGACGCCGGCGTACCCTGGCCAAGCACCCGATCGCCGACGAGATGTGGCAACGGGTGCGCCATCACCTGAGTTTTCTCGATGGCATCAGTGCCGCCGAAGACCAGTGGCTGCGCGAAGCCTGCGTCCTGTTCCTGCAAGACAAACACCTGACCGCCCTGCCCGGTGTCGAGCTGCATCAGGAACAACGCCTGCTGCTCGCCGCCCAGGCGCAACTGCCGTTGCTACACCTGGGTGACCTGAACTGGTACCAGGGTTTTCACGAAATCGTGCTCTACCCCGACGATTTCCTCAGCCCCCAGCGCCATCGTGACGCCAGTGGCGTCGAGCACGAATGGGACGGCGAGCACAGCGGCGAAGCCTGGCAACAAGGGCCGATCATCCTCGCCTGGCCGGGCGTCATGGCCAGCGGCGGCTGGGAAGGCTACAACCTGGTGATCCACGAACTCGCGCACAAGCTCGACATGCTCAACGGCGACGCCAACGGCCTGCCACCGCTGCACTCGGACATGCGGGTGAGCGACTGGGCCAGGGTCATGCAGCAAGCCTACGACGATCTGGACCGTCAACTGGAGCGCAATCCGGACGCCGAGACCGCCATTGATCCGTATGCCGCGGAAAACCCTGCCGAGTTCTTCGCCGTCACCAGCGAATACTTCTTCAGTGCCCCGGATTTGCTGCATGAGGCTTATCCGCAGGTCTATGAGCAACTGAAGCTGTTCTATCGCCAGGACCCACTGGCAAGGCTGCGGCAACTTCTGGCCGAGAACCCGGTCTATCAGGCACACGACTAAGGTCTACACGACCTCTGGTACGTGGCGTCGACGTAGGAATATGCCTATAATCGCCGCCACTTTTTGGTCAATCCGGCCAAGTGTTTCTGGTCAACTAACGGGGGCAACGCCCAATGAGCTACAGCAAGATTCCGGCTGGCAAAGACCTGCCGAACGACATCTACGTCGCGATCGAGATTCCGGCCAACCACGCGCCGATCAAATACGAAATCGACAAAGACAGCGATTGCCTGTTCGTTGACCGTTTCATGGCCACCCCAATGTTCTACCCGGCCAACTACGGTTACATCCCGAACACCCTGGCTGACGACGGTGACCCACTCGACGTGCTGGTCGTAACCCCTTACCCGGTTGCCCCAGGCTCGGTGATCCGCGCGCGTCCAGTCGGCATCTTGAACATGACCGACGATGGCGGCGGCGATGCCAAAGTGATCGCGGTTCCACACGACAAGCTGTCCCAGCTGTACGTCGACGTGAAGGAATACACCGACCTGCCGCCGCTGCTGATCCAGCAGATCGAGCACTTCTTCGCGAACTACAAAGATCTCGAAAAAGGCAAATGGGTCAAGATCGAAGGCTGGGCCGGCGCAGACGCCGCCCGCGAAGCGATCACCAAGTCGGTTGCTGCCTATAAAGGCTAAGAGCAGCTGCAGGCTTCAAGCCGCACGCTTCAAGAAGAACCCCGGTTGATCCGGGGTTTTTTTTTGCGCGTCTGTAAAGCGTATTAAACAATTCGTTTAACGCGCTGCAATGCCGGGTTTTCCTGTTTATTTTTTACCCAACGCGCCTCACATCCAGTCGTAAATTTCCCTCGAAATTTGAACGAGCCGTTTATTCAAAGCCCCGGCGGGCGCCAGTAGACTCCCGTTCATGAAAAAGAACACTAGCGGCCCACGGTTTAAAGCGCTCCTTGAAGCAGCGAACATCACGACGACAGGATTCGCCGAATTCCTGGATACGGCTCCGCAAAATGTACACAACTGGTACACCCGCGGCGTCCCCGCCCATTGCATGGAAGAAGTCGCCCGGAAACTCTCGGTCAACAGCGACTGGCTAAAAACCGGCGAAGGCTCGAAAGACGCCAGGCACCTGCGCCTGGTCGACGACACCGGCCACACCTTCGACGCCCAGGCCATCCGCGGTGTCTACACCGTGGTCGAGCCCACCGACATCGAACTGCCCTTCTACAAGGAAGTGATCACGGCCCCCGGCTCCAAAAAGACCCACGTCATCGAAGACCGCGGACAAAGCCTGCGCCTGCCCCGCAGCCACCTCGACTCCCTGGAAATCAACCACGCCGATGCCATCGGCGCCGCCATGATCGGCAACAGCATGGCCGAGAAAATCGACGACGGCTCCACCCTGGCAATCGACCGCGGCCTGACCCAGATAGTCGACGGCGAAATCTACGCCATCGAACACGACGGCATGCTGCGCATCAAATACCTGCACCGAATGCCCGGCAATGCCTTGCGCATGCGCAGCCATAACCGCGCCGATTACCCCGACGAAATCTTCCGCCCCGCGCAAATCGAAGAACAGAACATCCGCGTACTGGGCTGGGTGTTCTGGTGGTCGACACTGAACAAACGACGACCACCGCTACCGTTCCTGTAGCCCCAGGAAACGCCAACTCACACACCAGACTGGGAATTCTGCAAAAAAATCAGTATGCTGCGCCCCACATTTGCGCATCACCCCGCCAAGCGGCCCTGATCGCACCGACAAGGCAGATGACTTTCTCGCCAAGTCCCACAGCCGGACGCAAGATCCGGGTGTACGTTTTGAAGGCTGGCGCGGTTTACCAAAAATGAACCAAGCCAGTCCCCGAGAAGCCGGCCACAAGCCGGCTTTTTAATGCTTTTTTGAAAGCCACTCTCATCTACTGAAAACCGCAAGAGCCTTGCTAGATCAAGGGTTTCAGCCTATTTTCGTTCCTGTGACTTCCGTTTTGATCCGAGGCGTTCCACGCGTAAGTGGGGGAACAAGTGGGGGAACAGAGGGCGAAAAAATGGGCAAACTGACCGCCAATCAAGTCAAAAATTTGGTTGAGGCTGGGACGTACGAAGACGGTGACGGGCTTCGTCTTTTGGTGAAACCTTCAGGACGAAAAACCTGGGTACTTCGTTTTCAATTGAATGGCAAACGCAGGGAGATGGGTCTGGGGAGTTACCCTCAGCTCAACCTGAAAAAAGCCCGCGCAACCGCCTATGAAAATAAAGTGCTTATCCTTAATGGCACTGATCCACTCGCGAAACGACAGGCTGAACAAGCCGCTCAGCGGGAAGCCGCACGCCGGGAACTGGCGCTGCTGATTACCTTCGAGAAGCTGGCCACTGACTACCGAGACGCCCATGGATCAAGCTGGTCGGAGAAATGGCGCAAGGGTTGGCTGAGGAAACTCGAGCTCTATGCTTTCCCTACCATAGGGACGCTATCAGCTGACCAAATCGAGACCAAACATCTGATCAAGGCCTTACAGCCACTCTGGTCAAGCAAGACGCGGACGGCTGATGAGGTTCGAGGGCAAATCGAACAAATACTCGACGCCGCAAGAGCACGAGGCCTCAGGACCGGAGAGAATCCTGCTCGCTGGCGCGGTCATCTGGAAAATCTCCTCAGTCGGCACGAAAAGAAAAAAGCTCGCAAACGCCAACATCACCCGGCACTGAAATGGCAGGACCTACCAAAACTCATGGAAATCCTGCACAAGGATCCCAGCCACGTTTCTATCGCGACTCAGTTGCTGATCCTATCCGGCGCCCGCTCACACATGGTCCGATTTGCACGCTGGGATGAGTTTGACCTTGAGGCTGGCCGCTGGTCTTTACCCGACGAACGAATGAAGACCCGTCAGGCCTTCGCGATCCCACTCGCCCCCGAGGTCGTCTCACTGCTAAAGAATCTCCCGAGGCTCGGCCGCGAGAGCCCATACTTGTTTCCAGGTCGCGGCCGAAGCGGTGTCATGCACGCCAACGGTATCCGTAATCTGTTGCACGGTCTCGGCTATGAAAGCATCACTCGCCACGGTTTTCGCTCAACCTTCCGCGACTGGGCGGGCGAGCAGACCAATATTTCTCGAGAAATCTGTGAGCTGGCGCTGGCTCATGATGAGCGAGATGAAACAGAAAGTGCGTATTCCCGCTCTGATTTCTTCGATAAACGTCGAGAGCTGATGGAGCTGTGGGCGCAGTACGCTACGTCCATACCTGCCTAGGCCATCGCGACCCTACATGCGCTCGATCGGTCATATCCACGCTCATGGCGTGCATCACGGCCAGCATGGTCTTCAAAGTCGGGTTTCCCTTTTCGCTAAATGAGCGATAAAGCAATTCTCGAGAAAGTCCCGACTTACGGGCCGGCTCAGTCATGCCTTTGACGCGGGCAACAACGCCTATCGCCTTGGCGATAACCGATTTGCGGTACAGGATGGCAAGTCTCCTTTGAATCATTTGCGGTGACGTTGATAACATCTCAATAGCTGTGGCCCGCCAAGGCCGTTTGACAACGGTGTGCCCCCCTTCAGTAGCCATGGGGTTTCCCCAACCAACGACGAGACGACTCGTGACTCAATCACCTATCAACGGCAAAGACCTTCACGCATCTTTGGTTGATTTACGTAATCAACTCTTGGAGCTGCAGCCAGCCGGCCCTGGTGGGTTCGAAGGACTTATCGCCACCGCTCTCGCTGATTTGACCAAGCTGACATTCCGGCTCGCAAAGAGCGGCTCGCAGTTTGGACGTGACGCCACGACCCCTCGCGCTCACTTCGCAATAGCGATGGAAGCAAAACGCTACCGAGATTCGCTCAGACTTGAGGACATTGCAGGAAAGATTTGGATTGCGGCGCATGAACTCGCCTCCGACGTCGACCTTTGGGCTCTTTGTGCAACTTCGGAAATGGGCGACGGGGTCCTTATAAAGCTCGAACAAATGCTGGAAGATCGCGGCATCAGTCTTCTAATGCTGGACTGGACGGAGACGCCGCTCCCACGATTGGCAGTTCTTCTAGCAGCCAGTCGAACGAAGGTCGCACAATGGTGTGAACAGCATACGTTGTCTGCGACTGCGTCAAAGATTGATGCGGCACTTGCGAACGTTGCGGCCGACGCAGCCTTCGCTTTTGCTCGTGATCAGCTAAAAAAAGATGCAAGCGCCGGATATTCTGGCCTCGCAGCACTTGCAGAGGCGAACCGAGTTTGGTGTGAGCAGGTCTTTTCGGAGCGCATTGCCTCGCAGCAGGCGTTCGGTCAATACCTGACAGTTTTAGATCGCAGCCGCCCCGCCATTGTTCGCCCCTCCATTGAATCGGCGCTAGATACAGCTCTTTCAACCATACAGCAGGCACCGGGGTGCGTCGCCATTCTTGGGCCGGAGGGCGCTGGAAAATCTTGGCTAGCCGCACGCTGGTGGGTGACAACGTCAGACCAGCCCATCCTAGTCATCGGCGGCACGCAGGTCGCTGATTTGATCGAACCGAAGGAGCCGCTGAAGACCTTAGCTAAGCTAATTGCCGTACAGAGTGGGGGCGATCTGGGCGAGGAGTCTAAGCGTTGGCTACGACGGTTACACCGCTGGCAAGATCACCCACCTATTCAAGTAGCCGGAAAATTCCGTTTCCTGGTGGTCCTCGACGGACTAAACGAGAGAAGCGGCATGCCATGGGCCGATACCATCGTGAAGCTTACCCCTGAGGTAAACAAGCTTGGTGGTCGCCTACTCCTGACCTGCCGTGAGCGGTTCTGGGATCGCGAAGTTGCACCACGCCTGGCAGGCGTCGCAGTCACGCCGGTCAAGGTCGGAGACTACAAGCCGGAGGAGCTAGACGAACTTCTGCTACAGAGAGGTATCTGCATCGAGACCATCCCGGAGCGTGTACGCACTTTCATACGCAATCCACGCATTTGCTCGGTTGCTCTCGATCTGCTGGACCGCCTTTCAGCGCAGGTCGATGAACTCACCATCGAACGGCTGCTACTGGAATACTGGAGGCGACGCCTCGAAGAACGCGGGGATCTGATAGCTCACAACATTCGCGATTTCGACAAGTTGCTCAGATCTCATGCCAAAGCTCTTCTCGAAGACCCAGGGATTCAATTCGACCGCGACGATTGGCGCGAACATTCTGGAGCAGCTAAGCGTGGCGATGGGCGTTCAGTCGAGCACGACCTAACGGATATCGAAGAGGGCGCGTTTCTTAGGGTCGTTGAAGATCAGGAAGGATTCTACGAGTTCAAGCCCGACACGGTCCCTTTCGCCTTGGGCCTATTGGTCGCTCGCGAGTTGCAGGACGAACTTCGCAAATCGGGCCGTAATCCAGCCGAGGTGATTGATAGCATCGTCGAGGAAGTTCAAGGATTTGATCTCGTAGGCGAGGCATTACGCTCTGCCGCAGGAATCGCATGCTTCGAGGAGAACTATCCGCCCAAGGCTCGTGCGGCGCTGATCTCAGCCTGGCTAGATCTTCAAAATATTCCGGACTCTGCATATGACTCGCTTACCGCCTATGCCATCGCCAGCCCTGAAGGGGTGCTGGACGCCACCGAAGCCAGCTTTGACGAGCACACAAACGCTCGGCGACGCCAGTGGTTAATCGGGGCGATTCTTAACTCTAGAGACCGTCCACGAGTCGAATTGAAAGTGGAGCCTCGTATTGGGAGGTGGCTCGCGCGCTGGTCACGAACTCCACGACGAATGGGCGCTCGGAACGAAGGAGAGGACTCTCGCCTCCATGAACATGCGGCGCGGATCTCAGACAAGCTCAATCACCTAACGCCTGTCGAAAAAGACTTTCTTGCAAGGTCTTGCGAGGAGGTGGATGCACCCGAGGCCATGCAGTTGGACTTTCCAGCGGCACTTCTGATGGCGGGCCGGCCTCAAGTGGCTTTTGCCGAAGGTGTCTTGGGTTGGGCCTTCGCCTGGTCGCTCACCGGAGATTTTCAGCGCGCCGAGGCTGAACTAAGCTGGGCTGTTCGACTGAACAGAAATGACTTCCCTGCTTTCGAACGCAATTTACGCGCCGCTATCGAGACCCTGCTTAACGCACCACACTCTGACGTAAGTCGGAAGGCTGCTGCGATTGCGCTGCGCGTCCTTGGCACAGTTGCCTCTTCTGAGGAAGCAGATCGATTGAGCCCTCGTCTGCTAGGCGAGCGACGGCGTCGCGTCGAGAACTACTGCGCCACAGATCCATTCGACCCTTCGTCAGCCCGCCCGTCGAACCTCGGCAATGCAATCCAAGCAGCCAACGCGATAGCTCCAGCGAATGTATGGAGTCAGTTCTCCAAGAATCAAGAAGACCTTGAATTGGACTGGATCACTGCCGGGCTGGCCAGATTCGAAGCTGATGCGATCATCCCACTACTGCGCACCACAGCGCGCACGATGGAAACACGAAGTCAGCTCTCTTTGCGTCAGCTAAGCTGGCGGCTACAACGGGTTAGTCCACTGTTTGACACTCAGACTCTTACCTCTGTCCTCAATGGCTACAAGCGACTGGTGCTGCAACCTGAACTGATAGACGAGGCTGATAAAAACCATGTAACGGGTTCTATTCTCCTAAGCCTTCTCCCGCATTTTCCGGCAAATGAACAACTCCAACTGTATCTTGATCTTCCAACAGAGGTCGGCGACTGGTACACGTTCCGCGATGTATTCAAGGCTCTCGATGCCGCCGAACTCGAAACAGCCTTATCCGAGACAGAATCTGATCCGATTCGTCTCAGGAGGGTATTGTTTTTCGCCTCGGCTCATTGCTCAGCACTGACCAATCAGAGCCGTGACATATTGGGTGGAGCTCTAACGCACGACGATCCTCTCGTCGTTACCTACGCATCCGAAGTTGCTTATGTTGCCCGAGACACAGTGCTCGACGAACGGATCATTGCTGCTGCACAACAAGGCGACTTCTGCATGGAAGCAGGCGAAGAGGCCTTCTGGCGCGCACGAGCCGTGGCCGCCGCGATCGTTTCACTCGAACGTCATGGCGACACAGCCTTGATCGCCCCAGGCTTTGTTGGCTTCGCGGCTGAACAGCTTGGTGGAGCCCTCGATGACCGGTTGGTAACTGAGATGGATCTGACAATCGAGCGCCTTCTCCTCCCTATTCAAACCCCGGAACCAGAACTCGGTCGATTGTTCCTTGAGGTTGGTCGAAGCGGTCAAGAGACCTGTCGGTATGTGGAAGATCGTGCGGATGAGGATCGCGAACAGGGGCTCGACGCGCTACGAAACCTTGCGACCGAATCTGAGGGACCTAGGCAGGGTATTGACGAGTACACCAACCGACAAAAAGCGCTTCGTGAAGAATCTGACGCATATCTCCGACGGCTAGAGATTGAGAGGGCGCAAGCACTCGCTCGCGAACCAGACTTAGTTGCTCTGAAGAGGTTGGCGTCGCTAGCTCCCGAAAATACTGCTGCTTGGGTCGGTCGCATTCTCGCGGAGACCGATCAGAAGCGGCTGTCAACTATCCGCAATTTCGCTTTGGGTCTTTCGGAAGCGTTGGCCGATACTAACCCTGATTCCGCTGCGGCTTTGCTAATCCATGTCAAGGACGCACAAAGCCCCGTCACAATTGTGGTGGGGGATGCCCGCATTCCACAACAAATAACAGCCTTGTTTGCCGGACGCGATGCCGAGGCCCTATCAGCGCTGAAGGAAAGGGCTTTTGATAGCGCAGCGACAGATGCTGACCTTGAGGCCTTGGTTTTTGCTGCGGAAGCGGCAGGGCACGCACGCTGGCTTTTCAACTGGATCCAACGCGAAGTAGAGTCCGGCATTCCTGGTCGCGTCGCGCGGGCGTTGATGGTCGAAGGATTGCGGAACGACGAGACTGGATCATCCCCCCTCCTTGCTCGTAACTGGGGCCCTGGATTCTTAGGCCAAGTCGCCGAACACGCCCGCTTTGCTTACAACCGCAACACTTGGGCGAAAACTTGGTCGATTCAAGCAGTCAGCTCGTCAGACCCCTTAGATTTCTGGCGGTGGGGTGAGCTGACTACTGATATCGCCGACATTCGCGCATTCCATTGGTTTGACCCTAACCTTAATACACCAATGATTCAGCGATTTGGGAGCGAGCTCTTCAAACGCATCCGAAAGTCTGCGGAGGAACGGACAAAGAAGAGGAAAGATACGCTGTTCGGTTTGAAGAAGCCGAACAGCTTGCTGTCTCAGTTACTAAGTTAATCAGCCTAAACCGTTCGCTAATTCAGAAGGCTACCTTCAGGGCATCGCGTATAGGGAACTGAATCGGTATGGGCTAGTCGCAGGCATTTGTTCACGCATCGCACGGCCAATCTGAAATCATCTTCGCCGCCTCCCACACCCACCCGTTTTGAAGCATGAGGGGCGAAGGACCAGACACACGTCTGGTCCTTCGCGTTTTACTCAAAAAGCTCCGGCCAAGTGAGCTTGCTCACGCCGCCTGCCGGAGATTTAGCCTCGCGATATGAAGATCACCACGACATTCAAGCGCTATGCATGCGTCGCATCTCCGTGGGATTCATAGGAACGACGACGGTGGGTTGACATGCGACTCCTCCTACCGCCGAACAGCTAATTGGTAAGGATACTGGCGACAGCGGCGACACTGGCGACAAGTCCCGTCAGCCGTGGCTTTGAGGTTGGCGACACATGTGGCGACAGTCGCCACTTTTGTCGCCGGCGTCGGTTAAAGGCTTGACCGACTTTATTCACAGGCGTAGATACTGGCGCATGGATCGCTGTCGTTGACAGCACCAGCCCAGGTAGCCCGAACCTTCGAGGCTACGCCACACAGTGGTGGTTCAATCCTAAGTGCGATCAGCGTCCGGTGGCTCGCACGGTCACAATCCCCTTGTGATGGATGCCTACCCCTCCTGTGTGTCTGTGCCGCAGACTGCCTGCTTCGTCACTTCTGCTCTGCAGCAACCTCCTCCCTTGGCCCACCTCGCTGCGCCAGACTGCGCCCGTCTCTTTCTTCTGGAAAGAGACGGGCGCTCATCACACTGCTGCAGCCCACGTCTGATCGGGCTTTGCGGCACTTCACCGCGTGACAATCGGCGTGACAAAACCGATTCGACACGTCTCGCATTTACGCTGGCGACGGTGCCGCAGCACAGGACAGGCTGCACCTGACTGACAGTCAGGCATGCCGCGTTTGCAACGATGATGCCCTCCTCCCGCCCATGATCTCGTGGCACCGGACCCGTCAGCCGGTGCAGCCTCCACCCGCCCGCATCCTCGGATGCGTTCAGGAGGCCAGATTCATGGGAAATGCCCGCGCTCTTGGTCGTACAGAGCCGTTCGTTCCGCGTCAGTGAACACCCTCACAGGTCGCAGGGGCCTTTATCCCTGATAACACTCAACATCCATGGCGGGAGCGTGAGGGAAACAACTGCTGAACAGGAGACAGATGATGCTGCAATCAACTTGGAGCTTGCCGCCGCAACCCTTGCTGGAGGCCAACCCGACGCCATTAGATTATCCGGTGGCTGCCCTCGGTGATCTGCTGGGACCGGCCGTCGAGCGCATGGCCGAAGTGATGGGTGTGCCGCAGGCCATGGCGGCGCAATCGGTGCTGGCCACCTCGGCCTTGGCCACTCAGGGGCATGCCAATGTGCATTTGGATGGCCGGGTCTATCCGCTGTCATTGTACCTGCTCACTATTGCGGCTTCCGGTGATCGCAAGACGGCGGTAGATAAGCTGGCCTTGCAGCCAGCCCGCGAATGGGAACGCCTGCAATGGCAGGCCTACCGCGAAAAACTCAGTCGCTATCGCGCCACACTTGCGCAATCTCAGAAGCAGATGGCAACGATCGATGGCCACACCGACACGCCAATCCAGATAGAGCCAGAGCCCGTAGCACCAAGGCTGATCAGCAGCGAACCGACCATCGAAGCCCTGACCAAAAGCCTGTGCTTGGGTCTGCCCAGCATGGGGCTGTTCAGCGATGAGGGCGGCCAATTCCTCGGCAGCAGCACTATGAGCCGGGACAACCGCCTCAAGGCCGTGACCACTCTGTCCTCGCTGTGGGACGGCAACCCCATCGATCGCTCTCGCTCCATGGCCGGAGAAAGCCTACGCGCCTACGACCGACGCTTGAGCCTGCATCTAATGCTGCAACCATATTTAGCGGGACAACTGCTCAAGGATCCGCTGCTCAACGGCCAAGGCATCTTCGCCCGCTGCCTGATCACCTGGCCACAGAGCTTGGCCGGACAGCGCTTTTACCAGCCGGTGGATCTCACCCAAGACATCAACCTCAAACGCTACTCCCAACGAATCACCGACCTGCTACAACGTCCTTGGGCAATTGGCAGCGATGGCGCGTTACACCCCAAAGCCCTGCCCCTGAGAAGCTTGGCCCGGCAAACCTGGATCAACCTGCACGACACTATCGAAACCCAACTGGGCGAGTTCGACGAACTGGCCAACGTGCGCCCCAGTGCCTCCAAGGCCGCGGACAATCTGCTACGGATCGCCGGCGTCTTTGCGGTACTGGAAGACAGCGACTTGATCGAGGTCACCCACATCCAGCGCGCTTCCTCGCTGATGGATTACTACCTGACCGAGATCCAACGGCTGACCGAGCAGGAACCGATCAACACCCAGCGGGAAGAAGCCGATCGGCTGCTGCGTTGGCTGCAGGAAAAACAGTGGTGCCGTTTCACGGTTCGAGATCTGTTGCGCAACGGCCCGCGCTTCGCCCGCAAAAGCAGCCATCACACGTTGGCCCTGCTGGTCGAGTTGATCACTCATCAATGGCTGGGCACCGACGGACACCACTTCGAGGTGCGCCATGTTTCGACTCAATGAAGCCCTACGCAACCGGCGCGACCAGGCGAAAAACGCTCATCATTTACAACTTGTCGCCACCACTGTCGCCACTTTGTCGCCACGCTCCACGCCAGGTACCACGGGGCTTGTCGCCACTGTCGCCGCTGTCGCCAAAAACCAAGGGAACAACTCACACATCAGCGATCTGGTTGAGCGCCTACACCAGGAAGGTGCCAAGTTGTTCTGCTTGGACAACCGACTGTGTTTTCGTCCCAGTGACTGGGGCCAACTACACCTCGTGAGCTGCCACTGGCGCGAGCTGCTGGCTTACCTGCTCCAACATGAGAAGGAGTTCCAAGATGGCCCTGATCGGCAGGCGTGACGGTCGCAACTTTGGTTATGGACGCCAACTGAGCTACGCCGGTCCGCAGGCGCTCAAGGATCTGTTCGGCGGCGGCCATTTCGCCACGGTCAAAGCCCACAGTGATCGTTGGCTGGCGTTCGTTAAGTGGTGCCGTTCCGAGCAAGGCCCTGGCTACAACGATGCGCGGCAAATCGATCGGCAGACGCTACTCAACTATGTCCAGTACCTTCGCCAGCAAATCGACCACGGCGACCTCCGCATCGCCACCGCGCAAAACCGGTTGTCCAGCGTCAACCGAACACTGGCGGCGCTGCGCGGTGATCAGCATGTGAAAGTCCCGAGCCCGAGCCAGGCATTAGGGCGGCAGCGCTCGACGATCCGCACCGTCGCGCCACAAGGGCAGGATCGGCAGCACATTGAGCGCATTACTCAGGCGCTCAGCGATAAACAGCTACACCGTGCCTGCGCCATCGTGCACTTGGCTCGTGAAACCGGCATGCGCCTTCGTGAAGCGATACTAGCCAACCTGCCGAGACTGCAACGTGAGGCGGAAAGGTTTGGTCGGATCAACATTCAGGACGGCACCAAAGGCGGTCGATCCGGTGCTTCCGCACCACGCTGGATTGCGGTGACTGAACAAGTCAGAACGGCGCTGCAGATTGCTCACGACGCCTCCCCCATCGGCAGCCGTAACCTGCTGGCACGTAATGAAAGCTACGCACAGTTCACATGGCAAACGGTACGTCCAGCGAGGGACATCCTGCATAACCTTAACCTTAAGGGTTTTCACGAACTGCGCGCGGTCTATGCCTGTGAACGCTATGAACGAATCACCGGTTATCTAGCCCCAATCAATGGTGGCGATGGCTACCAACAAGACCGAGCCCTCGATAAAAAAGCTCGTCAACAAATCAGCCACGAATTGGGGCATGGCAGGATCGATGTGGTCTCTGCCTACATAGGGGGCAGGAGATGAGCAAACCATTCGACATGAAGCTGTTCCTTAATGGAATTTTGGTCGGCTCGCACACCACCCGCCTTCGGCATCTTCGACAAGCGAAGATCATCCAGGCAGCCATTAGCGATCGCTGGCAACGAGACAATCCGTGGACGTGGCAGCAAAAACATCTGGCATGGTTTCTGAGCCACTACGTGGAAAACCACAGTGAAGCAACACGTTATTACTACCGCCTTACAGTCCAGTTGATCATGTCTCGACTTGGAAGATCATGGACGCTGCCGTAAGGACATAAGAGATTGAACGTCCCGCATTGCGATCGTGGTCCACCTTCTTCGATCAACCCATCGCGAACAATCCAAAACTTCTCCTCGGTCGGCAGCGGAAACTGTCCATGCAGACGCTCTAGAAGTGATTGGTTGCCAATGGTATTGCCATCGGCAGGCACCACCGCGAGGAGTGCCTCGCGAAGGGTGGGGATATCCGTCATTTACTACTCCAGCGCCCCCCGCGTTGCTGGGACTTCAAATTATTCGTGCTCACTAATCAAGGTGAGCACGTCATCAATGTATTTGCCTTCCACCGGATTGGTTCCCGTACGCAGATAACCAGGGATCAGCTGTTGAAACTCGGCCCGATCCTCTGGCATGAACTCCAGCAAGGCTTCCACCATGGCGGAGCGAAGCAAACGCTGATTATCCGGTATGTGAGGCAGCTCAGGGCGAATCACCTTCTGGTCCAACCAGATAAGCTTTTCACGCAGGCTATGGCTACCGTCTACGGTGATGCGCTCGGCATGCTCGTTTTGCTCGTCGGCTACCTGCTGGATTGCCAGCTCTTCAGGCTTCTCAATCAGCTCTTCGGCCTCTTCGACCGGCTCAGTTCGTAACCGCGCAAGCTCTTGAAGGATGGGTTCGATTTGCACACGGGCATTACGGAACCAATCCACGGACCAGATGCGCCGAATATTCCAGCCCAATTGCTCCAACACGCTTTGACGGAGACGATCACGGTCACGCGCTGACTTAGCCGAATGATAGGCCGCTCCGTCGCATTCAATCCCCATGAGGTAGCGGCCGGGCTGTCCTGGATCACGCACGGCCAGATCGATGAAGAAACCTGCGACACCGACCTGCGGTTCACATTGATAGCCATGGCGAGACAGCATCTCAATGACTGCCACTTCAAAATCACTGTCGGGAGCACGCTCGGATTCCTTGACATGCGGCATGCGCCCAGACTCAGCGAAATGCAGAAAATCACGCAGTGCCTGCACTCCTCTGCTGGAAGTACCAGTCACCACTACATCGGTCGAGCTAAACGAGGAGAACACCTGCATACGCTTCTTGGAGCGGGTATACAGCACGTTTAAACGTCGCCATCCGCTGGCACCGTTAATGGGGCCGAAGCGCTGAGGAACGGTACCGCCCACTTCCATAGGGCCGTAGGTGCCGGAGATGTAAATAACATCTCGCTCGTCACCCTGGACGTTTTCCAGGTTCTTGATGAACAGCGGCTCATCCTGACTTTGATTACGGTCCAATGCGACTTGTAGCTGTGGGCTTTGTTTGGCCAGCTGCTCAAGCATCCGCTCGATTTGATCAGCCTGTTTGACGTTCATGGCCACCACGCCCAACGACTCATCGGGGCGGTGAATAACGTGATGCTCGATGGCCTTGGCAACAACCTCGGCCTCTTCAATGTTGCGTTGTTCGACAAAACGCCCGCGGGGCACTCTGACAAACTTGACGCCGAACTCTGCCGACTCACGGTGTGGTGATGGGTACACCACCAGATTGCTTTCATAGAAGGCTTTGTTGGAGAAGGCAATCAGGCTCTCGTGACGGGAACGGTAGTGCCAACGCAGACGTCGCAGTTTGAACAGCGGCATGGCGGCTTCCAAAATGCTTTCCGAGTCCTCGGCCAATGAAACATCAACTTCATCGGTATCCGAATCGCCACCATTGCGGGAAAAAAAGTTCGTCGGCGGCAGCTGTTTCGGGTCACCCACGACCACTAGCTGTTTACCCCGTGCGATGCTACCCAATGCTTCTTCCGGGCGCATTTGGGATGCTTCATCCATTACGACCAAATCGAACTCGACGTGCCCTGCCGGCAAGTATTGAGCGACAGCCATTGGCGACATCATGAAGCAGGGTTTGAGGCCTTGCAGCGCTTCAGCTGCACGGTTCATCAGGCTACGGATCGGGACATGCCGTGTCTTTTTCTCAGCTTCGCGCTGCAGCAAGGCCAATTGTGTAAAGTCTCTGACCGCACCATGACTATTTCCGACAGGAATTTTGTTCTGACTGATACGTGACGAAACCTGCTCACGTTGAAGATGCTTGAGCTGCTCATCGATATCAGCGAACCGAGAGCGAATGGCCTCCTGTTCTTTGCCCGAAAACTGCCCCAGTGCGGGATTAAGCTCAAGGATTTGCAAGGCCCAACTATCAAGAAGCCCCAGCAGACAGGCATCGATGCAGCGCTCAGAAACCAGGTTCTGCGTTTCGATTGCTTCTACGACAGTCTCGAACCCCAGCTCAACCAAGTGCGAACGTAAACGGCGGTACTCGAACCAATGGTCGAGCAAATCGGGGTTCTGAGCCGCCCAGGCCAGACGGCTGACCATGGGCTCGAAATCTGCTTTCTCAATAGACTGCCACCACTGACCGGCAATAACCGCAGCACCGTGGAAAAAAGCTTCCAAAGACTGCTCCCAGGCCTCTACAGCTGGCGCGAGTGCCGCACCTTCTTGATGCCAATGGAGAATCAGCGCCTCGGCTTCTTTTGGCGTACACGCGGTCAACTGCGGAATAAGAAGATCTCGAATCGGCAACGCCAAAATGGGCTGAACGAAGGCAACGGTATGCCGCCAAGTCGTCAAGCGAGGTCGGGCAGCTGAAAGATTGTCTATCCGAGGAAGCTCTTCGCCCAGCAAACAGGTTTGTAGCACCGAGTCGCTTTGCAGTGCTGCCGAGCGGGCCTGCCAACTTTCCACCGTCTGAATCAGCTGCAGCAATTGCCCCATCGTGGGCTTCTCTTCGCTGATTACGGGTAACAAAGAACGTAGCGCGGTTCCGATGTCGTTGATAAGGCGAGCATACAGGCCCTCTGGAGCGAGCAAATCTTCCGAACGCAAATCATGACTGTCAAAGGGCAACAGTTCTTCCAGGTCCAGTCGATGCTCCAGAACATCCAACAAATAGGGCTCGAGCTCTGCGCTATCGCTTGAAATGCCGGCCAGTAGTGCCCCATCTGCCTTAAGCAGGTACTCCGCAACCCATACTTTTGCACCGAACCCTCGTCCGCATTCTGCACGCAGGAACTTGTACCAACCCCGCAAACGCTTGAGTGCGTCGATCGGAGTATCAAGCCCTTGGAAGTGTTCACCCAGCTTTTCGGTGAGCACTTTGCTTTCATTCAGTTGACTGTGTTTTTTCAGATAAGCGATGACATCTGGCAAGACCGCCAGAAGCGAGTTCAACTTGAGCCCTGGTCGCGCCATAGCCAAGATTTCGGCTTTAGCAGAGCGCCATTGCCCCTTGAACCAACGAAAAAGTGATTTATCTGCCAGAACCCGACTCAAGTCTTCCAGTCGCGTATGACCAGGCAATCGATCCAGAGTGAAATGGTTCGCAGCCAGCTCCTGCAACTGCCTGATGACAGGGATGTCATTGTCCAACTCTACGAGCAAACTGTCCAAGGCCTCGTCTTCGAAGCGTTTATGGCGAAGAGATGCCAAATCCTCAGGCATCGCCGCAAGCATTTGCAGAAAGAGCACTACTTGCTCAATACCGATAAAATCGCTTCGTAAGCCTTGAACCGCAGCCCCCTCCGCTAACAGCCGAATTAGCATTTGAACGCGTGGGGCCAGTTCCAATAACTCCTCAGCCTCTTCGATCACTTCCAGCAAGGCATTGAGGGATAGGGCCTCATCGCCGTTATGCAGACGTATGGCCGCACAGGCTTTTTTGATAGAGGCTATCGCTTGCCCAGAGCCAATGACATCCGCGCGCAACGATCGAGCTAGTACGCCTTGTTCGTCCAACAAGGAGTCCATACCTTGCAGCCACAGTTTCAATGCCTCACAGGACTCGATATCCAGTCGTCCCAACAGATCCCAGTCCTCATCACCTTTAGGTAATGCCAGTACCGGAATTGAAGCTGCTAAGCCTCGCAGCTGATCTGGGCTGTAGGTTTCCAGAACAGATACCTGCAGCTGTTCTGCTAATTGAGGGCGGAACGCGGCTAGACGATTGAGCGCCTGCTGAGCCTGGGAGAGGTTTTCTAGAAGTGCGGAGCGCTCAGCGCCAGTCACGCGAGTTTTTGTGCTACCAAACCATGGGTGCGTTTCAAGTTTGCCAGTGTGACCAGCTTCCTCAGCCGTCTTGCGATAGATGTGTGCATAAAAGCCGGCCTGCTCCTGCAAATGCGTTCTATCGATTCGCGCCTCCGACTGTGGGTGCATATCGGCAGGTTTAATCGACAATGCCTCACGCAAACGAGTTGCCTGCATTAGCACTTCGTGAACACTCATCCCCGACTCTTCGAATTGGGCATGCAAGTGATGCACGTGCTTGTTGAGTTGCTGCTTCAATCGCTCATAGTTGGCAATGAGATCCGTCAGCTGCTTGGGCGAGCGAAAGCCACCGCTGTTCTGAATCCGCTGCCGGATGCTGTCGATAACAGCGCTCTTTTGACTCTTATGGCTATGCAACTCCAGACAAAAATCGCCCAAGCCTGCTCTTGTCAGTCGAGTCTTGACCACCTCAAGCGCTGCGCGCTTCTCCGCAACGAACAACACTTTTTTGCCTTGGGCCAGCGCCGCAGCAATCATGTTGGTGATGGTCTGAGACTTACCGGTACCGGGCGGCCCCTCGATCACAAGGTCATCCCCGCGAATCACGTCTATCAATGCGCTGTGCTGAGAACTGTCAGCGTCATCTATTAGAGGAAACTGTAGGTGAACCTGATCAATGTCGTCGATTGAATGCTCGACACAAAATGCGCCTTGTTTTCCTGACGAATCGGCCGGCAAACCGTCCATTCCCGTAAGCCGTTTAACCAGACCATGATCCAGCAATGATTGGTCTTTCCAACGGCCTGGATCAAGGTCGAGATACATCATCAACTTGCCAAACTCGAACAAGCCAAGCGAGGCATAACGATGAACTTTCCAGTCAGGCTTGACCTTCAGCACCGTTTCAACAATGCGTTCGAAGTATTCCTCAGGCGTGCTGTCGTCGGTGATCCGCGGAAGTGCGATCCCAAAATCAACGCGAAGCTTTTCCCGCAATGACAGGTTGGTAAGAATGTCTTCGCCAGTAGGATGTACGCGGTATTCGAATGTCGCGGTTTGAGGATTGAGCTTACCTTTCTCCAGGTTTACTGGTACCAACATCAGCGGCGCCAGTCGGCTGCTGTCTTTACCTGCGACCGAGTCATCCCACTCCAGGAACCCGAGCGCAAGATAAAGAATGTTCGCCCCCGTTTCCTCGAGAGCTGATCGTGACTGGGTATACAGAATCTGTAGCCGCGACTCCATCTCCGCGGGGTAATAGAGCGTCTGAATCGCGTCGTCAGAATGCTTACCGGTTTGCCCGCTTTCAGGAGGCAGTGGTAGCTCATAGCTGGTCGCCATACCCAGGATCTGCGCCCAGACGTCTGCCGTAGGCTGTTTCTTTAACTCAACAACTGCGCCTGTCTTTTCGTCCAGCTTTAAAAAGCCATGGGTAAGAAGCTGCCTTTCCGTTGGTTCAGGCACAGCAGCAAATCGCATGGATTTTTCATCTGCCAAGGTATCGAACAGGTGATCCGGCAACTCATCAATAATCCGTACGAAACGTTTGGAGCGTGCATGTGAAAAGTTCAGCAGCCGATTGCGGGCGCTGAGGTCGAGAAGCCTGCTTCTCAGCTTCTCCAGGCTTTCCGGTATCTCGCTTGGGGGTGTATCAAGGTCATCCCAATCGGTAAGAGGCGCTGGATCAATGGACTTTGAACGCCCATTGGACTCGGTATCGAACCGATAAACCGACCCACCCCGGCCGCCGCCTTTATTGAGTAGCCCCTGGGTAATGAGCTCGTCGCGAAGGCTCCAGTACTCTTCCTCAGAGACGGTAAAATTCTGAAGCTCAGCTCGCCGATCGATCCGGTCTCTGAGTGACTTGTTGCCAACGGCCGTCCCGTCTGCGGGGACCAGTTCCAGTATCCATTGCAGAACAAGTTCATACCGCTGGATAGCCAATGCTTCAGGGCCTGAGTTCACGTCGATCACCGCTAATTTTTGGGGCAACTGCCTGATGAGTTTTTCTGGGCACGACAAAGCCAATGCTCAGCTTCAGCTGGCCGCGATAACAAGAGAGGCTTTGTAGGGGCGCTGCCGATTTCTCGGAGCACTCGAGATGCCATCCTTGGGAAACAGCGGTCTGCTTGGAGTTTGATGGATGTCACAATATCCAGCACTCGTTGCAAGGTAAAGGCAAAGTGCCTTGACGTCGCACAAATACCCGTCTCCTCGACGATTGGTCAGTAAATCCCCCGACCCTTATTGAAAAACTCGGCCTCAGGTTGATTCTCATTTCCAAAACCCTCATCTGAAACACCCCCACGGGTGCGCTTTCATACGCTCTGGACCGAAAGCCTATATAGGGTGGATGAGTCTGTATTGAGCAACTACTCTTAGCCTACTGTCGGGACTGATAGATTTGATTCAGTACATCAACATGGTTCATAAGAATCGAGAGTACGCCCCATGAAACCAAGCGAACTTTTAGAAAAAACTAGAAAATATTTATTTCTCTTCTTCCAAAAAAAACAACAACTCAACTCAAAAAATTCAATCACTGCAAAAAAGGGCTTAGGGGTAATCCAGGTTGGAGCAAAAGAAAAAACAGTTGAGAACATTCTCGGAGAGGGCGAGCTTTGCGATACATACAAAAGCGTCTATTTCAAGAATTACATAGGAAGTGGAATTCAAATAAGTTACTCAAACAAAGAGAAAAAAGTACAAGCCATATTTTTTCTCAACAAACCGCACGGCTATGAAAAATTTTCCACAGCCCCTTTCATAACCGACAAACATATTGACTGGAACTCAACAGCAGACATTATAATTAGAGCTTATGGCAAGCCAATAAGAGATTATATTGACGAAAACCGGCGAAGAATTGTTTTCGACGGCATTGACTTTCGCTGGGAAAGCGATCGACTGGTAAGCATTGGAGTTCCTTCAGATCCTTTTATTGTTGCGAACAAAGGCATAGGGAGAGTTCAAATCGGAGCATACCAAAAAGATATAGATTTAGAACTTATAATAGGCCAGAACGGGCCGAACCTTGATGATGTTTATTTCAAAAACTACACATATGACGGAATACAAATACCTTATACACACAAAGACAAAAAAGCTGTTGCCATTCATTTTTACAACAAAGCGTCCGGCTACAAAAAATTCTCCACCGCAAACGTTGTTACTGAGAAAGGTATAGATTGGAGCTCTTCAGTCAACATGGTTATCACCGCTTACGGAGAACCAAAAGCAGATCATATCATTGGGCATTTGCGACGAGTCGTTTTTGACGGTATTGATTTTTGCTGGGAGGGTGACCGCATGGTGAGAATCAGCGTTCCTGGGAAATAGCTGTACTTTACGCACAGCCACGATAGCCGAGCTATCCCGCACCTAATATCTCCGGGAAGCAAGATTTATGGGCATTGGTGGCGACCACTCAATTTTGAACAACAAAAAACTCAGGTAAATCGGTTCAAAAAAAGCCGGTCTTTGCCGGAAAAAAATTTAGCAAAATCACCAAAAAGTGGGGGAACAGATGGGGGAACTGAAGGCTAAAAAAACAGGACAACTTATTTAGTTTCAAACAGTTACATCAATAAAAAGCTAACCACAAGCCGGCTTTTTAATGCCCGCCAGAAAGCCGACTCGCCTGAAAAAACTCGGGATAACGCCCTCCGGGCTTTTGAATGGAAGCCGTCCCGAGTCGCCTCGAGTGAAATCCCCCCTCTCGTATGCACTGCCCAAAAATCCGAGCTATACCTCTCGCTGGCTGTCCGAAAATGCAAGATGCATTTCTGATGTCTGCATAGTGTCCGCGGACCTGATCCCCAGTTTTCTTTGCAACTGCCCATAACCTGCAGTTGCTCATAACTAACGAGGTGAAAATGAACAGGATGTCATACAGGGGCTGGACGATCGCTGCGGCAGTTGTCGTAGCGGGATCAACGCTTTTCGCGGGGTGCGCGGGCAAGAACGATCCGATTGCGCAGGCAGACAAGGCGGATGTAGCCAAGGGCGTGGCCGCGCCGAGTCTTGAGCAGACCAAGGCGATCGCCGAGGAAGGGTTTATCTACGGTTTGCCGCTGGTCATGAACTATGCGGTGATGAATGAGTTCGCGGTGGACCCCAAGTCCAGCCAGTTCAAGGCCCCCTTCAATCAACTGCACAACGAGCATCGGGTCGCGACGCCCGCCGATACCGCGGTCATTACGCCAAACAGCGACACGCCGTACTCGATACTCTGGGCCGACCTGCGCGCGGAGCCGCTGGTGATCACGGTACCCGCGGTCTCCAAAAAGCGTTACTACTCAATACAACTGATCGACGGCAACACCTATAACTATGGCTACATCGGCAGTCGGGCGACTGCCAGCGCAGCCGGCAGCTATCTGGTTGCAGGGCCTGACTGGAAGGGTGCGACACCTCCGGGCATCGACAAGGTGTTTACGTCCTCGACCCCCTTCGCGCTCACCTTGATCCGCACCCAGTTGTTCAATCCGGCCGACATGCCAAATGTCGAGAAGGTGCAGGCGGGCTACAAGATCCAGCCGCTGTCCGCCTTCCTTCATCAACCCGCGCCGCCCGCTGCGCCGAAGATCGATTTCGTACCGGCGACCACGGCAGGTATCAAGGCCAACTTCTTCGAGTACCTGTCTGCCGCGATGGAGTATGTGCCAGCATCGTCTGACGACAAGGCGATCCGGGCCAGGCTGGCAAGCATCGGGGTCGGTCCCGGCCGGAAATTTGAATTCAAGGACCTCTCGCTCGAGCACAAGGCCGCGGTCCTTCTTGGGATGAAGGCCGGTGACGAGAAGGTCGACAAGTTTCTCTCGAGCGGCTTGAAGAATATCAATGGCTGGAACGTCGGTGCGTTTTTCGGTGATCAGGCGTTCTACCAGTCCAACTGGCTCATGCGTGCCGGTGCCGCGAAGGGCGGCCTGTACGGCAACGACGCCGCCGAGGCGATGTACCCCTTCACGCGCACCGACGGCAGCGGCCAGACGCTCGATACCAGCAAGCACAATTACACGCTCACCTTCCCGGCCGGCAAGCTGCCGCCCGTCAATGCCTTCTGGTCGGTGACGATGTACGACGGCAAAAGCCAGCTGCTGATCAAGAATCCGCTCAACCGCTACCTGATCAATTCGCCGATGCTGTCAGCCATGACGAAGAACGCGGATGGCTCGCTGACCCTGTACATACAGAAGGATTCGCCGGGCAAGGCGAAGGAGCCCAACTGGCTGCCCGCACCTGACGACACGGTGTATCTGGTGATGCGTCTCTACTGGCCGAAGACCGCACCGCCTTCGATTCTTCCCGCTGGCAACGGCAGCTGGCAGCCACCGGCGCTGGTGGTCGCGAAGTAGGGTGAATGTTGCGGCTGCTTGCGCCTGGCAAGCAGCCGTTCGCGCGACTGGCGATTTACGGATAACTGAACGCCTTCACCAACGTCAACTCCCCCACCGCCCGCATCGGCACCAGAAACGTCTCCATCTTCTCGCTCGGCGTCCCTTCCTCGGTAATCACGGTCACCTGGGCCGTGGTCAGCGGCTGAACCGCATCCTCCTGCCCTTCTTCATCACTGCGATACCCACCGCCAAAGTAATTCACATACACCAGATACTGCCCCTTGATCGGCGCAGGCATGGCGAAGATTTCCGGGCCGTAGCCGGTGGTGACGTCGACGTCGAGGGCGGCGCCGTTGGCCACGGCGCGGTCGCCGTACCAGATGTGGGCGCCGTCCGGGGTGATCAGGTGCAGGTCGAGGTCGGTGCCGTCGCTGTCCCAGGCCAGCAGTACGCGCAGCTTGGCAGGAGTCGCGCCACCACTGGCGTTGAGGAACTGGGTTCGGTGGCGTTGTTGGCCGTCGGGGCTGCGGACTTCGACGCTGTTGCTGCCGTTGGGGAAGGAGAATGGTCGATCGAAGCCGCCTGATGGATCGATTTTCAGGGGCATGCTGACGCCGTTGACGATCAGCCGGCCGGGGTCGCCGTTCTTCGGCGCAGCTTTGATCTGACCAGCGATGCGCGCGGTGTTTGCCTGGCCTGTCGGGGTGTTCACCGACGATGCCGGGTAGTTGACGACCTGGCGAAAACTCTCGCCTTCACCTTCGGCTGCGCCGGTTCGCCAGCCGCCGGAGGGGGTGTCGAGTTTGACGCTGTCGGCGGCGGTTGCCGGCGATAGCACGGCGATCGCGCAGAGCAGCAGCAAGACCTGTGGATAACGATGGGTCATGGTCTATTCCAGCAAAAGGTGGCGGGCGAGCCCTTCGATGTAGGTTTCATCCTGGCCGTTGGGGTGCGCTTCGAAGGCCAGGTGCAGGTATTCGTGGGTCAGGTCGAGGCGGTCCTGCAGGGAGAGCACGCCGCGCACGTAGAGGCGCTGGCGTTCGCGGTCGACGAAGGGGCGGCCGAAGGCCAGGCGGCAGACGGCGAAGGTGCTGACTTCGTTGTAGCCGGCTTCGCCTTCCAGGCGCGGGCGCCAGCTGCGGCGCTGCTTTTGCAGCCAGTCTTGTGCGGCGGGCAGTGCTTCGCAGGAAGCCACAGGATTGTCCCAGCGGCTGAGGCTCGCGCGTGGGTAGGCGTGGAGCAGGATGGCGTCGTAACGCTGGCCGGTGTTGGCTTGTTCCACGGCTTGTTGCCAGGACAATTTGTCGAGGCCTGGCTGGTTGGAGTGGTAGGTCACCGTGCTGCCGGCGAGCACCAGGTCGCTGGTCCAGGCGGCGATGGCGCGGGTATCCGCAGTGGCCGGGCGTGGGGCGACTCGCTGGCGCTGGCTGCTGTCGTCGATGCTCAGGCAATCACCGTGGCGCGTGGCGTTTTGCAGCAGGTAGGTGCGGATGGCCACGGCCAGTGCCTTGGCGGCTTCGGCGGGTTCGGCGCTGGCCTCACGCTGCAGAACTCGGGCAACATACTCTTCGCGATCCAGTCGGGCGACCAGCTTGTCCTTGAATAAAAACAGTTCGCCGTCACTGTGGATATCCAGTTGGTTGCCGTTGACGAACTCGACGCGGTAATTGCCCTGCAATTGGCCGGAGGACACCACGCGGTCACCTGACATGACCCGCTGAAGTGGATAACGCGAGAACAGATCGACCTCGACACACTGCCCCGCCTCCGCCGGCCAGGACGTCGGCACCACCGCAGACAAGGCCTGGGCGTAGTCGCGCAGGACCCGCTGGCTGGTTCCGCGCCCTCCCGCCCAGATCGGCGTGCCATCCGCTGTCCAACCGGCGAATCCACCTTGGCGCGATGCCGCATCCCGATCCCCCAGCCAGCTCCAGGTCTTTACCCGCAAGCGGCTACCGAGCTCGCCCACGACGTTGCCATCCGCCGCGTTCAACAGCACATCCAGCAACACGCGACGCGCCTGGTCCTGCGCCGGCATCAGCGCCAGCGCGCGCAACAATTCAACCACCGACACCCGGGTGGCGGGCTGCAATGACGGCAAGTCCAGCAGCCACTGCGGTGCCTGTCGTGCCTGCCAGTATTCACGCCAGGCGCCAGGGTCAAGCGCCAGGCGCGCCGGCTCGAAATACAACCCACAGGACTTCACCAACGCCTGATCCCGCTCGACTTTGCCACCCGCAGCGCAGCAATAGACTTCCTCTTTCGACTGCCCGCGACACTCATACGCCGGCTCCCGCGCGCCGGTATCCACCAGCCAGGCGTACACAAACAGCTTCCAGACACTGCCCAGGGGCGCCTGCAGACTGTCGGCCAAGGGCTCGCGCGACAGCAGTTGCGTGTGGCTCAACGTCAGCAGTTGATCCTTGTAGGCCAGCCGTAACGGTTCCTCCTGCGCTGTGACCAGCGCGGGAATCAGACTCAGCAGCAACCAGACCCAAGGCCGATGCATGTCAGTGAACCGTCACCTGACCGAGCGCCGGTTTCTGCTCCTGGGCCTGATGCTGCGGCGCGTAGACCTGCGTGAAGCGCGCCGGCGGCAGGTTGAACTGGCCTTTCTGCGAGAAACGCACCAGGTGACGCAGGCGCAGTTCGCCGCTCAAGGCATCCACCGGAACGGCGTAGGCCATTTGTCCCGGCTCGAAACGGGCCTTCTCCAGCGCCGACGGTTCGGTCCCGGCCTTGCCCATGAGCTTGATGCCCCAAGTCGTGCGCTCGACATCCGCGCCCGGTGGCAGCGGTACTTCCAGCAGGCCATAGCGCAAGGGTCTGGCGGCTTTGCTGGTCAGGATCACTTCGTCGAGATACAGATTGTCGCTGGACAACGGCGCATGGCCGACCGGCTGCAGCTTGAAGGTGAAGGCTTCATCGCCCGGCACCAGTTGCGACAGGCGACGGGTGATGGTCACGGGCAGCGGATCGACCGCTGGCTGCTGGCTCTGGAAGCTCAATGCGGCGCTCAGTGGCCGCTCCTGCGCACCGCTCAACGACAATACGCCGGGTACCTGTGCGCCTTGCCAGGTCCAATAGACTTCACCCGTGGCGCCCTGCTCCTGCTTCCAGCCGTCGCCCGGTTTCAGGGCCACGGCCGGCGCGGCCTGTTCGATGCTGCGTTGCAACCACGTCAGTGCCAGCGCGCGTTCCAGGGTGGATTGCTGTGGCAGCAGACGTTGCAACAACGCTTGCGCGTGGGCCTGATCGAAAGGCTGCAGTGACGCATTCAACGCCTCGGCAAACGGCTCGGAGCTGTTGGCCAGGCGCTGCTGCGCGTCGGCCAGTTGCCGCTTGAACGCGTCCGGCAAAGCGACCTTCGATTGCGCGGCTAACGAGGCAGTCAAGACGCGGGCAGCGGCCAGGCCCAATGCCGAATCCGGATCCCCCATGACCAGGCTATCGCCCGCCACGTCCATGACGTTATCGGCACGCCCCTCACCTGCCTGCATCAGATCTTCCATCAAACCGCTGAGCAAGGTGTTGACCGGCAACTGCATCTGCCTGGCGAACGACAGGATCAATGCCCGTTGCAGCAGCGGAGTGCTCTTCGCCTGTTTCGCGTACACCTCCAGCACCCGCTGCCAGTGTTCCGGCGGCAGGCTCAGTTCCAGCACCCGGCTCGCGTGCCAGTCGGCGTAATAGGCGTAGGCAGTGAGAAACGCGTCTGGCTCGCCGTCCATGCCCCACCAGGTGAAGCTCGCCGAAGGACCAGCCATCTGCACCAGGCGCAGGCGGCTGTTCTGCATGATCAGACGCAAGCGATCGCGCACCTGCGGGTTAGACGACAAGGCGGGATAGGCGATGCTCAGCGGCAGCAAACCGCTGGCGGTTTGCTCGACGCTGCCATACGGGTAGCCCAGCAGGTCATCGAGGGCAGCACGGAACAGCGCTTGCGGGCTGTCATCCAGGCGCAGGCGAATATCCGTGGCATCCGCCGGCAGGCTCAGCGGCGTCTCCGCGCCAGCCACGTCCAGGCGCTGGCTTTGCGTGACTTGCCAACCTTCGCCGGTTGCGCTCAGGCGCACGGCCAGGGCATCGGCGGTTTTGCCGTCCTGTACCAGTTCGGCGCTCCACTCGCCATTGACCAACTCGAACGCTGGCAACGGCAGGTAGTTGATGCCGCTGTTGAGCGTGACAGGAACCCGTTGATCGCTGCCCGCGTAATGAATCACCAGCTCAGCCTTGAGCGGGTTTTGCGCCTGGCTGAAAGCAAACACACCGAGATCCGGTTTGTCGCCCGCGCGGAATTTGCTCGGCCCGCTCCACTTCAGGTACAGCGGTTTCTCCGAGCGTACGAACTGCTTCTTCTGCCCGACCTGGCCGTCATCGGCGATGGCCCGGGCGGTGATGCGCCAGCGGGTCAGCGAGTCCGGCATCTTGAAGGTGAACCGGGTCTTGCCGTTGGCATCGGTCACAAGCTCCGGTTGCCAGGCGGCGGTGTCGACGTCTTCGCGACGCGGCCGCTCCAGCACTTTCACCCCGCGCTCGCTGCGGTTGGCCTTGCCCGGCGCGCCGGGGCTGCCGGGCAATGCGACGTCGTAGCTGATGAACGACAGACTGGCGCTGGTGCGCACGTTGTTGCGGCGCGGATGGTAGAAGAACTGGTCGATGCTGGGGGCGATTTCCGGTTGCAAGGCATAGACCATTTCGTCGACCACACTGACCGTCAGATGCGCCGGGATCGGCTTGCCGGCGAACTGCGTGGTCAGGTCTACCGAAACGGTGTCGCCGGGTCGGTAGGTCTCTTTGTCCGTGGCGATGGCCACGTCGATCTGCGGCGTGATCACCTTGATCCCGGCGTTCTGGAAGCTGTACTGGCCGCCCTTGGTGTACAGCACCGAGAAGGTCAGGTTCGGCGCGAAGCTGTCCTTTACCACGATGCGCGCGCGGTATTGAGTGTCGCTGAGTTTTTCCAGCTTCAGCCAGTCGCTGCCCTTGGACAGCAACGCCGTGGCCTCGACCTTGTCGCGCTCCAGCGACAGCAGCGCATCGTTGATAGGCTCGGGGAAGGTGATCAACGCCAGCGCTTCGTCGCCGGCTTTGTACTCGGGTTTGTCGAGGACGATTTCCACGGTGCCCGGTACGGCTTTGACGCCCTCGCCGGTGACCGAATGACCGGTGGCGCCGAGGGTGCGGCCGTGGTCGTCCCTGAGTGTCAGGTTGTAGGTGCCGGGACGCTCGAAGGCCAGGGAGAAACCTTTGTCGGTTGCCGCGAGTTTACCTTCGCCAGTGCTCTGGTCTTCCAGGCGAACCCAGCCATAGCTGCTCGGGGTGACCACTGCACTTTGTTCGCTTTCGTTGACGTAGCTGAACGTTACCTTGTCGCCCACCGCACTGAAGCGCCGGGGTGCACTCAAGCGAAAATTCGCCGCGCCGCGATCGATGAGGATTTCCTTGGTGGTCTTGACCCGATACGCCGCGCCATCGCTGGCGAACACCGTGAGCATGTAGCGACTCGGTTTTTCCGCAGCCGGCAAATCGAGGACGGCGTTGCCCTTGGCGTCGGTGGTCAGTTCGGTGCTGGTCAGTTCCACCGGGAATTGCCCGAGGTATTGCAGCTCGTTGTCGACCATCGACAGTTGCTGGGCGCGCAGGCTCAGGCTCAGTTTGGCGTTGGCCACCGGCTTGCCATCCGGATACAGCAGCACCAGGTTGCCCTTGACCGGTTCACCGGTGCGGTAGTCCTGCTTGGCCAGGTTCAGGGAGATTTCGAAGTGCGGCTTGATGTATTCAGCCACGCGGAAGGCGCTGCTGTAGGCCTGGTCCTTGTAGTTGAAACGCAGCTCATATCCACCGGCCACGGCGTTGTCCGGCAACTGGAAACGGCCTTGAGTGCCGGCCTTGGAGTCGAGTTTCAGGTCCAGGCTTTGCAGCGCCGTACCAGTCGCATCGAGCACCGTCACATTGACGTCGGCAGCGGTTGGCTGCACCGAATCCCGGGCATTCTTGAACTCGCGCCCGACGATTTTCAGCGATACCCAATCCCCTGGCCGGTACAGCGGGCGATCGGTGAAGGCAAAGAGTTTGGTGTCGTAGATTTCGCTGTCGTAGTAGAAGTTTTCCGAAACGAAAACCCCACCCTCTTCATCCTCACCGATCACGAACGAACGTTCGGGGCTGACGTGTTTCAGGCGCAGCAAACCATCGGCGTCAGTCGCCCCGCTGCTCATCACCCCCAGGCCATCGGTCCACAGCACATTGACCTTGGGCACCGAGCTGCCCTCGTGTTTACGCGCGGCCCACACCAGCAGTTCGTCCCCGGCAATCTTGCTCACCGCCACGGTGTTGGAGACGAAGACCATGGTGGTCGCACGGTACTTGCCGATCAACGCTTCCACCAGATACAGCCCCGGTTTCAAGTGGCCCAACGGGATGTAGACGTTGCCCGGCGCGACACTGACGAATTCACTGGAAGACCCGGCGAGGTTGACGCCTTCAGGCGGCTGGATTGGTTTGGCTTGCCACAGCGGATAACGAAACTGGCTGACCACCGGCAGTCCCGGAATCAGCGCGAATTGCGGCTGCGCGTCGTAGGGCGTTGGCGCGGCCATGGCGTTGCCCATTTTCAGTTCCGGCACCTGCTCGGTGACTTGTTTACGCGACTCGTAGGAAAACGCCCGCTGCATCACCCGGCGGGATTTGCGGTACCAGTTGTCCCACAGGTAGGCGAGCGTATTCGACAAGCCTTCGCCTTTGAACTGGCCGTCACTGACCACCCGGTGCAGGTTCTTCTGGCGCTTGAGGAAATCCAGCGGCTTGTCGATGCGATACACCCGAATGTCGGCGCCGCCGTAGGGTTCCATGCGCAAGCGACGGTAGTCGCGACCCGGCGCTTCGAGGCGGACCATTGCCTGTTCGTCGCTGGCAAAACTGCTGTCGGCCAACAGGAAAAAACTCTCACCGGCCACCGGCGTGTAGCCACTGGGCTCGACGGTGTCTGCGGCGTTTGCCGTCGACAGAGGCAGCACCAATACCAACAACAGGGACAGAAAACGCAGCATGCGGGCACCGGTCATTGGGAGAGAAAATTCAGTCGATAGACGCCGATGAAGTTGGGGTTGGCTGCATCGGGTATCCATCGGGTGTCCTTCCATGTCATGAGTTGTTGCAGGCTTGCCGAGCGCATGCCGTTGTCGGTGGGGGTGGTGGTGCCGGTGTGATAGGCGATGTAGCGGCCCATCCAGATCATCAGGTGCTGGTCGTCGCCCTGATCGAAAAACATCAGGTCGCCGGGGCGTGCCTGTGCGACATCGCGGCCAACCAGTTGGCTGTTGAACTGAATCAGCTTGATCGCGTTGACGTAGGGCCCGACCTTTCCGCCGCCCTGCTGCCACTGCTGGGCGAGGCCGCGCTGGGCATCGCTCAGTTGCAACTCCGGCGGCAGGTAGCGGTTGGACAGGCCATTGCTGCGCAGCCATTTGTCATCATGGACTTTCAGCGCTTCGTTGGCGGCAAAACGCACCAGCCCTGCGCAGTCCTGCTGATACCAGCGCGGGCTCGGGCCCTGGCTCAGTTGCTCCTGGGCGATGCGCACGAACCAGGCGCGGAATATTTGGGATTGCTGTGGGTCGAGCGCCGGTGCGTCGATGGCCCGGGCGCCCGCGCTCAACAGTAATGCGAGCACGCCGAGGCTGCGGATCAGTGCGTTCACAGCGCTTTCCACTCCAGGGGCAGCCATTGCCAGTGGCCATCAGGTTCACTGCCCTCGGGCAGGGTCAGGGCGTACTTGCCGTAACCGCCGAGCTTGCGCAATTTCGGGATCAGGTAGGTTTGCGCTGCGTTGTAGAACACCGGTTCCATGTCTTGCGGCAGGCTGTCGAGGGTTTCGCGCTGCATCAGTTGGGCCATGGCGTCCGGACCGAAATACACCGGCATCAGCAGGTCCTTGGGCACCACGTCGGCCATCGGCGGGAAGCGTTTGTCGAGGGTGCCGAGGGCTTTATCCACCAGCTTGTCGTCGAGGGAAAACAGTAGCGTCGAACCGTGACGCGCCAGGCTGACTTTCATGAAGGCCTTGCCGGTGATCTGATCGGGATCGGATGCATCCTTTGCCGCATAGGGACCGAAACTGGAGCTGACCTGGCGCTGCCATTGATGACTCAGGCCTTCCTGCTTCTCGACCACCGGGAACGCATGTTCATCGACCTTGCCTTCATAAGCGCCGACCATCGAGCCGAACAGTTTGCCCAGTTCACCATCGAGGCTGGCACTGTCTTCATCCTTGAGGCTGGCTACCAGCAGCGGTGTATACAGCCGCGAATCGGCGTACCAGCACAGGCCCGCCGCACCGCCCATGTGCTCGGTCAGCGCCTGGGCGGCGGCCTCGTCGGCACCGAGCTTGAGCAGCAGCGGCTGCTGTTGTTCGGCCGCCAGCGGCAGGGTCACACAAGCGCTGGCGCCCATGGGCATGGCTTGCCAGATCGGTTTGAAATCGAAGTCCGGCTGGTTGTCCAGTTCATCCATGGCGAGGAAACTGTGCCAGCCCTTGTCGTCCATGTCGAAGCGCAATCCGGCGAAGTTCGGAATGAAACGCTGATACCCCATGGCCAGCACACTGGCATTCACCGACAGCCGCTGTTTCACCTCTGGCGCGCGGGGTTGCAGGCCGAAGGCTTCGGGAAACAGTTTGTCGCCGTTGAGCAGCGCGGCGATGGCTTGGGTCGAGACGCCGCCCGCTTCCTGCGTCGCCCCACTTTGCGGATCGTAGAGCCTGGTCGGATTCGACAGCACCACCAGCTTGTCGCCGTGGGAAGCAAACAGCAGCGCCTTGCTGGCGTTGTACGTGAGTTGATAGAGCGCCACGTCGTCGTTGCCGACTTTCACGTCCGCGAGTTTGCTCAACTGCGAATCATCCAGCGCCACTTTCGCCAGCGGCTCCAAGACCTTGGCCAGCCCGCCACGATCCATCACCAGCAGAAAATCCTTGAGCCGGCCGTCCGCCCCGCGCCACAACGCAACGTCCGCCGGTTGATCGAACAGCTGCTCGATCAGCGTGTCCTGCAACTTCAGGTCATGTTCGTAAATGATCCGCCGCAGGCTGCCAATCAGCCCGAGGCGATCGGCATGGGTCTGGTAATAGAAGACGAAATCTTCGGTCAGGGTTTCCTTGAGGAACGGCACCGCCAGCAGGTCTTTGGGCAACTGGCTCAGGGAATGGGTTTCGAGCAGGCCATCGGGGCGGCTCATGCCGAGCTTTTCAGCCGCCAGTTGCGGTGCCGGGGCTTTGTTTTTATGCATCAGCCAGCCCATGCCAGCGGCCACGCCCGCGACCAGACACAGCCCGGCCACAATGACCGGCCAACGGCGGGACGGTTTGGCGCTCGGTGTTTCAGCCGCCGGTAAAATAGTGCTATCGCTCATTTCACAAAACCCAGTTCATCCGTGGAGCGGGATGCTTAATAGTTGAAAGTCTTGACCAGCAGCAGATCCCCGATCGCGCGCAGGGGCACGATGAAGGTTTCGCGTTTTTCGTCGACGGTGTTTTCGTTGAGCACCAGGTTGATCTGCGAGGTGATGACCTCGTTCTGGTTGCTGGTCTCATCGAAGTTATAGCCGCCGCTACCGAAGTTGCCCCAATAGTTGACGTAAACCAGATAGGTGCCATGCAGCGGCGCGGTCATGGTGAACATTTCCGGGCCAGGGCCGTCGACGCCGTCCGGGTCCAGGCCGCCGCCATTGCTCATGGCCGGGCGCGCCCAGAACGCGTGCTGGCCGTCCGGGGTGACGATGTGCAGGTCGAGCTCGGCTTTCGGATCGTCCCAGCCCAGCACCACGCGAATCCGCGCCGGGGTGCGCAGGTTGTTGGCTTCATAGAACTGCACGCGTTTGAGCGACTGGCCTTCGACACTGCGCACTTCGACGCTGTTGGAACCGGCCCCGAATGCATAGGGCCGGGCAAAACGCCCCTGATCGTCGGTGTACAGGTTCAGCGGATTGCCGTTGACCGCCAAGGTATGGGGCCCGCGCTGTGCGCCGATGGCCTTGAGCTGGCCCTGGATCATCGTGCGATTGCGCTGCACACCGCGGTCGATGGGGAGCGTGGGATAGGCGACTTGCGGGTTTTCCGTACGGTCGAGCAAACCGTTGAAGCGCCAGCCGCCCACCGGCTCCGACAACTCGGCACTCGGCGCGGCCAGGGCGGGCGCACAGAACCAGCCGATCAGCAGCAAAAGAAATGAGCGCATGTAACGCCTCCTGCCATGCATGACGAAACCTTGCGCCTGATCCTCGGCGCGTTACAGATGCGGATACTGCGTTTCGTCTGAAAGACCCAGGCTCGCGGGTCGTAGATGGCGCGAAGGTTAGACGCTCAGTCCGCGCCTAACAATCGGAGAACGCTGAAAATGAGGTGCGAATCACGCCGACGGCTGGACGCTGAGCCGAATAAAGATCATATTCGGCTCACTATATGAGCCGAATAGCCTTTCTAATCGGCTCACGTCCTCAGGTTGCAGATCAATTATCCTGAAACCCTGGAGCTGCCGAAGGCTGCGATCTTTTGATCTTGCTTCTAAAAAACAAAATCAAAAGATCGCAGCCTGCGGCAGCTCCTACAGGGGGCTTGCGGTGCCGGTGTATTTGCCCATAAACCCCCTATCTGCTAGTGTCGCGCCGGTTTAACGTCAACCGGAAATCGCCGCCATGGCCCGCAAAAAAGCTGCACTGGATTTCGAACAATCCCTCGCTGACCTGCAAACGCTGGTAGAGCGCCTGGAGAATGGCGAATTATCGCTGGAAGACTCGCTGACCGCTTTCGAGCAAGGCATCGGCCTGACCCGCGATTGCCAGGCGGCGCTGGCCCAGGCCGAGCAAAAAGTTCAGGTGCTGCTCGAGCGTGACGGCGAGTTGGCCGAGGAACCCTTCGACGCGGATCAACCAGAATGATTGAAGCGTATTCGGCGACCAGCCAGGCCCGCGTCAACGCCGCCATGGAAACCCTGTTCACCGCGCCGAGCCCTGAGCTGGCGCGACTGTACGAAGCCATGCGCTACAGCGTGATGAATGGCGGCAAGCGCGTGCGCCCGCTGCTGGCCTACGCCGCCTGCGAAGCCCTGGGCGGCAAGGCCGAGCAGGCCAACGGCGCGGCCTGCGCAGTGGAACTGATCCACGCCTATTCGCTGGTACACGACGATTTGCCGGCCATGGACGACGACGATCTGCGTCGCGGCCAGCCGACTACGCACAAGAAATTCGATGAAGCCTGCGCGATCCTCGCCGGCGATGGCTTGCAGAGCCTGGCGTTCAGCGCCCTGCTCGACCCGCGCCTGAGCAATGCCGACGCCGAGATCCGCCTGCAAATGGTCAGTGCGCTGGCCCTGGCGGCGGGTCCGGCGGGCATGGTCGGCGGCCAGGCCATCGACCTTGGCTCGGTCGGCCTGAAGCTCGATCAGCAGGCGCTCGAATACATGCACCGGCACAAGACCGGCGCGCTGATCGAAGTCAGCGTCAAGCTCGGCGCCTTGGCCAGCGGTCGCGCCGAGAAGGACGAACTCAAGTCCCTGCAGACTTATGCACAGGCCATCGGCCTGGCCTTCCAGGTCCAGGACGACATTCTCGACGTCGAAAGCGATACCGAAACTCTTGGCAAACGCCAGGGCGCCGACATTGCCCGCGACAAGCCAACCTACCCAGCCCTGCTCGGCCTCGACGCCGCCAAGGCCTATGCCCTGGAACTGCGCGATCAGGCGCTGCACGCGCTGCGACCGTTTGACGCGGCTGCCGAGCCCCTGCGCGACCTCGCCCGCTACATCGTCTCGCGCCGCAGCTGACGGCGTATCCGCCAAAAAAGACCAACGCGTGGGCAGGGGCCGATGCATCAGGTAAACTGCCGCATCTTTTATACCTATAACGATTCGCCTGATGCCCACGACGTTCCATGAGATTCCCCGCAAGCGCCCGACCACGCCCCTGCTCGACCGCGCGAACACGCCGGACGGCCTGCGCCGGTTAGGCGAAGCCGAGCTGGAAACCCTGGCCGATGAGTTGCGCCTGGAATTGCTCTACACGGTCGGCCAGACCGGTGGGCATTTCGGTGCAGGCCTGGGCGTCATCGAGCTGACCATCGCGCTGCATTACGTTTTCGACACCCCGGACGACCGGCTGGTGTGGGACGTAGGTCATCAGGCTTATCCACACAAGATCCTCACCGGTCGTCGCGAGCGCATGGGCACCCTGCGCCAGAAGGACGGTATTGCCGCCTTCCCGCGCCGTTCCGAAAGCGAGTACGACACCTTTGGCGTCGGCCATTCCAGTACGTCGATCAGCGCGGCCCTGGGCATGGCGATTGCCGCCCGCCTGCAGAACAGCGAGCGCAAGGCGATTGCCGTGATCGGCGACGGCGCACTGACGGCCGGCATGGCGTTCGAAGCGCTGAACCACGCGCCGGAAGTGGACGCCAACATGCTGGTGATCCTCAACGACAATGACATGTCGATCTCGCGCAACGTCGGCGGCTTGTCGAACTACCTGGCGAAGATCCTTTCCAGTCGCACCTATGCGAGCATGCGCGAGGGCAGCAAGAAAGTGCTGTCGCGCCTGCCGGGTGCCTGGGAAATCGCCCGCCGCACCGAAGAATACGCAAAAGGCATGCTGGTGCCCGGCACCCTGTTCGAAGAGCTGGGCTGGAACTACATCGGCCCGATCGACGGCCACGACCTGCCCACCCTGATCGCCACCCTGCGCAACATGCGCGATCTCAAGGGCCCGCAGTTCCTGCACATCGTCACCAAGAAAGGCAAAGGCTTCGCCCCGGCTGAAGTCGACCCGATCGGTTACCACGCCATCACCAAGCTCGAGCCTGTCGATGCGCCGGCCAACCCGCCGAAAAAAGCCAGCGGGCCGAAGTACTCCGGCGTGTTCGGCGAATGGCTGTGCGACATGGCGGCTGCCGACCCGCGTCTGGTCGGGATCACCCCGGCGATGAAGGAAGGCTCGGACCTGGTGGCCTTCAGCGAGCGTTTCCCGCTGCGCTACTTCGACGTGGCGATTGCCGAGCAACACGCCGTGACCCTGGCGGCCGGCATGGCCTGCGAAGGCGCCAAGCCTGTGGTGGCGATCTATTCGACCTTCCTGCAACGCGGTTACGACCAGTTGGTGCACGACGTCGCAGTGCAAAACCTCGACGTCCTGTTCGCCATCGATCGTGCCGGCCTGGTCGGCGAAGACGGCCCGACCCATGCGGGCAGCTTCGACCTGTCGTTCCTGCGGTGCATCCCCGGCATGCTGGTGATGACCCCGAGCGACGAAAACGAACTGCGCAAGATGCTCACCACCGGCCACCTGTACGAAGGTCCGGCGGCCGTGCGCTATCCGCGCGGCAATGGCCCGAATGCGACCATCGAGAAAGACCTCGAGCCGATCGAAATCGGCAAGGGTGTGGTTCGCCGCCGGGGCAGCAAGGTCGCCCTGCTGGTGTTCGGCGTACAGCTGGCCGAGGCGCTGAAAGTCGCCGAGACGCTGGACGCGACCGTGGTCGACATGCGTTTCGTCAAACCGCTGGATGAAGCACTGGTTCGCGAGATTGCCGGCAGCCATGAACTGCTGGTGACCGTCGAGGAAAACGCCATCATGGGCGGCGCCGGCGGCGCGGTCAGTGAGTTCCTCGCCCGCGAGAACATCCTCAAGTCGATGCTGCACCTGGGCTTGCCGGATGTTTACGTCGAGCATGCCAAGCCGGCGCAAATGCTGGCGGAGTGCGGGCTGGATGAGGCCGGGATCGAAGCATCGATCCGCGAACGCCTGCAACTGCTGAATATTTAAACGCAAGACCCTGTGGGAGCGGGCTTGCTCGCGAAAGCGGTGAATCTGTCGATAGAAATGTTGACTGACACATGGCCTTCGCGAGCAAGCCCGCTCCCACATTTGGTTTGTGTACACCCAAGCACCAACGGATCACCGATGAAACTCTCCCCCCTCGCCCTGACGCTGACGCTTCTGCCGTCCGGACACCTGCTGGCCGACTCCTTCGAACGCGACCAGGCCCTGAAACTGCCCGACGTGCTGATCAGCGCCAACCGCCAGGTCCAGGCGCGCAACGACAGCAGCGCCGCCAACACGGTATTCACCCGCGAAGACATTGACCGACTGCAACCGAACAGCGTCACTGATCTGCTGCGCCGTGTACCGGGAGTGCAAGTGGCACAAACCGGCGGACGCGGCAGCTTGCCAGGGATCTACATCCGCGGCACGCAGTCAGCCCAGAGCCTGGTGCTGGTGGATGGCCAACGGATCGGCAACTCGTCCTCCGGCGACAGCAACCTGCAACACATCAACATCGAACAGGTCGAGCGCGTGGAAGTGCTGCGCGGCTCCCGTTCGGTGATCTACGGCAGCGATGCGATTGGCGGGGTGATCCAGATCTTCACTCGGCGTGGCAGCGAGCCCGGCCTGCAGCCACGACTGCATGTCGGTTTTGGCAGCAACCAGACCTGGGAGCGCAGCCTCGGTTTGTCCGGTGGCGATGAGCAGACCCGCTTCAACCTCGGCGCCAGCCTCGATGAAACCGCCGGGATCGATCGCACCCATGAGTCGTATCCCAGCGACGGCGATCACGACGCATACCGCAACAAATCCCTGAGCCTGAGCCTGAGTCACGCCCTCAGCGACGACGTCGAGATCGGCGCCAACCTGCTGGATAACCGTGGCAAGAGCGAATATGACAATCCGTTCGGCCGCTTCGACCTGGACACTTTCGAGTCAGTCCAGCAGCAGCCCTACAACGAATTCGATGTGAGCAGCGTCAGCAGCTATGTCGACGCACGGGTCAACGACCTGTGGAAAACCCGCGTCGAATTCGGCCATAGCGAAAACCGCGAGAAGACGTTCGACAAGCTCAGCGATGAACGTAGCGTGTTCAACACCTACCGCGATTCGGTGAACTGGCAGAACGACCTGACACTCAACGAGCACAACAGCCTGATCCTCGGCGGCGACTGGTACCAGGACCGGGTCAACAGCAGCACGCCGTTCGATGAGGACAGCCGCTGGAACCGCGCGGCCTTTATCCAGCATCGCTACCAGGCCGACAGCTTCTCCACCGAGCTGGGCCTGCGCCGCGACCAGAACCAGCAGTTCGGCGGCCATAACAGCTGGAGCGGTACCTTCACCCTGCCGCTGAACCCGGACAACGACGTGCTGCTGACCTACAGCGAAGGTTTCCGCGCTCCGACCTTCAACGACCTGTACTACCCGGACTTCAGCAACCCGGACCTGAAACCCGAGACCTCGAAAAGTTACGAGCTGCAATGGCGCAGCCAACTGACCGAGAACAGTCGCCTGGAGGCCTCGCTGTACCGCACGGACCTCGAAGACGCGATCATCTTCGGCAGCAACTCACGACCGGAAAACGTCGCCTCGGCGCGGATCAACGGCTTTGAAGCGGCGTTGAAACAGCAGTTGTTCGGCTGGCAGAGCAACCTAGGCGTGGCGATCATCGACCCGCGGGACCGCGACACCGGGCATACCCTGGCCCGTCGTGCCCGGCGTACGTTGAGCTGGGATCTGGACCGCCAGTTCGACCGCCTGGGCCTGGGCGCCAGCTGGCAAGCTGTGAGCAGCAGCTATGACGACTTGAACAATCAACAGCCATTGGGGGGTTATGGATTGTTGGGATTGCGCAGCAGTTGGGCGCTCAATCGTGAAGTCAGCCTGGAGCTGAAGGTCGATAACCTTCTGGACAAGGGATACAGCCGGGCGATGTACAGCCATGAAGGCAGCCAGTACGGGTATCGCGAGGAGGGTCGGGCGTGGATGTTTGGGGTGACCTGGACGCCTGGGCTCTGATTTGAAGTTTTTGTTGGCCAGTCTGGCCTCTTCGCGAGCAAGCCCGCTCCCACACTTGACCTCTGTCGTACACAAAATCTGTGTCCACTGAAATCCAATGTGGGAGCGGGCTTGCTCGCGAAGGGCCGCAACTCGGTCTCAGCGTTCGGGCGCTATCAACCGGCACAACTTGGCCGTAGCCTCAATCATCTGCCCACTCGGCCGCTCCAGGCCTTTATCCGTCACCCACCGCAATTGCCCCTGCCGCACCGCCGCCACCTGCGGCCACACCTTCCACGCATCCAGCTGCGCCTGATCACCGGCCAGAATCACCTCGGGATCGCGCTGCAGGACCGCTTCGACACTGACCTGCGGCGCCGGCAGTGTCTGATCGCCGAACACGTTTCGCGCCCCGCACACTTCGAGCGCCGCGCTGATGATCTGGCCACCGCCAACGGTATAGAGCGGCCGGTCCCAGACCTGATAGAACACCCGCAACGGCTCTTCGCGCCTGTAGCGTTGACGCAGCTCAGCCAAGCGTTGACGCAAATTGCCAGCCAGCGCAGCCCCATGCTCAGGCCGGCCAAGCTGCAAGGCAATCGCCTCGATCTGCGCGGTGAGCTGTTCGAAATCGTGCGGTTCGGCGACGTAGGTGGGGATGCCCAAGCGCTTGAGTTGCTCACGCTGTGCCGGGCCGACACTGCCGGGCCAGAGCAGCAGCAAGTCGGGCTTGAGGCTGAGCAGCCGCTCCATGTCCAGCTGGCCGTAGCGGCCAACGGAGGGCAGATCCTTGAGTTCGGCGGGACGCTCGCCGGCATCCAGCACGCCAACCAGCAAGTCGGCCGAAGCCAGCTCAACGACAATTTCAGAGAGCGACGGCGCAAGGCTGACAACCCGTTCGACCGCGACTGCCGAGCCACTGGCGGCCAGCAGCAACACCGCCAGCCAAACAGGACGCATCAACCGAGCTGACGCGGAATACGGTAGAGGTAGAACAGCACGGCAGTCGACAGCGCCAGCAGCATCAGCGGCACCGCTTCGAGGCCGACAAACACCGCCAATGCACCGATCCACGCCGGCAGGCCTGCTGCCAGGAACGCCGTGCGCCGCTTGGCCGCCAGACTGATCCAGGCGCCAGGCTCTTCAGGGGTGTCGAGGGCTTTCTGAGTGGCGATCAGCGCATGTTTGTAGCCGCCAAAGAACTTCAGGCTGACAAACATCGAGGCGACACCAGCGATGAACAAGGGCATCGCCAGCACCGGCAGGATGGCCTCACCCTGGCCAAACACGGCGTTGATCACGAACAGCGGCAACAAGGCCAACGCCAGGTATTGCCACCAGTTGACGGACAGTCGCCGCCGCACCTGGCCGCGGGTCACGCCCGGCCTACCTCGCCCTGATGTTCGTTGCCCATCATGTGGTCGAGTTTGCTGGCCTTGGTCGCCAGGTAGAGTTTGTTGTGCGGATTGTGCCCGGTGTGCAGCGGCACGCGCTCGGCGACCGCGATGCCCATGTCGGTCAAGGCTTTGACCTTGCGCGGGTTGTTGGTCATCAGGCGCAGGGATTTCACCCCCAAGTGCTCAAGCATCGGCAGGCACATGGCGTAGTCACGCTGGTCGGCGGCAAAGCCCAGGCGCTCGTTGGCTTCAACGGTGTCGGCACCGCCGTCCTGCAGCTCATAGGCGCGGATCTTGTTCAGCAGGCCAATGCCACGGCCTTCCTGACGCAAGTACAGCAACACGCCCCGACCTTCACGGGCGATGGCCTGCAGCGCGGCCTCAAGTTGCGAGCCGCAGTCGCAACGCTGGCTGAACAGGGCATCGCCGGTCAGGCATTCGGAGTGCAGCCGGCCGAGTACCGGGGCACCGTCGGCGATCTCACCCAGGCTCAGCACGACGTGCTCGCGGCCGGTGGCCTCATCGAGAAAGCCGTGCATGATGAATTGCGCAAAAGGCGTTGGCAGCTTGGAAGCGGCGACAAAAACGACAGGCACCGGTGTGCTCCTGATCTAAAAGTCTGAAGATTCGCAGGCCGGCATTGTAACAGCAGGTTCCAACCGACGCTTAGGCTGAATTATCGGCCATAACAATCAAAAAGTTTGATCTCTGTAGGAGCTGCCGCAGGCTGCGACCTTTTGATTTTAAAAGATCGCAGCCTGCGGCAGCTCCTACAGGTTAGTTCTCATCGAACGGATAGGGTTGCTTCCAGCGCTCGAAGATCGGTTTGAGCTCACCGCTTTTCACCAATTGCGCCATGCGCTGGTCGAACAGTTCCATCAGGCTGCGGGCCGCCGGGGTCTTGGCAAAGCACAGGTACAACGGCAATTCGGCAATATGCGTGCGGCGGAACTGGGAAGGATCCTTCGCCCGACTGAGCACCCAATCGACTTCAGTTAGAGCATCTATGTAGAAGTCGGCGCGGTTCTGCGTCAGCATCGAAACGATGCCGGTACGCCGCAACACTTCGTTGTAGCGGCGGATATTGGGCAGATAATCCTGAAAATCGTAGCCACGCACCCACGCCAGGCGGTAATTACCCAGGGTTTGCGGGGTTGGTTGCGGGCTGCTGGCCAAGCCCAGGGCATAGATATGGTCGGTATCGAAGTTCCAGCGCGGATAAAGCACGTCGCTGGATTCTTCATGGTAGGAGCCGACACAGGCGTCGACCTCACCGCGCTCGGCCAGCCCCATCGAGCGCACATAGGGTTCGCTGCGGATGTCCAGCTTGACCCCCGCTGGCTCGAAGACTTTGCGCAACACGTCCCAGCCCAGGCCGTGGCCGTCGGCAGCGGTGTAGTCTTCCCAGTCTTCGCTGGCCAGATGAATCACCGATGGCGGGGTGGATGCCTCCTGCGCCTGGGCAAGTGCACCGAACACCATAAACACCATCGCTACCAACCAGCGTCGAGCCATCCCTAGTTCTCCCTAATTAATCCCTCAGGCGAAAATCCATACCAGCCCCTGCATCGCCAACCAGGCAAACACCCCGGCCAATACATCGTCGAGCATGATGCCGACGCCTCCATGCACATGCCGGTCAACCCAGTGAATCGGCCACGGCTTGAGGATATCGAAGAAGCGGAACACCAGGAACCCCGCCAACAGCCACTGCCAGCCTTCCGGCACCAGCCACAGGGTGATCCACATTCCGACCATCTCGTCCCAGACGATGCCTTCGTGGTCGTGTACCCGCAAATCATCGGCCACCTTGCCGCACAGCCAGAAGCCGAACAGCATGGTGATGCCCAGCATCAGCCAGTAACCCCAGTCGGGCAACATCTGCCATAACGGGATAAAGGGTAGCGCAACCAGCGATCCCCAGGTGCCTGGAGCCTTTGGCAAGGTGCCCGAGCCGAAACCGAACGCCAGGAAATGCCAGGGATTGCGCCAGACCGAGGGCGGTACGAATTCCGCCGGGACCTGTTTGGGATGATCTGTCACGGTGTCTCCCGAAAATGTTGATAGCCCCGGGTTTGCGGGGTGATGTCATGCCCATCGGTATCGATCAGCGTCACGCCCTGCCCCGCCACGATCCGCCCGATCACATGGATCGGCCAGCCGTCGGCCACCAGTGGCGGCAACTCGACGGACGGTATGGTGAAGACCAATACGTAATCGTCGCCACCACTCAGGGCTGCGTCCTGCGCGCCCGGCTGGCCGAGGAAGGCCACCAGTGCTTTGGACAGCGGCAAGCGATCCCGTTCGAGCAGCACCCCGACTTTCGAAGCCAGGGCAATGTGTCCGCAATCGGCGAGCAAACCGTCGGAGATATCCATGGCTGAAGTGGCCTTGCCGCGCAACGCCTGCCCCAGGCCAAGCTGCGGTTGCGGCGACCAGTAATGCGCCAGCAACGGCGCGGCGATGGCGGCTTCAGCGTCGCGCTCGCCGAGCACCAGCGGCAAGGCGCCAGCGGCATTGCCCAGCTCGCCGCCGACACACAGCAAGTCGCCAGGCCGCGCACCGCTGCGGGTCAAGGCCAGGCCACCCGGCACCCGACCGAACACGGTCATGGTCAGGCTCAACGGCCCGCGGGTGGTGTCGCCGCCCACCAGCGCCACGCCGCAGCTCTGCGCCATGAGGTTCAAACCACGGGCGTAGGCCTGCAGCCAATCGGCGGTCACCGTCGGCAAGGTCAGGGCAAGGGTAAAGGCAATGGGGGTGGCGCCCATGGCGGCCAGGTCGCTGACCGCTACGGCCAGCGAGCGCTGACCGAGCAGAAACGGATCGCAGGGGTCGGCGAAATGCACACCGGCCACCAGCGTATCGGTAGAAATCGCCAACTGCTCCCCGGGAGGCACAGCCAGCAAGGCGCAGTCGTCGCCAATCCCCAGGGCAACGCCTTCGCCGCCCTGCGCACAAGGCGCGGCGGCGAAGAAATTGCGGATCAGCTCAAACTCACCCATTGCTGAATCAAGCGCCAATCAGCGCTTGAACGCCTTCACTTCAGCTTCCCGCAGACGTGGGGCCAGCTTGTCGAGCACACCGTTGACGAACTTGTGCCCATCGGTGGAACCGAAGACCTTGGCCAGTTCGATACCCTCGTTGATCACAACGCGGTACGGCACGTCGACACGCTTGAGCAGCTCCCAGGTGGACAGGCGCAGAACCGCCAGTTCAACCGGGTCCAGCTCTTCGATGGTCAAGTCCAGGCAAGGCGTGAGCGCCGTGTCGATTTCGGTCTTGAACTGCGGCACCCCGTGGAGGATCTCGCGGAAGTAGGCACCATCGACATCGGTGAAATCGTTATCGACCCGGAACTGCGCTTCGATCTCGTTCAGCGACTGCTTGGCCATGTGCCATTGGTACAGCGCCTGGGTCGCGAGCTGACGGGCTTCGCGACGCTTGACGCTTTTCGATGGCTTGCCAGCATCCGCAGGTTTTGGATCGCGCGGGTTGAAACGATCGCTTTCGTCGCTAATCACTTGGCCTCCAACTGCGCCAGCAGGCTGACCATTTCCAGAGCGGACAGGGCAGCTTCGGCACCTTTGTTACCGGCCTTGGTGCCGGAACGTTCAATGGCTTGCTCGATGGAATCAACGGTCAGCACGCCGAAAGCGACCGGAACGCCGAACTCCATGGACACCTGGGCCAGGCCCTTGGTGCACTCGCCAGCCACGTATTCGAAGTGCGGAGTACCGCCACGAATGACCGCGCCCAGTGCGATGATTGCCGCGAACTCGCCCTTCTGAGCGACTTTCTGCGCAACCAGCGGGATTTCGAAGGCGCCAGGAGCGCGGATGATGGTGATGTCGCTTTCGCTTACGCCATGGCGAACCAGGGCATCAACAGCACCGCTGACCAGGCTTTCAACGACGAAGCTGTTGAAACGGCCCACTACCAGAGCATAGCGGCCTTTAGGGGCGATGAAGGTACCTTCGATGGTCTTCAGGGTCATTCGTTAGATCTCTTAAAGAGCCGGGACGCGTCTCGTACGCATCCCTCAGTGATATTTGAACCGCGAATACAGGGCCGGATACGACCGGTCATTATTCGGAGGGCACGTATTCTACAACTTCCAGATCGAAACCGGATATCGCATTAAATTTCATCGGCGCCGACATCAGGCGCATTTTACGAACGCCCAGGTCGCGCAGGATCTGCGAACCGGCACCCACGGTGCTGTAGGTGGTCGGTTTTTTCACCGCCGCGTGGTCGGCAGTTTCGCGGATATGCGCCAGCAACACGTCGCCATCGAGCGGGTGGCCGAGCAACAGCACCACGCCACTGCCGGCCTCGGCAACGGCGGACATGGCGGCGCGCAGGCTCCAGCGGCCCGGTTGCTTGACCATCAGCAGGTCGCGCAGCGGGTCCATGTTGTGCACGCGCACCAGGGTAGGTTCTTCGGCGCACACGTTGCCCAGGGTCAGGGCCATGTGCACGTCGCCTTCCACGGAATCACGATAGGTCACCAGGTTGAATTGGCCCAGTTCGCTGTCCAGAGGCTGCTCGGCAATCCGCTGAACGGTACGTTCGTGGATCATCCGGTAGTGAATCAGGTCGGCGATGGTGCCGATCTTGATGTTGTGCTCGGCGGCAAAGGCTTCCAGCTCGGCGCGACGGGACATGGTGCCGTCGTCGTTCATCACTTCGCAGATCACCCCGCTCGGCTCGAAACCGGCCATGCGCGCCAGGTCGCACGCCGCTTCGGTGTGGCCGGCGCGGGCCAGGGTGCCGCCGGCCTGGGCCATCAGCGGGAAGATGTGGCCTGGGCTGACGATGTCTTCAGCCTTGGCATCACGGGCGGCAGCCGCTTGCACGGTGCGCGCACGGTCGGCGGCGGAGATGCCGGTGGTGACGCCGGTGGCCGCTTCGATCGAGACGGTGAACTTGGTGCCGAAGCCGGAGCCGTTGCGCGGCGCCATCAGCGGCAGCTTGAGCAGCTCGCAGCGCTCGCGGCTCATCGGCATGCAGATCAGGCCACGGGCGTGCTTGGCCATGAAGTTGATGTGCTCGGCCTGGCAGCACTCGGCGGCCATGATCAGGTCGCCTTCGTTCTCGCGGTCTTCGTCATCCATGAGGATGACCATCTTGCCTTGGCGGATGTCTTCAACCAGTTCTTCGATGCTATTGAGCGCCACAAGGCACCCCCCTTCTTTCGAAATTTTGAGCTTCAGGATTTGAGGTAGCCGTTGGCGGCCAGAAAGCTTTCGGTAATGTTACTGGAGGTTGGCTCTGCGGCCTTGTCGCCCAACAGCAGGCGCTCCAGATAACGCGCCAGCAAATCCACTTCCAGGTTCACCCGGCGACCTGGCTGGTACGACGCCATGATGGTTTCGCTCAGGGTGTGCGGAATGATGGTCAGCAGGAACTCGGCGCCATCGACCGCGTTCACGGTCAGGCTGGTGCCGTCGACGGTGATCGAGCCTTTATGGGCGATGTACTTGGCCAGGTCCTTCGGCGCGCGGATGCGGAATTCCACGGCCCGCGCGTTCTCGGTACGGGCAACCACTTCGCCCACGCCGTCGACGTGACCGCTGACCAGGTGCCCGCCGAGGCGAGTGGTCGGGGTCAGGGCTTTTTCCAGATTGACCGGGCTGCCGCTTTTCAGGTCGTTCATGGCGGTGCAGTCGAGGGTTTCACGGCTGACGTCAGCCGCGAAGCCGTTGCCCGGCAGTTCAACCGCCGTCAGGCACACGCCGTTGACCGCGATGCTGTCGCCCAGCTTGACGTCGCTCAGGTCGAGCTTGCCGGTTTCGACGTGGACCCGCACATCTCCACCTTTAGGGGTCAATGCACGAATACTGCCGATGGATTCGATAATGCCGGTAAACATGGAGTCCTCCTCGAGAACAGGGCCAGCGCTATAACGATGGCCGGGAATTATACGCTGGCGACTGGCAAAGGAATGGCAGTGACCCGCCAGTCATCGCCAACCGCGCGAATTTCGGTGATTTTGAGCTCGGGCGCATCCTTCATTTGCGCGAGCGGCCAATCCAGCAACGGCCGCGCCGAAGAACCCAGGAACTTGCCGGCGATGAAAATCTGGAACTCGTCCACTAGACCGAGTTGGGCAAAGGCACCCGCCAGCCGTGGTCCGGCCTCGACCAACACTTCATTGACCTGACGGTTGGCGAGTTCGACCAGCAACTGACGAAGATCGACCTGCCCATCGTAACCCGGCACGATCAGGCACTCCGGGCCGTTGGCGTATTGTTCTTCCACTGCCACGCAGGTAGCGACCAGCGCGGGACCTGCCTTGAAGAATGGCGCATCCAGCGGCACCCGCAGGCGGCCATCGACCAACACACGCAGCGGCGGACGGCTCATGGCCAACGCGGTTTGCCCGGCGTCCAGGCCTAACTCATCTGCACGCACGGTCAGGCGGGCGTTGTCCGCCAGCACGGTGTCGGCTCCGGTCAGCACCACGCTGGCCTGGGCACGCAGGCGTTGCACCGCCGAACGCGCCGCAGGGCCGGTGATCCATTGGCTTTCGCCGCTTTCCATCGCCGTGCGACCGTCCAGGCTCATGGCCAGCTTGACCCGCACGAACGGCAAGCCATGCTCCATGCGCTTAAGGAAGCCTTGATTGAGCTTGCGCGCCTCGCCTTCCAGCACGCCGCTTTCGGTGGCGATGCCGGCCTGCTCCAGGCGCTGCAGACCACGACCGGCCACTTCCGGGTTCGGGTCCTGCATCGCCGCCACGACCCGCGCCACACCGGCGTTAACCAACGCATCGGCGCACGGTGGCGTGCGCCCGTGGTGACTGCAGGGTTCGAGGGTCACGTAAGCGGTCGCGCCCCGGGCCAGCTCACCGGCGGCGCGCAGGGCGTGGACTTCGGCGTGGGGTTCCCCGGCGCGCTCGTGCCAGCCTTCGCCGACGATCTGCCCGCCGCGCACGATCACGCAGCCGACTCGCGGGTTGGGGTGGGTCGTGTAATGACCTTTGCGCGCCAGTTCCAAAGCACGGGCCATGTAATGGGCGTCGAGGACGGCAAGCTCTGCTGACGTGGTCATTCTTTCACCGGTTCCCGGGCCAGGCGATCGATCTCTTCGCGGAACTCATTGAGGTCCTGGAAGCGGCGATACACCGAAGCGAAGCGGATGTAGGCGACTTCGTCGAGCTTTTGCAGCTCGGCCATCACCAGCTCACCGACCACGAGGGACTTGACCTCGCGCTCGCCGGTGGCGCGCAGTTTGTGTTTGATGTGCACCAGCGACGACTCGAGGCGCTCGACACTCACCGGGCGCTTTTCCAGCGCCCGCTGCATGCCGGCGCGGAGTTTTTCTTCGTCGAACGGCTGGCGACTGCCGTCGGTTTTGATCAGGCGCGGCAACACCAGTTCAGCGGTTTCGAACGTCGTGAAACGTTCGCCGCAGGCCAGGCATTCACGCCGGCGGCGCACCTGTTCGCCCTCGGCGACCAGACGCGAGTCGATGACCTTGGTGTCGTTGGCACCGCAGAAGGGACAGTGCATGGTGGCAGGCAACAAAAAAAGGGAGGGCCATGGTAGCGCATCCGGGTGGCAAGACAAGCCATAGGGTTTGCGGTATACAGATTGGCTATATATGGATTACGTGTTGCCGGAGCCGCAAATGTCCCTGAGACCACTCGTTTTGCTCAGTTTTTTCAGCCTGTTGGTCGCCTGCAGCAGCGATGCACCCCAGCCGCAGCCGCCAACGCCAGGCCCTGCACCGGAACAGGCGCAGAAGAAAGCCCGGGAATCGGCGAACCTCGGCCCGCTGCCGGCCTATCAGCGCGAACTGAGCGGTACGCTGCAAGGTGTGCCGACAGGTGCTGAAGTGGAACTGGCGCTGCTGGTGATCGACGACAAAGACCGTCCACAGCAATTGCTCGCCAGTTCGAGCCTGATCGGCAACAACCAGGTGCTGCCGTTTCACCTGCGCTTCAACCCGGATTCGTTCCCGGCCGGTGCCCGTGTAGAACTGCGTGGCCGCGCCAGCCAGTCCGGCCAGTTGATCCTGCATCTGCCGTCACAGCGGATTAGCCAGCCGACCACCCAGGCCCTGGGCCAGCTGCAATTCGTCAAAGCCCCATGAGTGCACCGCACGACCTGCAACAGGCCTTGGGGGAACTGCTGGGTGATGCGCGACTGGTTGCCTGTGAATTACCGGGGACCGACCTGAAGTTGTGGCTGATCGATGGCGACAACATGGATCGCGCGTTCAGCCCGGAAGAAACCCGGCGGATTCTGCACGAACCGCCGTACTGGAGCTTCTGCTGGGCCAGTGGCCTGGCGGTGGCGCGTTACCTCGCCGACTTCCCTGAGTGGGTCAAGGGCAAGCGCGTGCTGGATTTCGGCGCAGGCTCCGGCGTGGCCGGGATCGCCGCGGTGAAGGCCGGGGCGCTGGAAGTAGTGGCTTGCGACCTGGATCCGCTGGCGATTGCCGCCTGTCGGGCGAATGCCGAGCTCAATGACGTACAGCTCGTTTACTCGACGGATTTTTTCGCCGAGGCTGATCGTTTCGATCTGATTCTGGTCGCGGATGTGCTGTACGACCGGGCGAACCTGCCACTGCTCGATGAGTTCCTGAGTCGTGGCAAGGAGGCTCTGGTGGCGGATTCGCGCGTGCGGGACTTTCGTCATCCGTTGTATCAACGCATTGAAATGCTTGAAGCGATGACCTTGCCGGACCTGGCCGAGCCGGAAGAGTTTCGGCATGTGAGCCTTTACCACGCGCGGCGCGGCTGAAGCCGCTAAAAGATCGCAGCCTTCGGCAGCTCCTACGCGGGGATGCGGTTTAACCTGTAGGAGCTGCCGAAGGCTGCGATCTTTTGCGCCACGCCTTATAGTTCACCTATTCACGCTTTTACGAGATTGCCCATGAGTCAGCAAACGCCGTACATCTTCGACGCCACGACTGCCGATTTCGACCAGTCGGTGATCGAGAACTCCTTCCACAAACCGGTGCTGGTGGATTTCTGGGCCGAATGGTGTGCGCCCTGCAAGGTGCTGATGCCGATGCTGCAGACCATCGCCGAGAGCTATCAGGGCGAACTGCTGCTGGCCAAGGTCAACTGTGACCTCGAACAGGACATCGTCGCCCGTTTCGGTATTCGCAGCCTGCCGACCGTGGTGCTGTTCAAGGATGGCCAGCCGGTCGATGGTTTTGCCGGTGCCCAGCCGGAGTCGGCCGTGCGCGCGCTGCTCGAGCCCCATGTGCAAATGCCGCCACCGGCCGCCGCCGATCCGTTCGAACAGGCCCAGGCCTTGTTCGACGACAGCCGTTTCGCCGATGCAGAGGCCCTGCTCAAAGTGCTGCTGGGCGAAGACAACACCAACGCCAAGGCGCTGATTCTCTACGCCCGCTGCCTCACCGAGCGCGGTGAGCTGGGCGAAGCGCAAGCCGTGCTCGACGCGGTCAAGAGCGATGAGCACAAGGCCGCCCTGGCCGGCGCCAAGGCGCAGATCAAGTTCCTCGGCCAGGCCAAGGACTTGCCGGATGCCGCCGACTTGAAGGCTCGCCTGGCGAAAAACCCGCAGGACGATGAAGCGGTCTATCAGCTGGCCGTTCAACAACTGGCCCGCCAGCAATACGACGCGGCGCTGGATGGACTGCTCAAGCTGTTCATTCGCAATCGCAGCTACAGCGAGGGTCTGCCGCACAAGACCTTGCTGCAGGTGTTCGAACTGCTGGGTAACGATCATCCGCTGGTAACGACGTACCGTCGCAAGTTGTTTGCTGCGCTTTATTAAGATCAAAAGATCGCAGCCTCGCTTCGCTCGACAGTTCCTACAGGGGATATGCGTTGCCCTTGTAGGAGCTGCCGCAGGCTGCGATCTTTTGCGGTTTATTCGATCCAGTGGAAAATCGGCGTATCCGCGCCACTTTGCACCTTCACGTCCGGGCTATGCCGCAAGCGCACCAACAGGCGCTTGCCCGCCGCCGCACTGCCGGTCAGCCCTTCCAGTTGATCGAGTAATTGCGGCCCGCTCAATTGCCCGGCCTTGCGCAGCAGATCTTTGGCGACCTGCCACAGCGCATCGTCCTGATTCAGCGGTTTCGCCACTGGCGCAGCACTGACCTCGGTTTTTTCCACTTTCAACTGCGCACCCAGCCTTGCCCAGTCGGCGTCATCCATCTCCAGCGTCAAATCCACCGGCCAGTCGCCGATGCTTCCGCGAATTCGCAACATGAGTCAGCTCCCGAACATTTCTTCGCACCCATGCTCCCACGGGGCTTGTGCAACGCCAAGCAGGCAGTCACACTCTGCGCGTCATGTTATAAGATTACATAACATCTCTTTCATCTTGTCTTTCGGAGACTCGCCATGCGTCACCTGCTTCTCGCTCTGCCGTTTGCCTTGTTGCCGCTGGCTGGCGTTCACGCCGCTGACGAACATGATCACGACCATGAGCACGGCAGCCTTGGCGCCCATGAGCACGGTGTCGGGCGCCTGAACGCGGCACTGGATGGCCTGACCCTGGAGCTGGAGCTGGACAGTCCGGCGATGAACCTGGTGGGCTTTGAGCACGTCGCCGCAACCGATGCCGACAAAGCCAAGGTCGCTGCGACCCGCGCTCGCCTTGAGCAACCGCTGGCGCTGTTCAGCCTGCCGAAAGCCGCCGGTTGCGTGGTGGAAAACCAGGAGCTGGAAAGCCCGTTGTTTGGCGACACGCCAGAGGCCGACGATGAACACCACCATGACCACAGTGAAATCCACGCCCGCTACCAATTCACCTGCGCCACGCCGGGCGCGCTGAAGACCCTGGATCTGGCGAATATCTTCAACAGCTTCCCGGCGACCCGGAAAATTCAGGTACAACTGATCGGCCCGAGCGGGCAGCAAGGGGTTGAAGTGACGGCCAAGGCTGCCTCCCTCAAGTTCTGATCCACCGCACAACCAATGTGGGAGCGGGCTTGCTCGCGAAGGCAGTGTGTCATGCAACATAGATGTCGACTGACACTCCCCCTTCGCGAGCAAGCCCGCTCCCACAGGATAATCAACACCCATGAAATCAGCGCCATGACCCAAGCACTCATCGAATTGTCCGACCTGGGCTTCAGCTGGCCCGGTCACCCGCCGCTGCTGGATATCCCGGCGTTTCGCCTTTCGCCTGGGGAAACCCTGTTCCTCAAGGGCCCCAGCGGTAGCGGCAAGACCACCCTGCTGGGCCTGCTCGGCGGCGTGCAGAAGCCCGATCGTGGCAGCATCCGCCTGCTTGGCCAGGAGCTAACGGAACTGTCGGCCGGCGCCCGCGATCACTTTCGTGTCGATCACACTGGCTACATCTTCCAGCAGTTCAATCTGCTGCCGTTTCTGTCGGTGCGCGAGAACGTCGAACTGCCCTGCCACTTCTCGAAACTGCGCGCCGAGCGGGCGAAGCAGCGCCACGGCAGCATCGACCAGGCCGCCGCCACCCTGCTCGCCCATCTGGGTTTGAAGGATGACAACATCCTCGCGCGCCGCGCCGACTCCCTGTCCATCGGCCAGCAACAACGCGTGGCCGCCGCGCGCGCGCTGATCGGTCAGCCGGAACTGGTGATCGCCGACGAGCCGACCTCGGCCCTCGACTACGACGCCCGGGAGAACTTCATTCGCCTGCTGTTCGCCGAATGCCGCGAGGCCGGCTCGAGCCTGTTGTTCGTCAGCCATGACCAGAGCCTGGCGCCGCTGTTCGATCGCAACCTGTCGCTGGCCGAACTCAATCGCGCCGCCACCCCGTCCGAGGTCTGAGATGTATCTGTTCCGTCTAGCCATGGCCAGCCTGGCTAACCGCCGTTTCACCGCGATCCTCACCGCGTTCGCCATCGCCCTGTCGGTGTGCCTGCTGCTGGCCGTGGAACGGGTGCGCACCGAGGCCAAGGCCAGTTTCGCCAGCACCATCAGCGGCACCGACCTGATCGTCGGCGCGCGCTCCGGCTCGGTCAACCTGCTGCTGTACTCGGTATTCCGCATCGGCAACGCCACCAACAACATCCGCTGGGACAGCTTCGAACACTTCGCCAGCAACCCGAAAGTGAAGTGGGCCATTCCGATGTCCCTTGGCGATTCCCATCGCGGCTATCGCGTGATGGGCACCACCGGGGCGTACTTCGAACACTACCAGTACGGCCGCCAGCAACACCTGGAACTGGCCGATGGTCGTGCTTTCGCCAGCGACCCGTTCGAAGTGGTGCTCGGTGCTGAAGTCGCGGACGCGCTGCACTACAAACTCGGCGACAAGCTGGTGCTGGCCCACGGCGTGGCCGTGATCAGCCTGGTCAAGCATGACGACAAGCCATTTACCGTGGTCGGCATTCTCAAGCGCACCGGCACCCCGGTGGACCGCACGCTGCACATCAGCCTCGGTGGCATGGAAGCCATTCACGTCGATTGGCACAACGGCGTGCCGGCCCGGGGCAACGGGCGGGTCAGCGCCGATCAGGCACGCAACATGGACCTGACACCCCAGGCGATCACCGCGTTCATGCTCGGCCTCAACAGCAAGATCTCGACCTTCGCCCTGCAGCGCGAGATCAACGAATTCCGTGGCGAACCGATGCTGGCGATCCTGCCGGGCGTTGCGTTGCAAGAGTTGTGGAGCTTGATGAGCACAGCGGAAAAGGCCCTGTTCGTGGTGTCGCTGTTCGTCGTGCTGACCGGCTTGATCGGCATGCTCACGGCGATTCTCACCAGTCTCAACGAACGTCGGCGGGAGATGGCGATCCTGCGATCGGTGGGCGCGCGGCCCTGGCACGTCGCGACGCTGCTGGTACTGGAGGCGTTTGCCCTGGCGCTGGCCGGTGTGGTGGCCGGCGTGGCATTGCTCTACGTCTGTATCGCAGCAGCCCAGGGTTACGTGCAAGCCAATTACGGCCTGTTTCTGCCGCTGGCGTGGCCGAGCGAATATGAATGGACGCTACTCGGTGGCATCCTGATCGCTGCGTTGCTGATGGGCAGCGTGCCAGCCTGGCGCGCCTATCGCCAATCCCTGGCCGATGGCCTGTCGATCCGTTTATGAGGACGTTGAAATGCCCCGCGCTGTCTTTGCGCTGTTGATGCTGGTCGCCCTGCCGTTGTGGGCGGCCGAGCCGAAAGAGCTGACCTGGTCGGAAATGATCCCGCCGGATGCGGCACCGGAAGTGCCGAACATGACGCCGCTGCACGACCTGTCGAAGCTCAGCGATGCACTGTCCGCCGAATCGGCGCCGGCAGCGAAACAGGACATGCCCAACGCCCCGGTGGTCAAGGCCCTCGACGGTCAGAACATTCGTTTGCCGGGCTACATCGTGCCGCTGGAAGTGAGTGAAGACGGTCGTACCACGGACTTTCTGCTGGTGCCGTATTTCGGCGCCTGCATTCACGTACCGCCACCGCCTTCGAACCAGATCGTGCACGTCAAAAGTGAAGTCGGCGTGAAGCTCGACGAGCTGTATCAGCCTTACTGGATCGAGGGGCCGATGCAGGTCAAGCCGTCCACCAGTGAGCTGGCGGATGCCGGGTACCAGATGGAGGCGGACAAGATCTACCTGTATGAATTGCCGGAGTGAACCCGGTAGTCGTGTGTTGTCTGGTCGATAGTCATCGCCAGCAGGCTGGCTCCCACAAGGATCGGCGACTCCCTGTGGGAGCCAGCCTGCTGGCGATGAGGCCATCATGAACACCACAAAAACCAAACCCATCACGATTTCATTGAGCTGCATCAAAAGACCGAATCGTTAGCCGCCTTACCATTGGACATCGAAGATTTTTAACGTCCTCTGGAGCCCCCCATGAACAAGTCCTTGCTCGGTGCCTCGCTGGTAGCGCTGGCGCTTGCAGCCCCGTTCGCCCACGCCCACGAAGCCGGTGACATCATCCTTCGTGCCGGTGCGATTACCGTCAACCCGGAGGCCGACAGTTCCTCGGTCAAGGTCGATCAGGGTCCGCTGAGCGGCGCCGACCTGGGTGGCAAGGCGACCATGAGCAGCGACACGCAACTGGGTCTGAACGTTGCCTACATGATCACCAATAACTGGGGTATCGAACTGCTCGCGGCCACGCCGTTCGAGCACGACGTCAAGCTCAAGGGCACCGCCCTGGGTGCGGCCAACGGCAAACTCGGTACGCTGAAACACCTGCCACCGACCCTCAGCATCGTGTACTACCCGCTGGATGCCAAATCCGACTTCCAGCCGTACCTCGGCGCCGGTATCAATTACACCTGGATCTACGACGAGCATGTCGGCAGCGAAGCCCAGGCCAACGGCTTCAGCAACTTCAAGGCAGAAAACTCCTGGGGCATGGCGTTCCAGGTCGGTGCCGACTACATGCTGACCGACAACGTGATGATCAACGCCCAGGTGCGTTACATTGACATCGATACCCGCGCGACCGTGGAAAACGACGCCGTGGCACCGGGCACCCGGGCACGGGTGAACGTGGATGTCGATCCGTTCATCTACATGGTCGGTCTGGGTTACAAGTTCTAAGTATTCACGTGGTGGTGGATTGGTCGCTCCCTTGTCCTATGGACGGGAACGATCAGTAACAAAAAAAGGCGCCTCTACAGGCGCCTTTTTCTATTGTCCCAGCAACCGCGCCAGCCCGACGCTCAACGGCGTCGGCTCGGGCGCCCGGAAGCGCTCCAGCAGACGCTGGTTGTTGGCCCGCGAATGACGAATGTCACCTGAGCGCGCCGGGCCGTAGCTCACCGGTGGCAGCTTGCCAACCACGACCTCAAGGGCCGCCAGCATCTGCTTGAGACTGGTCGCCTGGTTCCAGCCGACGTTGACCGCGCCCTCTTCCACCTGGGGTTTCTCGATGGCCTGCACCAGCAGATCGACCAGATCCTCGACGTAGAGAAAGTCCCGCGTCTGCTCGCCGTCGCCAAACACCGTGATCGGCAGGCCTTTCTGTGCGCGCTCGCTGAAAATGCTGATGACCCCGGAGTACGGCGAGGACGGATCCTGGCGCGGGCCGAAGATGTTGAAGAAGCGGAAAACCACCGGCTCCAGCCCATGCTCGCGCCGGTAGAAATCGAAGTATTGCTCGCTCGCCAGCTTGTCCACCGCGTAGGGTGTCAACGGCGCCTTGGGCGTGTCTTCATCGATTGACTCGCCCTCGCCATTGTTGCCATACACCGCGGCGCTGGAGGCGAACAGCACGCGCTTGACGCCCGCCTGGCGCATGGCTTCGCAGACATTCAGCGAGCCGATGAAGTTGCTCTGGTGGGTCTTCACGGGATTGTCTACTGACGCCTGTACCGACGCCACGGCCGCCAGGTGCGCCACGGCGCTGCAACCAGTCATCGCACGGGCGACCAGGGCGGCATCGGCAACGTCGCCGACGATCAGCTCGACCTTGGGATTGTCCAGAGGCAGGTTGCTGCGTTTACCGGTGGATAGGTCATCCAGAATCCGTACCGAATAGCCCTTGGCGAGCAAGGCATCGGTGAGATGGGAGCCGATGAATCCGGCACCCCCGGTAATGAGAACGGGGCGATCAGCCATGACGATAGAACCTGTCCAGAAGGCTCGGAAGGGCCGCACGCCAGGCGCGCGGCTTGATTCCGAAGGTATGCAGAATTTTCTTGCAGGCCAGTACCGCGTGTTGCGGTTCTTCCGCGGCGTCCGGGCGCGCGGCGTGGGCCTGGGCGGTCGGCGCTTCGATGGCCAGCGGGTGCAGGGCGCGGGCTTCGGTCAGAATCGCCTGGCCCAGGGCCAGCGGCGTGGTCGCCTCATGCCCGGCGTAGTGGTAGGTGCCCCACAGCGGCGCGCTGCAGTCGAGTTGCTTGAGTACCGAAATGATCACCCGGGCCGCGTCGTCCACCGGTGTCGGATTGCCCCGGCGGTCGTCGGCCAACAGCAGTTCCTCGGGTTGCTCGGCGCGGCCGAGGAAACGCCCGAGGGTGCCGTCGGGACTGTCATCAAGCAGCCAGCCGAAACGCAACAGCACGTGTTGCGGGCAGGTGGCGCGCACGCTTTGCTCGATCCGCCACAAGGCCTGGCCACGCAGGCCCAGCGGCAGCGGTTCGTCTTTTTCGCTGTAGGCGGTCGCCCGGGAGCCGTCGAACACGCGATAGCTCGACGGTTGCACCAGGACGATGTTGTGATGCTGGCACAGTTCGGCCAGGCGCTCGATCGCCCGCTCCTGCCCGGCCAGGCGCTGTTCACTGACCGTCTCCGCCTGGAACCAGTCGAAGTAGTAGGCGAGGTTGATCAACGCGTCCGGGCGGGTGTCGTCGAGCAGTTGCGTCAGGCTCGCGGCATCCCAGCCGTCCTGTGGTGGGCGGGGGGCGAGGAAACCGATGTCTTCCTCCGCACCGAGGCGAATCAGCGCCTGCCCAAGGGCATTTCCGCCGCCCAGTAACATAAGGCGCATTCGCATAGAGTCAGCAGGCCCAGTCTGATTGGAACGATGGCTGTATCGACACCGCCCGCGGGTGATGTCATCGATAGTTGCCGGAATCGTTGCATTTTGCGGGTTTAGTGCGCAACCGTCATCCGTAAAGTGTAGATGTGCGGGATTTGTGATGCTGCTGGCCCTGAAGGTTGGCGAAGATTTTGAGTGGTACTTGCATCTTCGCGCCCTCACCCGCATAAATCAGAATATGAACCTGCCCATCCCCGCCGACAGTGCCCTGGCCGGCTTCCACCCCGCCGTCAGCGCCTGGTTCAGCAACAAATTCGCGACGGTCACCGCCGCCCAGGCCCGGGCGTGGCCGCTGATCCGCCAGCGCCGCTCGACCCTGATCGCCGCCCCCACCGGTTCCGGCAAGACCCTCACCGCCTTCCTTGCCGTGATCGACGACCTGGTTCACCGTGGCCTGGAAAACCTCCAAGGCCTGCCAAACGAAACCCTGGTGGTCTACGTCTCGCCGCTCAAGGCGCTGTCCAACGACATCCAGATCAACCTGCAAGACCCATTGGCCGGCATCACCGAACAGTTGCGGCGGATGGGCCTGCCCGAGCTGCGGATCAGCACCGCCGTGCGCACCGGCGATACACCGCAAAAAGATCGCTCGGCGATGCGCAAGACCGCGCCGCACATTCTGGTCACCACCCCGGAATCGCTTTACGTGCTGCTCGGTTCCGACTCCGGGCGGCAGATGCTCAGCACCACCGGCACGGTGATCGTTGATGAAATCCACGCCATCGCCGCCAGCAAGCGCGGCAGCCACCTGGCGCTGAGCCTCGAGCGTTTGCAGGCACTGTGCGCCAAACCGCTGGTGCGCATCGGCCTGTCGGCCACGCAAAAACCCATTGAGGCGGTGTCGCGCTTTCTGGTCGGTCGTGATCGACCCTGCGAGATCGTCGATATCGGCCACGCCCGCCCACGTGACCTGGACATCGAAGTGCCGCCCGTGCCGCTATCGGCAGTGATGGCCAACGATGTCTGGGAGCTGGTCTATGACCGACTTGCCGCCCTCGCCCGCGCGCACCGCACCACGCTGGTGTTCGTCAACACCCGACGTCTCGCCGAGCGCCTGAGCCGCCACCTGAGCGAACGCCTGGGCAAGGACGCGGTGGCCGCCCACCACGGCAGCCTGGCCAAGGAGTTTCGCCTGGACGCCGAACAGCGGCTCAAGCGTGGCGAATTGCAAGTGTTGATTGCCACCGCGTCGCTTGAGCTGGGCATCGACATTGGCGATGTCGACCTGGTGTGCCAGATCGCCTCGCCGCGTTCGATTGCCGGCTTTTTGCAAAGGGTTGGTCGCTCCGGGCACCAGGTCGGCGGCACCCCCAAGGGCCGCCTGTTTGCCACCACCCGCGACGACCTGATCGAATGCGTCGCGCTGCTCGACTGCGTGCGCCGGGGCGAGCTCGACACCCTGCTGATCCCCGAAGCGCCGCTGGACGTCCTGGCGCAACAGATCATCGCCGAAGTCAGTTGCCAGGAATGGCCGGAGCAGGCGCTGCTGGAATTGTTCCGCAACGCCTCGCCCTACAGCAGGCTCGACGAAAAACACTATCAGGCGCTACTGCAGATGCTCGCCGAGGGCTTCGACGGGCGCCAGGGCATCCGCAGTGCCTATCTGCATCGCGACGCCGTGAGCCGTACCCTGCGCGGTCGCAGGGGCGCCAAGCTGACAGCGGTGACCAGCGGCGGGACCATCCCCGACAATGCCGACTACAGCGTTCTGCTCGAGCCACAAGGCCTGAACATCGGCAGCGTCAACGAAGACTTCGCGGTGGAGAGCATCGCCGGGGATGTGTTCCAGTTGGGCAATACCTCGTACCGGATCCTGCGGGTCGACACCGGCAAGGTCCGGGTGGAGGATGCCCAGGGTCAGCCGCCGACCATCCCGTTCTGGCTCGGCGAGGCCCCGGGGCGTAGCGCCGAACTGTCGTTTGCCGTGGCGCGCTTGCAGGCCCAGCTCGACTCCCTGCTGGGTGCGACGCCGGGTAACTTGCAGCCCGCCCTCGACTGGCTGACCCAAACCCTGGGCCTGAACCTGGCCAGCGCCGAGCAACTGGCGGAATACCTGGCCCGCGCACGGCAGACACTGGGCGCGTTGCCGTCGCAAGACACCTTGCTGATGGAGCGCTTCTTCGACGAGTCCGGTGGCACCCAGCTGGTTATCCACAGCCCGTTCGGCAGTCGCATCAACCGCGCCTGGGGCCTGGCCTTGCGCAAAAGGTTCTGTCGCACCTTCAACTTCGAGTTGCAAGCCGCCGCCAGCGAGGACGCCATCGTGCTGTCGCTGTCCTCCAGCCACAGCTTTGAGCTGGCTGATGTGTGGCGCTACCTGCACAGCAACACCGCTGAGCACATCCTGATCCAGGCCGTGCTCGATGCCCCGTTGTTTGGCGTGCGCTGGCGCTGGAATGCCGGTGTGGCGCTGGCGCTGCCGCGCTTTCGCGGCGGTCGCAAGGTGCCGCCGCAGATCCAGCGGATGAAAAGCGAAGACCTCACCGCCAGCGTGTTCCCCGACCAGATTGCCTGCGTGGAAAACCTCGTGGGCGAGCGCGACATTCCCGACCATCCGCTGGTGGAGCAGACCCTCGACGATTGCCTGCACGACGCCATGGACAGCAACGGCTGGTTGGCCCTGCTGCGGCGCATGGAACGCGGCGAGGTCCGCCTGATCAGCCGCGACCTGCCCGCGCCCTCGCCCCTGGCCGCGGAAATCCTCAGCGCCAGGCCCTACACCTTTCTCGACGATGCGCCCCTGGAGGAACGCCGCACGCAGGCGGTGCTCAACCGCCGCTGGAGCGAGCCGCAGTCCACTGACGACCTGGGCGCGCTGGACGCCGACGCCATTGACGCCGTGCGGGAAGAGGCCTGGCCCACGCCCGGCAATGTCGATGAGATGCACGAAACCTTGATGAGCCTGGCCTGCATCACCGACGCCGAGGCCAGCGCCAACCCGCATTGGCTGGAATGGTTGAATGCCCTGGCTGACAGCGGCCGAGCCTGCCGCATCAACCATTCACTGTGGCTGGCGCTGGAACGGCTGACGTGCCTGCAGGCGATTTATCCACAAGCGGATCTGTCTCCACCCTTGCAGGCTCTGCCGGGTTTCGATCTGGCCTGGACGCCGGACGACGCCGTCGTAGAAGTGATTCGAGCGCGGCTCAGCGCCTTTGGTCCATTGCCGATGCAGGCGATTGCCGCCCCTCTCGAATTGCCCGCTCTGAAAGTCACCCAGGCATTGGCGCACCTGGAACGCGAAGGCTATGTGCTGCGCGGGCGCTTCACCCCAGGCAATACCGAAGAAGAATGGTGTGAGCGACATTTGCTGGCGCGGATTCATCGCTACACCGTCAAGCGCCTGCGCCGGGAAATCGAGCCCGTGGCCTTGCAGGATTTCATGCGCTTCCTGTTCGACTGGCAGCACCTGTCCAACGCCACCCGTGGCCAGGGCAGCACGGTGCTGCCGGCGATCGTCGCCCAGTTCGAAGGCTACCCCGCCGCCGCGTCGGCCTGGGACAGCGACCTTTTGCCCGCGCGGCTCAAGGACTATTCGCCCACCTGGCTCGATGAGGCGTGCCGTAGCGGCAAACTGGTCTGGAGCCGACTGACTGCGCGCAACCGCAGCACCGGCACCGCCCTGCGCAGTACACCGATCGTGCTGTTGCCGCGTAATCGGGTCGGACTCTGGAGCGACTTGACCGAGCAGACGCCAGTCAGCGAACTGTCGCCCAAGACACAGAAGGTTCACGCCGCCCTCAGCCAGCACGGCGCGCTGTTTTTCGATGAGCTGATTCACGAAGCCCACCTGTTGCGCGCGGAGCTGGAAATCGCCCTGCAGGAGCTGGTGGGTGCGGGGCTGGTGAACGCCGACAGCTTTGCCGGCCTGCGGGCGCTGATCACACCGGCCAGCAAGCGCCAGCAGCGTAGCAGCCGACGCGGACGCGGGGCCTTTGTCGGCGGCATGGACGATGCCGGACGCTGGGCGCTGTTGCGACGCGGGGTGACCGCGCCGGTTGTGGATAACCCGCGACCGACGCCAACGCCCGCCGACACCTTGGAACACATCGCCATGACCTTGTTGCGCCGCTACGGCGTGGTGTTCTGGCGCTTGCTGGAGCGTGAGGCCGATTGGCTGCCGAGCTGGCGGGAATTGCTGCGCACCTTCCATCGGCTGGAAGCGCGGGGTGAGATTCGGGGCGGGCGTTTTGTCAGTGGCCTGGCGGGCGAGCAATTCGCGCTGCCGGAGGCGATTCCATTGCTGCGCGAAGTCCGCCGCCGGCCCCATGACGGCAGCTTGGTCGCGGTGTGCGGGGTCGATCCGCTGAACCTTGCCGGCACCCTGTTGCCCGGTGCGAAAGTGCCGGCGCTGGCGAGTAATCGGCTGGTGTATCGCGATGGTTTACCGGCAGCGGCGGAGATTGCGGGCAAGAAGCATGTGTGGCTGGAGCTGGATCAGCAGGCCATGGTTGAAGTGCAGAGCAAGCTGATCCGGCATTAGGGTTGCCTGCGCCGGCCCCATCGCCAGCAGGCTAGCTCCCACAATGAACCGGTGTTCACAGATCCATTGTGGGAGCCAGCCTGCTGGCGATGGGGCCATCAAAACCGGCAATTTATTGAGGCCGGGGCCGATCCGGCATCAACACCGCCGCATGTTCCGGCTCAGCCGCTCCATCATGCACAGGCTCCGCCGCCGGCCTCTGCACTAAAACCTGCTGTGGATAAGTCTGCGCGAAATGCACCCACGGACTGTTATCCACAAGCTTTTTCAACCGCTGGTTGAACGCCCGGCTCACCGCATATTGCCCGCCCGACACGGTGCGAAATTGTGCCGTCAGCACCACGCCATTGAGGTCCATCCTGTCGACGCCGAACACATCCAGTGGCCCTTGCAGGTTGTACCGCAGGAACGGGTCTTCACTGATCGAATGCCCCGCCTCGCGAATCAGTTCGATGGCCTTGTCGACATCGGTGTCATAGGTGAACTGCACGGAGAAGAACGCATAGGCAAACTGCCGTGATTGGTTGGTCACGGCCTTGATCTGGCCAAAGGGCACCGAGTGCACGAAGCCTTTGCCGTCGCGCAGGCGCAAGGTGCGGATGGTCAAGCCTTCGACCGTGCCGGCATGCCCGGAATCGAGCACCACCCAGTCACCGATCGACAGGGTGTCTTCGATGATGATGAACAACCCGGTAATCACGTCCTGCACCAGTTGCTGGGAGCCAAAACCGATGGCCAGGCCAATGACCCCGGCACCGGCCAGGAAAGGCGCGACATTGATGCCAAGATTGGCCATGGTGGTGATGGCGCAGATCACCACCAGAATGATTTTGATCGCATTGCGCAGCAACGGCAGGATGGTCTTGATACGCGTACTCGGCTGGCGTGCCCCGCGTTTGCTGGCCGGAGGTTTCAGGGCCTCCTGGATCGCCGTGTCGAGCACCACCCAGACCATCCAGGTCACCAGGAAGATCAGGCCGATATGACTCAAGGAGTCACTGATCGCCCGTCCCACGGCATTGCTGACCGCAAAATCGAACAGCGACACGCCCCAGATTCGTCCGAGGATATCGATGAACACGATGGCCATGGCGATGCGCAACAACGCGTGGGAGAGGCTCAGGAAGCGTTCCTTGTAGGCGCCACTGCGGCGCACCTCGGACTCGCTGCGGGTCTTGAACAGGTGGTGCAGCGTCGTGCTGAGAAACACCGTCGCAATCAGCAACACCGTGGTGAACAGCGCGCTGCGCAGCACTTGCTGGTTGTCATCGCCAATGCCGATCAGGTTGATGACAGAGACCAGCACCATCAACAGGATCGGCCAGTACCAGAGCCCGGAAAAAATCCGCAGGGTTTCGCGCAACGCTGGCTGCGCCCGACGCTGGGCCAGCGGCAGGATACGGATCACCTGGGCGACCGGACGGCGCAGGCGGAACACCAGCAAACCAAAGGAAATCGAGGCCGCCAGCCCGGTAAATACAGCGATGCTGCTGGTGAGATTGTTCCCCAGTTGATGGGCGATCTGCGGGCTGGTCAAGGCGTCGCTCAGGGCGACCAGGAAACCAATCGCGAACAGTGGTCGTGGGCTGTCGTGGCGAATGATCTGCACCGCCCGGCGTTTGTGACCGACATTGAACAGCACCACCAGGGACATCACCAACGACGAAGCGAACACGCCACTGCTGGTGGCATAGGCAAAACACAACGCCAGCGCCCTGCCGGCCGACACCGGCAATAACTGGCTGGCATAAATCGTCAACGGCAGGCTGATCACCGCAGGGATGCTGTAGGGCAAGACATAACCCAGCAACGCCTGCCCACGCTCTCGGCTGAGCAGCACACGATGGCGGCACAGGCGTTCGGTCAAGAATTTGCCGAACATCCAGAGCAGGCCGAAGACACCCGCCCACACCGCCGTCAGCAGCAGGAAATCCCCCGCCACGCTCCAGCTCGAACGGGTCGATGGGCGATTGACCAGTTGGTCTACCTCATCGGCCGCACGATCAGCGCGCAAACGCCAGGCGTCGAGCAGGTCCTTGTCGAGGTTGAGCTTGCTCTGGACGTCGTCGATGCTCGAACTGATGGCGCCCAGCAACCCGCCCTGGACCAAGGGTTCCGGGTGTGCCGCCGGTGTGGCGGCGGCCGGCACGCCCGGTATGGCCGCTGCCTGCAGTTCCTCGCTGCCGAAAAACAACAGCGCCCCCAGTAATATCGCTGTCTTGAGCCTGATCAAGGCATCCGCTCCTTTGGATAGGACTGTAAGGAACTGATCGAGAATTGCCGGACTAGTTCGCTGCTGGCCGGCAAATCCCCAGCAATCTTTGCGCTCAAGACAAATATCAAATGTTCATCCCTGTATTTTTACCATCGCCACCAGTCTAGTGCCCGAGGGAAAAGCCGCCAGCGCGATCATGTTCACCGGCCTGGTCGCAGGCCTCTGATCCCCCGTAGGAGCCGGCTTGCTGGCGATAGCGATATGTCGGTCACATCCATGTCGAATGTGCCGCCGCCATCGCCAGAAAGCCGGCTCCTACGGGTTTTGTGGTGACTTGTAAAACGTGACCGTCCGTAGCTCCATCGAAACTTTCGCCACTGCCCCACAGTCATCAAAAGATCAGGGGGCAGTCACACGGGAGGCGACATGGCGGCGATTCACATCGGTATTTCAGGTTGGCGCTACACGCCCTGGCGGGGGGATTTCTACCCGAAGGGCCTGGCCCAGAGGCGCGAATTGCAATTCGCCTCACGGGCGGTCAACAGCATCGAGATCAATGGATCGTTCTACGCCCTGCAACGGCCCGAACGCTACGCCCAGTGGTATGCCGAAACCCCGGCGCACTTCGTGTTCAGCGTCAAAGCCCCGCGTTTCATCACCCATATCAAGCGTCTGCGTGACATCCACAAACCCCTGGCGAATTTCTTCGCCTCCGGGGTGCTGGAACTCAAGGAAAAACTCGGCCCGATTCTTTGGCAGTTTCCGCCCAACTTCAAATTCGACGCCGAACTGTTCGAGACCTTCCTCGAACAATTGCCCCACGACACCCAACAGGCCGCCGCCCTCGCTCGCCAGCACGATTCCCACGTAAACGGCCACGGCAGCCTGAAGGCGAGCAGGAAACAGCCCTTGCGCCATGCCGTGGAAATCCGCAACGAGAGCTTCATCGATCCGCTATTTGTCCGCCTGCTCAAACGCCACAACACGGCCCTGGTCATCGCCGACACCGCCGGCAAATGGCCGTACCGCGAGGACCTCACCAGCGACTTCGTGTACCTGCGGCTGCACGGTGCCGAAGAGCTCTACGCCAGCGGCTACACCCCTCAGGCACTGAAGCGTTGGGGCGACCGGATCGAGGCCTGGCATCAGGGGCGGCAACCGGCCGATCCGCATTTGATCGCGCCGCGCCTGAAACCCAGGGCGCGCAAGTCCCGGGAAGTGTTCTGCTATTTCGATAACGACATCAAGGTTCGCGCGCCCTTCGATGCGCGTCGTTTGCTGGAGCGCTTCGACCTCGACAAAGAGCTGCTCACTGCCCCCGGCGAACCTGCTGCCGAAGGAGTGTTGCCATGAGCATTTCCGAACCGGTTGGTACCACAGACGAGCAGGCGACCATCGAGAGCACGGTGCACCGTTTCACCGTGCTGACGGTCAACACCCACAAGGGTTTCACGGCGTTGAACCGGCGCTTCATCCTGCCTGAACTGCGCGAAGCGGTGCGCAGCGTGTCTGCCGACGTGGTGTTTCTGCAGGAGGTACACGGCACCCACGAACATCACCCCAAGCGCTACGACAATTGGCCGGCGATACCCCAGTACGAATTCCTCGCCGATACCCTCTGGCCGCAGTTTGCCTACGGCCGCAACGCGGTCTATCCGGCAGGCGATCACGGTAACGCCTTGCTGTCGAAATTCCAGATCGTTCGCCACGACAACCTCGACGTGTCCATCAGCGGCCACGAGAACCGCGGCATTTTGCACTGTGTGCTGCGCCTGCCTGGCGAAGGCCCGGAGGTGCATGCCATATGCGTTCATCTCGGATTGCGCGAAAACCACCGCAATGAACAGCTCAAGTTGCTGGAGCGCCGCCTTGAGTCGTTGCCAGGCGACGCGCCGGTGATCGTGGCCGGTGATTTCAATGACTGGCGCCAACGCGCCGATGCCCTGCTCAAGCCCTGCGGTTTGCGCGAAGTGTTCGCCGAGCACCATGGCAAGCCGGCGCGCAGTTTTCCCGCGCGATTGCCGACACTGCGCCTGGACCGCATCTACGTGCGCAACCTCAAGGCCAGCCGTCCGCAGGTACTGGCCACCCGGCCCTGGTCACACCTTTCGGATCACGCACCGTTGTCGGTGGAGATTGAGCTATGAGTAGCCCGTCGATGGAAAAAACCGCGCTGGAAAAAACGATAGCCGCGCCGCCCATGAGCGAGCCGCAAAGGGTCGACGTCGAGTACGGCTGGCAGGGTAACAATCGGGTCGAACTGTTGGAAAATGGCGAAGCCTATTTCCCCAGGGTGTTCGAGGCCATGCGCCAGGCCAAAACCGAGATCCTCCTGGAAACCTTCATTGTGTTCGAGGACAAGGTGGGCGAAGAACTGAAGGACGTGCTCATCGAGGCGGCTCAACGGGGCGTACGCGTGACGGCCAGTTTTGACGGGTTTGGCTGCGGAGAGTTGTCTGCCGGGTATCTCACCGCCCTGAGCGGTGCCGGCGTGCATTTGCAGATGTTCGACCCGGCCCCCAAGCGCCTGGGCATCCGCACCAACTGGTTCCGCCGCCTGCACCGCAAGATCGTGGTGGTGGACGGAACGCTTGCGTTCATCGGCGGGATCAACTTCTCCGCCGATCATCTGGCCGACTTCGGCCCGGAAGCCAAACAGGATTATTCGGTTGAAGTGCAAGGCCCGGCGGTGGCCGACATCCATCACTTTGCCCTGCTGCAGTGCGGTCGCCCGGCCCGCGCGAAATACTGGTGGCAACGCCGTCGGCAACGGCGCTCGGAACTGGTCGTGACCGATCACGATGGCCAGGTGCGGCTGGTGTACCGCGACAACGCCGAGCATTCGACCGACATCGAAGAGGTTTACCGCCTGGCGCTGCGCACGGCGCAGCGGCGCGTGGTCATCGCCAACGCCTACTTTTTTCCAGGCTATCGCTTGCTGCGCGAGATCCGTAACGCGGCGCGCCGCGGCGTTGAAGTGCGCCTGATCCTGCAGGGCCAGCCGGATATGCTGGTGGCCAAACTGGCAGCGCGCATGACTTACGATTACCTGCTCAAGTCCGGTGTGAAAATCTTCGAATACTGCGACCGCCCACTGCACGGCAAGGTCGCGTTGGTGGACGAAGACTGGAGCACCGTCGGCTCGAGCAACCTCGACCCGTTGAGCCTGTCGATGAACCTGGAGGCCAACGTGTTGATCCGTGACCGTGCGTTCAACCGTGACCTGTTCGAACGGCTCGAGGAACTCAGCGATAACCATTGCAAGGCCATGTCCGTGGACAAAGCCCCGCGCGGGCGAATCTGGCACATGACCGTGGGCTTCCTGGTGTTCCACTTCCTGCGGCATTTTCCGGCATGGGCCGGCTGGTTGCCCGCGCACAAACCACGATTGAAAGCATTCACCCCACCGACCGGGAGCGATCAACATGAGCCGCACTGAAGCACAGGCGGCGTCCCACGCCGAGCACCCGGCCAAATCGCGCTGGAGCCGTTGGAAAAGACCGTTGACGATGCTGTTTTTCCTGGCGCTGATCGTCCTCTTGACGATGTTCGCCCAGCGCATTGAATGGAACGAAGTGTTCGAGACCCTGACCGATTTCAAGGTACGCACCTTGATCATCGCGGCCGGCCTGACCCTGGTGAGTTTTCTGGTCTACGCCTGTTTCGACCTGATTGGCCGCACCTACATCCGCCAGGACCTGACGTGGAAACAGATCCTGCCGGTGGGCATCATCAGCTACGCCTTCAACCTCAACCTGAGCGCCTGGGTCGGCGGCATTGCCATGCGGTATCGCCTGTATTCACGTCTCGGGGTGAGCAAATCCAACATTGCGAAAATCCTCGGCCTGAGCCTGGCGACCAACTGGTTCGGCTACATGGTGATCGCCGGCGCGGTGTTCAGCAGCGGACTGGTGCGCATGCCACCAGGCTGGAAACTGAGCAGCGGCGCGCTACAGGCGGTGGGCGTGTTGCTGCTATTGGTGAGTGCGGGGTATCTGGCGGCGTGCCAGTTCTCCAAGCGTCGGGAATGGTCGATTCGCGGGGTGGAAATCAACTTGCCGTCGCTGCGCATGGCAATCCTGCAACTGGCCCTGGGGGCGCTGAACTGGTCGTTGATGGCCGCAGTGATTTTCACCCTGTTGCCGAGCAAACTGGACTATCCGCTGGTGCTGGGTGTGTTGCTGATCAGCGCCATCGCCGGGGTCATCACCCACATTCCGGCCGGGCTCGGTGTGCTGGAAGCGGTGTTCGTGGCACTGCTGCAACACGAAGCCTCGCGGGGCAGCCTGGTGGCGGGGTTGCTGGCTTATCGGGCGATCTATTTCCTGTTGCCGCTGTTGATCACGCTGGTGATGTACCTGCTGGTGGAGGCCAAGGCCAAGTCGTTGCGGATCTCGAAGAAGCCCAAGTGATGGGTGCTGTTTTCGAAGCCCGAAAGAACACCACAAGATTATGAGGACTGAATAATGCTCAACCGCTCACCCACCACCATTTCCGTGATCCAGTCCACCAGGATCGAGGTGTAGGCCTGCTGTGAAACGGGTTCACTCAGCGCATGATCGGCCCCATCGATGATGCGGTGAGTCAGCGAGTGGGTCTGCTGACACGCCGCGCGATAACTCATGATGGTCGCGTGGGGTACGTAGACATCGGTTTCCGACTCTACCAGCAACACATCCCCGGTAAATTGCGAACAGGCATGCAGCGCCCGGTTGCTATCGGCGCGCACCAGGGTGCTGCGGTAGTCGCGCAGGTCGAGCTTGTCCAGGTCGCGCTTGGGCGTGTGCCATTGATCGTCGCGGTACAGCGCCGGCACCCGCAACGCCAGCCAGCGCACCGGCCGCAGCGAAGTGAGGATCGAGGCCAGGTAACCGCCGTAGCTGGTGCCGACCACGGCAATCGCCGAGGTATCCAGCGCCGGGTGCGCGAGCAAACGGTCGTAGGCCGCCAGCAGGTCGCGCAGGTTGTCTTCGCGGGTTACCCGGGTCAGCGGAATACCCGTGCCGCCGGTGTGCCCGCGCAGATCGAAGGTCAAACACACACAACCCAATCCGGCGATGCCCTTCGCCCGTTCCAGGTCTCGCTCCTGACTGCCGCCCCAGCCGTGCACAAACAACACGCCGGGGACTTTCGATTTGGGGCTGAGAAAAGTCCCGCTCATCTGTTCGTCGTCGATGTCGATTTGAATGCTTTCGCTTCTAGCCGTCATAGGATTTGACCGTTACGTACTTGAGGAGGAAATCGCTGTTTTCCGCCGGCCCGCGGTACACCTCGATGGCGTCCGCCGGCAGCGGCTGATCGATGTAGGTCTCCACCGAAGACACGCGAATCGCGCGCATCCCCGGATCGTTGACGAAGCTCTGCAAGGCTGCGATTTCAGCGCTACTAGCCCCACCCATGCGCCAGGATTGCTCGAGCACGCCGCTGCGTTGCTGGCCATCACTGGCGATACCCTGGGCGATGTCGTAATTGCGCCGTGAGGCGTAGAAACCGGGATAGGCTTCGTCTGCGGCACCGTCAAATACCTGAGCCTGCCGGATCGCCAGTTGCACATCGTCGGGTAAATCCAGGGTCAGCAGATCGTCGTAGCCACCCTGCACCACCAGCAGGTTGGAACCACCATAGACCTCTTCGCCGTGGGCGTCTGTGGTCAAGTATTGATCACCGCAGTAACTGAGCACCTTTTCACCAATGAAACTCTGCCCGACGCTGTGGGTAATCACCTGGTCCAGGTCCTGCTCCAGCACCACGCCTTCACTGAACAGCGCTTTCGCATCAGGACGGGCGAGGATTTCGTCGAACTGGTCGAGGCTCTTGATGACTTCCTGACCACGCCCGGCACAGGCATGGATCGGCTTGATGCGGATCGCGCCGCTGTAGAGCAGATGCTCCGCCGCCGGACGCGCATCCTCGAACGAGAACACACTCAGACCATCAAGCACCACCGTGCGCACCCGTTCGGAAAACAACGGCGCCCAGCCTTGCGGAGCATGGGCATGTCGATTCAACAAACCATGGCTGATGGCTTTGGTGCAGATGAAATCATGCTCGACATAACCGCCCCACAAATCCTCCGGTCCCTTGACGCCCAAATGCCGGGCGGCTGCGGCCCCCACCAGGGTCTGGGTCGGTAACAGATAGATGTCTCGACCGCTGTGTACCTGCGGGTCGTAGCTGCCGCCGAATTTGAGCCCGAGGATTTGCGCCAGCCAACGGGCCAGGGCGCGATTGGTTTCGACTTCGTGAACCGGTGCATCGTCGCGCACCGAATGGGCGACGACCAGTTTCTTGCGGTTTGTTGGGGTCATGCGTCCCCCTTCAGTTGTCGCGATATGAATGTAGCTGATGGGGTGCAGGGTTCAGGCCAACCGCCTGCTGGGAAAAATGCTATGTAAATCAGCCTGTAGCAGAAACGATGGTGGCACCTCGCCCGCCTTATTCTGCACGACCGGATTTTTCATACCGGCATTTTGCACGATTCAAACCTGACATCGCCCCCCTGTGGGAGCGGGCTCGCTCGCGAAAGCAATCTTTCAGTGCTATCAGTTTTGACTGACATACCGATTTCGCGAGCAAGCCCGCTCCCACAGGGTTGTGTGATGCAGCCGCTAACGGGTTGCAACACTGGGCATCACCCCAAACCGCGCCCGATAATCACTCGGCGCCAGCCCGGTAATCTTCTTGAACGTCGAACGAAACGCTCCCGGATCCTGATACCCGACGGTCCAGGCAATGTGATCGATGGTGCCGTTGGTAAACTCGAGCATTTCCCGAGCCTTGCCGACCCGCAGATGCTGGCAATATTCCGTAGGCTTGAGCCCCGTCGCCGCGCGGAAACGGCGTAGGAACGTACGCTCTTCCAGCCCTGCCCGCTCAGCCATGGTCGCTAGCGAGACATCGGTGGCGCCAGTGCTTTGCAGCCAGTGTTGAACCTTGAGAATCGAGGCATCGCCATGGTTGAGAATCGGCGCGAAATTGCTGCCGCACTCACTGGCGCTGTCGCTGTGTTCCACCACCAGGAAACGCGCCGTGCCGGTGGCAATGCTCGGCCCCAACAGTCGATCCACCAGGCGCAGTCCCAATTCAGACCAGGCCATCAGTCCGGCGGTGGTAATCAGGTCACCGTCATCGACGATGGGAGTATCGGCCTTGAGCTTGATCGCAGGGTAACGCTCGCTGAAGGACTTTGCCGAAGTCCAGTGAGTGGTGGCGCTGCGCCCGTCGAGCAGTCCACTTTCAGCCAACAGCAGCGAACCCACGCAAACGCCACCGAGGGTCGCGCCGCTGGCGTGTTGTTGGCGCAGCCAGCGCAGCAACGGCTGCGGCGCCTGGCCTTCGGTGAACCCGGCAATCGACGGTGGAATCAATACCGCCACCAATGCGTCGTCTGTCGCGGGATGACTGTCATAGACGCGCGACGGTGCCTGCTGGCCATCGACCTGCCAATGGCTCACGCGCAGCAAGGGCAAGCGCGCCTCTTGATGCTCGGCGGCGATCCGGTTGGCCACCCCGAACAGGTCCGTCAAGCCATGCACCGCCGCCATCTGCGCGCCGGGATAGATCAACACGCCCAGCTCGGCGATCGCCCTTTGTGCATCCATTGTCAGTTTTCCCCCTTCTATTGTCGGTGCGGCCAATCCCCGGACGCTCGGCCAGGGCCAATACTCCATTCCACACCCAAACCGCACTTCGAGGAAACAGTCATGGCCAAGCAAGCACTCATCGTAGTCGATATCCAAAAAGACTACTTCCCAGAAGGCAAGTGGCCGCTGGCCGGCGCCGATGCCGCGGCAGACAACGCCGTCCGCCTGCTCAAGGCCTTTCGTGATGCCGGTGATTCGGTGGTGCACATCCGCCACGAATTCACTTCCGAAGACGCACCGTTTTTCACCCCGGGCTCCGACGGCGCCAAGCTGCACCCTAAAGTGCTCAACCAGGACAATGAGCCAGTGGTGCTCAAACACTTCGTCAACTCGTTCCGCGAAACCGAACTGCAGTCCATTCTCGACGAGCAAGGCATCAAGGAACTGGTGGTGGTCGGCAGCATGAGCCACATGTGTGTCGACGGCATCACCCGCGCTGCCAACGACCTCGGCTACAGCGTCACGGTGATCCACGATGCCTGTGCCTCCCGTGACCTGGAGTTCAACGGCGTGACCGTTCCGGCGGCTCATGTACATGCAGCCTTCATGTCGGCCCTGGGCTTTGCCTACGCCAACGTGGTGTCCACGGACGAATTCCTCGCGAACTGAAACTTCTTTTAAGGAATTTCACCGCAAAAAAAACCCGCACTTCAGATCGAAGTGCGGGTTTTGTTTTTCAGCTCGCCGCTTGTAGCTCGGGGCTTACCGCTGTTTTAGAACGGGATATCGTCATCGAAGCTGTCGAAGTCCGGAGCCGGCTGCGGAGCCGCCTGCTGAGGAGCCGGGCGCGACTGTTGCGGGGCCGACTGCTGTGGACGCGGAGCCTGCTGGCGTGGCGCGGATTGCTGGTAGTTGTTACCACCGCCCTGGCCTTGCTGGTCACCCTGCTGTGGACGACCGCCCAGCAATTGCATGGTGCCTTGCATGTCGACCACGATTTCAGTGGTGTAACGCTTGATACCATCTTTTTCCCACTCGCGGGTCTGCAGTTTGCCTTCGATGTAGACCTGCGAACCTTTACGCAGGTATTCGCCGGCGATCTCTGCGACCTTGCCGAACATCGACACACGGTGCCATTCGGTTTTTTCGACTTTCTGACCGGTTTGCTTGTCGGTCCACTGTTCGCTGGTTGCCAGACTCAGGTTGGTCACGGCGTTGCCATTCGGCAGGTAACGAACTTCAGGATCCTGGCCGCAAGTGCCGACCAATATGACTTTGTTAACCCCACGGGCCATTACGTTCTCCTAGGCTACGCACGCTGCCCCGGCCGGGTTGTTCACCAGGCGCTCAAGGGTGGTGCGATCCAATAGTTCGGTGTCCAATTTGATGTAAATGGCCGCCTCATCAGCGACTATCACTGCATCTGTTACCCCTACGACGGCCTTCAGGCGCTCAACCAGCCCCGCTTCGCGGATCGCCTCGGGCGACAATGGCAAGCGCAGGCTTGTCACGTAGGGAGGTTCACGCATGGTAACAGCAAAGGCCAGCCAGAGGGCAGCCAGACCGGCGCATCCAAGGAACACAACCGACAGACCGCCATGCTGGAACAGCCAGCCGCCGAGTATGCCGCCCAGTGCCGAACCGAGGAACTGACTGGTGGAGTAGACCCCCATCGCCGTGCCCTTGCCGCCCGCCGGTGAAACCTTGCTGATCAGCGACGGCAACGAAGCTTCCAGCAGATTGAAGGCCGTGAAAAACACCACGGTTCCAATCACCAGAGCTCGCAAGCTGTCGCCGAACTGCCAGAAGAATAGCTCAGTGAGCATCAGCGTCACGACGGCGCCGAGCAAAACTCGTTTCATTTTGCGTCGCTTCTCGCCGTAGATGATGAACGGAATCATGGCGAAGAAGGAAATCAGCAGCGCGGTCAGGTACACCCACCAATGCTGCTCCTTGGGCAGCCCGGCTTTCTCGACCAGCGCCAGGGGCAAGGCAACGAAACTCGACATCAGCATCGCATGCAACACGAAGATACCAAGATCCAGGCGCAGCAGGTCCGGGTGCTTGAGCGTCGGTATCAGTGCCTGGCGGGCGACGCCGGATTCACGGTGCTGCAACGGCCCCGTGGAGCGCGGCACCATGAACATCACGATCACGATACCGACCAGTGCCATGCCACCCGTGGCCAGGAACAATCCGGACAGGCCGAAAGCACGGGTCAGCAACGGCCCCACCACCATGGCAACCGCAAACGACAGGCCGATCGTCATGCCGATCATGGCCATGGCTTTAGTCCTATGCTGCTCGCGGGTCAGGTCTGACAGCAACGCCATCACCGCCGCGGAAATCGCCCCGGCACCTTGCAGGATGCGCCCGGCGATCACGCCCCAGATCGAGTCGGCGTTAGCCGCCAAAACGCTGCCGAGGGCGAAGACGATCAGCCCCAGGTAAATCACCGGGCGGCGCCCGATGCGGTCGGAAATGAAACCGAAGGGAATCTGGAAAATCGCCTGGGTCAGGCCGTAAGCGCCAATCGCCAGCCCGATGAGGGCCGGGGTCGCTCCCGCCAGGTCCATGCCATAGGTCGCCAATACCGGCAACACCATGAACATGCCAAGCATACGGAAGGCGAACACCAGGGCCAGACCGCTTGCTGCGCGGGTCTCACTGCCACTCATGCGTTCGCTGTGGGGATCGTGCATGGAAAAACCTCATGTGAACCGGCGGCGATTCTACCAGTCCCATCGATTGACAGGGTATATCGCGACGCTTTGCCACGTGTAGATGAAAGAGCTTTCATGTAAGGCGACAAAACCAGTATTCGATAGTGTGCATCCATCCAGTGTTTGGCCGTATACTCCTACGTTTTCGACGCCCGCCGAGCGAGGCCACTTTGGACAAGATCCTGATTCGTGGGGCCCGAACCCACAACCTGAAGAACATCGACCTGACCCTGCCAAGGGACAAGCTGATCGTCATCACCGGCCTGTCCGGCTCCGGCAAGTCCTCCCTGGCTTTCGACACGCTGTACGCCGAAGGCCAGCGTCGTTATGTCGAGTCGCTGTCGGCCTACGCCCGGCAGTTCCTGTCGATGATGGAAAAACCTGACGTCGACACCATCGAAGGCCTGTCGCCGGCGATCTCCATCGAACAGAAGTCGACCTCGCACAACCCGCGTTCGACCGTCGGCACCATCACCGAAATCTACGACTACCTGCGCCTGCTGTATGCACGCGTCGGCATTCCGCGCTGCCCGGACCACGACATTCCCCTGGAAGCGCAGACCGTCAGCCAGATGGTCGACCTGGTCCTCGCCGAACCGGAGGGCAGCAAGCTGATGCTGCTGGCCCCGGTCATTCGCGAGCGCAAAGGTGAACACCTTTCAGTCTTCGAAGAGCTGCGCGCCCAAGGGTTCGTCCGTGCGCGGATCAACGGCAAGCTTTACGAGCTGGACGAAGCCCCCAAGCTCGACAAGCAGAAAAAACATACCATCGATGTCGTGGTCGACCGTTTCAAGGTTCGCGCCGATCTGCAACAGCGCCTGGCCGAATCGTTCGAGACCGCGCTGAAACTGGCAGACGGCATCGCCCTGGTGGCGCCGATGGACGACGAGCCGGGCGAAGAGATGATCTTCTCCGCGCGTTTTGCCTGTCCGATCTGTGGCCATGCCATCAGCGAACTCGAGCCCAAGCTGTTTTCCTTCAACAACCCGGCCGGCGCCTGCCCGACCTGTGATGGCCTGGGGGTCAAGCAGTTCTTCGACATCAAGCGCCTGGTCAACGGTGAACTGACCCTGGCAGAAGGCGCGATTCGCGGCTGGGACCGGCGCAACGTCTATTATTTCCAGATGCTCGGCTCGCTGGCCTCCCACTACAAGTTCAGCCTGGAAGTGCCGTTCAACGAACTGCCGGCCGATCAGCAGAAGAGCATCCTGCACGGCAGCGGTTCGCAAAACGTCGATTTCAAATACCTGAATGACCGCGGCGATATCGTCAAGCGCTCGCACCCGTTCGAAGGCATCGTGCCCAACCTGGAGCGTCGTTATCGCGAAACCGAGTCGGCCTCGGTACGCGAAGAACTGGCCAAGTTCCTCAGCACCCAGTCCTGCCCTGATTGCCGCGGCACCCGCCTGCGTCGCGAGGCGCGGCATGTGTGGGTCGGCGAAAAAACCCTGCCGGCGGTGACCAACCTGCCCATCGGCGATGCCTGCGATTATTTCGGTGGGTTGAAGCTGACTGGCCGTCGTGGCGAGATTGCCGACAAGATCCTCAAGGAAATTCGCGAACGCCTGCAGTTCCTGGTCAACGTCGGCCTCGATTATCTGTCGCTGGATCGCAGCGCGGACACCCTGTCCGGTGGCGAGGCCCAGCGTATTCGCCTGGCCAGCCAAATCGGCGCCGGCCTGGTCGGCGTCCTGTACATCCTCGACGAACCTTCGATCGGCCTGCACCAGCGCGATAACGACCGCTTGCTCGGCACCCTGAAACACCTGCGAGACATCGGCAACACGGTAATCGTGGTCGAGCACGATGAAGACGCGATTCGCTTGGCCGACTATGTCGTGGATATCGGCCCGGGCGCGGGGGTTCACGGTGGGTACATCGTCGCCGAAGGTACGCCGGCCGAGGTAATGGCGCATCCCGACTCCCTGACCGGCAAGTACCTGTCGGGCCGGGTGAAGATCGCGGTGCCGGCCAAACGTACGCCGCGCAACAAGAAGTTGTCGCTGACACTCAAGGGTGCCCGTGGCAACAACCTGCGCAATGTCGACCTGGAGATCCCGATCGGCCTGCTGACCTGCGTGACCGGCGTGTCCGGCTCAGGCAAGTCGACGCTGATCAACAACACGCTCTTCCCGTTGAGCGCCACGGCACTCAACGGTGCAACCACCCTCGAAGCGGCCGCTCACGACAGCATCAAGGGCCTGGAGCACCTGGACAAGGTCGTCGACATCGACCAGAGCCCCATCGGTCGTACGCCGCGTTCCAACCCGGCCACCTACACCGGCCTGTTCACACCGATTCGCGAGCTGTTTGCCGGCGTGCCGGAATCTCGCTCCCGCGGTTATGGCCCCGGGCGTTTCTCCTTCAACGTCAAGGGCGGACGCTGCGAGGCCTGCCAGGGTGATGGCCTGATCAAGGTGGAAATGCACTTCCTGCCGGACATCTACGTGCCCTGCGATGTCTGCAAGAGCAAGCGCTACAACCGTGAAACCCTCGAGATCAAGTACAAGGGCAAGAGCATCCATGAAACCCTCGAGATGACCATCGAGGAAGCCCGGGAGTTCTTCGATGCGGTACCGGCCCTGGCGCGCAAGCTGCAAACGTTGATGGACGTCGGTCTGTCGTACATCAAGCTGGGGCAATCGGCGACCACGCTGTCCGGCGGTGAAGCCCAGCGGGTGAAACTGTCCCGCGAGCTGTCCAAGCGTGATACCGGCAAGACCCTGTACATCCTCGACGAACCCACCACCGGGCTGCACTTCGCGGACATCCAGCAACTGCTGGACGTGTTGCATCGCCTGCGTGACCACGGCAACACCGTGGTTGTGATCGAGCACAACCTGGACGTCATCAAGACCGCCGACTGGCTGGTGGACCTGGGGCCGGAAGGAGGTTCGAAGGGCGGGCAGATCATTGCCGTCGGCACGCCTGAGGAAGTATCCGAGATGAAGCAGTCCCACACCGGTTACTACCTCAAGCCTTTGCTGGAGCGCGACCGGGCCTGATCGAGCCCCATGAAAAAGCCCCTGTCACTTCATCAGTGACAGGGGCTTTTTTGTATCCACCGCAATCAGGTGTGGGATTGCAGGTAATTCTCGAGACCGATCAACTTGATCAAGCCCAACTGCTTCTCGAGCCAGTAGGTGTGATCTTCTTCGGTGTCATGCAACTGGACCCGTAGCATTTCGCGACTGACATAGTCCTTGTGCTGCTCGCAGAGCTTGATGCCCTTGCACAGCGCAGCCCGTACCTTGTATTCCAGGCGCAGATCCGCTTCGAGCATCTCCGTCACTGTGGTGCCGACATCCAGATCGTCCGGACGCATGCGCGGCGTGCCTTCGAGCATCAGGATCCGGCGCATCAGTGCATCAGCGTGCCCTGCTTCCTCTTCCATCTCGTGGTTGATTCGTTCGTAGAGCTTGGTGAAACCCCAGTCCTCATACATCCGCGAGTGGACGAAATATTGATCACGCGCGGCCAGTTCGCCGGTCAGCAACGTGTTGAGGTAATCGATAACGTCTGGGTGGCCTTGCATCGCCCTACATCTCCCTGCTTGAAAGTCTGTAGTTTGAACCAACCCGGCCCTAACGTCACTCGGAAGACGCAATAAAAGCGAAGATATTCTGAGAAAAGCAGCTTAAATAACGCAAAAACCGCCCAATTAAGGGCGGTTCTGCTTCTCATTTAGACTTCGTTAAGCTGTACGTTGAGCAGCGTTGCGATTGCTTCTCCATACGCCGGATCCGCCTTGTAGAAATGCTGCAATTGACGATCAACCACGTCGGTGGAAACACCCGCCATGGCGCTGGCGATGTTATTGACCAACAGCGCTTTTTGCTCGTCACTCATCAGGCGGAACAGCGCACCGGCATGGCTGTAATAGTCGGTGTCTTCGCGATGATCGTAGCGATCAGCCGCACCGCTCAAGGCCAGCGCCGGTTCAGCATAACGAGGTGCCTGTTTTGGCGACTCGATGTAGCTATTGGGCTCGTAGTTCGGTGCCGCACCGCCATTGCTGCCAAAAGCCATGGAGCCATCGCGCTGATAGGTGTTCACCGGACTGCGTGGCGCGTTCACTGGCAACTGCTGGTGATTGGTGCCGACACGGTAGCGGTGCGCATCAGCGTAAGCGAACACACGACCTTGCAGCATGCGGTCTGGCGAAAGTCCTACGCCTGGCACCATGTTGCTGGGGCCGAACGCGGCTTGCTCGACTTCGGCAAAGTAGTTCAGCGGGTTTCGATTGAGCTCTAACTCACCGACTTCGATCAACGGGAACTCCTTCTGCGACCAGGTCTTGGTCACGTCGAACGGGTTCTCGTAGTGTGCTGCGGCCTGGGCCTCGGTCATGATCTGGATGCACACACGCCATTTCGGAAAGTCACCGCGCTCGATGGCTGCGAACAGGTCGCGCTGGGCGTAATCCGGATCGGTGCCTGCCAGGCGCGCCGCCTCTGCAGGGGCGAGATTCTTGATCCCTTGTTGGGTCTTGTAGTGCCACTTGACCCAATGGCGCTCGCCATTGGCGCTGATCAGGCTGTAAGTGTGGCTGCCGAAGCCGTGCATGTGACGGTAGCCATCAGGAATACCCCGGTCGGAGAACAGAATGGTGACCTGGTGCAGCGCCTCCGGAGAGTGCGACCAGAAGTCCCACATGGCCTGTGCGCTTTTGAGATTGCTTTGCGGCAGGCGCTTCTGGGTATGAATAAAGTCCGGGAATTTCAACGGATCACGGATGAAGAACACCGGCGTGTTGTTGCCAACAATGTCCCAGTTGCCTTCCTCGGTGTAGAACTTCAGCGCGAAACCACGAGGATCGCGCTCGGTATCCGCTGAACCGCGTTCACCACCGACAGTGGAAAATCGCAGGAAGGTTGGCGTCTGCTTACCGACGGTCTCGAAGAGCTTGGCGCTGGTGTATTGGGTGATATCCCGCGTAACAGTAAAGGTACCGTAGGCGCCTGAGCCTTTGGCGTGCACACGGCGTTCCGGGATGTTTTCGCGGTTGAAGTGTGCCAGCTTTTCGATCAGGTGGAAGTCGTCGAGCAGCAGTGGGCCGCGAGGGCCGGCGGAACGGGAATTCTGGTTATCGGCAACAGGAGCGCCACTGGCGGTGGTAAGCGTTTTGTTTTGGCTCATGCGATCTTCCTTCATCTATCGGTCTTGAACTGCCGGCTATCGGCTGAGAAGGAGTATTGATCATCGCTGTGTCAGCTACAAATTCATTAACCTGTAGACATCGATAGAGAAATACTAATGATCATCCCCATCACATAATGACGACGTGACGAAGGAGAGACTTGTACAAAGGGCGCGTTTACTACAGGCACAAAAAACCGGGCACTAGGCCCGGTTTTTTGTTTCAGACTGACGTCTTACTCGGCAGATACAGCTTCGCCAGCAGTAGCACGATCAACCAACTCGACGTACGCCATAGGCGCGTTGTCGCCAGCGCGGAAACCGCACTTGAGGATGCGCAGGTAGCCACCCTCACGGGTAGCGTAACGCTTGCCCAGGTCGTTGAAGAGCTTACCAACGATAGCTTTCGAACGAGTACGGTCGAAAGCCAGACGACGGTTAGCAACGCTATCTGTCTTGGCCAAAGTGATCAGCGGCTCGGCAACGCGGCGCAGTTCTTTAGCTTTTGGCAGAGTCGTTTTGATCAGCTCGTGCTCGAACAGCGACACCGCCATGTTTTGGAACATGGCCTTGCGGTGCGAGCTGGTGCGGCTCAGGTGACGACCACTTTTACGATGACGCATGGTTCATTCCTTACCAAACACTACGTTCGGTGATTACGACGATCAGGCAGTCGCCTTGTCGTCCTTCTTAAGACTTGCAGGCGGCCAGTTGTCGAGGCGCATGCCGAGGGACAGACCGCGGGAGGCCAGAACGTCCTTGATTTCAGTCAAGGATTTCTTGCCCAGGTTCGGAGTCTTCAACAGCTCTACTTCGGTACGCTGAATCAGGTCGCCGATGTAGTAGATGTTTTCCGCCTTAAGGCAGTTAGCCGAACGTACAGTCAGTTCCAGATCGTCAACCGGGCGAAGCAGGATCGGATCGATCTCGTCTTCCTGCTCGACAACCACTGGCTCACTGTCACCTTTGAGGTCGACGAACGCAGCCAACTGCTGTTGCAGAATGGTTGCAGCACGGCGGATAGCCTCTTCAGGATCCAGGGTACCGTTGGTTTCCAGATCAATAACCAGCTTGTCCAGGTTAGTACGCTGTTCGACACGGGCGTTTTCCACCACGTATGCGATACGGCGAACCGGGCTGAACGAAGAGTCAAGCTGCAAGCGACCGATGCTGCGGCTTTCGTCTTCATCGCTCTGACGCGAGTCTGCCGGTTCATAACCACGACCACGAGCTACTACGAGCTTCATGTTCAGGGCGCCGTTAGACGCCAGGTTAGCGATTACGTGATCGGGGTTAACGATCTCGACATCATGATCCAGCTGAATATCGGCAGCGGTAACCACCCCCGAACCCTTCTTCGACAAGGTCAGCGTAACTTCGTCACGGCCGTGCAGCTTGATAGCCAGACCTTTAAGGTTCAACAGGATTTCAATTACGTCTTCCTGTACACCTTCGATGGCGCTGTACTCGTGGAGCACACCGTCAATCTCGGCCTCGACTACTGCACAGCCGGGCATTGAGGACAACAGGATGCGGCGCAGCGCGTTGCCCAGGGTGTGGCCAAAGCCACGCTCGAGAGGCTCGAGCGTGATCTTGGCGCGGGTTGGACTGACAACTTGCACATCAATGTGGCGAGGTGTCAGGAACTCATTTACCGAAATCTGCATGGATGCACCTATTTTCTAGCCCTTACTTGGAGTAGAGCTCGACAATCAGGCTTTCGTTGATGTCGGCGGACAGATCACTGCGAGCTGGAACGTTCTTGAAAACGCCCGACTTCTTCTCAGTGTCTACTTCTACCCATTCTACGCGGCCACGTTGGGCACACAGATCGAGAGCTTGGACAATGCGAAGTTGGTTTTTTGCTTTCTCGCGAACAGCGACCACGTCACCAGCACGAACCTGGTAGGACGGAACGTTAACGGTCTGACCGTTTACGCTGATCGACTTGTGCGATACCAGCTGACGGGATTCGGCACGAGTCGAACCAAAGCCCATACGGTATACAACGTTGTCCAGACGGCATTCGAGCAGTTGCAGCAGGTTTTCACCGGTTGCACCTTTCTTGCCAGCAGCTTCTTTGTAGTAGCCGCTGAATTGACGCTCGAGAACGCCGTAGATACGACGGACCTTCTGCTTTTCACGCAGTTGGGTGCCGTAGTCGGACTGGCGACCGCGGCGTTGGCCGTGGATACCAGGTGCTGCTTCAATGTTGCACTTCGATTCGATCGCGCGCACGCCGCTCTTCAGAAAGAGATCGGTGCCTTCGCGACGAGCGAGTTTGCATTTTGGACCAATGTAACGAGCCATTCTTTACAATCTCCTGGATTACACGCGGCGCTTCTTCGGCGGACGGCACCCGTTGTGCGGGATTGGCGTCACGTCGGTGATGCTGGCGATCTTGTAGCCACAGCCGTTCAAAGCGCGGACTGCGGATTCACGACCTGGACCTGGACCTTTGACGTTTACGTCGAGGTTTTTCAGGCCGTATTCCAGCGCAGCTTGACCAGCACGTTCAGCAGCTACTTGAGCAGCAAACGGGGTGGACTTGCGGGAACCGCGGAAACCCGAACCACCGGAGGTAGCCCAGGAAAGAGCGTTACCTTGACGGTCGGTAATGGTCACGATGGTGTTGTTAAAAGATGCATGGATGTGGGCGATGCCATCAACCACTGTCTTTTTAACTTTTTTACGAGGACGAGCAGCAGGTTTTGCCATGATAATTTTCCTGTCGATTCGCTGGGGCGATTACTTGCGGATCGGCTTACGCGGACCTTTACGGGTACGCGCGTTGGTCTTGGTACGCTGACCGCGTACTGGCAGACCACGACGATGACGCAGACCGCGATAGCAACCGAGGTCCATCAAGCGCTTGATTTTCATGTTGATTTCGCGACGCAGGTCACCTTCAGTGGTGAACTTCGCCACTTCGCCACGCAGCTGTTCAATCTGCTCGTCGCTCAGATCTTTGATCTTTGCTGCTGGGTTTACCCCAGTCTCTGCACAAATTTTCTGTGCAGTAGTGCGACCAACACCATAGATGTAGGTCAGCGAGATAACAGTATGCTTGTTATCTGGAATGTTAACGCCTGCAATACGGGCCATTCAGTGGGACTCCAATTGACAGCTACCTACGCCCCGGAAGCCAAGAAATAGGGCGCGAGATAATATCGCTGTAATAACAAATAATCAACCCGGCAGCGCACTAGCTGCCGGGCTTGAAGCACAATCACACTCAGCCTTGGCGCTGTTTGTGACGCGGTTCCGCGCTGCAAATTACTCGAACAACACCTTCGCGGCGAATAATCTTGCAGTTACGGCACAGCTTTTTCACCGATGCACGAACTTTCATCACCAACTCCTCGAACCTTATGGGTCAGCGCAGCATGCCGCTGCCGTAACCCTTCAGGTTGGCTTTCTTCATCAGGGATTCGTACTGGTGCGAAACGAGGTGCGATTGTACTTGGGACATGAAGTCCATCACAACCACGACGACGATCAGCAACGAGGTCCCGCCAAGGTAGAACGGAACGTTGGCTGCAACCACCAGGAACTGGGGCAACAGGCACACGGCCGTCATGTAAAGAGCACCGAACAGGGTCAAACGAGTCAGAACGCCATCAATGTAGCGCGCAGACTGCTCACCTGGACGGATGCCCGGAATAAAGGCACCGGACTTCTTCAGGTTTTCCGCTACGTCTTTCGGATTGAACATCAACGCCGTATAGAAGAAGCAGAAGAAAATAATCCCTGCACTAAACAGCAGAATATTCAACGGCTGACCAGGAGCGATCGACTGCGAGATGTCCTGCAACCAGCCCATACCTTCAGACTGACCGAACCAGGCACCCAGCGAAGCCGGGAACAGCAAAATGCTGCTCGCGAAAATGGCCGGAATAACACCGGCCATGTTCACTTTCAGCGGCAAGTGGCTAGTCTGCGCAGCGAAGACCTTGCGGCCCTGCTGACGCTTGGCGTAGTGAACAGCGATACGACGCTGACCACGCTCAATGAACACCACGAAACCGATGATCGCTACTGCCAGCAAACCGATGGCAACCAGGGCGAAGATGTTGATATCACCCTGACGTGCAGACTCGAAAGACTGCCCGATCGCTCTCGGAAGACCGGCGACGATACCCGAAAAAATCAACATCGAGATACCGTTGCCAACACCACGCTCAGTAATCTGCTCACCCAGCCACATCATGAACATCGCACCAGCCACAAAAGTGGTTACCGCGACGAAATGGAAGCTAAAGTCACCAGTGAACGAAACGCCCTGCCCCGCCAGACCAATGGACATGCCAATGGCCTGGACAAGAGCAAGGACGACAGTGAGGTAGCGGGTGTACTGGCTGATCTTGCGACGGCCAGCTTCACCTTCCTTCTTCAACTGCTCCAGCTGCGGGCTGACGGCTGACATCAGTTGCATGATGATCGATGCCGAAATGTACGGCATGATCCCCAGTGCAAAGATGCTCATCCGCTCCAGCGCGCCGCCGGAAAACATGTTGAACAAGCTAAGAATGGTCCCCTCATTCTGTCGAAACAGGTCCGCGAGTCGGTCCGGGTTGATACCTGGAACCGGGATGTGTGCGCCTATTCGGTAGACGATAATCGCCAGGAACAGAAAACGCAGACGAGCCCAGAGTTCAGACATACCGCCTTTGCCGAGCGCAGAGAGAGCACCTTGCTTAGCCATTTATTCCTCGAACTTGCCGCCAGCTGCTTCGATAGCCGCACGCGCACCTTTGGTGGCGCCGATTCCCTTGCCGATAGTGACAGCGCGAGTCACTTCACCGGACAGCATGATTTTCACACGCTGTACGTTGACGTTGATCACGTTGGCATCTTTCAGGGACTGCACGGTGACGATGTCGCCTTCCACTTTGGCCAGCTCGGACAGACGCACTTCTGCGCGGTCCATGGCTTTCAGGGAAACGAAACCGAACTTCGGCAGGCGACGATGCAGCGGCTGTTGACCGCCTTCAAAGCCTGGAGCAATGGTGCCACCGGAGCGGGAAGTCTGACCTTTGTGACCACGGCCACCAGTCTTACCCAAACCACTACCGATACCACGGCCCGGACGATGCTTTTCGCGACGGGAACCCGGCGCTGGACTCAGATCATTGAGTTTCATCGATTAACCCTCGACACGCAGCATGTAGTAAGCCTTGTTGATCATCCCGCGATTCTCGGGAGTATCCTGGACTTCTACAGTGTGACCGATGCGACGCAGACCCAGACCCTTAACGCACAGTTTGTGGTTAGGGATGCGGCCGGTCATGCTTTTGATCAGCGTAACTTTAACGGTAGCCATGATCAGAAGATCTCCTTGACGCTTTTGCCACGCTTGGCGGCAATGGATTCAGGAGACTGCATAGCCTTCAGACCCTTGAAAGTGGCGTGAACCACGTTTACAGGGTTAGTCGAGCCGTAGCACTTGGCCAGAACGTTCTGAACGCCAGCAACTTCGAGAACGGCACGCATAGCGCCGCCAGCGATGATACCGGTACCTTCAGAAGCAGGCTGCATGTACACCTTCGAAGCGCCATGGGCGGACTTCATTGCGTACTGCAGGGTGGTGCCGTTCAGATCAACCTGGATCATGTTGCGGCGAGCAGCTTCCATTGCCTTCTGGATCGCAGCAGGCACTTCACGCGACTTGCCACGGCCGAAGCCAACACGCCCTTTACCATCACCAACCACGGTCAACGCGGTGAAAGTGAAGATACGGCCGCCTTTAACGGTTTTGGCTACGCGGTTAACTTGAACCAGCTTCTCGATGTAGCCTTCGTCGCGCTTTTGGTCGTTATTTGACATAACTTAGAACTCCAGCCCAGCTTCACGAGCAGCATCAGCCAGCGCTTTAACGCGGCCGTGGTACTTGAAGCCAGAGCGGTCGAAAGCCACCTGCGAGACGCCAGCGGCCTTAGCACGCGTAGCGACCAGCTGGCCAACCTTAGTGGCCGCGTCGATGTTGCCAGTGGCGCCATCACGCAGTTCTTTATCCAAAGTCGAGGCGCTTGCCAGGACTTTGTTGCCGTCGGCCGAAATGACCTGGGCGTAGATGTGCTGCGAAGAGCGGAACACGCAGAGACGCACGACTTCGAGTTCGTGCATTTTCAGGCGTGCTTTGCGAGCGCGACGCAGTCGAGTAACTTTTTTGTCGGTCATTTGCTATGCCCTACTTCTTCTTGGCTTCTTTACGACGGACGACTTCGTCCGCGTAGCGCACACCTTTGCCTTTGTACGGCTCTGGTGGACGGAAGTCGCGGATCTCGGCGGCCACTTGACCTACCAGCTGCTTGTCGATGCCCTTGATCAGGATATCGGTCTGGCTAGGAGTCTCAGCGGTGATGCCTTCCGGCAGTTCGTAATCCACTGGATGCGAGAAGCCAAGAGCCAGGTTCAGCACTGTGCCTTTTGCTTGCGCTTTGTAACCAACACCGACCAGCTGGAGCTTGCGCTCGAAGCCTTGGCTTACGCCTTGGACCATGTTGTTTACCAACGCACGAGTGGTACCAGCCATTGCGCGAGTTTGTTGATCGCCATTGCGAGCAGCGAAACGCAGCTCACCAGCTTCTTCAACGATCTCAACGGACGAATGGATGTTCAGTTCGAGAGTGCCCTTGGCACCCTTCACCGAAAGCTGTTGGCCTGCGAATTTTACTTCGACGCCGGCTGGCAGCTTAACGGGGTTCTTAGCGACGCGAGACATGCTTATCCCCCCTTAGAACACAGTGCAAAGAACTTCGCCGCCGACACCGGCAGCGCGCGCAGCACGATCAGTCATCACACCCTTGTTGGTGGAGACGATAGACACACCGAGACCGCCACGAACTTTTGGCAGATCATCGACGGACTTGTACTGACGCAGGCCTGGACGGCTAACGCGCTTCACTTCTTCGATAACCGGACGGCCTTCGAAGTATTTCAGCTCGATAGACAGCAGTGGTTTGGTTTCGCTGCTGATCTGATAACCCGCGATGTAACCTTCGTCCTTCAGGACTTTGGCAACAGCTACCTTCAACGTGGAAGATGGCATGCTTACGACGGACTTTTCAGCCATCTGGGCATTACGGATTCGAGTTAGCATGTCCGCTAACGGGTCCTGCATACTCATGGGCTAGACGCTCCTAATACAGAAAAATTAGCCTTGCGGCTACTACGTGTCGCCGAGAATCTCCGGGTAAAAAAACACGGGCTCAGGCGAGCCGGGTATTCTAGACACACTCCGGAAATGAAACAAGCCCCAAAAGGGGCTTGTTCCAGATTCAAGGCCACCGGTGGTCAGGTTCTTGCGAACCTTCGCACCGAGACTTTGACAGTACTTACCAGCTGGCTTTAACCAGACCTGGTACGTCACCACGCATTGCCGCTTCACGCAGTTTGTTACGGCCGAGGCCGAACTTGCGGTAAACGCCGTGTGGACGACCGGTCAGGCGGCAGCGGTTACGCATGCGCGAAGCGCTTGCGTCACGTGGCTGCTTCTGCAGGGCTACTGTAGCTTCCCAACGTGCTTCTGGACTTGCGTTCAGATCAACGATGATAGCTTTCAGTGCTGCACGCTTCTTGGCGTACTTGGCAACCGTGAGCTGACGCTTCAGCTCGCGGTTTTTCATGCTCATCTTGGCCATGGTCCTACTCCAATCAGTTGCGGAACGGGAATTTGAACGCACGCAGCAGAGCGCGGCCTTCATCATCGTTCTTGGCAGTGGTGGTCAGGGTGATGTCCAGACCGCGGAGAGCATCGATCTTGTCGTAGTCGATTTCCGGGAAGATGATCTGCTCTTTCACGCCCATGCTGTAGTTACCACGACCATCGAAGGACTTGGCATTCAGGCCGCGGAAGTCGCGAACCCGAGGCAGGGAGATCGACAGCAGACGATCCAGGAACTCGTACATACGCTCACGGCGCAGGGTCACTTTGACGCCGATCGGCCAACCTTCACGGACTTTAAAGCCAGCGATGGATTTGCGAGCGTAGGTCACAACGACTTTCTGGCCGGTGATCTTTTCCAGGTCAGCAACAGCGTGCTCGATGACTTTTTTGTCGCCGATCGCTTCGCCCAGACCCATGTTCAGGGTGATTTTGGTAACGCGCGGAACTTCCATCACGTTCGAAAGCTTAAGTTCTTCCTTAAGTTTCGGAGCGATTTCCTTCCGGTAAATCTCTTTTAGTCGTGCCATGGTCTTCTACCTAGCAGTGTTCAAGCATCAACCGCTTTTTGGGTCGACTTGAAGACACGAATTTTCTTACCGTCTTCTACTTTGAAACCAACGCGGTCAGCCTTGTTGGTTTCGCCGTTGAAGATGGCTACGTTAGAAGCGTGCAGTGGCGCTTCTTTCTCGACGATACCGCCTTGTACGCCCGACATCGGGTTAGGCTTGGTATGACGCTTGACCAGGTTCAGACCACCAACAACCAGACGGTTGTCAGCAAGAACCTTCAGCACCTTACCGCGCTTACCTTTGTCTTTGCCGGCGATCACGATGATCTCGTCGTCACGACGAATCTTTTGCATGTCGGATCTCCTTACAGCACTTCTGGGGCGAGCGAGACGATCTTCATGAACTTCTCAGTACGAAGTTCACGGGTCACTGGCCCAAAGATACGGGTGCCGATCGGCTCTTGCTTGTTGTTCAGAAGAACAGCAGCGTTGCCATCAAAGCGGATAATGGAGCCATCAGCACGACGTACGCCGTGACGAGTGCGGACTACAACAGCAGTCATCACTTGGCCTTTTTTCACTTTACCGCGAGGAATTGCTTCCTTAACGGTAACCTTGATGATGTCACCGATACCAGCGTAACGACGATGGGAGCCACCCAGCACCTTGATGCACATAACGCGGCGAGCGCCGCTGTTATCGGCCACATCGAGCATGGATTGAGTCTGAATCATATAATTTCTCCGACCCCTAGTCCTTAGACTTCCACAGCGCGTTCGAGAACATCAACCAGCGCCCAAGACTTGGTCTTGGCCAAAGGACGAGTTTCACGAATAGTGACTTTGTCGCCGATGTGGCACTGATTGGTTTCGTCGTGCGCGTGCAGCTTAGTCGAACGCTTAACGTATTTACCGTAGATCGGGTGCTTAACGCGACGCTCGATCAGAACGGTGATGGTTTTGTCCATCTTGTCGCTGACAACACGGCCAGTCAGCGTACGGACAGTTTTTTCGGCTTCAGCCATGATTACTTACCTGCCTGCTGGTTGAGCACAGTCTTCACGCGAGCGATGTCACGCTTAACTTGCGAGAGCAGATGAGACTGCCCCAACTGGCCAGTTGCTTTCTGCATACGCAGATTGAACTGGTCGCGCAGCAGGCCGAGCAGTTGCTCGTTCAGCTGCTGTGCGGATTTTTCACGAAGTTCATTCGCTTTCATCACATCACCGTCCGTTTAACAAAGGAGGTGGCGAGCGGCAGCTTTGCAGCAGCCAGGGCGAAAGCCTCACGCGCCAGCTCTTCAGAAACACCCTCGATTTCATACAGGACTTTGCCTGGCTGAATCTGGGCAACCCAGTATTCCACGTTACCCTTACCTTTACCCATCCGAACCTCGAGAGGTTTTTTGGAGATCGGCTTGTCCGGGAATACACGGATCCAGATCTTGCCGCCACGTTTTACGTGACGGGTCAGAGCACGACGTGCTGACTCGATCTGACGAGCGGTGAGACGACCACGAGCTACAGACTTCAGCGCGAACTCGCCGAAGCTGACTTTGCTACCGCGCAATGCCAGGCCACGGTTGTGACCAGTCATTTGCTTGCGGAACTTCGTACGCTTTGGTTGCAACATTTGGCGTACCCCTTACTTAGCAGCTTTTTTACGAGGCGCTGGTGCTTGTGGTTTCAGTTCTTCTTGGCGACCACCAATTACTTCGCCTTTGAAGATCCAAACCTTTACACCGATCACACCGTAGGTGGTGTGAGCTTCGTAGTTGGCATAGTCGATGTCGGCACGCAGGGTGTGCAGTGGCACACGACCTTCGCGATACCATTCAGTACGTGCGATTTCAGCACCGCCGAGACGACCGCTCACTTGGATTTTGATGCCTTTGGCACCAATGCGCATTGCGTTCTGTACAGCGCGCTTCATAGCGCGACGGAACATTACGCGACGCTCCAGCTGCTGAGCTACGCTCTGCGCAACCAGCATACCGTCGAGTTCCGGCTTGCGGATCTCTTCGATATTGATGTGCACAGGCACACCCATTTGCTTGGTCAGGTCCTGGCGCAGTTTCTCAACATCTTCACCTTTCTTCCCGATAACGATACCTGGACGAGCGGTGTGGATGGTGATACGTGCAGTTTGGGCCGGACGATGGATATCGATACGGCTTACGGACGCGCTTTTTAGTTTGTCTTGGAGATACTCACGCACCTTCAGATCTGCGAGCAAATAGTCCGCATAAGTCCGACCGTCTGCGTACCAGACGGAGGTGTGCTCCTTGACGATTCCCAGGCGAATGCCAATGGGATGTACTTTCTGACCCATCTCTTCGACTCCGTTACTTGTCAGCAACCTTGACAGTGATATGGCAAGACCGCTTGACGATGCGATCAGCACGGCCTTTGGCACGTGGCATGATGCGCTTCAGCGAACGCCCTTCGTTGACGAAAACGGTGCTGACCTTCAGGTCATCAACGTCTGCGCCTTCGTTATGCTCGGCGTTGGCTACGGCCGACTCCAGCACTTTCTTCATGATCTCGGCGGCTTTCTTACTGCTGAAAGCCAACAGGTTGAGCGCTTCGCCCACCTTCTTCCCGCGGATCTGGTCGGCGACCAAGCGGGCTTTCTGGGCGGAGATTCGAGCGCCCGACAACTTAGCGGCTACTTCCATTTCCTAACCCCTTAACGCTTGGCTTTCTTGTCTGCCACGTGCCCACGATAAGTGCGGGTACCGGCGAACTCGCCCAGTTTGTGGCCGACCATGTCTTCGTTAACGAGAACTGGGACGTGTTGACGACCGTTGTGTACTGCGATGGTCAGACCGACCATTTGTGGCAGGATCATCGAACGACGCGACCAGGTTTTCACCGGTTTGCGATCGTTCTTTTCCGCCGCCACTTCGATCTTCTTCAGTAGGTGAAGATCGATAAAAGGACCTTTTTTCAGAGAACGTGGCACTGTCGTATCCCTCTATTTACTTGCGACGACGGACGATCATTTTGTCGGTACGCTTATTACCACGAGTCTTCGCGCCCTTAGTCGGGAAGCCCCATGGCGATACCGGATGACGACCACCAGAGGTACGACCTTCACCACCACCATGTGGGTGGTCAACCGGGTTCATGGCAACACCACGAACGGTTGGGCGAACGCCACGCCAGCGTTTGGCACCAGCTTTACCCAGCGAACGCAGGCTGTGCTCGGAGTTCGAGACCTCGCCCAGGGTCGCGCGGCATTCAGCCAGCACTTTACGCATCTCACCAGAACGCAGACGCAGGGTCACGTAAACGCCTTCACGAGCGATCAGCTGAGCCGAAGCACCAGCGGAACGAGCGATCTGAGCGCCTTTACCTGGCTTCAATTCGATGCCGTGTACGGTGCTACCAACTGGAATGTTACGCAGTTGCAGAGCGTTACCTGGCTTGATTGGAGCCAGTGCGCCTGCGATCAGCTGGTCGCCAGCACTCACGCCTTTAGGGGCGATGATGTAGCGACGCTCGCCATCTGCGTACAGCAGCAGAGCGATGTGAGCAGTACGGTTTGGATCGTATTCGATACGCTCGACAGTGGCAGCGATGCCATCTTTGTCGTTGCGACGGAAGTCGACCAGACGATAATGCTGCTTATGACCACCACCGATGTGACGAGTGGTAATACGGCCATTGTTGTTACGACCACCAGACTTCGACTTCTTCTCGAGCAGCGGTGCGTGAGGAGCGCCTTTATGCAGCTCCTGGTTGACCACCTTGACCACAAAACGGCGGCCAGGGGAAGTCGGTTTGCATTTAACGATTGCCATGATGCACCCCTTCCTTACTCAGCACTGCTGCTGAAATCGAGATCTTGGCCTGGCTGAAGGGAGATAACTGCCTTCTTCCAGTCATTACGCTTGCCCAGACCGCGAGCAGTGCGCTTGCTCTTACCCAGAACATTCAGGGTAGTAACACGCTCTACTTTCACGCTGAACAGGCTTTCGACGGCCTTCTTGATTTCCAGCTTGGTTGCGTCAGTAGCAACCTTGAAAACGAACTGGCCTTTCTTGTCTGCCAGAACCGTAGCCTTCTCGGAAACGTGCGGGCCAAGCAGAACTTTAAATACGCGTTCCTGGTTCATCCCAGCAGCTCCTCGAATTTCTTCACGGCCGACACGGTGATCAACACCTTGTCGTATGCGATCAGACTAACTGGATCGGAACCTTGCACGTCACGTACATCTACGTGTGGCAGGTTACGAGCAGCCAGGTACAGGTTCTGATCAACAGCGTCCGACACGATCAGAACGTCGGTCAGGCTCATGTTGTTCAGTTTGCCCAGCAGGTCTTTGGTTTTCGGCGTTTCAACGGCGAAATCCTGAACCACGACCAGACGATCAGTACGCACCAGCTCAGCAAGGATGGAACGCATTGCTGCGCGATACATCTTCTTGTTCAGCTTCTGGGAGTGATCCTGAGGACGAGCTGCGAAAGTGGTACCGCCGCCACGCCAGATTGGGCTACGGATAGTACCGGCACGAGCACGGCCAGTACCTTTCTGACGCCATGGGCGCTTACCGCCACCACGAACGTCGGAACGGGTCTTTTGCTGCTTGGAACCCTGACGACCGCCAGCCATGTAGGCTACGACTGCTTGGTGAACCAGCGTCTCGTTGAATTCGCCGCCAAATGTCAGTTCGGAAACTTCGATCGCTTGAGCGTCATTTACATTTAATTGCATGTCAGCTTCCCCTTAACCGCGAGCCTTGGCTGCTGGACGTACAACCAAGTTGCCGCCAGTAGCGCCAGGAACAGCGCCCTTGACCAACAACAGATTGCGTTCAGCGTCCACGCGCACTACTTCGAGGGACTGCACGGTCACGCGCTCAGCGCCCATATGACCGGACATTTTTTTGCCCTTGAATACACGACCAGGAGTCTGGCACTGGCCGATAGAGCCTGGAACGCGGTGGGATACGGAGTTACCGTGGGTGTTATCTTGCCCGCGGAAATTCCAACGCTTGATCGTACCCTGGAAGCCTTTACCCTTGGACTGACCGGTTACATCAACCAGTTGACCAGCGGCGAAGATTTCAGCGTTGATCAGATCGCCGGCCTGGTACTCGCCTTCTTCAAGGCGGAATTCCATTACGGTACGACCAGCGGCAACGTTCGCTTTAGCGAAGTGGCCAGCCTGAGCTGCTGTTACACGCGAAGCACGACGCTCGCCGACAGTGACTTGCACTGCACGATAGCCATCGGTCTCTTCAGTTTTGAACTGGGTGACGCGATTCGGTTCGATCTCAATGACCGTGACCGGAATGGAGACACCTTCTTCGGTGAAAATACGGGTCATACCGCATTTACGACCGACTACACCAATAGTCATGTTGTAAACCTCATGAGTGTACGGGGCTTTCACCCGCTATGGCCGCCCATTTCAGAGCGTTACACGACTAAGACCGAGTCTTAGCCGAGGCTGATCTGCACTTCCACACCGGCCGCAAGATCAAGCTTCATAAGTGCATCAACGGTTTTATCCGTTGGCTGGACGATGTCCAGAACGCGCTTATGAGTACGGATCTCGTACTGGTCACGCGCGTCTTTGTTGACGTGCGGGGAGACCAGAACGGTGAACCGCTCTTTACGGGTAGGCAGTGGAATTGGACCACGCACTTGAGCACCAGTACGTTTCGCGGTTTCCACGATTTCCTGGGTGGATTGGTCGATCAGGCGATGGTCAAAAGCCTTCAACCTGATACGGATTTGCTGATTTTGCATTGGATTTCAGACTCCGGCTGCTATTCCCACCGGGCGCAATACGCCCGTTAAAAGGAGGCGCAATTCTATAGACGCCCCAGATAGGTGTCAACCCAATAAAAAAGGCCCCCGCTGAGCGGGGGCCTTTTCAAAACATCAAAGCTGTCTCGGTGAGGAGATTACTCGATGATTTTAGCTACAACGCCAGCACCAACGGTACGGCCGCCTTCACGGATAGCGAAGCGCAGACCGTCTTCCATTGCGATGGTTTTGATCAGGGTAACAGTCATCTGAATGTTGTCACCTGGCATTACCATTTCAACGCCTTCTGGCAGCTCGCAGTTACCGGTCACGTCAGTAGTACGGAAGTAGAACTGTGGACGGTAGCCTTTGAAGAACGGAGTGTGACGGCCGCCTTCTTCCTTGCTCAGAACGTAAACTTCTGCGGTGAACTTGGTGTGCGGCTTAACCGAACCTGGCTTAACCAGAACCTGACCACGCTCAACGTCGTCACGCTTGGTGCCACGCAGCAGAACGCCGCAGTTCTCGCCAGCACGACCTTCGTCGAGCAGCTTGCGGAACATCTCAACACCGGTGCAGGTGGTGGTGGTGGTGTCACGCAGACCAACGATTTCCAGTGCATCTTGAACGCGAACGATACCGCGCTCGATACGACCAGTCACAACAGTACCACGACCCGAGATCGAGAATACGTCTTCGATTGGCATCAGGAATGGCTTGTCGATAGCACGCTCTGGCTCTGGGATGTAGGTGTCCAGAGTTTCAACCAGCTTACGAACGGCAGTGGTGCCCATTTCGTTGTCGTCTTTGCCTTCCAGCGCCATACGAGCAGAACCGATGATGATCGGAGTGTCGTCGCCTGGGAAGTCATAGGTGGACAGCAGGTCGCGAACTTCCATCTCAACCAGTTCCAGCAGCTCAGCGTCGTCTACCAGGTCAGCCTTGTTCAGGAAAACCACGATGTACGGAACGCCTACCTGACGGGACAGCAGGATGTGCTCACGGGTTTGTGGCATCGGACCATCAGCGGCCGAGCAAACCAGGATCGCGCCGTCCATCTGGGCAGCACCGGTGATCATGTTCTTCACGTAGTCAGCGTGACCTGGGCAGTCAACGTGAGCGTAGTGACGAATGTTCGAGTTGTACTCGACGTGCGCGGTGTTGATGGTGATACCACGAGCTTTTTCTTCTGGAGCGCTGTCGATCTTGTCGAATTCAACTACGGCCGAACCGAAAACTTCGGAGCAGACGCGAGTCAGAGCAGCGGTCAGAGTGGTTTTACCGTGGTCAACGTGGCCGATGGTGCCAACGTTTACGTGCGGTAGGGAACGATCAAATTTTTCTTTAGCCACGACAATTAACTCCTTGCCTAAAGGACTGAATCAGCCTTGTTTTTTGGTAACGGTTTCGACGATGTGCGACGGAGCCGTATTGTATTTTTTGAATTCCATAGAGTAGCTTGCGCGACCCTGGGACATCGAACGAACGTCGGTCGCATAACCGAACATCTCGCCCAACGGAACTTCAGCACGGATAACCTTACCGGAAACCGTATCTTCCATACCCAGAATCATGCCGCGACGACGGTTCAGGTCGCCCATCACGTCACCCATATAGTCTTCAGGCGTAACAACCTCTACCGCCATGATCGGCTCGAGCAACTCACCACCGCCCTTCTGGGCCAGTTGCTTGGTCGCCATGGAAGCAGCCACCTTAAACGCCATCTCGTTCGAGTCGACGTCGTGGTAAGAACCATCAAACACGGTAGCCTTCAGGCCGATCAGCGGATAGCCGGCAACTACGCCGTTCTTCATCTGCTCTTCGATACCCTTCTGGATAGCCGGGATGTATTCCTTAGGAACCACACCACCCACTACTTCGTTCACGAATTGCAGACCTTCCTGACCTTCGTCAGCAGGAGCAAAACGGATCCAGCAGTGACCGAACTGGCCACGACCGCCGGACTGACGAACGAACTTGCCTTCGATTTCGCAATTCTTCGTGATGCGCTCACGATACGAAACTTGAGGCTTACCGATGTTGGCTTCGACGTTGAACTCACGGCGCATCCGGTCAACCAGGATGTCCAGGTGCAACTCGCCCATGCCGGAGATGATCGTTTGACCAGTCTCTTCATCAGTTTTGACGCGGAAAGACGGGTCTTCCTGAGCAAGTTTGCCCAGAGCGATACCCATTTTTTCCTGGTCATCCTTGGTCTTAGGCTCTACGGCAACCGAAATAACCGGCTCCGGGAAGTCCATGCGAACCAGGATGATTGGCTTGTCAGCGTTGCAGAGGGTTTCACCAGTGGTGACGTCCTTCATGCCGATCAGGGCCGCGATGTCGCCAGCGCGTACTTCCTTGATCTCTTCACGGGCGTTTGCGTGCATTTGCACCATACGACCCACGCGCTCTTTCTTGCCTTTAACCGAGTTGATCACGCCGTCGCCGGAGGCCAACACGCCCGAGTAAACGCGGACGAAGGTCAAGGTACCCACGAATGGGTCGGTAGCGATCTTGAACGCCAGAGCCGAGAACGGCTCGTTGTCGTCTGCATGACGCTCCATCATTTCTTCCTCGTTATCAGGGTTGGAACCCTTGATAGCAGGAATGTCGACTGGAGCCGGCAGGTAGTCGATAACGGCGTCGAGAACCAGGGGAACACCCTTGTTCTTGAACGAAGAACCGCAAACAGCCAGGACGATTTCGCCAGCGATAGTACGCTGACGCAGAGCGGCCTTGATTTCCTCGATGGTGAGCTCTTCACCTTCCAGGTACTTGTTCATCAGCTCTTCGCTGGCTTCGGCCGCAGCCTCTACCATGTTGCTGCGCCACTCTTCAGCCAGTTCCTGCAGTTCAGCAGGGATGGCTTCGCGACGTGGAGTCATGCCCTTGTCAGCATCGTTCCAGTAAACCGCTTCCATGGTCATCAGATCGATCTGACCCTGGAAGTTGTCTTCGGAACCGATAGCCAACTGGATCGGCACCGGAGTGTGACCCAGACGCTGCTTGATCTGAGCGATCACGCGCAGGAAGTTCGCGCCGGCACGGTCCATCTTGTTCACGTAAACGATACGTGGAACACCGTACTTGTTGGCTTGACGCCATACGGTTTCGGACTGCGGCTCAACGCCGGAAGTACCACAGAACACAACGACAGCGCCGTCGAGTACACGCAGGGAACGCTCAACTTCAATGGTGAAGTCTACGTGGCCCGGGGTATCGATGACGTTGAAGCGGTATTGGTCTTTGTGCTGCTTCGCAGAACCCTGCCAGAAGGCGGTAATAGCAGCAGAAGTAATGGTAATACCACGCTCCTGCTCCTGAACCATCCAGTCAGTGGTCGCAGCGCCGTCATGCACTTCGCCCATCTTGTGGCTTTTGCCAGTGTAAAAAAGGACGCGCTCGGTGGTGGTGGTTTTACCAGCATCCACGTGAGCAACGATACCAATGTTACGGTAGCGGTTAATCGGTGTAGTACGAGCCATAAAGCCCTCGCAAAATGAGTGACGCTAAAATTAGAAGCGGTAGTGCGAGAAAGCTTTGTTAGCTTCAGCCATACGGTGCACGTCTTCACGCTTCTTAACTGCAGCACCTTTACCTTCGGCAGCGTCCAACAGTTCGCCAGCCAAACGCAGAGCCATAGACTTCTCGCCGCGCTTACGGGCGAAGTCTACCAACCAGCGCATTGCCAGAGCGTTACGACGGGACGGACGAACTTCAACCGGAACCTGGTAAGTAGCACCGCCTACACGGCGCGACTTTACTTCGACCAGCGGAGCGATGGCGTCGAGAGCTTTCTCGAAGATTTCCAGGGGGTCGCTGTTCTTGCGTTCTTTAACCTTCTCCAGCGCGCCATAAACGATACGCTCGGCAACGGCTTTCTTGCCGCTTTCCATCACGTGGTTCATGAACTTGGCCAGGATTTGGCTTCCGTATTTTGGATCGTCAAGCACTTCGCGCTTGGCTGCTACGCGTCTTCTTGGCATGGATAAGCCCTCAAACGGTCTTCAGGTTCGCTCGGAATCGGTGCCCGTTACGGGACGCCTCCGACCTTACTCTTATCGACTCAGAAAAATAGAAATCAGTTTTTTGCAGCAAGCGACCATTACTTCGGACGCTTGGTACCGTACTTCGAACGACCCTGGTTACGACCTTTAACGCCGGAAGTATCCAACGAACCGCGAACGGTGTGGTAACGAACACCTGGCAAGTCTTTTACACGACCGCCGCGGATCAGTACCACGCTGTGCTCTTGCAGGTTGTGGCCTTCACCGCCGATGTACGAGGAAACCTCGAAACCGTTGGTCAGGCGCACACGGCATACTTTACGCAGTGCCGAGTTAGGTTTTTTCGGCGTGGTGGTGTACACACGGGTGCACACGCCACGACGTTGCGGGCAGTTCTGCAGCGCAGGCACGTCGGATTTCTCGACGATACGCTTACGCGGCTGACGTACCAGCTGGTTGATAGTTGCCATCTACTAGCTCCACTGTTGTCTTGCGACGCTATTGTCTTGCAAGAAAAGCAAAATGGCAGGAACGAATTCCCGCCAAATTTAGGGGTACAAGAGTCTAAAGAGGATCTTGTCCCCAGTCAAGGCAAGGCCCCGACCTCCCCGCCTATCAAACCTCGACAAATTGTCTCGATTCGATGAACGGAGTGGCCAGGGCCTCAGCTCATTTACCGCAGAACTCAGTTACCGCTCGAGTTCAGCGCTTCGGTCAGTGCAGCTTCCACTTCACTGGCGCTCACGCGCAACGGCTTGTCTGCATCACGGCGACGCTTACGCTCGCTGTGATAAGCCAGACCGGTACCAGCCGGGATCAGACGACCCACGACCACGTTTTCTTTCAGGCCGCGCAGGTAATCGCGCTTGCCGGTTACCGCCGCTTCGGTCAGTACGCGGGTGGTTTCCTGGAAGGAAGCCGCCGAGATGAACGATTCGGTGGACAACGACGCCTTGGTGATACCCAGCAGAACGCGAGTGAACTTGGAGACAAACTTGTCTTCGCCGCTCAAACGCTCGTTCTCTACCAGAACGTGAGTCAATTCCATCTGGTCGCCCTTGATGAAACTGGAATCGCCGGATTCAGCGATTTCAACTTTACGCAGCATCTGACGCAGGATGGTCTCGATGTGCTTGTCGTTGATCTTCACGCCTTGCAGACGGTAAACGTCCTGGATCTCGTTGACGATGTACTTGGCCAGCGCACTCACACCCAGCAGACGCAGGATGTCGTGTGGATCGCTCGGGCCGTCGGAGATAACTTCGCCGCGGTTTACCTGTTCGCCTTCGAACACGTTCAGGTGACGCCACTTCGGAATCAGCTCTTCATACGGATCGCTACCGTCGTTCGGGGTGATAACCAGACGGCGCTTGCCCTTGGTCTCTTTACCGAACGCGATGGTGCCGCTGACTTCAGCCAGGATCGACGCTTCTTTCGGACGACGAGCTTCGAACAAGTCGGCAACACGCGGCAGACCACCGGTGATGTCACGAGTCTTCGAAGTTTCTTGCGGGATACGCGCGATAACATCACCGATCGCGATCTTCGCACCGTCCGCCACACCGACCAGGGCGTTGGCTGGCAGGAAGTACTGAGCGATAACGTCAGTGCCTGGCAGCAACAGATCCTTGCCGTTGTCATCGACCATCTTCACAGCAGGACGGATATCCTTGCCGGCAGCTGGACGGTCTTTGGCGTCGAGTACTTCAATGTTGGTCATACCGGTCAATTCGTCAGTCTGACGCTTGATCGTGATGCCTTCTTCCATGCCCACGTAGGTCACGGTACCTTTCATTTCGGTAACGATCGGGTGAGTGTGCGGATCCCACTTGGCCACGATTGCGCCAGCGTCGACCTTGTCACCTTCTTTAACCGAAATCACGGCACCGTACGGCAGCTTGTAGCGCTCACGCTCACGACCGAAGTCATCAGCGATAGCCAGCTCACCGGAACGGGACACAGCAACCAGGTGACCATCCACTCGCTCAACGTGTTTCAGGTTGTGCAGACGGACGGTACCGCCATTCTTCACCTGAACGCTGTCGGCTGCGGAGGTCCGGCTTGCCGCACCACCGATGTGGAACGTACGCATCGTCAGCTGGGTACCCGGCTCACCGATGGACTGGGCAGCGATAACGCCGACCGCTTCACCGATGTTCACCTGGTGACCACGAGCCAGGTCGCGACCGTAGCACTTGGCGCAGATACCGAAACGGGTTTCGCAGCTGATCGGCGAACGTACGATCACTTCGTCGATGCTGTTGAGTTCGATGAACTCGACCCACTTCTCGTCCACCAGGGTGCCGGCAGGAACGATAACGTCCTCGGTACCTGGCTTGAATACGTCACGGGCGATAACACGACCCAATACGCGCTCACCCAACGGCTCTACTACGTCACCGCCTTCAATGTGCGGAGTCATCAGCAGACCGTGTTCGGTGCCGCAATCGATCTCGGTTACAACCAGGTCTTGCGCCACGTCTACCAGACGACGGGTCAGGTAACCCGAGTTCGCCGTTTTCAACGCGGTATCCGCCAGACCTTTACGAGCACCGTGAGTGGAGATGAAGTACTGGAGTACGCTCAAACCTTCACGGAAGTTCGCAGTAATCGGCGTTTCGATGATGGAACCGTCCGGCTTGGCCATCAGGCCACGCATACCGGCCAGCTGACGAATCTGTGCTGCGGAACCCCGCGCACCCGAGTCGGCCATCATGTACATCGAGTTGAAGGACTCCTGGTCGACTTCGACGCCATGACGGTCGATGACTTTCTCTTTCGAGAGGTTGGCCATCATCGCCTTGGAAACTTCGTCGTTCGCCTTGGACCAAAGGTCGATCACTTTGTTGTACTTCTCGCCCTGGGTTACCAGGCCGGAGGCGTACTGACTTTCGATCTCTTTCACTTCGTCGGTGGCAGCACCGATGATGCGGGCTTTTTCATCCGGGATAACGAAGTCGTTAACGCCGATGGAAACGCCGGAAATGGTCGAATAGGCAAAACCGGTGTACATCAACTGGTCAGCGAAGATCACGGTCTCTTTCAGACCAACCACGCGGTAGCACTGGTTGATGAGCTTGGAGATCGCCTTTTTCTTCATCGGCAGGTTGACGACGTCGTACGACAGACCTTTTGGCACAACCTGGAACAACAGCGCACGGCCGACAGTGGTGTCGACGATACGGGTGTTGGTCACGCTGCCGCCATCACGGTCGTTGACGGTTTCGTTGATCCGCACTTTGACCTTGGCGTGCAGTGCGGCTTCGCCGGCACGGAACACACGGTCAACTTCCTGCAGATCCGCGAACACACGACCTTCGCCCTTGGCGTTGATCGCTTCACGCGTCATGTAGTACAGACCCAATACAACGTCCTGCGACGGAACGATGATTGGCTCACCGTTGGCTGGCGACAGGATGTTGTTGGTCGACATCATCAACGCACGCGCTTCGAGCTGGGCTTCCAGTGTCAGCGGTACGTGCACGGCCATTTGGTCGCCGTCGAAGTCGGCGTTGTACGCGGCGCAGACCAGCGGGTGCAGCTGGATAGCCTTACCTTCGATCAGTACCGGTTCAAACGCCTGGATACCCAGACGGTGAAGGGTCGGTGCACGGTTGAGAAGAACCGGGTGTTCGCGAATCACTTCAGCGAGAACGTCCCAAACCTCTGGCAGTTCGCGCTCGACCATCTTCTTGGCAGCCTTGATGGTGGTCGCCAGACCACGCATTTCCAGCTTGCCGAAAATGAACGGCTTGAACAGCTCGAGAGCCATCTTCTTCGGCAGACCGCACTGGTGCAGACGCAGGGTCGGGCCTACGGTAATTACCGAACGACCGGAGTAGTCAACACGCTTACCGAGCAAGTTCTGACGGAAACGACCCTGCTTACCCTTGATCATGTCAGCCAGGGATTTCAGAGGACGCTTGTTGGAACCGGTGATAGCGCGGCCACGACGACCGTTGTCGAGCAGTGCATCGACAGCTTCCTGCAACATACGCTTTTCGTTGCGCACGATGATGTCCGGAGCGGACAGATCCAGCAGGCGCTTCAAACGGTTGTTACGGTTGATCACTCGACGATACAGATCGTTGAGGTCGGAAGTCGCGAAGCGACCGCCATCCAGCGGGACCAGTGGACGCAGGTCTGGCGGCAGAACCGGCAGAACGGTCAGCACCATCCACTCTGGCAGGTTGCCGGAACCCTGGAAGGCTTCCATCAACTTCAGACGCTTGGACAGCTTCTTGATCTTGGTTTCGGAGTTGGTTTGCGGAATTTCTTCACGCAGACGGCCAATCTCGTGTTCCAGGTCGATAGCGTGCAGCAGTTCGCGGACAGCTTCGGCACCCATGCGGGCATCGAAATCGTCGCCGAACTCTTCCAGCGCTTCGAAGTACTGCTCGTCGTTGAGCAGCTGACCTTTTTCAAGGGTGGTCATGCCTGGATCGATAACGACGTAGCTCTCGAAGTAGAGAACGCGTTCGATATCGCGCAGGGTCATGTCCATCAGCAAGCCGATACGCGACGGCAGCGATTTCAGGAACCAGATGTGGGCAACTGGCGAGGCCAGTTCGATGTGCGCCATGCGCTCACGACGAACTTTTGCCAGCGCGACTTCAACGCCGCACTTCTCGCAGATCACACCACGGTGCTTCAAGCGCTTGTACTTACCGCACAGGCACTCGTAATCCTTTACCGGGCCAAAGATCTTGGCGCAGAACAGGCCGTCACGCTCGGGTTTGAACGTACGGTAGTTGATGGTTTCCGGCTTTTTAACTTCACCGAACGACCACGAACGGATCATCTCAGGCGATGCCAATCCGATACGGATGGCGTCGAACTCTTCGACTTGACCCTGGTTTTTCAGCAAATTCAGTAGGTCTTTCAAGGCCTTTCCTCCTGGCGGAGCAGAGAGCGGGCAGTGCTGCCCCGCTCTCGATTCGCGTCACGTGTTATTCGGTTTCCAGATCGATATCGATGCCGAGGGAACGAATTTCCTTGATCAACACGTTGAAGGACTCGGGCATGCCCGGCTCCATACGGTGATCGCCATCCACGATGTTCTTGTACATCTTGGTACGGCCGTTCACATCGTCCGACTTCACTGTGAGCATTTCTTGCAGAGTGTAAGCGGCACCGTATGCTTCCAGTGCCCAGACCTCCATCTCCCCGAAACGCTGACCACCGAACTGCGCCTTACCACCCAGCGGCTGCTGGGTAACCAGGCTGTACGAACCGGTAGAACGCGCGTGCATCTTGTCGTCTACCAAGTGGTTCAGCTTCAGCATGTACATGTAGCCAACGGTAACCGGGCGCTCGAACTTGTTGCCGGTACGGCCGTCGGTCAGCTGCATCTGGCCGCTTTCTGGCAGGTCTGCCAGTTTCAGCATGGCCTTGATTTCGCTTTCCTTGGCGCCGTCGAACACTGGAGTGGCCATTGGAACGCCGCCACGCAGGTTTTGAGCCAGGTCCAGGATTTCCTGGTCCGAGAAGTCATCGAGGCTTTCCTGACGACCGCCGATCTCGTTGTAGATCTCGTGCAGGAACTTGCGCAGCTCGGCAACTTTACGCTGCTCTTCAACCATGCGGTTGATCTTCTCGCCCAGACCCTTGGCCGCGAGGCCCAGGTGGGTTTCAAGGATCTGACCGACGTTCATACGCGAAGGTACGCCCAACGGGTTGAGGACGACGTCGACCGGGGTGCCATTGGCATCGTGCGGCATGTCTTCAACCGGCATGATCACGGAGACCACACCCTTGTTACCGTGACGACCGGCCATCTTGTCGCCCGGCTGGATGCGACGACGGATTGCCAGGTAGACCTTGACGATTTTCAGCACGCCTGGAGCCAGGTCATCGCCCTGCTGCAGTTTGCGCTTCTTGTCTTCGAACTTGTCGTCCAGCAGACGGCGACGATCAACGATGTAGGCCTGGGCCTTCTCGAGCTGTTCGTTCAGAGCATCTTCAGCCATGCGCAGTTTGAACCACTGGCCGTGCTCAAGACCGTCGAGAACTTCGTCGGTGATGTCCTGGCCTTTCTTCAAGCCGGCGCCGCCTTCGGCTTTGTGGCCGACCAGTGCGGAACGCAGACGTTCGAAAGTAGCGCCTTCGACGATACGGAACTCTTCGTTGAGGTCCTTGCGGATCTCGTCCAGCTGGGACTTCTCGATCGACAGGGCACGAGCATCACGCTCAACGCCGTCGCGGGTGAAGACCTGTACGTCGATGACAGTACCTTTGGTACCGGTAGGTACGCGCAGGGAGGTGTCTTTAACGTCGCTGGCTTTTTCACCGAAGATCGCACGCAGCAGTTTTTCTTCCGGAGTCAGTTGGGTCTCGCCTTTCGGAGTGACCTTACCGACCAGGATGTCGCCTGCGCCAACTTCAGCACCTACGTAAACGATACCGGCTTCGTCCAGCTTGTTCAGTGCAGCTTCACCCACGTTCGGGATGTCCGCAGTGATTTCCTCTGGGCCAAGCTTGGTGTCACGGGCCACACAGGTCAGTTCCTGGATGTGGATCGTGGTGAAACGGTCTTCCTGAACAACGCGCTCGGACAGGCAGATGGAGTCTTCGAAGTTGAAGCCGTTCCATGCCATGAAGGCGATGCGCATGTTCTGACCCAGTGCCAGTTCACCCATGTCGGTGGACGGACCGTCGGCCATGATGTCGCTACGCTGAACCCGATCACCTTTACGCACCAGCGGACGCTGGTTGATGCAGGTGTTCTGGTTGGAGCGGGTGTACTTGGTCAGGTTGTAGATGTCGACACCGGCTTCACCGGTTTCAACTTCGTCATCGGCAACACGTACCACGATACGGCTGGCGTCGACGGAGTCGATCACGCCGCCACGACGAGCCACGACGCAAACGCCGGAGTCACGGGCTACGTTACGCTCCATGCCGGTACCTACCAGCGGCTTGTCAGCGCGCAGGGTCGGTACAGCTTGACGCTGCATGTTCGAACCCATCAACGCACGGTTGGCGTCGTCGTGCTCGAGGAACGGGATCAGCGACGCTGCAACAGAAACTACCTGCTTGGGCGATACGTCCATCAAGGTGACGTCTTCCGGCGCCTTGACGGTGAACTCGTTCAGGTGACGAACAGCTACCAGCTCGTCGATCAGGACTTTCTTGTCGTTCATCGTGGCCGAAGCCTGAGCGATCACGTGATCGGCTTCTTCGATGGCGGACAGGAACACGATCTCGTCGGTGACCAGAGCGTCTTTCACCACACGGTACGGGCTCTCGAGGAAACCGTACTGGTTGGTGCGCGCATAGGCGGCCAGGGAGTTGATCAGACCGATGTTCGGACCTTCCGGCGTTTCGATCGGGCAAACACGACCGTAGTGCGTCGGGTGAACGTCACGAACTTCAAAGCCGGCACGCTCACGCGTCAGACCGCCAGGGCCGAGTGCAGAAACACGACGCTTGTGGGTGATCTCGGACAGCGGGTTGTTCTGGTCCATGAACTGCGACAGCTGGCTGGAACCGAAGAACTCTTTCACCGCCGCAGCCACTGGCTTGGCGTTGATCAGGTCTTGCGGCATCAGGCCTTCGCTTTCTGCCATCGACAGACGCTCTTTGACCGCACGCTCAACACGTACCAGGCCAACGCGGAACTGGTTCTCGGCCATTTCGCCTACGCAGCGAACACGACGGTTACCCAGGTGGTCGATGTCATCGACGATGCCTTTACCGTTACGGATGTCGACCAGGGTCTTCAGTACCGCGACGATGTCTTCCTTGCACAGCACGCCCGAACCTTCGATCTCGGTACGACCGATACGACGGTTGAACTTCATCCGGCCGACCGCAGACAGGTCGTAGCGCTCAGGGCTGAAGAACAGGTTGTTGAACAGAGTCTCGGCAGCGTCTTTGGTTGGCGGCTCGCCAGGACGCATCATGCGATAGATCTCGACCAGCGCTTCCAGTTGGTTGCTGGTGGAGTCGATCTTCAGCGTGTCGGAGACGAACGGACCGCAGTCGATATCGTTGGTGTACAGAGTTTCGATGCGAACAACGCCGGCCTTGGCGATTTTCGCCAGGATCTCGGTGTTCAGCTCGGTGTTGCACTCTGCCAGGATTTCGCCGGTTGCCGGATGCACGATGACCTTGGCGGTTGTGCGACCCAGGACGTAGTCCAGAGGCACATCCAGCTCTTTGATCCCGGCTTTTTCCAGCTGGTTGATGTGGCGAGCAGTGATACGACGACCTTGCTCGACAATAACCTTGCCTTTGTCGTCCTGGATATCGAGGACAGCGATTTCACCGCGCAGGCGCTGAGGCACCAGCTCCAGGCTCAGGGTCTCGCCCTTAACGTGGAATACGTTGGTGGTGTAGAACGCGTCCAGCACTTCTTCAGTGGTATAGCCGAGCGCGCGCAGCAGTACCGATGCAGGCAGCTTGCGACGACGGTCGATACGCACGAATACGCAGTCTTTCGGGTCGAACTCGAAGTCCAGCCACGAACCGCGGTAAGGAATGATGCGCGCGGAGTACAGCAGTTTACCGGAGCTGTGCGTCTTGCCACGGTCGTGGTCGAAGAACACGCCAGGGGAACGGTGCAGCTGGGAAACGATTACACGCTCGGTACCGTTGATTACGAAGGTACCGTTCTCAGTCATCAGGGGGATTTCACCCATGTAGACTTCTTGCTCTTTGATGTCCTTGATCGCTTTGTTCGACGATTCTTTGTCGAAAATGATCAGGCGCACTTTTACCCGCAAAGGTACGGCGTAAGTTACACCGCGCAATACGCATTCTTTGACATCAAATGCCGGTTCGCCCAGGCGATAACCGACGTACTCCAGCGCAGCATTGCCGGAGTAGCTGATGATCGGGAAAACGGATTTGAAGGCCGCATGCAGGCCCACGTCGCGGAACTGATCTTTAGTCGCTCCCGCTTGCAAGAATTCACGATACGAATCCAGCTGGATGGCCAGGAGGTACGGCACATCCATGACGTCCGGCAACTTGCTAAAGTCCTTGCGGATACGTTTTTTCTCAGTATATGAGTAAGCCATCAGCGTTCCCCAGCTTGGTCACCTGCTTGTTTGGCCCCTCCCGACGGGAGCAGCCAGAAAATCGTGCAAACCCCATGGTTTGCGCCACCGCATCGGGTGGTTACAGCTCGTTACCGGCACCGACCCAGTCGGCTGCCAATAACGGAAAAAGGCCGGTGGCAAGAGCCACCAGCCATCAGCCTGTCGCTTAACGCTCGGGCTGGAGACGCAAAGTCGATGCTTACTTCAGCTCGACTTTAGCGCCTGCTTCTTCCAGAGTTGCTTTGGCTTTGTCAGCTGCGTCTTTGGCAACAGCTTCCAGAACCATGGCAGGAGCGCCGTCAACTACAGCCTTGGCTTCTTTCAGGCCCAGACCGGTCAGTTCACGTACTGCCTTGATCACGTTAACTTTCTTCTCGCCAGCTTCGGTCAGCATGACGTTGAATTCAGTTTGCTCTTCAACAACGGCGGCAGCAGCAGCTGGACCTGCCGAAGCAGCAGCAGCGGTAACACCGAATTTTTCTTCGAAAGCTTTGATCAGCTCAACAACTTCCATTACGGACATGTTGCCAACTGCTTCAAGGATATCGTTCTGAGAGATAGACATGAATCTAATTCCTGATATTGGGGACGGCCTACGCGACCATCGAAAAAAACAAAAAACGCGAGAAGTTGACGAGCCTTAGGCTGCAGCAGCTTCTTTCTGGTCGCGAATTGCCGCCAGAGTACGAGCCAATTTGCTGGTAGCGCCTTGAATCACGCTCATCAGCTGAGAAATTGCTTCGTCACGGGTCGGCAGAGTTGCCAGTACGTCGATTTGGTTAGCTGCGAGGAACTTGCCCTCGAACGCAGCTGCCTTGATCTCGAACTTGTCCTGACCCTTTGCGAACTCTTTGAAGATCCGGGCAGCAGCGCCTGGATGTTCCTTGGAGAAGGCAATCAGGGTAGGGCCAGTGAACACGTCGTTGAGGACACTGAATTCAGTGTCAGCAACAGCGCGCTTGAGCAGGGTGTTACGTACAACACGTACGTAAACGCCAGCTTCACGAGCCTCTTTACGGAGTCCGGTCATCGCGCCTACTGTTACGCCACGGGCATCAGCCACGACAGCGGACAGAGCGACTTTGGCAGCCTCGTTGACTTCAGCGACGATGGCCTTCTTGTCTTCGAGTTTAATTGCCACGGGTTTAACTCCTGCTTGTTACCGTTTCATCTGGTCGAAACCGGATGTCGTTTTGGTGTCTGATTCGGTAAGGAACCGGGAGCACCATCTGCGTAGGCTTGTGGTTTAAGACTTGCGTCGCCTACGGTCTTGGATAGCCCCCGCCAGGCAGGGACCCCAATTTTTCAATTGGCGCGATCACTCGCGCCAATCTGTGTCTTACGCGTCCAGCGAGCTCTGGTCGATAACCAGACCTGGGCCCATAGTGGTGCTCAGGGTAACGCGCTTGACGTAGATGCCTTTCGAGGAAGCTGGCTTGATACGCTTCAGATCAGCGATCAGGGCTTCAACGTTTTCCTTCAGCTTGACGGCGTCGAAGCCGATCTTGCCAACGGAAGTGTGGATGATGCCGTTTTTGTCGGTGCGATAACGAACCTGACCAGCCTTGGCGTTTTTAACCGCGGTAGCTACGTCTGGAGTTACGGTGCCGACTTTCGGGTTAGGCATCAGACCACGTGGACCGAGGATCTGACCCAGTTGACCTACAACGCGCATGGCATCCGGGGATGCGATCACTACGTCATAGTTCAGGTCGCCGCCTTTCATTTCGGCAGCCAGGTCGTCCATGCCTACACGGTCAGCGCCGGCAGCCAGAGCGGCTTCAGCAGCTGGACCCTGGGTGAACACAGCAACGCGAACGGTCTTGCCAGTGCCGTGTGGCAGCACAGTAGCGCTACGAACGACCTGGTCGGATTTACGCGGGTCAACACCCAGGTTTACAGCAACGTCGAACGACTCGCTGAACTTGACAGTCGACAGCTCAGCCAGCAGAGCAGCGGCGTCTACAAAGTTGTAGGCCTTGCCTGCTTCGATTTTGCCGGCGATAGCCTTTTGACGCTTGGTCAGCTTAGCCATTACACACCCTCCACGTTAAGGCCCATGCTACGAGCAGAACCGGCGATAGTACGCACGGCTGCTTCCATATCAGCTGCAGTCAGATCCGCGTTTTTGGTTTTCGCGATTTCTTCCAGCTGAGCACGGGTTACAGTGCCAACCTTAACGGTGTTCGGACGAGCGGAACCGCTGGTCAGACCGGCCGCCTTCTTCAGCAGAACCGAAGCAGGGGTGGATTTGGTTTCGAACGTGAAGCTACGGTCGCTGTAGACAGTGATGATCACTGGAGTCGGCAGACCTGGCTCAAGACCCTGAGTACGGGCGTTGAAAGCCTTGCAGAATTCCATGATGTTCACGCCGTGCTGACCCAGAGCAGGACCAACAGGTGGGCTTGGGTTAGCCTGAGCGGCCTTCACTTGCAGCTTGATGTAAGCGGTAATCTTCTTGGCCATGAGGCACTCCAATTACGGGTTCAAACGCCTCGAAAGGCTCCCCGGTTACTTGCGCGTTTATCCCAGTGACGACAAAACCCCACAGCCTAAGGCTGCGGGGTTGGGATGCTTGTTCAGTTAGACCTTTTCGACCTGACTGAACTCCAACTCTACCGGGGTAGAGCGTCCGAAAATGAGCACCGCGACCTGGATCCGGCTCTTTTCGTAGTTGACCTCTTCGACCGTGCCGGTGAAATCGGCAAACGGACCGTCATTGACGCGCACCGACTCGCCCGGCTCGAACAAGGTCTTCGGCTTAGGCTTGTCGCTACCATCGGCGACGCGACGCAGAATCGCTTCTGCCTCTTTATCCGTGATCGGTGCCGGCTTATCGGCAGTACCGCCGATGAAGCCCATCACACGAGGAGTATCCTTGACCAAGTGCCAAGTACCCTCGTTCATATCCATCTGGACCAGCACATAGCCAGGGAAGAACTTACGTTCGCTCTTGCGCTTCTGGCCATTACGCATTTCAACCACTTCTTCAGTGGGAACCAGAATTTCGCCGAAGCCATCTTCCATGCCAGCCAGCTTCACGCGCTCGATCAGCGAGCGCATAACATGCTTCTCGTAACCGGAGTAAGCATGCACAACGTACCAACGCTTAGCCACGGGACACCCTTAGCCGACAATCAAGGAAACAAGCCAGCCGAGCAGGGAATCAAGCCCCCACAACAGCAACGCCATAACCAGGACAACAGCCACAACGATCAACGTGGTCTGCGTGGTTTCTTGGCGAGTTGGCCATACGACTTTACGAATCTCGGTGCGTGCTTCCTTAACCAGTACAAAGAAAGACTTGCCCTTGACCGTCTGCAGGCCTACAAAGGCAGCTACAGCAGCGATCACAAGCAAAGCGAGCACGCGGTACAGGATTGGCGAAGCAGAGTAATACTGATTGCCAACAACGCCAACAGCCACCAAAGCGACTACTACTAGCCACTTGAGCAGATCTAAGCGCGAGCCTTGAGCTTCAGCTTTAGGAGTCATCTATGAAGATCCTGTGAAAAGAAAGCCAGACACACCGAGTGAATCTGGCAGGTCAGGAGGGAATCGAACCCCCAACCTACGGTTTTGGAGACCGTCGCTCTGCCAATTGAGCTACTGACCTAAAACAAAATCAGGCCGACCATTATGCAGGCCCGAAAAAGACTTTACAACACTTACTCAATGACCTTTGCACTTCACCAGCACCTGGGACTCAAGCCGCCCTCAAGCACAACGAAACACAACCAAGCCATTAAAACAAAGGCAGATATTTTCATATCTGCCTTGTTATATGGAGCTCTTGAGCGGATTTGAACCGCTGACCTCACCCTTACCAAGGGTGTGCTCTACCAACTGAGCTACAAGAGCGTAACACTGTGCAAAACCTGCAAACGTGGAGCGGGTAGCGGGAATCGAACCCGCATCATCAGCTTGGAAGGCTGAGGTTCTACCACTAAACTATACCCGCGAGGCTTGCAGCTCTCGCTAAAAATGGTGGAGGGGGAAGGATTCGAACCTTCGAAGTCGTAGACGTCAGATTTACAGTCTGATCCCTTTGGCCGCTCGGGAACCCCTCCTAAGCGAGCCGGCATTCTACATCATGCCAGCCTTCTGTCAAGCATTTTTCTCATTAAAATCCTGAGCTTATCTGCGTTGACCTCGCTTCACCTCGTTGACCGCTTTAGGTCTTCGCTGTGGAGCGGGCGCCATTCTATGCAAACTATTCGGTGGGTGCAACCCCCCCACACAGCATTATTTTATGTTTTAACTCATTGAATTCTCTAGAAAGGTTTATCAGCTGCAGGTCATCCAGCCAGCGCTTGCTTTCAGGGGCCACTCGGACCCAGTACGCAGGGGGTTCAGCGGCACTGGGCGGCAGCGACTGATACTTCACGCCCATGCCGGTCAACCTGCGTTCAAGCGCTTGCTCGACCTCCTGGCGAGTAAAACCACCCAGATATAGGCACTCCGCCTCTGCCTGCGCCACCTGCCCTTTATCCTTGGCCTTGTCCGTCGCCTCGCTCAAGAGACGAATGTCCTGCTGGGAGCCGCGATACAAGCTCAGGGGCGTCACATCCTTGGCTCGCAGGGGGGCCTCCTGTTGATGCCAGACGTAATAGAACACATTGAGAACGAGCAGCAGCAGAAACAACCAACGCATAAAGACCTCAGGACAAAGGGCATGCCATCGCCAAGCCGACGAACACCAGGTCGGGAACCACCCGGGCCTCAGGCACGATCTCGCTGACCAGCGCCGCATCGCCACCAGTGAGGAATACCGTAAAACTCTCCCCCCAATAACCACGCGCCATCTCCAGCTGCGTCAGAACGAACCCCCGAAGCATCAGCAGGCAGCCGCGCTCAACCGCCTCGACCGTTGTACGACCTGGAACAAGCCGCTCCAAGGCGCGCTCAGCCGCCAGATCTCCATAACGAATCTTGCGGGTGTGGGTGCGCAGCTGGTTTCGCATCAATGGCATCCCAGGGCATATGAACCCTCCGAGATGCTCTCCATTCCCGGAAACAAAGTCCGCAGTCACCGCCGTACCAAAATCAAGTACAAGGCAGGCGCCAGACGCCAGATGAAAACCTCCCAGCAGCGCCAGCCAGCGATCAAGGCCCAGTCGTTCGAATTCCTCATAGCCGTTGCGAACACCGGCCATTGCCTCTGTGGGGGCTGCACAGACCACTGAAATATCGAAGGTCGCCTTCAGCCGGGCAATCAAGTCACCGGTTTCTTCGGCCGTCCTGACACTCACCAGGCGACAGAACTTCAGGGCAAGGCCTTGAATCTCTTTCACACCCTCAAGCAATGCCAGGTCGGAATCGACGACACCCTCTCCCACGACCTGACGGGCATTCGCCTCGAGGACGCGCCACTTGATGAAACTGTTTCCGCAGTCGAGCTCAAGAATCATGACGCAACCTCAGACTTAGCTCACCGCCACTGAAGACTTTTTCCACATCACCCACCTTCAAGCGCAGCGCACCCTGACCATCGATGCCCAGCACTTCGCCATCTATTTGGTTTGCACCCGCAATCAACGACACCGCACGCCCCTGCCACAGGTGATGCTGCTCCCACTCAGCCTGGATTGCCGAAAAGCCATCCGCCTGATGGCGAGCCAGGTACTTCTGCAGCATTTCCCCCAGCTGCGCGACCAGGCGATTGCGATCAAACGCCCTGCCCGACTCCAGGCGCATGGACGTCCATTGCTGGTCGACTTCATCGGTCATCTGCATGTTCACATTAATCCCGACACCCAGCACCACGTGACAGACGTCGGCAGGGTCCCCCACCAACTCAAGCAGGATGCCGGCGATCTTCTTCTGCCCCACCAGCACATCGTTGGGCCATTTCAAGCCCACACCGGGAATACCGAGCTCGCGCAAGGCCTGCATGACGGCGAGCCCCACGACAAGGCTCAAGCCTTCCAGCTGGCGCATGCCCCCCTCGATCCGCAAGACCAGGCTGTAATAGATATTCTCTGCGAATGGACTGACCCATTTTCGCCCTCGCCGCCCGCGGCCCGCAGTCTGCCGCTCGGCAAGCACAACAAAAGGCGCAACCTGGTGCCGCTCGATGGCGCGCAAGGCTTCGGCATTGGTGGAATCCAGAGAGTCGAAGACCAGAACTGGCCATTTGCAAGAGGGAGCCAGTCGCTCTACCTCCACGGGATCAAGCAGAGTCAACGGCGCAGCCAGTTGATAGCCGCGTCCTCGAACCTTATGAATAGACAACCCCAACTCAGCCTCAAGATGCTGAAGCTGCTTCCACACAGCACTGCGACTAATGCCCAGGGCAGCGCCCAGCGCCTCGCCCGAATGGAATCGGCCATCTTTAAGAAGCTCTAACAACGTCAGCATGCAGGTCTCGCCTCACAATGAGGCCCGCATGATAGCCACGCCCTGAGCCCTTGCATAGAAACCCGGGGTGACAGATTTTCCTGCGG
>NZ_JANHLK010000059.1 GCF_028682635.1 Pseudomonas putida | reverse complement strand
ACCGGTGCGGGTGATGCCCATGTCCTCGTAGTCCGAGGAGTCGCGCTGGTTGACCTGCGTCAGGCGACCGGCATCCACGGTCAGGCCTTCGAGTTCGAGCGACGTCAACTGACCGCCCTTGAAGGTTTGTGGCAACAGGCGTGAATCGTTGGCCAGTACCGTCGGCAGTTTCGGCAGTAGCGTGCCGAGTTTCAGCGTGCTTTTCGAGGCGCGCAGTTTGGCGGTCAGACCCAGTTCGCCGTATTCGTCCTGGGCACCTTTGCTGGTGTCGCTGTGGCGTTTGAGCAGGCCGGATCCGGCGCGATCGGGGCTGGAGTCGAGCTTGACCCCGAGCAGGCCGATGGCGTCGAACCCCACGCCGACCAGACCTTCGGTAAAGCCTGACTCATAGCGCAGCAGGAACCCCTGGGCCCATTCCTCCTGTTTCGATTGGGCGGCGTTGGTCTGGCGATAATCCCGGTTGAAGTAAAAGTTGCGCAGTTCCAGGCTGGCCTTGCTGTCTGCCAGGAAATCCGCATGGACGTGGGTGGCAAGGCTGCTGCCTGCCAGGAACAGGGTGAGGAGGGTAGGTTTCATTGCTTGTCTCTTGTTGTTATGGGCAGTGTTGTTATGGGCAGTGTTGTTATGAGCAGTGTTGTCATGAGCCAGCCGTTCCCGCACTGGCCGGGGCCGGTGGCGGGAAGGCTGGTTGAAGGTGCCCTGCGCCGGGCGGCGCAGGGCGGGAGTAAAAAAGCGCGAAGCAAAGGAGCGGACTCGCGCTCGGGGCCGGTGCCCCGCAATGCTGCAGCGTTAGTGACTGCTGGCCATGGCAGCCCCTAGGCCGGTCTGGGCGCGGACGAACTGATCGGCATAGGCCGCGCGCTCACGGTCGGCGCGCTCGCTGCGGTCCAGTTTGGACGCCACCACGATGACCAGGAAGGCCAAAGGCATGGAGAACAGCGCCGGCTGGTCGTAGGGGAAGATCGCCTGGGCATGACCCAATACCCCGACCCACACCGACGGCGACCCGATGACCAGCGCCAGGGCGCTGACCAGGCCGGTCAAGCCGCCGTAGAGGGCGCCACGGGTGGTCAGGCCACCCCAGTACATGGCCATGATCAGTACCGGGAAATTTGCAGAGGCGGCGATGCCGAACGTCAGGCCGACCAGGAAGGCGATGTTCTGGCCCTCGAACAGAATGCCGAGGGAGATCGCGACAATGCCCAGGCCGACAGTGGCGATACGCGACACGCGCATCTCCTGCTTCTCGTCGGCCTTGCCCTTTTTCAGTACCGAGGCATACAGGTCGTGGGAAATCGCCGAGGCGCCAGCCAGGGCCAGGCCGGCCACGACCGCAAGGATGGTGGCGAAGGCGACGGCGGAGAGGAATCCGAGAAACAGATTGCCGCCCACCGCTTTGGCCAGGTGCATGGCCACCATGTTGCCGCCACCGATCATGGCGCCGCCCAGCTTGCCATCGACGTAGTACTGCGGGTCTGTGCCGACGATGACGATGGCGGTGTAGCCCAGGATGCACACCACGAGGAAGAAAAAGCCGATGAACACCGTGGCGAACAGCACCGATTTTCGCGCCTCCTTGGCATTGGGCACGGTGAAGAAACGCATCAGGATGTGCGGCAGGCCGGCAATGCCGAAGACCAGGCCAAGGGACAGTGACACCGCGTTGATCGGGTCGGCCAGCAAGGTGCCCGGCCCCATGATTTGCACGCCGCTGGCGTGCACCGCTACGGCTTGGGCCGACAGCGTCTCGAAGCTGAAGCCGAAGCGGCTCAGGGCCATCAGCATCAGGGTCGTTCCGCCCGCCAGCAGCAGGACCGCCTTGGTGATTTGCACCCATGTGGTGGCGAGCATGCCGCCGAAGATCACGTAGACCAGCATCAGCACGCCGACCACAACCACCGCCGTGCGATAGTCGAGGCCGAACAGCAGCTTGATCAACTGGCCGGCGCCGACCATCTGAACCACGAGGTAGCAGCACACCACTGTCAGCGAGCCGAGGGCGGCGAAGCTGCGTACGCGCGTCTGATCCAGGCGAAAGGAGACGATGTCGGCGAAGGTGTAGCGGCCCAGGTTTCGCAGGCGTTCGGCCATCAGGAAGGTGACGATGGGCCAGCCGACGAAGAAGCCAATGATGTAGATGAAGCCGTCATAACCCCGGGCGAACACCATGCTCGAGAGGCCCAGCAAAGTGGCCGCCGACATGTAGTCACCGGCGATCGCCAGGCCATTCTGGAAACCCGTGATACCGCCACCCGCGCTGTAGAAATCGGCAGCGGAGCGCGTACGCCGGGACGCCCACCAGGTGATCAGCAAAGTGGCAAGGACGAAGACGAAGAACATGCCGATGGCATGCACATTGAGCGGCTGCTTCTGCGCGGTGATGGTGTCGGCGTTGGCCAGCAAAGGGCTGAGGGCGAGAAGGGGGAGTAGGCGTTTCATGCGCGGGTCTCCTGCAGGATCTGCGCGCTGAGCGCGTCGAAACGGGTGTTGGCGGTGTGCACGTACCAGGCGGTGAGCAACCAGGACAGCAAGATGATTGCCACGCCAACCGGCATGCCGAGGGTCAGGTGACTACCGTCGTACAGCGGCAGGTGCAGCCAGGCAGGTGCGAAGGCCACTACCATGATGAAGCTGTAATAGACGGCCAGGACCGCACCGCTCAGTGACCAGGCCAGCACTGAGCGCTGGCGGCTGAGGCGCTGGAATTCAGGATTGGCCCTGACCCGGGCGCAGGTCTGGACGTGGTTCGGATGGTCAGTCGTCATAGTGAGGCTCCGCTTTTAATTGTTGTTGTATGTCGGCCTTTTGAGGGGCGTACGGGTACCCGGGCGACATCCCTGGGCGGGACATCACCTGAATGCTGCTGGAGTCGTTGCTGCCCTGGCGATCTTCCGGAGGCGAGGGGAACGCATGGCACCGGTTTGGTGCCGACAGGGTGCCCGCCGGATGTGTCCTCGGCGGGGGCGAATGCGACAGTGATTGCGCTGCCGCGCAACAGCCATTTTTCGCCTTGAAAACAGGTTTTTTACCCTGCATTCAGGCCGTTAGCCCTGATTGAAATCGGGGCCTTTCCGGTGGAGAAACGATGCTGGTCAAACCAGGCTGAATGCGAGTATATGTTGGCTAATTTCCAATAAGAATTGGCAGAAAAGCCTGATGAATATGCAAAATCGCACAACGCAAACTCACGTGAATTGGGACGATATGCGTTTCTTTCTCGAGGTCGCTCGTGCTCGCACCGCCAGTGGCGCAGCACGCCGCCTGGGGGTGGACTACACCACGGTGTCGCGGCGCATCCGCGCCCTTGAGCAAAGCCTTGGCGCGCTGCTTTTCGAGAAGTCACGAGCGTCGGGTTTCGTCATGACTGTCGAGGGGCAGCGCCTGATCAGTCATGCGGAAACACTGGAAAGTACCCTGCTGGCAGCTTGTGGGGAGGTTTCGGGAACCACCGGGGGGCTTGCCGGGCACCTGCGCATCGGCTGTACCGAAGCCTTCGGCTCGTGCTTCATCACCTCGCAGATGAGTCACTTCATCATTCACTATCCGCATATCTCAGTGGACATTTTGCCGGTCCCGCACTTCGTCAACCTGTCACGACGCGAGGCGGACATTGCTATCACCCTGGAGCGTCCCGAGCGCGGTCCCTACGTGTGCTCGCGCCTATGCGACTACCGCTTGCGTCTGTATGCGACACCGGAGTACCTGGCCAATCATCCACCGATTACCCATAGCGAGGACTTGGCGAGTCACCCCTTCGTGACCTATGTCGAGGACCTGGCGTTCAGCTTCAAGCTGCTCTACCTGAACGATCTGCTGCCCGGCGCGCAAAGCCGCCTGCGTAGCACCAGCGTAGTCTCCCAGTATCATGCAGCGCTGGAGGGGCGCGCGCTGGCCATCCTTCCGTGCTTTCTCGCAGGTCCCGACCCGCGCCTGTGCGAAGTATTGCCGGACCAGGTGGAGGTCACTCGACAGTTCTGGATGTACTACAGCGAGGACCTGCGCAAGCTCAAGCGGATCACCTTGGTCGCCGAATACCTGCGCGCCTGTGCGGAGCTCAATCATCCGCTGTTGATGGGCGAATCGCGCGCGATGGCCTACCTGCCGTCACCCTGAGGTAGCAACGCTGATCCTCGGCTGACAGCATGTCATTCAACCGACCTTGACGATC
>NZ_JANHLK010000058.1 GCF_028682635.1 Pseudomonas putida | reverse complement strand
CTCTTCGCGGACCATGTCGCCCAGCGAACGGCCGTTGCGGCGGGTGGACATGAACAGGACCATGAAGTCCTGCACGGCACCGGCCAGCACCACGCCGGCAATCAGCCACAGCGTGCCGGGCAGATAGCCCATCTGCGCCGCCAGGACCGGACCGACCAGCGGCCCCGCGCCGGCGATGGCCGCGAAGTGGTGACCGAAGAGTACGTGCTTGTTGGTCGGCACGTAGTCCAGACCGTCATTGTTGAGTACAGCGGGAGTGGCACGATTGGGGTCCAGCTGCATCACTTTGTTGGCGATGAACAGGCTGTAGTAGCGGTAGGCAACGAGGTAGATGGCGACGGCTGCGACGACGATCCACAGGGCGTTGATCGCTTCGCCGCGGCGCAGGGCCACGACACTCAGCGCAATCGCTCCCAGGACAGCCACGGCAAACCAGGCGAGGTGTTTAGCCAGACGGGGCATAGGGGGTCTCCTGCCGACAGCTCGTGACTGCGGCGGTAATTTTTATAATTGTGTCCGCTGAGCGGAGCTGGCCCAATATCCGCGCATGGCGTCCACAAATAAATCCGCGTTACTACGTACACACCACCTACGTAGTTCTACGTAGACTCCAAAAATCTGCCGGCTGAAACGCAAACCCCCTGTAGGAGCTGCCGAAGGCTGCGATCTTTTGATTTTGATTTTTCAAGATCAAAAGATCGCAGCCTTCGGCAGCTCCTACAAAGAGCATTCCGTCCAGCAACGCTACAGGCCAAGCGTATCTTTGGCATATGATCCCCACCCCTCGCGCGGGCAGGAATGAACATGCAGCTCAAACACAAGATCGTCGCCCTCGGCATTCTGCCGCTGGTGCTGGCCATTGCCGTCATCTGCGCCCTGGTGATTTCGCTCAACCGCCAACTGGGCGATCAACAGGCGCAGTTGATCGAAGACAGCATCCTGATGAGCAAGCGCGCGGAACTGAAAAACTACGTCGAAATGGCGAAAAGCCTGATCGAGCCGCTGTACGACAACGGCCAGGGCGATCAGCGCGCCCAGCAACAGGTGCTCGAAGAACTGCGCAAGCTCAGCTTCGGCATCAACGGCTATTTCTTCGTCTACGACCATGAAGGCCGCAGCCTGATGCACGCACGCCAGTCGGAACTGGTGGGCCAATACCTGTGGGACATGAAGGACCCCCACGGCCTGCCGGTGATCCAGGCGCTGCTCAAGAGTGCGCAATCGGGCGAAGGCTTCCAGCGCTACGCCTGGAACAAGCCCTCCTCCGGCCAGGTCACCGACAAGCTCGCCTACGTAGTGATGCTCGATCGCTGGGGTTGGATGCTCGGCACCGGCATCTACCTCGAAGACGTCGAGCGCGCCACCCAGCAGGCCCGTGCCGAAGTGGCCCAGGGCATCCGCAAGACCATGATGGCGATTGCCGTGGTGGCGCTGGTGGCGGTGCTGTTTGTCTTCGCCACCGGCATGACCCTCAACGTCAGCGAGCATCGCCTGGCCGACAAGAAACTGCAGCGCCTGACCCAGCGCATCGTCAGCCTGCAGGAGGAAGAGCGCTCGCGGGTTTCCCGTGAACTGCACGACGGCATCAGTCAGGTGCTGGTCTCGATCAAGTTCCAGTTCGAACTGGCCAGCCACTTGCTGGAAAACGGACAAAACCACGACAAAGGCTTGAACACGTTGAAAGACGCCACCGAGCGCCTGGGCGAAGCCATCGGCGAAGTCCGCAGTCTCTCCCACGATCTGCGCTCATCCTTGCTCGATACCCTTGGCCTGCCAGCCGCCATCGGCCAACTGGCTGCGGAATTCCAGCAGCGCAGCGGCTTGACCGTGACCTACGACGAAAATGAATTCGACTGCCAACTGGTCGACGGCGCCGCTGTTGCGCTGTTCCGCATCGTCCAGGAAGGCCTGACCAACATCGAACGTCACGCCCAGGCGAAAAACGTGTCCATCAGCCTGCGCGGTTGTGAACAGTCCGTGCGGCTGACGCTGGTCGATGACGGCATGGGGTTCAATGTTGCCCAGGTCGAACGTCGCCAGGCCGGCATTGGCTTGCGTAACATCCGCGAACGCGTCGAACATTTTGGCGGGCGTTTCGATTTGATCTCGATGCCAGGCAGAAGCGAGCTGGACGTACGGCTGCCGATGAAACCTGGCGCAAAACTACAAGAGTGAACCTTGCATGAACCTGCCCTCCCCGATCCGCGTCGCCCTGGTCGACGATCACTCCCTGGTCCGCGACGGCATCAAGGCGCTACTGGCCGTGATGTCGCCCCTGGAAATGGTCGGCGAAGCGGAAAACGGCGCCGAGGCCATCGAGATGGTCGGGCGCTGCCAACCGGACCTGCTGCTGGTCGACATCAGCCTGCCGGACATGAACGGCCTGGAACTGACCCGCGTGCTGCGCAGCCAGTACCCGTCGCTCAAGGTGCTGGTGCTGAGCATGTACGACAATTACGAATACGTCAGTGAATCGGTGCGCTCCGGCGCCAGCGGCTACGTGCTGAAGAATGCCCCGTCCCGGGAAATCATCGCCGCCATCGAAGCCATCTCCAGCGGCGGCACCTTCTACAGCGCCGACATCGCCCAGCGGCTGATTGCCGACAGGAACACCGACAACGAACTCACACCGCGGGAAAGCCAGGTGCTGGCGAAAATGGCCCAGGGCCTGAACAACAAGGAAATGGCCCGGGAACTGGACATCAGCGTGCGCACCGTGGAAACCCATCGCCTGAGCATTCGGCGCAAGCTAAACATCGACAAACCGGCGGCACTGGTCAAGTACGCCCTTGATCACGGACTGATTTCCCGCTAACGCCACGAATCCACAAGGATCACCGAATCCTCCATTGACTACGTCAATAGTCACCATTAACTCAATGAAGTTCTCTTAAAAACTGTGCGGCGTAACATCAGCTCCATACCAACCAACAACACCCGGAGCACACGATCATGAAACGCCAAACCCTCCTCAGCATCGCTTTCTCGGTTTTTGCAGTTAACGCTTTTGCCGCTACCTCTGCTGCGCCTGTTGTGGCTGAAGGTGGCTCGGATCGTCTGATTGAAAGCCGAGTGGCTGAGGGTGGTTCTGACCGCCTGATCGAAAATCGTGTGGCTGCCGATGGTTCGGACCGTCTGCAAGGCAACACCGTTGCCGCCGATGGTTCCGACCGCCTGCAAGGCAACACCGTCGCCGCCGACGGCTCTGATCGCCTGCAGGGCAACACCGTCGCCGCCGATGGTTCGGATCGTCTGCAAGGCAATACCGTCGCCTGACCCCATCGCTGCACCGCAGTACCCAACAAAAAGCCCGGCCTGATCAGCCGGGCTTTTTGTACCTGTGATAATTAGTCAGGCGTTGAACCTCGGATTCAGAGTTTGGCAATCGAGACTTCAGTGGATTTCACGAAGGCAATCACTTCGCTCCCAACCTTCAGTTCAAGGTCGCGCACCGAGCGGGTGGTAATCACCGAGGTGACAATGCCGGATGCCGTTTGCACGTCGATTTCGGACACCACTTCGCCTTCCAGAATTTCCTTGATGATGCCCTTGAACTGGTTGCGGACGTTGATCGCTTTGATGGTCATGTTGAGGCTTCCTGTCTGATGTCGACCCTTGCGGATGAAGGGGCAGGCCTCAAAGGTGCACTGCCTGCCACAACAACAAAAGGAATAAATAATTATCTATTTATATCATTTAGGAATATGAATTCCTCAGGCCAGACTTGGCGCCGTCTCATCGTTGCTGGCGCGATCAACATCCAGCAATACATCCAGAGTGGTGAGGAACAGGTCATGGCTCATGATGCCGGTGCACACCGTTGATAGCATCGGATTCCCGGTCTCGTCCTTGATGGTGACTTTCTCACTCCAGGCATTCAAATCGACGGAAGTAAGAGTCGACACCGGAGCTTTACGCCCGTCAACCTGCAGCGAAAAAGAGCGAAAAAGGGGACAGATTTATTTAGGGAAAAACGAAAAACGGTCCAAAATAAATCTGTCCCCTTTTCCGCTTATTCACTCAACAACTCTGTGCAACCTCCTTAAAAGCGACCCCTCTCAGGCCCTGCGACTCTACAGCATCTTTGAACACTTGACTGACATATAGAACTTGCGGATTTTCAGGAATGCGAAAAATCTCACTCTTGTAATTCTCGGGAATATTTAACACCGCTTTGTAAACTACATACCCACCCTCCCCCTTATCATAATCGGATTGATCAACATCAAATGCATCTGATAGAACCTCGGCAACAAATACTGCGACATCCCCCGCACGCGGCCCGAGCAACTTAACCGTAGGAAAAACCTGCAAAAAACCAAGCGCCTCATATGCTTTTTCAGAGACAACCAAGATAGGCCTGAAAAATGTAAAAAAATCAGAAAGTGCCGGTTTGTTTTTATCATCACTATTATATACAACGCGATAACACTGGTTTTCAGACTCCAAAATTGCGTCACCATATGCAAGCTTTGTAGCGAACTCCTGCAGACTTTCCACTTGATCCGCATCGACCAATGTTTTATATTTGTCATTTTGCGTTATTGAATAAATTTTCATAAATCACCAAAATAATCCGGACCACTGAGCGTCCCGTGGACTCGTTAGTAATGTATTTCGGATTCTATCGATTGTCTTCAAAACCATCGGCTTGCCACCAGCCTTATCTGCACTAATTATAAGCTGGTTAACATTCTCAAAATAAGAATTTGGATGCTTACCATTATGCAGGATCCCTGGCACGCTCGAGTCAACGTTATTACGATTAGGCAAAAACACTCCGTTGATTGCATCATCCACATGAATATCATGCTTTGCCAGGACCGCTCTCGCAGGAGCTGCAAGCTTGGCAGTATCACCAACGATGTGATGAGCAGCGGAGTTTGCGGGGCGGGGAGTTCCACTTTTTGTCATATTGTTGCTTAGCGCTTTGGAGCAAAGCCCCAATGGATCGATCCAACCAATAGCGCTATTAGCATATTGATACAGATTGACTCCGCCAGCTAAACCAATCGGATCCTGCGCCACAAACCGCCCCACCTCCGGATCGTAATACCGAAACGTGTTGTAGTGCAGCCCCGTCTCATCGTCAAAATACTGCCCCTGAAACCGCAGATTCTGCTCGACTTCATTGACCGCCAGCTTTTCAACCGCCCCCCAAGCCTTGTACGTCGCCTGCCAGACAATGCTCCCGTGCGCGTCAGTCATCTCCAACGGCGTACCAATCTGATCAGTGTGGAAGTAGTAAAGCTTCCGCTCCTCACCTTCCGCCTGGTCGACACGCGCCAACGGCGCGTAACTCCCCGGCTCATAGATATACAGACTGCTCTGCCCCGGACGCTCCTCACGCAGCATCCGCAAGCCTTGCCACAAGAAGTGCTTCTGCTCGGTCTTGCCGTTGACCTCTGAAACCTTGGCAACCCGTCGCCCCAAACTGTCATACCGATACGCACCGGTACTCTCCAGCTTGCCATTCACCAACGTCTCAGCCCGCACCAACCGATTTTCACAGTCATATACAAACGTCTGCAGCTTGCCCATCCCACTGCGTTTCTCAATCAGGTTGCCCCACGCATCGTAGGCATATTCCTGATCCCGCCAGCGCTTCAGGCGGTTGTCCTTGACGTGGTCAAACTGGCTGGTGTTGAAGTTCAA
>NZ_JANHLK010000057.1 GCF_028682635.1 Pseudomonas putida | reverse complement strand
ATACAGGTGATTGAGGTGTTGGCCGGTGGGCAGCGTCAACGTGGTGAGGTTGCTCAGTGGATCGTATTCGTAGGACAAGGCGCCTTGCGCTGTCTTCTCCTGGATCAGCCTGCCGAGCAGGTCGTAGGCGAATTCGAGCGTTTCTTCGCTGACACCCAGTTGCTTACCCTGCGCGGTCGGCAGGCGCTGGATCGACAGCAGGCGATCAGCGTCGTCATACACATAATCCTGACGGGCATCGGCATTGAGTCTGGCCAGCAACCGGCCAATGCTATCGCGCTCGAATTCGGTACGACGTTGTGGCCGTTCACCGCGTTCGCCGTAGCCGGTTTCATCGACCTGGGTCAGATGCCCGCCCAGGTTGTAGCTGAAACGCCGGGTCAGGTTGTCGATGCGTTTTTCTTCGATCAACCGGTCGCACGCATCGTAGGCGAACTGGTACGTCGCGTTGTTTTCGTTGATCAGCGCGGTCAGGCGAATCGCCGGGTCGTACTCGTAGCGGATGCGCTGGCCTTTGGCGTCCTGGCGGCTGCTCGGCAGGCCACGGGCGGTGCGCAGCAGGCGCGTGGTCTGGCCTTTGCCGTCGGTGTGCGTCAGCACTTGGCCGAGGGCGTTGTAGGTGAACGATTCGGCGCTGCCGTCCGGGTGGCGGATGCGCAGCACTTCGCCGTCGGGCTTGCGCTCCAGCGTGGTGGTCTGACCCAGCGCGTCGGTGACGGCGACCAGATGGTGGCGCTCGTCGAAGCGGTAGGTGGTGTTTTTACCGGAGCAATCCTGGAAGCGTTCGACCTGGGCCAGGGAGTTCCACCACAGGTATTTGGACTTGCCGGTTGCATCGATGATGGTGTGTGGCAGGCCGTCGTCGCCGTTGAGGTATTCGGTTTTATTGCCCAGGGCGTCGACTTCGGCGATCAAGTTGCCCTTGGCGTCATAGCGGGCCTGCCAGGTGCTGCCGTCCAGGAAAGTCGTTTCGGTGACCAACGTAGTGCCGAGGTGGTACTTGTATTTGATCTTGCGACCCAGTGGATCGGTTTCTTCAAGCAAACGCGAAAAGTCGTCGTACTTGAACCCCAACCGGTTGCCATCCGGCAGCTTGAGACCGGTCATGTTGCCGGCTTCGTCGAGGTCGATAGCGTACTGCTCACCGCCGAAGTCGCGAAAATGGATTCGTTCAATTACTAATCATTTTTAGCGTGAATTGTAAGAACGCGCTTGCACAGCATTTTTAGATTAAAGAGGAAAGTGGCTTAAGAAAACCTTAAGCCACTCTAGAGATAAAATTTTAAAGAACGGCACAAACCCCACTAGTTTTAACTACCAACGAACAACCAAACACATCCATGAAATGCTGCGCCACCAGTACAACGGAGCGCTACACCGTTTACATACAAACATCAGAGAGCGGTTTTTTTCCACTTATCACCACTTTTTGTTTCTTTTTTCACTATCAGCCAACCATTTCCAGTATCTTTTAGAACAAACTTATATGCAGCCTTTAGCCTAGCCATCTGCTCGACAACCACAGCGTAATTTTTACCTTCTTGAACAGGCTTGTTTATTACATCCCTCTCTGGATCATAAGTCGGAGGAGACCCACAACCGAGATCTACAAGCCTAGCCCAGCTTCGCTCATCTGACACAGAAAACCTGGTTAAAACCTTCTTAAGCTCGAGTTCATACTTTTTATCACAGTCAGAGGTATTTTTTCCGCATCGATCAGGCTCATTTGCTCATCGCGAAAAGCCGTCTCCCAATCTCGCATTTCTGACATAAAGCCTTTCAACGCCTCAACCACCGAAACTTCTTTTTCCATAACAAACTCCTACCAAGCACAACAATACAATTGCGAACAGCAGAATAAAAACCAGAAATCCTTTGCCGTGGCGGAAGGTGGAGATCAGCTGACCAGTCACCGTTGAAGCGGCTGTGGATGATTGCTGCGAGATGAGTACTTCCCTAGTGTTTGGTTTGATAAAACACCGTAATCCAGACCGGTGTTAGTGAAAAAAGCGGAAAATGACAATCATTGTCCGCCTCGCTGTGCAGGTCATCGCGATCCCTGTCACAGCTCCTCTGGCCTTCGATTTTACAGGTCGATCTCAGATTCGCCCTTTGAACCCTCAACAAAAGCGTCAAACGAACTTGCGAGCCAACGATAGGCCTTTGCATGATTGGCGGCATAACTACTATTCGGATCAAAGTAATCAGTTGCGTAAAAACACACATCACCATCAGGCAAATCCACACAGAAAAAATTACCACCATCGTCAGTCGCAAACGGCAGCAATGTTTTAGGTATCACATTTTTAGAGGTCATCACTGCATAACAGCCGCTTAAATATTTTGTCTCTGCAGCATCAAAAGCACCACTAGCTGCAACTGCTTTAAATTTCTTTATTCGAACAGGCTCATATTCATCACCACTGTCCCACCAATCTCTATCTGCTACCCCACCGTCATGAGCTAAATATAAAATTCTAAAACCTTCAGGCAACGTATGCCCGACTTCGTTTTACAGCGACTCTAGATCAGAACTAGCCACTTTCGGATCGGATTTCGACATCTGCAGTACACCCATCTATCCCCCCCGCAAACAAGCCTTCTTTCATTCAGCTCCTGTATGTACTCAAACAATGGAGAAATCCCAATCATCAGTTGAAGCATCATTTGAAAGCTTCGGAAGCTGCCCTACGGACGTAAACTCCAATTCATAACCCAGAGAAACAAATGGGTCATTGAGCCCCTTAAAACCACTAATACTTAGATCATATAAGCCATTCTCAACATCTAGATAATCATTATTTCCTAGACCATCAACACACGCATCTCTATAACCCAGAAAAAACTCACTATCCCAATCCATAAGCGCATTCAAATCTGCAACAACAACCAACCCAGAAACAACTTTCAGCGGAATCCCAGAATAACAAAATTTATTTACCGAATCACTAAAGCTTGACTTTTGCCCTACCCCCTTTAAAAAAATACTGTATTCCATCTCCGGAATTTGATAGAGGGGAAAAACAACCCCTTCTTCCACCGCGCGCAACCCAAGCTTTTCGCTATTCAAAAAGCAATCTAACAAGTTACTGGAAGTTATACCATTATTTATTATAAAGTCATTCAACGCGACCGGATCAAAAACAACCATCCCAGGTTCAAATATCTCGATTTTTGCTATATTCTTCATGCACAACCTCCCGCCGACTTTAGATTAGATCCTTTACCAACAGACTTTTTCAATGCATCCCCTATGGTAATATTTTCAGCAAGCACCTGACCTGTTCTAGGTATTTTCAGCGTGCCTTTTTGAGGAAATCCTTCATAAGCTTTGTTTAATTTACCTACTAATTCATCAGAGGTGCCGGAGAACTTTTTGTTGAATGGCACCCCCTCTTTTTTAATTGCCTCGTGAAATTCTTTGTGAAGTTCATCTGACCCGGCTACCTCATTTGGAAACCATGATGGCGAGTCCAGTTTTGTTCCCAGTTCCGGAAAACCATGGGTATTGGCATGCGCCCGCGGGAATGGGTGGTGTCCCATTCCATCAGGTTTGAGGGGCTTCCAAAACGCCATCCAACCCCAAGGATCAATCCATCCATAAGGGTTTGCTGCGTAGTGATATAGATTCGTCCCACCACTAAGCCCAATCGGATCCTGCGTAACAAACCGCCCCACCTCCGGATCGTAATACCGAAACGTGTTGTAGTGCAGCCCCGTCTCGTCATCAAAATACTGCCCCTGAAACCGCAGATTCTGCTCGACGTCATTGACCACCAACTTTTCAACCGCCCCCCACGCCTTGTACGTCGCCTGCCAGACAATCTGCCCTTCACGGTCAGTCATCTCCAACGGCGTACCAATCTGATCAGTATGGAAGTAGTAAAGCTTCTGCTCTTCACCCTCTGCCTGATCCACCCGGGCCAACGGCGCATAACTCCCCGGCTCATACAGATACAAACTGCTCTGCCCCGGACGCTCCTCCCGCAACATCCGCAGGCCTTGCCACAAAAAGTGCTTCTGCTCGGTCTTGCCGTTGACCTCTGAAACCTTGCCAACCCGTCGCCCCAGGCTGTCATACCGATACGCACCGGTACTTTCCAGCTTGCCATTGACCAACGTCTCAGCCCGCACCAACCGATTTTCACAGTCATACACAAACGTCTGCAGCTTGCCCATCCCACTGCGTTTTTCAATCAGGTTGCCCCACGCATCGTAGGCATATTCCTGATCCCGCCAGCGTTTCAGGCGGTTGTCCTTGACGTGGTCAAACTGGCTGGTGTTGAAGTTCAACCGGTTCGCCGCAGCGTCGTAGCGGAATTCTTCGCTGTCGATCAACTGCCCGGTGTCGCGGCTGTGCAACTGGCCGTTGGCTTCGTACTCGTACTTGATCTCGCCGCGCAGTTTGTCGAGGGTGCGGGTGAGTTCGCCGGCCGGGTCGTACTGGTGACGGCGGTGGATCGGGTTGTACGCATGCTCCACCAGCAGGTCGGGCTGGATGCCGGGGTTGTGCAGGCGCGAGAGTTTTTCCGCCGGCAGGCGCGAGGCGAACTGCCAGCTCTTGCGGCCCATGGCGTCGTAGCCGAAGCAGCTGGTGAGCGTGCCCTGGGTGCGCAGGACTTCGCGGTGCAGGTCGTCGCGCTCGATGTCGCTGATCAATTGTCCATCGAGGTTGAGTTGGTGCAGGTGGCCGCTGCCGTAGTACAGGTGATTGAGGTGTTGGGCTGATGCCAAGGAGTATTTTCTAGAAGTTCATCAGCACAAACCCTAGATCAGCGCCCCAACTAGTTATCGAACCGAATCAGATGTCGATATCTAGCTAAAACACTCTCGTATTTGGCAGCTTTTACCTCTTTCAGAACTACCTCATTTTCTTTTTCGAGTTTCTCTTTCAGATCTTTCACCGAATGGCTCAACCCTAATCCTTTCTTGATTTCCAGAATTTCTTGCAAAGTGGCTTTAGCTTTACCTATTGCCAAAATACTTACGGAGTCCGGCAATTCGTTGCCATCTTCAAGGACATACGCTACCAATTCTTCAACTGAGAAAAATATTTCCGCATCGTCTAAAAATGGATCACCAGAGCCTATGAGATAAAATTTATCTTCGGCAGATCTATCAATCAGAACAAGCCTGCCACCAGAGTCATCACCCACCAAAAGCTGCCCTGGAAAGTCCTTGTCTATATCATATGTTTTATTGCGCTCAGCTATTTCCTCCGTCGAATAAATCAGCACTTGATCATCAAGCAAGGCTCCATTATAGAGAGCCCAAAACCTGGCAACCCATACATCCTCATCGACCCCCAACAAGCGGACCGCTTCATTAATCATCGCTGCCGACGCAGGCGGATTTACTTCTGTATAACTTAGAGTCATTGAAACGCCCCTAATGAGTCAAAATATTTATACGATCTACTGGCAGCCTTTTTCGCAGCGCCAGGATCAACGCCAGCGTCAATTAATTCTTTGTAGGCGACACCAAACTCTTCCTTAATCGTTCCACCAAACCCAGAAATTCGCCGTCTAGTTCGCTGAAGCGATGAGATAATCGCATGAGGTTCTCCCGAAGAGCTTTTTAGAAGAATAGCAGGCGCCTCGTTTCTCTTATACCCTGTGACATTTCTTTTCGCCCACTCATCTTGGATAAAATGGTGTGACTGAACTAGTTTATCTTCCGAAATATTTTTGTGGCCCGATGCCCTATTAACACCAGGAGACAGGTTACCGTGGGCATCAACATCACCAGCTTTGTAGCCACCGGGACGATTGCAACTCCACCCCCACGGATCGCTCCAACCTATGGAATTAGGAGCGTATTGATACAGGTTTTCCCCGCCAATCAACCCAATCGGATCCTGCGTAACAAACCGCCCCACCTCCGGATCGTAATACCGAAACGTGTTGTAGTGCAGCCCCGTCTCGTCATCAAAATACTGCCCCTGAAACCGCAGGTTCTGCTCGACATCATTGACCGCCAGCCTTTCAACCGAACCCCACGCCTTGTACGTCGCCTGCCAGACAATGCTCCCGTGCGCGTCGGTCATCTCCAACGGCGTACCAATCTGATCAGTGTGGAAGTAGTAAAGCTTCCGCTCCTCACCTTCCGCCTGGTCGACACGCGCCAACGGCGCGTAACTCCCCGGCTCATAGAGATACAGACTGCTCTGCCCCGGACGCTCTTCGCGCAACATCCGCAGGCCTTGCCACAAAAAGTGCTTCTGCTCGGTCTTGCCGTTGACCTCTGAAACCTTACCAACCCGCCGCCCCAGGCTGTCATACCGATACGCACCGGTACTCTCCAGCCTGCCATTCACCAACGTCTCAGCCCGCACCAACCGATTTTCACAGTCATAAACAAACGTCTGCAGCTTGCCCATCCCACTGCGTTTCTCAATCAGGTTGCCCCACGCATCGTAAGCATATTCCTGATCCCGCCAGCGCTTCAGGCGGTTGTCTTTGACGTGGTCAAACTGGCTGGTATTGAAGTTCAGCCGGTTCGCTGCGGCGTCGTAGCGGAATTCTTCGCTGTCGATCAACTGGCCGGTGTCGCGGCTGTGCAGT
>NZ_JANHLK010000056.1 GCF_028682635.1 Pseudomonas putida | reverse complement strand
AGCCAGACCCACCTCAGCGGCGCCAGCAGCAGCGCCACTCTGACGCCGGGGCAGGTGCTGAAAATCGCCGGCGCGCCCCAGGCCTTTACCCCCGGCGCGGTGATCACCGGCCTGCACACCCGCGCCGCCCGCGACCGCAGTATCGAAGTGCATTTCGAGGCCATCCCCTACGCGGAAATGGTCTGCTTCCGCCCGCCGGTCCCGCCCAAACCGATCGTCGCCGGCACCCTGCCGGCCCGCGTCACCAGCGGCAAAGCCAACGACCCCTACGCCGAAATCGACCTCGAAGGCCGCTACAAGGTCAACTTCCTCTTCGATCGCGACCCCTGGAAGCTCGGCCAGGAAAGCATGTGGCTCCGCCAGGCACGCCCCTACGCCGGCGACACCCACGGCCTGCACCTGCCGCTGATCTGCGGCACCGAAGTGGCCATCGCCTTCGAACAGGGCGACCCCGACCGCCCCTACATCGCCCACGCCCTGCACGACAGCGACCACCCGGACCACGTGACCCTGCGCAAACGCGACTACACCCGCAACGTGCTGCGCACCCCGGCGAACAACAAGCTGCGCATGGAGGACAACCGCGGCGAGGAGCACGTCAAGCTCAGCACTGAACACAGTGGCAAGAGCCAGTTGAACCTGGGGCATCTGGTGGATGCGCAGAAGCAGAAGCGGGGGGAAGGGTTTGAGCTGAGGAGCGATGGTCATGGCGCCATCCGGGCAGGTAAGGGGCTGTTCATCAGTGCTGACAAACAACCGAAAGCGCAAGGCGACATGCTCGACATGAATGAAGCCCTGGCGCAGCTGAACAACGCGCTGCAACTGGTCAGTAGCTTGACCGAGAGCGCTATTGCATCGGGTGCACTGCCAGCAGACATGCAATCGCAACAGGGATTGAAGGAGGCGCTGGTCCGTCTCAAGGAGGCGGGCATGATCGCCTCGGCCCCTGCGGGAATTGCACTGACCACGCCCGCCAATATTCAGTTGTCGGCTGAGCAAACCCTCGCCGTCACCGCGGGTGAAAGCCTCGATATCAGCGCTCGCAAAAGCTTGCGCGCAGTGGCAGGCGAGGCTATCAGCCTGTTCGCCAGCAAATTGGGGCTCAAGCTGTTTGCCGCACGTGGGGCGGTGGACATCCAGGCGCAGAGCGATGTCGAGCCTGCTAGCGGACAAGGGTCTGACGATCACCAGCGTGAATGGCGAACTGATCCTCAACGCGCAGAACGGCATCACCCTGCTCAGTCGTGGCGTCTTCGTCAAATTCAAGGATGGAATCATCAACTGGGGTGCTTCCGCTTCGCTTGAAGAGGCTTTGGCCGCGGTGGTGCCGCAAGACCCTGTCTTTACAGATCCGATGCACGCCGGATTCCAGCTCAAGGACAAAACCAACGGCCAGCCCGTGCCCTATCAGGCTTATGAAATTGAAGCCGCCGATGGCAGCGTTGTACGGGGAGTGACCGATGAAAACGGCTACACCCAGCAACATCACGGCATTAACCCACAAAACATACGACTATCGCTGGAATGACCGTGGAGCCTGCAAATATGAGCAAGGACAAATACATACTGGCCGAAACCCAGAGCTGCAAGCAGGGCTCCGTCGTCGTGGCGTACTGTGACTCCGTCCAGTGCTATTTCCGCCCGAAAACCGAGGAACTGGTCTTCATCGCCGACCATCAAGCAGGTGAATTTGAATACCACTGGCGCGAAATGAGCTTTCGCATGGATCAGTTTCACCAGGCCAATGCCCATTATTCGAGTGTGCTGGAAACCTATGGCCTTGCCAGCGCCAGCGCGATATTGGCACCCGTTGAAGCGGACCGCCACAGCATGGCGCTGTTAATGGCAGAGAGCGAGCTGGAAAGTAAAAGAAAGGCACTGCAATTAAAACTGGGCGAGTTTTCGCAAACCGGCATGAGCTATGACGATGTGGTCGAACTTGTTCCGCTCGCGGGTCAAAAGGTGAAAAACCAACGCCGGGGCAAATCGAAACCCTATGTCTACGTCAAAAAAGGCTATTTCACCAGCACCCAGGACGGTAGAAAACTGCACACCGTCTCGCTCAAAGGCAAGGACAAGGCATCGGCCACAGCCAGCATCTACAGCAAGGACAACAACGGCAACGTCCGCATTGATACGCAAAAACTCACCCAGCAACTGAGCACCTTGCAGTGGCCCAAATTAAAGCTTGAACTCCAGGATGTCCTCAAGTGGAGCGGCGCGGATTTCGATCTGGACGAACTGAAAAGAGACGTCGTGCTGTTTGACTGGGCAGAAAGCTGGAACAACAGTCTGCAGGGCGAGAGCAAAGCGCTGAGCGCCAACGTCGATGTGTCCGGCGGTGCGCAGTTCATGCGTTTTGCCTCCAACCTCGGGGCCAATGCCGAATTCGATCTGCAGCAGGGCCAAGCGTCCATCAAGGGCGAGGCCAAGGCCAGCCTGACCCTGGCCTCGGGCACGGTCAACCTGACCGCCTACGTGCCGGACCGCCTGGGTTGGTCACTGTCTTACACCGGCAGCCAGGGACAGGTCTTCGACATGGGCCTGCTAAGACTGTACGTAACCCCGGCGTTGAGTGGCTTCATCGGTGCTTCGGTGCTGCTGGAGGAACAGTCGCAGGTGGTGGTCAAAGGCGATCGCCAACTGCTTGCCGGACAACCCGGCGGCCGCTTGCCGCGCTTCTACAATCGCCGGTCGCGCGGAGCGGTGTTCCACCAGCAAATGGCCGAAGAGGACGAAGGCCTGCAACTCTCCGGCGAAGCTTTCGCCGGCGTTCGCGCCGAAGGCAGCCTCACGGGCGGCCTGCAATGGCTCAAACCCACGCCACCACCGGGCATGGAAGGCCGCCCTGAGGGCATTGTGGGTAAAGCCGCTGAGTTCACTGATTTCTGCACGATCAGCAGCAGCGTCTCCGGCCTGATGGGCGCCGGTATCGGTGGCAAGTTTCACTGCACTTTTATCAATGGCCGGTTCTGCTTTCATGTGGCCGCCAGTTTGTGCTGGGGTTTGGGGGCCAAGGGTGGACTGATTTGCGAGGTGGGTGTTGAAACGATTGTGGAGTTTGGGACTTGGCTGATTTATCAGTTGTATCGGTTGAATTACAGTTTTTTTGAGTTGGTGGCGAAAGACGCATTTGCGACTTACAGTCGATATTGCGTTATGCGTATGGATGATGTAAGGAATAACCTATATGAGGGTTATGGAAAAGTTGAGGATAGTGTTGACTCTATTCGGAGTGATTTTTTCGATTTTATAGACATTGTTGCGAATAAAAATAAAACAAATCTGGAGTCCTCCAAGCGGCGCAATCAACTCGCAAAAAACGTTATTTCCCGTCGGCAAGACTTGCTGCGATATACCCCTGAAGCTAAGGGGATATTATTGTACCTTTTGACTCGTCATGGCATATGGGATCACTTGGATCTTGAAAACCGCGGCGATGGTTTGATTCCTGACATTTATAAAGATCGTAAAGACGCAGTGAGTTGCGTGTTGAGAAGCATCCAGACACAGGCCGAATGGGGCAAAGTATTGTGTCGCATGACCCCGGACGGCACCAGTTTGGCCCAAGGTGATGAGCCTGTCGTCATAAAGCAGCAAGAGCAGCAACTAATTGACTTCCTTCAAGAAGGATTCAACCGGGAAAGGGACTTTCATAAGGCCAGATCCAGGGCCCACGATGAGTTGGCAGCAGTCTATGATCGTTTGAAAAACGACATTGCTTGGGGCTACGCTTTGGCCATGAACGATAGTGAACATTATCTGTTCAATGATCTGCCTAACTTGCATTATCCCAGGTTATGCACATTTGGTCCGTGCAATATAGATTCCGATCAGCTGGCTTAGCTTCAGGAGTTATGATGAGTATTATAAGATTGGCAGTTTGTTTTTTTGTGCCTCTGGCTCTGATTGGCTGTGATCAGGCAATTAGTTTTTCGGAAAAATATCAGGCGAAGGTTTCTTCGACTGAATTGGAACAATTTGTTCGGTCAGTGAAGGATGATCTGGTTTTTATCGAGGGTGGAGAATTCTGGATGGGGGACTATGGCTCGTTGTATGGGAAGGAAAAATTACCCTATGATAGTGATAAGGATAGTAAGCCATTGCATAAGGTAGAGTTGAGTGGCTATTCGGTTGATAGATTTAAAATCACCAACAAGAATTTTCAGTTTTACTTGAGGTACAACGATTTGGCGTTAAGGGTTATAGGTGGGGGGAATCAAAGCACCTGGGAGGAAATTAACTCCATGCCTGATAATCCTGCCCATATGGATTGGTACGAGGCGGAACGGTATTGCAACTGGCTGGCCAGTATTACTGATTTACCTTTCGCATTACTGACAGAAGCACAGTGGGAATATGCCGCACGGAGCCGTGGTCAGTTTTTAATGGTGGCCACGGATGATGGAACCTACAAGGCTACTCGTGCCCCTTCGACAGAGTTCGATGGTTCCAGAGGCATCAATATATCGACTTCCTGGGACAGAGAAGCATTTGCCAAAGAGATGGGCTGGAAAACCGCGGAAGTGACCCCCCTGCCTGTAGACAGATTTCCGCCCAACCCGATTGGGTTGTATGCGATGTCCGACAATGGGTTGGAGTGGGTTCAGGATTGGTATGACCCCAACTACTACCAATACTCGCCGGTGAAGGATCCTCAGGGACCCAAAAAGCCTGTGTACAAGGATTATTACGGGCGCGACATGAAAGTTGCGCGTGGTCAGAGTTATGCCAATCCCGCTTGGGGGGGAGGAGTGAACGTGCATCGGACCAAAGCAGAGCCGTATGGTTACGTAAAAAACAAAGGTCTCGTTGTATTGATTGCTAAAACCGCCCGCTGTGCAGTTAACAGTTCAGAACCAGTGATATAGCCAGAATGAATATACTAATCTCAATCTGATTTTTCTCTGCTTGTCGATTCTTGCAGGCTGTGATCAATCAGCGAAGTTGACAGATGCTTCCGTGGTTGAAATCAATTCCGATGAGGTCGATCAGTTCGTTAAAGCAATTAAACGCAACCTGGTGTTTGTCGAAGGTGGGGAGTTTTTGATGGGTGACTTTGGCTCGCAATACGGACCGGGAAGATTGCCCTATGATGGTGATGAGGACAGTAAGCCGCTTCATAAGGTAAGGCTGAGTAGCTACTCAATTGACAAATTTAAAGTTACAAACAAGAACTTTCAGTTTTACCTGGATTATAAGGGGTTAAAGTTGAGAAGTGTGGATGACGGAAATCAAGAAAACTGGATTGATATCAATGCAGAGCCCACTACGCCGGCTCATATGGACTGGTATGAAGCAGAACAATATTGTGCATGGCTGGCGCAGGTCAGCAATATTCCGTTTGCATTGCCGACGGAAGCCCAATGGGAATACGCGGCGCGAAGTCGCGGGCGATTTCTAATGGTGGCCACAAATGATGGTACCTATAAAACAGATCGCCGACCTGTAACAGAACATGATGGCCCAAGAGGTATTAATATTTCCAGTTCCTGGGATCGTGAAGCTTTTGCCAAAGAAATGGGATGGAAGACAGAGTATTTTACTCCCTTGCCTGTAGACAGGTTTCCGCCGAATCCCCTAGGACTGTACGCCATGTCTGACAATGGACTGGAGTGGGTTCAAGATTGGTATGATCCTAACTATTATCAATACTCACCAGTAGAAGATCCCCAAGGGCCGCAAGAGCCAAGATTTAAGGACTATTTTGGGCGAGAGACAAAAGTTGTACGAGGTCAAGATTTTGCCAACCCTATTTGGGGTGGGGGAGTGAACGTGCATAGAACCGCAGCTGACCCTCACGGATATGAAATGAACAATGGTGTGGTTCATTTGAGTTCTAAAACTGTTCGCTGCGTGGTTAATAGTCAAAACCCAGTGAGTTAAGTAAGAGAGCGCTACCAAATAATCCTTCGGTGATTCGCGTTACCGATGATATTCAATGTAAATCAGTGGGCGCGCATTGGTCACGGCTAGTCAGAGTGTTGCTCGTAGAATATTGAGTATAAGGAGTTTTCTGGTGAAGGCATTGGTAGCTGTTAAGTGCACTTTGATAACCCCACTGCACCAGGCAAGGAGGGCATAACGTGCCAGTCGATCTTCGGGCTTTGCCCGAGCAAATTACCCTATCGCCGCCGCCTCGCAAGGGTCGCTGGTGCCTTTTTACTCTCCTGTGCTTGCTGCTGGGTGCAAGCCTGGTTGTGCTGCTGTGGCCTGCCGACTTGCAGCGGATGACACTGTGGTTTTGGTGCTGTGCCGTGATTTTCCCAGTGGTCTGCGGGCTGCTGCTCTTTGCGTTTCGGTTGTTGGCCTATGAGCGGCAACAGCAGTTTGCTCAGAGTTGGAACCAGAGCCGGGCGGAGCAGGCGCAAGCGTTGATCCAGCATGGGCAGCGCGCAATTGCCGTGTTGGCCACATCCTATTGCACGCCTGCCGGTATTGCCCAGCTTGCTAGGGCACTTCGCAACGGTATCAAGCCGCTGCAACCTGTCTATCTGAAGCAGTGGCTGACGACGTTGCGCTTGAGTCAGTTGGTGCCTGAAACGCAAAACCATTCAAAAAAAGACTACGAGCGGCGCTTGGCCAAGTTGTTGGAACAGGTGTTCGTTGGTTTCGGTGGGGAATTGCAGCGCTTTGCAGGCTTAGCGCCGCTTCGGCTGCGCATCAGGCACAACCAGGTGCTCTCCGATGCCGAGATCTTGTCGCTGTGGCGCGCATGTTCCACCGACCAGATGGTGCCTGATCATGTGGTGTTTGCCGAAGGTGATGGTGCCGATGGATTGCTCTGGCTGGACTCGTGGCTGGATGAGCCCGAGCCGTTTGCCCTTGCTCTGTCGTTGGAAATCAATGTGTTTCAAGCGCCCGTCGCGGACCAGGCTGAGTCTGTCAGTGCCGTGCTGCTTGCCCCATCTGAGTTCTGTACTCGGCACCAGCTTGCCCCGATGGCATGGGTGCATCGGCCTGTTCTGATGACGACCGAAACCACCGCCTTACAGGACGCGCTCCTGTGGGGGCGAGTTGATGAAAGATGCAAGCCCTGTTTTGTCTGGCGTACTCAGGTGCCCCGCAATCTTTTCAACGACGTGAGGCGTGCCATGACTGTTGCCGAACACCCAGTCGATATCGACAGCATGCAAGTGCTGGATGATTCCTTTGGTTTGCCGGCCAGTGCGGTTGGCAACATTTCGCTCATTGTCGCCAGTGAGCAAGCCGCGTCGGATCGTAAGCCCCAGCTCGTCATGTTGCAGGATCAATCGGCGCAATGGTGCGTTGTTCAACCGACGGTATGACCCGGATCAAGGATTAGTTATGAGCAAGCAAGTCAGTGTATGGATTGTGGTCCTTTGTCTGTTTGTTATCGGGGGATTACTGGTTTGGGTCGACAACCCCATCCTTTCTGTGGCCGGTGATACTGAGCGTCTGAAATGGACGGCAGCGTTGCTCGTAGTGTGTCTGGTTGTCCTGCTGCTCGATAGCATTGGAGTCGTAGGTATCAGGAAGCTGGCTGCGCTGGACTATTTCTCACAAGCGTATAAACAAATTGCAATGCCCCTCTCTTGGGCAGATCACAGTCGGCGCGCCAGGAAGTCTGTCGGACATTATCTGCGAGAACAACACGGCTATTTATGGCATCGCAAAGTCCGCCTGCTGCTGGTCGTTGGCGAACCGGAACAAATCAAGGCCATTGCCCCCAATCTGGGCTCTGAGAACTGGCTCGACGCGCAGAACACTGTCCTGATCTGGGGCGGCAGCGTGCAAACCGAGCCCTCTGACGCAGTCCTTCAACAGTGCCGTCGCCTTGTGCGCTGGCGTGGGCTGGATGGGGTGGTCTGGGCTCTCAGCAAGGAGCAGGTCGGTGACGTCAGCGCGATGGGGGAGGGGGTGCGCAATCTGCGGACGCTGTCTCGTGTGTTGCGCTGGCAGCTGCCCTTGCACCTGTGGCAAGTCTGCAACAGTCAATGGGACCAGTCCACGCGTCAGACGCAGCCGGTGGGTTGCTCGCTTTCTGCGAGGGTCACTGCCGTCGAACTGGATACTCGCCTGAACCAATTGATCGAACCCTTGCGCCAGGAAGGCCTGGAGCAGATGCGCCATCTGATGCAGCATGATTTCCTGTTGCGTCTGTCCCGCGATCTGCAGGTGGACGGTATTGCCCGCTGGCGGCAGGCTATGGCGCCTTTGTTTGGCGAGTTGGTCCGGGGAGTGCCGTTGCGCGGGTTATGGTTCAGTTTGCCGGTGCAGTCAGGCAATCACCCGGATCCGAAACACTATTGGCCGGTAGACCCGGTCTGGCACGGTGTGCTCAACGAACAATCCATTTATTGTCGCCGCTTGCGTAGTCACCCCGTCCGTATCTGCTACGCCCTGATGCTCGCCCTGGCACTGGCGTGGAGCGCCGGCATGCTGCTGTCCTTCGCCACCAACCGCGTGCACATCGCCCAGGTGCAGACGTCGCTGGCGACCCTGCAACAATCATCAACCAGTGACGAACAATTCCTCGCCCTGAATGACCTGACCCGCGAACTGGATCGCCTGGAGTACCGCGC